>NZ_BJFL01000004.1 GCF_005405885.1 Gandjariella thermophila
CACAAGATGCACGGGATGAACCTGCAGGTGATCGCCTCGCCGGACGGCACGATCCTGTGGGTGTCCGGTGACCTGCCCGGCAGCACCCACGACACCGCCGCGGCCCGAATCTGGAACATCCTCGCCGCCCTGCACGAGACCGGGCTGATCGCCTTGGGAGACAAGGGCTACCACGGCTACGACCCGACCGGACGCCACCTGATCACGCCCTACAAGGGCCGCAACAAGCCCGAATCGCACAAGGACGCCAACCGCGCCCACGCCCGCCTGCGCGGACCCGGCGAACGCGCCAACGCCCAGCTCAAGACCTGGCACATCCTGCGCAAACTCCGCTGCTGCCCCCGCCGCGCCGGCCGACTGGCCAAAGCCATCCACGTCCTACAGAACTACGAGATCACCGCAGGATGAAAAAGGCTCAATGTAACCGCGACGAGCGGCCGACAAGCCGCCAAATGCAGCAAATCCATCACAGCTTTCAGACTAATGCAATCCTAGCCGTTACTGTCAGTTATCAAACGAGAAGGCGGTTTCATCCATTTGGCGAGCACGAACCAATGGTACTTGGCTATAATAAGACAGTACATCGCCTGCCATCAATAGGCGGCAGAATGAAACGATTTTAAGATCCTAGGGAAGAAATGGGTTTGTTGCGACATCGACTCGCGCGTTGGGTGACCGTGGCTGTCGCGGTGGCGACGCTCGTTGGTATCAACGTCACCATCAATAAGCACTCTTCGAAAAACGGATATACGGCCTTAGCCGGTCAGACAGCAGTGCGGCTGACAGCCTTCGGCTGGTGCGACGGAATGGACCCGAATCGATTCTCCGATCCGGAAACCATCGATAGCGAACCTTTGCCCGATGGGGCCACCATCCAGCTCCGGTACAGCCGCAGCGCGCAGTGCGCGTGGGGCAAAATTATTAATGGAAGGGCTCCGGACAAGGTCGGCATACACCGCCTTTCAGACGGAAAAGAGCTGTGGGCAAGCACGGGTGCTTATCCAACGACGAACTACACCTACGCCCTCGATGACGCTGGCGTTCAATCGAAGGTTATCGGCTGCGATTCCTCAGGATGTACAGCCACACCACCATTCTGACGCGTCCCTAGCCCTGTGTTATCCCGTGCACTGAGCGCCGCCGCTCGCGCTAGCACCGGTGCGGCGCTCAGTGCGCGTCAGAGTCGATCATCAGCTGACCGCCCACACGGGTCACTCGCACTTCGCGATGCGTGGTTTGCGACGAACCGGAAGTGGAGATGTAGGTGACGTCCAGCGGCACCTGCAGGGAGCCGTCGGGATTAGTCGTCACGCCTTGTGCGTGCTGAGCGTATGTCTGCTTGTACTGGCCCCAGTAAGCCTGGAACTGCTGCTGACTGCCGAATGCCGCCTGCGCATGCGGGGTCAACATTTGCCACTTGGCCTGGGTGTCCGCACTACTGTAATAGTTGATGACGAAGATACCCGCCGTGGTGTAGTCGATGGGTCCGCCCGGGCTTGGCGGGGTCAACTCACCCTGGTTCGTAGCAGGCGCGGACGTGGCAGGCGGCTGGGCCGGGGCGCTGGTGTGCTGGCTGGCACTCGGCGAGCCGGGGCCCTTGTGGCCGTTGCCGTTGATCAGGTTGGCGGCGAGGATGCCGAGGCCGGCCATGACGACGATGGCGACGGCCGCGATGATCGCGCGGCGCGGGCCGCGGCCATCGGAGGCGCCGCCGAGCCGCGGCTCCCTGGGCGGCCGCCGCGGGGGCGCCTGCTGGGCGGCGGGGGCGGCCACCAGGGTGCCCGGGCGGTCCTCCACGGGTTGCGTGTTCAGCCGCGTCGGGTCCGGCCGCCGCTGGGCCGGAGCCGGGACGACCGGGGTACGCGGGGCGCCGGCCGGCGGCGTGCGCATCGGCGGCAGCGGCGCGCCGGCCGCGATCGCGCGGAGCGCCTCGCTGGCCTCCTTCATGTCCGGGCGCTCTCCCGGCTCCATCCGCATCAGCCGCATGAGCAGGGCGGTCATCGGGCCGGCCTGGCGGGGCGGCTCGAACTCGCCGGCGGCGACCCGGTAGAGCAGCGCCAGCGCGTTCTGCGAGTCACCGAACGGCATCCGTCCCTCGACCACGTGGTAGAGCGTCGCGCCGAGGGAGAACACGTCCGAGGCGGGCGAGGGGTCCTGGCCGCGAGCGACCTCGGGGGCCAGGTAGGCGGGCGTACCGGCGAGCATGCCGCTCTTGGTGACCGTGGAGTCGCCGACGGCCCGGGAGATGCCGAAGTCGGTGATCTTGGCGATACCGCTGTCGTTGACCAAGATGTTCGCCGGTTTGATGTCCCGGTGCACGATTCCGGCGGCGTGCGCGGCGGCCAGCGCGGAGGCCACCTGGCGGCCGATCGCGGCCGCCTCCTGCACGGGCAGCGCGCCGCGCTCGTGCAGCAGCCTGGACAGGCTGCGGGACTCGAGGTACTCCATCACCAGGCACGGGTCACCGTCGTGCTCGGCGACGTCGAAGACGGCGATCGCGTTGGGGTGCTGCAGCCGGGCGGCGATGCGGGCCTCGCGCATCGCGCGCCGCCGGGCGTCCTCGGTCTCGTCGGCGCCCAGGCCGGGCTGCAGCAGGAGCTGCTTGATGGCGACCATGCGTTCGAGGCGTTCGTCCTGCGCCTGCCAGACGACGCCCATCGACCCGCTGCCGATGCGCTCGACTAACCGGTAGTGCCCGGCAATGACGTGACCCTTGTCGATGACCGGTCACTCCCTCTACGCACCCGGCTCCGCCACGGAGCCGACCTGACACGAACCCGCGTACAGGCTATCCGGTGCCGCTGGTCGCGCTGCGCGCACCGCAGGGGTGCGTCCCGGCCGTGCCGCCCTCCTGCGGCGCCACGCAGCGCTGGTACGACGCCGGTGACGCTGTTACGCTCCCCGCGTCACGCCCGGCCTGGGGGGTGGTGCGTACGACGGTGCCGAGCACACGCGGCACTGGCCCGACCGGCTGGTGCCCGGTTGGTGGACGGATCCGGCGGCCATGACGATCGCCGCCCCGCGCACCGTACCCACGGTTCCCACCGCTGGGCGGGACCGCTGGCGTGCGCGGGTCGGGCTGCTGCGCAGCACGCCCGGCCTGCTGGGCCTGGCCGCCGCGGCGCTGGCCGGGTTGATCCTGGCCTTCGGCGTGTCGGCGGCCATGGCGGGACAGGATCAGCGCGCCTCGCTGGACGGGCTGGCCTCCAGCAGCCAGTCACTCGGCGCGGCCGCCCAGCAGATCTACCGTTCGCTTTCCGACGCCGACGCGGCCGCGGCCAGCGCGTTCCTCGCCGGCGGTCTGGAGCCCGCCCCGGTGCGCGACCGCTACCGGGCCGACATCGCCGCCGCCGAGGTGGCGCTCGCCACCGCCAACCAGCGGTCGGCCGGCGAGGCGGCGCTGACCAGCCCGCTGCGCACGCTGTACACCGAACTTCCGGTCTACACCGGGCTGGTGGAGCGGGCCCGCGTGGACAACCGGCAGGGCCTGCCGGTGGGCGCGGCGTACCTGCGGGAGGCGTCCGGGCTGCTGCGCACCCGGCTGCTGCCGGCCGCCCAGGACGTCTACTCCGCCGAGTCGGCGCGGGTCGCCGTGATGGAGCGGCGGGCGGCCGCGTTCCCCATGCCGGCCGCGCTGGTCGGCCTGCTGACGCTGGTCGCCCTGGTCGTCGCCCAGGTGTACCTGGCGCGGCGCACCAACCGGGTGCTCAGCCTCGGCCTGCTGGCCGCGTCCTGCGCGGTGGTCGCCTCGCTGGCCTGGACGGCGTTCGCCGCGACCACGGTGTCCGGGCACGTGGCGGCCAGCCGGGGCGGTGGCTCCGCGCTGGTCGACACGCTCGCGCGGGCCAGGATCGCGGCGCTGGAGGCGCGCGGCGACGAGACCCTGGCCCTGGTCGCGCACGGCGAGGCGCAGAGCTACGAGCAGCACTTCGCCGGGATCGTCGGCACGCTGGTCGGCGCCGAAGGGGCGGGTGGGGTGCTGGACCAGGTGCGTACCCAGGTTGACGACCCACGGGTCCGCGCCCCGGCGGGCGAGGCGTTCGGAGACAGCAAGGTGTGGGTGTCCGCGCATGAGCGGGTGCGCGCGCTGTACGCCGCGGGCCGGTACAACGACGCCGTGCAGGCGGCGATCGGCCCGGACGAGACCAGCAGCGGCACCGCGTTCGGGCGGGTGGACGGCGACCTGGACCGCGCGATCCGGGCCGCCGCCGCCGGCTTCGACCGGGAGGTGACCACGGCGAAGCGGGTGCTGGACCCGGTGCCGGCCGGGTTGGCGCTGCTCACCGTGCTCGCCGTGGGCGGAACGGCGTTCGCCGGATGGCAGCGGATGCGGGAGTACTGGTGAACCGGCGGGCACGGCTTGCGCTGGCCGCGGCGGCGCTGGCCGCGATGGCGGTGTCCGGGTGTGCCGGGCAGCCACCGGCGGACGGTGGTGGCGGCGGCGCCGACGTGCCGGTGTCCGCGGCTGAACCGGCGCCGCTGGGCGTGACCACCGTGCCCGCGGAACCGCCCGAGCCCCCCACCCAGGCGGCGGCCTGCGATCCCACCGCGAGCCTGCGGCCGACCGGTCCACTCCCGCCATCGGGTCAGATGCCGCCCGGGTCCACCATGGAGCGCATCCTGCAGCGCGGCCGGCTGATCGTCGGGGTGGACCAGAGCAGCTACCTCTTCGGCTTCCGCGACCCCTTCACCGGCGCCATCCAGGGCTTCGACATCGACGTGATACGGCAGGTCGCCCAGGCCATCTTCGGGGACCCGAACCGGGTGCAGTACGTGGTGGTCAGCTCCGCCGACCGGGTGCCGGTGCTGCAACGCGGCGACGTGGACCTGGTGGCCAGCACGTTGACCATCACCTGCGACCGGGCGCGCGCGGTCGACTTCTCCACCGTCTACTACGACGCCGGCCAGCGGATCCTGGTGCGCCGCGACTCCGGGTTCCGCGGCCTCGACGACCTGCACGGCCGGCCGGTGTGCGCGGCCAAGGGCTCGACGTCGATCCACCACGTGGCCCAGGCTGCGTCCCATCCGGTCGTGGTGGGGGTGGACGACTGGGGAGACTGCCTGGTCATGCTCCAGCAGGGCCAGGTGGACGCCATCTCCACCGACGACGCCGTGCTGGCCGGCATGGTGGCGCAGGATCCGTATACCGTGGTGGTTGGCCCGCGGTTCACCGACGAGCCGTACGGGGTCGGCGTTCCGAAGGGCGCCGAAGACATGGTCCGCTTCGTCAACGCCGTGCTGGACCGGATGCGCGCCGACGGCGGGTGGCAGGCCAGTTACCAGCACTGGCTCGGCGCCGCCCTGGGCCCCGCGCAACCGCCACCGGCGAGGTACCGGGACTAGCCGTGAAGTCCCCCAGACGTCCGCCCGCGACGCCGCCGCAGACCCAGGCGGCAGCGGCCCGCGTGCCCGCCGAGGACACGGCGGCGGCCGAACACACCGCGGCCGCGCCCGAGCCGACCGCCTCGGCCGAGGATTCCTGGCGAGCCGCGCCGCCGGATTCCGGCCGGCCGCGTTACTCCTCGGGCCGCACGTCCCGGCGCACCCGGATGGGTGCCGGCCTGGTCGAGGTGCCCCGGGTGCCCTACCGCGACCCGGCCACCGCGGTGCTGGCCGATCCGCGGGTGCCGGAATCGAAGCGGGTCTGCGGCCGGTGCCACGAGCCGGTCGGGCGCAGCGCGAGCGGCCGGGAGGGCGAACCCGAGGGTGTCTGCCCGCGCTGCGGGTCGGCGTTCTCGTTCCGGCCCCGGCTGGCCCCCGGCGAACTGGTGGCCGGGCAGTACGAGGTGCTGGGCTGCCTCGCGCACGGCGGCTACGGGTGGATCTACCTGGCCAGGGACCACAACGTCAGCGACCGGTGGGTGGTGCTCAAGGGGTTGCTGGACGCCAACGACCCGGACGCGATGACCGCGGCGCTGGCCGAGCGGCGGTTCCTCGCCGAGGTCGAGCACCCGAACATCGTGCGCATCTACAACTTTGTGCAGCACGCCGACCAGGCCAGCGGCACCACCACCGGCTACATCGTGATGGAGTACGTCGGCGGCGAGTCCATCCGCGACCTGCGCTGCCCGCCCGACGGGCGGGGCGCGCCGCTGCCCCTGGAACAGGCCATCGCCTACGTGCTGGAGGTGCTGCCCGCCCTGGGCTACCTGCACGACCTGGGCCTGCTGTACTGCGACTTCAAGCCGGACAACGTGATCCAGACCGACGAGGCGGTGAAGCTGATCGACATGGGCGCGGTGCGGCGGATGGACGACCACCACAGCCCGGTGTACGGCACGATCGGCTACCAGGCGCCCGAGGTGCCCCGCAAGGGTCCGTCGGTCAGCTCGGACCTCTACACCGTCGGGCGCACCCTCGCCGTGCTGACCTTCGACTTCGACGGCTACACCGGCCGGTTCGCCGACCGGCTGCCGGCCCGGTCCGACGTGCCGGTGCTCACCCGCTTCGAGTCGTTCGACCGGCTGCTGCGCCGCGCCACGCATGCCGACCCGGCGCGGCGGTTCCACTCCGCGGAGGAGATGGCCGACCAGCTCACCGGGGTGCTGCGCGAGGTGCTGGCGATCGAGGACGGCCAGCCCCGGCCGGCTCCGTCCACCGCGTTCAGCCCGGAGCGGCGGGTTTTCGGCGTGGACGCCGAGGCAGCCGCGGACGCCGGTCCCGACCCGGCCGTGGTGGCCGCCGCCCTGCCGGTGCCGCAGGTCGACCCTGCCGACCCGGCGGCCGGCTGGCTGGCCACCGCGGCCACCGCGGACTCCGCCGAGCTGGTCGAGGCGCTGCGCACCGCTCCCCTGGTCACCGTCGAGGTGCGGCTGCGCCTGGTGCGGGCGCTGATCGAACGCGGCGAGGCGCCCACGGCGCTGGTCGAACTGGACGACATGGCGGTCACCGAGCCGGCGGACTGGCGGCTCGCGTGGTACCGCGGAGTGGCCGAGCTTGCCGCCGGCCGGCCCGCCGCGGCGAGGGACTGCTTCGAGAGGGTGTACGACCTGCGGCCGGGCGAGCCCGCGGTGAAACTCGCACTTGCCGCCTCCGCCGAGTGCGCGGGTGACAACACCACCGCGTGCACCTACTTCGACCGGGTCTGGCGGACCGACCACAACTACGTCAGCGCGGCGTTCGGGCTGGCCAGGTCGCTGCGCCGGGTCGAGGACCGGGCGGGCGCCGTGGAGGTGCTGCGCGGCGTGCCGGACACCTCACGGCACCACGTGGCCGCCCAGGTCGCGGCCATCCGGGCGAGGACGGTGGGCCGCGACCCGGCCGAGCTGTCCGCGGACGAACTGGCGGAGACCTGCGGGTGGCTGCAGCAACTCGACCTCGACCACGGGCAGCAGGCGCGGCTGGCCGTGGAGGTGCTCACCGCGGCGCTGAACTGGGTGCACGCCGGCCGCCCCGGCGACGTCGACGGGGAATCCGAAGCGCTGCTCGGCTGCCGGCTCACCGAGCGCGACCTGCGCCTCGGGCTGGAACGCGGCTACCGCGCCCTGGCCCGGCACGCGGAAACCCCCGAGGAGCGAATCGCCCTGGTCGACCGGGCCAACGCGGTCCGCCCGCGTACCTGGTTCTGAACCGCACCGGCCACCGTGTGCCGCCGGGCGGCAACGCCGCGTCCGGCGGGGGAATCGGGCCGGCTGCTGCCGCGCCGGGCCGAACGGCCCAGCCCGGCGAGGCCGTTCGTCGGCACTCCGTGCATGCCTTCGGCCCTGAATCGGCCGCTGCGGGCCGAGGTCTCCTACAGGCGCAGGTCTGCTACGTGCACGCGGCGGGGCAGCCCGTGGCTGACTTCACGGCGCGTGGCTGTCCGCGGGGGGAGGGCGTGGACGATGCCGTTGACAAGTCGGCGAAACGCTCGGCGTATCTGGCCGCGGCTGCTCTGCGCGGCGGGACTGGCCGCGGGCCTCGCGCTGACGCCCGTGACGGCGTCTCCGGCGGCGACCACCAGCCTGCGGCTGCAGCCGGAGTTCGGGCCGCCGACCACGCAGGTGGATCTCTTCGGCCGTGGCTTCTGGGCCCACGAGGACATCGAGGTGACCGTCGGCATGTCCATCCGGGCGAGGGCGTGGACCGACGACCGCGGCGAGTTCTTCACCACGCTCAATGTGCCGGGTGACACCAGCGCCGGCAGGGCCAGGGTCACCGCCACCGGCCAGAGCAGCAGGCTTACCGCCACCGCGACGTTCACCGTCCGAAACCCGTGAGGTCGCCGGGCGGTCCGCGGCGGGCGGTCAACCGTCGCCCGGCGCCTGCCTTTGCTGGGCCGCGAGCCAGGCCGCTCGCCGTGCGCGGGAAGCTCGGGAGAGCCAGGCGTCCTCGATGACTTCAACCAGTTCCTGACAGCTGAGGTCGCCGATCCGGCTGGCCCGCACCAGCACCGAGGGGTGACCGTTGAAGTGCGGGGTGGTGAAGAACGGCGATTCGGGATCCTGAACCAGTGCCTGTTTGTCCGCTTCGGACGGTACCCAGATCACGATGACGTCCCGGTAGCGCTCCCCCGTCTCGGGATCGACCGCGTCCGGGCGCGGGTTCCGAAAGAACACGAACGACCTGCCGCCGACCTGGTAGATCGGGTTGCCACCGGTCCCGCGTTCGACCGTGACGTGGGGCATCCGCAACGCGAGTTCGTGCACGTCCTCGACCCGCGCCCGGCGCGGCGGAGCGGCCATGGCCAGGCAGCCTACGTGCCCTGGCCGCCGGCCGGTAGCGCCCGGCTCAGCCCAGCCGCTCGGTCAGGTGGACGGTGACGCGGTCGCCCGGCTTCTTGCCGATCGCGGCGAGCACGGCCGGAAAGGTTCTCGGGACGTCCCGCGTCGTCACGGTCGGCGACCGGTGACGGTGTGCAGGAAGGCGTGCCAGGACGGGGTGGCGAAGCAAAGGGTGGGGCCGTCCGGGTTCTTGGAGTCCCGCACCAGCACCCCGGCCGCCGCCGGCGCGACCTCCACGCAGGCGCCGTTGCCGACGCTGTAGCTGCTCGTCCGCCAGCCGACTTCCACGCAGTCGCCGTTGCCCATGCTGTAGCTGCTCGTGCGCCAGGCAACCTCCACACAGTTGCCGTTGCCGTAGCTGCGGCTGCTCTTGCGCCAGACGATGCGGTCCGGCTCAGGCATGGCCATCGTTGTCCCCTCGATCCGCATAGAGCTCGGTTGCCAGGGTGGCAATCAGCTCCCGCGATTGTTCCGCGTTCAGCGCGGAATCTGCCAGGGCCGCCAGGATGTTGCGGTAGGCGGCGATCTCCTGCGGCTGCTCCAGGAACAGGCACGACGTCTCGCTCTCCACGTAGACCACCGGCTTGTACTGGGCGAACTCCATCAACCGGAAGGCTCCGGTCATGGCAGGGTGCGCGCCGAGCGCCGCGGGCAGCACGCGCAGGGTGAGCGAGGGCCGGACGGACATCCGGAGCAGGTGGTGCAACTGGTCGGACATCACCGCCGGGCCGCCGACCGGCAGCCGCAGCGCGAACTCGTGCACGAAGAACGCGAACCGTGCTGGCCGCTCCCGGCTGAACAGGCTCTGCCGGGCCAGCCGGGCGGCCACCCGGTCCTCGACCTCGTCCGCCGGCACGTTGACGACGCGACTGAGCACCGCGCGGGCGTAGTCGCCGGTCTGCAGCAGACCGGGTATGCCGGCCAACTCGAAGTCGCTGATCGCGGTGGCCTTGTTCTCGTGGTCGATCAGGGTGCGGAGCTGCTTGGGCAGGCTAGAACCGTGCTGTTGCAACCATCCTGGGGTGTTCTGCTCGTGGCAGAGGGCGAGCAGGCGGTCGCGTTCCCGGCCGGTGACGCGGCAGACGGCGAGGAAGGACGCCGCGTCGACCTCGCTGCCGCCGCGCTTGCCGGATAACAGCCGGGAGACGCGGCTGGTGGACCAGCCGAGCTGCTGGGCGGCCTGGGTACCGTTGAGCCCGGCCTTCCGCATGGCCCGGCGCAACCCCTCCCCCAGTTCCCGGCTGCGAATCGTCGGTTCGCGGTCGCGCATGCGGCGCACATTAGGACAATGGCGAGGGCGTCCACATCGGCTTCGAAGAAGTGTCCCCGAACGGGTGCATTGTCTGTCCCGGGGACAAGCCGATTTCCTCATGCTCGGCCACATCCGGCGAATAGGGAAAGGACGTCGATGGACAGCATCCCACCGATCACGGAGGACGCGTTCGCCTTGCTGCGCAACGACATCTACGAGCACATCGACGAGGCGGAAGCGCTGTCCGCCCGCTTCGGGGCGTGGACGAACGAGGACATCAGGACGGCGCGAATCCTCATTCCGGACCTGGTGACCGTGATCCGCGGCCTGCTTGTCGAGCATCCGGTGCGCGCGTCGGGAAACTGCCCGACGTGCACCGCTCCGTGCCCCTGTCCCGTGGTGGTGAGCATTCACAAACTCGTCAAGGATCCGGAACGGCATTTCGTCACTCTGGTCGAGAAGGCGCACGACGAGCTGTACCGTCCGGCGGCGCGATGATCTCCCGCAACGCCGCGACGGCGTGGTCGCGGTGGACGGCGAGCAGGCGCACCAGGTCGTCGGCGTCGCGGCGGCGCACGGCGGCCAGGATCGCCCGGTGCTCGCGCTCGACGCGGGCGCGGTTGGCCGTCGTGTTGTAGTAGACGGACCGGTAGGCGTCGGTGGAGTCCCACAGGTTGCGGATGATGCGCAGCAGCCGGGGCATCCCGCAGCCGCCCAGGATGGCGAAGTGGAACCGCCGGTTCGCCTCGGTCATGGCGAGCAGGTCGCCACGTGTGGCGGCCTGCTCGACGTCCCGCTGGGCCTCGGCCACGCGTTCCAGGTCGGCGTCGGTGAGCCGGCCGACCGCCGCCCTGGCGGCCTCGGACTCCAGCAGGTCGCGGATGCGGTAGACCTCGACCAGGTCCTCCAGGGAGAGTTCGGCGACGATGTAGCCGCGGCGGGGCAGGTACACCACCTGCCCCTCCCCCTCCAGGATCTTCAACGCCTCGCGCAGTGGCACCCGGCTGACGCCGAGTCGCTCGGCGACCGTGTCCTGCCGGATCGGCGCGCCGGGCGCGAGTTCGCCGGTGGTGATGGCGGCGCGCAGGCTCTCCAGCACGTACTGCTGGACGGTCGGCGGCCGGGCGCTTCGCAAGCCGGTCATGGCGCGGCCTCTCCACGGTCGGGCATGGTTATATTGGATCCAATATTAGCCGCACGGAGGGTGTCCGATGAGTGCCGAGCTGCCGCTGTCCGGGCTGCTGGTGGCGGACTTCAGCCGGGTGCTGGCCGGGCCGTTCGCCACCATGGCCCTGGCCGACCTCGGCGCCACGGTGGTCAAGGTGGAGCGGCCGGGCACCGGCGACGACACCCGCGCCTGGGGTCCGCCGTGGACGCCGCACTCCTCCGCGTACTTCGCCTGCCTCAACCGGGGCAAGCGGAGCGTCGCGCTGGACCTCGCCGACCCGGGCGACCGGGAGGTGGCCGTGAAGCTGGTGCGGCGTGCCGACGTGCTGGTGGAGAACTTCCGGCCCGGCGCGCTGGCCCGCTACGGCCTGGACTACGCCACCGCCCGGGAACTGAACCCGCGCCTGGTGTACACGTCGATCTCCGGCTTCGGCAGCGGCACGGGTGCCCACCTCCCCGGGTACGACTTCGTGGTGCAGGCTGCCGGCGGGCTGATGAGCATCACCGGCAGCCCGGAGGGGGAACCAACCAAGGTCGGCGTGGCCCTGGTGGACGTGCTCACCGGCAAGGACGCGCTGACCGGCATCCTCGCCGCGCTGCGCCACCGGGACCGCACCGGGCGGGGCCAGCACGTCGAGGTGAACCTGATGTCCAGCCTGCTCGGCGCGCTGGTCAACCAGGTGGCCGGCTACCTGGCCACCGGCGAGAGCCCGGCACGCGACGGCAACCGGCACCCGAGCATCGCCCCGTACGAGGCGCTGCGCTGCGCGGACGGCCACCTCGTCCTGGCCGTGGGCAACGACCAGCAGTTCCGGGTACTCGCCGCCGCGCTCGGCCGGCCGGAGTGGGCCGACGACCCGCGATTCGCCACCAACCCCGCCCGGGTGGCGCACCACGACGAGCTGGTCGGGCTGCTCGAACCTGTCCTCGCCGAACGCGGCGCGGCCGACTGGGAGCGCGACCTGCGGGACGCCGGGGTCGCCTGCGCCCAGGTGAACGACGTCGGCGCCGCCGTGGACTACGCCGCCGCCCTCGGCCTCGACCCGCTGCTTGATCTGGGCGACGGCCACCCGCCGCAGATCCGGCTGCCCATCACGTTCTCCGAGTCGGCGGTGGCCACGCCGACACCGCCGCCCGCGCTCGGCCAGCACGACGCCGAGGTGCGCGCCTGGCTGGCGACCCCCGCAACGTCCGAGGAGAAGGTATGACCCCGCGCTTCGATCCGCACGACCCGCTCGACCTCGACTCCCAACTGTCGGCGGAGGAGATCGCCATCCGGGACACGGTGCGCGCGTTCTGCGCCGACCGGATCACCCCGCACATCGGGGAGTGGTTCGAGCGGGGCGAGCTGCCCACCGCCCGGGAACTGGCCAAGGAGATGGGCCGGCTCGGGCTGCTCGGCATGCACCTGGAGGGCTACGGCTGCGCCGGGGCCAGCGCGGTGCACTACGGGCTGGCCTGCCTGGAACTGGAGGCCTGCGACTCCGGCATCCGCTCACTGGTCTCTGTGCAAGGCTCGCTGGCGATGTTCGCGATCTGGCGGTTCGGCTCGGAGGAACAGAAGCGCCGGTGGCTGCCCGGGATGGCCGCCGGGGACACCATCGGCTGCTTCGGGCTCACCGAGCCGGACCACGGCTCCGATCCCGGCTCGATGCGTACCTCGGCCCGCCGGGACGGCGACGACTGGGTGCTCAACGGCCGCAAGATGTGGATCACCAACGGCTCGATCGCGGACGTCGCCGTGGTGTGGGCACGCACCGACGACGGCATCCGCGGGTTTCTGGTGCCCGCCGGCACCCCTGGCTTCGCGGCGCCGCTGATGCACCGCAAGCTGTCCCTGCGGGCGTCGGTGACCAGCGAGTTGGTGCTCGACGACGTGCGCCTGCCCGCCGACGCGATGCTGCCCGAGGCGACCGGGCTGGGCGCGCCGCTGCGCTGCCTCAACGAGGCGCGGTACGGCATCGTGTGGGGTTCGGTGGGCGCCGGCCGGACGGCGCTGGAGACCGCGCTGGAGTACGCCGGGTCGCGCCGGCAGTTCGACCGCCCACTGGCCGCGTTCCAGCTCACCCAGGCCAAGCTCGCGGACATGACCCTGCGGGTGCACAACGCATCCCTGCTCGCCCTGCACCTCGGGCGGCTCAAGGACGCCGGGCGGCTGCGCCCGGAGCAGGTCAGCTACGGCAAGCTGAACAACGTCCGGGAGGCCCTGGACGTGTGTCGCACCGCCCGCACCATCCTCGGCGCCAACGGCATCTCGCTGGAGTACCCGGTTATTCGACACATGACGAACCTTGAGTCGGTACTCACCTACGAGGGCACCGTCGAAATGCACACGCTGGTGCTTGGCCAGGCGCTCACCGGCATACCGGCGTTCCGTGGCTGATTTCTCCCGCGGCCGGCACGTCCGGGCGGGAGGGGCGAGGAATGCGTTTCGCACGTTTCGCACCTGGCGCCTCGACCAGCAAAAGGCAAAGAGTGCGTATGCGTGCTTAGCTTACGGCTATAACGCATGATCGTCCACGTCAACCCCCGTCCCACATAGTGAGAGGGCGCGGAATCCGGTCCGGTCCGGCCGCACCGCGCTGATCAGCGATTTTCCTTGCCACGATGGCATCTTCGGGATGTCCGCCACACCCCGGCCGACACGCGCCACGGCGTGGATCACCGCCTTATCGGCCGCATTTGATTGTGCTAGGCTGCCCGGCGCGTGACGGACGGAACGGCTGCGTATCACGGAGTCGAAGTCAATACGGACGCCGCCGGTGTCGTAGGTGAGCCGCCCGGCAGGTCGGCGGACGGGTCGGAGGTCCTCGCGGTGCTATTCGGCGGCCTCGCCGACTCGTGGTGCAGGTTGTGTGATAAGGAGATTTGTCGTGGCACAGCCACCCTCTTCCAGTTCACGCGCTGCTCGCTCCGCGCCGTACCCGGATGACCGAGGTACCCCGCAGGCGGCCCGGTCACCGCTGGGCGGGCGCGGCGGCCTGAGCAACGAGTTACTGAACGAGCTGGTCGACCGCGGCTCGCGGCTGGTCTCCGCGCTGCGCCGGGCCTGGCAAGGCGAGTACCCGCCGCCCCGGCGGCGGCCGGTGCCGACCTCGCTCGCCTACCACCGGCCGCCGTCCCGCGACCTGCTTCCCGACGTGCTGGCCAGCCTCGCGCTGCGCGACCTGACGCTGGTCGAGTCGCTGCTGAAGCTGATCGAGCAGGCCGAGGCCCGCGAGGAGGACCCGGAGCAACTGTCCTTCCTCTACCAGATCGACCACCTGGCCACCCGCATGCGCCGGCACAGCGAGAACCTGCTGGTCCTCGCCGGCCACGACAGCAACAGCGCCCAGTTCGAGCCCGTCTCGCTGCTCGACGTGGTCCGCGCGGCGATCTCCGAGGCCACCGACTACAGCCGGGTGCAGCTCGGCACCATGCCCAACGTGCGGGTGGTCGGGCTGGCCGCCGACGACGTCAGCCACCTGCTCGCCGAACTGCTGGACAACGCCGCGACCAAGTCGCCCCGGCACGCCCCGATCCAGGTCAGCGGCCACCCCGGGGAGGCGAGCACGGTGCTGGTCGTGGAGGACGGCGGCATCGGCGTGGCCGCCGACCGGCTGGCCGACCTGAACGCGCGGCTGGACGGTGCCCCGGTGCTGGACGCCAGCGTCACCCGGCACATGGGCCTGTACGTGGTCAGCCGGTTGGCGCACCGGCACGGCATCCGAGTGCGCATGGAGGCACGGGCCGGCGGCGGCACGGTGGTCTACGTCACCCTGCCGGACCGGATCATCCAGGCCAACCCGCCCGCGCCGGCGGCGCGCCCGCCGCAGGCCCCGGCCCGGCCGCGGACCGTGACCATCGCGCAGGACAACACCCTTCCGCCGCTACCGCCGCGGCAGACGCCGCCGCGGACGTCGACCCCCGACGGCCAGCCGGCCACCACCCCGGGCGGACTTCCCCGGCGGATCCCACGCAGCACCATGCCCTACCGCGGCGCGGCCGCCGGCACACCGCCGCCCACCTCCGCCCCGGCCGGCACGCCGCTGGAGAGCGGCCGGAGCGCGGCGCCCGAACCGGCCGACGGCAAGCCGGTCGCGCCCACCGGCAGCGCCGCCCAGCGCATCCACGACGAGTTGGACGCCTTCCAAGCCGGGCAGAGCGCCGCGCTGCGCGACGCCGCCGCCGGCCGGCCCGACGACTCCCACGCGCACGCCGCCGAGCAGCGCGGCGCCGGGAGTCGCGACGAGGGGGGCGGCTCAGAACAGTGATCAGCAGCGGAAGGGAACGGAGCAGGCAGACGTGAGTCGACCGTTGAGCAACGAAGCACAGACCCTGACGTGGTTGGTGAACAACTTCGTCGCGGAGGTGCCCGGGGTCAACCACGCCGTCGTCGTCTCCGTCGACGGGCTGCTGCTCACCCGTTCCGACGGTCTGCCGCTGGAGCACGCGGAACAACTCGCCGCGCTGGCCAGCGGCCTGCTGAGCCTGGCGCAGGGCAGCTCCCGCCTGTTCGGGCAGGGCACCTGCGAGCAGACCATCGTGAAGATGGAGCGCGGCTACCTGTTCCTCGTGTCGATCAGTGACGGCTCCTGCCTGACCGTGCTCGCTTCCTCCGAGTGCGACATGAAGGTCGTCGCTTACCAGATGACGCTGCTGGTGGAGAACGCGGGCCACGTGCTCACCCCGGAACTTCGCATGGAGCTCCGCGAAGCGCTTGCCCAATGACGACGCCGGAGGAGACGGCGGGAGCGCAGCCCACGAAGAGAGACGGCCATGGTGATCCCCAACCAGAGCAGAAGTGCCCGAGTCCGCCCCTACGCCATCACCGGGGGCCGTACTCGGTCACGCCATCCGCTACTGCTGGAAACATTGATCTCCGTTCCCGACTTCGACCAGGACGTCCGCGACAAGCTGATCCCCGAGGCGCGGGATATCTACGTCCTGTGCCAGGTGAAACAGTCGATCGCCGAGATCTCGACGCGTTTGGCCATGCCGCTGGGAGTTGTGCGGGTGCTGGTGAGCGACCTGGCCGACCACGGTCAGGTCCAGGTTCATCCCACCGGCCACGTGGCCGGACAGCCGGATCGTGGATTGCTGGAGAGGGTGCTTCGTGGACTACAAACCATCTCCTGACGGTTCCGAGCCGCTCACCATCTCGACCAAGATCGTCGTCTCCGGCGGGTTCGGCGTAGGCAAGACGACGCTGGTCGGGAGCGTGTCGGAGATTCCTCCGCTGACCACCGAGGCGTTGATGACGGAGGCCAGCGAGGCGACGGACGACCTGGCCGCGACACCGGAGAAGAGCACCACGACCGTCGCCATGGACTTCGGCAAGCTCACCCTGGACGAGGGCCTGGTCCTGTACGTGTTCGGCACGCCGGGCCAGTCCCGGTTCTGGTTCATGTGGGACGACCTGGTCCGCGGCGCGCTCGGCGCGGTGATCCTGGTGGACACCCGGCGTATCACTGACTGCTTCCCCGCGGTGAACTACTTCGAGAACGACACCGATCTGCCGTTCATCGTGGCGGTCAACTGCTTCGACGGCATGTTGACGCACCCCGTGGAGGAGGTCCGGGAGGCGCTCGCGCTCTCCCCTGACGTGCCCATCGTGCTGTGCGACGCGCGCAAGCCCGAATCCGCCCGGGACGTCCTGAAGGAACTGATCCGTCACGCGCTGACGGTCGTCGCCTAGGATCCCGTCGCCAGTGGCCCCGTCGACATGTTCACGCCCCGGTCCGACGCTCCGGGCGGAAGGAAGTAGATACGTATGCGGAAGATCCTCGTCGTCGGTAGCGGTCAGTCAGGTCTGCAGCTCGCGCTCGGCCTGCAGAGCCACGGGTACGACGTCACCGTCCTGTCGGCGCGCACGCCCGAGGAGGTGTACAGCGGTCGGGTCATGTCGACCCAGTGCATGTTCGACACGGCGCTGGGGCACGAGCGCGATCTGGGCGTCAACTTCTGGGACAACGACGCGCCGCGCATCGAGGGTCTGAACGTCGCGGTCGCCGGCGAGGGAAAGCCGATGATCGAGTGGGTGGGCTGGCTGGACGGTCCCGCGCAGTCGGTGGACCAGCGGGTGAAGATGGCCGGCTGGATGGAGGCGTTCGAGAACCGCGGCGGAAACCTGGTCATCCACGGCGTCACGGTGTCCGATTTGGACCGTTTCGTGAACCTGTACGACCTGGTCGTCGTCGCCGCGGGCCGCGGTGAGCTGGTCGAGCTGTTCGGCCGGGACGCGTCCCGCTCGCCGTACACCGAGCCGCAGCGGTCACTGGCCGTGTCCTACGTGCGGGGCATGGGACCGCGCCCGGAGCACCTGCGCGCGGACGCGGTGCGGATCACGCTGATCCCCGGCGTGGGTGAGCTGTTCATCATCCCGGCACTGACCACCAGCGGCCCGTGCGACATCCTCTTCTTCGAGGGCATTCCGGGCGGCCCGCTGGACAGCTTCGCCGACCTGCGGGACCCCGGTGAGCACCTGCACCGCACTCTGGAACTGATCCGCGAGTTCGTCCCGTGGGAGTACGACCGCTACCGCGACGCCGAACTCACCGACGCGCACGGCACGCTGCAGGGCCGGTTCGCGCCGACGGTTCGCCACCCGGTCGGCACGCTGCCCTCGGGCGGCACCGTGCTGGGCATGGCGGACGTCGTGGTGGCCAACGACCCGATCGTCGGCCAGGGTTCCAACAACGCCAGCAAGTGCGCGTCCATCTACCTGAACCGCATTCTCGAGCACGGCGACCGCCCGTTCGACACCGAGTTCATGCAGCGCACCTTCGACGCGTTCTGGGAGGACGTGCAGTACTCCACGAACTGGTCGAACGCCATGCTGCAGCCGCCGCCCCCGCACGTGCTGGAGTTGATCGGCGCGGGCATGAAGCACCAGGCGCTCTGCGACCGGTTCGCCAACGGCTTCAACAACCCCAAGGATCTTTTCGACTGGTTCATGGACCCGGAGAAGGCCAAGGCGTACCTCGCCGAGTTGGAGGCGAACCCGACTGCGGTCTGACCGGTCGAGGCTTAGACCGTTCCCGCGCGGGTGACACCAGCGGTCGGCGTGGCGGCGCGGTGCCGTGGCCCTAGTGCACCAGGTTGCTGAACCGCGTCTCCGCGGCCTCGTCGTGGAACTTCTCGATCTCCAGCAGCTTCTCCGCGGCCTGCGCGGGAGCCTTGCTGCCCGACCGGTTCCGCAGTTTCGCCTCGACCGTGCTGGAGAGCGTCATGGCGGCGGTGCCGATCAGACCGGCCAGCACGCCCGTGCCGATGCCGCGTGCCAGCCGCGCCAGCAGCATCGCTCCCACCTCCCGACGTGGATGGCATCCAACGAGTCCACGGTATGCGGCGCGGTGGGCGCTCGCCCGTTCGCCGCGCCCGGCTACCCGGGCACTCGGCGCGAACTCGGAGCCGTGCTGCCCTGAGCGTGGCGGGTATGGCCACCGTCTTCGCTGGGTAGGGTGCTTGCCGAGGGGCGTGCGCGGGGCGCACGCGGCGGGATGTCCAGGCGACGGCGAGGCGACGAGTACCGGTGTTGGCGCTGCACGGGTTGGCCACGGCCGACGGTGGCCTGGCGCTGTGGGCGGAGGACTCCCGGCTGCCGCAGCGCGGGACCGGCCGCCGGCCGCGCGAGTCGACGCCGCCGGGCCGGGAGCCCGCGGCGCGGCGGGGGCCAGACGGGCACCCGTTCGCCGCGCCCGCCGAGGCGCTGCTCGACCTGCTGCCGGTGGACCGGGGCACGGCGCAGCCGGACGGGCTGCCCGTGCTGCTCCCCTCCCGCGGCGCCACCCCCATCGCGTCGCCGGAACTGGTCCGCGACCCGCTCGCCGCCGGCCCACCGCCCCGGGGCAGGCCGCGGCTGCGGCCGTGGCTGGTGCCGGTGGTACGGCTCGCTCCGGCCACGGCGCTGGCCGTACTGGCCGACGGACTCACCGGTGCCGAGGACTGCCGCGCCGGCGCGTCCGTGCGCTACCTGGCCCGGGTGGCCGCGCTGGCCCGGGAGCTGGTGGCCGCCGGGAAGGTGCTGCCCGACGTGGTGGCCGGGCCAGCCGCCCGCTGGCGGGCCGCCCTGTACGGGCCGGACGCGGGCCGGTTCGCCGCGCTGCGCGACGCGATGCCGCCCGCCTGCCGCGCCGAGCGGGTCGAGCCCGGCTCGCTGGACGGGCGGGGGCCGGAGGACGTGCTGCGCACCGCGCTGGACGCGCTGGTCGACGCGGACGTGCGGGCACGGCTGGCGGAGCGGCGGGTGCGGCTGGCCCCGTCCCGCCGCGGCCGGGCCACCGCGGCGGACGCCACCGTGACGGCCTGGCTGGCCGCGCTGGTCGGCGAACCCCGTTTCGCGGGGAATCCGGAACAGGTCCGGCGGCTGGCCGAACGGCTCGCCGACTGGCGGGCCAGCGGGGTGCGGGAGGCCCCGGTGCGCACCTGCTTCCGGCTGGAGACCCCGGAGCAGGTGGACGCCGAGGACGGCGGCTGGCGGCTGCGGTTCCTGCTGCAGGCGGTGGACGAGCCGAGCGTGCTGGTGCCGGCCGCGCAGGTGTGGCGGGAAACCGACGGCGTGCTCTACCGGTGGGTCGGCGACCCGCAGGAGCTGCTGCTCGCCGACCTGGGCCGGGCCAGCCGGCTGTTTCCCGATCTGGACGCCGCGCTGCGCGAGCGGCACCCGGTGGAACTGGCCCTGGACACCGAGGGCGCGTACCGGTTCCTCACCCACGCCGCCGCGTTGGACCAGGCCGGCTTCGGCGTGCTGCTGCCCTCCGGCTGGCGGCCGTCCGCCGACCTGGGCCTGCGGCTCACCACCAGCACCCGGGGCGCGGCCGGCGTGGTGAGCCGCGCCGACGGCGCCGGTCTTTCCGCGGTGGTGGACTACCGGTGGGACCTCGCGGTCGGCGACGAGCCGCTGACCGAGGCGGAACTCGCCGAACTCGCCGCGGCCAAGGTGCCGCTGGTGCGGCTGCGCGGCCGGTGGGTGCAGGTCGACCAGCGGCGGCTGGCCGCGGGCCTGGCGTTCCTGAAACGCGCCCGGTCCGGGCAGATGACCGCCGGCGATGTGCTGCTGCGCGCGGTCCACCCGGACGGTGACGACCTGCCCATGCCGGTCACCGAGGTCGCCGGCGACGGCTGGCTGGGTGACCTGCTGTCCGGCCGGGTGGATCGCCACCTGGAGCCGGTGGAGCCGCCCGCCACGTTCGCCGCGCAGTTGCGCCCGTACCAGCGCCGCGGCCTGGCCTGGCTGGCCTTCCTGGACGGCCTCGGCCTGGGCGCCTGCCTGGCCGACGACATGGGCCTGGGCAAGACCGTGCAACTGCTCGCGCTGGAGGCGCTGGCCCGCTCCGACGGCAGGCGCCCGCCCACGCTGCTGGTCTGCCCGATGTCGGTGGTGGGCAACTGGCAGCGGGAGGCGGAACGGTTCACGCCGACCCTGTCCGTGCACGTGCACCACGGCAGCGACCGGCTCACCGGCGAGGAACTGGCCGCCACCGCCGGGCGGCACGACCTGGTGATCACCACGTACGCCCTGGCCGCGCGGGACGCCGCCGCGCTCGCCGCGGTGCACTGGGACCGGGTGGTGCTGGACGAGGCGCAGAACATCAAGAACGCGGCGGCCAAGCAGTCGCAGGTGGTGCGCCGGTTGACCGCGCGGCACCGGGTGGCGCTGACCGGGACGCCGGTGGAGAACCGGCTCGCCGAGCTGTGGTCCATTATGGACTTCGTCAACCCCGGGATGCTGGGCTCGGTGAGCACCTTCCGCGCCCGCTACGCCGTCCCGGTGGAGCGCTACGGCGACGAGGACGCCGCCGCCCGGCTCCGCCGGGTGACCGGCCCGTTCGTGCTGCGCCGGCTGAAGACCGACCCGGCCATCATCGACGATCTGCCCGACAAGATCGAGATGAAGCAGTTGTGCAACCTCACCGCCGAGCAGGCGTCGCTGTACCGGGCGGTGGTGGACGACATGCTGGCCCGGATCGAACGCAGCGAGGGCATCGAGCGCCGCGGCCTGGTGCTGGCCACCATGTCCAAGCTCAAGCAGGTGTGCAACCACCCGGCGCAGTTCCTCGGCGACGGCTCCCGGGTCGCCGGCCGGTCCGGCAAGCTGGCCCGGCTGGAGGAGATCGTCGAGGAGGCGCTCGCCGACGGCGACAAGGTGCTGTGCTTCAGCCAGTTCGCCGAGTTCGCCGGCATGCTCGTGCCGCACCTGTCCGCCCGGTTCGACACCGAGGTGTTGTTCCTGCACGGCGGCACGCCGAAGAAGGCGCGGGACGAGGCGGTGCGCCGGTTCCAGTCCGCCGAGGGCCCGTCGATCTTCCTGCTGTCGCTGAAGGCCGGCGGCACCGGCCTCACCCTCACCGCCGCCAACCAGGTGGTGCACCTGGACCGGTGGTGGAACCCGGCGGTCGAGGACCAGGCCACCGACCGGGCGTTCCGCATCGGCCAGCGGCGCGACGTGCAGGTGCGCAAGTTCCTCTGCATCGGCACGCTGGAGGAGAAGATCGACCGGATGATCGAGGAGAAGAAGGCGCTGGCCCAGATGGTCGTCGGCGCCGGAGAGTCGTGGCTGACCGAACTGTCCACCCGGGAGCTGCGTGACCTGGTCATGCTGTCGGAGGAGGCGGTTGGTGAATAGGCCGTGGTGGTACGAGGATCCGCCGGGCCCGCCACGCAAAGTGGCCGGCGGGATCCGGGCGCGCAGCCGCCGCGGCGAGATCGCCCAGACCTGGTGGTCGCGGCGGTTCATCGAGGTGCTGGAGTCGTTCGGCATGGGCGGCCGGTTGGCCCGCGGCCGCCGGTACGCCCGCGCCGGCCAGGTACTCGGCATGACGCTGTCCACCAGCGTGGTGGTCGCCCGGGTGCAGGGTTCCCGGCCGGAGCCCTACCAGGTGCGGATCGCGGTGCGGGCGTTCCGCGAGGCGGAGTGGCGGCGCGTCGAGGACGCGCTGGCCGGCCAGGCCTGGTACGCGGCCAAGCTGCTGGCCGGCCAGATGCCGCAGGACATCGAGGACGTCTTCGACCGGCTGGGCCTGAAACTGTTCCCGGACAGCCAGCGCGAGCTGTCCATGGACTGCTCCTGCCCGGACTGGGAGGTGCCGTGCAAGCACCTCGCCGCCACCTGCTACCTGCTAGCCGAGTCGTTCGACTCCGACCCGTTCCAGATCCTCGCCTGGCGCGGCCGCACCCGCACCGAACTACTGGACCACCTGCGCGAACTGCGCGGCCGGGGCGGCGGCGAAACGGCCGCCGGGGAAGCCGGCGAGGCCCCCGCGCTCGCCGACTGCCTGGACACCTTCTGGACCGCGCCGCATCCGCCGCCCTCCCCCGCGCCCGGCGCGGTCGCCGCGCCCGGCGCGCTGCTGGACCAACTCGACCCGTTGCCGCTGACCGTGCGCGGCCGCCCGGTGGTGGACCTGCTGCGGCCCGGCTACGCCGCGCTGGCCGGCACCGACTCCGACGCGGCGGGCACCGACCGTGCGGACCGGTAGTCCGGCGCCCCACCGCGAGGACCGCGGCCAGCATGCCGGCGAATCGGACCGGTACGCGACATCCGCCGTTCACCCACGTCCGTTGTGGACGGTCAGGACGCGGCGGCCGCCGTGGCCTCCTCTTCCTCGATCCGGCGGTTCCACTCGGCCTTGCCGGACTGCCAGCCGTCCTCGTCGGTGCCCAGCCGCCAGTACCCGGAGATGGACAGCCACTCGCGCGGCAGCCCGCGCTCGATTCGTAGGAACCGCCGCAGGTCCCTGACGAAGTTGGCCTCGCCGTGCACGAACGCGTGCCCCTGGCCGGCCGGGAATGCCAGCCCGCGCAGCGCCTCCACCAGTAGCTTGCCCACCGGCGCGGCACCGCGGTGCAGCCAGACGATCTCCGCGTCGCCGGGGGTGGCCAGCGGCTGCTCCTCCTCCGGGCCGGCGACCTCGACGAACGCCCGGGTCGGCGCGCCGGCCGGGACGCGTTCCAGCGAGGCGGCGATCGCCGGCAGCGCGCTCTCGTCACCGGCCAGCAGGTGCCAGTCGGCGTCACCGCTCGGCGCGTAGCCGCCGCCGGGGCCGAAGAAGAGCAGTTCGTCACCGGGCCGGGCGGCCGCCGCCCACGGTCCGGCCACGCCCCGGTCACCGTGGTAGACGAAGTCGATCGTCAGCTCGCCCGCCTCGCGATCCCAGGCGCGCACGGTGTAGGTGCGGCTGTACGGCCACTGCTCGCGGGGCAGGTCGCGGCGAGCCGCCTCCGGGTCGAACGGCTCCGGGTAGTCCACGCCCGGCCGCGGGAACTGCAGCTTCACGTAGTGGTCGGTGAACTGCCCCGCGGTGAACTCGGCCAGGCCGTCGCCGCCGAGCACCACCCGGATCATGTGCGGAGTGATCCGTTCGGTGCGGCGCACCCGCGCACGGTGGAGCTTTCGCCGCTTCCGCTCCGGACGCTCGGCCATCGGCTGTCTCCCTGCTCTCGACCCGCTGTCGACACGACTTAGGCGAGCCTAACCCGCGGCGCCGCGGCGCCGCCGGGGGTGGGGCGACCGGAGCGCACCGCGCGCGGGCGGCCAGGACGGCGCATGTGACAACGCGCGTGACGACCGTCAAAGAATCTCGCGGACATGCCGTGACTCGTCGGGTGCGCGACTGATAGGAACATGCATATCGGCTGATCGGACGCGAGTCGCGTCGTGAGCGGGCGGAGGAACCTCGATGACCGCGTTGAGCCGCGGCACCCGGAACGACCACGGCGCGCGCCCGCGCGAATCCGCGGAGCCCTAAGGAGGATCATGCCGGACCGAACAGTGCCCCCCTTCCGCGCCGATCACGTGGGCAGCCTGCTGCGGCCGCCGCAGGTGATGGAGGCCCGCGACAAGTTCGCGGCGGGCAGCATCACCGCCGAGCAGCTGCGCGAGATCGAGGACGAGGCCATTCGCGACGTGGTGGGTATGCAGGAGGAGGTCGGCCTGCGGTCGGCGACAGACGGCGAGTTCCGCCGGGCCTCCTGGCACATGGATTTCATCTACCAGTTGGGCGGCATCGGCAAGGCGCCGGGGAACATCACCGTCGAGTTCCGCAACGCGGACGGCACCATCGAGTTCACCCCGGCGGCGTTGCACGTGGACGCCAGAGTGCACCTCGACCACACCATCTTCGCCGACGACTTCCGCTTCCTGTCGCAGGTCACCACCAGCGCCGTGCCGAAGCTGACCATCCCGTCACCGAGCATGGTCCACTACCGCGGCGGCAGCGCGCTGATCGACCCGCGGGTCTACCCGGACCCGGAGGAGTTCTGGGCGGACCTGGTCGCCGCCTACGGCGCCGAGGTGCGGGCGCTGGGCGAGTTGGGCTGCCGGTACCTGCAGTTCGACGACACCAGCCTGGCCTACCTCAACGACCCCAGGCAGCGGGAGTGGATCGCCACGCAGGGCGGGGACGCCGAGCACCAGCACGAGATCTACATCCGCCACCTCAACGAGGTGCTGGCGAACAAGCCCGAGGGCATGGCGGTGACCACGCACATGTGCCGGGGCAACTTCCGGTCCTCGTGGGCGGCCGAGGGCGGCTACGACTTCGTGGCGGAGGCGCTGTTCAACGGGCTGAACGTGGACGGGTTCTTCCTGGAGTACGACGACGAACGGTCCGGCGGCTTCGAGCCGCTGCGCTTCGTACCCAGGGGCAAGATGGTGGTTCTCGGACTGGTCACCACCAAGCGCGGCGAGTTGGAGGACAGGGACACGCTCAAGCGCCGTATCGAGGAGGCCAGCCGGTACGTGCCGATCGACCAGATCTGCCTGTCCCCGCAGTGCGGTTTCTCGTCCACCGTGGAGGGCAACCGGCTCACCATGGAGCAGCAGGTCGCCAAGCTGCGATTGATCGTGGAGACCGCGCAGGAGATCTGGGGCTGACCGAACCGACCCGCGCCGGGGCCCGACCATCCGCCGGGCCCCGGCCTCGGCATGTCCGCGTCCGGCGTGCGCGGTCACACGCGGGAAGACGGAAGATGCTGACCCGACACTTTTGCTATATTTGTCGCTCGGACACACCGCGAGAAAGCAACAATTCAATGTCGGTATGAGTAGATTAGCAAGAGGCAGGGGACGTTGTCAAATACTGCCCGAACGAATGAACGCGGACCGGACGGCGGCGCCCAGGTCGACGAGCTGAGCCGGGAGCAGGAGTACGTGTCCGCCCTGTACGCCAAGGTGGACCGGATCCGCAAGGAAACCTCGGCGCGGCTGGCTGAGGTGCTGCGTAACGGCGGAGGCACCCATCAGGCCCGGGTGGAACGCGACGTGGCCACCGCCATGCACACCGAGCAACTCGCCCAACTCTCCGCCGCGGAAAGCGGGCTGTGCTTCGGCCGGCTGGACTTCGACAACGGGGAGCGCACCTACATCGGCCGCATCGGGCTGTTCGACGAGGACAACGACTATGAACCGCTGCTGATGGACTGGCGGGCACCCGCCGCCCGCCCGTTCTACCTGGCCACCGCCGCCTCCCCGGACGGCGTGCACCGGCGCCGGCACATCCGCACCAGGCTGCGCCGGGTGGTCGGGGTGGACGACGAGGTTCTCGACCTGACCGCGGCCGAGCGCTCCGGCCGGCACGCCGACCTCACCGGCGAGGCCACCCTGCTCGCGGCGCTGAACGCCAGCCGCACCGGCCAGATGAGCGACATCGTGGCCACCATCCAGGCCGAGCAGGACCACGTGATCCGCGACGGCCTGAACGGCGTGCTGGTGGTGCAGGGCGGGCCGGGTACTGGTAAGACGGCCGTGGCGCTGCACCGGGCCGCGTACCTCCTCTACACGCACCGGCGGCGGCTGTCCACCAGCGGCGTGCTGGTGGTCGGCCCGAACGCCACCTTCCTCCGCTACATCAGCCAGGTGCTGCCCTCGCTGGGCGAGACCAGCGTGGTGCTGTCCACCGTCGGCGACCTCTACCCCGGGCTGTCCGCCACCGGGCGGGAACCGGTGGAGACCGCCGAACTCAAGGGCCGGCTGGTGATGGCCGACGTGGTCGCCGCGGCGGTGCGGGACCGGCAGCGGGTGCCGAACGCGAAGCACCCCATGGAGATCCCGTTCGAGCGGGAGACGCTGTTCCTGGACCGGAAGATCGCCACGCAGGCACGGACCCGGGCCCGCCGCTCCCGCCAGCCGCACAACCTGGCCCGGCGGGTGTTCGCGCGCGAGGTGATCGGCGCGCTGGCCGAGCAGTTCGCCGACCGGCTCGGCCGCAGCCTGCTCTCCGGCGCCGACCTGGACGACATCCGTGCCGAGCTACGCGCCGACGACGGCGTGCGGGCCGCGCTGGACGAGCTGTGGCCGGTGCTCACCCCGCGGCAACTGCTCGCCGACCTGTACGCGGACGAGCGGCGGCTCGCCGTGGCCGCCAAGGCGCTGACCCCCGAGGAGCGTGCGCTGCTGCGGCGCGAGCCGGGTGCGCCGTGGACCCCGGCCGACGTGCCGCTGCTGGACGAGGCCGCGGAACTGCTCGGCGAGGACGACACCGAGGAGCGGGCCCGCGCCGAGCGGCAGCGCCGGCAGGCGCTCGACTACGCCCAGGGCGTCCTGGACATCCTCGAGGTGGACGACAACACCGACCCGGACGTGCTGCTGGCCACCGACGTGGTGGCCGCCCACCAACTCGCCGAACGGCACTCCGAGCGCGGCTACGAGACCGCGGCCGAGCGGGCGGCGGCCGATCGCACCTGGACGTTCGGCCACGTCATCGTGGACGAGGCGCAGGAACTGTCGGCGATGGCGTGGCGGGCGCTGATGCGCCGCTGCCCCAGCCGCTCGATGACCGTGGTCGGCGACATCGCGCAGACCGGCGACCGCGCCGGCGCGTCGTCCTGGGCCGAGGTGCTCGAGCCGTACGTCGGCGACCGCTGGCGGCTGGCCCAGCTCACCGTGAACTACCGGACCCCGGCGGAGATCGCGGGCGTCGCCGCCGACGTGCTGGACGCCATCGACCCGGACCTGGAGCCGCCGCGGGCGGTGCGGGAAACCGGCGTGCCGCCGTGGGTGACCGGCCTGCCGGCGTCCGAACTGGTCGGCGGCCTGGCCGACCTGGTGGCCAGGGAGGTCGCCGAGATCGGGGACGGCCGGCTGGCGGTACTCGCCCCGCCCGCCCTGGTGGACGACCTCGCCGGGGTGGTGGCGCCGGCCGCGCCAGGCGAGGGCGAGCCGGTGGACCTGGTGGAGGCGCAGGTGGTGCTGCTCACCGTGGCCCAGGCCAAGGGCCTGGAGTTCGACTCGGTGATCGTGGTCGACCCGCAGGGCATCCTGGACGCCTCACCGCGCGGCGCGAACGACCTGTACGTCGCCCTCACCCGCGCCACCCAGCGGCTCGGCGTGGTGCACACCGGCCGGCTGCCCGCCGTGCTCGGCCGGCTGGCGGAGCCGGCCGACGTGGCGGCCAGCTAACCCGTCGCGTCGATATGCTCCGCGGCCAGCCGGGCGACCAGTTCGGGTTGGCTGCGCGGCAGCCAGTGTCCACCCCGGACGGTGCGCACCGTCAGGTTCGACGCCCACCGGCGGATGTCGGTCTGCATCGGCACCGAGACGAAGAGGTCGTTGGTGGGCGCGATCACCTGCACCGGCAGGTCGACGCCGCGCTGCTGCGGGCCGGACAGCCGCCGCGGAATGTTCGCCCGGTACAGCTGCAGGCCGTTGAGGTAGTCGGCCGGCGACCGCTGGCCCGGCGGCGTGGCACTGCCGTCCCCGCTCCGCTCCAGTGCGGCGAGCAGGGCCGTGCCGGCGCCGCTGCGCCAGAACAGCTCCGGCAGCAGCGGTAACTGGAAGAAGAACACGTACCAGGACTTGCCCAGTTGCCGGCCCAGTTCGGCGAGCGCCGCGGCGTCCGGGCGCAGCCGGGACCGGACGAAGTACCCGACGTGGTCGAGGCACGGGCCGGAGATCGAACTGAAGGTGGCGATCCGGTCGCGCAGCCGCTGGCCGGTGACGAAGTGCCAGCCCTGCACCGAGCCCCAGTCGTGCGCGAGCAGGTGCACGGGCTCGGTCGGACTGACCGCGTCCAGCACCGCGGCGAAGTCCCGCTCCAGCCGGTCGAGCCGGTAGGCGGCGCGGCCGCGCGGCTTGTCCGAGCCGCCGGTGCCGCGGACGTCGTAGGTCACCACGTGGAAGCGGTCGGCCAGCGCGGCCACCACACCGTCCCAGAGGCTGCTGTGGTCGGGATAGCCGTGCAGGCACACCACCGTCGGGTGGGCGCGGTCGCCGTGCTCGCGCACCAGCAACCGCACCCCGTCACCGGTCACCAGGCGCCCGCGGGTCTCGGTGTTCATCGGCCACAGTCATACCGCATCGAGCGGGCCACCATGCCGGACGTTGCGCAACCGATGCCGACGCTGCCCGCTTCGGTTGTCCGTCAGCCGCCCCGCCGCCGCCCGCCGGCGTCGATCCGTGCGGCGGCCCATTCGGCCCATTCGCGGTGCATCGCGGTGGCTCGCAGCCCCCACTCCAGGGTCAGCCGCCCGTACCGGGACAGCGGGCTGTCGTCCCACTCGATCGACTCGTCCAGCTTGCGCAGCGACTCGTGCCGCTCGGCGGCGAGCGCCGCCTCCCGGTCCAGGAACGCCCGGGCCTGCGCGGGCTCAACCAGGTCCAGCAGGAAGACCCGGAGCAGCATGTCGTTGCGGCGGTTGCGCTCCGGCTCCTCCTCGGTCAGCCAGCGCTGTAGCTCGGCGCGCCCGGTGTCGGTGATGGCGTATTCCTTGCGCCCCCGCGGCCCCTCGGCGACGACGCTGATCAACCCCGCGTCGGCGAGCCGGTTCAGCTCCCCGTAGAGCTGGCTCTGGGTCGCCGGCCACACGTTGGCCAGCGAGCCCTGAAACGTGCCGAGCAGGTCGTAGCCGCTGGCCGAGCCGTGCGCCAGCAGGCCGAGCAGGGCATGCCGAAGACTCATGGCCACATCCTACATTCCGGTATTGACATGTCATCTTAGTACCTTCTAGCTTTGATATGTCAGTAGTGACATGTGCGCGCGAGGTGTGGTCCAGCCCGATCTTCCTGCGGATCAACGTGGTGATCACCGCCGTGTGGGCGGCCAGCTTCACCGTCACCGCCGCCGCGCTGGCCGTCGCCGGCACCCTCGCGCCGCACGCGACGGTGCCGGCCGTCGCGCTCAACGTCGCCGGCATCGCGCTGCCCGCGGTGTTCACCGCCCGCTACCCGGGGATCGTCGCGGCCCGCCACGGCGTGGCCGCCTGAGTCGAGGGAGTCCCGATGTCCGAACGCACGATGTACCTGGCCGGCCACCTGGCGCCGGTGCCCGACGAGATCGACGCCACCGACCTGGAGGTCACCGGCACCCTGCCGGGCGAGCTGACCGGGCGCTACTTCCGCAACGGCCCCAACCCGTTGCCCGGCGAGGACGGCGGGCACTGGTTCGTCGGGCACGGCATGATCCACGGGGTGCGGCTGGTCGACGGCCACGCGGAGTGGTACCGCAACCGCTGGGTGCGCACCCGCGAACTGGACGGTGCGCCCGCCGTCCGCGCCGACGGCACCCGCGACCTGACCGCGAACCCGGCCAACACCCACGTCGTCCAGCACGGCGAGCGGATCCTCGCGCTGTGCGAGGCCGGCCTGCCCTACGTGCTGACCCCCGAACTGGACACGGTCGGCCCGTGCGACTTCGGCGGCCGGCTCACCACCGCGATGACCGCGCACCCCAAGGAGGACCCGGACACCGGGGAGTTGCACTTCTTCGGCTACGGCGTCACGCCGCCGTTTCTCACCTACCACCGGCTGTCCGCGTCCGGCGACCTGGTGGAGAGCCGGGAGATCACGGTGCCCGGGCCGACCATGATGCACGACTTCGCGATCACCGAGCGGCACGTGGTCTGGCTGGACCTGCCGGTGGTGTTCGACGTCGCGCTGCTCGGCCGCGGCATGCCGTTCCGCTGGGACGACGGGTACGGCGCCCGGCTCGGCGTGATGCGCCGGGACGGCCGCGCCGAGGTCACCTGGTTCGACGTCGAGCCGTGCTACGTGTTCCACGTCGGCAACGCGCACGAGGACGCGGGTGGCCGGATCATGCTGGACGCGGTCCGCTACGGCGCCGCGGACTTCGCCGGCCTGTGGGGCCGGATCGGCGGGTCGCGCAACCCGGCGGCGGCCGCGGCGGACTCCGCCGGCGGCCGGCTGCACCGCTGGACCCTGGAGCCGGCCACCGGGACGCGCCGGGAGGAGCCGCTGGACGACCGGGCGGTGGAGTTCCCCACGCTCAACGACGCGCGCACCGGTCGGGCCAACCGCTACCTGTACACCGTCACCGAGGGCGGGATCGTCAAGTACGACAGGCACACCGGCGAGGTGCGCACGCACCGTCTCAGCGAGGGCGCCGCCGCGGGCGAGGCGGTGTTCGTGCCGGCCGAGGGCGCCCGCGCGGAGGACGACGGCTGGCTGCTGTCCGTGGTAAGCGACCCCGCCGGCACCGGCTCCGAACTGCTCGTGCTGGACGCCGCGGAACTGACCGGGCAGGCCGCGGTCCGGCTGCCCCGCCGGGTGCCGGCCGGGTTCCACGGCAGCTGGATTCCGGATCCCGAGCGCGGCTGACCCGTCGCGGCGGCGTGGGCGGCGAGACATGTACCGGCTAGAACGTGTTACAGTTTCGCTCCCGCGTCACCGGAGGAGCACCGTTGGAGAGCCGATGATGTCGTCAGCTCGCGGCACCCGCAGCCATCACCCCCGCGCGCCCCGGCTGACGGTCGCGCGCACCCTCGCGGAAGGGAACGCGCCGTGATCCTCGACCGGTTCCGCGTCACGGACCGGGTCGCCGTCGTCACCGGGGCCGGGCGGGGCATCGGCGCTGCCACCGCCGTGGCGCTGGCCGAGGCGGGCGCGGACGTGGTGCTGTCGGCGCGCACCGAGACGCAGCTACACGAGGTCGCCGCCCGGGTGGCCGCGGCGGGACGCAAGGCGCGAATCGTCGCGGCCGACCTCAGCGACCTGGACGCGGCCGCCTCCCTCGCCGAGGCGGCCCGGGAGGCGTTCGGCCGGCTGGACATCGTGGTCAACAACGTCGGCGGCACCATGCCGCGCGCGTTCCTGGACACCTCGACCCGCCACCTCGAGGACGCGTTCCACTTCAACGTGGCGACCGGGCACGCACTCACCCGCGCCGCGGCGCCGATCATGCTGGAGGGCCGTGGCGGGTCGGTGGTCAACATCTCCTCGACCATGGGCCGGCTCGCCGGCCGCGGGTTCGTCGCCTACGGCACGGCGAAGGCGGCGCTCGCCCACTACACCCGGCTCGCCGCCGCTGATCTCGCGCCGAAGGTGCGGGTCAACGCGATCTCGGTGGGCTCGGTGGCCACCTCGGCGCTAGAGATCGTCACCGGCGACGACGAGTTGCGCGGCCGGATGGAGCGGGCCACCCCGCTGCGCCGGATCGGCGACCCCGAGGACATCGCCGCCGCCGTGCTCTACCTGGCCTCGCCGGCCGGCGGCTACGTCACCGGCAAGCTGCTGGAGGTCGACGGCGGGCTGCAGGCGCCCAACCTCGACCTCGGCCTGCCGGACCTGTGAGGTGGTCGGGATGACCTACCGCGTGGTGCAGTGGAGCACCGGGCACGTGGGCAGGCACGCGATCGCCGGCATCGACGCGCGGCCCGACCTGGAACTGGCCGGGGTGTGGGTGTCCGACCCCGCCAAGGTGGGCCGGGACGCCGGCCGGCTCGCCGGTCTGGACCGGGACCTCGGCGTGGCCGCCGCCTCCGACGCGGACGCGCTGCTGGCCGCCGACCCGGACTGCGTGGTCTACACCGCGATGGCCGACAACCGGCTCACCGAGGCCCTGGACGACCTGTGCCGCATCCTCCGCCGGGGGATCAACGTGGTCGCCAGCGGGCCGGTGTTCCTGCAGTTCCCGGACGGGGTGGCGCCGCCGGAACTGGTGGACCCGGTGCGCCGGGCCGCGGTCGAGGGCGGGGCGTCGCTGTGGGTCAACGGCGTCGACCCCGGCTTCGCCAACGACGCGCTTCCGCTGCTGCTCAGCGGCGTGTGCGAGCGGATCGACCAGGTGCGCTGCGCGGAGATCCTGGACTACAGCAGCTATGACAACCCGACGGTGCTGTTCGACATCATGGGCTTCGGCAAGCCGCTGGACGACATCCCGATGCTGCTGCAGCCCGGGGTGCTGTCCCTGGCATGGGGCAGCGTGGTGCGCCAACTGGCCGCGGGGCTGGACGTCGAGTTGGACGGCGTCGAGGAGCACTACGAGCGGCTGCCCGCGCCCGAGGAGCTGCGGCTGTCCTGCGGCACGGTAGGCAGCGGCACCGCGGCGGGCCTGCGCTTCGAGGTGCGCGGTATGCGCGCCGGCCGGGCGGTGTGCGTGCTGGAGCACGTCACCCGCCTGCACCCGGACATCGGCCCGGACTGGCCGCAGCCCGCCGGGCAGGGCTGCTACCGGGTGGAGATCTCCGGCGAACCGAACTACACGCTGGACCTGCGACTGCTCGGCACCGACGGCGACCACAACACCGCCGGGCTGAAGGCCACCGCGATGCGGCTGGTCAACGCGGTCCCCACGGTGGTCGAGGCGCCCAGCGGCCTGCTCACCGCGCTGGACCTGCCGCTGGTCACCGGCCGCGGCCTGGTCCGGTGCACCTGATCGGCGCGCGCCTCCCGGGCGAGACCCGGCACGCCACGGCACGGTCCAACCCCGCTAGCCTCCGGCGGCCAGCCGGCGCTCCACCAGGTCGAGGAAGTCGTCCACGTCGTCCATGCGGTACCCGCGCGCGCCCGGCGGGGCGTCACCGAACCGCACGCCGGCCACCTCCTCGGCGGTCAGCGTGTCCTCGCCGCGCAGCGTGGCCTCCACGCGGTCCAGCAGGGCGTCCACCTCCACCTCGTCGTAGCCGCGCTCGCCCGGTTCGGGCGGCCGGAACGCGACCAGTCGGACGTCCTCGGCGGTCAGCCCGGGGTGGGCCGCCGTGGCCGCCCGGCCAACCGGTCGCGCCATCGGTTGCGCAGCGGGTTGGCCGGCGGGCTGTGCTGCCGGTGACGCGGCCGGCTGGTCGGCCTGCGGTCGGACCGCCGGTGGTGGCGGTGCCTCCGGCGGCGCCGGCGGCGGGGTGGTCGGTGGCGGGCACGGCGTCGCGATCGGCTGCGGCCCGGTGGGCGACTTCCGCGCCGACCGGCGCAGGGTGACCGCGATGAGGGATAGGAAGGCGTCCACGCCGCCGCGGTCGTAGCCGCGCTCGCCGACCGGGGCCGGGCGGAACCTCACCTCGTAGACCTCGCGCGCGGTCAGCGGGTTCTCGCCGCGCAGCGCGTCGTGCACCCGGTCGATGAATGCGTCGACCTCCGCCTTGTCGTAGCCGAGTTCGCCGTTGGCGGAGTCGTCGAACGACACGTCGGCCAGCGACGCCGGCGGGCCGGCAGCGGGCGGCCCCGGTTCGGCCTCCGGCACCGGTCGTGGGCCGGTGTCCCGGCCGAGGCCACCCGCCGGCGGGTAACCCTCCCTGGGCGGGTAACCCTCCCCTGCCCCCGGCACGAAGTCCTGGCCCGGTGCGTAGCCCTCGCCCGGTGGGAAGTCCGGCACCGATCCCAGGTTGGGCACGGACGCCAGGCCGGGATCGACCGGCTCCAGCGCGTCCACGCCCGACTCGAGCGCCTCCAGCGTCTCCACGATGCGGTCGACGAACTCGTCCACCTCGGGCTTGTAGTAACCGCCCTGCGGCACCGGCGACTCACGGAAGTCGGCCTGCCGCGCCTCCCGGGCGGTGAGCACGTCGCGGCCGCGCAGCGCGGCCTCCGCCCGGCCGAGGAACAGGTCCACGTCGGGTTCGTAGTACCCGCGCTGGTTCCTCGGCGGTCGGTGGAATCCGACGTCCCGCACTTCCTCGGGGGTAAGCCCCACGCTGTCTCCCGGAACCCGCTGCCGTGACGGACTGATCGCGGGGGCGCCCGCCCTCGCCCCCGACAAGGGGCTCACCGCCGGACATCGCTGGCCCGCCAGGTCCGCCGGCTGCCCACCGCACATGGTAGAGACCCCGAACCGCAATCCACTTGTCATGTTGTTCTGTTCTATACATACTAGAACAGTGCGGCATGGGAGTGGATCGTGATCCTCAGCGTGGACCTGACCAGTGATGTCCCGATCTACCAGCAGATTCGGGACCGGGTGGTGGAGGCGATCGCCGAGGGCCGGCTCGCCGAGGGCAGCCCGCTGCCGTCCACCCGGCAGCTTGCGGTCGACCTGGGCATCAACTTCCACACCGTGAACAAGGCGTACGACCTGCTTCGGCGGCAGGGGCTGCTCCGGCTGAACCGGAAGAGCGGCGCGGTGGTGCGCCGCGACGCCGGTTCCGGGCCGCCCGAGGCGGACTTCACCGGCGACTGGCAGGCGCGGCTGCGCACGCTGCTCGCCGAGGCGGTCGCGCACGGCGTCGACGGGGACACCGTCGTGGCGGCATGCCGCGAGGTGCTGGCGTCGTTCGCCACGCCCCAGGAACAGCGTCCCTGACTTCGTTGGAGCGGAGAGCATGACCGCGCAGTGGGTGGTTCTCAACGGCAGACCTGGCAGGCCAGCGCGCACGTTTCGCTGCTTCCGGTGCTGCTTCCGGTGCTGGTCGGCGTGGTGGTCGTCCTGGCGGTGGGGTTGCGCACCGGCCAGCTCGGCAGCCGGCTGCCCGCCGGCGACGCCGACGAGGACACCGGCGTGGTGCAGCGGGACGACGACCGGTACTGGCGCGGCGGCATGGTGTACGTCAACCGGGAGGACCCGGCGGTGCTGGTGCCCAAGCGGTTCGGCTACGGCTGGACGGTGAACTTCGGCAACCCGCGCGCCCGGTGGCTGCTGCTGCCGATCGTCGCGCTGGCGGTGGTGGTGCGGGTGCTGGCGCACTGAGCCTCGCCACCGGGTTCGCCGCGCCCGGTCAGTCGTGCCGGTGCCGGTACTCCACCCGCCAGACGAACTTCAGACCCGACCAGTCTTCGCCGAGGGCGGCGACCTTCACGTCCACCAGTCCGGCGGGCAGCAGCAGTTCCCGCACCCCGTTCTCGGTGACGTCGCTGGTGTGCCCGGCCGCGCGGCGCGGCCAGGCAATCCACAGCGCGCCGTCGTGCGGTAGCTCGTGCACGAAGCTCGGCGTGTCCCGGGCCAGCGCGTCCACCGAGCGGTAGAAGGCGACCACGATGTTCGCCCGGCGCAGGTCGCCCGCGCCGACCTCCACCCCCTCCGGTAGGTCGGGAATCTCCCACCCCGGCGGGGAATGCAGCAGGATCAGGCGGTGATACGCCCGCACGCCCAGCTTCCTGGCCAGCGGCGTACCCGAATACCCTTGGTCCGCGATCATGGCCTCCGTTCCCGGGTGCGGCGCCGCCTCCTCCCGCCGGCCGCCCCGCCCTCATCGCCCGGCGATGTGGCCGTCACAGCACCGGAAACCACCCTACGACGCTGTCGATCGCGTGGCGCGCCACCAATGGTGACGCAGGGAGGCAGGGTCGGCCGTCTGGCACAATCGGCATCGCCGCCTTCCGCCTCCGCCCGGCAGACCCCACGGGAGTTTCGTGATCCGTCCACGCTCGCTGCTGGCCGTGGGCCTGCTGGCCGCGCTCATCCTGGTCGCCGTGCTGCTGCCGGTGCCCGATCCGGCCCAGTTGCGGGCCTGGGCGCTCGCCGCCGGGCCGGCCGCCCCGGCGCTGCTGTTCGCCGCCTACGCGGTGGCCACCGTCGCTCCGCTGCCGCGCACGGTGTTCACCCTGGCCGCCGGCCTGCTGCTGGGCACGGTGGCCGGCGTCACGGTGGCCGTCGGGGCCACCGCGGTGAGCGCCGCGCTCGGTTTCGGGCTGGCCCGCGCGGTCGGCCGCGACCTGGTCGCGCGGCGGCTGGACCACCGCGCGGTGCGCACCGTGGACACGCAACTGGCGGAGGGCAACTGGTTGACCGTGGCGTCGCTGCGGCTGATCCCGGTGGTGCCGTTCGCGCCGCTGAACTACTGCTGCGGCGTCTCATCGGTGCGGTTCCTGCCCTACCTGGCCGGCACCGTGGCCGGCAGCCTGCCCGGCACCACCGCCGTGGTGGTGTTCGGCGACTCGCTGACCGGCAGCACCTCCCCCGCCCTGCTGGCCGTGTCGGCGTGCTGCGCCGCCGTCGGCGCGACCGGGCTGTACCTGGCGATCCGCCGCCGGTCCCGCACCGGCGACCGGCCCGATCCCGCCGCCGCGCCGCCGGAGCCGGAGGCGCTGACCCGGCCCTGAACCGGGAACCGGACGCGTTGGTTTCGCCGGGCTGCTCGCGGGGCGGATGCTGCAGGCATCGGCCTGGGCCGGCGCCGCTGGCGATCGCCACGGCCAGGGACGCGCTGCCGGCGGAGCGCGCCGGCCGGGCCGCCGCCGGGCGTCCAAGGAGACCGCGACCAGATCGGTGCCGCGCCTCGTTGTGCGTCAGTCCAACGAGCCCGCGCCCAGCTCCCGGGCGGCGAGGGCCCATCTGACCTCCATCAGGGTGTCCACCGCTACGCGGGCAGCAGCCGCGTGATCACCTGGGAGAGCTGCCGGATGTTGCGGCATTCGTACATGGTCACCACCTCGGCGTAAGCGCGGGCCGCGGAGTCGCCGGTGTGCCACAGCGGCTCCGCCTCCGGGTTGAGCCAGTAGACGTGCCGCGCCCGGTCGGCGATGCGGCGCAGCGCGCGCAGGTTGGGGTCGCCGCCGTTGGTGCGGCCGTCGCCGAGGATGAGCACCGAGGTGCGCGGGCCCACCGCGTCCAACCACCGCTCCGCGAAGGTGGCCAGCGCGTTGCCGTAGTCGCTGTTGGTGCCCCACCAAGTGAGCGTGGCCTCCCGGAAGATTCGGCTGGCCAGGCCCTCTGGATCGTCCTCGCCGGCCTCGACGAGGTGGGTGATCTCGTCGGTGACGCCGACGAAGGCGAACACGCGTACGCGGCTGAACTGGTCCCGCAGCGCCTGCACCAGCAGCAGGGTGAACTGCGCGAACCCGGCCACCGACCCGGACATGTCGCACAGCAGCACCAGGTCTGGCCGGCCCTGCCGGCGGCGGCGGAACGCCGGGCGCACCGGCACGCCCGAGGTGGCCAGCGAGCGGCGCATGGTGCGGCGCAGGTCGATCTGGCCGCGGCGGGCCCGGCGCCGCCGCGCGGCCAGCCGGGTGGCGAGCTTGCGCGCCAGCGGCTGGATGGTGCGCCGCATCTCGGCGAGCTGTGCCCGCCCGGCGGTGGTGAAGCCGACCAGGTCGGTGGACGGTGCCACGCCGTAGCGGGACACCCGCTCCCGGCCGCGCAGCTCCGCGGTGCGCCGGCGGGCCTCCTGCTGCACCAGGTCACGGAACCGCGCGACGCGGCGGGCGGCCTCGCCGCGGTCCACTTCCTCGGCCAGCGGATCCTCCGTGCCGGCCCGGTCGCGCATCGCCGCCAGCACCCGGGCCAGCAGCGACTCCGGTCGCAACCGGTCCAGCGTCTGGTAGGCCGACCAGCCCGCCATGGGTCCGCCACCGGCGCCCGAACCGAACCGGCCGAGCATGTCCACCCCGGACGCGGCGAGCGCGCGCAACCGCTCGTCCCGACCCTCGGCGAGGGCTGCCACCAGCAGGTCCCGCCAGGCGTCCAGGTCGTCCCCGGGCGGCGGGTCGAGCGCTGTCTGCCTCACCCCGACGGCGGCGGGAAAGTACAGCTCGAACACACCGTCGAAGACGGCTCGCTCGCCGGAGCGGCGCAGCAGGGTGGCGGCGAGGGACTCGCGGAGCTGGTCGCGGTCGGCGAGCCCGACCACCCGCAGCGCCGCGGCGGCGTCCACCGTCTCGCTCGGACCGACCGGGACACCGTGCTCCCGCAGCGCGGTGACGAACTCCACCAGCCGGTCCGGCAGCCCCGTCATGCCGTCGCCTCGGTGCGGCCGGTCATCCCGGTGTCCGGTCCAGGACGGTGGCCAGCTTCAGCTCGGCGGTCGCCTTGCGGTGGTCCGCCTGGTACTTGAGCACCACGCCGAGGGTGGCCTCGACCACCGACTCGTCCAGCGTGTCCGCGCCGAGCGCGAGCAGCGTGCGGGCCCAGTCGACGGTCTCCGCGATCGACGGCGCCTTGCGCAGTTCCATGCCGCGCAGCGCGCCGACCAGCCGGACCACCGACTCGGCGAGCGTGTCGTCCAGGCCCGGCACGTGCAGCCGGACGATCTCGCGCTCCAGCTCGGCGGGTGGGAAGTCGAGGTGCAGGAACAGGCAGCGCCGCTTGAGCGCCTCGGATAGCTCCCGGGTGGCGTTCGAGGTGAGCAGCACGAACGGCCGCCGCGCGGCGGTGATGGTGCCCAGCTCCGGCACGGTCACCTGGAAGTCGCCGAGCACCTCCAGCAGCAGGCCCTCCATCTCCACGTCCGCCTTGTCGGTCTCGTCGACCAGCAGCACGGTGGGCTCGGTGTTGCGGATCGCGGTGAGCAGCGGCCGGGCGAGCAGGAACTCCTCGCTGAACACGTGCGCGCGGGCCTGCTCCCAGCCCTCGTCGCGGCCGGCGGTGATGCGCAGCAGTTGTTTGGCGTGGTTCCACTCGTACAGCGCGCGGGACTCGTCGATGCCCTCGTAGCACTGCAGCCGGATCAGCTCCGCCCCGGTGGCCCGGGCGAGCGCCCTGGCCAGCTCCGTCTTGCCGACCCCGGCCGGTCCCTCGACGAGCAGCGGCTTGCCGAGCTGGTCGGCCAGGAACACCGTGGTGGCCACGGCGGTGGAGGCCAGGTAGCCGGCCGTGGCGAGCCGGTCGCCCACCTCCTCGACCGAGGCGAACAGCGGAGTCTGCATCCGGTTATTGTGCGTGCCGAACGCCCGCGATCGGTTGTGTGCCCGATCACGCGCCGCTCACAGGCAATTCCCAGCGGGCCCCCAGCGCCGCCGCACGTGGCCTGCCGAGGATGGGCGCCATGGCAGCACCGAGCGCCCGGCCTCGCAACGACTCCCCCGGCCGAGGCCGAACGCGCCGGCCGGAGGTGGGGCGGGAGCCGATGATCCACACGATGCGGGGCGCCGGGTATGTGCTCAAGCCGGCTGGCTAGGCGGCTCTTCCGGCGGTGGTCGCTGCGTGCCAGGCTGCTCGGCGAGCAGACCGCGCTGCTCGCCGTGGTGTGCCTGATCATCGTCGTGGTCACCGAGTTCGCCCTGCACGCCTTCCTGGTCGGCCAGCTCGACCGGCAGTTGCACGACGCGAGCCAGCGCGCGCAGCTCTTCGCCGGCGGCCCGCAGCAGCCAGGTGGCGGTGGTCCGGCGCAGCGCCGGCCGCCGATCGGGGCGCCCGGCCAGGGCGCGGGCACGGTGAACGCGCGCATCGTGGACGGCGAGGTGGTGGACGCCCAGCGGCTGACCGCCCGGGGCGGCGTGGTGCCGCTGGCCGCCGACCAGGCCACCGTGCTGGCGCGACTTCCGGTGGACGGCCGGCCCTACACCCGGACGCTGCCGGACCTCGGCGACTTCCGAGCGATGGCGGTGACCGTGCCGGACGGCGACGTGGTGGTCACCGGGCTGCCGCTGGCCGACGTGGACGCGACCATGGCCGGCCTCGGCCGGGTGCTCGCCGCCGTGGCGCTCGCCGGGCTGGCGGCCACCGCCGGTGCCGGCGCGCTGATCATGCGGCACACGCTGCGGCCGCTGCGGCGGCTCGCGCGCACCGCGAGCCGGGTGGTCGAGCTGCCGCTGGACCGCGGCGAGGTGGCGCTGTCGGTGCGGGTGTCGGAGCGGGACACCGATCCGCGCACCGAGGTCGGCCAGGTGGGTGCGGCGTTGAACCGGATGCTCGGCCACGTCGGCGCCGCGCTGGCCGCCCGGCACGCCAGCGAGATGCGGGTGCGCCAGTTCGTCGCGGACGCCAGCCACGAGCTGCGCACCCCGCTGGCGGCCATCCGCGGCTACGCGGAGTTGACCCGGCGCGGCCGGCAGGTGGTGCCGCCGGACGTGGCGCACGCGATCGGGCGCATCGAGTCCGAGTCGGCGCGGATGAGCACGCTGGTGGACGACCTGTTGCTGCTGGCCCGGCTGGACGCCGGCCGCCCGCTCGCCGCCGAACCGGTCGACCTGTCCCGGCTGGTGCTGGACGCGGTCAGCGACGCGCACGCCGCCGGGCGCGACCACCACTGGCGGCTGGACGTGCCCGAGGACCCGGTCACCGTGGTCGGCGACGAGGCGCGGCTGCACCAGGTGCTGGCCAACCTGCTCGGCAACGCCCGCTTGCACACCCCGCCGGGCACCACGGTCACCACCGGGCTGACCACAGTGGACGGTCACGTCCGGCTCACCGTCGCCGACGACGGCCCGGGCATGCCACCCGAGCTGCTGCCGGAGGTGTTCGAGCGGTTCGCCAGGGGCGACAACTCCCGCTCGCATGCCGCGGGCAGCACCGGGCTCGGCCTGGCCATCGTGGCCGCGGTGGTCGGCGCGCACCACGGCCGGGTGGGCGTCACCAGCGAACCGGGCCGCACCGTGTTCACCGTCGAGTTGCCGGTCGCCCGCTGAATCCCGCGGCCTGCTCGGCGCCATGATCGCGGTGACCGCGCGGTGCGTGGGTGGGCGGGTGCTCCGCCCACCCACCGCGCGGGTTCACACCGAGACCGTCAGCGTCTCCGGGCCGCGCAGGTTGATCCGGCCGTTCCAGCGCACCCCGTGCAGCCCCAGGTCGGGGAACCGCCGCACCAGCCGGGAGATCGCGATGCGCGCCTCCATCCTGGCCAGTGCCGCACCCAGGCAGTGGTGCACGCCGGCGCCGAAGGACACGTGCTGCCGGGCGTTGTCCCGGTCCAGCCGCAGCTCGGCGGCGTCCGCGCCCCAGAACTTCGGGTCCCGGTTGGCCGACGCGAGGCAGGCGATCACGAACGAGCCGGCCGGGATCTCCCGGTCGCGCACCCGGTACGGCTCCAACGTGATCCGCCGGCTCATCTGCACCGGGCTGTCGTAGCGCAGCAGTTCCTCCACCGCGTTGCCGGCCAGGTCCGGCCGCTCGCGCAGCAGCGCCAGCGCGTCCGGGTTGCGCAGCAGCGCCAGCACGCCGCCGCCGATCAGGTTGACGGTGGTCTCGTGCCCGGCGATGTAGAGCAGCAGCACCTGGGCCACCAGCTCGTCGTCGCTGAGCACGTCGCCGCCCTCCTCGGCCGCGATCAGCGCGCTGAGCAGGTCGTCCGCCGGGTGGCCGCGCTTCCAGGTGATCATGTCCTGGGCGATCGCGCCGAGTTCGTTGTCCGCGTCGACGATCCGGTTCAGCGTCTCCGGGTCGACCACCGGCTCCAGGGAGCGCACCAGGGTGCCGGACAGCTCGCGCAGCCGCAGGTGGTCCACCTCCGGGGTGCCGAGCATCTCGGAGATGACCGCGAACGGCAGCGGGAAGGCCAGCTCGGCGACCAGGTCCACCTGCCCGGCCTCGGCGATCCGGTCCAGCACCTCGTCGACCAGCGCGGTGACCCTGGGCTCCAGCCGGTTGACGGCGCGCGGGGTGAACGCCTTGGAGACCAGCCGGCGCAGCCGGGTGTGGTCCGGCGGGTCCTTGTCCAGCATGGACAGGCCGTCCATCCGGCGTGGCCGGTCGCCGTAGGCCTCCTGGTTGATCGCGCGGAGCGGGCTGCCGGGCGCGATGTGGCGCTCCTCCACCGAGTGCCCGGACCGCAACAGCGCGGACACGTCCTCGTAGTCGGCGAGGATCCAGAAGCCCAGCGGGCTTTCGTGCACCGGGTCGGCCGCGCGAAGGTGTTCGTAGTGCGGGTAGGGGTCGTCGGTGAATCCGTCGGCGAAGGGGTCGAACACGAAGTCGGCGGCGACGTCGGAGGTCAGCGCGCTGTCAGTCATCCATCTCACCTACTCCGCGATGGAAACATACACAGTGTATGTCGGTAGGCTCAGCGTATGCCAGGCGTCAAGAGCCGACGCGAGCAGTACTCCGAGGCGACCCGGGCCGCGCTGCTGGAGACCGCGACCACGCTGTTCGCCGAGCGCGGCTTCGCCCGCACCGCGCTGGAGGACGTCGCCTCCGCCACCCAGGTCACCCGCGGCGCCGTCTACCACCACTTCGCCAGCAAGCGGGAACTGTTCGAGGCGGTGCTGGAGAGCCTGGAAACCGAGGCCACCCGGCGCATCGCCGAGGCGGCCGCGGGCACGGACGACGCCTGGGACGCCGCGATGATCGGCCTGGACGCCTTCCTCGACCAGTGCTGCGACCCGGTGTACGGCCGGCTGTGCTGGCAGGAGGGGCCGGTGGCGCTGGGCTGGGACCGCTGGAAGGAGTGCGAGGAGAAGTACGCGTACGGACTGACATCGCAGTTCGTCACGTCGCTGATGGACGCCGGATACATCGAGCAGGCGTCGCCGGAGATCACCACCCGGTTCGTGTTCGCGCTGCTCGGCGCGATCGGCAGCATGCTCGCCGACGCGGCCGAGGCGGACAAGCCACGGGTCCGCGAGGAGTGCGCCACCCTGGCCCGCCGCCTGCTGACCGGGCTTCGCCCGCGCCCCGCCTGATGGCCTCCCGGGTGACCCGCCCCACCCGCGCCGACCTGGCGGCGGCGCGCGGCCGGTCCATCGACGACGTCCTCGCCCCCGACCTGGACGTGCTGTTCTGCGGCATCAACCCGAGCCTGTGGTCGGGCGCCACCGGGCACCACTTCGCGCGCCCCGGCAACCGGTTCTGGGCGGCACTACACCGCGCCGGTTTCACGCCACGGCTGCTCCGCCCGGACGAACAGGCCGAACTGCTCGACCACCGGCTCGGCGTGACCAACCTGGTCCGCAAGGCCACCGCCCGGGCCGACGAGCTGTCCGAGGAGGAACTGCGCGCCGGCGCCCGGCGGCTGACGGACCTCGTCGGGCGGTTCCGGCCCCGGCTGGTCGCCGTGGTCGGGGTGAGCGCCTACCGGGTCGCGTTCGGCCGGCCGCGCGCCGCGGTCGGCCCGCAGGACGAGCGGATCGCCGGCCGGCCGGTGTGGGTGCTGCCCAACCCGAGCGGGCTGAACGCGCAGTGGCAGCTGCCCGCGCTGGCGGAGGAGTTCCGCCGGATGCGGGAACACGTCCCCGAGCAGTACCGCTAGAACCGGGGCGCGCGCTTCTCCAGGAAGGCGGCCACGCCCTCGGCGTACTCCGCGCTGTGCACCGCCTCGTCGTACAGCGCGCGCACCGCGTCGTCCTCCTCCTGGTGGCCGGCGGTGATCCGGTTGACGATGGTCTTCGCGCCGCGCACGCTCACCGGCGCCCGGGACGCGATCAGCTCGGCCAGTTCCTTGACCCGGGACGGCAGTTCCTCGGCCGGGTGCACCTCGTTGACCAGGCCGATGCGCTGGGCGGTGGCGGCGTCCAGTACCTCGCCGGTGTAGAGGATCTGCTTGGCCCAGGCCGGACCGACCGCGTCGACGAGTTGCTTGGTCGAGGTGAAGCTGTAGACGATGCCGAGCTTGGCGGGGGTGATGCCGAACCGCGCGCCGTCCTCGGCGATGCGCAGGTCGCAGGCCAGCGCCAGCTCGCAGCCGCCGCCGATGCAGAAGCCGGTGATCGCGGCGATGGTGGGCTTGCCCAGGGTGGCGATCGCGCGCTCCGCCCGGTGCACGGTCTCGCCGTAGCGGGCCGCGCCCTCCGCACCGCGGCGCAACGTGGCGAACTCGCCGATGTCGGCGCCCGCGGAGAAGTGCTCACCGCCGCGCAGCACCAGCACCCGGACCGCGTCGTCCTCGGCCACGCGGGCGAGCAGACCGGGCAGCGCCGACCACATCTCGAAGCTCATCGCGTTGCGCTTGGCGGGGCGGTCGATGGTCAGCGTGGCCACCGCGCCACCGGTCTCCAGCCTCAGGTACTCGCTCACCCGGCCACGGTAACCAGTCCGCAAGAACCCTCGAACGCCGCAGTGCTTCCCGCGAACCGCGGAACTCACGGTCCGGCAACGCACTGTGCCAGTCGGACGTTCGGGTTATCCGGCGGCCACTGCCCGATCCGCTATGCCCGTCACCACACCGGCCGCTCGCACGGGCCTGGCGCCCCGTGGTCGCTGGGCCGGTCCCGGATAACCCGCACAGGCGGTGGCGGCCGGCCCCGGTCCGGCCGCCACCCCATCGTGTGATTGCGATGTCCATCACATCGACTGGTGATCACTCACCGTCGCATATCCGGCCGCCGACTCCCGTGTTAGCGTCCGTGCACAAGCAAATCTTGATGCGGATGCATCCCCAGCGTGTTGTCGGGGAAAGTGGGGATCATGGCGAACGAGATCGGGACGCGGTCGGCCGCCCGGTGGCGGACCGGCGCGAGGGGCGGCGAGATCGATGGCGCCCGCGGCTGAACACGGCGCTGTCGAGGACCGGCTGCGGGACCTGATCGCCCGCGGCTTCCAGTTCCTCCACCCGCGCGACGCCGAGGGCGAGTTGGTGGCGGTGGTCGGGGTGCGCGCCCACCACAACGTGGTGGACGTGCTGCAACTGCACGCCGAGGACGACGCCACGGCGTTCCGCATTCCCGGCGACGAGCGGGACATCATGGCACCGAGCACGACCCTGTGGCGGTGCTCGGGGGCCGCGATCGAGGTGCTGAACGCCCTGCTGGCCCTCGCCGATCCGGCGCCGGCGGCGCAGACCGGGGACGCGGCGAAGGGCTGCTGGGTGCCGGTCCGGCCCGGCCGGGCGCGCTGGGTGAGGGCGACGGCCTGACACCGGGCCCATTTCCGCGCCGGCCGCGGCCGGCGCCCGGCGGCGACGGCGCGCGACCGCACGCTACTCGGACGACTGCCCACACCCGGACACTGCGACAAACCGGGGGGCCCGGATCCGCAAGCCCCACGTCACCGGGCGGATCTTCGTCTCCGGGCAGATGAAGTTCAGCGGCTACACGCGGGGCGAGACCCGCATGGTCAACCTCCGCTAGGCCGGAGCCCGGTGGCCGCGGCGTCGGCGCGCCGGACGGTCGCCATGACGTGCTCGACGAGAGTGATCAGCAGCCGCTTGTTGGACTCGCGGTAGCGCGCGTCGCACATCGACAGCGGGACGTCGCCGTCCAGGCTGAGTGCCTGCCGCACCTCCTGCGGCGAGTAGGGCTGCTCGCCGTCGAAGCAGTTGACACCGACCACGAACGGGATCCGGCGGCGTTCGAAGAAGTCCACCGCGGGAAAGCACGCGGACAGCCGCCGGGTGTCCGCCAGCACGATCGCGCCCAGCGCGCCGCGGGCAAGTTCGTCCCACATGAACCAGAAGCGGTCCTGCCCTGGCGTGCCGAACATGTACAGGATGAGCCGAGGGTTGATGGTGATCCGGCCGAAGTCCATGGCCACCGTGGTGGTCGTCTTGCCGTCGACGCCCGTCACGTCGTCCACGCCGGCGCCGAGTTCGGTGAGCAGTTCCTCGGTGCGCAGCGGAACGATCTCGCTGACCGAGCCGACCAGGGTCGTCTTGCCGACCCCAAACCCGCCCGCGACGAGCACCTTGATCGCGACCGCGTCCAGCGCCAGCCCCGCGCCATCGGTGTCCGTTCCGGAACGCGCGCCGCGACCGCGTCGCCGGGGAGCGGGGGTGGCCTGGCCCGCCCCGGTTCGGCCGGTCGGGTCGAGGTCGTCAGAGCTTCCGTATCCCATCGAGCACCTTCTGCATCGTGACGAGGTCCGGCCTGGCGGCCGGCGAGGGGCTGGCCCGGAAGATCAGGTAGCGGCGCTCGATCAGGTCGCTGATCAGCACCTTCACCACACCCAGCGGCAGGTCCACCCGGGCCGCCACCTCGGCGACCGACTGCGGGAACGCGCATGCCCGCAGGATCCGGGCGTACTCCTGCTCCACCACGGCGGCGTGCACCTCGGGATGGACGGCCACCACAAGGGTGATCAGGTCGAGTGGGTAGCGGTTGGCCCGGGTGCGGCCACGGGTGACGGCGTACGGCCGCACCAGGGGCCCGGCCGCCTCGTCGAACCACGCCTCACCCCGGCTAATCATGGGCTCATCCGGACGCCGCGGGCGCGGCGCCGGCCTCCCGGGGCGCCGTGGACAGGTACCGGCCGACCCTTGTCACCATCAGGTTCATCTGGTAAGCGATCATGCCGAGGTCGGCGTCCGCGGCGGCCAGCAGCGCCAGGCAGGCACCCTGGCCAGCGGTGGTCACCATGAGGAACGCGCGCTCCATCTCCACCACGGTCTGGTGCACCTCGCCACCGCCGAAGTGCCGCCCGGTGCCCCTGGCCAGGCTCTGGAACGCGGACGCCACCGCGGAGAGGTGCTCCGCGTCCGCTTTGGACAGGTTGGCGGATCTGCCCATGAGCAGGCCGTCCGCGGAGAGCACCACCGCGCGTTCCGCGCCGACCACCCGCTGGACCAGATCGTCCAGCAGCCAGTCCAGCTCGCTGACGCCGGACTTGACGGTCATGTTCCTCACCCACCTTCGCCTGGTCGCGGGTTGCCGGGCGCCGGTTCGGACTCGTCGCCCGCCCTGGCCCGGCGGGTGCCGTGCTGGAAGGCCGTCATCGTGTTGCGGGAACGCTCCGGCGTGCGCCGGGGCGCGCCGTCCGCCGGCTGCTCCGCCGGCCCGCCGGGTTCGTCGGCCAGCAGCTGCGGGGCCAGGCTGGCCTGCCGCTCCCGGCGGGGCAGCGGCGCCCGCCCGGTGCCGCCGGAGTCGTTGCCGGGGCCACCACCGGGGTCGCCGCCGGAGCCGTTGAGCGAACCGTTGCCCGAGCCGTTGCCCGAGCCGATGCCGGCACCGGTGATCGCGACGTGGCCGGCGCCGTTGCCGGACCCGACCGGCCGGGGCGGGCTCGGCGTCCGGGTCGGCAGCGCGGTCGGACCGTCGCCGGGCGGCATCGCCGGGCCGCGCCCGTGAGTCGGGGGCTCCGGCTCGGCCGGGGTGGCCCTGTCCGGCTCCGGTTCGGCAATCAGTGCCGAGGGCAGCAGCACGGTCGCGCGGACGCCGTCGTACACGGACTCGCGCAGGCTGACCTTGATGCCGTGCCGGGCGGCGAGCCGGGCCACCACGAACAGGCCGATCCGGGACTCCGCGGACAGCGCCATCACGTCGAAGTCCGGCGGGTCGCGCAGCATCGCGTTGAACGCCTCGAGTTCCTCCGGTTCGATGCCCAGGCCCTGGTCCTCGATCTCCACCACCACGCCGCGGCCCACGACGTTGCCCCGCACCTCCACCTGCGCCTGCGGCGGCGAGAACGATGTGGCGTTGTCGACCAGCTCGGCGAGCAGGTGGATCAGGTCGGCCACCACGGCGCCGACCATCGGAACGTCGGGCAGCCGTACGGTGGTGACCCGGGTGTAGTCCTCGGTCTCGGCGATCGCACTGCGCACCACCTCGCGCAGCGGCACCGGGTTGCGCCACTGGCGGCCGGCGTGCTCACCGCCGAGGATGATCAGGTTTTCCGCGTTCCGCCGGCCGCGGGTGGCCAGGTGGTCGAGCTGGAACAGCAGCTGGAGCTGGTCCGGGTCGTCCAGCGACCGCTCGGCCTCGTCGAGCACCTTGAGCTGGCGGTGCACGATCACCTGGCTGCGGTGTGCGATGTTGAGGAACACCGCCCGCACGCCCTGCCGGGTCTCCGCCTCCCGCACGGTCGCCGCGATCGCGGTGCGCTGCGCCTCGTTGAACGCGTCCGCCACCTGGCCGATCTCGTCGTCGCCGTGGTCCAGCCAGGGCACTTCGGCGGCCACGTCGACCACCGCGCCGGCGCGCAGCCGGGACAGCAGCGCGGGCAGCCGCTCGTCGGCCAGTTCCAGGGTCTCCTCGCGCAGCCGGGAGAGCCGCCTGATCAACCGGCCGGACATCCGCAGCGCGACCGCCAGCACCGCGAAAACCAGCAGCAGGATCGCCACGCCGGCGACCCACGAGGTGAGCAGGGTCCGCTGCGCGCTTGCCGCGCCGAGGTCCGCCGCGTAGCCGGAGTGGCTGAGGTACAGGCCCATCAGTGCCTGGGACACCTGCTGCGCGGCGCTCTCCCAGTCCGGGACGGCGAAGGGCACGGCGGCCGGTCCGGTGCCCGTGGTCGTCGGGCCGTGATACATCAGGTAGTTGTCGTCCGCCACCAGCGTCTTCCACGCGGTGGTGGTCTGCAGCGCGGCGTAGGTGTCCCGCTCCTGCCGGGTCATCCGGGGCGCCAGCGTCTGCACCTGCTCGTGGTACATGCCGAGTTGGTGGGCGAGTTCGTGGAACTGCTCGGGGGACAGCCCGCTCTGCACCGCGCGCTCGGCCATCGCGTGCGCCCGGGACATCGCCTCGGCCGACTTGAACAGGTCGTAGGCGATCATCTGCTCGAAGCCGACCGTGGCGTCCGTGGCGGACCGGGCGATGCCCTGGATGTTGGCGCCGCACAGGGCGAGCAGGTCGTCGAAGAAGGCGTAGGTGTCCTGCGCGGTGGCCAGCCCGCCGTCCACCCGCTGCCGCATTTCCGGCACCTGCGCGGCGGCCTGACCGAACGCGGTCAGCGAGGCTCGCAGGTCGGGCGGGGCGTCCTGGGCCAGCCTGCCGTCCGTGGCGGTCATCTCGGCCAACGCCGCGTCCACCTGCTGCCGCTGGTCGTCCAGCGCGGACCGGCTCTGCCCGGGCTGGCTGAGCCGGCGGATGGTCAGCCGGCGTTCCTCCTGCGCGGCGGCGACGAAACGCGCGGTGGGACCGAGCGCGGCGCGCACGTTGTCGGCGAAGGTGCGGGCCCGCAGCCCCTGGTCCACCAGGTAGCCGGACAGGCAGGCGCCGACCACGAGCATCGCCACACTGGGAATCGCCACGATCGCCAGCACGCGGGCCCGGATCGTCCCGCCCCGTCTCCGCTGTCTCCGCTGCGATATGCGCCTCACGCGTTCAGGCCCTTCCGTTCTCCGACCACACGAGCCCGGAAGCTCGGGGATGCGCTGGTCTCCGGCCGTCCCCCTCGCCCGAGTGGAAGGCGGATCGGATCGAGCCGAAAGGGCCGTACCGCTGGCCGCTCACACCGTGCGTGCGACCAGACGGTATGTGTGCGAATTGCGGCCGTCAACCGATCCGGAGAAATTCTTCCGGCGGGCGGCGGTGAACCGAGCGCCGGCGGGCGAGTCCACCCACGGCTTGCCACATACTGGTAAGTCACCGGCGTGTCACCAGGGGTTACTGCTCCGTTCGGAGTAATTATGAATACTCCATATGACGCCTGGACCGCAGCCGTCAGCCGTCCTTAACGTGGCGCCGACAACAGCGAACGGCGACCGGGAGAACCAATCCCGCGCGGGCCACCCCGACCATCTCCTACCCGGCGGCTGCGGATCACCCGGTCCCGAAAAAATCCCCGAACAACGCCGAGGGAAACGTATTCACCAGGCCGGTGAATCGATCAGCGTTGCGCGTACTTCCGCGGATCTTGCTTCCAGCGATACGCGGTTACCTTCGCCATGCCCGGGCACGAAATGTCGGGACTGGGCGCGCGAGAGGAGTCCCTATGGGTCATTTCGACCGGGCGCTCGGCCGGCGGCGCTTTCTCACCGCGCTGGTCGCCGCGCCGACCCTGACCGTGGCCGCGCGGCTGGGCGCGGACGCGCTCGCGCCGGCCGCGGCGGGCGCCGTGGTGCCGAGCCCGGCGCAGCCCGCCGACCTCACCGACTTCGGCGACCTCATGGCGGCGGCCACCGCCGCCGAGACCAGCCTGCTGGTCCTGCAGGTCACCACGGACAACCGCGTGGTGTTCCAGTTGCCGCGCGCCGAGGTCGGCCAGGGCGTGACCACGGCGCTGGCGATGATCGTCGCCGAGGAACTGGACGCCCGGCTGTCCGACGTGGACACACCGCTGTCGGACGCCCGGTCGGACATGGGGCTGGCGCAGAGCACCGGCGGGTCGACGTCCGTGCGCTCGCTGTGGGACCCGGTGCGGCAGGTCGCGGCCGCGGCGCGGGCCCGGCTGGTCACCGCGGCCGCGCAGCAGTGGAACGTCGACGCGAACACGCTCACCACGCACGACACCGCGGTGTGGTCGCCGGACGGCCGGTCCGCCTCCTACGGCTCGCTGTCCGCGGCCGCCGCCAAGGTGCTCGTCCCCGCGGTGTCCACCGCGCCGAAGTCGACGTCGGCGTACACCGTGGTCGGCCAGCCCACCACCCGGGTGGACGCGCGGGACATCGTCACCGGGAAGGCCAGGTACGCGCTCGACCAGCCGGTCGCCGGCGCGCTGCCCACCGTGGTGGCCCGGCCGCCGACCATCAACGGCACGGTGGTCTCCTACGACGCGTCCACCGCGAAGACCATGCCCGGGGTCGTGGCCGTCACCCAGATCCCGACCGGTATCGCGGTCACCGCGCAGACCTTCGGCCAGGCGATGGACGCCAAGGCCGCGCTGAACATCACCTGGGGCGCGGGCACCATCGACTCAGTGTCCGATTCGGACATCCAGGGCAACCTGGCCGCGGCGACCCCGCCGCTGGCCCCGGTGCTCACCCCGTACGTGGAGGGCACCTTCAACTTCGCCTTCGTCAGCCACGCCGCCATGGAGGTGCTCACCGCGGTGGCCGACGTGCGGTCCGGCTCCGCCGAGGTGTGGACCGCCACCAAGTCACCGACCGGCGCCCAGTCCGCGGTGGCCAGCGCGGTCGGGCTGAGTACGAACCAGGTCACCCTGCACGTGGTCCGCGGTGGAGGGTCATTCGGCCGCCGGCTGTTCTACGAACCCGCCGTGGAGGCCGCCCAGGTGTCGAAGGCGATCGGCAGGCCGGTCCGGCTGATGTGGACCCGCAACGACGACATGCGCCACGGCCGGCTGCGACCGCGTAGCTACCACCGCGTCCGCGCCGGCTACGCGCTCGGCAACGTCACCACCTACCAGCACCAGATGGCCAGCGTGACGGTGGACTTCAGCGGCAGCGACACCGGCACGCTGCTCGCCAACGACGGCTACGCCAGCCCCACCATCGGCACCGCCTTCTTCGGTATCAGCGAGGCCTGCCCGTACAACTTCGGGGTGGTCACCGAGGCGCTCACCGAGGTGACCTACAAGATGCACACCGGAAGCTGGCGCTCGGTGTACTCGGCGCTGGCCCGCACCGCCGAGGAGATCATCGTCGACGAGTTGGCCAGGGCGATGGGCCAGGACCCGGTGGCGTTCCGGTTGCAGTTCCTCAAGACCGACGCGGAGCGTGCGGTGGTCAGCAAGGTCGCCTCGGCAGGGAACTGGGGCCAGGCCATGGCCGCGGGCACCGCCCAGGGCGTCGGTTTCCACCAGGAGTACCGGTCCCGGGCCGCCTGCCTGGTCAACATCGACTGCACCACGTCCACGCCCCGGGTGACCCGGGCGGTGCTGGCGGTGGACGTCGGCCGGCCGGTGAACCCCAAGGGGCTGCAGGCGCAGGCGATGAGCGGGCTGATGGACGGCATCGCCACCGTGCTCTACGCCGGCAACCACCTGAAGAACGGCGCCGTCGTGGAGGGCAGCTACGCCGACTTCCACTACCCCCGGCAGGCCACCGCGCCGAGGCAGGTGGACGTGTACGTGCTGCCGGCCACGGGCAGCACGCCGGGCGGTGCCGGCGAGCTGTGCGTGCCGGCCGCGGCCGCCGCGGTGGCCAACGCCTACGCCCGGGCCACCGGCACCAAGCCGCGCAACTTCCCGATCAACTTCTGAAGCCTGGCAAGGAGACTCGTGCCCACCTACACGTTCACCCTCAACGGCAGGTCCGTCAGCGTGGACGCGCCGTCCACCATGCCGATGCTGTGGGTGCTCCGCGACCTGCTCGGCGTCACCGGACCCAAGTACGGCTGCGGCGTCGGCGTCTGCCGGGCCTGCACCAGCCACCTCAACGGGGCGGCGTTCACCCCGTGCACCACCGCGGTCTCCGACTGCGCCGGCAAGAAGGTCACCACCATCGAGGGACTGGCCAACGGATCCACCCTGCATCCGGTGCAGCAGGCCTGGCTGGACGAGGACGTCGCGCAGTGCGGTTACTGCCAGCCCGGCCAGATCATGGCCGCCGCCGCACTGCTGAAGAGCAACAAGAAACCCACGGACGCGGACATCGACGCCATCCAGAACGTATGCCGGTGCGGCACCTACGCGCGGATCCGCGCGGCCATCAAGCGCGCCGCCGGCGAGTGACCACGCAGGGGCAAGGCCCCTCTCCATGTCGGCCCCGGGAAGTCCCCCGACACTTCCCGGGGTCGGCGCCCGCTCGGGGCGCGGTTCGGCGCTCAGTGCCTGTTCTGCGAAAGCCCTGGCGCGTTCCCATGCTCGTCATCGCGGGCCAGCCCGTTCCGGAACAGGCTGTCAGCGGGGCATGCGGCGCCACACCGACCGCGGCAGCAGCCGCGTCACGGCGAACACCCAGCGCAGCACCGGCGGCACCCACACCACCTCGCGGCGCCGCAGCAGCGCGCCCACCGTCGCGTCGGCGACCTGCGCCGGCGTGCTGGAGAACGGCGCGGGGGCCATCCCCTCGGTCATTCGGCCGATCACGAAGCCGGGCCGGACGATCAGCAGGTGCACGCCGCTGCCGGCCAGCGCGTCGGCCAGCCCGCTGGCGAACCCGTCCAGGCCGGCCTTGGCCGAGCCGTACACGTAGTTCGCCCGGCGCACCCGCACCCCGGCCACCGAGGAGAACACCACGAGCTGGCCGTGCCCCTGCTCGCGCAGCAGGTTCGCCAGGTGGGTGAGCACGGCGACGTGCGCGACGTAGTCGGTGTGCACGACCTCGAGCGCGTGGTCGGCGTCCCGCTCGGCGCGCCGCTGGTCGCCGAGCACGCCGAAGGCGACGACCACCACGTCCAGCGGGCCGTGCTGCTGGGCGATGCCGTCCAGCACGGCGCGGTGCGCGGCCACGTCGTCGGCGTCGAACTCGACCCGGGCCACCGTGCCCGCGCCCGCCTGCCGCAGCGTGTTCTCCTCCGCGTCCAGGTCGGCGCTGCGCCGCGCGGCCAGCACGAACCTGTCGTAGCTGCGCCGGGCCAGGCGTTCCGCCACGGCCATCCCGATCTCGCTGCGCCCACCGAGTACCAGCACCGTTCCGCTCACCCCGCCGAGTGTGCCGGACGGCTGGAATGCCTAGCCGTCCAGCCCCCAGCCGTGGCCGAGATACCAGGCGGCGCAGATGTTCACGTCCAGGATGTACGGCGCCGGGCTGCCGCACTGCCGCGGCCCGGTGCCGGGGTCGATCGGCTGGCCGTGCCCCATCCCGGTGATGGTGTAGGTCTCCACCACGGGTTGGCCCGCACCGTCCCGGTACACCGCGTGCGGGTAGCCGGCCGCGGTGTCGGTGGTGTCCGCGGTGGCGTCGGTGCCGTGCACGTTGGTCCACTGCTTGACCAGCTCGCCCTCGTTGGCCGGGGCGACGGTGTAGTCGGCGGTGCCCTGCCAGATGCTCACCGTCGGCCACGGCCCGGTGTAGCTGCCGCTCGCCGCGCGCACCTTGTCGCCCCACTGCTGCGCGGTCATCGTCCTACCCGGGTACATGCAGGAGTAGGCCTCCAGCATGGACGCGGCGCAGCCGTAGGGGATGCCGGCCACGATGCCGCCGCCGTGAAAGACGTCCGGGTAGGTCGCCAGCATCACCGCGGTCATCGCGCCGCCCGCGGACAGCCCGGTCACGTACACCCGTTGCGGGTCGGCGCCGGCGTCGGCGACCGCCCGCTGGGCCATCTGCGCGATGGACGCGGCCTCGCCCTGGCCCCGGGTGATGTCGCCGCTCTGGAACCAGTTGAAGCACCTGGACGCGTTGTTCGCGGTGTCCTGCTGGGCCAGCACCAGGGTGAACCGCCACTGCTGGGCCAGCTGCACCCAGCCGGCGTTCGTGCCGTAGCCGGCGGCGTCCTGGGTGCAGCCGTGCAGGGCCACCACCACGGGGCGGCCGGTCGGCAGGTTGTCCGGGGTGTACCGGAACATCCGCAGGTTCCCCGGGTTCGAGCCGAAGCCGGTCACCTCCTGGATGCTCGCCGCGCCGGCAGCGGGCGTTGCCAGGACCGAAACGCCGGCGACCAGCGCCAGCAGCGCCAGCGCCCACCGTAACCGCATCATTCCTTGGACCTCCTTGTCCGTGCGAGACGGGTCGTCCCCCGGGACGGCGCCGTCCCGGGAAGGCGGTTGCCGGCCGGCAACGGTAGGGACGCGCCGGCGCGCCGACCATGGTCGGGAATGCCACAGCCGGCGCCCAGGGCATGTGTGCTCGGCCCATTACCCGGTTGCCGGATCGGGCCGCACGTCGCGGGTCACCGGCACCGTCGTCCCGTGGCGAGCCACAGCACCCGCACCCCGTACGGAGGAAGGTCCACGGTGGACAGCTCCGCGCCGCCGTCGAGATCCACCAGGCGACCGCCGGTGACCACCGGCCTGACGGTCACCGGCTGGTCGCTCTGGCTGGTGAGGAAGGCGAACCGGCGGCTGTCGGCGTGGTCCAGCACGTCCGCGGCCACGTGCGGTTCGTCCACCACCACCGGCCGGTCCACCCCGGCCCACTCGGCCAGCGCCGCGTACAACACCCGGGTGTCCTCCGGGTTGACCGCCGGGGTGAGCGCGGCCATGTGTTCCACCGGGTAGGTGCACAGCACCGTCCACCCGCGACCGGCGCGGCGGCGCAGCAGCGCGGGCCGGCCTTCCCCGTCGACCGCGATCACCTCCGACTCGGTGGGCCGCACCGGCAGGTAGGCGCGGCTGTTCGCGTTGCCCGCCACCGGGAACGACAGCCGGCGCCCGGCGGGCAGCCCGCCCAGCTCGGTGGTGAGGGTGAACTCCACGGTGTCCGCGACGATCGGGTCGACCAGGCCGTAGCGGAGCTGGTGCTCGACGCCGAACATCCGGTTGAGGTGTGCGTACCACGGCCCGCGCTGGAAGCCGCCGGTGCCGTGGCAGTACGACACGTACACCACCGCGCCGCCCCCGGCGAGCCGTTCCAGCCGGTACCAGGTGGGCGCGGCGAGCTGCTTGGTGGACGGCACCAGGTAGAGCCGGCAGTCCTCGGCGATGCCGTCCCGCTCCCGGGTCAGCCCCACCGGCAGGTCGGCCAGCTTGGCGCTGACGTACGCCTGGCGCAGCACGGTGAACGGGAACCGGTTGTCCTCGCCGTCGGTGCCGGGCAGCCCGCCCTCCAGGTGCTCGGGAACCACCAGCGCGGCCTGCGCCGGCGGCCGGCGGCAGCGGGCCACGTCGATGTCGGCGAGGGTGCGCGCGAACGACCGCATCTCGGCGAGCTGGGGTTTCGGTGCACCGTCCACGGTGGTCAGTCCGAAGTGGAGTTCGAACGCGCGGTGCCGGTACGGGTCCTGCCCGCGCAGGTTGTCGAAGTCGGTGTTGTTCCAGGCGATCCAGCCGGTGGCGCCGGCGAGCAGGCTGTGGTGCAGCACCTGCCGGTAGTAGTGCGCGGCGTTGGTGTCCGAGGCGAAGTCGGAGGACAGCCCGAACTCCTCCAGCACCACGGGACGGCGCAGGGTGCCGGTCAGCTCGCACAGGAACGCGGCGGTGTAGTGCTGGCGGACGACGTCGTCCTCCATCCGGTACACGTGCGGGCCGAGGAAGTCGACCAGTTCGGCCATGTCCCGCACGGAGAAGCCGTTGTCCACCCCGGTGACCTCGGCGCCCCAGGCGCCGTCGCCGATGGACACCGGCTGGTGGCCGCCGCCGGCGCGCACCGCCTGCACCATCAGCGACGCCCAGGCGGTCACCGCCTCCCGGCTGGCGGTGCCGCCGTAGATGGGCATCTCGTTGCTGATCAGCCAGCCGGCCACGGCCGGGTGGGCGGCGTAGCGGCGAGTCATCTCCCGGACGAACCACGCCTGCCTGGCCACCAGCCACACGTCGGTGTAGAGGTCACGGCCGCCGCGCCAGGCCGGGTCCCAGTTACCACCGGACATGTGACCGACGAGGAACGTGGGCACGGTGCGCATGCCGAGTTCGGCGTGCGCGTCGAGGAAGTCGGCGTACCGGGCGGCGCAGCCGTCGTCGACACGGTCCGGCGCGGGCATGAAGTCCGGCCAGTAGAAGAACGACCGGGTCATGGTGAGCCCGTGCGCGCGGAGCACCCGCAACTCGTCGCGGATCAGCCGCGGGTCATAGTGCTCCCGCCACATCAGCGGACCGCCGTTTCGGGACCAGAAGTTGGCGCCGAGCCAGTTCACCGCCGTGCCGTCCACCTCGACCATGCCGAAGTCGCGCCGCATCGTCTCCGTCCCTCTCCGCCGGGTCAGGACTTCACCGCGCCGGCCGTCAGGCCCTGCACGAGCGCCTTCTGCAGCAGCAGGAAGCCGAGCACCACCGGCACGCTGACCACCAGCGACGCGGCCATCACCTGGTTCCAGTAGACGTTGGCCTGGGTCGCGTAGGCGCGCAGCCCGATCGCCAGGGTGCGGGTCTGCGGGCTGGTCAGCACCGACGCGAACAGCACCTCGCCCCAGGCGGTGATGAACGCGTACACCGCCACCGCGACCACGCCGGGCAGCGCGGCCGGCAGCACCACCCGGAACAGCGCGCCCAGCGGGCCGGTGCCGTCCACCATCGCCGCCTCGTCCAGGTCGCGCGGGATCGAGTCGAAGTAGCCGACCAGCAGCCAGATGGAGAACGGCAGCGCGAAGGTGAGGTAGGTGAGGACCAGCGCGGTGCGGCTGCCGAGCAGGGCCAGCCCGGTGGCCCGGTCCACATTGACGAAGATGAGGAACAGCGGCAGCAGGAACAGGATGCCCGGGAACATCTGGGTGGACAGCACCATCGTGAGGAAGCCGCCGCGGCCGCGGAACCGGTACCGGCTGAGCACGTATCCGGCGAGCACCGCGATCGCGATCGCGCACGCCGTCGCGCCGGACGCGACGATCGCACTGTTGACGAAGTAGCTGGCCAGCGGAACGGTCCGCCACATGTCCACGAACGGTGCGAAGGTGATCGTGGACGGGATCCAGGTGAACGGGCCCTGCATGTCGCGCAGCGGCTTCACCGAGGACGCCAGCATCACGTAGAGCGGCACGGCGGTGAACACGGTGAGCGCGACCAGCACCAGGCGGCGCAGCCACCGCACCCAGAGCGCATCAGACATCGCGGCGCCTCCGGTTGGTCAGCCACAGGTAGATCGCCGTCAGCCCGAGCAGGAACAGCAGCATCAGCACGGACATCGCCGAGCCGAGGCCGAAGTTCCAGGTGACGAAGGACGACTGGTAGATGTGCAGGGACAGCACGTCCGCCTCGGCCGGCGCGGACTGTCCGAACAGGATGTACGGTACGTTGAAGTCGTTGAACGTCCACAGGAACAGCACCAGCAGCAGCACCGCGTTCACCGGGCGCAGCATGGGCAGGGTGATGTCGCGCAGCCGACGGGACGGCCCGGCACCGTCCACCGCCGCCGCCTCGTACAACTCACCGGGGATGCTCTGCAGCCCGGCGGTGAGGGTGAGGAAGGCGAACGGCCACATCCGCCAGACCGACACCACCACCATGCTGGCGAAGCTGTTCGTGCCGACCAGCCAGAACGGCCGGGAGTGCACCAGCCCGAGGCCGGTGAGCACCGCGTTCACCAGGCCGGTGTCGCGTTGCAGCATGAAGCTCCAGGTGATCACGGAGGTGAACACCGGCAGCGCGAACGGCACCAGGAACAGGGTGCGCAGCACGCCGCGGCCGCGGAAGCGGTGCTGCAGCGCCACCGCGGCGGACAGGCCGAGCACCCAGGAACAGGCCACCACCAGCACGCTGAACGCCACGGTGATGCCCAGCGAGCGGAGCAGACCGGCCCCGACCGGCGAGTACGGGTCCGCGGCCACGGCGAAGTTGTCCAGCCCGACGAACGGCGCCCGGGTCCAGTTGCGCAGGGTGAACTGGTTGAGCCGGAGCAGGCTCATCCCGACGCCGACCGCCATCGGCACGATGTGGATGGCCAGTTCGGCGAGCAGCGCGGGCAGCAGGATGAGGTAGGGCAGCGCCTTCCGCGTGGGGCGGGGCAGGCCGGGGCCCGCCCGGCCGGTCCCCGGGCGGGCCGGCCCGGCGTCGCCGGCCCGTTCCGGGACGGTGAGGGTGCTCATCCGGAACTCTTCATCTGCTGGTTGGCCGCGGCCAGCTTGGCCTGGATCGCGGCGTCGTCCACCGGCTTGCCGCTGGCCGCGTCGGCGAGCAGGTCCTTCACCGCGGTGCCGACGAGGGTTTCGAACTGCGCCTCCTGCGGGATCATCGGCAGCGACTCGGAGGTGTTCGCCAGCACCGAGCGGAACGTCTGGATGTTCCGCGTGTGGAACCGCTGGTCGTCGTATGCCTGCGGGGTCACCGGCAGCGACCCGAACGCGGCGTTGAGGATCTTCTGCTCGTCCGGGCTGGTGAGGAACTCGACCAGGCGGAGCGCCCCGTCATGGTTTTTGGTGTTCGCGAAGACACCGAGGTTGATCCCGGCCACGTGGCTGTTCACCGGCTTGCCACCGGCCGGAAGCGGGTCGGGCAGCGGGATCGGCGCGATACCGTAGTCCTGTTCGGACATTCCATCGCTCTTCAGCCCGGCGGCCGCGTTGCTCTGAATCATCAGCATGGCCGCCCTGCCGGCGGCGAAGTCGCCGTAGAGCTGGGTGTCGTGCGCGTACTCGGCGTTGCCCGGGTTGACCACCTTCTGCTGGGACACCAGGTCCACGTACTGGCGGACGGCCGCGACCATCTGCGGCGAGTCGAACCGCGGGTCGCCGCCGTCGAACAGCGCGGCGCCGTGCTGCCGGCCGAAGACGAAGGCGAAGTGCGCGTTCTCGGTGTACTGGGCGCCCTCGATGGCCAACCCCCACTGCCCCCTGGCCGGGTCGGTCAGCTTCCTGGCGTCGTCCAGCAGTTCGGCCCAGGTGCGCGGCGGCGAGCCGATGCCGGCCTCGGCGAACCGCTTCTTGTTGTAGAACAGCCCGTACGCCAGCCCGTACAGCGGCACCGCGGCGGGCGGCTGCCCCGGCGCCCCGGTCGCCGTCATGCTGCTGGCCAGGAACCGGTCCCGGCCGCCCACCGCCTGCAGGGCCCTGTCGTCGAAGGGCAGAAAGGCGCCGGTGGCCTGCAGCGAGGCGGACCAGGTGTTGCCGATGTTGACCACGTCCGGCCCCTGACCGCTGGAGGTGGCCGCCAGGATGCGGTTCTGCAGGTCACTCCACGGGATCACTTCGAAGTTGACCTTGATGCCGGTGCGGTCGGAGAACTTCTGCAGCTCCGGGAGCAGCACAGACCGGTCGGCGTCCAGCGTGGGTCCCTGATTGCTGGCCCAGTAGGTGAGCGTGTTCGGCTGCGAGTTGTCCGCCCGCCCCGAGCCGCCGCAGCCGGTGACGCCCACGGCGATCAGCGTGCCGGCCAGCAGTGCGGTGATCCTTCGTGACCTCACGTTCGCTCCTCACGTCCGCGTGCCCGGCCTCCGCGTTGAGGCGCCGCCGGAGCCTGAGATGCGGGTCACATCGCATCCGATCAGTTAACCGGTTAAGTCGTCAAGAGTCAGCCGTTAACGGTTTGGTGAACCGGTTCAGCCCACGGCGCCGCACCGGCCGGTGGTGCCGCGGGGCACCAGGATCGGCGCGGCCGTCTCGACGTCCCGCGGCTCGCCGCCGGCCAGCAGGTCGAGCAGCAGCCGGACTGCCGCCGCGCCGTGCTCGGCGATGGGGCGGCGCACCGCGGTCAGCGGCGGGCGGACCAGCCGGCACAGCGCCGAGTCGTCCCAGGCCACCAGGGACACCTGGGCCGGAACCGCACGGCCCAGTTCCGCCGCGACGCCCAGCGCGGCGGCCGCCATCAGGTCGTTGTCGAAGACCAGCGCGGTCGGCGGCGCGCCGGACGCGAGCAGCCGGCGGGCCGCGCGGGCGCCGGCCTCGTCGGAGTAGTCGGTGTGCACGGTCCGGGTGTCCCGCAGGCCGAGCCGCCGCGCGGTGCGCTCGAAGGCCGCCGTGCGCGTGCCGGTGTGCACGAACTCCTCGGGGCCGGCGACCCGGGCGATCCGCCGGTGCCCCAGCGAGAACAGGTACTCCACGACCTCCTCGATCGCGGCTCCGTCGTCGCTCCACACGCACGGCAGCCCGCCGGTCCGCTCCGGCCCGCCGAGCAGCACCGCGGGCAGGCCCAGCTCGCCGACCAGGTCGATGCGCGGGTCGTCCATCCGGAGGTTCATCAGGATCACGCCATCCACCCGGCGCTCCGCCCACCAGCGGCGGTAGCAGGCCAGTTCGGCCTCCACCCCGTCCACCACCTTGAGCAGCAGCGCTCCGGACTCGCTGCCCTCGGTGGCCAGCACGCTCTCGATACCGGCGATCAGCTGCATGAAGTAGGGCTCGACGCCGAGCACCCGGGGCGGCCGGTTCAGCACCAGGCCGAGCGCGCCGGCGCGGCCGTCGGAGAGGGCGCGCGCCGCGCTGCTCGGCGCCCAGCCGAGCCGCTCGGCGATCTCCAGGATGCGCCGGCGCGTGGGTTCGGACACGCCAGGCCGGCCGTTGAGGGCGTAGGAGACGGCGCCCTTGGAGACACCGGCGGCCTGGGCGATGTCGTCGATGGTCACGCGCTTCACGGTGCTCCCCGGAGCTGCTGAACCGGTTTTGCCCTCGAACCTACCTCGTCACGATAGGCGGCGCGGCGCCCTCAGTGCTTGTTCCTGAACGCGCGCCGCGATCGCGTCGCCGGGGGTGCGATCGGGACCCGGCACTCCGGTCGCGCCTGACCAGGCGCTCCGCCCCCGCGATCGCGGAGCTTCGCCCCGGCGCGTTCCCATCCGCGTCATCGCAGGGTCGGTCCGGTCCCGGTACAGACTGCCAGGGGATCAGCGGCCGGCGGCGGGCACCCGAGGAGCCCGAGTCGGCGGTGCCGCTCGGGGAGCCGAGGGGCGTTCAGCCGAGCGCGCTCGGGTCGGCGGGCACGTCCACCGAGTGCTCCCGCAGCATCTCCAGCGGGATCACCTCCAGGGCCCGCTCGTGGGTCGCGGCGAGCACCACCGGCGCCGCCACGCCGGCCTCGTAGGACTCCCGCCACCGGGAGGCACACACGCACCACCGGTCACCCGGGCGCAGGCCCGCGAAGCCGAGTTCCGGCCGCGGGGTGGACAGGTCGTTGCCGATCTTCCGCTGATGCTCGAGGAACTCGGCGGTGACCACCGCGCACACGGTGTGGCTGCCGAGATCCTCGTCGCCGGTGTTGCAGCATCCGTCGCGGTAGAACCCGGTCAGCGGCTCGGTGCCACAGACCTCCAGCTCTCCGCCGAGCACGTTGCGTGGGTTCGTCATGCCCCCAGCGTGCCACCTTCCCCAGCGCCCGTACCCGACGAATCACGCCGGATCGCCAGGGTGTCGCGCGGTGCACGCCGGCGCCGTTGGTTAGCATCGCGCGCCGTCGTCGGCCCGGGAGGCAGGTGTGCACGTGACGGAACGAGCGAACCCACGCCGCAGGGACGCCGCGGCCACCCGGGAGGCGCTGCTGACCGCCGCGCGGGAGTTGTTCGCCACCCGGGGGTTCGACCGGACGACCGTGCGCGACATCGCCGCGGCGGCCGGGGTCAACCAGGCCCTGCTGTTCCGGTACTTCGGCTCCAAGGAGGAGTTGCTCGGCGCCGCGCTGGCCGGGCGGGGGCGGGCGCTGCTCGAGGAGTCGTCCGCCGAGCGGTTGCTGGCCGACCTGCTGCGGCAGATGTTCGCCGAGGAACCCCGGGCGGCGGGCGGCAGCCTGCTGATGCTCGCGCTCAGCGGTCCGCAGCCGGGCGCGGCGGCGGAGATCCTCAGCCGTGAGGTGTCCGATCCGTACGCGCGGGCGTTGGCCTCGCTCACCGACGCCGAGGACGCGGAACTGCGCGCGGAACTGGTGCTGGCCTGGGTGCTCGGTCTGGCGCTGAGCCGGGTGGTCCGCCCGGAAGGGCCGCTGGTGCGCGCCGAGCCGGGCGAGGCCATCCGGCTGGTGCTGGGCGCGGTGTCCACCCTGCTGGAGCGCACCGAGGTCCCGGAAGCCTGACCCCGACGCCGGAGTGCCGCCCGGGGAAGCGGCACTCCGGCGTACACCGCGGCGCCGTCACGCCGGCGCCGCATCGCGCCGCCGTTCCACCGCCATGCGCAACATGTCGAGGACGAAGGCGGCGTGATCCCAGAGAAACCAGTGACCACCGGCGCACAGGTGCAGCCAGCTGTCCGGGGAACCGTGGTCGAGCCAGCCGGCGAGTTCCTGCGGCGCGGCAAGAGGGTCGGACGCGCCGCCGAACGCCACGACCGGATAGCTCATCGGCGGGCGCGGCACGTATCGGTGGCCGGTGCCGAGGCCGATGTCGTGCCGGAGCCGTTCGCAGACGATGTCGACGAATTCCGGGTCGTCCGCGGCCTGCGCGAGTTCGCCGCCGCATGACCGGAGGTAGCGGGCCACGCTGTCCGGCTGGTCGGGATCGGCGGCGGGCCGGGCGCCGCACTGGGGCGGCACCCGGCCGGACACGCCGAGCGCGGACGGCTGGCGGACGCGCCGTTCGCGGAGTGCCCCGGCCACTTCGAACGCGACGAGGGCTCCCATGCTGTGCCCGAACAGCCCGTAGCGGTCGACCGGGCGCTCGGCGAGGTCGGCGGCGATCTCGTCGCCCAGATCCCGCGCAAGCCGCTCGAGCCCACCGTCGGCGGCGTAGCGGGCCGGATCCCAGCCGAGAACCGTCGCGTCGAGTTCGCCGTCGGCGCCCCGGGTGAGCCGTTCGTAGCACCGCGGGCCGCCGCCGGCGTACGGCATCAGATACCACCGCGTTCCCGCCGTCACGCCAGCTCTTCCTGGTTGACGGCGGTGCCGGCGGGCCGGCGGCGCAGTGCCCTGCGGAGGTGCTTTCCGCCCAGGACGAACGCGTTCGCCGCGAGGACGAGAAGCACGCCCAGCACCGCCAGCGGCGACCAGGTGTAGTGCTCGAAGATGGTGGAGAGGGTCAGCGAGACCAGCGGGAACGCCACGGTGGCATAGGCGGCGCGGTCCGGGCCGATGCGGCCGAGCAGGGTCAGGTAGGCGACGAACGCGATGGCGGAGCCGAAGACGGCCAGGTAGAACAGGCCGGCCAGGTACCGGGGCGACCACTCGACGCTGAAGTTCGCACCGATGGCCAGGCAGCCCAGCGTGGTGAACAGCGCCCCGTAACCCATGCTCCACGCGGTGCCCTGCACCACGGGCAGGCCGACGGCCTGGTTCTTCGAGGACATGATGTTGCCGAAGGAGAACAGGAGTGTCGCGCCGAGGCCGAGGAGTACACCGAGGACGACGTCCCGCGCGTGGCTGGTGCTCATCACCTCTCGGCCGAAGATCATGGACAGGCCGACGACGCCGGCGAGCGCCGCCAGGATCACCTCGACGGACACCGGTCTTTTCAGGAAGATTCGCCCGTTGACGATGTTGAAGGCGACCGAAAGGCAGAAAATGATCGAAACGAGCCCGGAAACCAGGTACTTGGAGCAGTAGTAGAAAAGGACGTAGTTCGTGGAGTACATGAGCAGGCCCACGGCGGCGAACCGCAGGTGTTCCGAGGGTCTGAACCGCATGGGAAGGCGCCGCGCCCGGACCCAGATGAACAGGCACAGCGCGGCGAGAATGTAACGATAGGCGACCGATACCGCCGGGTCGACGCTACCCAACTGGAGCTTGATACCGATCCAGGTGGTCCCCCAGAGCAGAACCACCAATCCGTACAGCAACAGGTTCACGTGTCAACCTATCTTTCGTTTCTATCGGAGCGGCGCCGGTTCGGGGGTTTCGACCAGGCGAGCGTCGCTGAGCGCTCGTCCGTCGGCGGTATCGGTCATCGTCACCAGGATCCTGCGGTCGCCGCGGTAGGGCCGGCGGCCATGGGCCGCGGCCACGTTGTCCACCACCAACACGTCGCCGTGGCGATAGGGCTCGGCCACGGTGGCCGCATCGTACACCCTCCGTATCTCCTCGATCACATCACGTGGCACCTCCTCTCCGTTGCCGTGGAAGGTGTGGTACGGCAGGCTGTCCTCGCCGAGTTCCTCCGCGAACTCCTGGAGCTCAGGCTCGAGATTCCACCGGTTGAAGAACACGCCGTGGTTGAACCAGCTCGGCACGCCGGTGTCCGGATGCCGCATCGTGGCCCACCGCCGGTAGCGCACCGTGAGCCGGTCGCCGTGCCACCGGGCACTCATGTTGTTGGCGGCGCAGTACCGGTCGAGTTCGGCCACGTCGCGGACGCCGAACACGGAGCGCCAGTCGAAACCGATGCCCTCCCCGAAGGTGCGCTGGTAGATCCATCCCTCGCGCTCGAAGCGGTCCCGGATCTCGGCGGGGAGTTCCCGGTACACCGTTCTGGTGTCACATACCGGGGTCTCGCCGCCCTGCTCGGCCGGAATGTCACACCAGAAGTACAGGTAGCGCGGCCAGGTCAGGACGTGGGAACTCTCGTTGTGCACGAAGATCGACCGGTCCGCCGGGTACTCGGTGGAGGTGAAGACCGAACCGGCGACGTGCGACCGCGGCGTGGCCTTCTCCTTGTACTCGGACCATTCGCCACCGCTGAGCGCCCGGACGACCTCCTGGAAGGCGCCGGCCGACTCGATCGGGAACCCGCGCAGGAGGACCGCGCCGTGCCGGTGTAGCGCCTCCCGTAACGCCGCAGCGTGGGCTTTCGCCCAACCCGCCGGGTCGGAAACCGACTTCGCGTGCACGAACAGGGGGAACTCGCCGTAGCTGGAGCAGTTCTCGAACATCGTTCTCCTTCTAGTTTCGGGTCGCCTCGACGCTTTCCTGCTCCGCGGCGAGGACGGCGAGAGCCGCCACGTAGTCACCGAAGCGGGGGTTGCGGAACAGCGTCCGCAGCGGAATCTTGAAACCGAGCTTCTCTCTCAGCTGCACGGTGGCCTGTAAGCCGAGTAACGAGTTCCCACCGAGGTCGCGGAAGAAATGGTGGTCGGTGGCCGGTGCCTCGCACTGCAGCACCTCCTGCCATACCGTGGAGACCAACGTGGTGGGTGCCTGTTCGTTCACTGAGCCGCCTTTCTGCGCATCGCGAGTCTGGCCCGCATCCGGTCGATCTTTCCGCTCGCCAGCCGTGGAATCGTCGGGACGACGTGGATCCGCCGCGGCATCGCCGGACCCTCGAGATGGTCGGCGAGGTGGGCACGCAGGCCGGCAGGGTCGAGGTCGGGAGTCCGCGCCTCGACGAGAAGGTCGATCGCATGCCCGCCGTCCTCGTCCACCACCGCGATCGCGACCCGCACCCCGGCGTGGCCGGTGGCGAGAGCTTCGATCTGGGCCAGCTCCACCCGGACACCGCCGATCTTCACCTGGTCGTCGGTACGACCGCGGAACACGAGGTTTCCCTCGGCGTCCACGGTGACCATGTCCCCGGTGCGGAACCAGCGCAGCGGTGAGTCCGGCAGCGTGGTGAACCTCGCCGTCGCGGGATGGTCGGGAGCCAGGTAACCCAGGGCGAGGCCGGCGCCGGCGATCAGCAGCTCGTCCTCGACGATTCGGCACTCGGTGTTGTCGATGGGTCTGCCGATGGGCACCGCGGCCGCATCGGTGACTCCGGTGACCGGGTGATGCGTGGAGTCGACACAGGTCTCGGCCGGCCCGTACTGGTTGACCAGCATCGCCGGAGTGCTCGCCCGCACCCGGGCCGCCAGCGCGCCGGTGAGCTGCTCGCCGCCGGCGTAGAGCAGCCGCAGACTCGGCCAGGACGCCAGCAGACCCGCGGCGTGCACCGTCGCCAGCACGGACGGCACGAAGTGGGCCACGGTCGCCCGATGCGCGATGCCGAACTCCACGGCCTCTTCGATGTCGGTGTACGGCTCGTCCGGCACCAGCAGCAGGGTGGCTCCGTGGGTCAGGCTCGCCGCCGCTTCCCAGATCGAGAAGTCGAAGGTCGGCGCGGTGTGCTGGAGAATGCGGTCGGCGGGCCGCAGCGGGTACTGCCGCTGGCTCCAGTCGACCCGGTTGGCAAGCGCGGACGTGGGAAGCGCCACGCCCTTCGGCGCTCCGGTCGACCCCGAGGTGAACACGACGTAGGCCGCCTCGCCCGGCGCCCAGGCCAGCCGGGGTCCGCGCGGGGCGCCGCCGACGGCACCGGCGCCCGCCGCGCCCACCAGCACGGCACGCCCGGCGAGCTGGTCCAGGATCTCCCTGCGCCGTCCCGGCGGCTCGTGCGCGCGCAGTGGCACGTAGGCGAGGCCCACGCGCCAGCCGGCGAGCATGGCCGCAAGGTGCCGGGCGGACCGCCCGGCCTCGACGACGAGGCAGTCGTGGGCGGGCTGCCGGCTGGCCTCGATCGTCCTGGTGAGCTCGTCGACGAGGAGCCGCAGCCGCCGGTAGGTGATCTCCTCGCCGTCGGCCGTCACCGCCGCCGGCTGGTGCGGCCGGTCCCGCGCCGCCGCCTCGAACCGCCGGTACAGGAATGCGGTGTCCATCCGCGGTCACCCGCGCCGCAGGACGTGGTAGACGCTGTCCAGCGCGCGGAAGGTGGCGCCGATCTCCTCCTCGGTGTTGTAGATGTACGGAGCGATCCGGATGGCCGCGGGGTGGCCGTAGCGCTGGAAGTACGGCTGGGAGCAGAAGAACCCCGACCGGCACATGACCCCGTAGGAGTCACTGAGGCACCGGGCGATCTCGCTCGGCTCGTCGACGCCGGCGACGACGACGCTGACGATCGCCGCGCGGTTCTCGGCGGAGTAGCCGCCGAGAACCGTGAGATAGGGCCGTGCCTCGGCCTCGGACAGCGCGGCCTTCAGCATCCGCTCGTCGTGGTCGCGCAGCGCCTCGGCGCCGATCCCGTCGAGATAGCGCAACGCGGCGCCCAGCCCGTACACCCCGCCGATGTTCGGTGTACCCGGCTCGAACCGGTACGGCGCGCGGCGGATCCGGAACTCGGTGTCCACCACCCAGTCGACGGTGCCGCCACCCAGCATCGGCGGGACGTTCATCGCGTCGATCAGCCGGTCGCTGAGGTAGAGCACCCCGATACCGGTCGGGCCGAGCATCTTGTGCGCCGAGAAGGCCACCGCGTCCATCTCGGGGAGCACGCGCAGCGGCCGGTGTGGCGCGAACTGCGCGGCGTCGACGACGGTGTACGCGCCCGCCCGCTGCGCCATCGGCACGAGACGCTCGAGATCGGCACAGTGGCCGGTGACGTTCGAGCAGGCGGTGAACACCATCACCGCCGGCCGGCGGTCCAGCACCCGGACGAAGTCGTCCCCACGCATCTGCCCGTCTCCCGCGTCGATCCACGCGATCCGGCAGCGGCTGCGCCACGGGAGTTGCGCCGAGTGGTGCGAGTCGACCGGCATCCCGACCACGTCGTCCGGCCGGACCGGCAGGCCGGACGCGACGAGGTTCAACCCGGCCGTGGTGTTGGTGGTGAACACGATGTTTCGGGGCGCCACCCCCAGGTGGGCGGCAACCTGGGCGCGCACTCGCTCGTACTCCTCGGAGGCTTCCTCGGAGAGGATGTGCTTGCCCCGGTGGATGTTCGCCGACACCTCGGAGTAGTAGCCGGCGACCGCGTCGATGACCGAGGCGGGCTTCAGTGTCGTCGCCGCGTTGTCGAGGTAGATGATCTGTCCGGTGTCGACCTTTCGGCGCAGCACGGGAAAGTCGGCCCGTACGTCGGTGACCGTTCTCATCGCCTGGTCTCCCCCTTCCCGGCCGGCCCGCCGCAGTAGGCGAACTTTCCGGATCTCTCCGCTTCGATGTGCGTCACCACGGATGCGCGAACCTCGCCGGCGGTGGGCAGCACCTCACGCAGGCGCTCCTCGACCAGCCTGGTCACCTTCGCGTGGTCGCAGTCGTGCAGCATCAGCCGGCACCGCACCGCCTGCTCGCTCAACTGGTCGACCCGGTAGAACCGGATTTCCTCGATCTCGCCGATGGCCTGGTCGACCATTCTCGCGGTCACCCGGGCGGATCCGTCGCGCACGCACGCCGACGTCCGTCCGTGGTGCACGACCACCGGACCCGGGCTCCCGCACGGGCAGGCATCGGCGACAACCTCGACGAGGTCGCCGGTGCGGTACCGGATGTGCGGCGAGAGCACGTCACCGAGGCTGGTGACCACCAGTTCCCGGATCTCGTCGTCCGCGGTGGGAAGGAACTCGAAGTAGAAGCACTCGGTGTTGAGGTGGCGGGCACCGTACCCGCACTCCATGCCCAGCCACCCGAACTCCGACATCGACAGGACCTCGGCGACCGGAACGTCGTCGCCGAACACGCTCCCGATGGCGCGCATCGCCGGCCGGGCGCACATCGAGTACGTCAGGATGACCGCGGCGCCGGGAATGTGCGTGATGCCGCGCTCGGCCAGTGCCTCGCACAGGAACGCGAGGTGTGTCGGGTCCATGTACAGCCACGCAGGCTGGTACGCCTCGAGTTCCTCGATGATCTGGTCCACCATGGACGGCGGCGTGGCCAGGACGTCGTGCGCCACCGGGAGGACCAGGGTGCCGTCCGGTAGCACGCGGTCGTTCATCGTGGTGAACGGGGTGGCGCACTCGACGTCCGAACAGTTCGGCGCGGCGAGCCGGGCGACCCGCTTGTTGTGGCTGCCGACCACGTTGCGTCGAATCCCGTCGTTCATGGCGACCGTGCTCAGCATCCGTTCGGCCAGCACGTCCCGGTGCACCACCGTGATCAGCCGCTCGCCGGTGGTCCCAGAGCTGCGACTGGTGAACACGAGATCGGGGTTGAGTGACTCGTCCGGATTGACGACCTGGGCGGGAAACCCGCGCCGGTAGTCAGCCTTCACCGTGAAGGGCAGGCGACGGAACCATCTTTCGTCGGGTGGCCCGGCGGGGCGTAACTCGGATCTGTCGAAAAGCTCCCGGAAAAACGGAATGTGTTCGTAGGCATATGCGGCTTCCTCGCAGGCCGCGGCAAGACCCATTGTTCCTCCACAAGGCAAGAAGGTGCTGCGGGCTGATCGGTGGTCAGCGCGCCAGGATGTCGGCGGCCAACGCCGGGTCGATATTTCCGCCCGACAGGATCGCCACCGCCGGCCCCCCGTCCGACCACCGGACGCGCCCGTGCAGCGCCGCGGCCACCGCGACCGCCCCGGAGGGCTCGACGATCTGCTTCGCACCGACAGTCAACTGCCGCAGCGCGTCGACGATCTCCTCGTCGGTGACCGTGACGATATCGTCCACCAGGCTCCGGATATGCTGCCACGGCAGTTTTCCGAGGCTTGCCGCCCGCAAACCGTCGGCCACGGTGCGGTAGGTGTCCTTCTCCGGCCACCGGACGAGGCGCCCACTCCGGAAGCTCTCCGCGGCGTCGCCGGCGAGCGCCGGTTCGGCACCGATCACCCGCGCGGTGGGCCGCAGGGCCTTGACCGCGGTGGCCACCCCGCTGATCAGCCCGCCCCCGCTGACCGGAACGAACACCGTGGCCAACTCGGGTACCTGTTCGACCAGCTCACGACCCAGGCTTGCGTGCCCGGCGATCACCGCCCGGGAGTCGAAAGGGTGGACGAAGGCGGCCCCGGTTCGCTCCACGAGCCGCATCGGGTAGTGATCCCGGTCTTCGGGGGACACCAGCTCGACCGTGGCGCCCAGCGCGCGTACCGCGTCCACCTTGGTCCGCGGTGCGGTCGTCGGCATCACCACGGTCGCGGAAACCCCGAACACCTTGGCGGCGTAGGCGACCGCCTGGCCGTGGTTTCCGCTGGAAAACGCCACCACCCCGGTGTGGCGGGCCTGCGGCAGGATCTGGTGAACGGCGTGCAGCGCGCCCCGAATCTTGAAGGAACCCAACACCTGCGTGTTCTCGGCCTTCAGCAGAAGTTGGGCGTCCTGCGGTATCGGACTGAATGGAATTACTGGCGTTCGACGAACGACGGAGCGGATACATCGTAATGCCTCTGTCGCTTCGTCGATCGTCACAAGACGGTCATCCAAAAGAATCCCCCAGTGGACCCTTGGCTCGTAGCCGACCGCCCCCGCGACCGGCTTGCTCGAAACATTAGCCACCCGGTCAGTGCCGCATGACCTCCATCGGGGTGAACTGTTTCAGAACCCGGGACATCTTGACCATATTTCGACCCTATACTAAGATGCTGCGCCCCGCCGAATTGGCTCGCCGGAAGTCCGCCAAACGGAGCAAAACGCCTATCGAAAGCAGTACTTCCGCGCCGCACGCACGCCCATGCGGACCCAAAAAGTGGTGACTTGTTGTGACGAAGACCGCCGCCGACGCTACTCCATCAGACGGTCGTGTCGGCGACGCTGATCACCAAGCGACACAGCGAGCGCACCCCGGCGCTGCCGCGCGTGACCCGACTGTGATCAGGTGAGGGTGAGCGCACCCGGCCGTGGACGCACGTGTCGAGCGGACCGAACCGGCCGCCGGCCCGGTGCGCGGGTGCGGGGCCGCGCCGGGTTCAGCCGGCGGCCACGGCCTCCACCATCCGGGCGATGAGGGTGGCCGCCTTCTCCGGCTCGGTCAGCATCGCCAGATGGTCGGCATCCCACCGGTCGACCAGCCAGCCAAGCTGCTCCGCCCGCCGCGCCGCGGCCTCGTACGGCTCGCTCAGCCGCAGGTAGCCGCAGCCGCTCGCGGGCGGCCACGCGGCGGCACTCGGCGCCGCCTCCTCGAAGTAGTCCAGCGGGATCTCCGGAAGCTCCGCCACGAACCGGCCGCGCAGGTCGGCCTGCGGCAGCAACGCCGCCACCGCGCTGGCCGGAAACCATTCGTTCCACGGCGGCAGCCGTCCCTCGCGGACCAGGCGGGACAGTTCGGCGCGCTGCTCCACGGGCGCGATGTCCCACCAGCTCGCGCCGGCGTACGGCAACATCGCGTCGACGAACACGGCGGCGGTCGCCCTGCCGGCCAGGGCGTCGGCCACGCCGGGCAGCAGCGCCCCCGCCGCGCTGTGGGCGACCAGCACCACCTGACCTGCCGGATGGGCGCTGTCCACGGCCCGGGCCGCGGCTTTCGCGAGCCTGGCGTGGTACGGCGGACCGCCCGCGACCACACCCGCCAGCGAGGGCACCACGACGGGGTAGCCAAGCCGCCGCAGCCGCGCCGCGGTCGGGGTCCACGTCAGCGGACCGACGAGCGGGCTGTGCACCAACGCCAGGGCCGGCGGGGCGGTCATGTACCGATGATTGCGCACCCTGCCGTGTCCCCGCGCGCACCAGGTGGGCGAGCCGTTCCGGCCAGCGGCAGGCGGTACGGCGCCAGGTCCGGCGGCACCACACCACCGTCCGGGAAGAAAACCGCCCGGCGGCGTTGTTTACCATTCAACCAGTCAGTGGAGGTGCCTGATGCCAGCCGTGACCGTTGCCGACCTGACCGACCTGGCCCGCATCCCCGAGCCGCCGGCGGGCAGCCCCGAGCGCCCGATCGCCTCGGTGACCGATGCCCCGTCGGGCCTGGAGGGTGAGGGCTTCCCGGTCCGCCGTGCCTTCGCCGGCGTCGACCTTCGGCTGCTCGACCCGTTCATCCACATGGACCAGATGGGTGAGGTCGAGTACGCACCGGGCGAGCCCAGGGGCACGGCCTGGCACCCGCACCGCGGCTTCGAGACCGTCACCTACATGATCGACGGGACCTTCGAGCACGCCGACTCCAACGGCGGCGGCGGGGTGATCACCAACGGCGACACCCAGTGGATGACGGCCGGCGGCGGCATCCTGCACATCGAGAAGCCGCCCGAGGCGCTGGTCACCTCCGGCGGCCTGTTCCACGGGCTCCAGCTGTGGGTGAACCTGCCGCGCACGCTCAAGTTCGCTCCCCCGCGCTACCAGGACCTGCGCGGCCACGAGTCGACCCTGCTCAGCAGCGCCGATGGCGGGGCGCTGGTGCGGGTGATCGCCGGCGAGATCGCCGGGCACACCGGTCCCGGGTCCACCCACACGCCGATGATCATGCTGCACGCCACGCTGAGCCCGGGCGCCCGGCTGCGGCTGCCCTGGCGGCGCGACTTCAACGCCCTGGCCTACGTGCTGAACGGGAACGGCACGGTGGGCGTGGAGGGCCGGCCGGTACACACCGGTCAACTCACCGTGTTCGGCCCGGGCGGTGACACGATCACCCTCGGCGGTGCGGCCCACCAGGAGTCCCGCAGCCCGAACCTGGACGTGGTCCTGCTCGGTGGCGCGCCGATCCGAGAGCCGGTCGCCTGGGCCGGGCCGTTCGTGATGAACACCCGCGCCGAGGTGATCCAGGCGTTCGAGGACTACCAGGCCGGCCGGCTGGGCACCGTCCCGGCCGAGCACATGCCGCACGGCTCGGTCGGCGGCAGCACGGCCTAAACCGTGCGGAGCGCGGCGAGTAGCCGCTCGGCCAGGTCGGGCCGGCAGATCAGCAGGTCCGGCAGGTACGGTCGGGGCTGGTTGTAGCGCAGCGGTGCGCCGTCGATGCGGGACGCATGCAGCCCGGCGGCGAGCGCGACGCCGACCGGCGCGGCGGAGTCCCACTCGTACTGGCCGCCCGCGTGCACGTAGGCGTCGGCCTCGCCGCGCAGCACCGCCATGGCCTTGGCGCCGGCCGAGCCCATGGTGTGCACCTCGCCGCCGACGTCCGCGGCGAGCGCGCCGATGAACGCGGGTGGCCGGGTGTCGCTGACCAGCAGCCGCGGCCGGTCCCGTGGTGCGCCGCCGGCCCGCCACGGGGCGCCCTCGCCGGTGTAGACCTCACCACGGGCGGGCTGGGCGACCGCGGCGGCGGTGAGGCCGCGCCCGGACTGCCACAGCGCGACATGCACCGCCCAGTCGGCCCGGCCGGGGATGCCGAACTCGCGCGTCCCGTCGAGCGGGTCCACGATCCACACCCGGTCCGCCGCCAGCCGGGCCGGGTCGTCCGCGGACTCCTCGGAGAGCACCGCGTCGCCGGGCCGCTCCTCGGCCAGCCGCTCCAGCAGGAACGCGTTCGACGCCGCGTCGCCGCGCCGGCCGAGCAGCTTCGGATCGTCGCCGGTCCACTCGGCACGCAGGGCGAGCAGCAACCGCCCGGCCCCCTCGGCGAGTCGCGCGGCAAGACGGGTGTCAGCGGCGTTCACCGGTCGAGAAAGGCGAGCACGCGGCCGGCCATCGTCGCCGGGTCCCCGTCCTCGGGACGGAGCACCACCTCGGCCGAGCGCGGCGCCTCGTAGGGGTCGTCCACCCCGGTGAATCCGGTGATCTCACCGGCCCGCGCCCGGGCGTACATGCCCTTCGGGTCGCGGGCCTCGCAGACCTCGATCGGCGTGTCGACGAAGACCTCCACGAACGGCAGGCCGGCGGCCTGGTGCGCCGCCCGCACTCGATCACGGTCGGCCCGGTAAGGGCTGATCAGCGATACTACCGCCACCACTCCGGCGTCAGCGAGGAGCTTCGCCACCTCACCCGTCCGGCGCACGTTCTCCGCCCGGTCGGCGGCCGAGAAACCGAGATCCGCGTTCAGGCCGTGCCGCAGGTTGTCGCCGTCCAGCAGGTAGGCGGGCCGGCCAGCGGCGACCAGCCGCCGCTCCACCTCGACCGCGACGCTGGACTTGCCCGACGCGGACAGCCCGGTCAACCACACGGTCAGCCCTCGGGTGGCCCGGTCGTCCCGGCCGACCGCGGCCGCGTGCCAGACGACGTTCGCCGCGGGCAGCACCGGGCCGATGATCATGCCGGCGGCCACGGTGTTGTTGGTGGCCTCGTCGACGAGGATGAAGCTGCCGGTGGTGCGGTTCCGGCGGTAGGAGTCGAACAGTAACTGCTGCTGGGTGCGCAGCCGGATGCGGCCGATCTCGTTGAGCGACAACGAGTGCGCGGACGTGTCGCGGTGCAGCGTGTTGACGTCCAGCCGGTAGTCGACGTCCCGCACCACGGCCCGGGTGCTGCGGGTGGTGTGCTGGACGACGTACCGGCTGCCGGGGGTGAGCGTGGACCGCTCGGTGAGCCAGCAGACCATGGCGTCGACGTCCTGGCCGACGTGCGGCCGGTTGCCCCGCCGGCAGATCAGGTCGCCGCGGCCGACGTCGAGGTCGTCGGCCAGCCGCACGGTGACCGCCTGCGGCGGGAACGCCTCGTCAACCGGCTCGCCGCCGGGCGCGTGGATGGCGGACACCGTCGAGGTGAACCCGGAGGGCAGCACCACCACCTCGTCGCCCGGCTTGAACACCCCGCCGGCCACCGTGCCCGCGTAGCCGCGGAAGTCCCGGCCGCGGACGACGTACTGCACCGGGAGGCGGGCGTCGATGAGGTTGCCGTCCGAGGCGACGTGCACCTCCTCCAGGTGGTGCAGCAACGAGGTGCCCTCGTACCACGGCATGTTCGTGGTCCGGTGCACCACGTTGTCCCCGTGCAGCGCGGAGATCGGCACGAAGGTCAGGTCCGGCACGTTCAGCTTCATGGCGAACCGGCGGAACTCCTCGCGGATCTCCGCGAACCGCTGCTCGGACCAGCCGACCAGGTCCATCTTGTTCACGCACAGCACGAGGTGCTGGATGCCGAGCAGGCTGGCCAGGAACGCGTGCCGCCGGGACTGCTCGACCACGCCCCGGCGCGCGTCGACGAGGACCAGCGCCAGGTCGGCGGTGGACGCCCCGGTGACCATGTTGCGGGTGTACTGGATGTGGCCCGGGGTGTCGGCGATGATGAACTTCCGCCGTGGTGTGGCGAAGTAGCGGTGCGCCACGTCGATGGTGATGCCCTGCTCGCGCTCGGCGCGCAACCCGTCGGTGAGCAGCGCCAGGTTCGGGTAGTCCTCGCCGCGGTCCCGGCTGGTCCGCTCCACCGCGGCCAGCTGGTCCTCGAACAGCGCCTTCGAGTCGTACAGTAGCCGTCCGATCAAAGTGGACTTTCCGTCGTCCACGCCGCCCGCGGTGGCGAGGCGAAGCAACTGGCCCATCAGAAGTAGCCTTCCTTCTTCCGGTCCTCCATGCCCGCCTCAGAGATGCGGTCGTCGGCGCGGGTGGCGCCGCGCTCGGTGATCCGCGTGCTGGCGATCTCGGCGACCACCTCGTCCGGGGTGGCGGCGGTGGACTCCACGCAGCCGGTGCAGGTGGCGTCGCCGACGGTGCGGAATCGCACCAGGGCATCGAACGGCCGCTCGCCCTCGGCGAGGGTGACGAACCGGGTGTGCGCGAGCAGCATGCCGTCCCGCTCGAACACCGGCCGCCGGTGCGCGTAGTAGAGCGGCGGGAGTTCGATGCGTTCGTCCCGGATGTACTGCCAGATGTCCAGTTCGGTCCAGTTGGACAGCGGGAAGACGCGGATGTGCTCGCCCCTGCGGTGCCGGCCGTTGTACAGGTTCCACAGCTCGGGCCGCTGGTTGCGGGGGTCCCACTGGCCGAAGGAGTCGCGGAAGCTGAACACCCGCTCCTTGGCCCGCGCCTTCTCCTCGTCCCGCCGGGCACCACCGAACACCGCGTCGAAGCCGTGCGTCTCGATGGCCCGCAGCAGGGTGGTGGTCTGCAGCCGGTTGCGGCTCGCCTTCGGCCCGGTCTCCTCCACCACCCGGCCGGCGTCGATGTCGTCCTGCACGCGCGCGACGACCAGCCGCACGCCGAGCCGCCGCACCGTCCGGTCGCGGAACTCGACGACCTCGTCGAAGTTGTGCCCGGTGTCCACGTGCAGCACCGGGAACGGCAGCGGCGCCGGCCAGAACGCCCTGGCGGCGACGTGCAGCATCACCACGGAGTCCTTGCCGCCGGAGAAGAGCAGCACCGGCCGTTCGAAGGTGGCCGCCACCTCGCGGAAGATGTGCACGGCCTCGGCTTCGAGCATCCGCAGATGGCTCAGTTCATAGGTCGCGGTCACGGTCGAATCCCGCCCTTCACTCGGAGCGAAAGTAGAACGGGTTCTTGCACGATGGTCAAGCCGGGAGGAAGCTGACCCGCAGGTATTCCCCCGACCGAGGGAGGGACGAGCGGTGGACCTGGTGACCATCGAGGAGATCCGCCAACTCAAGTACCGCTACCTGCGGAACCTGGACCTCAAGCGGTGGGACGACTTCGCCGACACGCTCACCCCGGACGTCACCGCGAGCTACGGGGAGAACCTCTCCTTCGGCAGCCGGGACGAGGTGGTGGCGTTCATGCGGGAGATGCTCGGACCGGCGATCATCACCGTGCACCACTGCCACCACCCGGAGATCGAGGTGGACGGCGACCGCGCCGCCGGGATCTGGCACCTGGACGACACGGTGATCATCACCGAGCACCGGATGCTGCTCCGCGGCGCCGCGTTCTACGAGGACAGCTACGTTCGCTGCGACGACGGCCGGTGGCGGATCAGCAAGACCGGCTACCGGCGCACCTACGAGGCCACGCTCTCGCTGGACGACGTGCCCAGCTTCCAGTTGACCGCCAACCGGTGGGTCGAACCCGCGACGCAGCCGGCCGCGGAATAGTCCGGCGTTGACCACCACGTAGAACAAGTTCTAGTCTGGCCTGGTGCTGACCCAGCCATTCGCCGACGCGATCGCCGAGGCCGAGAAGATCATCACCAGCGCGCCGCACGTCCAGGGCGAGCAGGACCTCGTCGAGGGCTACGACTACCTCGCCGGCAGCATCCGCGCGTCGATCCAGATGGCCTGGGCGTACGAGCGGGACTTCCCGTTCTTCGTGCAGTCCACCGGCCCGTACACCAAGATGGGCCTGGACAACCCGGACACCCTGTACTTCCACGCCCACCTGCGGGACGACGCGGAGTACGTGGTGACCGGGAAGCGCGGCACCACCCGCGACCTCAGTTTCCAGGTGCTGAACGGCGACTACTCCCCGGTGGACGTGCCGGACAGCCTGTCCGCGTTCGACGACCGCACCCTGGAGATCGCCGAGGACGGCGGCTTCCAGGTCCGTTTCGGCCCGGAGAAGTCGGGTGTCGGGCCGAACTACTTCCCGCTCGGCAGGGGTTCGGCCATGCTCATCGTCCGCGAGGTCTACAGCGACTGGTCCACCGAGCGGCGCGGCATGATCCGCATCCACCGCGCGGACCGGGTGGGCGCCGCCCCTCCCCCGCTGGCCCGCGACACGCTGACCAAGCGCTACGGCGTGGCCGGCAAGATCCTGATCAGCCGGCTGAAGACGTTCCTCGCCTTTCCCGAGTGGTTCTACCTCAGGCTGCCGGTGAACACGATGACCGAGCCGCGGCCCACGCCCGGCGGGCTGGCCACCCAGTTCTCCTCGGTCGGCCACTACGACCTGGACGACGAGCAGGTCATGGTGGTGACCGTGCCCGCGTCGGACGCGCCGTACCAGGGCTTCCAACTGGGCAGCATGTGGTACCTGTCGCTGGACTACATCAACCACCAGACCAGCCTCACCGCGGACCAGGCCCGCATCGACCCGGACGGGAAGATCCGCTACGTGATCAGCGAGCGGAACCCCGGCGTGACGAACTGGCTGGAGCGCACCGGTCACCGCCGCGGCTACCTGCAGATCCGCTGGCAGCGGCTGTCCCGCGAACTCAAGCCGGCGGACGGGCCGGAGGTCGAGGTGATGGACCTCGCCGAGTTGCCCCGGCGGCTGCCGTACTACGAGCAGGCGCGGATCACGCCGGAGGAGTACGCCGCCCGGATCGCCGAGCGGCAGGCCGCGGTCGCCACCCGGATGCTGGGATGAACGCGCTCCTGCACGACAGGGTCGTCGTGGTCTCCGGGGTCGGCCCGGGGCTGGGCCGGGCCATCGCCGTGCGCAGCGCGCTGGCCGGGGCGGACGTCGTGCTCGCCGCGCGCACCGAGTCCCGGCTGACCGAGGTGGCCAAGGAGGTCACCGAACTCGGCCGGCGCGCGGTCACCGTGCCCACCGACATCACCGACGACGACGCGGCCGCCCACCTGGTCCAGGCCGGCCTCAAGGCGTTCGGCCGGGTGGACACCCTGGTCAACAACGCCTTCGCGATCCCGCCGCTGACCGACCTGGCCGACGCCGACCTGGACCGCATCCGGCAGGCCTTCGAGACCAACGTGCTGGCCGCGCTGCGGCTGACCCGGCTGTTCAGCCCGGCGCTGGAAGAAGCCGGCGGCTCCGTCGTGATGATCAACTCGTCGGTGCTGCGGCACTCCCGGCGCACCTTCGGCGCGTACAAGATGAGCAAGGCCAGCCTGCTCGCGCTCGCGCAGAGCCTGTCCACCGAACTCGGTCCGCGCGGCATCCGGGTCAACTCGGTGGCCCCCGGCTACATCTGGGCCGATTCACTGAAGTGGTACTTCGACTACCTCGCCAGCGAGCGCGGCGTGCCGCCCCGGCAGGTCTACGAGGAGACCGCGGCCACCATCGACCTGCGCAGGCTGCCGGAAGCGGAGGAGATCGCCGACGCCGTGGTGTTCCTCGCCTCCGACCTGGCCCGCGCGATCACCGGTCACTGCCTCGACGTCAACGGCGGCGAGTTCCACCACTGAGGAGTCTCCATGATCGTGCCAGCTCGCGGCACCGAAGCGACCACAGAGCGCGCTCCGGCCGCCAGGCCGCACGATCCCGAAGGCAGGGCACCCCTTCGCAGCATGTCGGTGGCGCACGCGAGCTGTGCCCTGCCGACGGGATCGTGGGCGCGCGGACTCGCGTGGAAGGAACTGCACGATGGGCACCGGTAGGGACAGCGTCGGCACCGTGGACGACCTGCACGCCTCGGCCACCAGGATCACCGGGCTGGACGACTTCGGCACGGACCACTACCGCGACGGGCTGGCCGTGCTGCTGGAGTCCTACGCGCGGGACGCCGGGCTGACTCCACCGGGCAACAAGGTGAAGCGGGCGTTCCTGCGCGGCGCGCTGGTGGCCCGGCTGCTCAGTGAGGCGGCGTGGAAGCAGTACCCGGAGCACGCCGACGTGCGCATCGAGCGCCCGATCTTCGTCACCGGGCTGCCCCGTACCGGCACCACCGCGCTGCACCGGCTGCTCGCCGCCGACCCGGCGCACCAGGGCCTGGAGGTGTGGCTGACCGAGGTGCCGCAACCCCGGCCGCCGCGCGAGAGCTGGGCGGACAATCCGGTGTTCCAACGCATCCAGGCCGGCTACGAGCAGCACCACGTGAACCATCCGGAGTTCATGGGCGTGCACCACATGTCCGCCGAGGCGGTCGAGGAATGCTGGCAGTTGCTGCGCCAGTCGATGCGGTCGATCTCCTACGAGTGCCTGGCCCACCTGCCCACCTACTCCGCGTGGCTGGCCGGGCAGGACTGGGCCGAGGCCTACCGCAGGCACCGGCGCAACCTCCAGCTCATCGGCCTGCCGGACGCCGATCGCCGGTGGGTGCTGAAGAACCCCAGCCACCTGTTCGCGCTGGACGCCCTCTTCGCCGTCTACCCGGACGCCCTGGTGATCCAGACGCACCGATCGCCGCGCACCGCGATCGCCTCGGTGTGCAGCCTGGCCGCGCAGGCCACCGAGGGCTGGTCGGAGACCTTCCGTGGCGCGGTGATCGGCCGGGACCAGCTCGAGCTGTGGGCGCGCGGCCTGGCGACGTTCACCGAGGACCGGGCCCGGCTGAACCCGGCGCAGTTCTTCGACGTGCGCTACGAGGACTTCGTCGCCGATCCGCTGGGCACCGTGGAGGCGATCTACGCGTACTTCGGGCTGCCGCTGACCGGCGAGGCGCGGCACGCGATGCGCGCGCTGCACGCGGAGAGCACCTCGGGCGCGACCCGGCCGGCGCACCGCTACCGGCTCGCCGACTTCGGGCTCACCGCCGAGCAGGTCGATGAGCGGTTCGCCGACTACCTGCCCACGCTGGCCGGCTGAGCCAAGTACCGGGTTTCGCCAGGTCACCGCGTGCGCCTTCGGCGGGCCGGACCACTGCTCACTGTTCATGACCACCGCCCGGGCCGGCGTCTCCGCTCCGGAGCCGGCGGCCGGTGCGCTGTTCCACCTTCGGCCGGGGGCGCGGCCGTTCGCGGGAAATCTCACCGGCTGACCACCCAGGTTGACCTGCGATCGACCGCGAACCCAGTGTCATGGCCAGAATCTCGAATATCGTCTGAAATCTCGTACATCCGGAGAAGGACTTGGAACGAACGAGGAGCTTCCTGCGCTCGCTGGGACTGCCCGGCGGCGACCCGAGCGAGGCGCCCACGAGCACGAAGCGGTTCCCGGACGGCGCCCAGTTCCGGGTGGAGATCCCCAGTGTCGAGGGCCCCGAAGCGCTGGATGCGGTGCTCGACGAGGCGGACGCGCGCGGTGTGCTGGTGCACCGGGTGTCCTAGGGCAGCGGCGGGATGCTGCTCACCGGGCGGGAACTGGACGCCATGGCCCGCGCCGCGGCCGCCCGCCAGGTCGAGGTGAGCCTGTTCGCAACGGAACGCACCTCACCCCGTCCGCGGTGGCGCTGTCCCGGGAACGGGTGCGCCGCGCCGAGATCGGGCTCGAACTGCTGCGCCGGTGCGCGCCGGACGCGGCTGGCTCGATGCCCGCGGCGGCCGACCTGACGGTTCCTGAAGTGTCCGATGTGGACGATCGGGGGCGATGCGGTGAGGATCACCCAGCCTCTTGACACGCCTGGGCGCAGTGGCGCGTGGCCGCCGGCTCGTCGACTGGTCGGCGCCGGCGGCGGGTAAGTTCCCGCGCGGTGTACCCGCCCACCCCGCTGCGGCCCGCCGCTGCCCGGCGGCGGACCGTGCGGCCGGGCACCCGCGGTGTTCTCGGCGTTTTGGGTTTCCTTGATGTTTGCATTCCGCCGATCGCGGCAATGCCGGATGTGCGGTGCGTACGGCCATGACCACATCCCGCTCCCGAAATGGGGCCGGCAAGCTCTCTGGCGAGATGCCTGCGTGATTAACTAGATCGGCGGTATGACACAATCGCCGGCATGACTTTCACGGTTCAGGACGTTCCAGCGCTGAGCACGTTTCGGATCGCGGGCGTTTCGCTGGTGGCGGGGTCCTCCGGCCGGCGGCGGCGCATCCGATGCTCGGTCGTCGCACCGGTTCCTGGCGATGCGGGTCCACTGCTGGGCGGTGAACTCCTGTTGCTACAGAATCCACTGAGCCGTTCCGTCGAGGGCGAAATCGCGCAGGTTGTCGCACAATGGGACGATGTCGGACTGGCCGGTGTGGCGATACCCGTCGGACCGGGCCGAGATCGGCTCCCACTGGCCTGCCTCGCCGAAGCGGAAAAACGACGATTACCCCTGCTGGCGCTGCCGAACAACGCCGCGGTCATCGAGTTGGCCCGGGAAGTCGACCGGGCCGTGCTGGCCGATCAGCAGGCCCGGCTGAACCGGATGCAACGGATCGGGACGGCATTCACCGACCTCACCGTGTGCGGCTGCGGCACGCGCCCGATGGACATCCTCGACCGGCTGGCCGCGTTGGTGAACCGGCCGCTGGTGCTGTTCGACGAGTTCGGCCGGGCCGTGGAAACCCGCCGCCCGGCCGAACTCGACGACCACGTGTTCCGCGAGCACGATCACGCCTGCGCGGCCATGGCGGAGCCGGGCAAGGCCGAGGCGAGCACCGCCGATCCGGACCGACACTGCCTGTGGCTACCGCTGAGCCTGCGCGGCGTGCCGCACGGCTCGCTGCACCTGCTGGCCACGGACCGCCCCTTCGACGAGGTCGACATGATGGCCCTGGACCGTGCGGTGGCGGCGTTGGCCACCACTCTGCTGCTCCGCCAGCGTGACCAACGGCTGTCCCTGCAGGCGCAGCGCAACCTGGTGGCGGACCTGGTCTCCGGGCGGCGGGCCAACGAGCGCGAGTTCGCCCGCCGCGCCCGGGAGCTGGGCGCCAACCTGGCCGGTCGGCAGCTCGCCGCGGTGGTCGTGGTGCCGATGACCTCCGCCGAGGGCGTCACCGAGCCGCCGGAGTGGCCGGCGATCGTGGACTGCCTCACCGCGGCGGCCGGCAACCACGGCGGCACAGCGCTCTGCGGTGGCACCGCCGAGACCACGGTCGCCCTGTTCGGCGTCGGCGACCGGGAGCGCCTGGCGCTGGTGGCCGAGGACGCGCTGAACCGGCTGCACCGCCAGCACGGGCTCGGCGCCGCCGTGGCCACCTGCCTGGCCGACTTCCCGGTGCTGCCGCACGCCTTCGACGCCGCCACCCGGCTGGCCCACTACGGGGCGCAGCGGGCCCCCGGCGTCTACCCGGTCGAGCAGTTCCGGCTGGAGCTGCTGTTCGAACGGCTCAACAGCAGCGCCGAGCTGTACCACTTCGTGCGGGACGAGATCGGTCCGTTGCTGGAGCACGACACCCGTGGCGGCCAGCCGCTGCTGCCCACCCTGCGCGCCTACATCGCCAACCGCTGCTCCAAGACCGTCACCGCGCAGCGGCTGCGCATCGTGCGGCGCACCCTGTACCGGCGGCTGGTCGAGATCGAGAAGATCCTCGGCCGCGACCTGGACGACGGCCACGCGGTCATGCGTATCTCACTCGCGCTCTGGGCCTGGGACCTGATTTCCGCGCGGTAGCGCATCCCGCATTCACTACTCCGCACGAATACATTCAGCCGTACTGACGATTCCCGTGCGCGCCGCGGTGGCGGCGCGGTCAAGTCAGGCGTGTCAAACATAGCCATTCCTTAACACTCACGGACACGTGCGGCGAGCGGCGACCCTACGGGTCGCTGGATGACGCGAACTTCCGAATGAGTCGCGGGTGCTGCCGGAATGCGATTTCCTGTTTTCGTGGACGCCTGAATAAGGCACTGTGATGATCGTCATGCGCGGGTAACGCGCTGTCGGTCCTGAGCTGCACGGTGAGCCGAAACGTGTCACCGGGCGCCGGTCGATGTCCCGACTCGCGCGTTGAAGGGGCGACTCGAACCGGCCACCGTGGTCGGCGAAAGGGGCTGACCGAGGGGAGCGTAAGGACAACGTGAAACGCACAACGGCGGCGACTGCCGATGTCTTGGGGACCGTTCGGCGTCATCTTTCGCCCGGTTTGGCGCTCGGGTACAAGATGATCGGGCATGGCGCGTACGAGGTCGCCGCGGATGGCGCGACCGTGCGCCTGTCGGACGGCCGGGAACTGGTGGACTTCGGTTCCTACGCGGTGGCCCTGCTCGGCCATCGGCACGGCCCCGTGGTGGACGCGGTCGCCGAGCAGCTTGCCAGGATGCCCACCGCGACCAGGGCGCTGGCCAATCCGGCGGTGACCGGGTTCGTGGACGAGCTGCTCGCCCGGTGCGGTCCTCGGCTGCAGCGGGTGTGGCTGGGCAGCGACGGTGCCGACGCGGTGGAGGCCGCGGTGAAGCTGGCCAGGCGCGGCACCGGCCGGCCGCGCGTCCTCGCCGTCGAGGGCGCCTTTCACGGCAAGACGCTGGGCGCGCTGGCGCTGACCTGGTCCCCGGCCTTCCGGCAGGGGCTGGAGAGCGCGCTGGCACCGGTCACCCACATCGCGCCCACCGACCGCGGCGCGGTGGCCCGCGAGGCGGCCGCCGGGGACGTCGCGGCGCTGATCGTGGAGCCGATCCAGGGCGAGAACGGCGTGCGGCCGCTAGACGCCGACATCGTGGCGGGCTGGGCAGCGGACGCCCACGCGGCCGGCGCCTTCGTCATCAGCGACGAGATCCAGGTGGGGCTGCGCCGCTGCGGAGAGTTCTCGCTCGCGCTGGCCCGGGGCTGGCAGCCGGACGCGGTGCTGTTCGGCAAGCCGCTCGGCGGTGGCGTGGTGCCGCTGTCCGCCGTGGTGGCCACGCCCGAGCTGTACGGGCCGCTGACCGCCGACCCCACCTTCCACAGCGCCACGTTCGGTGGTCACCCGCTGGCCTGCGCGGCCGGCACCGCCGCGCTGCGCGCCATCGACGACCTCGCCGGGCGGGGCGCTGCCGTGGCCGATCGGGTGGAGCGAGAACTGCGCGGGCTGGCCGACCGGCATCCGCTGGTCGTCTCCGGGCTGCGCGGGCAGGGACTGTTGTGGGGCATCGACTTTCCCACGCCCGCGGTCGCCGGTTCGGTGCTCACCGACCTCGCCGAGCACGGGCTGCTCGTCTCGCCCTGCCTGAGCGCCTCGCGGACCATCCGGCTGCTGCCGCCCATGGTGACCACCGAGGCGGAACTGCGGCGCGCGGTGGACGCGCTGGACGGGGCGCTGGCGGCGGCCGTGGACTACCTCCCGGAGGTGGCGTCCTGATGCGTGTCAAGCCGGGGCAATCCGGTGCTCGCGACACGGAAGGTGGCTTCCGGTGACCCCGAACCCGGCGCCGCCGGCCGCGATCCGGCCGCGAGCGGCGCTGCCGATCCGGTTGGCCATCTGGGCCGCCGAACGCTTCCCGCCGACCACCGCCGCCGTGGTGCTCGTGGCGTACGCGGCGGTGATGCTCCTCGGCCGGGCCGCCACGCATCCCGGTGCGCTGCCGGCCTCGGCCACCGACCTCGCCACCGCCCTGGGCGCCCTGGCCTTCTACCTGATGGTCCGAGTGTTCGACGAGCACAAGGACTTCGTGCGGGACCGGATCGCCCATCCCGACCGGGCGGTGCAGCGGGGCGTGGTCAGCCTCGCCGACCTCAGGGTGGTCGCCGGCGTCGCCGTGGCGGTGCAGGTGCTCGCCTGCCTGTGGGCGGACCACGGCGTGGGCCCGGTCGGCGCGTGGTGGGCCAGCACGATGGCCTGGATCGCCTTGGTGGCCAAGGACTTCTTCCTGGGCGAGCGGATCGCCGGCCATTCGGTGCGGCAACCGGTGGCCAGCATGCCGGTGTCCGCGCTGGCCTGCCTGTGGATGGCGCAGACCGGCGCGGGAGGCGAGCCGCTGCCCTGGGCGGTGGCCGGCGGGCTCGCCGCGCTCGGGCTGCTCGTGTCGGCCGTGTTCGACCTGGCGCGCAAGCTCGTGCCGGAACCGGGCGGCGCCGGCCGCTCCTACGCGGCCGCGCTCGGGCCGCGGCGGGCGTGCCTGGTGCTGGGCGCGGTGCTGCTCGCCGAGTCGGCGGTCATCGCGGCGGTGCAGCGGCTCGTGGTGCCCGGCCGGGTCGCGCCCGCACTGGTCCTGCTGGCCGCCGCGCCCGCGCTGCTCACGCTGCTGTGGGCCGCCCGGCCCCGGCTCGCCGGCCGGGCAACTCTCGCGGCGTTGCTGGGCCAACTCGGCGTCGTGGTCGCCGCGCTCGTCGGGACCAGGGGAATGGGGTGAACCGCATGGCATCGTCAATGTCCGCCCGCCGGGTGCTGGTCACCGGCGCGACCGGCCTGGTCGGTTTCGAGGTGCTGGACCAGTTGCGCGGTCGGCCCGGACTTGCGGTGCGCGGGGTCAGCCGCCGCGGCTCCACCACCCACCGCGACGTGGTGCGCTGGCACATCGGCGCCGAGCCGGTGCCGGACGAACTGGCCGGGCCCTGGGACGTGATCGTCAACACCGCCGCGGACGTGCGATGGTCGCTGCCGGTGGCGGAGTCCTACCGGGCCAACGTGGCCACAGTGGACGCATTGGCGCCGCTGGTCTCGCCCGACACCCACGTCGTCCAGGTCTCCACTGCCTACGCCGCCGGGCACCGAGGGGACGTCTTGTCCACCGACCCGGCCGACTACCGCAACGCCTACGAGTGGTCCAAGGCGCACGCCGAACGGTTGGCCAGCGAACTGTTTCCCCGGCTCACCGTGGTGCGCCCACCGCTGATCATCGGGCGGCGCCGGGACGGCAGGGCGGCCCGGTTCTCCGGGATGTACACCATCCTGCGCGGCATCGCGACCAGCACGGTGCCGGCCATCGCGGCGGGGGACGGCGCCCGGTTCGACCTGACCCCGGTGGACGACCTGGCGCGCATTGTGGTCGACGCCGTCCTCTCGCCCGAGGCGCACGACGGCAGGGTGTACGTGCTCGCCGGCGGGGAGGACGCGCCGGAGGTCAGCGACGCTGTCGACATCATGGTGGCCACCCTGAACGAGTGGCGCGCCGCTCGCGGTCGCGGCCCCATCACGTCGCCGAGGGTCATCTCGCCGGAGCGGTGGAACCGGTTCTTCCTGCCGTTCTCCCGGCAGCACCTCTCCCGCCGGCAGAACGACATGATCGACCTGCTCAGCGTGTTCGAGCCGTACACCGAGTCCACCATTTCCCTGGACCGCACCCACCACATCCGCGACGTGCGGAACTGTATTCCCGCGGCCGTCCGCTACTGGGCGGACGTGAATCCACGACTCGCCGCGATGGAACCCGTTGCGTGGCGGTCGGCGACCACCGCCTGACCGTCGGCCACCCCTTTCTCCGTACACCCCTTTCGATTGGAGATGACGTATGCAGTCCGTCAGCACCGTCCGCGACCAGGTCCGCTCGCTGGTCATCGACGCCGCCCCGGTCGAGGTCGAGCAGGTCGCCGAGACCACGACGTTGACCGACGACCTCGGCTACGACTCGCTCAGCCTGCTGGAACTGGTGAACATGCTGGAGAACGCCTTCGAACTGCCCACCGTCCCGGACAACGAGGTCGCCGAGATCACGACCGTCGGTGCGGTGCAGGACCTGGTGCTGCGCATGGTCGAGGAGCGGCGCGCGCGGACCGCGGGCTGAGAAGGAAACGCCAACCCCAGCGACGACGAGAATGGGTGACCACATGACCCGATACCTGGTGCATCCGCCGGCCACGGCGGAACCGGCTGGTGCCCGGCTGGGCGCGGAACACGCGCCGCCGATCCCGGAAACGCTTTCCGCGGTGCCCGAGAAGCGCGTGTTCTTCGCCGTGGACAGCTACTTCCGGGACAGTTGGGAGGACCTGCGCGCATTACCGGCAGAGGAGATCGACCACGTGCTGCGGCGGCACGCCACGCTGCTGCTCAAGCCAGAGTCGATGGTGGCCCGACGCGCCGACGTGGCCCTCGAATGGCTCCGCGAGCAGGGTGTGGTCGTCGCCGCCGAACGGGTCCGGATCAACCCGCACCAGACCCGCGCCCTGTGGCACTTCCAGTGGAACGTGGCCACCCGGGAGCGCCGGGATCTCTGCGACCTCATCGCCGCCGCCGGGGATTCGCTGTTCGTCGTCGCGCGGCTGCCCGAGGACCCGGTGCCGGCCACCGTGCGGTTGAGCAACCTCAAGGGGCCCGCCGATCCGGCTCGCCGGCAGCCGTGGCAGTTGCGACACCGGCTCGGCGGCGACAACTTCCTGCTGAACTTCGTGCACGCCGCGGACGAACCGGCCGACCTGGTGCGGGAGCTGGGCATCCTGTTCGACGGTCCGGCACGCCGCCGCATCTACCGCGCCCTGCTGTCCGGAGTGGACCGCTACCCGGACGCCCAGCGCTACGTCACCCGGTTGTACCGCCAGTCGTCCGCGCACGACCTGCGGCTGCGCGGTGTGCTGCGGCGGATGACGGACCTGCTGGGCAACGCCGCCGCATCCCCGGCGGCCGCCGAACTGCTCGCCGCGCTGAACGCGGCGGAGAACGGGCTGCCGGTGCGCTGGACGGAACTCCGCGCGCTGGCCGCGCGCGCCGGGCTGACCGTGCCGCCATGGGATGACATCGTGCTCGGCTCGCACCTCGCGATCACCTCGGACCCGGGCACGCCGATCCTCACCACGGTGTCGCCCGACCAGTGGCAGCGGCGCGACCCCGCGGCGGACCGCGTCCCCGCCGTCCCGCGCCCCGCGGCCCGGCCCGGCGAGCGGCCCGCGCCGCCGACGCTGCACTACGGCCAGGCCATCGCCCGCCGCACCGTGCACAAGGCCGGCATCGAGGAGGTGATGGTCACCGACAGCGCGTCACTGTCCACAGAGGAGTTCCTGGTGGCCGCCGAACTGCCCACCGCGCACTCGTACTACAGCGACACCACCACCCCCGCGCTGCGCTTCGAGCTGATGCCGCTGCTGGAGGCATGCCGGCAGGCCGGGTACGCGGTGATCCACCGCCACCTCGGGCTGCCCACCGACCGGCGGTTCATCATCCGCGGCTACCAGATGCACCTGTGCCCGGAGATCCTGTTCGCCGCGCGGCCCCGGCCGATCCGCGTGTCGATCAACTGCCGGGTGGAGCGGAGCTGGGAGCGAGCGGGTCGAGTGGCCGGCATGCACCTGGGCTACTCAATGTCCACTCCGGACGGTGAGCCGATCGGCACGGCACGCGTGGCGCTGTACTGGGTCGGGCCGGCGCAATGGGCGCAGATGCGTGCGGAGTCGCGGGCCCGCCAGGGGATGCCCGACGAGATCGGAGCGGCGCCCGTCTGGGGCACGCCGGTTCCGGCGCGCAGCGTCGGCCGGGACTGCGACCGCAACGTGGTCCTGGCGGACGTGGACTGCCGGGACGGTCGGTTCGCCGCCGGTGTGGTGGTCAACCCGGGCAACCACGGCATGTTCGAGCACGAGCAGGACCACGTGCCGGGCATGGTGTTGATGGAGGCGGCGCGGCAGTCCGCGATGGTGGCCGTGGCCGAGGCCGTCGGATTGCCGCCCGAGGCGCTGTCCGTCGCCGGCATCGACGCCCAGTTCACCGCCATGGCCGAGCTGGACCTGCCGCTGCGGATCACCGCCAGCGCGCGGACCGCGACGTCCGGCGGCGCACCCGTCGGCACGGTCACCGCGGAGATTCGGCAAGGCGACGTGCGGATCTTCCGCGCCTCGGTGGACGTTGCCGGAGCCACCGTGGCCGAGCCGGCATACGCGGCCGCGGCGGACGGCGGGCGGACCGGATGACCCGGGCCACCGAAGCCGACGTGTTGACCGCGCGGAGCGAACCCGGGCCGGTCGCCCGATTCGCCGGCGGCAAGGGGCACAACCTGTACCGGCTCACCCGCGCTGGTCTGGCCGTGCCGCCCTGGGCGGCCGTCGGCACCGACGTGTTCGCCGCGTTCCGCTCGGCCACCGGGCTCGGCGAGCGGATCGCCCGCGCGGTCGCCGAGCTGAGCCTGGACACCGCCGACGAGGTGGCCGCGCGGATCGCGGAGTCGTTCGCGGCCACCGAACTCGACCCGACCAGCGTGGCCGCGATCGAACAGGCGCACCGGCATCTCGGCGACCGGCCGCTCGCCGTGCGGTCCTCGGCAGGCGACGAGGACAGCGCCCAGCACTCCTTCGCCGGCCAGCACGCCTCGTACCTCAACGTGGTGGGACTCGCCGAGGTGCTGGAGAAGGTCAAGCTGTGCTGGACCTCGGCGTACTCGGCCCGGTCGCTGACCTACCGGCTGATGCACGACCTGCCGACCAATCCGGTGGACATGGCGGTGGTGTTGCAGGCGATGGTGCCCGCCGAGGTGAGCGGGGTGCTGTTCACCGCCAACCCGCTGACCGGCCGCACCGACGAGGCACTGATCAGCTCCGTGTACGGACTGGGTGAGGGCCTGGTGTCCGGCGCCGCGGACGCCGACACGGTGACCGTCGACCGGGCCAGCGGCACGGTCAAGGACACCGTCGTCGGGCAGAAGACCGAACGGATGGACGTCCACCCGGCCGGCTCGGGATGCGTCACCGCTGACGTCGACCCCGCCCAGCGGGACCGGCTGTCGCTGTCCGCCGGACAGCTCGACACGCTGCGCGGCGCCGCCGCGCGGATCGAGGCACTGTTCGGCGGCCCGCAGGACGTCGAGTGGGCCTTCGCGGACGGGCGGCTGTGGGTGCTGCAGAGCCGGCCGATCACCAACATCGCGCCGGACCCGGACGCCGAGATCCGGCTGTGGGACAACTCCAACATCGTGGAGAGCTTCGGTGCGGTCACCGCCCCGCTGACGTTCAGCTTCGCCCGGCACTCCTACCACCGGGTGTACCGGGACTACTGCGCGCTGCTCGGCGTGCCCCGCGCCCAGCTCGACCGGATGGACTCGTGGCTGGCCAACATGCTCGGCTACTTCGACGGCCGGGTGTACTACAACGTGCTGAACTGGTACAAGGTCATCCGCCTGCTGCCCGCGTACCGGCTCAACGCCAGGATCCTGGCCGCCGCCACGGGTGTCCGCGAGCCGTCCGCCGAACTCGCCGCCGGCACTCATCCGCTGGAGTGCCGCTGGCCCGCGCAGGAGGCGATCGTCCGGCTGCGCGTCGCCGTCCGGTTCGGCTGGGCGGCGCTCACCGTGCACCGCCTGGTGGAGCGGTTTCTCCGCGACTTCCACGCGGTGTATGCCCGCTACGACGCCGTCGACTACACCGAACTGCGCCCCGAGCAGGTGTACCGGCACTACCTGGAGGTGGAGCGGGCGCTGCTGTCCCGGTGGGGCGGCACCGCCGTGCTGGACCACGTGATCTGCCTGAGCTACGGGGTGCTGCACCTGCTGACCAACCGCTGGCTCCCGGACATGCCGGAGTGGGTGCGCTGGCAGGTGGTCAAGGTGGGCGAGGACGACGTCGAGTCCACCCAGCCCGCCCGGCGGCTGGCGGAGATCGCCCGCACCGTGCACGCCGACCCGGACCTCGGCCCGGTGGTGCGCGAGCTACCCGCGGAAGGCCTGCAACGGTGGCTCACCGAGGCCACCGGCGAGCCCGCCGCCTGGCTGCGCCGCGAGCTGGACCGCTACCTGGACGACTTCGGCTACCGCAACGCCAACGAGCTGAAGCTGGAGGAGCCCGACCTGCGGGACGACCCGGTGCAGTTGTTCGGCATGCTCAAGGACGCGGTCAACGAAAACACTGCCCGACCATCCACCACGGACGGTGGAGAGTCCTATCTGGACGACCACCTGGGCGGCTGGCGGCGGGCGGTGTATGACCGGGTCCGCCGCCGGGTGCGGGACGCGCTGCGGGAGCGGGAGCGCGTCCGGTTCGCCCGCACCCGCGCGTTCGGCATCGCCCGCCGGATGTTCCGGGCCATCGGCGAGGGGTTGCACCGGGCGGGCGCGCTGGCTGACCCCACCGACGTGTTCTTCCTGCGCCTGGAGGAACTGCGCGACGCCTTCGCCGGCACCATCGCCCACCGCGAGTTGCGCCCGCTGGCCGGGCTGCGCCGCCGGCAGCGGGACAAGCAGCGCATGCGACCCGCGCCGCCGCCCCGGTTCACCACCCGCGGCAGCGTGTACTGGGGCGAACTTCGCCCCGACGTGCCGGCCGACCCGGCCGGCGACGGCGGCACCCGGCTGCGCGGCACTCCGTGCAGCCCCGGTGTCGTCACAGGTGAGGCCCGGGTGGTGGACAACCCGCGCGAGGTCGGCTCGAAGATCGTGGTCACCTACCGCACCGACCCCGGATGGGTGGGCGTGCTGCCGTCGGCCGCCGCACTGGTCATCGAACGCGGCAGCCCGCTGAGCCACGTGGCCATCGTCGCCCGCGAGCTGGGCGTGCCCACGGTGGTGCAGATCCCCGACCTGACCACCCGGGTGCGCACCGGCATGACGCTCACCGTCGACGGCGGCCAGGGGACCGTCGAGATCACCGAAGCCGCGCCCGACGAATGACATCCGAAGGAGACTATGTGGCAACACGGCTGGAGACCGACCGCAGGGAAACCGTGGAGCACCGGCTGCGGAAGTTCCACGATGTCGGCATCGCCGACGTCCTGGAGGTGGTCGGTTACCTGCGCGAGCCCGGCGACAGCGTGATCGCCGGCGGCTCGCTCAGCTTCGGGCTGGGCAACCGGCTGTCCGACTTCGACGTGGTGGTGTGCGGCCGAAGCACCGACACCTCGCTGATGCCGCTACAGCACTGGGTGAAGTCGCTGCGGGTGGACGTGTGGACCCGCGCGCACCGCGACATCGACGCGGTGTTCGCCCTGGCCGACCGCGCGCTGGCCAGCACGGCGCCGATCGCCGGGGCGCTGGGCAGCGTCGAGGAGGAGCAGCAGTTGAAGCTGCTGCACCGGATCGCGTTCGGGCTGCACCTCGACGGGCCGCCGCTGGCGCCGTCGGGCGGCCGCGACCATCTCGAGGTCGCCCGCGACCTGGTGGTCCGGGAGTACGCGGAACGCATGCGGGAATCCGCCTGCGTCGCGCAACTCGCGGCGCGGGCCGGGCGGTGGCTCGCCGCCGCGGTGAACGCCCGCTCGGCGGTGGAGGAGGCGCTACACGCCACCCTCGCCGCCAGCGGCGTGCCGTTCACCGGGGACAAGTGGTTGGCGGAGCGGTTGACGGAGGTGCCCGACCTGCGCGCCGGCCACCAGGACTTCGCCGTGCTGCCCGAGCCCGTCGACGATCCCGCGTTCGTCGCGGAGGCCATCGCCTGGTGTGAGCGGCTCACCGGCCTCGACCTGGACGCCGACCAGCTGCGCCCCGCGCTGCGCTGGATCCATGACGGCCTGCTGCTACACCGCGTCAACCACGAGGACCTGCTGGTCGCCCCGGACGTCGGCGGCCTGTGGCAACTGGACTCCGGCGAGGCCCACGCCTGGCGCGGCCTGTGCGAGATCGGCGAGGCACCGGCCACCGGACCGGACCGGGTGAGCTTCCCGGGCGGCCGCTGCACCGCGGAGCAGACGAGCCTGTGCCTGCGGCTGTACGAGCGCGGGCTGCTGCGACTGGACTGGGACCGCGGGGTCACCGTGGCCGAGCTGACGTTCCCGGAGGTGGCTGGCTCGTGAAGACGATCGACGTGGACGCCCGGCGGTACGCCTGGTGCCGGGGGCAGGCGACCTGGTGGATGGGGCTGCCGGTGGCCGCGCTGGTGGAGGACATGCGCGGCGCGCTCTCCGAGGGCCAGGACGGGCTGGTCCGCCGCAACGCCCGGGTGGTGGGGCAGAGCTGCGCGGTGGTGCTGAACCTGGTGCTGTTCCACGAGCGCCCGCTGCCGGTGCAGCGCATGCGGGCCTCGTGGGCGCTGGACCGGCTGACCGACCACCCGCTGGGCGAGGAGTGCCGGCTGCTCGTCGCCGGACGGCGGGACGACTCCGCCGACGAACTGCTCGCCCGCACCGAACGACTGGTCAAGCAGGTGCGCGCGCTCGTCGGCGACCTGCCCGACCCGCTGGTACCCGAGGGGTACTTCCCGTCCCTGGCCACCGCGCGCGAATGGCTGCAGCTCATCGAGGCGGTCGGCGAGGAAGGATTCCTGCCCCGCGAATGGAAGAAGGACGAGTAACCCGATATGCCACAGGTCACGTTGGACATGCAGATCAACGCGCCCGCCGAGGCGGTCTGGCACGTCGTCACCGACGTCGAGCGCTACCCGGAATCCATGCGGAGCGTGCGCTCGGCCAGCATCCTCGACGAGGAAAGCGAGACGACCCGGCGCACCGCGTGGTCGGTCACGCTCAAGGGCTCCATCCTGGAATGGGAGGAGAGGGAGACCCTCGACCCGGGCCGGATGGTCATGCGGTTCCACCAGCTTTCCGGCGACATGGAGGTCTTCGACGGGGAGTGGACCGTCGAGGCAGTCGACGCCACGCACAGCACCGTGCGGCTCACCGTTGAGTTCGAGATCGGCATCCCGCTGCTCGCCGACATGCTCAACCCGGTGGCCCAGCGGTCGTTGCGAGAGAACTGCATCGAGATGTTGCGGGGCATCGAAGTCCGCTCCACCGGGGCCGTCGCCGACATGGTGGCCAACCGATGACGGGCACGCTGCACGGGGACCGGGAGAAGGTCGCCGAGCGCCTGCTGCATGCGTCGGTGAGGAACTCCTTCGATCCCGAGGTCGACGTGGACTGGGCCGCGCCGCTGGACGAGGACCTGTTCTACGTGCCGCCGCACCGGCTGTCGCTGTACGGCACCGATTTGTGGCACCGGCTCGACCACCGGCAGCGGGTGGAACTGTCCAAACACGAACTCGCCAGCACCGCCAGCATGGGTATCTGGTTCGAACTGCTGCTCATGCAGATGCTGCTGCGCCACGTGTACGCGAAGGACCCGCGCAGCAGGCACGTGCAGTACGCGCTCACCGAGATCGCCGACGAGTGCCGGCACTCCACCATGTTCGCCCGGATGATCGAGCGGATGGGCTGCCCGTGCTACCGGCCGCGCCGCGTCGACGAGGTGCTGGCCCAGCTGCTCGCCGGGATCGCCAGCGGCCCGGCGATGTGGGCCGGCATCCTGCTCGCCGAGGAGATCCTCGACCGGTTCCAGCGGGAGTCCATGGTGGACGACTCGGTGCAGCCGTTGGTGCGCACGGTGAACCGCATCCACGTCATCGAGGAGGCCAGGCACGTCCGCTACGCCAGGGAGGAACTGGTGCGGCAGATGGTCCACTGTCGCGGGCCCGCGCTGACCTACCACCGGCTGATGACCGCGCGCGGCGCGCACGTGATCACGCACAGCCTGATCCATCCGGATGTGTACCGGGCCGTGGGCCTGGACCCCCGGCAGGCCCGCCGGGCCGCGCTGACCAATCCGTCCTATCGGGACACCTTGCGGTGGGCCGGCGCCAAGGTGGTCGACTTCCTGGACGACGCCGGGCTGGTCGGCGGGCCGACCCGGTGGTTCTGGCGGAAGTCGTTCGTGCGGCCATGAGCGCACGCGAGGCGCGTAGCGCCGTGGTGCTGGGCGCGCGCAACCTCGGCGGCGCCGTCGTCGGCCGGCTGGTCCAGGAAGGGTGGCAAGTCACCGCGGTGGCCCGCAGCGACGACACGCTGCGGGCCACCCGCGCCCTCGGCGCCACCGCGGTCCGCGCCGACGCGTCCGACCCGGCGGAGCTGGCCGAAGTCCTCGCCGCGGCCCGTGCCCGGCAGGGCGGGTTACACCTGGTGGTCAACGCGGCCCGGCCGGACCGGCCGGCGGGCGACGTGCCGTTCGGTGGCGGGCCGATCGCCGGTGCGGACCTGGCGACCTTCCGCGCCTGGGCGGTGGTCGCGGCGGAGCAGGCGTTCGTGTTCCTCGCGCAGGCAGGCGCCGCGCTGCGCGGCGCGGGCGGTGGCACCCTGGTACAGGTCACCGGCGGATCGAGCCGGCGCGCCACCGCCGGGCGCGGGCCATGGTCGGCCGGCGCGTTCGCCACCCGGGCGCTCACCCACGCCGCCGCGGAGGAACTGCGCGAGTTCGGCGTGCACGTCGCCCTGCTCGTGGTGGACGGCACGATCGGCGCGCCCGACGCGGCGGCCAGATCCGCCGAACTCGCCGACATCGCCGACGCCGTCGCGGTCCTCGCCACCGAACGTGCCCACCGGCACACCTACGAACTCGTGCTCACCCGAACCTGGCAGGCAGGACCAGGCTAACCGGGCCAGGTATCGGCCCGGTGCGCCGCCGAGAGCCCCGGCGGCCGCGCGCACCCGGAGACCGGTTCCCAACCCGGGGAGAAGGAGCCCTTTGGACACCACTGGCATTCCGCACCCGCCCGGTCGCATCCCGCTGCTCGGCGACGTGCGCGGCATCAACTACCGCACGGCGGTGCAGGATTCCCTCCGGCTCAGCCGCGACATCGGGCCGATCTTCAGATGCGAGTTCCTCGGCACCAAGATCGTCACCGATTGAGGCACAGCGCGTCCGGCTCCGGAGACCAGTTTCAGGAGCTGTGGTCGGCGAACGGGCCGGTGGCGGCGAAGGCGAGCTTGGCGAAGCGCTCGCCGATGCGGACGACGAAGCCGACCGGCGGATCGCTGCTGGTCCGCGTGGCGCTACTTGGCCTGGCCGACGCCGGCCTGCCACTGGTCCCAGGGAACCTCCCAGTCGCCGTAGGTGTCCCACACCGGCAACGGCTGGCCGCCGGAGTTGGTGATCTCCACCACGTCGCCGATGCCGAAGTGGTCGAAGAACCACTGGGCGTTGTCCGGGCTGAGGTTGACGCAGCCGTGCGAGACGTTGCTGTTGCCCTGCTGGCCGACCGACCACGGCGCGGAGTGCACGAACTCGCCGTCGTTGGAGATCCGCAGGTCGAGGTCGACCTTCTCCCGGTAGTAGCCGGGCTGTCCCGGGCAGACGCCGTAGCTGCAGGAATCCATGATGATCGACGGCTGCTTGTCCGAGATGACGTGCGGCCCCTCGTGGGTGGGGAAACCCGGTGCGCCCAGGCTCATCGGCATGGCCTTGACCATCTGGCCGTTGTCGAAGATCTGCAGTTGCTCGGTTCGGCCGTCGGCCTTGGCGATCCACGCGTCGTGCACCTTGTAGGTGGCGGTGTTGTCCTCCGCGCCGTAGACGCCGTTGCCCATGTCCAGTCCGAACACGTGCGCGGTGATGCGGATGGTGGTGCCGGGCTGCCAGTAACTCTGCGCCCGGTAGTGCACGTTCCTGTCGTCCACCCAGTACCAGGCCCCGGGCTGCGGCGGGTCCGTGGTGGCCTCCAGGTGCTTCACCACCTCGGCCTTGTTCGCCACCGGCGCGGTGAACTGGAACACCATGGGCTGGCCGACGCCGATGCCGGTGGCCTGCACCACGTTCGGGCCGGGGACGACGTTCGCGTAGGCGCGCTTGGCCGGGGTCAGCGTGGTCACCGTCGCGTCCTTCTCGGTGGACCGCCCGATCGCGTTCTTCGCCTTGGCGGCGACGCGGTAGCTCGTCGCGTACTCCAGCGGCTGGGAGGACCGCCACGACGTCCGATCGGCGGACAGCGTGCCCGGTACCTGGCGGCCGGTGGCCGCGTTCGTCACGGTCACCTCGGACAGCGTCCCGGCCGTCGCGGTGACCGTGATCGGCGTGGTCGGGTTGATCGGCTGCCCGCCGTCCGGTGCGACGGCCACCACCACCGGTGGCGCCGACGGCGGAACGGGGGTGCCCGGGATCGCCTGGCCGCTGCACCCCGCCACGGTCAGTGATAAAGCAACCACGGCGTGCAGGCACCAGCCCCGCCGCCGGTTCCCCGTTCGCATCGCGCCCCCAACTCGTCGGTATGGGCCTACGATGGCCGCCGCCAACGTCCCCATCTAACACGGTACGGAGCGCGGCGTCGGCGGGCATCGCGAGGGTGAAGACCACCGCCGGTTCACCGTTCGGTCAGGTGACCGAACCGGAACAGTTGGCATGGCGCGTCTAGTGTCCCGGTGTCCGGCGTCCCGAGCCGGCAGAGGAATACGCCATGCGCAGGATCAGCCGCTGGGCCGTGGCGGTCACGGCGCTCGCCGGGCTGGCCGGGGTCGCGGCCGCGGTGGTGCCGAACCACGTGGGCCCGCACGGCGACGGGACGGCCACGGCCACGTACGGCTGGCGGATCACGCCGGCCGGCGACGGGTCGACGCTCTACGCCTCGGCCGGCGGCAACGACAAGGTCCGGGTCTACCGCCGCACCGGCGACCAGGTGACCGAGCAGGCGCCGATCGCGCTGCCCAGAGGGTCGTTCCCGGCCGGGCTGGCGCTCGCCCCGGACGGCGCTCGGCTCTACGTCGCCGACAACGGCGCCGGCGCGGTGTCCGCCGTGGACCCGCGCGCCGGCCGGGTGACCGCCACCGTGGCGACCGGACCGAACCCGTTCACCGTGGGCCTGAGCGCGGACGGCCGCACCGCCTACGTGTCCAACTGGGGCGGCGACACCGTCTCCGTGGTGGACACCGCGTCGATGGCCGTGCGCGGCACGCTGACCGTCGGCAGCCATCCGACCGCGATCATCCGCAACCCGGTCACCGGGGCGATCTACGTCGCCGTGACCGACGCGGACCGGATCGTGACCACCCGCTAGGGTGTTCCCGACCGAGCCGCGCCTGGCCGCGCACACCGACCCGAGCTACGCCGCCCAGGACCTCACCATCACCGACAACAGCCGGGTCGACGAGTGGTCGCGGGAGTTCCACCAGTTCGTCGCCAACGGGCAGCTTCCCAAGGTGGAATTCGTGCGGCTCGGCGGCGACCACACCATGGGCACCACGCCGGGCGCGCGGACGCCGAAGGCCTACGTCGCGGACAACGACCTGGCGGTCGGTCGCATCGTGGACGCCGTCTCACACAGCCCGTACTGGGCGAACACCGCGATCTTCGTCACCGAGGACGACGCGCAGAACGGGCCCGACCATGTCGACGCCCACCGCACCACGGCCCTGGTGGTCAGCCCCTACACACAGACCGGCCGGGTGGACTCCACCCTGTACTCCACGGTGTCCATGATGCGCACCATCGAACTGCTGGCCGGCATCGGCCCACTCACCCAGTTCGACGCCGCGGCCACCCCGATGAGCGCCAGCTTCGCCGGCACCCCGAACCTCGCCCCGTACACCGCGGTCACCCCGGCGCAGCCGCTGGACGAGCGCAACCCGGCGACCGCCCCGATGGCCGCCGACTCCGCCGGGATGGACTTCAGCGACGCCGACCGGGCCCCGGAACAAGCAGCTGAACGAGGCGATCTGGCAGAGCGTGCGGGGCGCGGGCAGCCCGATGCCGGCGCCCCGGCATGCCGTGCCGTCCGCCCCGGACGATGACGACGATCACTGACCGCCGCGCGTTCCCGGCGAACATCCCGCCGGCCGAGCGTGGCGTGCCATAGAGAGGCTCGTAGCAGCGCGGTGCGGCTGTGCTGCCAGCCGTGTTAGAGCAGGGCGACGCGCAGGTGCACCCGCTGCCCCCGGACCATTTCGACGCGGCGATCAGCCGCTTCGGCATCATGTTCTTCGCCGATCCGGTCGCCGCCTTCGGCAACATCCGCGGCGCGCTGCGCTCCGGCGGCCGGCTGGCGTTCGTGTGCATGGCCGAGCCGGGTCACAACGACTGGATGCGGGCGGTGTCCGCGATGCGTGCGCACGTGCCGGCGCCGGATCTCGGCGCGCCCGTCCGCCCCGAGGCACGGAAGCCGCCCGGGCACGGACCTTCGCCCGTACCCGGGCGGCTCGGCAGGCCGGGGCTGGCAGAGCAGCCCTCAGCGGCCGGGGACGAACTCCTGCGCCTTGGTGCTCACGCCCCGGGTGACCACCTCCCAGGCGTCCGGGTCACCGCGCAGCAGCGCCTCGGCGGTGGACTTCATCTGCTCCCAGGTGGCGTGCGGCGGGATCGGCGGGATGTTCGGGTCGCAGCGCACGTCCAGCACCACCGGCCGGTCCGCGGCCAGCGCCCGGTCCCAGGCCGAGCCGAGGTCGCCGGGATCGTCCACGGCGACGCCGTCCAGCCCGATGCCCGTGGCGAAGTCCGCGTAAGACATGTCCGGAATGTCCTGGGACTCGGAGAACTTCGGCGCCCCGCCCATCGCACGCAGCTCCCAGGTGACCTGGTTGAGGTCGTTGTTGTGGAACACGCAGATGATGCACCGCGGGTCCGTCCACTGCCGGTAGTAGCGGCGGATGGTCAGCAGCTCCGCCATCCCGTTCATCTGCATCGCGCCGTCGCCGACCAGCGCGATGGCCGGCCGGTCCGGGTGGGCGAACTTGGCGCCGATCGCGTACGGCACGCCCGGCCCCATCGTCGCCAGCGTGCCGGACAGCGAGCAGCGGATGTTGCCGCGCACCCTCAGGTCACGCGCGTACCAGTTGGCTGCCGAACCGGAGTCGGCGGTGACGATGGCGTTGTCCGGGATGCGCGCGGACAGCTCCCAGACGATGCGCATCGGGTTGACCGGGTCGGCGTCCACCATGGCCTGGCGTTCCATCACCCGCCACCATTCGGCGACGTTCTTCTCCACCTTCTCCCGCCAGGACCGGTCGGTCTGGCGGGTCAGCCCCGGGATGATCCTGCGGAGGGTGGCCTTCGCGTCGCCGACCAGGTTGACCTCGGTCGGGTAGCGCATGCCGATGAACTTGCCGTCGATGTCCACCTGGATGGCTCGGGCCTGGCCGAACGGCGGCAGGAACTGGCTGTACGGGAAGTTCGAGCCGACGATCAGCAGGGTGTCGCAGCCCTCCATCAGCTCGTAGGTGGGGCGGGTGCCGAGCAGCCCGGCCGCGCCGGTCACGTAGGGCAGTTCGTCGGAGAGGACGTCCTTGCCGAGCAGCGCCTTGGCCACGCCGGCACCGGTCAGCTCGGCGATCTCCCGCACCTCGGCGGCGGCGCCGCACGCGCCCTGACCGACCAGGATGGCCACCTTCTTCCCGGCGTTGAGCACCTCCACCGCCCTGGCGACCTCCTCGTCGGGTGGCACCGGGGCGCTGTGCGCGTGGCTCGGCGGGCTGGACGGCACGTGCTTGAACACGTGCTGCGGCGGGCGGTACGGCTGCTCCTGCAGATCGGACGGGATGATCAGCGCGGTGGGCGCGCGCTCCGCCTCGGCCACCCGGATCGCCCGGTCCAGCGCGTTGGGCAACTGCTCGGCGACGTTGACCTCGACCAGGTACTCGCTGGCCACGTCCTTGAACAGCGCCTGCAGGTCGACCTCCTGCTGGTAGCTGCCGCCCATCGCGCTGCGCGCGGTCTGGCCGACGATGGCCACCACCGGCACGTGGTCGAGCTTGGCGTCGTACAGGCCGTTGAGCAGATGGATCGCGCCGGGACCGGAGGTGGCCATGCAGACGCCGGTGCGCCCGCTGAACTTCGCGTAGCCGACGGCCTGGAACGCCGCCATTTCCTCGTGCCGCGCCTGGATGAACTGCGGCTGGTTGCCCGCCTTGTCGAACGCGGCGACGATGCCGTTGATGCCATCGCCGGGATAGGCGAAGACCTGCTCCACACCCCAGTCCCGGAGCCGGTGGATCAGGTAGTCAGCGACGGTCTCGGCCATGTTTCCTCCATCAACTCGCCGGGAATTCCCGCGCATGGGTTACCCGCCCACGGGGGCGGGCACACGCGCGGACGAGGGAGGCTCCATGGCCGTCGGCCGGTTGATCAGACCACCCGCCACCACCATCAGCCCTCGGGCCGCCGAGGTTGACGCCGACCGCCTGGCGGCGGAGCTGCACACCCGGGTGCGCGGCGAGGTGCGGTTCGACCCGGGCAGCCGGGCGACGTATGCCACCGACGCGTCCAACTACCGGCAGGCGCCGATCGGGGTGGTGTTGCCGGAGACGGTGGACGACGGCGCCGAGGCGGTCGCGGTGTGCCGGGAGTTCGGCGCGCCGGTGGTTTCCCGGGGCGGCGGCACCAGCCTGGCCGGGCAGGCGTGCAACGTCGCCGTGGTGATCGACTGGAGCAAGTACTGCCGCCGGATCGTGTCGGTCAACCCGCGACGCCGCACCGCGATCGTCGAGCCCGGCATCGCGCTGGACCCGCTGAACAACCAGCTCGAGCCGTACGGCCTGCAGCTCGGGCCGCGGCCGTCCACGCATGTCACCTGCACGGTCGGCGGGATGATCGGGAACAACTCGTGTGGCTCCACCGCGCAGGTCTACGGCAAGATGCTGGACTCGGTGCTGCGCCTGGAGGTGCTCACCTACGACGGGCTGCGCATGTGGGTGGGCGAGACCAGCGACGAGGAGTACCGACGGATCCTCGCCGAAGGCGGCCGGAAGGCCGAGCTGTACCGGGGCATGCGGGAGCTGCGCGACGCCTATCTCGCCGACATCCGCACCCGCTACCCGGACATTCCGCGCCGGGTGTCCGGCTACAACCTGGACTCGCTGCTGCCCGAGCACCGGTTCAACGTGGCCCGCGCCCTGGTCGGCAGCGAGAGCACGCTGGTCACCGTGCTCCGCGCGGAAATCCAACTGGTGGAGCGGCGGCCGGCGCGGGCGCTGGTGGTGCTCGGCTACCCGGACGTGTTCGCCGCCGCGGACGCGGTCCCCCGGATCACCCCGCACCAGCCGTACGCGCTGGAGGGCCTGGACCGCCGGCTGGTGCAGCTCGAGCACATGGAGCACCTCGCCGAGGAGGCGATCCGGCAGTTGCCGGAGGGCAGCGGCTGGCTGATGGTCCAGTTCGCCGGCACCGACCAGGACGAGGTGGACCGGCGCGGCCGGCGGCTGGTGGACGAGCTGACCGCCGGCCGCGACGGCCCCACCGTGGCGTTCCTGGACGACCCGAGGCGCGAGGACGAGCTGTGGAAGGCCCGGGAGGCCGGGCTGGGCGCCACCGCCTACCCGCCGCAGGGCCGGGAGACCCACGAGGGCTGGGAGGACGCCGCGGTACCGCCCGAGCGGCTGGGCGCGTACCTGCGCGACTTCCACGCCCTGCTGGACCGCTACGGCTACGCCAGCGCCTCGCTGTACGGGCACTTCGGGCACGGCTGCGTGCACACCCGCATCCCGACCGATCTGCGCACCGCCGAAGGCATCGCCGCCTACCGCCGGTTCGCCGAGGAGGCCGCGCGCCTGGTGGCCGACTACGGCGGGTCGCTGTCCGGCGAGCACGGCGACGGCCAGTCCCGCGGCGAGCTGCTGCCGATCATGTTCGGCGAGCGGGTGGTGCGGGCGTTCGGCGAACTCAAGGCGCTGTTCGACCCGGACAACCGGATGAACCCGGGCAAGGTGGTGCACCCCTACCGGCTGGACGAGAACCTCCGCCAGGGCACCGCGTTCCGCCCGTGGCAGCCGCGCACCCACTTCGCCTTCCCCAACGACGACCACCGCTTCGCCAACGCCGCCGCCCGCTGCGTCGGCGTGGGCAAGTGCCGGGGGCACGAGGACGGCGTGATGTGCCCGAGCTACCGCGCCACCCGGGAGGAGGAGCACTCCACCCGTGGCCGCGCCCGGCTGCTGTTCGAGATGGTGGCCGGCGACGTGATCACCGACGGCTGGCGGTCGGACGCGGTCCGCGACGCGCTGGACCTCTGCCTGGCCTGCAAGGGCTGCCGCAGCGACTGCCCAGTGGACGTGGATATGGCCACCTACAAGGCGGAGTTCCTGTCGCACCACTACGCCGGCCGGCTCCGCCCGCTGGCGCACTACTCGATGGGCTGGCTGCCGCTGTGGGCGCGGATCGCCGCGCTCGCGCCGCACGCGGTGAACGCGCTCACCCACACCCCCGGGCTGGCCCGGCTGGTCAAGGCGGCCGGCGGGGTGACGCCGCAGCGGGAGCTGCCGCGGTTCGCCGAGCGCCGGTTCACCGACACCGTCCGCGGCGCCGGTGACGGGCGGCTGGGCACCGTGCTGCTCTGGCCGGACACCTTCACCAACAGCTTCCACCCGCAGATCGCGCACGCCGCGGTGGCCGTGCTGACCGACGCGGGATTCGGCGTCACCGTGCCGGACCGGACCGTCTGCTGTGGACTGACCTGGATCTCCACCGGGCAGCTCGGCGTGGCCAAGCGGGTGCTGCGGCGCACCCTGGACGCGCTCGCCCCCCAGCTGCGCGACGGCACGCCGATCGTGGTGCTGGAACCGAGCTGCGCCGCGGTGTTCCGCGCCGACCTCCCGGAACTGCTGAACGGCGACGAGGACGCGCACCGGCTGGCCGGGCAGACCCGCACGCTGGCCGAACTGCTCACCGAGCGGGCCCCGGACTGGCGGCCGCCGGAGCTGCACCGCCGCGCCATCGTCCAGCCGCACTGCCACCAGCACGCCATCCTCGGCACCGCGGCCGACCGCGCGGTGCTGGACCGCGCCGGCGTGGCCGCCGAGGTGCTGGACGCCGGCTGCTGCGGGCTGGCCGGGAACTTCGGCTTCGAACGCGGCCACTACGCCGTGTCCATGGCCTGCGCCGAGGACAAGCTGCTGCCCGCGGTGCGCGCGGCCGAGGAGGACACGCTGGTGCTCGCCGACGGCTTCAGCTGCCGCACCCAGATCGAACACGCCCGCACCGGCCGAACACCCCGGCACCTGGCCGAGGTGCTGGCCGGCGCGGTGCGCCGGCGCTGACCAGCCGGCTCAGGCTCCCGCCTGGACCGGCTTACCCGTGGTGGCCGGCGTGGGCACCACCGGCGCGGGCGACGGCATCAGCATCAGCGCCACCAGCGTGATCACCGCGCAGCCCACGATGTACCAGGAGATCGGCGTGCTGGTGCCGAACCGGCTGAGCAGTGCCGCGGCGATCAGCGGCGCCGGGCCGCCGGCGACCACCGAGGCGAGCTGGTAGCCCAGCCCGGCGCCGCTGTAGCGCACGTTGGTGCCGAACGCCTCCGCGATCAGCGCGGCCTGCGGCCCGTACTGCATGTCGTGCACCAGCAGCGAGACGATGATCGCGAACAGCGCCAGTCCGGCCGATCGGGTGTCCAGCAGGTGGAAGTACGGGAACGCGTACGCCCCGGTGAGCACGGCACCGATGCCGTACATGGTGCGCCGCCCGATCAGGTCGGAGATGTACCCGAACAGCGGCACGCTGACCAGGCCGATCGCGGCGGCGATCAAGGTGTCGGTCAGCACCTGGCCGCGCGGCATGTGCAGCTGCTTGGTGCCGTAGGTCAGCACGAACGTGACGAACAGGTAGAACGGCGCCTGCTCGGACATCCGCACGAAGGCTGAGGCGAGAATCTCCCTCGGCTGCTCCTTGATCACCTGCCACACCGGCCGGTGGGCCACCGCCTTCTGCGCCTGAATCGCACGGAACTCCGGGCTCTCCAGCACCCGCAGCCGGACATACAGCCCGATCCCGATCAGCACCACGCTGAGCAGGAACGGCACCCGCCAGCCCCACACCTCGAAGTTCGCGCCCGTGGACGCGCTGAAGAACTGCACCGCGCCGGTGGACAGCACCAGCCCGATCGGCACGCCCATCTGCGGGAAACTCGCCATCAACCCGCGCCGGCGCACCGTCCCCCACTCCATGGACATCAGCACCGATCCGCCCCACTCGCCGCCGACGCCGAGCCCCTGGATGATCCGCAGCACGGTGAGCAGCACGGGCGCGGCCAGCCCGAGCGTCTGGTGGCCGGGCAGCACGCCGATCAGCACGGTGGCGATCCCCATCAGCATCAGCGTGGTGATCAGCGTGGCCTTGCGGCCGATGCGGTCGCCGTAGTGACCGAAGATCGCCGCGCCGATCGGCCGAGCGGCGAAGCCGATGAACAGCGTGCTGAACGACTCCAGCACGCCCGCCTCGGGGGAGCCGCCGGGAAAGAACAGTTTGGGGAACACCAGCGCCGCGACGGTGCCGTAGAGGAAGAAGTCGTACCACTCGATCGTGGTGCCCACGGTGCTGGCGATCACCGCGCGGCGGCGCTGTGTCGACGACCGGGACGCGTCATCCATGGCAGCCTCCCGACAGGCTCAGCCACTTGGCCACTCTGCCAATGTGGACGCGAGTGTGATACTCTCCCGCTCGGCTGTCAAGGGGGTTACGGTGTCCGACGCGCTGCGACCACTGACCCGGCCGCGGCTGTATGAGCAGGTTGTCGCGCAGTTGCGGGAACATGTCGCGGACCAGGGACTCAAGGCCGGTGACCGGCTGCCGCCCGAGCGGGAACTCGCCGAGCGGCTCGGAGTGAGCCGGGCGTCGATCAAGCAGGCCATCGTCGTGCTCGAGGTGCAGGGGCTGGTCGACGTGCGCCACGGCGGCGGCACCTACCTGCGCAAGGACACCCTGCACAGCGAGCCGGTGGAACACCTGGTGGATCGCCGCCGCCGGCTGCCGGACGTGCTGGACGCCCGGGACGCCCTGGAGACCAAGCTGGCCGCGCTGGCCGCCCAGCGCCGCACCCCAGAGGATCTGGCCGCGATCGACGCCGCCCTGGCCGAGATGCGTGCCCAGGTCGACCGCGGCGAGTCCGGAGAGGACGGTGACCGCCGCTTCCACGAGGCGGTCACCGTGGCGGCGCACAGCGGGCTGCTCGCCCACTTCATGCGGCAGATCACCGAACCGATCGCGGAGAGCCGGCGGGAGTCCCTGCGGCAACCGGGCCGGCCACCACGGTCGCTGGCCCAGCACGAGCGGATCGCCGACGCGATCCGGGCCGGCGACGCGCGCGCTGCGATGCGCGCCATGCACCGGCACGTGGAGACGGTCAGCCGGGTGCGGCTGCTCAACTGGGATCCCGAGAACGAAGCCGGCTGACCGTCACACCGCCGGGTTTGTGCCCACCGCCGCACGGGTATCCCCGCGCCCGAAGTCGTCCCCTCTCCGCCGGGTTCGAGGAGGCTCCAGGGCGTGACGCGACTCGTCGAGGTGGCCGTGTGGTGGCTGGTGTTGGTGCTGTTCTGGCTGGCCACCCTGTCCGCGACGAGCCGCGCCGAGTTCCTGGTCGCGCTGATCGCCGGGTTGCCCTGCGCGGTGGCCGCCACCGCCGCGCGCGCTGCGGGAGGTTGGCGCTGGCGGGTCCGCCCGGCGTGGTCGAGGTGGCTGGTGCCGCTGATCCCGGCCGCGATCGCGGACACCGCGCGGGTGCTCGCCCGGGCCGCCCGCGAGCCGCGTGCGGGCCGGCGCGAGCCGCACCGCGTCACCGAGCGCGAACTGCGCCGGATCCCGCTGGTGGCCGGTGAGGACGAGGCCCGGTCGGCGGGCTGGCGCGCGGTGGCCGCCGCGCTGATGTCCGCCACACCGGGCACCGTGGTGCTCGACTCGCCGCCGGAGGAACCGGTGCTGCTCGTGCACGACCTGGACGGCCGGCCGTCCCGGCTCGAAGGAGTGGTGGCCCGGTGAACCTGTGGCTGATCGGGGCGGTGGCGCTGCTGCTCGGCGGGATGGTTCCGGCGCTGTACCTCGCGTCCCGGGGCGACCCGGTGCCCCGGCTGGTGGGCCTGGTACTGTCCGGCCAGGTGGCGACGCTGGCGCTGCTGCTACTCGCCCAGGGTTTCGGCCAGTCGTCCTACCTGATCGTGCCGCTGGTGCTCGCGGTGCTTTCCTTCCCGGGCGTGCTGGTGTTCACCCGTCTGCTCAGGGCCCGGCCGTGACCGTGCCGGGGGTGGTCGCGGCCGTGCTGGTGACCGCGGGCGTGCTGGTCGTGGTGTGCGCGGCGGTCGCGGGCGTGCTGTTCCGCCGGCTCTATCTCCGGCTGCACGTGCTCACCCCGATCAGCTCGGTCGGTGCCCAGCTGATCGGCCTGGGTCTCGCGGTGACCAACGGGTGGAGCCTGACCACCGCGACCGACCTGCTGGTCGTGGCGGTCGTGACGGTGACGGGGCCGGCGCTCGGCGCGGCCCTCGGGCGGCTCGCCGCGCAGCACGACGGGCTGGTGCCGGAGGACCCGCCGGCATGACCGAGACGAATGTACTGCTGATCGTGTCGCTCACCCTGGTCGCGGTGGCCGGCACGGTGGTGGTGGCCACCGGTGAGCCGAGCCGGCAGGCCGTGGTGCTCTCCGTGTTCGGACTGCTGCTTGGCCTGCTGTTCGTCGTGCTGCAGGCGCCGGACGTGGCGCTCTCCCAGATCGGCGTGGGCACCGCCGTGGTGCCGCTGATGGTGGTGCTGGCCGTACGCAAGATCCGCCAGCTGGGGAGCCGCCGGTGAGCCGGGGCGTGCGCACGCTGATCTTCCTCGCCGGCGCGGCCGGGCTGGGGATGCTCCTGGTGCTGGCGTTCCTGCGCTGCCCACCGTTCGGCGGCGACTGGCATCCGTACCGGGACATGGCGGTACCCGCCGCGCTCGCGCACGTCACGCCGAACGTGGTGTCCTCGGTGAACTTCGACCAGCGCGGTCTGGACACCCTGGGCGAGGAGACCATCCTGCTCGGCTCGGTGCTCGGCGCCACGGTGCTGCTGCGGCCCGGCCGGCACGAGACCCGCCGCGAGCCGCAGGACGTGGGCCGGGTGCTCCAGGTGACCCGGCTGGGCGGCTACGTCATGCTGCCGCTGGCGCTGACGCTAGGGCTCGACGTGGTGATCCACGGGCACCTGACCCCGGGCGGCGGCTTCCAGGGCGGCGTGGTGCTGGCCACCGGGCTGCACCTGACCTACGTGGCGGGCAGCTACCCCGCCCTGCGCCGGCTGCGCCCGGTCAGCTGGTACGAGTACGCCGAGGCGCTGGGCGCCGGGACGTTCTCGGTGCTGGGCGTGGTCGGGCTGGTCACGTCGGCGGCGTTGCTGGCCAACTTCCTTCCGCTGGGCCAGTTCCAGCAGCTGTTCTCGTCCGGGACGGTGCTGGCGCTGTCCGTGGCCACCGGCTGCGAGGTGGCCGCCGGGGTGGTGGTCCTGCTCGCCGCGTTCCTGGAGCAGACCATCATGATCGACAGCAGCCGGGAGCGTGCCGGATGAGCCTGTACGCCTACCTGGTGGCCGGATGGCTGCTGCTGGCCGGCTTCTTCGGCGTGGTGCGCAGCCGGGACCTGGTGCACACCGCGGTGTGCGTCTCGGTGGCCCAGTCCGGCACCTACGTGCTCCTGCTCGGCATCGGCTTCCAGCGCGGCGCCGGCGCACCGGTGTTCGCCCCGGGCATCCCGACCACGTCACCCGTGGTGGATCCGGTGGTGCAGGCGATGGCCCTCACCGACATCGTGGTGTCCGCGACGGTCACCGCGCTGCTGCTGGCCATCGCGGTGCAGATCGCCAAGCGGCACGGCACCGTCGATCCGGACGAGTTGCACGCGCTGCGGGGCTGACGTGGCGACCGGCTTCGCGGCGTTCGGCACCGCGCTGCCCGCGCTGGGCATCGCCGTGCCGCTGGTCGGCGCGTGCCTGCTGCTCGCCCTCGACCAGGTGCTGCCCCGGGTCGCGGTGGACGCGCTGGCGGCGGTGGTGGTGCTCGGCGTCGCCGTGCTGATGGGCGCGCTGGTCGCGATCACCGCCTCGGGGCGGGTGGTGAGCTGGGCCGGCGGCTGGCGGCCGGCCGGCGGGGTGAGTGTCGGCATCGTCCTGGTCGCCGACCCGTTCGGCGCCGGCCTGGCGTTTCTGGTCGCGCTGCTCACCCTCGCCGCGCTGCTGTACGGGTGGCAGTACTTCAGCCACGCCGAGGCGCACCTGCCGGTCCTGCTGCTGCTGTTCGTTGCCGGTATGACCGGGTTCGCGCTCACCGGCGATCTGTTCGACATGTTCGTGTTCTTCGAGCTGATGGGCGCGGTGGCGTACGCGCTCACCGGGTACAAGATCGAGGAACCGGAGTCGGTGCAGGGCGCGTTCAACTTTGGAGTGATCAACTCGCTGGGCGCGTACCTGTGCCTGGCCGGGATCGGCCTGCTGTACGCCAGGACCGGTCAGCTCGGCCTGGCCCAACTCGGCGCGGCGCTGTCCGGTCACCCGGCCGACCTGCTGGTGCTGGTCGCGTTCACACTGGTGGCGACGGGATGGCTGGTCAAGGCGGCGGCCGTGCCGTTCCACTTCTGGCTGGCCGACGCGCACGCCGTCGCGCCGACCCCGGTGTGCGTGCTGTTCTCTGGCGTGATGGCACCGCTCGGGGTCTACGGGGTGGCCCGGGTGTACTGGGCGACGCTGTCCGGCACCGTTTCCGCGGCGGGCGTGCAGCGGGCGTTGCTGGTGCTGGGCGTGCTCACCGCGACGGTCGGCGCGCTCATGTGCGCCACCCAGCGGCATCTCAAGCGGCTGCTCGCTTACTCCACGATCGCCCACATCGGACTGTTCCTGCTCGGGGTCGCCGCGCTGGAGCCGGCCGGGCTCGCCGGTTCGGCCCTGTATCTCGCCGGACACGCCGGCATCAAGGGAGCGCTGTTCCTGCTCGTCGGTGTGCTGCTGAGCCGGTACGGCTGCGTTGACGAGATCACCCTGTACGGCCGGGGTCGGGGCAGCCGCGCGCTGGGCTGGCTGTACGTGGTGGCGGCGCTCGCGCTCGCCGGTCTGCCGCCGTTCGGTGTGGCGCTGGGCAAGGCGATCAGCGAGGAGTCCCTCGCCGCGACCTGGCTGGCCGTGGTGTTCACCGCGGTGTCCGCGGTCACCGGGGCGGCTACCCTGCGCGCCGGGCTGCGGGTGTTCTTCGCGGTGGGCCCGCCGCCCCCGGAACACCACGACGAGGACGTCACCACCGGCGAGCGGGAGGAACGCGAGGTGGAACCGGCGCCGGCCCGCACCCCGCCCACCATGCTCGTCGCGATCCTGCTGCTGCTCGCGCTCGGACTGGTCACCGGCCTGCCCGCGGTGGGCTCGGCCGCCGGCCGGGCGGCGGAGCGGTTCACCGACCGCGCCGGCTACCTCGACCAGGTGCTGCACGGCGCGGCCGCGCCGGCGGTGCCGACCCCGCACGGTGCGGCGTGGACCGCGCTGGGCGCCGGGCTGGGCGTGCTGTCCGCGGCTCTGGCGGTCGGGTTGGCACTGCTCGTGTTGTACGCGCCCCGGCTGCCCCGCACGCTGCGGGTGGCCGGAGCCCGCACGGCTCCGGCCACCCACGCGCTGCACCGACTGCACTCCGGGCATATCGGGGACTATGCCGCCTGGCTGCTGGTCGGTGCCGTCGCGCTCGGGGTTCTGCTCGCGCTGCCGGGCAGCGCGGCAGGCGCGACCGGGGTCACACCCTGATGCCGCGGGCGGCCAGCCAGGGCAGCGGGTTGATCTTGTTGCCCTGGCTGCCGTTCACCCACACCTCGAAGTGCAGGTGCGGGCCGGTGGCCTGGCCCCGCATGCCCATGGTGGCGATCTGCTGGCCGGCCGCCACCCGCTGGCCCTGCCGCACCAGGATGCGGTCCATGTGCCCGTAGACGACCACGGTGCCATCGTCCAGCCGCAGCCGCACCCACAGGCCGAAGCCGCTGGCGGGCCCGGCCTGGATCACCACCGCGTTGGCCACCGCCACTTCCGGCGTGCCCATCCTGTTGGCGATGTCGATGCCGTAGTGGAACCCGCCGGACCGGGGGCCGAACCCCGAGGTCAGCACGCCTTGGCTCGGCTTGACGAACCCCGGCCGGCCCTGGGTCTCCGGCGGCGCGTCGGTCGGCGCGGGCGCGGTCGTGGTGGCCGGCGGCTGGTCGGTGGTCGACGTCGGCGCCGGTGCGCCGTCCGCGGGGCCGCCTGCGGGATCATCCGGGGTGTCGTAGGTGCTGGCCGGCTGCGGGACCACCGGCGCGGCCTGTGCCTGCGGCGCCCCGGTCGGGTCGTTGCGCGCCGGCGCGGGCGCGGCCTCGGTGTTGGACGCGGCGGCCACCGTGCTGGGCGCGGCCACGCGCAGCCCCTCGGCGTGCAGGGTCACGGCGTGCGCCCTGCCGGCCCTGGCGTGATCGCTGGCCAGCAGGCTGGCCGCGCCGATGGCGGTGGCCAGCACGCCCGTGGTCACCGTGGCCGCGACCCGCCTGGTCCGGCGCAGCGGCTGGTCGACCCGGCGGTGCCGGCCCTGACCGCGGTGCAGCGATGCGCCCTTCGGGGCAGGGCGCGACATGCCTGTATTCCGATGTCGAGCCAAAGCTCTGCCTTCCATCTCGGGGTGGGCTCGGTCGCGGACTCCGGCGGGGGACCGGCTGAGTCGTTTCGGGGCCGACTCGTGTCCGCACAGTGACCGAACCGTGATGGCGGGGCGGAACGTAACCGAGGGTGATGTCGAGTGGCAACGATCGGCGTATTAACTGGCAATATTCAGTGAAATAGCGCGCCGAATGCTACTAACCGTACACATGCTGATACCCGAAACGCGACCTGCCGGGCGCTGGGACCCCGGACTCGCGCGCGCTGTGGTGGAGTTGATTGCCGCGGCTTGACGCACGCATGAGGGAGCGATGACGGGGCAGCAGAGCATGGACGCGACGATCGACCGCATTCTCGGCGAAACCACGACGATCGCCGTGGTGGGCCTGTCCACCCATCCGGAGAAGGCCGCGCACAGCGTGCCGGCCGCGATGCAGGCGGCCGGCTTCACCGTGATCCCGGTGCACCCGACCGCCGACCGGATCCTCGGCCAGGTGGCCTACCGAAGCCTCGGCGACATCCCGGCAGCGGTGGACCTGGTCGACGTGTTCCGGCCGGCGGACGAGGCCCCGGACATCGCTCGGCAGGCGGTGCGCATCGGCGCAAGGGCGCTGTGGCTGCAGCTCGGCCTGCGCAGCGACGAGGCCCGGCGGATCGCCACCGAGGCCGGGCTCGACTACGTCGAGGACCGGTGCCTCGCCGTGGAGCACGGCCTGCGCGGCGGTGGCGGACCGGCCCGGTAGCGGGCCGGTCCGGCCGGGACTACTGGTAGCGCGGGTCGACCGGCGGCAGCGGCAGCACCGGCTGCCCGGCCAGCAGCGTGTTCATCGTCTGGTACCAGGTCCGCGCCGGCACCTTGCCGCCGTAGATGTTGCCCTCCCCGCACAGGCTCGGCGGGTCGGTGTCGCAGATCGGCCGGGGCGCCGAGCCGTCGGCGAAGGTGAGCACCGCGCCGGCGAGCTGCGGCGTGGCGGCCAGGAAGCCGGCCGACTTGTACTCCTGGGTGGTCCCGGTCTTGGCCATCACCGGCCGGTTCCACCCGGCGGCGGCCGCCGCCGCGGCCGACGTGCCGGGACCCTGGTCGTCCTTGCTCAGACCGACCACCAGGCTGTTCGCGATCGGCGTGCTGAGCACCTGCTGGCAGCCCTGCTCGCGGATCGGCACCGGTTTGCCGTTGCGGTCCAGCACCTGCTCGATCGGCGTCGGCGGGCACCACACGCCGCCACTCATCAGCGTGGCGGCCACATTGGACAGTTCGAGTACGTTCGTCGGCGTCGGCCCGAGGGTGAATGACGCGCGGTTCTCGCTCTTGACCGCGTCGGCGATGGTCTTGCCGGTGCGCTCCGGGTCCTTCGTGGTGGCCAGGCTGCGCATGCCCAGCCGCACCGCCATGTCCACCGCCGCCGGCACCCCGACCTTCTCCTCCAGCCAGACGAACCCGCTGTTCGGCGAGGTGGCCAGGGCGTCCTGCAGGGTCATCTGCGGCGGGTAGTTGGGGCTGGCGTTGTGCAGGCAGTACCAGTGCTCGCCGTACCCGGCTGACGGGCAACTCGACCCGCCGCCCTTGAACACCGAGGAGGTGTACAGGTACGGGGTGGGCAGGATGTCGCTGATCCGGTGGCCCTGCTCCAGGGCCGCCGCCGAGGTGAAGATCTTGTGGATCGACCCGGCACCGAACGGGATCATCTGCGCGGGCAGGTCGTAAGAGGTCTGGCCGGCCGAGGCGTTGTTGCCGTAATCCCGGTTTGCCACCAGCGCGCGGACCCGATGCTTGTCGGTGCCCGGCTCGACGATGGACATCACGTTGGCGATGCCCTTGGTGGTCTTGGGCACCTGGCTCTCCGCCGCCTGCTTGGCCACGTCGGTGGCGTGCCGGTCCAGCGTGGTCCGGATCGTGTAGCCGCCGCGCTTGAGTTGGTCCGTGGGCAGCCCCGCCTTGGCCAGGTACTCCTCCACGTAGCGGCAGAAGAAGCCGTCCTTGGCGCCCTCCCCGATGCCGACGCAGTCGCTGGCCGGAACGCTCAGCGGGGACACCACGCCGAGCGGCGCCTTCTTGTAGTCCTCGGCGATCTGCCGGGCGCTCGCGTCGGCGGGGTTGCCGAACGCGCCGTTCTCCCGCATCCGGTCGATCACCATGTTGCGCCGCGCCAGCGCCTCCTCCGGGGACTTGCCGGGATTGAGCGCGCTCGGCCGGTTGACCAGCCCGGCGAGCAGTGCCGCCTGCGGCACGGTGAGCTTGTCCGGGGTGGTGTTGAAGTAGGTGCGGGCCGCCGCGGCGACCCCGTAGGTCTTGTTGCCGAACGGCACGACGTTCAGGTAGCCGGTGAGGATTTCGTCCTTGGATTCCCTCTGCTCCAGTTGCAGCGCGATCCGCGCCTCGCGGAGCTTGCGGGCCACGGTGTGCGCGGTGGCCTGCGCGTAGGCGTCCTGGTCCGCGTCACCGACCACATAGGCCAGGTAGTTCTTGACGTACTGCTGGGTCAGCGTGGACGCGCCCTCGGTGGCCTGGTCCTCCACCCCCGCCTTGGCCGCAGCGCGCGCGATGCCGTGCCAGTCGACGCCGTGGTGCTCGTAGAAACGCTTGTCCTCGACCGCGACGATGGCCGCCTTCATGGTGTTGCTGATCTGCGCCGAGGACACCGGAATGCGGTACTGGTCGTACAGGTAGGCGACGAGTCCGCCATCCTTGTCCAGAATCGTGGTGACCATCGGGGGGTCGGCCTTGGCCAGTTCTCCGGACATCTCGTTCACCGTGTCCGTGGCCCGGTTCGACGCCAGGCCCACCCCACCGAACACGGGAAAGAGCATCGCCGCCAGCAGAACACCGGCCGTCACGCACAGGCCGCAGAGCCTGATCAGTCCCGTCGCGCGCGCGAACCCCACGGTTCGGTTACCCCTTCCACACCATGCGTGCTCTCCGCCGTCACCGCGGCCGGCCCGAAGCCCTCCGACTCCAAGCCCCCGAAACGCGGCACCCACCCCGTTATGAGTCGCGCCGGACCGGCTGGAGGTTGCTCGCGCTGACGAAGGTTTCGCGCACATTCGTCACGCGATCAGCAGGCCGAGGGACCAAGGTACTCCCCCGCCGAAATCATCAGCGCACCGGCAGGGTTTCGTGGCCGAGGCGCTCAGGGCATGCCGCGCAGGCCGATCGTCGCGCTCGCCCGGCGCACGGTGACCCTGGCCTCCGCCGGCACCACCGCGTCCAGGAACCGGTACCCGCGCAGCCCCTCGTCGTCCCGCCGGCTCATGTGCCGCCACCACGCGGCGATCTCCGACCAGCCGGGCGCGGACAGCGAGCCACCGAAATGCTGCACGGACAGCGCCGCGCACAGGTTGGCGAACCGCACTCGGTGGGCCAGCGGCCACGCGGCGAGGGTGCCCAGCACGAATCCCGCGCCGAACACGTCGCCGGCGCCGGTGGAGTCCAGGGCAGCCACGTTCAGCCCGGGGACGTCCACCAGCTCGCCGGTGGCCGCGTCCACCGCGCAGGCACCGGCGGCGCCCCTGGTCACCGCGACCACCGGGACGAAATCGGCGAGCGCGGCCGCGGCCTCCTCGGGGCTGTCCCGCCGGGTGTAGCGCATTGCCTCCACCGCGTTGGGCAGGAACACGTCGAAGCCCTCCAGCCGGCGCAGCGCGGACGGCGCCCACGCCTCGGTCGGGTCCCAGCCCACGTCGGCGAACAGCAGCGCGCCGTGCCGCTTCGCGGTGCGCACCCACCGCTCCTCGCCGTACGCCAGGTGCAGGAAGCACGCCCGGGTACGGGGCGGCGGGTCGAGCAGCTCGTCGGCGGCCACCGGCGGCTGGTGCCCGTGGGTGACCATGCTGCGCTCCCGCCCCACCGCCATGGACACCGTCACCGGCGAGTGCCAGCCGTAGAACCGGCGGCTGCAGGACAGGTCCACGCCCTCCTGGTTGGCCAGCACCTCCCAGCAGAAGTCGCCGTAGACGTCCTCGCCGAACGCGGCGGCGAGCGCGGTACCGAGTTGCAACCGGCGCAGTGCCACCGCCAGGTTGGCGATTCCCCCGGGGCAGGAGCCCAGCCCCTCCGCCCACACCTCGGTGCCTGGCGCCGGTGGCCGCGGCAGGCCGGTGAAGATGATGTCCAGAAACACCGTTCCGGACAGCAGCACGTCGAACGACGGCGCGTCGTTCGCCTCGCCCCGGACCGGGGCGGCGGCCGGATCACCGGACGGCTGCTGGGTCACCCTCCCGCTCCTCCCTCGATCCGCCGAAGACGCGTTGACCAGGGCATCGAGTCTGCACCCGAGGATCCGAGCCGGCCAAGGGCCATCGGTGCGGGAGATAGGGTCGGCGGGAGGTGGCGAAGGGGGTACGGGGATGAGGTTGGCGCTGCTCGGCGGCGGTGGCTTCCGGGTGCCGCTGGTGCACGCCGACCTGCTCGCCGACCCGGACGGGCTGGTCGACGAGTTGGTGCTGCACGACCTGGACGCCGAGCGGTTGGCCGCGATCACCGCCGTGCTCCGGCAGCAGGCCGGCGGCGCGACCCGGCCCCGGCTGCGCCCGACCACCGACCTGGTGACGGCACTGACCGGCGCGGACGCGGTGTTCGTCGCCATCCGCACCGGCGGTCTGGCCGGCAGGGCCGCCGACGAGCGAATCGCCCTGCGGCACGGCCTGCTCGGCCAGGAGACCGTCGGCCCGGGCGGGATCTGCTTCGCGCTGCGCGCGATCCCGGTGGCGGTGGACATCGCCCGGCGGGTCGCCGAGCGGGCGCCGGGCGCGTGGGTGGTCAACTTCACCAACCCGGCCGGGATGGTCACGGAGGCGATGGCCGGCGTGCTCGGCGACCGGGTGATCGGCGTGTGCGACTCGCCGGACGCGCTGTGCCGGCGGGTGGCCGGCGCCCTCGGCGTCGACCCGGAGCGGGCGGCTTTCGACTACGTCGGCCTGAACCATCTGGGCTGGTTGCGCGCCGTCGTGGTGGACGGCCGGGACCGGCTGCCGGAGTTGCTGGCCGACGACGCGGCGCTGCGCTCGTTCGAGGAGGGGCGGCTGTTCCACCCGGAGTGGTTGCGCGCGCTCGGCGCGTTGCCCAACGAGTACCTGCACTACTACTACGCCACCCGGGAGACCGTCGAGCGGCTGCGGGCCACCGGCGCCACCCGCGGCGAGTTCCTGCGCGCCCAGCAGGAGGAGTTCTACCGCGCGGCGCGCCGCGACCCCAGGGCGGCGCTGCGGCTGTGGCGGCGGGCCCGCGCCGAGCGGGAGGACACCTACCTGGCCGAGGCCAGGGACGCGGTGGGCGCCGGCCCCCGGGACGCCGCCGACGTCGAGGCCGGCGGCTACCAGCGGATCGCCCTGGACCTGCTGCGCGCCCTCGCCACCGGCCGCCGGGACACGATGATCCTCGACGTGCGCAACCGGCATGGCCTGGCCGGCCTGGACCGCGACGCCGTGGTGGAGGTGCCCTGCCTGGTCGACGCCGGCGGGGCGCGCCCGCTCGCGGTGGCCCCGGTGCGGGAACACCTCGCCGCGCTGATGCGCGCGGTGCGCGCGGTGGAACGCGACGCCCTGACCGCCGCGACCGAGCGGGACCGGGCGGCGGCGCTGCGGGCCATCGCCGGCCATCCGCTGGTCGACTCGGTCGGCGCGGCCCGCCGCGTGCTGGCGGACTACGTGGCCACCTTTCCCGAGTTGGCCGACCTGGGCGAGCAGGACGGCCCGGATTAATTCGGTCTACACTGAAGAAATAGGGACCATTACGTTAGCAGCGTTACCTAACAGCGTTCGCCCGCCTCCGCTACAGTCGCCGGCATGATCGAGCACGTTCGCATTCCGACTTCCGCCGGCACCTTCGACGGGCTGGCCAGCGGCCCCGCCGACGCGCGGGGCGTGCTGCTGCTGCACGGCTTCCCCGAGGCCGCCACCGAGTGGGAGCACCAGCTCACCGAGTTGGGCGCCGCCGGCTACCGGGCGGTCGCGCCCGACCAGCGCGGCTACTCCCCCGACGTCCGCCCGGAACGGGTCGAGGACTACCGGATGGAAGAGCTGGTCGGCGACGTGCTCGCCATGGCCGACCAGCTCGGCTGGTCCCGGTTCGACCTGGTCGGGCACGACTGGGGCGCCGCGGTGGCCTGGGCGGTCGCCGCCGCCCACCCGGACCGGCTGCGCACTCTGACCGCGGTCTCCGTGCCGCATCCGGAGGCGTTCCGGCGGGCGCTGAAGGAGGACGAGGACCAGCAGCGGCGGTCCGCCTACATCCAGGTGTTCCAGCAGGCCGGCACGGCGGAGCGGACACTGCTGGAGAACGACGCGGCGGCGCTGCGTGCGGTCTACGAGCACCGGGTGCCGGCCTCCCGGGTGGAGGACTACGTCATGCGGCTGTCCGAACCGGGCGCGCTGACCGCGGCGCTGAACTGGTACCGGGCCATGAAGTTCGGCGGCCCCCGCGACACGATCATCGTGCCCACCCTGTTCGTGTGGAGCACCGAGGACGTGGCGCTCGGCTCCACCGGCGCGTTCGGCACCGAGCAGTGGGTGGACGCGCCGTACCGGTTCGAGGTGCTCGAGGACGTCTCGCACTGGGTGCCGGAGGAGGCGGCGGAGAAGCTGACAGCGCTGCTGCTGGAGCACCTCGCCGCGCACTGACAGCCCGTTCCGGAACTCGACTGACCTGCGATGCTGATTTTGCGGAACGCGCCGGGGCGAAGCCCCGCGATCGTGGGGGCGGGACGAGACACCAGGACAAGCAGGGCGTGCCAGGTCACCTGCGAGTCCCGGCGACGCGATCGCGGCGCGCGTTCTCACAACAGGCACTGAGTCTCGCCCGCCGACATGATAGGCAGGTCGGCTATGACCAACGTCCTGGGCGAACCCTTCGGCCAGGGGTGGACGCAGGCGGTCGAGCTGTTCCTGGCCCTGCTGCTGTCCTCGCTGATCGGTCTGGAACGCGAGCTGCGGCAGAAGAGCGCCGGCCTGCGCACGCACACCCTGGTCGGCCTCGGCTCCGCGCTGTTCCTGCTGATCAGCAAGTACGGGTTCACCGACGTGCTGTCCGAGCACGTGGTGCTGGACCCCTCCCGGGTGGCCGCGCAGATCGTGTCCGGGATCGGGTTCGTCGGCGGCGGGCTGATCTTCGTCCGCCGGGACGCGGTGCGCGGGCTGACCACCGCCGCGGTGATCTGGGTGGTGGCCGCGGTCGGCGCGGCCTGCGGCGCCGGGCTGCCGCTGCTCGCGCTCCTGGTCACCGGCGCGCACTTCCTCGTGGTATACGGCTACCCGCCGCTGCTGCGCCGGATCACCCGCCGCCAGCCGTTCTCGTCCGCGGTCCGGGTGAGCTACCTGGATGGTCACGGCGTGCTGCGTGACGTGCTCGCCGCGGCCACCCGGCACCATTTCGTGGTCGCCGAGTTCGACACCGCGCGCCGCGGCTCGGCCGAGGACGACCTGGAACGCGGCCGCGCGCAGCGGCGCGACCGACTGGAAACGTCCGCGCACGGCGACGTGATCGACCTGTCGCTGCGCGTCGAGGGTTCCGCCGATGTGCACGACCTGGTCGCCGCGCTGTCCGAGATGGACGGTGTGCTGGCGGTCGGGGCGGGTGAGCCGGAGGGCGGCGGCGACTGAGATGAGCGAGCAACTGGCCAGGCACGCGCCGGCCGGCTGATCGCTACGCTGGCGGCCATGCCCCCATCCCCGGCCCCGGTGGCCGGTCTGCTGCTCGCGGCGGGGGCCGGCCGCCGGTTCGGGATGCCCAAGGCGCTGGTGTCCTGGCGCGGCCGGCTGCTCGTGGAGCGCGCCGCCGACGTGCTGCACCAGGCCGGATGCGCCCCGGTGGTCGCGGTGCTGGGCGCCTCGGCCGCCGAGATCCGGGCTCGGGCGGCGCTGCCCGGCACCCGGCTGGTCGACAACCCGGACTGGCCGACCGGCATGGGCTCCTCGCTGCGCGCCGGCCTCGAGGCGCTGGCCGGCACCGCCACGCCCGCGGTGCTGGTGCTGCCGGTCGACGTGCCCGGCGTGACCGCGGACGCGGTGCGCCGGCTCGGCGCGCTGGCCGCCCCGGACGCCCTGGCCCGGGCCACCTACCACGGCGCGCCAGGGCATCCGGTGCTCATTGGCCGCGACCACTGGCCGGGGGTGGTGGAGCGGGCGCGTGGCGACGCCGGCGCCCGGGAGTACCTGCGCGACCACCCGCCGCGCGACGTGCCCTGCGACGACGTGGCCACCGGCGAGGACGTGGACCGCCCCGAGGATCTCCGCTGAGCCGTCACGGCGCGCCCGCACGCGCGGGCCGGTTCGCGGACACGGCCACGGCGACCATCGCGCCGCACAGCACCGGCAGCAGGGCGAGCGCCCACGGCAGCGACACGGTCTGGGCGAGTAGCCCGATCAGCGGCGGGCCCAGCAGGAACCCCGCCCAGCCGCCGGTGACCACGCCGGCGATCGCCGGACCGGGGTGGCTGCCCGGCACCTCGGCCGCAGCGCTGAACACCACCGGCACCACGCAGGACAGGCCCAGACCGAACGCGGCCAGGCCGGCCAGCGCCAGCCACGGCGCCCCGACCGCCAGGGCCACCGCCATCCCGGCGCCGCCCACCCCGGCCAGCACACCCACCACGGGCAGCCCGCCGAACCGCGCCGACCACCGGTCACCCAGCGCCCGACCGGCGAACATGGCCACCGCGAACGCCGCGTACCCGGACCCGGCGAGTTGCGGTGGCGCGGCCAGCGAGTCACGCAGGTACACGGCGGCCCAGTCGGCGGCGGCGCCCTCGCAGAGCAGCCCGGCGAACATCAGCGCGGCGAGCGGGGCCAGCCGGCGGTTCCGCCACGGCCAGGCCAGCCGCTGCTGCTCCACCGCGTGGTCGTCGGCCAGCAGCGGCCGCACCAGCGGGCCGGCGGCCAGCACGGCGATCCCGGCGAAGATCGCCATCTGCCGGGTGAGGTCCAGCCCGCCGGCGAGCGCGAGCACGCCGAGACCGGTGCCAGCGAACCCGCCCAGGCTCCACGCGGCGTGGAAGCTGGCCAGGATCGGCCGCCCGTAGCGCCGCTGGACGGCGACGCCCTGCGCGTTCATCGCGATGTCCAGGGCGCCCTGGAAGCCGCCCCACACCAGCATCGCGGCGAACAGCCCGGCCGCCGAGCCGGCCAGGCCCAGCCCGACCGAGGAGGAAGCGTAGCCGAGCAGGGTGACCAGCATGACCCGCCTGCTGCCCCAGCGGCTCACCGCGCCGCCCGCGGTGAGGGTGGCGAGCACCGAGCCCACCGGCGCGCCGAGCAGGGCCAGGCCCAGCGCGCCCGCCGTCAGCCCGAGATGGTCCTTGACCAGCGGCACGTGCGGCGTCCACGAGGCGAACAGCGCGGCGTGCAGGGTGAACACCGCGGCCGTGGCCACCCGCGCGGCGCGCAGCGGCGCGGCGGCCCCCGCATCGACTTCCGGCTCCGGCACGCCGGCCATGGTCTCGGCCACCGCGGCCCGCCGGGAAATCCTTTCCACGGGATGGGAGTGACCGGCACTTGACGCGGGCCGCACAATGGTACAGACCAATTAGCCCGCGCGAGTCGTGGCCGGGAACATCCCGGCGGGCAGCGGAGGTAACGCAGATGACCGCACAGGCGGTGACCGGCAGCGACTACGGCAGCCTGGTCCGCGAGCACCTGACCACGGTGGAGCAGCACAACGCCACGGCCGTGGCGGACACCGCGGAGCTGCTGCTGCGCACCGTGGCGGCGGACGGCACGGTGTTCACCGCGGGCGCCGGCCACTCGCTGGCCGCGGTCGCCGAAACCTTCTACCGCGCCGGGGGCCTCGCCTGCGTGCACCCGCTCTACCGCCCGGAGCTGCTGCCGCTGCACGGCGCGGCGAGCAGCACGGCCGCGGAACGACACGCGGGGCTGGCCGCGGAGGTGCTCGCCGGCGTGCGGATCGGCGAGCACGACGTGCTGGTGGTGTTCTCCACCTCGGGCATCAACCCGTACCCCGTCGAGCTGGCCAGCTCCGCCGGCTGCCCGGTGGTGGCGTTCACCTCGGTGGCGGCCAGCGCGAACGGGCCGCGCCGGGCGGGCCGCACACTCGCCGAGTGCGCCACCGTCGTGCTGGACAACCGGGTGCGCCCGGGTGACGCCAGCTACCCCGCCGACGCGCCCACCACGGCGCCGATGTCCTCGATCGTCAACGCGTTCCTGTGGAACCTGGTGCTGGTCCGGCTGGCCGAGCGGGCCGAGGCGGCCGGTGTCGAGCTGCCACTGTGGCGCAGCTCCAACGTGCCGGGTGGGGACGAGGCCAACGCCGGCCTGCTGCGCCGCTACCGCGACCGGATCCCGGAACTGGACTAAGCGTCCCCTCGCGCGGCAGGGCGCCCGGCAGCCGGCGGAAGGCACGGCCCGGCCGCGGGTCACGGTTCGTCGGCGGCCAGCCGGGCGTCCTCCAGGTCGAGCATCCGCTGGATGCGGCGGCGGGTGCCGTCGCTGATCGCGCCGGTCTCGTAGAGCCGGTCCAGCTCGCCGCGCTCCACGGCGAGCAGGTCGCGGCGCAGCCGCCGGTAGGTGACCGTGTGGTCGCTGTCCGGCTCGGTGCCGGCCCGGCCGCGCTGCCGCATCCGGTCGATCCGGGCCTCGAGGTCGTGGCGGAGCCGGTCGATCACCGCGTCCGGCGCGGCCTCCAGATCGGCGAGTTGCTCCAGGTGCGCCAGACTCGCCTCGGTCATGTGCAGCCGGGCCAGGGTGTCCTCGTGGCGCACGTCGTCCGGACTGCGGGCGACCCCGCTGCGCCGGACCAGCGGGGCCAGCGTGAACCCCTGCACCACCAGGCTGACCACGATCACCCCGGTCGCCAGTACCAGCAGCAGGTCGCGCTCCGGCAGCGGCGTACCGGCCGCCGTGGTCAGCGGCACCGACAGCGCGGCGGCCAGCGGCACCACGCCCCGTGCCCCCGCCCAGGACACCACCGCGGGGATCTGCCAGGAGGGCCGGCCCGCGCCGCGTCGCCGCTGGGTGAGCGCGGACAGCGGGAACACCCACAGCACCCGCACCGCGAGCAGCGTCGCGGTGATCACCACGACCTGCATCAGCCACCACCGGTTGGCGCCGTCCAGTTGCCGGATCGCGGTCGGCAACTCCAGCCCGATGACGCCGAACACCACGCTCTCCAGCAGGAAGATCACCGTCTGGTAGACCGCGCCGACCTGCAGCCGGATGTGCGCGGTGGTCAGCCGGGTCGCCTGGGTGCCGAGCACCACGCTGGCCACCACCACCGCGGTCACGCCCGAGGTGTGCAGCGCCTCCGCGAGCACGTAGGCGGCGTACGGGGTGACCAGCGCGACAACGCTCTCCAGCACCGGGTTCTCGGTGCGCCTGCGGACCAGGAACACGCCGCCGGCGACCAGCACGCCGAGCGCCGCACCGCCGCCGGCCAGCAGCAGGAACTCGCCGCCCACGCCGCGCGGAGTGATCGCGCTCCCGGCGACCGCGACCAGCACGGCGAGACGGAACAGCAGCAGGCTGGTGGCGTCGTTGAAAAGGCTCTCCGCCTGCACCAGCACCTGGATCCGGGGCGGCAGCGACAGCCGGCGGCCCAGCGCGGTCACCGCCACCGGGTCCGTGCTGGCCAGCACGGTGCCGAGCACCACGGCCATCTCCGGGGGCAGCGGGGTGACCAGCGCGGCGACCGCGCCCACCGCCGCAGCGGAGGCCAGCACCAGGCCCACCGCCAGCACGGTCACCGGCCGCAGCACCGCGCGCAGGTCCCGCCACGGCAGTTCCTCCCCGGCGGCGTACAGCAGCGGCGGCAGCACCACCAGGCTCACCATGTCCGGGGTGACCTGCACCGGAGGGACCCCCGGCAGCAGGCCGACGGCCAGCCCGGCCACCACCAGCAGGGAGGGCGCGGGCACCCGCAGCCGGTGCGCGAAGCTGGCCACCACCGTGGCCAGCACCACGAGGAAGAGCACCGTCTCCACGCTGCGCATCCCGGTCAGCCTCCCCACCGACAGCGACGATGTTCGCTCGTGTGCCGACCAGACTTCCCGGCGCGCCGGATTCACCCTAACCGACCACATGGCCCGCCAACCGATGAATCGGTCGGCGTCCGGACGTGCCGCAACCGCCCCGGAAACCCCCTGCGGAACACCTGTCTCACCAGAATCGGTGATCCGATCGTGACGCTGCGCCCGGAAGAACCGCACCCGGCCGGTTGTTGCCGGAGGCGGAGGCCGCGGCGGAAGGTGGTGAGGCGGGTGAACTCCTCCGGCGCGTCACTCGCGATCGCGATTCCCTCGGCGGCGCTCGGCGCGGCGAGCACGTGCTGTCGCTCGCCCTGGCCACCGGCGTGTGCTATGGCGTCACCGCGGCGCTGCTGAAGATCATATCCGGTCAGCTCCGGACAGGGGTCACCGAGCCGCTGCACCACTGGGTGCTGTACGTGACCTGCCTGATCGGCCCGACGGGCTTCCTGCTCAGTCAGAACACCTTCCAGCAGGGGCGGCTGGTCTCCCCCGCGCTCGCCGTGATCACCACGGTGGACCCGCTGATCGGTGTGGCGATCGGCGTGTCCTGGTTCGGCGAGGAGATGGTGGGCGGGCCCCTGGTCACCGCCGGTGAACTGCTCTCCGGCCTGCTGATCGTGGCCGGCATCGGCGTGCTGGCCCGCCACGGCGCCCGGCTGCTGCACCATGCCGGCACGCCCGCCGGTCGGGTCCCGAGTTCGCCCACCGAGCCCGCGCCGATCGTGCTGGGCGAACCCGCACTGTCCGAGGGACAGCTGCGCTCCCGGCTGTGACGGCACGGCTCCGCACCGGCCGCTCACCCGATGGTGTTGCGGGAACCGGAAAAATCGCGCACCTGCCGCGGCAAACCCGTCAGCAACAACGCGGAACCGGTGAACAAACGCGGACCGAACACGGACGCGCGGGCAACCCGTTGCCGGGCCGCAGCGGATCATCGCGTAGTCTCGGCGGCCGATAAGCCTGCCACGTCCCGCGATGCGGTAAGAGGGGACGTGGCGACAAGCCGGTGATGAACGACAATTACGGTCTCCCTCGTGCTGACATCCGGGTACCCAACGAGCAAAACCTCCCCCGGCCCTACGGAGCGGGAGGAGGAGCAGTCGCACCCCACCCCCGGTGGCGACCCGAACCGCAGGCTGCGGTGGCTCGCCGTGCTCCTCGGACTGTTCGGCACAGCGATGGGCGTCGCCGTCCCGTTCCTCCCGGTCGTCAACGACATCGTCACCCTGCACTGGCCCACCCAGCAGGGCACCCGGCCGGTCAACGCGCCGCTGGTCTCCTACCAGCCGGTGTGGCTGCACGCCAACGTGCCGTGTACCGCCATGCGGGACCTCAACGAGCGGTCCTCCGGGTCGGCGGTGCTGGTCGACACCACTCCGCCGGAGTCGACCTACGGCAAGATGACCGGGATGTCGCTGCAGGTGCAGCGCGGCGAGCTGGTGGTGACCAACCGCGGCCAGCAGGTGGCCACCGCCAAGGTCCCGGCCGGCGACTGCATGGTGACGCTGAGTTCGGACGCCCACCGCACCACGGTCACGCTGGCCGGTAAGCCGCTGGTCGACCTGCGGGCGGACGCCCGCCCGCAGGTCACCGGGATCTTCTCCGACCTGGACGCCGGCAGGGACAACGTCAAGGGTCTGTCCGTCGACATCCGCACCGACACCCGGTTCCAGACCAGCGCGACCGTGCTCAAGGACGTCGTGATGGTGCTGGCGTTCGTCGGCTTGGCCGGCTGCGTGTGGATCCTGCACCGGCTCGATGTGCGGGCCGGTCGGCGCGCCCCGCGGCTGGCGCCGAAGGGGTGGTGGAAGCCCACCGGCCGGGACATCGCCGTCTACGCCGTCCTGATCACCTGGACGCTGATCGGCGCGATCACCTCCGACGACGGCTACATCCTCACCATGGCGCGGGCCCGTGCGGCGTCCGGCTACGTCGGCAACTACTACCGGTGGTTCAGCGCCCCGGAAGCCCCGTTCGGGTGGTTCTACGAGCTGTACTCGGCGTGGGTGCAGGTCAGTACCGCGACGCCGTGGGTGCGGCTGCCCGCCCTGCTGATGGGCATCGGAAGCTGGTTGCTGATCAGCCGGGAGACGCTGCCCCGGCTGGGCAAGGAGGTGCGGCGCAGCCGCGCGGCGGGCTGGGCGGCGGCCGCGGTGTTCCTGTGCTTCTGGCTGCCGTTCAACAACGGGCTGCGCCCCGAGCCGGTGGTGGCGCTGTGCGCGCTGCTGGCCATGTGCGCGGTGGAGCGGGCGGTCGCGGCCCGGCGGCTGGTCCCGCTCGCGCTGGGGCTCTTCGCCGCCACCCTGGCCATCGCGGCCACGCCCACCGGAGTGATCGCGGTGCTGCCCTTCCTCGCCGCGGCGCGGCCGGTGACCAAGCTGCTGCGGGAGCGGATCCGGCCGTTCGGCTGGGCGGCCGTACTGCTGCCCCTGGCGGCGTCCGCGACCGCGGTGCTGGCCATCGTCTTCCAGGACCAGACGCTGGTCGCCGAACTGCAGGCGAAGCGGATCGAGACCCAGATCGGCCCGGCCGAGCAATGGTACGAGGAGTTCGACCGGTACCAGGCGCTGTTCAGCGGCACCGCGGACGGCTCGCTGGCCCGGCGGTTCCCGGTGCTGCTGGTGATCCTCTGCCTGGCCATCTGCCTGGTGGTGCTGCTGCGCCGGCGACGCATCCGGGGCGCCGCGCTCGGCCCGAGCAGCCGGCTGATCGGCATCACGATGATGTCGTTCGTCGTGCTGGCGCTCACCCCGACCAAGTGGACGCACCACTTCGGCGCGTTCGCCGCGCTGGGTAGCTCGCTGGCCGCACTCACCGCGCTGGCCAGCAGCGCGACCGTGCTGCGGTCCAAGCGCAACCGGGCGCTGGTGGTCGCCGGCCTGATGATCATTCTGGCCCTGGCCTTCCGTGGCCCGAACGCCTGGTGGTACGTGTCCGCGTGGGGCGTGCCCTGGTACGACAAGCCGCCTTCGGTGGGCGGGCACCAGTTCAGCACGATCATCCTGATCGCGGCCGGCATCGCGCTGCTGATCGCCGGCATCGAGCACCTGCGCATCCCCGACCACGGCGTGGTGGAGCACCCGCCGGAGACGCGCGGCAGGGCACTGCTGCTCGGCTCGGCGCCGCTGGCCATCGTGTGTGCCCTCCTGGTGCTGTTCGAGGTGCTGTCCTTCGTCAAGGTGCTGCAGAAGCAGTCGCACACCTACAGCCTCGGTGCGGACAACATCACCCGGCTCACCCAGGACACCTGCGGCCTGTCCGACCACGTGCTGGTCGAGGCGGACCCGCTGCGGGACGTGCTCAAGCCGGCGGCGAACCAGGCGCCCAAGCCGGTGCCCACCACGCCGCCGCCCAACCAGCCGCCGAACCCCACGGGTACGACCCCGTCCCCGGAGGAGGCCCTGCAGCCGGCCATGACCGGATTCCGCAGGGGGCGGGACGGGTTGCCGCCCGGCAACGGGCAGGACCCGGCCCAGCCGGACTGGACCCCGCCCTACCGGCTGGGTGACGACAACGCCCCGGTGTGGGGGACCTACGCCCCGGGCGCCCCGCTCACCGGCGAACTGCGCACCCCCTGGTACACGCTGCCGGACAGCGCCCGCACGGGTCAGGCACCGATCGTGATCGCGCTGGCCGGGATGGAGGCCGGGCCGAACGCGGTGTTCCTCGAGTTCGGCAAGAACACCCCCAAGGGCTTCCAGGTCATCGACCGGCACCAGATCATCAAGGGGCCGGCCAACGTGTGGCGGGAGGCCAGCGTCACGCTCAGCGGGCCGGACGCGCAGGCGGACCAGGTGCGGATCGTCGCCGAGGCCAACGCGCTGGGCGTGGAGAACTGGATGGCGGTCAGCGCGCCCCGGGTGCCGACCTTCGTCCGGATGACCGACGTGATCTTCGGGCGGCCGGTGTTCCTGGAGTGGCCGGTGGGCCTCGCCCACCCGTGCGCCCGGCCGTTCAACACGCTGAACGGCGTGGCCGAGATGCCCGCCTACCGGATCACCGGGGACGCGGACTTCCGCCGCCAGGGGCAGGGCTGGTCCGCGCCGGACGCCGGGGGACCGTTCGGCTGGCTCAACGTCGACGCGACCGTGCGGAAGCTGCCCGCCTTCCTGGACGGCCAGATCGACCGCGACTGGGGCACGCTGTACGCGATCGACCCGTACGAGCCGAACGCGCTGCCGGCGTCCGCGGCGGAGCGAGTGACCCACGAGGTCCACTCCGGCCTGTGGTCGCCCGGCCCGATGCCGAACGTGATCTACCTGCCGGGCAACGCGCCGAAGTCGGACAACCGCACCAACGTGCCGAGCGGCGCGAACCCGGGCAGCAACCCGTAACCGGCGACGCGAAAGGGGCCGGCCCCGCCGGCCGGCCCCTTTCGCATGCGCTGGCTCAGGCCGGACCGACCCGGGAGAGCACCCGGTACTGGGACGCCGACCACGCCGGTGCCCCGCCGACCGGGTTGAGCCACACCTGCACCGAGCCCTTCCCCGCGGTGAGCGACGCCGGGATCTCGAAGGAGTCGTCCAGCCACCGGGAGTGCTGGTTGCCCAGCGGTTCCAGCCAGGTGCCCGCCAGCCTGCCGTCCACGAAGACGTCCGCCGACTGGTAGGCCTGGTTCTGGTCGCCCGTCCTGGTCAGGCGCAGCCCGGAGTTACCCGGGTCCACGGTCACCGTGAAGCGGATCGGTCCGGTCGCCGCGGTCACCGCGCGGGTCACCGGCACGGCCCGGTCGTCGCCCTCATAGGTGGACGTGAGCTGCCCGGAGGTCTCCCCCTGCGCGCTGTACCCGTGCAGTGAGCGGCCCGCCGGGTCGGTCGGATCGACCAGATCGGTCTGCCGCAGCGTGACCGCGGGCTGGCCGTACCAGTAGGCGGTGGAGCTGTAGTCGGCGGGCGCGTCGTCCACCGGGCCGTGCTCGATGCCGAACCGCAGGCCGGTGGCGAACGACACCGCGTCGCCGACCATCAACCGGTAGGCTCCGGTGCAGTCGTTGGCGCAGCCGTCCCCGTCCAACTCGTAGGCGGGGTTGCCGGCCAGCGGCATCTCGTACGTGGTGCCGTCCCGGAAGTACCAGCCGGACTCGTAGAAGTCCTCGGTGCCGGTGCCGTGCCAGGCGGGACTGGCCGCGCCGTCCACGAACACCCGCTCGTCGCCCTCCAGGTAGGCCCGCCGGTTGACCTCGGCCAGCGACTTGGGCTGGTTGTCGGCGACCGCCGAGTTGGCCGAGATCAGCCCGCGCATGCTGTGCGTGACCCCGTAGAACACACCGGTGCCCGCGGTGTCCAGGAACGTGTAGTCGGAGCCGGTGGCCGGCACACCCCTGCGGTGGGTGGCGTTGAAGTAGCCGATCGTGCCGGTACGCAGGTCGGTGCCCACCGAAGAGTCGGCCGCGGAGGTCACCTCGACCACCGCACCGTTGACCGGCACGCCGCTGCCGTTGACCAGCTCGACGGTGGCGTGCGCCCCGTAGGGCATCGGCCACCAGGACGTGTACCAACCATCAGCCGCACCGTCCACGGAGGACATCAGGTTCATCACGTCGTACTTGCCCAGGCCGGTGCCGAAGAACTCGCCGATCGGCGCGTCCACGGTGGTTCGGCCGTCGAAGGTGATGCGAAGGTGGGCGCCGTCCAGGACCGCGTCCGAGCGGCTCACCGTGGCCGGGTCGATCCAGGAGTACCGGTAGACCCGGGAGCCCTGCCAGGTGGGCGCGGTGATGGTGTAGCCGTGCGCCTGCTCGGCTCCGGGGTGTCCCGGCCCGAGGTCCATCACGTCGGTGCGGGTCCACTCGCCGCCCACCCTGCTGTGCACGTCGTAGCGGAACTCGTTGACGTCCAGGTCGGAGGAGACGAACCGGTTCGCCACGTGCAGCACCGACTTGCCCGCGGTGAGCGACGCGGGCAGTTCCAGGGTCTGCACGTCCCAGCTCCCGCCCGGCTGGGCGGGCCCACCGCTCCAGGTGCCCACCGGCTGGCCGTCGACGAACACGGTGGCCCGCTGGTTGCCGATCATCGGGTCGAACCGCCGTACCAGCCGAACACCGGTGTTGGCCGGGTCGATCCGGACGGTGAACGCGCTGCCGCCGCCCGCGCCGAACGCGCGCCCGTCGTCCCCGGCCCTCGGGCTGACCGACACCTGCGGCAGTTGCAGCCGAATCTGGGTGATCCGCCCCGATCCGGTGATGTCGGCGACCCGGCGGGTGGCGCCGACCGGAACATCGGTCACCACCCGGCTGGTGCGCGCGCCCGCCGCGGCCGGCTTGGGGTCGCGCAGGCCGAAGGCGCGCAGCCGGTCCACCACGTCCTGCGCCCGGTCGCCCGGGTCGAAGGTGCTGACCCCGTCACCGCTGGCGAAGACGCGGTAGTCGACATGGTAAAAGTCCGGGTTGTGCTGCACGGTGACCCGCATGGAGTGCCGGTAGGGCATCGGCACCTTGATCACCGCGCCGCCCGCGGTGTCGTCCCCGTTGCCGACCAGCGGCCAGACGAACGGGGCGCCCAACCGGCCGTCCACGACGTCCTGTAACTGGGCGTTGAGCACGGTCTCGCCGTCCAGTTCGATCCTGATCCACCCGGTGGCGCGGACCACGCCGTAGTCCCGGGTGAACCAGATGGAGGAGATCTCCCCGGCGCCGGACCGCTCGGCGATCACGCAGCCGTCGGTGATCCGCAGGCAGGAGTAGGCGCCGTCGAACCCGTCGTCGTTGCCGCCGGTGCGGTCGAAGCTGGAGAACTGGCGGGTCTGCTCGCCGCTGCGCAGCTGGGCCAGCGCGTCCAGATGCCGGTAGCTGGCCCAGCCGGTGGGGCCGGGAGACAGCGTGACCGCGGCCGTGGTCACGGCGGGCGGTGCCGCGGCGCAGGCCGGGGCGGCCAGGGCGGTCGCCATGATCAACACGGCGACGCCGAGCATCGGTAAGAACCCGATGCCACGTGTCACGCCGCGCCGGCGGGCGCGGTGACCAGATGTGTGTGTGCCGCGCATGGCGAGCTCCCTCGGTCGACGGACATCGGTGTCCGTTGTGGACGGTCACATTGAGCCGGTCACCGCGGCGGTTTCCGGGTAGCGGTCACCGCGGTCGGTTTCCGGGGGAGGCGGAAATCGGCGTCGGGAATACGCGTGGACGGTTTCGATGTAGACGGTTTCACCGCGGCGCGGACGGCGGCGGTTTCCCGAAGCCGTGCCGTGCCGCGGAGGCGGGCGGGGGTGGACGGAATCCCGTCCACGCCGCCGCGCCCGGTGACGAGCGCGGCGACGTGGACGGGTCCGGTGAGCGGGTTGCGGGTGGGAGGGCCGGTCAGCCCCCGTTGGCGGCGCGGTAGACCGCCTCGGCGTTGTCCTTGGTCACCAACTGGGTGGGCAGGGTCTGTTTCTTGGGCACCTGCTGGCAGTCGATCAGCAGCTTCTTCGCCGCCTCGACGGCCTCCTTGCCGCCGGTCGGGTAGACGAATGTGGCCGTCAGCCGGCCGTCCTCCACGGCCTTGATGCCGCCGGACGGGATGGGCAGGCCGTCGATACCGGTGAACCTGATGGAGTTCTCCCGGCCGACCGACTTCGCCGCCAGGTAGGCACCCTCGGCCATCGGGTCGTTCTCCGAGTAGACGACGTCGATCTGCGGCTGCGCCTTGAGGATCGCGTCCATCTGCTGCTGGCCCTTGTCCCGCAGCCAGTCGCCCACGCCGGTGGCGACCACCTGGATGTTCTTGCCGGCGATCGCCTGCTGGAAGCCGGCGTCACGCTCCTGGGCCGGGGTTGAGCCGGGCAGGCCCTTGAGCTCGACCACCTTGCCGCCGTTCGGCAGCAGCTTCTGCGCGATGAACGTGCCGGCCTGCCGACCGATGTCGGTGTTGTCCGCGCCGATGAAGGTGGTGTAGGCGTCCCCGTCCACCTTGCGGTCCAGCACCACGACCGGGATGCCCTTGTCGTAGGCCTTCTTCACCACGCCGGTCAGCGGGGTCGACTCGTTCGGGCTGATGATCAGCAGGTCGATCTGCTGGGTGAGGTAGTTTTCCACGTCGGAGACCTGCTTGGCGTTGTCCTGGGCGGCGTCGGCGAACTTCACCTCGAACTGGGGCACGCTCGCCGCGGCGTTGCGGATGTCGTCGTTCATCCGCTGCCGGTACGGCTCGGCCACGTTGGCCTGGCTCATCCCGATCACGTAGTGACCGTTCGGGCCCTTGCACTTGGTGTTGGTTCCGGCGTTCGGTGCCTGACCGGCGTTCTCGTGCGTGGTGCCGCACCCGGCGGACAACACGAGCACGGCGCACGCCGTGGCGGCGAGGGCGATGGGGACCGGACGTGCCATGGTGCTCTCTCTCCTTCGGAGTCTGCGCGCGATCATGGAGACTCCTTCCTCCGTCACCCGGAATCACAGCGCCGGGCGAAGCCGTTGCAGCCCCGCTGCCGCAACGATGACCAGACCTTTGATCAACAGCTGGATGTTGGCGTCGATGTTGTTCAGCGCGAGCACGTTGTTCAGCACGCCGAGCAGCAGGGCGCCGGCCACGGTGCCGACCACCGAGCCGCGCCCGCCGGCCAGGCTGGTGCCACCGATGACCACCGCGGCGATGGCGTCCAGTTCGTAGCCGGCTCCGTCGTTCGGGCTGCCCTGGTTGAGCTGGCCGGCGTGCACGATGCCGGCCAGCGCGGCCAGCGCGCCGGAGATGCCGAAGACGGCGATCTTCACCCGGTTCACCGGCACGCCGGACAGCCGGGCCGCCTTCTGGTTGCCGCCCACCGCGTACAGGTGCCTGGCGAACACGCTGACCCGCAGGAAGGCGATGGCCGCGGCGGCGACCACCACGAAGATCAGCGCCGGAATGGGCACCAGGCCGTTGAACGTTCGCTCGCCGAGCAGGGAGAACGCCACCGGCGCCTCACCCGGCCCGTCGCCGTAGGCGATGGCCACGCCCTGCCCGCCGGACCAGATCCGGGCCAGCCCCCTGGCGACCTGCAGGCCGGCCAGCGTGACGATGAACGACTGGATGCCGAACCTCGCCGAGGCGATGCCCTGCAGCAGCCCGAACACCAGGCCGATCAGCAGCACCAGCAGCACGGTGGGCACGACGCCCATGCCGTTCTCCACCATGAGCACGGCCGAGCCGACCGCGGCCAGGCCGAGCACGGCGCCCACCGACAGGTCGATCCCGCCGATCAGGATGACGAAGGTCATGCCCACCGCGATGATCCCGATCTCGGCGACCGCGCGGACCACGTTGAACAGGTTCTCGCTGGTGAGGAACAGGATCTGGGCGCCGCGGTGGGGGGAGAACAGCACGGCGGCGATGAACACCGCGACCAGTCCCAGCATGCTCTGGAACCGGAACAGCACGCTCACCACGTCGAGCCGCCGCTCGGCGGGCGGTGCGGCCGCGCCGTCGGACTCCCGCTGGATGGTCTCCCGCTGGGTCATGTGCCGCCTCCCACCCGCGACGCGGGCCGCTCACCCGGCGGCGCGGCACCCGCCTCCCCGCCGTCACCCATCACCGCGGCGAGCAGTTCCGCCGCGCGTGCCTCGCCGGTGCCGAACTCCCGCACGCTGCGCCCGTCGCGCAGCACGATCACCCGGTCGCACACGCCGACCAGCTCGTCCAGCTCGGAGGAGGCCAGCAGGATGCCGACCCCCTCCCGGGCCACCTCGCCGAGCAGCCGGTAGATCTCCGCCTTGGCGCCCACGTCCACGCCCCGGGTCGGGTCGTCCAGCAGCAGCAGGTCCGGCCGCAGCAGCAGCATCCGGCCGAAGACCACCTTCTGCTGGTTGCCGCCGGAGAGCGTGCCCACCGGCTGCCCCAGGCCGGCCAGCTTGACCCGCAGCCGCCGCACCGCGTCCGCCGCGGCGTCCGTCTCGGTGCGCCGGCGCAGCAACCCGAACCGCGCGATTCGGTCCACAATGGACAGCGCGGTGTTGGCCAGCACCGAGTGCTCCAGCACCAGCCCGGAGATCCGCCGGTCCTCCGGGACGAAGGCCAACCCCAGCCGCACCGCGTGCCGGGGCCCGCGCGGCCGCACCGGCCGGCCGCGCAGCAGCACCTCACCGGTCCACTGGCCCGGCGTGCCGGCGCCGTACAGCGTCTCCAGCAGCTCGGTGCGGCCCGAGCCGAGCAGCCCGGCGACACCGACGATCTCGCCGCGGCGCACGGACAGCGTGATGCCGGCCGGCTCCCGGCGGCCGGGGCGCGGGCGGCGCGGCCGGACCGCGAGCTCGCGCACCCGCAGCACCTCCTCCCCCGGCTCGCCGCTGGTGGTGCGGAACATGGCGGACAGCGGCCGGCCGACCATGGCCTCGGCGGCCTGGCTGGCGGTCATCGACCGGGCGGCGAACTCGGCGACCACGCGGCCGTTGCGCAGCACCGTGGCCCGGTCGGCCACCGCGCCGATCTCCTCCATCCGGTGCGAGATGTAGACCACGCCGGCGCCGGCCGCGCGCAGCTCGGCGATCACCTGGAACAGCCGCTGCACCTCGGCCGCGGACAGCGCGGAGGTGGGCTCGTCCATGATCAGCACGCGGGCGTCCAGGGACAGCGCCTTGCCGATGGTGACCAGTTGCTGCTCGCCGGTGCGCAGCTCCTCGACCGGCTGGCGCGGGTCGAGCCGGATGCCGACCTGGCGCAGCAGCCGCCCGGTCTCCCGCTCCATCCGCCGCCGGTCCACGCCACCCCACCGGCTGCGCGGCTCGCGGCCCAGGAAGATGTTGTCCGCCACGGACAGCGCCGGCACCAGGTCGAGTTCCTGGGGGATCATCGCGATGCCGGCCCGCTGCGCGTCCGCCGGGCCGCGGAACCGCACCGGCGCACCGTCGATCTCGATGCTGCCCTCGTAGTCGGTGATGTCCCCGGACAGCACCCGCATCAGCGTCGACTTACCGGCGCCGTTCTCGCCGAGCAGCGCGTGCACCTCGCCGGAGCGCACCGCGAAGTCGACGTCCCGGCAGGCCTGGACGCCGCCGTAGCGCTTGCCGATGCCCGTCATCGCGACCAGCGGGGGAGTACTGCCCATGACACCCCCTCATCCGCCGCACCTCGACTCCGAGCTGCACCGTCGAGAAATCGATTCCTGGAGTGTGGAGAAGGGCCGAAGGGTGTGGGAAGTGCTTCCGCCAGGTTTCACCCGGCTGTCGTAAGGGCGGTTGCGCGCCGCGGGTTCCGGCGCGCTCGATCGATCAGCCGCGGCGGGAGCTGTCCCGCTCGATCAGCTGGGCGCTCAGCGTGGTGGTGGTCGGCTCGCGGCTGCCGTCCGCGATCCGCGCGAGCAGCAACTGGGCGGCCACCATGCCCATCTCGTACGCCGGCTGGGAGACCACGGTGAGCGAGGGAACCACCAGCGGCGCCCACGGCGCGTCGTCGAAGGACACCACGCCCACCTCGGTGCCGGGACGCAGGCCCAGCTCCGCCAGTGCCTGCAGCGCGCCGATCGCCATGGCGTTGTTCGCCACCAGCAGCGCGTCCGGCCGCTCCGGCCGGTCGAACAGGTCCCGCGTGGCCCGCTGAGCCCCGGCGGCCCGGTAGTCGGCCCGCCGGACCAGCGCCGCCGAGCTGCGCCGCTTGGCCGCGCGCAACCCGTCCCGGTAACCGGCGAGCCGGTCGTCCGCGGTGCGCACCCCGCTCGGGCCGGTGACGCAGGCGATCCGGTGGTAGCCCGCCTCCACCAGGTGCAGCGTGGCCTGCCGGGCGGCGAGCCGGGTGTCCACCAGGACGGTGTCGCCGGCCGGCGCGGCCAGCGGCCGGTCCACCGCCACCACCGGGATCGACTGCTCCAGCAGCGCGCCGACGTCGGTCTGCACGCCGGCCGGCGAGATGATCACGCCGGCGGCCCGCTCGGCCAGCGCGACGTCGACGTACCGGCGCTCCTTGGCCGGGTCGTCGTCGGCGTTGCACAGCACCACGGAGTAGCCGGACGCCTGCGCCACGTCCTCCACGCCGCGGGCGATCGCGGTGAAGAACGGGTTCTCCACATCCGCGATGATCAGCGCGAGTACGGTGCTGGCCTGCCTGCGCAGGTTGCGGGCGAAGGCGTTCGGCCGGTAGTCCAGCTCCCTGGCCGCGGCGACCACCCGTTCGGCCAGCCCGGGGTCTACTGTGGACTTCCCGTTGAGCACTCTGGACACGGTCGCCGGGGAGACACCGGCCCGCGCGGCCACGTCGCTGATGGTTGCCATCCGGCCCCTCCCTTCCTCCCCACCCGCGCGCCGCCATCGTGCCGGCAGGGCGGGCCGCGGGTTGCGTGGGTCGCGGGGTCCGGCGGGGGTCGACCGGACGGTGGCTGGCCGCGATCGGCCTCTTGACACGCTGGTATGCCCAGAATAGCGTCAAGAAACCGATTTCTCGACATACTCCGGGCGCGCGCGACGACGGCGCTGGCTGCCGGCCCTCGACGAGTCCGGCCTTGCCAAGGGAGGTATCGGCGTGGCTCGCATCGGCGTGATCAGCTTCTCCGACGGCCGGGACTACGTGCACGACGGCATCGTCGACTTCATCCGGCGCACCGAGGACACGCTGGTGGCCCGGCTCGCCGACGCCGGGCACGAGGTGGTCCGGGGCAAGCAGGTGGTCAGCTCGAACACGCTGGCCACGTCGGTGGCGCGGGAGGTGGCCGCGGCGGGCGTGGACCTCACCGTCTTCCACTACGCGGTGTGGGCCTTCCCGCACTTCACCATGCTCGCCGCGGGCGCGACCCCGGGCCCGCTGCTGCTGCTGTCCAACATCGACCCGGTGCAGCCCGGCATGGTCGGCATGCTTGCCGCGGGCGGCGCGCTGGACCAGATCGGCCGCGCGCACACCCGGCTCTGGGGCGACCCGGAGCAGCGCGACCTGGTCGACGCGATCACCGCGCGGGCCACCGCGGCCGCGGCCGTCGCCCGGCTGCGCGGCGCCACCTTCGGCCGGTTCGGCGGCCGGCCGATGGGCATGAACACCGCGGTGGCCAACACCGACCAGTGGCAGCGACTGTTCGGCGTGGACGTGGAGGAGATCGACCAGTGGGAGATCGTCCGCCGCGCCGACCTCGCCGACGCCGCCGAGGTGCGGCTCGCCCGGGAGTGGCTGGAGCGGCACGCCACCGTGCACTACGACGGTAAGAAGCTCACCCCCGAACTGCTGGAGCGGCAGATCCGCTCGTACCTGGCGGTGCGCGAGCTGATCGACGAGTGGCACCTGGACTTCTCCGGGATCAAGGGCCAGCCGGAGCTCACCCAGTACTTCGCCACCATGGACATCACCGAGGCGTTCCTCAACGACCCGTACGACTGGCACGGGCCGAAGGAGACGCACGTGTGCGCCACCGAGGCGGACATGGACGGCGCGCTGACCATGCAGCTGCTCAAGCACATCGCCGGCACGCCGGTGCTGTTCGCCGACGTCCGGCACTACCACGCCGACCGGGACATCTGGGACCTGTGCAACTCCGGGCAGCACGCCACCTGGTACGCGGCGCGCAGCGACGACCCGGCGGAGAACCTGCGCCGCGTGCACCTCTACCCCGAGGTGTTCTTCTTCCCCGCAGGCGGCGCCTCCGTGCATCACCTCGCCGCGCCCGGCCAGATGACCCTGGCCCGGCTGACCCGCCGGGACGGGGCGTACCGGATGCAGCTCATGCTCGGCGAGTTCGAGAACTACGACGACGCCACCAACGAGACGCTGATGCGGCAGTCCACCTTCGAGTGGCCGCACGCCTTCGCCCGGCTGGACGCGCCGGCCGACGACTTCCTGTCCCGGTTCGGCGCCAACCACATCCACGCCGTGCCCGGTGACCGGCGCGCGGAGGTCCGGGCGGCCTGCGAGCTGCTCGGCGTCACCGTCGACGAGTTCACGCGGGGCTGAGCATGGCCGGCGGGTTGCTGCTCGGGGTGGACATTGGCACGTCCAGCTCGAAGGGGGTGCTGGTCGAGCCGGACGGCACCATTGTGGCCAGGGCGCAGCGGCCGCACGAGGTGTCCACGCCGCACCCGGGCTGGGTGGAACACGACGCGGAAACCGTGTGGTGGCAGGACTTCCTCGCGATCACGCGGGAGCTGGTGGCCGCCGCGAACGGCCGGCCGCTGGCCGGTCTGGGGCTCAGCGGGATCGGGCCGTGCCTGCTGCCCGCCGACGAGGCGGGCAAGCCGCTGCGCCCGGCGATCCTCTACGGCGTGGACACCCGCGCCACCGCGGAGATCGCCGAGCTGGACGCCGAACTCGGCGCGGCCGCCGTGCTCGAACGTGGCGGCTCGCCGCTGACCAGCCAGGCGGTCGGGCCGAAGGTGCGGTGGCTGGCCCGGCATGAGCCGGAGGTGTACCGGCGCACCCGCATGCTGCTGATGGCCAGCTCGTTCCTGGTGTACCGGCTCACCGGCCGGTACGTGCTGGACCACCACTCGGCGAGCCAGTGCGACCCGATGTATGACCTGCCGGCCGAAGCGTGGTCGGCGGAGTGGGCGGAGCGGGTCGCGCCGGGCCTGCCCCTGCCCGAGTTGGCCTGGCCCACCGAGGTGGTCGGCCAGGTCGACGCCGCGGCCGCGCGGGAGACCGGGCTGCCCGCCGGGCTGCCGGTCACCGCGGGCACGGTGGACGCCTGGGCCGAGGCCACCAGCGTGGGCGTGCGGAGTCCGGGCGACGCGATGCTCATGTACGGCACCACGATGTTCCTGGTGCAGGTGCTGCGCGAACCCCGGCCGCACCCCGGGCTGTGGAGCACCTGCGGGGTGTTCCCGGGCACCCGCACGCTGGCCGCGGGCATGGCCACCTCGGGCGCGATCACCGACTGGCTGCGCCGGCTGGTCGGCGGTGAGTTCGCCGAGCTGGTCCGGGAGGCGGGTGAGGTGCCGGCCGGCAGCCGGGGGCTGTTGCTGCTGCCGTACTTCGCCGGCGAGCGCACCCCGCTGTTCGACCCGGACGCCCGCGGCGTGCTGGCCGGGCTGACCATGCGGCACACCCGGGCCGAGATCTACCGCGCGGTCCTGGAGGGCACCGCGTTCGGCGTGCGGCACAACCTGGAGGCGATGCGCGAGGCCGGCGGTGCGGCGCGCCGGATCGTCGCGGTCGGCGGCGGCGCGCAGGGCGGCCTGTGGACCCGGATCGTTTCCGATGTGACCGGCACCGAACAGCAGGTGCCGGCCGAGACGGTGGGCGCAGCCTACGGCGACGCGCTGCTCGCCGCCGTGGCCACCGGGCAGGAGGTGGACCCGGAGCGGTGGAACCCGATCATCGAGGTGATCCGCCCCGACCCGGGCCGCGCCGAGCGCTACCAGGCGTACTACCGGCGCTACCGGGAGTTGTACAAGGCGACCAGGGAGATCGCCCACTTCCTGGCTGAGGAGCAGCGCGCCGCCGACTGACGGGCTCAGCCGGGCCTGTTGCCGGCAGGCCCGGCTGACGGCGCCGGTGGGCGCGGTCCCGGGCGCGCACTTGAGCGAACGGGTTTTGCCGCACATGGTGGGGGGTACCTCGCTGTCCAGGCCACCGAGCGGCGAGGTACGGCCACCGGTGGCCGGAGCACGATGGTTACCGCGTGACGAGTGGGAGGGAGGCCATGACGGGAGCGTTGAGCGCCGCGGCCGGTTTTCACGGCCCCTGATCGCCTGGCCGGGCCGACCGGGACGTTCCTGCCAGCGGCGCTGCTCAGCACGTACGAGGCGATGGCATTGACCACGGCTTCTCCCCCATCATCATCCGAAGACACGTTTCGCCACGAGGCCCTGCTGTACGCCGACCGGACCGAGTTCCTGCGCGGGGCCCTCGCGTTCATCCAGGGTGGGCTGGCCGGCGACGAGCCGATGCTGGTGGCGGTCCCCCCGGACAAGATCGACATGCTGCGTGCCGAGCTGGGCGCGGACGCGGACCGGGTCCGGTTCGAGGACATGACGACGGTGGGCCGCAACCCGGCGCGGATCATCTCGGTCTGGCGGGACTTCGTCACCGAGCACTGCATGCCGGACCGGCGGGTGCGGGGCATCGGGGAGCCGATCTGGGCGGAACGCAGCCCGGCGGAACTGGTCGAGTGCGAGCGTCACGAGGCACTGCTCAACCTGGCGTTCGCGGACTTGCCGGCGTGGTCACTGCTGTGCCCCTATGACGTGACCGCGCTGGCCCCGGAGGTGATCGACCGGAGCTGCCGCCACCACCCGCTGGTGCGCGGCGACGGCGACCACCGAGCGAGCGACCGCTACGCCGGTGCCCCGGCCGCGCTGGCCGGACTGGAACAGCCGCTGCCGGAGCCGCCGCCGGCCCGCGAGGAACTGGCCTTCACCGGCGCGGACCTCAGCGCGGTGCGCCGGGCCGTGGCCCGGATGGCGGAGCGGGCCGGGTTGACCGGCGACCGGTCGACCGAGCTGGTACTCGCGGTGGACGAGCTGGCCACGAACAGTGTCCGGCACGGCGGCGGCGGGGGCGTGCTGCTGCTGTGGTGCGAGGGTGGCGCCCTGGTCTGCGAGGTGCGCGACCGTGGCCATATCGCCGACCCGCTGGTCGGCCGGCGGCGCCCGCTGCGGGACCAGCCGGACGGCCGGGGACTGTGGCTGGTGAACGAGCTGTGTGACCTCGTGCAGCTGCGGTCGTCGCAGGCCGGCACGGTGGTTCGGGTACGCGTCGCGGCCGGGTAAGTTGCCCACCGATCCGGCGGAGGCGGCACGGTCGGCCTCGCCGGCCACCCGGCGGTAGACGGCCGCGGCGTCCGCCGCGATCCGGTCCCACGAGTAGCGGGACTGCACCCGGTCGCGGCCGGCGACGCCGTACGCGAACCGCATGCCGACGTCCGCGAGCAGCCCGCGCACCGTGCGGGCGAGCAGGTCGGGCCGGCGCGGCGGCACGTGCAACCCGGTCACGCCGTCCACCACGATGTCCGCCAGCGCTCCCACCGCGGCGGCGATCACCGGCAGCCCGCAGGCCATCGCCTCCAGCGCCACTGTGCCGAACGGGTCGTACCACGGCACGCACACCACGGCGTCCGCGGAGCGCAGCAGCGCGGGCAGGCGCTCCGCCGGGACGGGATCGACCAGCCGCACCCGACCGGCGACCCCGGTCGCTCCGGCATGCCCGAGCAGCCGGCGCACCTCGGGATGCTCGGCGAGCCGGCCGGGTGGTGGCCCGCCGAGGATCAGCAACTCGGTCTCCGGCAGCCCACGTAGCGCGCTGACCACGGTGTCCAGCCCCGCGGCCGGCGCGGGGTCGCCGGCGGCGGCCACCAGCCGGTGGCCGGAGGGCCGCCGGGCGGCGGGACCGTGCGGGCTGAACCGGGTGAGGTCGACGCCGTCGGGGACCACCGTGATCCGGGTCCGCGGCACGCCCATCCGCAGCAGCACGGCGACCTCGTCCGAGCAGTTTGCCAGCACGTGCGCCACCCGGCGCCCGAGCATGCGTTCCCAGCGTGCCCGCGGCGCGGCACGGGAACCGTGCGCGGCCTCGCGGGCCCGCTGCCGGGGCGGGGGCACCGCGGCCAGCCCGTGGTAGCTCTGCACCACGGGAGCCTCGGCCACGGCGGCCGCCAGCACCGACGCCAGGCCCGCGGTCCAACCGTGCGCGTGCACCACGTCCGGCGGGTCCCGCCGCCACCGGCCGGCCAGCCCCTCGCTGAACCGGCCGAGGTGGCCGGGTGGCTCGCCGGCCACGGCCCCCTCCCCCGGCTCCACCGCGCCGACCGGAATGCCCACCACCTCGAACCCGTCCGCCAGCGACCGTTCCCGCTGCTCGCCGGCGACGTGGACGACGACCCGATGACCCTGCCGGGCCAGGGCCGCGGCGAGCTGGGCGACGTGCCCGCTCCGCCGCCCGGTCGCCCCCACCTGGTGCGGAGCGGGTGGGCCGGTGCGGTCGCACACCATCGCGATCCTCATCCGGTGAACCCCACCCCCGGTTCATTGCCGGTGGTTCGCCGGGTAAACGCCCGGGGAAGGCCCACTACGCCGGGTGGTTCGCCGCCACCGCTGCCATATCGGCGCGCCCACCCGAGCGGCGGGTCCGTGCCGGGACCGGGATCATGGTGGCGGACCCGCGAACAGGAAGGAACGCGATGAGCGTGTTGGACGACTGGACCCGGCGGGTCGCCGAGGAACTCGCGCTGGACCCGGCCGTGCTGGACCAGACCGCGGTGCTCGACGTGGCCAGGGACGTCGCGCACGCGGTGGCCCGGCCGGCCGCCCCGCTGACCGCCTACCTGCTGGGCGTGGCCGTCGGGCGCGGTGCCGACCCGGCCACGGCAGCGGCGGAGATCGGCCGGCTCGCGCGGGACTGGGCCGGCCGTGCCGAGAACAGCGGCTGACCGGCCGGTACGCGAGGAGGGCTCGGCCGGCAGCGGCAACCGGCAGCGGGGTGCGCGGCAGGCCGACAGCGCGAAGCCGAACAGCTGGGCGGTACTGGCACAGTCCACATAGCCGGTGTGGTCCCAGGGCCGCACCGCCGCCAGCACCGGCGCCCCGATCCGCTCGCTCGGCCCCACCCGGCCGGCGTCGCGGCGATCGGACCCGTGTGCGAGGAAGCACCCGGCTCCGCGGAGCAGAAGGCCCGCTGGCCGCCGAGATGGGGCGGGCTCGAGTGGATCGGCGCGTTCGCACTGTCCGAGCCGCACGGCGGGTCCGGTGTGGCTGGACACGGCGGCGCTGGCCAAGTCGTTCTGCACCACCAAGTTGCGCGGCGTGAGGAGCGCTCGGCGAGGAGTCCTCTGTGGACAGTGTGTTGGTATGCCGTTCCACCGCGCGAAATGCGCGCTGAGCAGGCCGGCGGCCGGGCCAGTCGAGCGCCCCGGGGACAACCTTCCGCGCGGGGGTTAGGTTTGGTCCTCTTAGCGGTTAGAGTTGCGTCATGGGCAACACAGATGGCACAGGCCGGGGTTCGCCCGCCCTCGTTCAGTCGGTCGACCGAGCCGTCAGCGTGCTCGAGCTGTTGGCGACCCACGGCGAGTTGGGCATCACGGAACTGGCCAGAGAGATGGAGGTGCACAAGTCGACGGTGTCCCGCCTCGTCAGCGTGCTGGAGTCGCGCGGGCTGGTGGAGCAGCTCAGCGAGCGTGGCAAGTACGCCATCGGGTTCGGCGTGGTCCGACTGGCCGGGGCGGTGGCCGGCCGGATGGACTTGGCCAAGCTCGGCCACCCGATCTGCCAGGAGCTTGCCGAGGAACTCGGCGAGACGGTGAACATCGCCGTCTCCGACGACGGCGCCGCCATCAACGTCAGCCAGGAGCGCGCGACCGCCGCCATCGCGGCAGAGAACTGGATCGGCCGGCGAACCCCGCTGCATGCCACATCCAGCGGCAAGATCCTGCTCACCGCGATGTCGCCCGGCCAGCGGGAGAGGATCCTCAGCGATCCGCTGCCCAGCTACACGCCCTGCACGATCACCGACGTCGACGAGTTGCTGGCCACCATCGAGCGGGCGGCCAAGGACGGGTACGCCGTCTCCCTGGAGGAGCTGGAGGTCGGGCTGCACGCGGTGGCCGTGCCGGTGCGCGGCAGCCACGGCTCGGTGATCGCCGCGCTCAGCGCCAGCGGGCCGGCCTACCGCCTGTCCCGGCAGCGACTGCGGCAGATCGTGCCCACCATGAGCGCCGCCGCCGGGGAGCTCTCCGCGCAGCTCGGCTACTTCGCCGGCTGACACCGCGCCGCCGGGCCGCCGGAGCGCGCCCGCCGGGACGTCCCGCATCGGAGGGGGCCCTTCGACCGGCGCCGGCGCGCCCGACCGGGCGGTGTAGCCCGGCGGGCGCGCCGCGGCCGCCCCGGTGCGCATGCCTCGACGCCCGGCCGCCTCGCGCCGTTGCTCAGCCGGTGAAGCTGCTTGCCACCTGCGGGTTCTGGTTCAACCACTCCTTGGCGGCGTCCTGCTCGTGACCCTTGCCCTTCTGCTCGATGAGCTGTTCCAGGGTGCCGAGCTGGTGGTCGTCCAGGTGGAACTTCTTCAGCCAGCCCGTCACGTCGGGCTTGCTCTGGGCGAACTTCTGGCTGGTCACCGAGTGCAGCTCGTCCGGCTTACCCCAGGCGCCCTTCGGGTCCTGCAGCACCTTGATCGGGAACTTGGTGAACGCCAGGTGCGGGTGCCACAGCGTCACCACGATCGGCTTGTTCTCCTTGATGGCGCTGTCCAGCGAGGCCAGCATCGCCGGGGTGCTGCCCTCGGCGAGCTGGTACTCGCCGTTCAGCCCGTAGGCCGGCAGCACGTTGTTGCGCGCGATCCGCATCTCGCCCGCGCCCGGCTCGATACCGACGATCTTGCCGTCGAACTGGCCGGCCTTGCCCTTCAGCTCGTCGATCGAGTTGATCTGCACGTAGTTGGGCACGGCCAGCACCAGGTCCGCCGGGCTGTACCAGGACCCCACGTCGTTGAGCTTGCTGCCGAACTTCTCCCAGTAGGACTGGTGCGTGCTGGGCAGCCACGCGTCGAGGTAGGCGTCGACCTGGTTGTTCGCCAGCCCGGTGAACGTGCTGGCGATGTCCAGCTGCTGCAGGTTGACCTGGTAGCCCTTGCGCTCCAGCAACTCCTTCCACAGGTAGCTGGCCGCGATGTCCTCGTCCCAGCCCTGGACGACGGCGAGTGTCACGGACTTCGAGTTGCTGTCGCCCCCCGTGCCCCCCACGGTTGCCGACTTGCCGCTACAGCCCACCACCACCGCGAGCACGGCGGCGATGACGCCGGCCAGGACCATCCTCCCCCGTCGAGAGGTCACGAACACCAGATCCATCTCCTTCGTATCGATAACAGCCGCCGCGGGAAAGAAGCATCGGCGGTGCTTGACTGCCGCTTCCGCGGGGGAAGCTGCGTCGGCGGTCAGGACGAGACGGCCCCGAGCGGCGCCCGCTGGGCACCCGCCTCGGACGGCCGCGTCTGGGGACCCTTCCTAGGCCGCCACGGCAGCCAGGAGCCGGCGGGCCGCCGTGCCGTGGCCAGCGAGTTGGTCACGCGGTCGAGGAAGATGGCGAGGAAGACAACGGCGAGGCCGCCCTTGAAGCCCACGCCGACGTCGAGGGTGCTGATGCCCTGCACCACCACGGCGCCCAGGCCGCCCGCGCCGACCATGCCGGCGATCACCACCATGGACAGCGCCAGCATGATCACCTGGTTGACGCCGGCCATGATAGACGGCATGGCCAGCGGCATCTGCACGTCGCGAAGTAGCTGGCGCGGCTTGGTGCCGAAGGCCAGCGCGGCCTCGACGACCTCCTTGTCCACCTGGCGGATGCCCAACTCGGTGAGCCGCACGGCGGGCGGGATGGCGAACACCGTGGTGGCCATGACACCGGGAACCACCCCGATGCCGAACAGGAACACCGAGGGGATCAGGTAGACGAACACCGGCAGCGTCTGCATGAAGTCCAGGATCGGCCGCACCACGTTGCTCACCGTGGCGTTGCGGGCCGCCCAGATGCCCACCGGCACGCCGATCAGCACCGCGATCACCGAGGCGACGATGACCACGGCGAGCGTCTGCATCGCCTGGGTCCACAGCTGCATCTGCTGGATGAGCAGGAAGGCGATCAGGGTGAACACGGCGAAGCCCCACCGCCGGGCGAGGAACGCGAGCACGGTGAACACCGCGGTGACGACCATCGCGTGCGGCGCGGTCAGCACGAACAGCACCGCGTTGATCAGCTCCACCATCACCGCCGACACGGCGTCGAACAGCGGTCCCAGGTGGCTCTTCAGCCAGTCGATCGCGACGTTGACCGGCTGGCCGATGTCGAAGTTCAGCAGGTCAGACATGTGCCGCCCTCTCCGGGTTCGCCAGCGCGCCCAGCACCGCGGCCCTGGTCACCACGCCGAGCAGCCGACCGCCGTCGTCGGTCACCGCCAGCGGCACGCGGTGCTTGCCCACCACCGGGAACAGGTCGATGAGCGGGGTCTCCGGCCCGACTCTGGCGAAGTCGTCGCTGGTGCACTCGCCGACCGACACGACGGAGCCGCGGGCCGCCTGCGCCAGCCGGTCCTCGTCGGCCACGCCGAGCACCCGGTCGCCGGCGTCCAGCACGTACATCGCGGACGCCTCGATGTTGCTCAGCCGGCCGAGCACCTCCTGCGGGCTGTCCTGCTCGCCGGCGGTGACCACCGGCTCCCGCATGATGGTGCCCGCGGTCAGCACCCGCGAACGATCCACATCGGACACGAAGTCGGAGACGTACTCGTCGGCCGGCGCGGAGAGAATCTCCTGCCCGGTGCCGAGCTGGACGACCTTGCCGCCGCGCATCACCATGATCTGGTCACCGAGGCGCATGGCCTCGTTCAGGTCGTGCGTGACGAACACGACCGTGCGCCGCAGCTCGTGCTGCAGCTGCAGCAACAGGTCCTGCATATCCCGGCGGATCAGCGGGTCCAGCGCGCTGAACGGCTCGTCCATCAGCAGGATCTCCGCGTCGGTGGCCAGCGCGCGGGCCAGCCCGACCCGCTGCCGCATGCCGCCGGACAGCTCGTCCGGCCGGCTTTCCCCCCACTTCTCCAGGCCGACCTGGCGCAACGCCCACTCGGCGCGCTCGTTCTGCTCCGCCTCGGCGGCCCGGCGGACCCGCAGACCGTAGGACACGTTCTGCCGCACCGTGCGGTGCGGGAACAGCGCGAAGTGCTGGAAGACCATGCTCACCTTGCGGTTGCGCAGCTCGCGCAGTTCGGGGGGACTCATCGCGGCGACGTCGCGGCCCTCGATGAGCAACTCGCCGGCAGTCGGCTCGACCAACCGGTTGACCATGCGGAGCAGGGTGGACTTGCCGGAGCCGGACAGTCCCATCACCACGAACAGTTCGCCGCGGTTGACCGTGAAGCTCACCCCGTCGACGGCGACCACCCGCTGTCCGGCCTGCCCGGCGGCGCCGCGCGGGCGCCATCGCCTCCGTTGTCCAGAACGGTCATCCGAACCGAACACCTTGGTCAGCCCCCGACCTTCGATCACCGGATCCCCTGGGGAATCCGTTGGCCCGCTTGACACGGGCTCCGCGACCGCTGACCTGGTCGCCACCGTCTGCCACCTCCCGAAGCCGCCGTTTCGCATAGCGAAACAATCTTCTAATGTGGACAACCATGCGCCGCCCGTGACACAGCCGTCAAGTGTTCGAGCTTTCTCGTTTGAGATGCGTCACTCTCGGCAGAAGATTGCCTCACACAGCGCGTGGTGCCTGTGGCAGACGGTGTATCGGGTGTGTGCCGATCGGTCTACCGCGCGTGGATCGCGGCCAATTGGCGGCGAAGTTTGGTGAACAGTCGCGGACTGTCGAAGGCAAGCACACCAACCACTGCGCCGTCGCGGTGATACGTTGCCACGAAACGACGATCCGCCGGCGCACCGTCGACGAACCGCACCTCGCCGGTCGGATCGACCTGGCCGGCGAACTGGATACGCACCCCGTACTGCTCGGACCAGACATAGCCGTCGGCCGCGTGGCGGGCCACGGTGCGCCCGGCGAGCAGGTTGCGCACCGCGGTCGCCGGCGTCGCCGCGGCGTTCGACCAGTGCTCGTGGCGCACCCGGCGCCCGGTGGCGTCCGCCTGGTAGCGCGCCACGTCGCCGGCGGCGACCACGTTGGGCAGCCGCGTCACGCAACCGGCGTCGCAGAGCACCCCGTCGTCCACGGCGATGCCGGAACCGGCGAGCCACTCCGTGGCCGGACGCATCCCCACGCCGACCACCACGACGTCGGCGTCGACGCGCCCGCCGTCACTCAACTCGACCGCGGTGACCCGGCGGCCACCGGCACCGTCCGGGACGCTGACCAGCCCGGCGACCGACACGCCGCAGCGCAGGTCCACGCCGTGGTCGGTGTGCAGGTCCGCGCACACCGCGCCGATCCGCTCGCCGAGCACCCGGGACAGCGGCACCGGCAGCGCCTCGATCACCGTGACCGGCACGCCGAGCGCGTGGCAGGAGGACGCCACCTCGGCGCCGACGAAACCGCCGCCGACCACCGCCACCCGGGTCGCGCCGGCGAGCAGGTCCGCGCGCAGCGCCAGCGCGTCGTCCAGGGTACGCAGCACGTGCACGCCGCGGATCCCGCGCGCGCCGGGAAGCCGCCGCGCCACCCCGCCGGTGGCGATCACCACGCCGTCCACCGGCAGTTCCGACCCGGTGGACAGGACCAGGGCGCCAGCCGGCGGCACCAACCGCTCGGCCCGCACGCCCAGCCACATCTCGGCGGACAGCCGCGCCACCTCGCCGTCGTCCAGCAGCGCGATCTCCGCCCGAGTCGCCTTGCCCAGCAACACGTCCTTGGACAGCGGCGGCCGGTCGTACGGCTGATGTGCCTCCGCGCCGACGACGACCAGCCGCCCCGCGTAGCCCTGGGCGCGCAGTTCCTGGGCCGCGCGCACGCCGGCCAGCGACGCGCCGACCACGGCGATCGTTCTCACGCGACGCCCCCTTCTTCGCGAGGTCGCGCGCGGCCCTGCGGCCCGGGCGCGCGCGTGGTGTGCTTGCCGGCTGCCGCGCTCGGCACCGGCGTCACGCGACACCCTCGGTCGGCGGGGTGTCCACGTAGACCACGCCGTCGTACACGTGCACCGGGTAGACGTTCACCGGCCGCTTGGCGGGCAGGCAGGTGGGCATCCCGGTGCGCAGGTCGAAGGACGCGGCGTGCAGCGGGCATTCCACGAAGCAGCCTTCCAGCCAGCCGTCCGCGAGGGACGCGTCCTGGTGGGTGCAGGTGTCGTCGATCGCGTACAGCGCACCGTCGACGTTGAACACCGCGATTGGCACGTGCGCGGAGACGCGCACCGACTCGCCGGGAGGCAGGTCGACCAGGCGACAGGCTTCGATCATGAGTGAAGTCCCCCTCCGTTGCGGCATCCAGAACGTGGCTTGAATGCTGCAACAGCGTGCTGGTTTGCCGCGGTCGCGTCAAGGGGCTCCGGCAGGCTACCCGGCGGTCACTTCCGCCCAGGCTTTCTTGCTGCTCGCAACGGTTTCCCGGGGCGGGAGACCGACCACGAATGACGTATTGACACGGCCGCACGCGGCTCGCATCGTGTTGCATCACGCGAGTCGCGTCTCGCTTAACACAACAAATACCGGACGTTCTGACCGCCGTAACACCGCGCACCGCCGCGCCGTCGCCGTGCCCGCCGTTCCGCACCGATCCCAGGAGGACGTGGCCGTGACCCACCACACCGCCGCCCCGAGCCACCGCCGTACCCGTCGAAGAAGCGAGCGCCGACCGACATTCCACAGTGGACAAGTCCGCAGTGGACGGAGCGGGGAGGTGATGCGCTGATGGGCGGCGGGCCGCGGGTGGTCGTCATCGGCGCCGGCATCGTCGGTTGCGCGCTGGCCGACGAGCTCACCGCGCGCGGCTGGACCGACGTCACCGTGCTGGAGCAGGGCGAGCTGTTCGCCACTGGCGGATCCAGCTCGCACGCGCCGGGTCTGGTGTTCCAGACGACCGGCTGCAAGACGCTGACCGACCTGGCGCGCTACACCGTGGGCAAGTACCGCGAGCTGACCCTGGACGGCGCGTGGTGCTTCCGGCCGGTGGGCGGGCTGGAGGTGGCCACCACCCCGGAGCGCTGGGCCGACCTCAAGCGCCGGCACGGCTGGGCCACCTCCTGGGGCGTGCCGAGCCACCTGCGCACGCCGGAGGAGTGCGCCGCGCTGCACCCGCTGCTCGACCCGGACGCGATCCTGGGCGGCTTCCACATCCCCGGCGACGGCCTGGCCAAGCCGCTGCGCGCGGCCGAGGCACAGGCCCGGCGGGCGATGGCGCGCGGCGCGCGGTTCCTGGCCCGGCAGAAGGTGACCGCCATCCAGCGTTCCGCCGGCAAGGTCACCGGCGTGGTCACCGAGACCGACAGCTTCCGGGCCAACGTGGTGATCAGCTGTGCCGGCATGTGGGGCCCGCTGATCGGCCGGATGGTCGACCTGGTGGTGCCGCTGGTGCCGATGGCGCACCAGTACGCCAGGACCGGGCCGGTCGCGGCGATCGCCGGCGCCAACGACGAGCGCACCGAGGCGAGCCTGCCCATCCTCCGGCACCAGGACGCCGACCTGTACTTCCGCGAGCACGTGGACCGCATCGGCATCGGCGCGTACGGGCACCGGCCGATGCCGCTCGCCCCCGACGAGATCGGCGACCCGCGGGCGATGGCCGGGATGCCGTCGGAGCGGCCGTTCACCCCGCCCGACTTCGAGGAGTCCTGGCGGGCCGCGGTGGACCTGCTGCCCGCGCTCGGCGAGACCAAGGTCGAGGAGGGCATCAACGGCCTGTTCTCGTTCACCCCGGACGGCAATCCGCTGCTCGGGGAGCATCCCGACCTGGCCGGGTTCTGGGTCGCCGAGGCGGTGTGGATCACCCACTCCGCCGGCGCGGCCAGGGCGATGGCCGAGTGGCTGGTGGACGGCCAGCCCGGGGTGGACCTGCACGGCTGCGAGCTGTCCCGGTTCGAGCCGGCCCAGCTCTCCCCGGAGTACGTGCACGCACGGAGCTGCCGCAGCTTCGTCGAGGTCTACGACATCGTGCACCCGTCGCAGCCCGCCGAGGTGCTGCGCCCGCTGCGCACCGGCCCGTTCCACGAGCGCCAGCAGCGGCTGGGCGCGGTGTTCAGCGAGGCCGCCGGATGGGAACGCCCACTGTGGTACGAGGCCAACGCGGACCTGCCGGAGGTGGCGCGGGTGCCGCCGCGCACCGGCTGGGCCGCCCGGTACTGGTCGCCGACCGCCGGCGCGGAGGCGCTGGTGGCCCGGCAGAGGGTGGCGATGTTCGACATGACCCCGCTGAAGCGGCTGTCCGTCACCGGGCCCGGCGCGCTGGACTTCCTGCAGACCATGACCAGCAACCAGATCGCGAAGAAGCCGGGCACGGTGACCTACACGCTGATGCTGGACGAGGCCGGCGGCATCCGCAGCGACCTCACCGTGGCCCGGCTTGGCGAGCAGCAGTTCCAGGTCGGCGCGAACGGCAACCTGGACCTGGCCCGGCTGCGCCGCTGGCTGCCCCCGGATGGTTCGGTGCGGATCGACGACATCACCCCAGGCACTTGCTGCGTCGGCCTGTGGGGACCGCTTGCCAGGGCGGTACTGCGGCCGCTCACCCGGGAGGACGTCTCCGCCGAGGCGATGCGGTACTTCCAGGCCCGGCAGTTCTCCGTGGCCGGCGTCCCGGTCACCGCGCTGCGCCTGTCCTACGTGGGCGAGCTGGGCTGGGAGCTGTACACCACGGCGGACCTCGGCCGCGCGCTGTGGGACGCGCTGTGGGACGCCGGGCAGGAACACGGGATCATCGCGGCCGGCCGCGCCGCGTTCACCAGCATGCGCCTGGAGAAGGGCTACCGGTCCTGGGGCACCGACATGACCGGCGAGCACGACCCGTATGAGGCGGGGGTCGGTTTCGCGGTGCGGATGGACAAGGGCTACTTCGTCGGCCGGGACGCGCTGGCCGGCCGGTCCCCGGACACCGTGCGGCGCCGGCTGGTCCCGCTGGTCAGCGACGACCCGGGCGCGGTGGTGATGGGATCGGAGCCGGTGTTCGTGGCCGGCACGCCCGCCGGCTACGTCACCAGCGCCGCCTTCGGCCACACCGTCGGGCAGTGCATCGCGTACGCGTGGCTCCCCGCCGAGGCCGCGGTGCCCGGCCGGCCGGTGGACGTCGAGTACTTCGGCGACCGGCTGCCCTACCGGGTCGCCGAGGAACCGCTGTTCGACCCGCGGATGACCCGGCTCCGCGCCTGAGGCCGAGGAGTTGCCATGCCTCCCTACGACGTCATCGTGATCGGGCTTGGCGGCATGGGCAGCGCCGCCGCCTACCGGCTGGCCCGGCGCGGCCGGCGGGTACTCGGCCTGGAGCGGTTCACCCCGGTGCACACCCACGGCTCCAGCCACGGCGGCTCGCGCATCACCCGCCAGGCCTACTTCGAGGACCCGGCCTACGTGCCGCTGCTGCTGCGCGCCCACGAGCTGTGGCTGGAGGTGGAGCGCGACTCGGGCCGGCACATCCTGCGCCTCACCGGCGGGCTGATGATCGGGTCGCCGGGCAGCCGCACCGTGGCGGGCAGCGTGGCCAGCGCGCGGCAGTGGGACCTGCCGCACGACCTGCTCGACGCCGGCGAGATCCGCCGCCGGTTCCCCACCATGCGGCCCGCCCCCGGCGAGGTCGCGCTGTACGAGCCGAACGCCGGGCTGGTGGTGCCCGAGGAGAGCGTGGCCGCGCACCTCGACCTCGCCGCCCGCGCCGGCGCCGACCTGCGGTTCGGGCAGCGCGTGCGGTCCTGGTCGGCGCTCGGCGACGGCAGCGGCGTGCGGGTGGAAACCGCCGAGGCGGTGCACACCGCCGAGCGCCTGGTGGTCTGCCCGGGCGCCTGGGCGCCCGAGATGCTCGCCGACATCGGCGTGCCGTTCACCGTGGAGCGGCAGGTGCAGTACTGGTTCGCGCCGCGCGGCGGTGTCGAACCGTTCCGCGCCGACCACCATCCCATCTACGTCTGGGAGCGTGGTGGCCGCCAGTGCTACGGCTTCCCCGCGCTGGGCCGGCCGGAGGACGGCGTCAAGGTGGCGTTCTTCCGCGGCGGCCGCACCTGCACCCCGGACACCATCGACCGCACCGTGCACCCGGAGGAGGTGGCCGCGATCGCCGAGTTCGCCGGCGCGGCAATCCCGGACCTACCCGGCACCTTCCTGCGCGCCGCCACCTGCATGTACACCAACACCCCCGACGAGCACTTCGTGATCGGCATCCACCCCGAGCACCACCAGGTGACCGTGGCCTGCGGGTTCTCCGGCCACGGCTTCAAGTTCGTCCCGGTGGTCGGCGAGATCCTGGCCGATCTCGCGCTCGACGGCGGCACCCGCCACCCCGTCGCGCTGTTCGACCCCAAACGTGCCTTCACCGGGTAACCCGACCCCGCCCCGAAGCCCGAGAGGCGACCCAGCATGACCCAGACCGACCTGCCCGGCAGCCTCGTGCCCACGCTGCCCGGCCACTTCTACACCGACCCTGACCTGTTCGGCCGGGAGCAGCGGCGCATCTTCGAGTCGATGTGGTGCTGCGCGGTGCGCGCCGCGGACCTCCCCCGGCCCGGCGACTTCCGCACCGTCCAGATCGGACGCGAGAGCGTGATCGTGGTGCGCGGCCGGGACGGCACGCCGCGCGCGTTCCTGAACGTGTGCCGGCACCGCGGCGCACGGCTGTGCGTCGAGGAGTCCGGCACGGTGCGGCGCGCGTTCCAGTGCGCATACCACGCGTGGACCTACGGCACCGACGGGAAGCTCGTCGCCGCGCCGAACCTGACCTCGATGCCGGACGTGGACCGGGCCGGGTACGGGCTGGTGCCGGTGCACCTGCGCGAGTGGCTCGGCTACGCCTGGGTGTGCCTCGCCGACCCACCGCCGTCCTTTGTAGACACCGTAGCGGGCACGGTGGCCGAGCGGCTGGGCTCGGACACCGCGATCGACGCCTACGGCCTGCCCGGGCTGGAGCTGGGCAGGCGGATCCGCTACGACGTGGCGGCCAACTGGAAGCTCATCGTGGAGAACTTCATGGAGTGCTACCACTGCGCCACGATCCACCCGGAGCTCACCGAGGTGCTGCCCGAGTTCGCCGGCGGGTACGCGGCTCAGTACTACGTGGGCCACGGTGCCGCCTTCGGCCCGGAGGTCGACGGGTTCACCGTGGACGGCGGCGCGGGCTTCGACCGGTTGCCCGGCGTCGGCGCCGACCAGGACCGCCGCTACTACGCGATCACGGTGCGGCCGCAGGTGTTCCTCAACCTGGTGCCGGACCACGTGATCCTGCACCGGATGTTCCCGGTCGCGGTGGACCGCACGATCGTGGAGTGCGACTGGCTGTACGCGCCGGAGGTGGTGGGTTCCGGCCGGGACCTCTCCCGCTCGGTCGAGCTGTTCCACCGGGTCAACCAGCAGGACTTCGCCGCCTGCGAGCGCTGCCAGCCGGCGATGGGTTCGCGCGCCTACGCCCGTGGCGGGGTGCTGGTCCCCTCGGAGCACCACATCGGCCGGTTTCACGAGTGGGTCCTCGCGGCGCTGGGTTGAGCCGGCGCCACCCTGCGCGGGCCGGCTTGTCGGGCTGTCCGCGTCCCACCGGGACCGCCGCGGGTGGCAGGCTGGCGGCATGGCCGTATCCGACGAACCCGCCGCGCTGCCGCTGATGGTCGTGGACGCCGCCAACGTGGTGGGCTCGGTGCCCGACGGGTGGTGGCGCGACCGGTTCGGGTCCGCCGAGCGGCTCCGCGACGCGCTGGTCGAGGTGGCGGCCCGCGGGCTGCCCGGGGATCGGCGCGGCACGGTGCCGGCGTGGGCGCGGCGGCCGCCGTTCGAGCTGGTCCTCGTGGTGGAGGGGGCCGCGCGGGGGCTCGGTTCGGCGCATGGAGTCCGGGTGGTCTCCGCGCCGGGCAGCGGCGACGACGCCATCGTCGACCTGCTGCGCGAGCGTGGCGCGGACCGTCCCTGCCTGGTGATCACCGCAGACCGGGAGCTGCGCGGCCGGGTCACCGGGCTCGGCGCGTCCGTGGTGGGGCCCCGCGTGGTGTGGCCACCCCCGCCGGAGCGCGCCGAGATCCCGTGAAGATCACCGGCGGGGATCCGGCAGCCCGCGGCTGGCCACCGCGAACACCACCGGCACCGCGGCCTGCACCAGCAGCACGGCGACGAACGCTCCGCGCACCCCCACCCCGCCGGCGGCGAGAGACAGGAACAGCGAACCCAGCGTGGCCACGCCGAGGGCGAGCGAGGTCTGCTGCGTGGTGACGAACACGCCGCTGCCCACCCCGGCGCGGGCCGACGGCACGTCGGAGAGGACGATCCCGATCAGCGGGCTCATCACCATGCCCTGCCCGACGCCGGCGACGGCCATGCCGGGCAGCAGGTGGACCACCTCCACCCCGGTCGACGCGCAGAGCCGGCAGCGCCCGCACGCGCTGCACCGGATGGTCACCGGGGCCCCGGTCGGCGCGCCCGGCTGACCGGGCGGTCCGGTGGCGGCGACACTGCGGCCGCCGCCACCGGTTCTTTGATCAGTAGTAGATCACCCGGGTGGCGCCGTTGGACGCGTACCACTCGATGGCGCCGTGCTGGAAGTTGTTGCGGCGGCCGCCGGTGATGCCGAACTCGTCGCTGGTCGGGTAACCGAGCCGGCCGCGTTCCCAGCCGAGCGCCGCCCACTGCTGGCGGATCGCGCCGTACACCGCCCACGCACCGGTGCCCGGCGTCCAGTAGATCGACGCACCACCACTGCCGCTGAAGTGGTTGTACCGGCCCACGCCGTCCGGCGTGCCCCGCTCGTCGGTGACCGGGTAGCCCAGCGGGCCGCGCTCCCATCCCATGGCGGCCCAGTGCTGCCGGATCAGGCCATAGATCGCCCAGGCGCCGGTGCTCGGCGTCCAGTAGATCGACGCACCACCACTGCCGCTGAAGTGATTGAAGCGGCCGACCCCGTCCGGCGTGCCGGTCTCATCGGTGACCGGGTAGCCCAGCGGTCCACGCTCCCATCCCATGGCGGCCCAGTGCTGCCGGATCGCCCCGTAGACGGCCCACGCGTGGGTGTTCGGCGTCCAGTAGATCGACGCCCCGCCGGTGCCGTTGAAGTGGTTGTACCGGCCCACGCCGTCCGGCGTGCCGGTCTCGTCGGTGACCGGGTAGCCCAGCGGGCTGCCCGGACCGCCGATGGCCTTGTAGTGGGCGAGGATTTCGCCGTGCACCTCGTGCGCGCCGGTGCTGGGTGACCAGTAGATGGTTCCGGCCCGGTAGTCCTGGGCCATGCCGCCGCCCGGCGTGCTGTACACGGAGCCGACCGGGTCGGAGAGGAAGCCGCGGGACCCGCCCAGCTTCTCGTAGTAGTCCTCGATGGGATGGGTGTTCCCGGCGAGCTGGACCAGCGTCTCCGGGTTGCCGTCGTCGCCCTTCACCAGGTACGTGGCGGTCGCACCGAGCGTGTCGGTGGGGATGAAGGTGACGCTCTGGTGGATCACGTCGCCGGGCGCGATCACCTGGCCCTCGGCGATCGGGTCGGTGGTGGAGAACACGCCGGCGGGCGCCTTGGCCTTGGTGATGGTCAGCGGCACGGTGCCGGTGTTGCCGATGTCGAAGGTCTTCGTCACCGACTGTCCAACCGGGACAGTGTTGAAGTCGAGCCCCTTCGGGGTCACGGTGAGCAGCGGCTGGCCGGTCAGCGCGGTCCCGGATAGCGGCACGGTGACCGAGCCGGCGTCGCCGTTGACCACGAGCTGGCCGCTGTCCGCGATGCCGGTGTCGCTGCCGGCGGTGGGCGTGTAGGTGACCGTGACGACGGTGCTGTTGCCGGGTGGCAGCACGGTCCCCGCGGACGGCAGGTTGGTCACGGTGAACGGGGCCGACGGCGCGGTGGCGCCGGTGATCGTCTCCGGCTGGGTGCCGGTGTTCACGATGCTCACGCCCAGTTCCTTGGCGGCGCCGGTGCGCACCTCCCCGAAGTCGAGGGTGGCCGGGCTGGCGCCGAGCCCGGGCTGGGTGCCGTTGCCGTGCAGGTCGACGCCCACGGTGCCGGCGTCGGTGGTGAACGACAGCGTGGCGGTGGCGGCACCCCAGGTGGACGGGGTGTAGCCGACCGAGACGTCCAGCGTCTGTCCCTTGAGGACGGTCGCTGGGAGTTGCGGTGGGCTGACCGAGAAGGGGGCGTCCGTGGTGATCTGCGAGACGGTGAGGTCGCGGCTGGCGGTCACGGTAACCGTGCCGGTCGCGGTGCTGCCCACCGCCACCGAGCCGAAGTCGTAGGGCTGCGCGGTGAGCACCGCGGTGCTGGGCCGGCCGAAGCCGAGCACCTTGCCGTCCCGGGTGCCCACGTACACCCGGCCGCCGTCGGTGCCGGGCACGGCGAACTTCGCCGCCACGCCGATCGGCGCGGAGTAGCGCAGGTGCATGACCCCGTTCTGCGGCACCGCGTCATAGGCGCGAAGCTGCGCGCCGGTGCCGCTCGGGCCGGTGCTGTAGACCACCCAGACCAGCGCGGAACCGGACGTGGTGCCCGAGGAGGTCACCACCGGGGAGCCGGAGGTGTAGCCGAAGGTGTCCACGCTGGTGCCCACGGAGGTGAGCACCGGGTTGCCGCCCTGGACGCCGTACCGCAGCGCGCGCAGCGGACCGTTGCTCTCCACCGTGTAGACGTAGCCGCCGTCGCCGCCCCACACCGCGGGGTGGCCCCACACGCCGTGGAACGGGCCGGTCATCCCCACCACGGCGTCGCCGCCGTTCGCGCCCTGGCCGCTGCCGCCGAGGTTGTCCCGGTCCAGCAGGTAGACCCGGCCGTCCTTGCCGACCTGCACGAGCAGGTGCGGGTGGCTGGTTCCGGCGCCGAAGGAGTCCGGCAGCGCCACCGGCCCGCCGGAACCGAGATCCGCGTCGTCCTGGTTGAGCTTGAGGTTGTCGTACGGGCTGAAGAAGCTCTGCGCGGCCAGCGTGCCGTCCGCGTTGACGCCGAGCCGCACCACCGATTCGCCCAATGTGGACGGTGGCGGGCTGCCCGGCGCGGGCGCCGGGGCGATCCCGTTGCCGGTGGCGAAGAAGATCCGCCCGGAGTCGTCGGAGACCAGCCCGCCGCCGGCCTGCCAGATGCCGCCCTCGGCGGAGGACTGCCCCGCCTCGGTGGTCCACATCGCGGTCTGCTTCCCGGTGGCGGCGTTGACCCCGACCACGTAACCCGCGTACGGGGTGCGGTCGCAGTGACCGCCGAACCCCGCGTAGACCACGCCGTCAAGGAGCAGCAGGCCAGGTCGCTGGTGCTGGGTCTTGGGATGGAACGGGGTGAGCGGGTCGTTGTCCGGCGAACCCTGAATGGTCACCGGGAAGTTGGTCTTCGTCGCGCCGGTGGCCGCGTCCAGCGCGAACAGTTTCCAGTGCGGGTTGTCGACGTCGGGGCCGTCGTTGACCTTGGCCATCACGTACACCGCACCGGTGGCGGGGTTGTACACCGGGGTGGACGTCACGCCGATGTTCGGGGTGAGGTCACCGCAACTGACCGCGGACGCCGGCCAGGCGGGTCCGAGGTCCACCGTCCACTTCTGCGCGCCGGTGGCTGGGTTGAGCCCGTAGACCTTGTTGTTCTCGGTGGCCACCACCAGCGTCCCGGCCGCCACGATCGGTTGGGCGTACACCTGGCCGTCCACGGTGGCGGCGAACTGCTGGCCGAAGTCCGAGGAGGACACCGCGGACGGCGCGAGGTTCGGCTCGGCGGGGTCCCAGGCGGTGCGCTGGTTGTCGTGCGAGATCGTGACGGTGTCCGCGACCGCGCCGAACGGCGCCGCGAGCAGCGCCAGCCCGAACGCGGCGGCCGCGCCGAGCAGTAACCGGCGGGTGAGGCGGCGGGCTCCGCGTCTGCCGCCGGATTCCTCCTGCCCGGCAGTGCCGCGCGCTGAACGACTGGTTCGTCTGCTTTGCCTGCTACGGCGTGACGAGAACACGGGTCCCTCCCCAGTGCCGACAGTGCGCACGACCCTCGCCGCCCCGCCAACGAGCGCTCCGTGATCGCCGACGCGAGTCCGCCCTCGACGTCGTGGTCATGTGATCGCTCGACCCGGGGGCGGGCGTTACGCAGTGCGAACCCGACCAAGGACGGGTTGACGGCCGCCCCGAGCCGGTCTACCGTCAACGGTGACTCGATGACCAGATTTCAAGATTGGTCACAGCGTCACGTCAGGCGGGAGGATCGGGTGACCGCGGACCGGGCGGAGACACGCCTCGACGAGGACGCGCGGTGGGCCAGGGCCGAGCGGATCCTCGACGCGGCCACCGACCTGCTGCTGCGCTGGGGGTACAAGCGGGTCACCGTGGACGAGGTGGCCAAGCGCGCCTCGGTCGGCAAGGGCACCGTCTACCTGCACTGGAAAACCCGGGACGCGCTGCTCTACGCCGCCGTGCTGCGCGAGTGGCTGGAGATGTTCGGTGCGCTCATCGACGGCATCCGACGGGACCCGGAGGAGTTGCGGCTGCACCGGCTGATCCGGGCGAGTTTCCTGGCCAGCATGGAGCGGCCGCTGATCCGGGCCACGCTCACCCAGGACCAGGAACTGCTCGGCCGGCTGACCGAGTACGGCGCCGGTGGTGCGTTGCAGGCGGAGCAGACCGCGGCCCGCCGGGAGTACTACGCCATGCTGCGCGAGCACGGCCTGCTGCGCACCGACCTCGATCCGGACACCCAGGCGTACGCGCTGAGCGCCACCAGCACCGGGTTCTACCTGGCCACCCCACTGGTCATCGCGGAGCAGCGGCCCGACCTCTCGGCGCAGGCGGACGCGCTCGCATGGACGGTTCGCAACGCGTTCGAACCGGTGCCGCCGGCCGGTGCGGCCGCCGTCCGCGCGCTGGCACCCACGATCATCCGGCTCTTCGAGCGGCAGCGTGCGTTCGCGGAGCGGGAGCTGAGAGTTCAGCACCAGCCCTGACCGGGCGCTCACCAAGGGGGTTTCCGCCATGACCGCAACCGAGGGCGGCATCGGCCTCACCGCACCACCGGCCGACCCGGACGATCTGCTGGACTGGTTCGCCGACGCGCGCGCGAACCACCCGGTGGCCTGCGACGAGCACGGCGTGTGGCAGGTGTTCCGGTACGCCGACCTGTCGGAGGTGCTGGCGGATCCGGTTTCCTACTCCTCCGACCTGACCGGGCTGCTGCCGCCGCAGGAGGACTTCGAGCTGTTCCAGCGGGGCAACTTCGCGCGGATGGACCCGCCGCAGCACCGGAAGCTGCGCGGCCTGGTGAGCAAGGCGTTCACCCCGCGGTTGGTCGCCGGGCTGGAGCCACGGATCGCGAAGGTGACCACCGACCTGCTGGACGCGCTGGGCGGCGCCGACCGGTGGGACCTGGTCGACCGCCTCGCTTACCCGCTGCCGGTGACCGTGATCGCCGAGATGCTCGGCGTGCCGGCCGCGGACCAGCCGACGTTCCGCCGGTGGGCGGACGCGATGTTCGAGGACATCGACCAGCCGACGGTGCTGCCGGACGCGGAGTTCATGGAGTCCCGCGCGCGCCCGCTCCGCGAGATGAGCGCCTACCTGCTGGAGCACATCCGCGCCCGCCGCGCCGCCCCGCGGGACGACCTGATCAGCCACCTGGCACTCGCCGAGACGGACGGGGAACGGCTCACCGACGAGGAGATGATCGGCTTCGTCGGCCTGCTGCTGCTCGCCGGGCACATCACCACCACCCTGCTGCTCGGCAACGCGGTGACCTGCCTGCACGAGTTCCCGGAGGCCGCCGCCGCGCTGCGCGCCGACCGCGGGCTGATCCCGGCGGCGGTGGAGGAGGTGCTGCGGTTCCGCACGCCGTTCAGCCGGTTGGCCCGGCTGACCACCCGGGACGTGGTGCTGGGCGGGCAGGCGATCCCGGCGAAGCGGATGCTGCTGCTCTGGGTGACCTCGGCGAACCGGGACGGCGCGCACGTTCCCGAGCCGGACCGGTTCGACGTGCGCCGGCAGCCCAACACGCACCTCACCTTCGGGCACGGCATCCACTTCTGCCTCGGCGCCCCGCTGGCCCGGCTGGAGACGAGGGTGGCGCTCGGCATCCTGCTGGACCGGTTCGCGGAGATCGCCGTGGCCGGCGGGGCGGTGTGGCACGACCCGCGGATCATCGTCGGCCCCCGGAAGCTGCCCGTGGTCACCCGGCCGGTCTGACAGCCTGTTCCGGAACGGGACTGACCTGCGATGACGAGTATGGGAACGCGCCAGGGCGAACACCCGCGTTCCGGAACGAGCACTGAGCGACCCCGGGGCGTGCCGGCGCGGCCGCACGATCCCGGCGGCGCGGGCGGCGGGGTCCCCCGGCGGCCAGGGGGCGCCGGGGGACCCCGCCGCCCGCCGATCAGTTCAGGTTGACGCCGTACGCGCTCAGTGCGGCGGTGACGGGTTGGAAGTAGTCGGTCTGGCTGTCGCCGCCGGACACGGTGCCCAGCGCGGTGCCGCCGTCGAACAGCGCGCCGCCGCTGTCGCCGTGGTCGGAGTGCACGTCGGTCTGGATCAAGCCGTAGACCACGTCACCGTTGCCGTAATCGACGGTCTGGTCAAGCGCCTGCACCGTGCCGCAGGTGAGTCCGGTGGTGCGGCCGCTCTTGCAGACCTGCTCACCCACGGACGCGGAACCGGCCGAGGTGATCGGCTGGCTGGTGCCGTCGTAGAGGTCGACGGCGCCGGGCGCGTCCGAGGAGTCGTTGCGGATCAGGCCGTAGTCGGTGCTGGGGAAGCTGGAGTCCACCGAGGGCCCGATGCCCTGCCAGTCGGGCAGTCCCTGGGTGCAGTGGCCGGCGGTGATGATGTAGTTCTGGCCGTTCCTGTTCACGTTGAAGCCGGCCGAGCAGATGATCGCGCCGGTGGTGATCTCGTCGCCGTCGAGCACCTGCCGGGTGATCGGCCGGCTGGTGTGTCGCACGCGGACCTGGTCGCCGAACCGCGCGGCGGCGGCGAGCAGCCGGGTGGCACCGTCGGCCGGGGCGGCGTCGGAGACGGTGAGCACGACCTGGTCGGTGGACGGGTCGATGCCCCATGCCGTGTTGGGCACGCCGGCCATCGCGTCGAACGCCCGCTTGGTGGCCTGGAGTTGGTCCATGCCGTAGCGGACTAGTTTCGCGGTGACGCCGGCGGCCCTCGCCCGCTCGGCGCTGGTCGAGTCGAGCACGTTGACCACGGGCGCGCCGGTGCCGGCGTCGAGGAAGGAGCCCGCCGCGCCGGCGCCCAGTTGGCCGGCGACCTCGGCGGCGCGGGCGGCCGCCGCCCGCTGGCCCGCCAGCCGGCGCAGCGCGTCCGGTGCGGCGATCCCGGTGGTGCTGGTGAGCGAGTCCACCGCGGCGCGTTGCACGCTGGCGGCGAGCCCGGTTCCGGCCGGCGCGGGCCCCGCCTGGGCCGCGGGCAGGGCGAACAGGGCGGCGAGTGGTAACGCGGCGACGGCGGCGAGCACGACCCGCCGGCGTTTCGGTAAGAACCTCATGTGCTGACCCCTCCGGTGCAGGGTGACGTGGGGACCAGCGCAGCTTGGCCCGATCAGCGGTGGATCATCAACCTACTGGGGGTGGTTAAAGGTTGACGTATTTCCGTCCCGCCGAGGCGGCCGACGGCACCGCCGAGGTGCTCCCTCCCGCCGAGGCGGCAGGGAGCATCCTCCGGCCGGGTGCCCGGGCGTTCAGCGCACCGGTTGGCCCCACTGGGTGTCGCGGCGCAGCGGTCCCTTGAGGATCTTCCCGCCCGGGTTGCGGGGCAGCGGCTCGGTGCGCACCGCCACGTACTGCGGGACCTTGAAGTCCGCCAACCTTTCCCGCAGGTACTCCAGCATGGCGTGGACGTCGAAGCCGGTGCCCGGCGCCGGTACCACGACCGCGCCGACCTTCTCCCCCATCACCTCGTCCGGCACGCCGACCACCGCGGCCTCGAACACGCCGGGAGCGCCGGCCAGCGCGTTCTCCACCTCGACGCAGTACACGTTCTCGCCGCCGCGGTTGATCATGTCCTTGGCCCGGTCCACGATGTAGACCAGCCCCTGCTCGTCGATCCTGGCCACGTCGCCGGTGTGCAGCCAACCGTCCACAAAGGTCACCGCGGTGGCCTCCGGCTTGTTCCAGTAGCCGCGCACCACGTGCGGGCCGCGGATGAGCAGTTCGCCCGCGCCGGTGGCGTCGTCGAGCACGTCCAGCCTCACGTCGCAGACCGGCACCGGGAAGCCGACCGAGTCGGCGTGGTCGGCGGCGTACTCGTGCGGCAGGTAGGTGGACAGGCTGGAGGTCTCGGTGAGGCCGAAGCCGTTGCCGACCCGGGCCGCCGGGAACGCCTTCTTGATTTTCGACACCAGTTCGGGCGCGATCGGCGCGCCCCCGTAGGAGAGCATCCGCACGCCGGACACGTCGATGCGGGGGAAGTCAGGGTGGTTGATGGCCAGCCAGTGGATCGCCGGCACGCTGGTCAGCCAGTCGATCCGTTCCCGCTCGATGGTGCTGAGGAAGGATGTCACCTCGAACTGCGGCATGATCACGCTGGTACCGCCCAGGTAGGTGGCGGTGAGCATCTGGCTGTTGCAGCCGGTGACGTGGAACAGCGGCACGGAGATCAGCGTGCGCGGGTGCGGATCGGTGTCGACGGGCCGGACCCGGTTGCAGCTCTCGCAGTTGGACAGGAAGTTGGCGTGCGTGGTCACCGCGCCCTTGGGGAAGCCGGTGGTGCCGCTGGTGTAGAAGATCGCCGCGACGTCCTCGACGGCGGCGTCCTCGACCGCGTACGGCGCGCCGTCCGGCAGCGGGGATTCCGGCTCGGCCACGTACGCCGCGCCGCTGTCCTCGATCACGTAGCGCGCCTCGGACTCGGTGAACCGGGTGTTCACGGGGACGGCGACCGCGCCGGCGAGTTGGGTGCCCCAGAACGCCAGGGCCCAGTTGATCCCGTTGGGCAGCCGGATGGCGACCCGGTCGCCGCGGCCCACGCCGGCGGCGCGCAGCCCGCCGGCGACCCGCGAGGCCCGGTCCCACACCTCGCGGTAGCTCAGCCGCTCACCGCCCACCTCGATCAGCGCCTCCCCGGTGCCGTTCTCGTCCACCTGGGCGCGCAGCATGTGCACCAGACTCTCGGGCAGCGTGTCGTACCGGGATACGCCGTCGGGTCCCCGGGTGACCCCGGCGGTGTCGAAGGGTGTGGGCGCCGTTGCCGTCATTCGGTCCTCCTCGTCCGCGAAGCCGCTGGAGCCATCCAGCACAACGCCCGGCCAGGCGACGCGCGCATCATCAGACCGACCGGACGGTATGTCAGGGAAACTAAGTGGCGCGCACCACGCCGTCAACCGCCGGCCGGCGCCGCGACCCTTCCGGCTCATACCGACTGGTCGGTACAGTGCCGCCATGGGCGAGCAGACGGTGCTGGTGGCCAACCGCGGGGAGATCGCCATCCGGGTCATCCGGGCCGCCGCCGAACTCGGCTGGCGCACCTGCGCCGTCTACTCCCCGGACGACGCCGACGCGCGGCACGTGCGGTACGCCGACGAGGCCCGGCCACTGACCGCTGCGGGCGCGGCCGGCTACCTGGACGCCGAGCGGCTGCTCGCGGTGGCCGCCGAGGTGGGCGCCGAGCTGGTGCACCCCGGCTACGGCTTCCTCAGCGAGAGCGCGGCGTTCGCCCGCGGCTGCGCCGAGCGCGGGCTGACCTTCGTCGGACCGCCGCCCGAGGTGCTGGAGCTGTTCGGGGACAAGGCGGCCGCCCGCCGGTTCGCCGCGGCGCACCGGGTTCCGGTGCCGGCCGGCACCGGCGGCCCCACCACGGTGGCGCAGGCCAGGGAGTTCCTCGCCTCGCTCGGCGCGGGCGCGGCGATCGTGGTCAAGGCGATCGCCGGCGGTGGCGGGCGCGGCATGCGGGTGGTGACCGACCCGGCCGAGCTGGACGAGGCGTTCCGGCGGTGCCGCTCCGAGGCGGTCGCCGCATTCGGCCGCGGCGAGCTGTACGTGGAGGAGCTGCGCGCCCGTGCCCGGCACGTCGAGGTCCAGGTGCTCGGCGACGACACCGGCGCCGTGACGCACCTGTGGGAACGGGATTGCAGCATCCAGCGACGGCACCAGAAGCTGATCGAGGTGGCGCCCGCGCCCGGGCTGGGCGAACCGATCCGCCGGCGGCTGGTCGACGCGGCGCTGCGGCTCGCCCGCGCGGCCGGCCACCGCGGGCTGGGCACCGCCGAGTTCCTGGTCGACGCCAACGGCGAGTTCGTCTTCCTCGAGGCCAACCCGCGGCTGCAGGTCGAGCACACGGTCACCGAGGAGGTGACCGGCGTGGACCTGGTGACCGCGCAGCTCCGGCTGGCCACCGGCACGACGCTGGCCGAGCTGGGCCTGGGCACCACCGACGTGCCGCCGCCGCGCGGCTGCGCGATCCAGGCCAGGGTGAACGCGGAAACCCTCGCCCCGGATGGTTCCGCGGTGCCGTCCGGCGGCACGCTGACCGCGTTCGAGCCGCCCACCGGCCCCGGGGTGCGGGTGGACACCGCGGCGCACACCGGCTACCGCAGCCATCCCGCGTTCGACCCGCTGCTGGCCAAGGTGGTGGTGCGCGCGCCGGACCTGGCCGCGGCGGCGGCCAAGGCGGTGCGCGCGCTGGGCGAGTTCCGCGCCGACGGCGTCGCCACCAACCTCGGCCTGCTGCGCAACGTGCTGCGCCACCCGGACTTCGCCGCGCACCGGGTGCACACCCGGTTCCTCGAGGAGCAGCTGGCGGAGCTGCTCGGAGAACCCGGGCCGGAGACCGCGCTTGCGCCGGCAGGGCCGGACGGCACGGTGCCGGCCACCGCGCCGATGCCCGGCACCGTGCTGCGCGTCGACGTGGCCGAGGGCGACCGGGTCCGAGCCGGCGGCACGCTCGCCGTGCTCGAGGCGATGAAGATGGAGCACGAGATCCGCGCCGGCACCGCCGGTGTGGTGCGCGGGATCGGCGTCGCCGCCGGAGACACCGTGCTCGCCGGGGAGCCGCTGGCGTTCCTGGAACCGTCCGATGTGGACGACGAGGGCGTGGCCGGCGAGGAGGTGGTGGACCCCGAGGCGATCCGTCCCGACCTGGCCGAGTTGCACGGCCGCAAGGAGCTGACCCGGGACGCGGCCCGCCCGGACGCGGTGGCCCGCCGGCGGCGCACCGGGCAGCGCACCGCCCGGGAGAACCTCGCCGACCTGTGCGACCCGGGCAGCTTCGTGGAGTACGGCGGGCTGGCCATCGCCGCGCAGCGCGGCCGGCGCGACGTCCGGGAACTCATCGAGAAGACCCCGGCGGACGGGCTGGTGTCCGGCATCGGCCGGGTCAACGGCGCGCTGTTCGGGGAAGACCGGGCCCGCTGTGCGGTGCTCAGCTACGACTACACGGTGCTGGCCGGCACCCAGGGCAAGCACAACCACGACAAGAAGGACCGGCTGTTCGAGATCGTGGAGCGGCTGCGGTTGCCGGTGGTGCTGTTCGCCGAGGGCGGCGGTGGCCGCCCCGGGGACACCGACGCGCCCGGTGTGTCCGGTTTGGACTGTATGGCGTTCGCGCTGTTCGCCCGGCTGTCCGGGCTGGTGCCGACGGTGGGGATCGCCTCGGGGCGCTGCTTCGCAGGCAACGCCGCGCTGCTCGGCTGCTGCGACGTGATCATCGCGACCGAGGGCGCGAACATCGGGATGGGTGGTCCGGCGATGATCGAGGGCGGCGGGCTGGGCCGCTACCGCCCGGAGGACATCGGCCCGCTGCCGGTGCAGGCGGCGAACGGCGTGGTCGACCTGGTCGCCGCGAACGAGGCGGAGGCGGTCCGGCTGGCCAAACATTACCTGGGCTTCTTCCAGGGCGACCTGGCCGGGTGGGACTGCGCGGACCAGCGGCTGCTGCGCGCCGCGGTGCCGGAGAACCGCCGCCGCGCCTACGACGTGCGCGCCGTGCTGGGCATCCTCGCGGACACCGGCTCGGTGCTGGAGCTGCGGGCCCGGTTCGGCGCCGGCATGGTCACCGCGCTGGCCCGGATCGAGGGCCGGCCGGTGGGCGTGGTGGCGAACAACCCCGGGCACCTCGGCGGCGCGATCGACCGCGACGGCGCCGACAAGGCGGCCCGGTTCATGCAGCTCTGCGACGCCTTCGACATCCCGATCCTGTTCCTCTGTGACACCCCGGGGTTCATGGTCGGCCCGGAGGCCGAGGAAACCGCGCAGGTCCGCCACTTCGGTCGGATGTTCGTCACCGCGGCCAGCCTGTCCGTGCCGTTCTGCACCGTGGTGCTGCGCAAGGGCTACGGGCTGGGCGCGCAGGCCATGGCCGGCGGCAGCTTCCGCGCGCCGGTGCTCACCGTGTCCTGGCCCACCGGCGAGTTCGGCCCGATGAACCTGGAGGGCGCGGTGCGGCTGGGCTACCGGCGGGAGCTGGAGGCGATCGCCGACCCGGCCGAGCGGGCGGCGGAGTTCGACCGCATGGTCGCCGCCGCCTACCAGCACGGCAGGGCGCTCAACGTGGCCAGCTACTTCGAGATCGACGACGTGATCGACCCGGCGGACACCCGCGAGGTGGTGGCCGGTGTGCTGCGCGCAGCCCCGCCGCCGGCACCCCGGCAGGGCCGCGGGCGGCCCTGCGTGGACACCTGGTAGGCCGCCGGCTCACCGCTCGGTGACCTGCGGCGGCGGTGGGATCTTGTAGCCGCCGCCACCCAGGTTGCGCTGCACGATGTCCCGCCACGCCCCGCTGGAGATCATCTTCTCGATGGCCGCGTTGATCGCGTCCCGGCTGGCGTTGTCCCCCTTCTTCAGCCCGATCCCGTAGCGTTCCTGGGTGAACGGCTTGCCCACGACGCGCAACAGTTCCGGGTTCTGCGCGGCGTAGCCGGCGAGGATGGTGTCATCGGTGGTCACCGCGTCCACGATGCTGGCGAGCAGCGCGGTGACGCAGTCGGAGAACCGGTTGTACTCCACCAGCTGGGTGCCCTTCGCGAACCGGTCCTTGACCGCCTGGGCCGAGGTGGTGCCCTTCACCGAGCACAGCTTCTTGCCGTTGAGCGTCTCCGGGCCGGTGATGCTGTGGTCGTCCAGCCGTACCAGCAGGTCCTGGCCGGCGATGAAGTACGGCCCGGCGAAGGTGATGGTCTGTTTGCGCCCGTCGGTGATCGAGTACGCGTCGATGACGAAGTCCACCGCACCACTGGTGATCATCGTCCCGCGCTGCTCCATCTGGGTGTCTTTCCAGGTGATACCGCTTTCGTCGACACCAAGTTCCTTGGCCACGTAGCGGGCCACGTCCACGTCCAGGCCCCCGTAGTGGCCGTTGAGGTCGCGGAACCCGAGGCCGGGCTGGTCGCGTGCGACGCCGATGGTGAGCTTCCCGGAACGCGCGTGGCCCAGCGCCGAGTTGTCGTCCGTGGCTCCGCCGCCACCACAGGCGCCGACCAGCGCGACCATGGCCGCCACCACACCGCAGCGCACCCACCGGCTCGCCCGCATGCCGCTCCCCTCCAGACGCCGGCCCTCGCACCGAGGGTCTCTCGCCGATCTCGGGGCAACCTAAGGTCGTTGGGCCATCCGAGTCCAGCCGGTGGGGGAAGGTATTACCGTCCGTGTCGAAACGCGGGGGTGTGCGGGCCTGGCTGCTCCGTCGGTGTCGGCGCCTGTTCCGGAAGGCGCGTTCCCATGCTCGTCGCCGCAGGTCCGCCCAGTTCCGGAACCGGCGGTCAGCGCAGTTCCCGCTTGAGGATCTTGCCGGTCGCGGTCATCGGCAGCGAGTCGCGGAACTCGACGAGGCGCGGGTACTTGTAGCCGGCCATGTTCTCCCGGCACCAGGCGACCAGTTCCGCCTCGGTGATCTCCGCGCCCGGCTGGCGGACCACGTACGCCTTGATCTCCTCGCCGTGGCTGTCGTGCGGCACGCCGACGACCGCGGCCAGGCTCACCGCCGGATGGGTGAGCAGCACCTCCTCCAGTTCCCGGGGATACACGTTGAACCCGCCGCGGATGATCATGTCCTTGGCGCGGTCCACGATGTAGTAGTAGCCGTCGGCGTCACGGCGGCCGATGTCGCCGGTGCGGAACCAGCCGTCGCGGAGCACCTCGGCGGTGGCCTCGGGCCTGCGGTAGTAGCCCTTCATCACGTTGTGGCCGCGAATGGCGATCTCGCCGACGCCCTCGCCGGTCACCTCGTCCCCCTGCGCGTCCAGCAGCTTCACCGCCACGCCCCAGATCGGCAGGCCCACCGAGCCGACCCGCGGCTCGCGGTCGGGCCGGTTGAACGTGGCCACCGGCGAGGTCTCGGACAACCCGTAGCCCTCCAGGATCGACACGCCGAACCGGTCGGCGAACCTCCTGTGGATCTCGACGGGCAGCGCGGAGCCCCCGGACACCGCGATCCGGAGGTTCCGCGCCGCGTCGGCCACGGCCGCGTCGCCGGTTCCGGCGCCGAGCAGGCCCCAGTACATCGTGGGCACGCCGGCGAAGAACGTCACCCGCTCCCGGACCATCGTGGCCAGCGCGGCCGCCGCGTCGAACCGGGGCAGCAGCACCAGCGTGGCCCGGGCGCTGAACCCGTAGTTCATCTGCACGGTCTGGCCGAACGTGTGGAACAGCGGCAGGGTCACCAGGTGCACGTCGTGCGGGTGGTCACCGAAGAGCCGGTGGCAGGTGAGCGCGTTGAGGACGAGGTTGGCGTGGCTGATCTCGGCGCCCTTGGGTTGGCCGGTCGTTCCGCTGGTGTAGAGGATCACCGCGGTGTCGGTGGGTTCGGTCAGCGCGGTGCCGAACGTGGTCGGCCGGTCCCGCACCGCCTCGGCGAACGTGCGGTCCACCGCACCCGAAGGGGCGTGCGGATCGGCCGTCAGCAGGAAGAAATGCTCACACTTGGCGGCCTGCTCGAAACCGGCGCGGCCGTGCACGCCGACCGGAAGATCGGGTGTGCCCTCGAAGCAGAAGTACACCTTCGCCTCGGAGTCGTCCAGGTGGTAGGCGATCTCCCGACCCTTCAGCAGGATGTTCAGCGGCACCACGACCGCGCCCACCTTGAGGATTCCGTAGTAGATGATCGGGAAATACGGCAGGTTCGGGCAACTGATCGCCACCTTGTCCCCGGCGCCGACCCCGCATTCCACCAGCAGGTTGGCCACCCGGTTCGCGGCCGCGTCCACCTCCGCGTAGCTCCACCGCTGGTCACCAAGCACAACGGCGTCCCGGTCCGGCACCTCGCGGGCGCTGTCCTCGAGCATGACGGCGAGATTGAGCATTCCGGGCTCCTCGATGGGCGGTCGGCATCGGCGGCGCACGCGCGGCGCCACGGGTTGCGCACATCGTCCGGACGTCGGGCACACTTCGCCATGTGCCGCCGTCACCGTCTCGCTGTGCGCGCGCATAGCCATCCGTGGCTCCCTCGGTAGTTGACCCGAGGCCGTTCGGGCGGCACCGAATAGCCCGCGCGACGCATTTTCCGGGCGCCCCCCGGAATCCCGGCACGTGCGCATTTCATGCCGCTATCCTCGCGGTTACACAATCGGCGACCCCATCACCGCCGATGTGTCCAGAAGGGGTCCACGGATGCGCCTCTCCCTGCCGCGCGCGCTCGCCGCCGGAGTCATGGCCCTGGTCGCGCTGACCACGGGTTGCGCCGGAACGGACGGCAACGTGCTCACCGGTCCGGGAGTCACCGCCGACACCATCTCGCTCGGCGTGCTGGGCGATCTCAGCGGCCCGTTCGCTCCGCTGGGCAAGAACCTGATGCAGGGCAACCAGCTCTACTTCGACAAGGTCAACGCGGCGGGCGGGATCTGCGGCCGGCAGGTGCGGCTGGTGGTCGCCGACCACGGGTACAACGCGCAGCGCGCCATCGACCTGTACTCCCAGGTGGAGCCGAAGGTGCTCGGCTTCGTCCAGCTGCTCGGCTCGCCGATGACCGATGCGCTCAAGCAGGACATCCTGCAGGACCAGGTGCTCGCCGCGCCGGCGGGGTGGTCGTCGTGGCTGCTGCGGCACCCGTACCTGATGGTCACCGGCACCACATACGACCTGGAGATGGTCAACGGGCTGGACTACCTGGTCAACCAGGGCGGCGTGACCCGGGGCGACGCGGTCGGCCACGTCTACCTGGACGGGGACTACGGCGGCAACGCGTTGCAGGGCAGCACCTTCGCGGCCGGTCAACTCGGGCTCAGCCTGGTCCCGGTGAAGGTGGACGAGAAGACCCGGGACATGACCGCGCAGCTCGCCACGCTGAAGGCGCAGCGGGTGAAGGCGATCCTGGCGAGCGTGACCCCGGCGCAGACGGTCGCCATCGCCACCGCCGCCCGGGCCGCCGGGCTGGACGTGCCGATCCTGTCCGACAACCCCGGATTCGACCCGGCCATCCTGCGCACCCAGATGGCCCCGTGGCTGGAGCAGAAGCTGCTCATGGTGTCCTCCTACGCGCCGTTCGGCGCGGATATCCCGGCGGCCAGGGATCTCGCCGCCGCGTTCCGGGCGCGCTACCCGTCGGACGCGCCGAGCGCGGCGGTGGACTACGGCTACGCGGTGGCCAACGCCTACGGCGAGATCCTCGCGACCGCCTGCGCCAACAAGGACCTGACCCGGGAGGGGGTGCACCGGGCCTTCCGCAGCCAGCACACCATCGACACGGGAGGTCTGAACCCGCTGCTGCACTTCTCCGACGCCGGCAAGCCCTCCGCGGACGCGGTCTACGTGCTGCGCCCGGACAGTCACGTGCCCGGCGGCCTGGCCATCGTGAAGAACCTCTTCGTCAGCGCCCTGGCCAGCAGGTACGAGATCGCCGCGCTGTAGCGGAGGTCAGCGGGTTCGGCCGAGCGCGGCATAGCCGGCGAAGCGCTCCGGGTGGCGGTCGGCGGACGCGTCCGGCTCCGGCCGCCACAGCGGTACCGGAACCACACCCGGTGGGACGAGTTCCAGGCCGGCGACGAGACCGGCGATCTCGGCCGGGGTGCGGAAGTTGAAGCGGGGCAACTCGTCGGGGTAGATGCGGGTGAACAGGGCCAGTCCCGCGCGGATGCCCGGGTCCTCCCGAGCGGTGTGGGAGAGCGCCAGGTAGCTGCCGGGGCAGGCCGATGCTGTGTAGGCGGCGATCAGTCCCGCCGGGTCGTCGGCGTCCGGCACCAGGTGCAGGACGTCGATCATCAGCACGGCGACCGGTCTGCTGGGGTCCAGCAGGCCTTCGCCGGTGACGGCGCCGAGCACCGCGCCGGGGTCGCGCAGGTCCGCGCAGAGAAACGCGACGCCCGGCGTTCCGCTGAGCAGGCGGCGGGCGTGCGCGGCGACGCGGGGGTCGTTGTCCACGTACACCACCCGGCAGTCCGGGGCCAGGCTCTGCCCGATCTCGTGGACGTTGCCCGCGGTCGGCAGGCCGGACCCGAGGTCGAGGAACTGCCGTACCCCGGCGGCGACGAGGTAGCTGACCACCCGGCGCAGGAAATGCCGGTGCGTGCGTACCAGGTAGGGCAGGTGTGGCGCGCACACGACGAACTGGCTGGCCAGCCGGCGATCGGCGGCCACGTGCTGGCTGCCGTCGAGCCAGTAGTCACGGATGCGGGCGAGGCTGGGCCTGCCCTTGTCGATCGTGCCGCAGACCGAGACCGCCTCGTTCACGCTGCGCCCTTCCCCGATCATCCCGCGTAGTGGCGCACCCCAAGGTAATGGTACCGAGGCAGAGGGTAACAGATTAATCGGCCGGATGGAGCCGTCGCTGCTCGCGATGTCCGATCGGGCGGCAGCCGGCCGCGCGACCCGCCCCGGTCCGGGCGGCGGCGCCGGGACGCACCCGGATGCCATGGACGCCTGCGCCGACGGCCGGGGGCGGCCCGGGCGGCCGGGCCCGACCACGCCGGACGTCCGCACCAAGACGGCCAGGGAAAGCCGCGCCACCTGTCGCCGGCCGATTCCGCGGATCGCGCCCGTTGACCCGCCCGAAACATCGCACGCCGGCACGACCGATTTCCGGCCATACCGCAACACGCGAGTACGTCAACAGCTCTTCACGCGACTGTTGCGGAACCGCGACACGGCAGCGACACAAAGATGCCGAACCTCCCCCGCCACAGTAACCCGTTCGAGTGATCAATTTGTGGCACCCATGGGCGACATGCCCGCTGACCTGCCACTCTGCAGTGGACGCCCACTTGACCCCATGGACATACACCCGTTCGGATGTTGATGTTGGGACACACGGCCCAATACGCTACTCGGGGTAGCCGTTGGGATATCTGATCGTGTTGTCTCGTTAGTTACTTCGTGCGGACCTTGTCGGGGAAGGACGCGCTGTGGGGTCGTGGCATGCCCGCATCAAGAAGGAAGGCACAACACTTTTGACTGAAATGTGTTCCGATCCTTGGGGGAATACCTCCGTCTCCGTTTACGAAACTGCTCGGCTGGTCGCATTGGCACCCTGGCTGGCCGGACACCGGGCACGGACGGATTTCCTCCTACGGCAGCAGCATCCGAATGGCCGATGGGGCGGCCCGGACAGTTACGGACTGATTCCCACCCTGAGCGCGACCCAGGCTCTGCTCGCCGGCCTGCGCCCGCGGAGTACCGGGCCCGAACCCGGCTCTGACCGCGCTGCACTGGTCGGCGCGGTGCGGCGCGGGCTGGCCGCGCTGTTCGAGTGGCTGCGCCGCGGGCACCGGGTGCCGGTGCCGGACACCGTCGCCGCGGAGTTCATCGTGCCGGCGCTGATCGACGAGATCAACGCCGCGCTGGCCGGGCTGATCCCGGAACGGGTCAGCGGGCTGGACGCCTTCCATGGCGCCCGCCTCCCGCTGCCACGCGGCATGCGCGCCGAGCCGCTGGCCAGGCTCCGCAAGGCGGTGGGCGGCGGGGCCGCACCGCCCACCAAGCTGTGGCACTCGCTCGAGGTCGTCGGCGTGCAAGCGCGGGAGGCGGCCGGCGTGCGCCCGGTGCTGGGTGCGGTGGCATGCTCGCCCGCCGCGACCGCGGCGTGGCTCGGAAACCCGCCGCCGGCCAAGTCGGACGCGACCGCGCGTTACCTGCTGGCGGTGCAGGGCCGTCATGGTGGGCCCGTGCCGGTGGGTACGCCGGTCGCCTTCTTCGAACGCGCCTGGGTGTGCGCCGCGCTGCTCGGTGCGGGGCTCACGGTTCCGGTGCCGCGCGCGGTGCTGGACGGCCTGCACGCCGGCTTCGGAAGGCTGGGGGCGCCGGCGGGACCCGGTCTTCCCCCGGACGCGGACGACACGGCCACCGCGCTGCTGGCGCTGGTGCAGGTGGGCAGTCCCCGCTCACCGGAATGCCTGTTCGCCTACCAGCAGCCGACGCACTTCGCCTGCTTCCCGGCCGAGCGGACCCCGTCGACCAGCACGAACGCGCACGTTCTCGAGGCGTTCGGCGCGACGCTGGGGCTGCGATCCCTGCCGGGCGGACAGCCCGTGCCACGCGACCGCTACCGCGCCGCGATCGGCACGATCTCCGCCTGGTTGGCCGACCACCAGGAGCCCGAGGGACGGTGGCGCGACAAGTGGCACGCGTCGGCCTACTACGCCACCGTACGGTGCGCGACCGCGCTGGCCCGCTACGGCACTCCCGCATCGGCGGGCGCGGTGCGCAGGGCGGTCCGGTGGGTGCTGGACACCCAGCATCCGGACGGGTCCTGGGGGCAGTGGGGCGGCACATCCGAGGAGACCGCGTACGCCGTCCAGACCCTGCTGCTCGCCTGGCCACGCGCGCGGGACGCGGCATCCCGACAGGCCCTGGCGCACGCCGCGGCGCGCGGCTGCGCCTTCCTGCTGCGCGGCGCCGATCTTCGGGTGCATCCCGCGCTCTGGCACGACAAGGATCTCTACCTGCCGGTGCGTGTGGTGCGTGCCGAGGTGCTGGCCGCGTTGTCCCTGGCGCGCACGAGGTCGCGGGTCAGGGCGATGGTCGACCGGGTACGCACCGAGCAGCCAGCGATCTCCGGGGAGCAGTGATACCGATGAACCGCGACGAGTTCCGCCTCGCCGTCCGCGCACCGTCCTTTCTGGACTCCCACGCCACCGCACCGGGTGTGCTGGAGTTGCGCCCGCGGCCGCGGCCGCGGCTGCTGGTCTGGCACCCGGAGGCGGTGGCCTGGATCCACCGCAACGATCAGGACCTGCGCCATGCGGGCAGCCGGTTGCTGACCCGCATGCTGGGCCAGCGTTCCCTGCTGTGGACCGACGGCCCCCGGCATCTCGCCTACCGCCGGGTGCTCGGCCCGGCGCTGACCGGCCGCCGACGGGAGGTCCACCGGCAGATCGTCTCGGACACCGCGCACTCCGCGATCGACGCGCTGGGCCCGGGAGACGTGATCAGGGTGCCCCGGTGGACCCGCGACCTCACGCTCCGGGTCATCTCGCGGATCGTCCTCGGCAGGGCGGACGGTGCACTGCTCGCCCCGTTCAGCGCGTGGATCGAGAACACCCTGGGGGCGCCGCACCGCGCCCTGGCCAACCGGTTCCTGCGCACCCACGCGTGGTGGCCGATCGCGATGGCGCCACGCCCGATGTTCCGCCGCGACCTGGACCGCGCGCTGGTGCGCTCGGCGGAAGCCGCGGCGAGCACCCGGCCGGCCGGGCTGGCTGGCCTGCTGCGCGCCGGCGACGGGCCGCTGGGCCACCTCGACGACGGTGAGCTGCGCGACCAGGTGGCCTCCCTGCTCTTCGCCGGGTACGAGACGACGGCCTCGTCGATCGCGTGGACGCTGTACTGGCTGGACCGGCACGACGGCGTGCGCCGCGACATCCTCGCCGAACTGGCGGCCACCTCCGACGACGGTTCCGACGCCGCCCGGGTTCCGCTGCTGCACGCCGCCGTGCAGGAGGCGCTGCGGCTGACCCCGCCGGCGATCGTCACCGAGAAGCGGATCCTGCCCGCCGACGCCGACCTGCTCGGCAGGACGCTGCCGGCGGGAAGCGTCCTCACCCCCTGCGTCTACCTCGCACACCGGCACCCCGACCGGTTCCCCCGACCACACCGCTACGATCCCGGCCGCTTCCTCGGCCGCCGTGTATCGGGTGCCCACTACTTCCCGTTCGGCGGCGGGTCCCGGTACTGCCTCGGCCGCGACCTGGCACTGCTGGAGATCCGCATGATCGTCGCCGCTGTCCTCCGCCGCCGCGAGCTTCGCTGTGTCGACCCGGACGTGCCGCGGCCGGAACTCCGCGGGGCGGCGAGCGCCCCGCCGGCGAACCTGCGAATGGTCGTGACCGCGTGCCACCGTTGAACGTCCCCAGCAAACCGGGCACCATGTGGCGCGATCTTCGCCGCGTCCATCGCCTCGAGTACCCGTTTCCGGTCCGGTACCTGTGCTACGCGTGCTGTGGCGCCGCCTATGCCGCCGGTACGGCCCGGCAACTGGCCGGGCCGCCCGTGCTCACCGCGATCACCATCAGCTTCGTGCTCATCATCGCGCTGAACGCGCTCAACGCCGCCGCCGACGTGCGCACCGACGCGCTGGCCGGGGACAAGGGCCGCGTGGCGAGCGCGGTGCTGCGCATCGGCCGCGACCGTGTCGTGCTCCTGGCGGGGGCGGAGATGGCCTGGGCACTGGCCATGGCCGTCGCGGTGTCGCTGCGGACGCAGCACTGGCTGACCGCGGCCGCCGCCGCAGCGACCGTCGCGGTGAACCTGCTCTACAACCTCGAACCGGTGCGGCTGAAACGGCGGCCGCTCGCCAACCCGGTCGCCCTCGGACTGTCCGTCGGTCTGCTGCCGTGCCTGGTCTCGGCCGGCGCGGTCCAGCCCGACCCGGCGTGGTCGGCATGGCCGATCTTCCTCGGGCTGGGCCTCCTGGTCACCGGGCGCGCCTCCTGGTGGTCCATACCGGACCGGGCCAGCGACGCCGCGACCGGGATGACGACACCGGCCGTCCGGTTCGGTGCGGCACCCACCCTCGTGGCGGCGAGCGTGCTCGCCGCCACCGGGCTGGGCCTGCTGGGTTGGGGCCTGGTCCGGCAGTACGGGCTCGCCTGGGCATTGCTCGGCGTCGCGGTGAGCGCGGTCTTCCCGGTGGACGCTCTGGCGCTGCTCCGTCGCTCCGCGGCCGACCGCCTGGCCAGCTCGGTCGCTATGCGCCGGCGCGGCGCCAGCCTGGTGATGGTCGCCGACACGATCCTGGTGGCCATCCCGTTGATCGCCAACCAGCCGTGATCGGTCGGTAGGCCGAGTTCGCGCGGCGGAGACCCACGGGTGGCGCCGCGGGTTTCCGCCGCGTGGACGGCCGGTACCCAACACCGCGTTCCAGAAGATCCGGCCGCCCAGTCAGATCAGCACCGAGGAAAGCACTCGACGCAGAGCACGCGCCCGCCGGGAAGCCTACTTGCCACCGGGACGCACACCGCTCCGCAGCGGGCGACGTGGAGACGGACGCCACGGAGATTGATGGAGTACGCGCCCGGCTCGACACGGTGCACCAGGCGGCGGAACACGCCACTGCCGTGTTGCTCCCCGGGCCTAAGCGGGGCGTCAGGCACCGGCCGGCAGTTCGGAGGGCGGAGGCGGCAGCGGAGCGCGCCAAAGACACAGGGTGCAGGGCATCCCGCACGGCTTCGTCAGTGCCTCGGCGGTGCCTCGGAGGATCAGTTCTCCGCAGTAGGCCGTCAGCGACTCGGGTATCTCCTCACCGTCCGGAAACGCCACGATGTGCACGACCCGGCGCGACTCTCCCACGACGCCGCGCCGCAACCGGACGAGCAGCAGTCTCGGCGCCGTCACCGCGGCCGCCCGCTGTGATGGTCGGCGGGCACCTGGCCGGGGAGCATCGGGCGCGGCGTGAGATCGACATGAACCCCTGCGATCACCTCCTGTCGGAGGCGACGCTATGGATCTTCGAGTCCGCGGAAGGTACAGCGTGTACCTCCACCCGGTCGGGTTACACCGCGAGGCCGACCCGCGCGCACAAGCTCCGTACCTCGTCCCGCGTTCCCGACGGGGGTCGCGCCGAGAGGTCGAGCAGCATCTCCCGCGCGAAGCCGTTGTAGCGGATGGTTTCCGACGCGGTGCGTTCCGCCTTGTCGAGCAGGGCCAGCGCCGCGTGTCGCTCATCGCGCTGGTGGTGAGCGCGGGCCACTTCGATCAGGTGCCGGCTTCGCCGCGCCAGTGACGGGATCGCGTCCGCGTCGATGCTGCTGGCCGCCTGCAACGCCTCACCGGGCCGACGCAGCTCCACGCCGACCGTGGTCGCATGCGCGGCCATCACCGCCTGCGAGAACGAGGTCTGCACGTGCCGGTACGCGGAGCCCAACCGACGTGCCACCGCGTCCGCCCGCTCAAGCGCCGCCCACGCTGCGCCGGGCCGACCTCGGCGCGCGTGCACATACGCGATCTCCGCGTGGAGCGCCCCCGAAATGCCGCGCCAGTCCTCCGGGGCGCCCTCCAGGTGTGGTCGCAGGGCACGGTTGGCGTCCTCGGCAAGGATGATCGCCTCGGACCACCGGCCAGCATCCCGCAGCGCCTGCACCATCGCCCACGCGCCACCCGCGATCGCGTACGGATCATCTGCTTCCTGCGCTTCGTGTAGTGCCCGATCGGCGACCAGCCACACCAGCTCCGGTGCCGGCTGGTAGGCGACGTAGAAGTCGGCGAGACGGTACACACCGGCCAGCACCCGGCGGGCGTGCCGTCGCTCTTCACCGGAAGTGGCACGCACCGCCTGCTGCGCGTCACGAATCAACCCGGGCAGCAGTGCGCCGAGCTGGGTGCGGTGGTCGGGTGTGGAGTGACGCACCTGCCAGGCTTGCCGCAGCCGCAGCGCCAGGTGCGTCACGTTCGGCGGCGTGGCCGGCTGGTTCACCCGGTACTCGGTGAGTGCCGCCTGTACCGCCGACAGCGCCGCGTGCCGTTCGCCTGCGAAGAGCTGAACCGGCACGGCGTGGCCATTGCCGGTCAGCTCGGCGAGGTCGGAGAGTTCGAGCGTCTGCGCGATCTTCAGCAGCATGGACAACCGAGGCATCTGCAGCCTGCCGGTCTCGACCGCTTTGACCCACTCCGCGGAGCGTCCGACGAGTCCGCCGAGCACTGCCCGGGACATGCCGGTGCGGCGCCGATACTGCTGCAGTCGTCGACCAAAAGACGTGCTCGCGTCCACGAGACCACCGTCCCCTTCGCGGAAGCCGTGCGGACCTCTTTCACCAAGCCCCGGTACCGTCCGGGCAACCGCGGGCTCCGGTGAAGAGGTGGATCAAGCGTACGCGGGACACCGCTGGCGGAACATGGTCGTGGGTCGGGGCGCGCCGAGACGTCGGCCGACCGGACAGTCGGCTTGGAACTATGCCGAGTTGGTCCCAGTATCGGCGGCACAACCCGTGGCCTGCGGCGATACTGAACGCCGTGACAGCAGGGCAGCCCCGCCTGGAGATCGAGTACTGCACGCGGTGCCGGTGGTTGCTGCGCGCCGGATGGACGGCGCAGGAACTGCTGACCACGTTCACCACCGAGCTGGGCGAGGTCGCGTTGATCCCCGGGACCGGCGGCGTCTTCGACATCCGCATCGACGGCGAAACGGTGTGGTCGCGCGCGGAGCGGGGCGGGTTCCCCGAGCTCGCAACGCTGAAGCAGCTGGTACGGGACCGAATCGCGCCCGGCCGCGACCTCGGGCACACCGACCGTCGTTAGCCGGGCGAGAGCCCGGCCGAACGGGTCCGGCGATCCGCCATCCACCGGATCTCGGTGGGCGACCGACGGTGGCGGTGGGCGGAAGGTACGGCGGCGACCCCGGGTCAGTGGGACGTCAGGAGGTCGCGAGCCGGGGTTGGTCGCCGGGTCCCGGTGCGGGGGCGGTGCGCGGCAGGGTACGTAAGGCGACCAGGGCCAGCCGGCAGGCGAGCTGGTGCCGGTCGTCCTCCAGGGACCGCCCAGTGAGCTTCTCGATGCGGCGGAGCCGGTTGAGCACGGTGTTGCGGTGGCAGTGCAGCGCCTGGGCGGCGCGGCTCGCGGACCGCTCGCAGCCGAACCACACCTCCAGGGTGTCCAGCAGCACGTCCCGCTCGGCGCGGTCCAGGTCGAGCACCCGGGCCAGGGTGCCGTGCGCGAGGCGCTGGGCGATCTGGGGGCTGGACACCACGAGCGCCTCGGGCAGGCGGTCGTCCAGCACGGCCACCGCCGCGGCGCCCTCGGGCAGGGTGCGCAGCGCGGTCTCCGCGAGCCGGTACCCGGTGCCGATCTCGGCGAGCCCGTCGACCTCGCTGGACACGCCGATCCGGCCGCGCGGGCCGGCCTGCAGCAGCGCGACCACCCGGCGCAGCGGTGCCCGGCCCAGGTACACCACGCCGATCTCCCGGTCGGCGCGCACCCGCCAACCGGAGGCGATGCCGTGCGCGGCGAGCGCGTCGCGGGGTGCGCGCGGCAGCCCGCCGGCCGCCGGGGCGGGCACCAGCGTGACCACGACGTACCGGCCGTGCGCGGGCAGGCCGAGCACCGCGCGCGCTTCGGCGGCGACCGCCGGCTCGGCGCCCCGGCCGTCCAGCAGCGCGTCCAGCACGGCGTCCCGGCGGCGCGCGTCGGACCGGCGCGTCTCCGCCTCGCGGGCCCGGTACCCGTCGGCGAACGCCACCGAGTACCGGTCCACCACCGACCACAGCTGGCTGGCCCGGTCGATCAGGTGGCCGAGCACCTCGGGCGGCCGGGACCGCGCCTCGGCGAGCAGCGCCTCCCACAGCAGCTGGGCACCCAGCCGGTAGACGTGCAGCACGCACTCCAGGGGCACCCCCTGCTCGGCGCGGCGCCGCCCGGTCTCCCGGGGCACCGCCGCCGCCTCCGGCCCGTCCGGCGTGGTGCCGGCGAACACGCGCAGCACCCCGGCCATGTTGTCGTGGAAGGAGCGCCGCATGTCCGCGTCCGGGATCGCGCCGCCGCGCCGGTAGGGGTGCTCCGCGCCCTGCACGATCTCCACGAGCTGGTCGACCAGCCGGGGCAGGTGGGTGAGGACGACGCCAACGACGTCGCGGATCAGCGCGGTGCCGTCCGCCCCGGGATCCGTCGCGGCGGCGCCGCGCGCCGGGGCGGCCATGCCGGCGCGGGTGGGCGAGCCCACGTCATCGGGTTCTCGCGGCATGCGCCCACCCTAAGGCTTCGGCTACCTGCTGACGCTGCCCTGGGCCGCGTCCACCCGGAACGTCAGCCGGTCGTCGTCGGCGTCCACCACGACCCGCCGGCCCGGCATCAGCCGGCCGTCCAGCATCAGCCGGGACAGCTCGTTGTCCACCTCGCGCTGGATGGTGCGCCGCATCGGCCGGGCACCGAACTCCGGCTGGTGGCCGTGCCGGGCGATGAGGTCCACCGCGGCGTCGGTGAACTCCACCTCGATGCCCTGGCCGTGCACCCGCCGCCGGGTGTCCTCCAGCAGCAGTTCGGTGATCCGGCGAAGCTGCTCGGGTTCCAGCCGGCGGAACACGATGATCTCGTCGATGCGGTTGAGGAACTCCGGCCGGAAGGAGTCCCGCAGCCGGCGCATCAGCCGCTCGCGCAGGTTCTCGCTGGGGTCATCGCGCTCAGCCGAGACGAACCCGAGGCCGCCGCCGGTGGAACTGGTGATCAGGTCGGAGCCGATGTTGCTGGTCATGATGACGACCGTGTTGCTGAAGTCGACGGTGCGGCCCTGGCCGTCGGTCAGCCGGCCGTCGTCGAGCATCTGCAGCAGCAGGTTGAACACGTCGGGGTGGGCCTTCTCCACCTCGTCCAGCAGGACCACCGAGTAGGGCCGGCGGCGCACCGCCTCGGTGAGCTGGCCCGCTTCCTCGTAGCCGACGTAGCCGGGCGGGGCGCCGACCAGCCGGCTGCTGGTGTGCGACTCCTGGAACTCGCTCATGTCCACCCGGACCATCTGGTCCTCGCTGCCGAACAGCGCCTCGGCCAGCGCGCGCGCCAGCTCGGTCTTGCCGACCCCGGTCGGGCCGAGGAACAGGAAGCTGCCCACCGGGCGACGTGGGTCACCCAGGCCGGTGCGGGAACGGCGGACCGCCTCGGCCACCGCGGCGACCGCCTCCTCCTGGCCGACCACCCGCCGGTGCAGGTGCTCCTCCAGGCGCAGCAGCCGGTCCCGCTCCTCCTCGGTGAGCCGGCTGACCGGGATGCCGGTGGCCCGGGACACCACCTCGGCGATGTCGTTCTCGGTCACCTCGGGCACGCCGGAGCCGCCCTCGTCCCGGCTGCCGCGCAGCTGCTCGATCCGGCCGCGCAGTTCGGCGATCCGGTCGCGCAGTTCGGAGGCGCGCTCGTACTGCTCGTCGGCGACCGCCTGGTCCTTGTCCCTGGCCAGCTGTTCCACCTGCTGCTCCAGCTCGCGCAGGTCGGTCGCGGGCACGCCGATCCGCAGCCGCACCCGGGCGCCGGCCTGGTCGAGCAGGTCGATCGCCTTGTCCGGCAGGTACCGGTCGGTGATGTAGCGGTCCGACAGCTCGGCGGCGGCCACCAGCGCGGCGTCGGTGAACCGCACCTGGTGGTGCGCCTCGTAGCGGTCGCGCAGGCCACGCAGCATCGCCACGGTGTCCGCCACGCTCGGCTCGGGCACCAGCACCGGCTGGAACCGCCGTTCCAGCGCCGGGTCCTTCTCGATGTTCTGCCGGTACTCGGTCAGCGTGGTGGCGCCGATGACATGCAGCTCGCCGCGCGAGAGCGCGGGCTTGAGCATGTTGCCCGCGCCCATCGACCCCTCCGAGGAGCCGGCCCCGACCACGGTGTGCAGCTCGTCGATGAACACGACGAGCCGGTCCCCGTTGGTCCGGATCTCGTCGATCAGCTTGGTCATCCGCTCCTCGAAGTCACCGCGGTAGCGGGTGCCGGCGACCATCGCGGTGAGGTCGAGCTGGACCAGCCGCCGGCCGGCCAGGTTCCGTGGCACCTCGCCGTCGGCGATGCGCTGCGCGATGCCCTCGACGACGGCGGTCTTGCCCACGCCGGCCTCGCCGATGAGCACCGGGTTGTTCTTGGTCCGCCGGGACAGCACCTCGATGGTCTGCTCGATCTGCTCGTCCCGGCCGACCACCGGGTCCAGCCGCCCGGTGCGGGCCAGGTCGGTGAGGTCCCGGCCGAACTGGTCCACGGTGGGGGTGTTGCTGGGGCCGGTGCGGGTGGGCTGCTCGGCGCCCGGCTGCCCGCCGCCCTGCAGGCTCTCCGGCGTGACGTGCGCGGCGCGCAGCATCCGCCCGGCCACCGAGTCCGGGTTGGCGGACAGCGCGAGCAGCACGTGTTCCGGGCCGATGTAGGAGGAGCCGAGCATCCGGGACACCTGGTGGGCGTCCAGCAGGGCGCGCTTCGCCGCCGGCGCCAGCGCGGGTACCACGTCACCGGTGCCGCCGCCGCGGTTGGGCCAGCGGGACTCGATCTCCCGGGCCAGCGCGTCGGGGTCGGCGCCGGCGCGGCTGAGCAGCTGCCGGGTGGGGTCGCCCCGGGTGGCCGCCCACAGCAGGTGCTCGGCGTCCAGGTCGGGCATGCCGCGCTCGGCGGCCTGCCGCGCCGCGTCGGCGAGCAGTTGGCGGGCCTGGTCGCTCATCAGCCGGGTGATGTCCACCCGGCGCACGGGCCCCCGTGGGCTGGCGCCGAAGAAGTGCGCGAGGAACTCGTCGAACGGGCTCCCACCGAATCCGCCGCTTTCGAAGAAGTTCGTCATCACGCTCCTCCACTCACCCCACCCGGGACCGGGTGTTGCGCTTGTTCCGAAACGCGTGCCCCGATCGCGTCGCCGGGGCGCGGCGATGGCATCGCACCCGCCGGTTGTGCCTGATGGGGCGCCCCGCCCCCGCGATCGTGGGGCTTCGCCCGGCGCGTTCCCGTGCTCGCCGTCGCAGGTCTGTCCGACTCCGGAGCACGCTGTTGCCCGTGCACTGGGGTTGCCGTGCCGATCGGCCGGCCAAACCCGGCGGGAGCCGGTGGGCCGGCTCAGCCGGCCCACTCAAGCAGCGGCGGCCGCCGGTCCGGGTTGCGCAGCTCGGCCGGCGCCGCCTTCTCCAGTTGCCGCACCCGTTCCCGGGTCAGCCCGACCTGCTCGGCCACCTCCTGCAGGGTCTGCGGCTGACCGCCGTGCAGCCCGTAACGCAGGGTGACAATCCGTGCCTCCCGCGGTGGCAGGGTGTTCACCACGGCCCGGATGTCCTCGCCCAGCGCCTGGTGCTCCAGCGCCTCGACGGCCTGCAGCGTCTCGGTGTCCTCGATCAGGTCGGCCACCCGGGTCTCGCCGTCCTCGCCGATCGGCGTGTCCAGGCTGATCGCCTCGCGGGCCGCGCGGCGCAGTTCCACCACGCGGTGTGCCGGGGTGCCGGTCTCCTCGGCGAGTTCCTGCACCGTGGGCTCCCGGCCCAGGCGCAGACTGAGCTGCCGGTCGATGCGACCGATCCGGGACAGCTCCTCGACCACGTGCACCGGCAGCCGGATCACCCGGGTCTGCTCGGCCAGGCCACGCTCGATGGCCTGCCGGATCCACCACATCGCGTAGGTGGAGAACTTGTAGCCCTTGGCGTAGTCGAACTTCTCCACCGCGCGGATCAGGCCCAGGTTGCCCTCCTGAATGACGTCCAGGAACGGCAGCCCGCGGTGCGCGTGCTTCTTCGCCGCCGAGACCACCAGCCGGAGGTTGGCCCGGATCATGTGATCCTTGGCACGCCGACCGTCGGCGGCCACCGCGGCCAGCTCACGGCGCCGGTCCGGGGTGATCGGCGCCGCGGACAGCGGCTCCTCCCCCTCGGCGTCCCGGCGCAGCTGCTCGGCGGCGTACACGCCGGCCTCGATACGCTTGGCCAGATCCACCTCCTCTTCGGCGGTGAGCAGCGGGGTGGATCCGATATCCTTCAGGTAGTGGTGCGCCAGGTCGGGCTCGTCGTGGGTCGCCGCGTTGCGGCGCGGTGCCTCGGTGTTCCTCTCCAGCACGCAGTCTCCTTCTTGGTTGGCCGGACGCCGCCGGCCGGGCGCCGACGGTGACTGGTTCCCGCATGACCGTGTGCGTCACCACGGGAAGCCCGGTGGCACGCGACGCCGGGGGATGTCGGGGAATCTCGGGACGTGGGTGCCGCGCCGGGGTGGTTGGGCCGCCGTACGCGGGTCCGCAGGAGAGTCAACGGATAACCGGGCGGCAACATTCCTGGCCGGTGGCACCGTTCGGGCCGGCGAGTCGGCGGGGAGACGCCCCGCGTGGTTCCATGCGGGCATGGCGTGCTGTGTCCGGGAGAAGCACCACCCTGGAGCCGAGGTATGAGGTTCGGTATCGCGACGTTCGTCACCGACGAGGGCATCCGCCCGGCCGAACTGGGCAGGGCCGTCGAGGAGCGCGGCTTCGACTCGCTGTTCCTGGCCGAGCACACGCACATTCCCACCAGCCGGGAAAGCCCTTACCCGGGCGGCGGCGAGTTGCCCCGCAGCTACTACCGCACGCTGGACCCGTTCGTCAGCCTCACCGCCGCGGCGGTGGTCACCGAGCGGCTGCTGCTGGGCACCGGCATCGTGCTGCTCTCCCAGCGTGACCCGATCATCACCGCCAAGGAGGTGGCCAGCCTCGACCTGGTGTCGAACGGCCGCGTGGTGTTCGGCGTGGGAGCCGGCTGGAACCGCGAGGAAATGCGCAACCACGGCACCGATCCGCGTACCCGGGGTGCCCTGGTCAACGAGCGGCTGGCGGCGATCAGGCGGATCTGGACCGAGGACGAGGCCGAGTTCCACGGCCGATTCGTCGACTTCGACCCGATCTTCTGCTGGCCGAAGCCGGTACGGCGGCCGCACCCGCCGATCTATGTGGGCGGAGACAGCCCCGCCGCGTACGCCAGGGTGGCCGAACACGGGTCGGCGTGGCTGCCCAACCCGCGGCCGAACCCGGCCGACCACGCCAGCGCGCTCAAGGAGATCCGCGAGCGGGCCGGGCGGGACGTGCCGTTCACCGTCTACGCCGCGCCGAACGACCCCGAGGTGATCAACGGGTACGCCGAGCTGGGGGCCGAGCGGATCCTGCTGTACCTGCCGACCAGGCCGAGGGACGAGACGCTGCGGGAACTGGATGAGCTGGCGGCCACCGTCGCCGCGCATGCCGCTCGTTCCTGACCGCCTGTCCCGGAACCGGACCGACCGCGATGACGAGTACGGGAACGGGCACTGAGCGTCCCGCGGTCACCGGGGCCGCACGCGCGTGGCGTGCGGCCCGGGACGTCCGGCTCGACCCGGCGGCTCACCGCGGCGGGCGCTCCCACCGGTAGAACTCCACGCCCATGGCGTCGCGCGGGCCGCGCCACCGCTCCGGGTCGTAGGCCGAGACGTACTGGCGCAGCGCTTCGGACACGCGGCGGAACTCGGGATGCTCGCCGACCGCGGAGACGGCCTCCCCCACCGGGTTGTCGCCCTCGATGAAGTGCATGTACAGGTCGCCGAACTGGAACAGGCTGCGCGAGGACACGCCGACCAGGCTGGGCAGTTCGGTCTGGTCGGACTCGGCGAAGATCTCCGCGATGTCCGGCGCGGAACCCGGGCGCATGCGGGCCACGATCAACGTGCGGTACATCTCTCCCCCAGGTGGTTCGGCTCAGGAGGTCCGGCTGGCCCGGCTGCGGGGCGGCGGTGCCGGGCGGGGCCGCCGCCGGTTGGCCCGCTGCTCGATCTTGTCCTTGATCAGCGCCATCTGGATTCTCGAGTTCTTGTTGATGTTGCCGGTCATCCAGTCGTCGTCCACCGGCGCGTCCGGCCTCATCGCGAAGTCCTGGACCCAGCGCATCCGGGTGCCCCCGTCGACCTCGTGGTAGGTCCACACGATGTTCATGTACTCGAACGGTCCGGGCTCCACGCGGTGCGCGCGGACGGTGTGGGTGCGCGGGTCGGCCTCCCGCTCGGACACCCAACTCCACACCTTCCCGTTGCCGTCCGGGTGCATGGTGAGCCGGAAGCGCACCCGGTTGCCCTCCCGGTGCTGCACCTCCACCGAGGCGTACTCGCTGAACAGTTCCGGCCAGCGCTCCAGGTCGTTGGTGATCTCCCAGACCTGCTCCAGCGGCGCGGCGATGGTGACCTCGTTCTCCGTGTGCCCGGCCATGTTCACACTCCCGATCGAATCTCGTCGTTGACGAACGCCATCAGGTCCCGCGGTGTGCGGCACTCCAGTGCCTCGGCGCGGGACGGGATCCCGTAGCGGCGGCTGAGTTCGGCGACCACGCCGAGCAGCGCCAGCGAGTCCAGCCCGAGATCGGCGAAGGTCCGGGTCGGCGGGTCGGTCAGCGACCGCGCGGTCACCGTGACCCCGGCCACCGTGGTGATCACCTCAGCCAGTTCCTGCGGTTCGAGTTCCCTCGCGGACATCGGCTCTCCCTTCCTCGGTTTCCTCGTCCCGGGTACGCCCTGCGTGGTGTCAGCCGCTGGCCCGCCGCAGCAGCAGGGCCGAGTTGCTTCCGCCGAGGCCGCGGGCCAACACCAGTGCGCTGCGCGGTTCCACCCGGCGGGCCAGGTGGGTCACCACGTCCAGGTCGACCCGGGTGGCGGTGACGTTCGGGGTGGGCGGCACCACCCCGTGTTCCAGGCTGGCCAGCGCGGCCGCCACGTCGAGGGCGGCGGAGGCCGCGTAGCCCCGGCCGTAGCCGGTCTTCGGCGCGGTCACCGGCACGTTCGCGCCGAGCACGGCGCGGATGGCGGCGGCCTCGGCGTCGTCGGCGGCGCGGGTGCCGACGGCGTCGGCGAACACCACGTCCACCTCCTCGGGCGCGCACCCGGCCTCGGCCAGCGCGGCCCGGATCGCCGCGACCAGGCCCTCGCCGCCGGGGTCGAAGCGGTTCAGCCCGCTGAAGGTGGTGCCGTGCCCGGCGACCACGCCCCACACCTCCCCGCCCCGCGCCTCGGCCGCGCGCCGGTCCTCCAGCACGAACAGCGCGCCACCCTCGGCCGGCACATACCCGGCGGCCGCGTCGGTGAACGGCAGGTAGGCCGTGTACGGATCGTCCGATGCGGACAGCAGGCCGGTGCCGAACTGACAGGCCAGCGCGAACGGCGAGGACAGCGGCGCCTCGGTGCCGCCGACCAGCATGGCCCGCGCGCCGCGGCGGATCGCCCGCCCGGCGTGCGCGATGGCGTCCAGGCCGCCGGCCTCGTCGGTGACCAGCACGCCGCACGGTCCCTTCAACCCGCGCCGGATGGAGATCTGCCCGGTGCTGGCCGCGTAGAACCAGGCGATCGACTGGTAGGGGCCGACGTGGTCAGGCCCGTCCCGCCACAGCGCCTGGATCTCCCGCTGGCCGAACTCCACGCCGCCGGAGTAGCTCGCGGTGACCACGCCCACCTCGAAGGGGTCCAGTGTGGACGGATCGAGGCCGGCGTCGGTCAGCGCCAGGTCGGCAGCGGCCAGGGCGAACTGGGTGAACAGGTCGGTCTGCACGATGATCCGGCCTTCCAGGGCCTCGGCGGGGTCGAAGCCGCGGACCTCGCCGGCGACCCGCACCGGATAGCCGGTGCCAGCCAGCCGGTCCACCCGGTCCAGCACGCAGTTGCCCTGCTCGGCGGCCTTCCAGAAGGCGTCCAGCCCGATGCCGGTGGGCGCGATCACGCCGATGCCGGTGACGGCCAGTTCGCTCACCATCGGCGCCCTCCCGCCCGTGCCAGCACGACGGCGGACTGGAACCCGCCGAACCCGCTGCCGACCGAGAGCACCGCGCGCAGCTCGCGCTCCCGCGCCGTCCCGGGCACGTAGTCCAGGTCGCACTCCGGGTCGGGGTGCGTCAGGTTCGCGGTGGGCGGCACCACGCCGTGCGCCATGGCGAGCGCGCACGCGGCCAGTTCGATCGCGCCGATCGCGCCCAGCGAGTGGCCGATCATGGACTTGATCGAACTCATCGGGGTGGCGTAGGCGTGCGCGCCGAGCGCCCGCTTCACCGCGTTGGTCTCGTGCCGGTCGTTCTGCCTGGTGCCGGAACCGTGCGCGTTGACGTAGTCGACGTCCTCGGGCGCCATCCGGGCGTGGTCGAGCGCCCTGGTGATCGCCTCGGCCATCTCCAGACCCTCCCTGGTCAACCCGGTCATGTGGTAGGCGTTGCCGAAGGTGGCGAAGCCGGCGAGCCGGCAGTACACGTGCGCGCCGCGGGCCAGGGCACGGTCCAGTTCCTCCAGCACCAGCACGGCGGCGCCCTCGCCCATGACGAAGCCGTCGCGGTCCCGGTCGAACGGTCGGGACGCGTGTTCCGGGTCGTCGTTGCGCACCGAGGTGGCCTGGATGGCGTCGAAGCAGGACATGGCGATCGGCGAGATGGGCGACTCGGCGGCGCCGGCCACCATCACGTCCGCCCGGCCCTCCTCGACGAGCTGGGCGGCGTAGCCGACCGCGTCCAAGCCGGCGGTGCAGCCGGTGGACACGGTCTGCACCGGGCCGCGCGCGCCCACCTGCTCGGCGATCTCCGCGGCCAGCACGCTCGGCGTCAGCGCCAGGTGCAGGAACGGGCTGATCCGGTGGTGGTCGACCACCCACCGCCGGCCGGTGTCGCTGGTGACCACGTAGTCCTGCTCGAGCCGGGTGGTGCCGCCGACCGCGGACCCCATCGAGGTGCCGACCCGCCACGGGTCCTCCCGATCGAGGTCGAGCCCGGCGTCGGCGACCGCCTCGGCCGCGGCGACGGCGGCGAACTGCACGTACCGGTCCATCCGCCGGGCCCGGTCGGCGGAAAGGCCGTGCGCCGCCGGGTCCCAGTCGCACTCGGCCGCCACCTTGGACCGGAACCGGGTGGCGTCGAACAGGGTGGCCAGCCGGGTGGCGGTGCGGCCGGCGGTGAGCATGTCCCAGAACGCCGGCACGCCGATCCCGCCGGGGGCGACCACGCCGACCCCGGTGACCGCGACCTGCCGGCCGGTTGTCATGTGGTTTGCTCCGTGTCCACGTGGCCGAGTTCCGGTCGCGGCGCGAGCGGGCACAGGTGGAAGACCGCCCGCGCCTCGACGTCGCCGGTGTTGCGCAGCCGGTGCCGCACCTCTTTCGGCACCAGCAGGCCCTGACCGGCGGCGAGGTGGTGGGGCACGCCGTCCAGGTCGACGGTCAGCTCGCCGTCCGTGACGTAGAGGAACTCCTCCGAGTACGGGTGGTAGTGCTCGGCGATCCGCTCGCCGGGCTGGATGATCGCGACGCCCAGGAACCCGGTGGTGGCGCCCACCGTGGCCGGGCCGAGCAGGACGCGGATGTCGCCGCCGCGCCTGGTGTTCGGCGTGATCTCGGCGACCGAGACGACACGGATCGTCTGCGCGGTCATGACGTGGCACTCCCCTCGGGTTGCGGATGGGATCGCGGCGCCGCCGCCCGGCGGTCGGTGAGCAGCCGCATCGCGCCGGCGCGGAACAGCTCCCGCCAGCCGTCCGGGCCGCGCAGGTCGGCGTCCAGCGCGAGCGCCCCGGCGAGCGCGCCGGGCGCGGGGCCGGCGGCCGCGGTGCTGGCCAGGTCGGCCAGCGCGTGGTCCAGCGGCGCGGGTGCGTCGAGCAGCCAGACCACCACGTCGCCGCGGGCGAACACGGTGCCGCGGGCGCCGGCCGGCGTTCCCCGGTCCACGCCGGCCAGCGCGTGGGCGACCGCGCCGCCCCGGCCAGCCAGCACCGGCACGAGCACCGCGTGCCGCTGCGCGCCGTCCGGGGGCGGACCGTCGTCGCCCACCCGGTGCAGCGTGGCGCGGGCGAAGAAGGCGGCAGCGGTGGCCGGGTCGTCCAGGTCCCGCCGCTCCACCAGGTGCGGGTTGATCGCCGCCTCGACCTCGCGCACCGCCGGCTGGGCGGCCAGGTGCCGCAGCGCGGCCCGCATGTCGCCCTCGATGTCCATCACCCGCACCACCCGGGTGCCGCGCATGAACACCGACGTGCGCACCAACCGGGTGTACCGGTCGACGGTGGGCGCCGGCCGGCCGTAGTTGGACAGGATCCCGGCGACCTCGGCCTCCGATCCCGGTTTGACCACGAAACTCAGCGCGTAACGTTGCATGGCGGTCCGCTCCTTGCGCGTGTGCTCGTCGATGTCGTGCCGTGCGGTCACGTCTCGCGGACCACGTGAAAGCGCAGCGACTCGCGCTGTTCCAGGCAGTCCCGCATGGGTTTGACCATTTCCCGGTGTTCCGGGCTGCGTTCCCAGGCGAGAAAGTGTTCGGCGCTCTCCCATTCGCTGGTGATCAGCCACTGCCGGGAGTCCTCTGTGGACTGGCAGACCTGGTCGAGCAGGTGGCCGGGCACCCGGGCGACCTGGTGCCGGATCGCCTCGTAGGCGGCCAGGAACCGCTGCTCGGCGCCGTCCGCGACGCGGATGAGGAACAGCACCCTCAGCTTGCCGTCGCGGGAATTCCGCTGCCTGCGTCCCATCACCGACCCCCCCGTCGTCACGCCTACGTCAAGCCCTTCCTCCCGCACCGGATGCGCATACATGCGCGAGCCACTCGGCGTGCCGATTCCGCCGCGAATCAGCTCCGTACACCAACGGTCAGGGTCACGCCGACCGCCGGCACAATCACCACGCCCAGTGGTCCCGGTGACGGGAGATACGTCCCCCACTACTGGTTGGCGGGCTCCACGTTCGGACTGCGATGTCGAAAGCCGGAGAGCCAGCCGGAAGTCAGGTTAGGTCGCGATACCCCGGCCGGAGGACCCCAAACGGGGCCCTCCACACCATTGGGTGGGTGCGCAGCGCACGGATCGACAGCGCCGAAGGCGGCCGCCGATACTCTCCACGCGCCGGCGGCCCGCCTCGACCCGACCGTCGCGCGTTTCGCGGCGACGTGCGAGCCGGAACGGGCCTGCCGGCGCGCGCGCCGGTGACGGGGAAAGCGATTACAGCCGCTTGGCCGCGTAGAAGTCGCCGTAGCTGGCGATGGTGTGCACGCCGACCGGCACGCCCTCGGTGGGCGCGTCAACCATCTTGCCGCCGCCGACGGCGATGCCCACGTGGTGGATGGAACTGGCCGAGCTGCCGAAGAAGACCAGGTCGCCCGGCTGGATGTCGCCTTCGGACACCGGGCTGCCCTCGCCGTACTGGGAGCTGGCCGAGCGCGGCAGGTCCACTCCGGCCTGCTTCCACGCCCACTGGGTCAGGCCCGAGCAGTCGAAGCCGGTGCTGGGGCTGGAGCCGCCCCACACGTAGGGCTTGCCGCACTGGGACAGCGCGGCCTGCAGGGCGGTCGCGGTGGGGCCGCTGCCGACGTTGACCGAGCCGCAGCTCACGCTGCCGGTCAGCGTCGACTTCTGCGCCGAGCTCAGCTTGGATAGCGCCTGCCGCACCTGCGCGATCTGGCCCTGCAGGTCCCGCTGGTGCGCGGCGATGGAACTGGTCAGCTTTGCCGCGGCGTCGGTGGCGGCCTGGGCGCGGTTGCGGGCGTCCGCCGCGCGCTTGCGGGCGTCCGCGGCCTGCTGGGTCGCCGCGTCCAGCTTGGCCATGGCCTCGTTGTTCTCCCCGGCCAGCAGGTCCAGCGCGGCGGCCCGGTCCAGGTAGTCACGCGCCGATGTGCTGGTGAGTAACGCGGACAGCTGGTTGAACCGGGCGCCCTGGTAGGAGGCCGTGGCGAGCTGGTCGACCTGGCCGCGCACCTGGTCCTCGGCGGCGCGGGCCTGCTGCTCGGCTCCGCTGGCCTGGGCCAGGTCCGCGTTGTCCTTGTCCAGTTCGGCCTGCTTGGCCTTGAGGTCGTCCTGCGCCTTGAGCAGGTCGTTGTTCACCTGCTCGGCCTGCCTGCTCAGCTGCTGGAACTGCTGGAGCGCGTCCTGGGTGTTGTTGGGGTCGGCCTTCGCCGGGGAGGCCACCGCGGCCACGGCGACCACCGCGCCTGCCGCCAGCGCGCCACGGGTCGTGCGCTTCGGGAGTGACGAGGTCACCGCTCGGGGCTCCTTCCTCGGTCTGTCCTGGGACAGCCTGCGCCGTCGGGGGATCGGCTTCCGAAGGTCGCGGCGAGGCTACGCAACCCCACCCTGCCGTGTCCAATCCCCCGGTCACGGCGGCGCGAAGCGTTCAGCGCGCCGAACTGACCAGCGGAAAACCTTCAGGTCGCGGTACCGGTGTGTGGTGGTGGGATCACCGACCGTCCGGCGCCGGGCTGGGTAGCCTCGCCGGCGTGTCCGTTCGCGAGCTGGTGGTGCTGGGCACCGCGAGCCAGGTGCCCGGCCGGCGCCGCAACCACAACGGCTACCTGCTGCGCTGGGACGGCGAGGGGCTGCTGTTCGACCCGGGTGAGGGCACCCAGCGGCAGATGCTGCTGGCCGGCGTCGCCGCGAACGACATCACCCGGATCTGCGTCAGCCACTTCCACGGCGACCACTGCCTCGGTCTGCCCGGCGTGGTGCAACGGCTGTCCCTGGACCGGGTGGCGCACCCGGTGCACGCGCACTACCCGGCGTCGGGCGGCCACTTCTTCGCCCGGCTGCGCGCGGCCAGCGCTTTCCACGAGACGGCGGAGATCCGGGAGGAACCGGTCGATGTGGACGGTCCGGTCGCGTCCGGCGCGTTCGGCACGCTGGAGGCGCGGCGGCTGGAGCACCCGGTGGAGTCCTTCGGGTACCGGCTGGTCGAGCCGGACGGGCGGCGCATCGTGCCGGAACTGCTGTCCCGGTTCGGCGTCAGCGGCCCTCGGGTCGGCGAGTTGCAGCGCGCCGGCGCACTGGAGGTCGCCGGCCGCACGGTGACCCTGGAACGGGTCAGCGTGCCCCGGCCCGGCCAGCGGTTCGCGTTCGTCATGGACACCCGGCTCTGCGACGGGGTGTACGCGCTGGCCGAGGGCGCGGACCTGCTGGTGATCGAGTCGACGTTCCTGGCCGAGGACGCCGGCCTGGCCGCGGAGTACGGCCACCTGACCGCGGCGCAGGCGGCCGCGGTGGCCGCCGAGTGCGGCGTGCGCCGGCTGGTGCTCACCCACTTCTCCCAGCGCTACCCGGACCCGAAGCGGTTCGCCGAGGAGGCGGCGGAGGTGTTCGACGGGGACATCGTGGTCGCCGAGGACCTGACCCGCGTCGCGGTGCCCAGGCGCCGCCGGTGACCACGCGCGGGCGCGGGTTCAGGCCGGCACGAGGAGGATCCACACCTGGCCGGGGGCCAGCGGCAGCGGCTGCCCGCCGGGCGTGGTGTAGCTGGTCGGGTCCTGCGGGCCGGGCCGCGACCAGGTGGCCGGGAACGCCTGCCCGTCGCGGAGCACCGTGGCGGCACCCTGGCCGACGGTCTGCGCTACCGGCGACACGTTGCCCAGCGCGTCCTCCACGTACGGACTGTTGTGCGTGGCGACCCGCTGGATCACGACGGTGCTGGCGGCCAGCCGGCCGGCCTCGGTGGACACGAACGGGCTGCCGTCCATGGTCACCAGCCACTGGCCCGGCGGCGCCCAGTGGAAGTCGTAGGACGCCGCCTGGTACTGCACGTGCTGGTCGGCGGTGGGCACCCCGCCGGGCGGGGCCGGTCCGAACTGCAGCACCTGCCTGGGCGCTCCGGTGCCCAGCGGCAGGTCCGCGGGGTGCACGTAGAGGTTGTGCGGCGTGGGGCGGCGGTTGTCCCGGAAGTAGGCGTTCGGCACCTGCGCCGGGGAGGCATTGACCACGGAGGCGGCCTGGATCATCGGCAGCAGCGGCGGCGCGGCACCGGAGTAGCCGAGGGTCGGCCGGCCGTACTCGGGCAGCAGTTCCAGGTCGGACTCGCGGGCGCTGCGCACCGGGCCGACCACGGGGGGCAGGCGGGTGCCGAACACCGCGGCGATCCGGGTCAACCCGCCCTCGACGGGTTCGACGTAGATGACGTCCGCGCCGGCCAACCCGGTGTGCGGGCGCGCGGGGGCGACATTGTCGATCTTGATGACCCGTACCGGCGGCTGGGCCGGCGGCGGTGGCGGCGGCGTGGTGGTCGGCGTTCCGGTGGTGGTGAGCGGCAGGGGCGGGGGCGGCGGGGCGGCGTGCGGGTGACGGCTCAGCAGCACGGCCGTCACCGTGCCGGCCACGGCCACCGCGGCGACCGCCGCCAGCGCCACCACCGTCCGCCGCCTGCGCATGCGTCAACTCCTTGTCCGCGGGTTGAGCGCCGCGGTCGCTTCCGTGCCGCGGCTTGACGCGATCACCGGAACTCCCTTGGTCGCTCCCGGGATGAAACGGTACGCCCGGCTGGCGACGTGCGGGATCGGATGAAGCGGCCGAGGATGCCGCGGCTACCAGCCGGCCATCGCGGAGGCGGCCACGCCGAGGTCGGCGACCAGGCGCCGGTAGGCGTCCTCCCGGGCCTCCGGGTCGGGGGCGCGCAGCACGGACGACGGGTGCACGGTGGCCACCACGACCAGCGGGTCGGCGTCGTCGGCGTAGCGGGGGCCGTCCAGCAGCTCGCCGCGGTGCGCGGTGACCCGGAAGGAGGTGCCGAGCAGCGCCTGTGCGGCGGTGGCACCGAGACACACCGCGAACTCCGGGCGGACCACGCCCAGCTCGGCGGCCAGCCACGGCCAGCAGGCCACCACCTCGGTGCGGCTGGGTTTCTTGTGGATGCGCTGCTTGCCATGCACCCGCTCGAACTTGAAGTGCTTCACCGCGTTGGTGAGATACACCGAGTCACGCGGCAGGCCGGCCTCCTCGAGTGCGCGGTTCAGCAGCCGCCCGGCCGGCCCGACGAACGGCGCGCCCTGCCGGTCCTCGCGGTCGCCGGGCTGCTCGCCGATCATCATCAGCCGCGCCCGCGGCGACCCCTGGCCGAACACCGTCTGGGTAGCGTCGCGGTACAGGGAACATCCCCGGCATCCGCTCGCCGCCTCGCGGAGCTCGTCGATGCCGGCCCCGGAAGGCACGAACGGTGCCGCGCTCTGCCGCTGCGCCACGCCCATCGCCGTCCCTGGAAAGCGTCGGCTGTCAGTGCCCGTCCCCGAACGCGCGCCGCCGGGGCGCGACGGAGACATGGCACGTGTCCGGGAGCTCCCAGGGGGAGTGCCCGCATCGGCGGCCCGCGAAACCGGGCAGCGCACCCGCGGCGAGGCGGGTGATCCACGTGCGGTGGGTGACGGCGGGCCGAGGGACCCCACATCCCCTCGGCCCGCCGCGCTCGACCCCCCGACGTGCAGCTACGCGCTCCGGACGCGGCCGGTTCACCGCGACGCGGAAAATCGCCGATCCCGTGACGTGGCTTTCCGGATCGGCTGGCGCGGTAGCTCCCCGCATCAGCCGCCGGCGCGGTTCAGCCGAGCACACCGGCCAGCCAGGCGAGCGCGCCCGCCACGGTCTCCACGTGCGGCGCGTCCGGGGCGGGTGGTCGGCGCACGATCAGCACCGGCAACCGGAGTCGGCGGGCGGCCACCAGCTTGGCCGAGGTCGCCGCTCCCCCGCTGTCCTTGGTGACCAGCACGTCGATCCGGTGCCGGCGCAGCAACTCCAGCTCGCCGTCCACTGTGTACGGTCCACGGTCGCGCAGCAGGTGGGCGCGGCGCGGCAGCGGCGGTGCCGGGTCGTCCACGGTGCGGATCAGGAACCAGTGCGCGGCGAGGCCGGCGAACGCGGCCAACCCCTGCCGGCCGATGCTGAGGAACACCCGCTCGCCCAGCCCGGCGAGGGTGTCGGCGGCCGCCGGCAGGGACGGCACCCAGCGCCAGTCGTCGCCGGGTTCCGGTCGCCAGCCGGGGCGGCGCAGCACCAGCAGCGGAACCCCGAGCGCGGTGGTCGCGGCCACGGCGGAGGCGGTGATGTGCGCGGCGAACGGGTGGGTGGCGTCGATCACCGCGGCCACCCGTTCCGCGCGCAGCCACCGGGCCAGCCCCTCCGGGCCGCCGAACCCGCCGACCCGCACCTCGCCGTCCGGCAGGACCGGCGCCGCGACGCGACCGGCCAGCGAGGACACCACGCGCAGGCCGGCGCGCCCGGTCAGCGCCTCGGCCAGCCGCCTGGCCTCGGCCGTGCCGCCGAGCACCAGCACCGTGGCCGGCATCGCACCACCTCCCGTCCGGCTCGCCGGGGTCGCCCTGCATGCTGACGGGGTGGCACGGCGCGGCGGCAACGAACCCCCCGGCGGTCTGCGGTACGGGTGGACCACCGGCGCCTGCGCGACCGCCGCCACCAAGGCCGCCTACACCGCGCTGCTCACCGGCGAGTTCCCCGACCCGGTGGAGATCGCGCTGCCCAAGGGCCAGCGGCCGGCGTTCGCGCTCGCCCGCGAGGAGCTGCGGGACGCGGCGGCGTGCGCCGGGGTGGTCAAGGACGCCGGCGACGACCCGGACGTCACGCACGGCGCCCTGGTCAGCGCGACCGTGCGGATCGGGGCGGCGGGCGGCGGCGTGGTGTTCCGCGCCGGTCCGGGCGTGGGCACGGTCACCAAGCCGGGGTTACCGCTGCCGGTCGGCGAGCCGGCGATCAACCCGGTGCCGCGCCGGATGATCCGGGAGGTGGTCGCCGAGGTGGCCACCCGGCACGGCGGCAGCGGGGACGTGGTGGTGGAGATCGCCGTGGACGGCGGCGCGGAACTCGCCCGGCGCACCTGGAACCCGCGGCTGGGCATCCTCGGTGGACTGTCCATCCTGGGCACCACCGGCGTGGTGGTGCCGTACTCGTGCTCGGCGTGGATCGACAGCATCCGCCGGGGCGTCGACGTGGCCCGCGCCGCCGGCTACCGGCACGTGGCCGGCTGCACCGGCAGCACGTCGGAGCGGGTCGCCGCCGAGCTGTACGGGCTGCCCGAGGATGCCCTGCTGGACATGGGCGACTTCGCCGGCGCGGTGCTGAAGTACCTGCGCCGGCACCCGGTGCCCCGGCTGACCATCGCCGGTGGGGTGGGCAAGCTGGCCAAGCTCGCCGAGGGGCATCTCGACCTGCACTCCGGGCGCTCGCAGGTGAACCCTGCCCTGCTGGCGGAGCTGGCCCGCCAGGCAGGGGCGGGCGGGTCGCTGGCCGAGGAGGTCGGCGCGGCGAACACCGCGCTGGCGGCGCTGCGGCTGTGCGCCGACGCCGGCCTGCCGCTGGGCGATCTGGTGGCCGAGCGGGCCAGGCGGACCGCCGCGGGGGTGCTGCGCGAGGCGCCGGTCGCGGTGGACGTGCTGGTGATCGACCGGGCCGGCACCATCGTCGGCCGCGCCGGACCGGCCTAGTCCGCTCGCCGCGACCGGGCGCGGATGCGGAGACCTCGGCCGCCGCCGGCGCTGCCGTCAAAAAGCGGTTTGCCGACTGGGCTCGGCGGCCGGCAAAGGACGACCAAATTCCGAACAACCGAACGGAACCGATTCGGTGACCGGCGTCCCGACGACCGGTGGCGGACGTGACGGTGCCACCTCTGCCGCGGGCTATTGGGCCGTCCAGAGGCATTGGCTACGGCGTGCCCGGGTTAACGCCGCCCGAGGCTTCTTACTTCTTACTGTGCGCCTGCTCGTAACGGAGCTGCACATCCACCGGGATACGGCCCCGGTCGGAGATCTCAATGCCCTGGCTGCGCGCCCACTGCCGAATGGCCTGGTTCTGCTCGCGGCCGGACTTCGGCCGCTGACCGCCGCGAACCTTGCGGCCACCGACGCGCCGGGCGTTCTCCACGTACGGCGCCAGCACCTTCGTCAACTTCTCGGCATGCTTGTCGTTGAGGTCGATCTCGTACTCGCGGCCCTCGAAGGCGAACCGCACCGTCCTACTCGCGTCACTCCCGTCGAGGTCATCGACGAGAGTAACCTCCACCTTCTGCGCCATAGCTGCCTCCAACTGCGCTAATGGAATGACATAGAGATCGTGCGCGTTTCGCGGGCCGCGTGTCAACTCCGCTGCACCGCGCCCGCGATCACCTCCCCGTACGGCAACGTTCCGCCGATCCCACAACACGAGCCCACACGCCGGGTCCGGCCGTGCCGATGACGTTCTCGTGGCCGGTGATATGTATCGACGATCTGCCGTCACAACCGCCTGCGGAAAGGCGTTCCGATCCCGGGATGGCGGCATGATCTCCGCCCTTTCCGGCAACCGCGGCGCGCGCCCGATACTCCGCCGATCCGCGCGGCCGGCACCGCCGGTCGACGCGGCCGGCGGATGAATCCGGAGCCCGGGTGGCGGTGCGCGGCTCAGCGCGCCGCGGCCTGGTCCTCGGGCAGTTCCTGCAGGTCGGTGAGCGCCCGGGTGACGGCCTCGCCGAGCCGCTCGAGGTCCGGCAGGGCCGCGCGGCAGGCGTGCAGGCCGACGTGGACGGCGTCCCGGTAGCGGGACAGCGCGATGCCCAGCGCGTGGTCCGGGGCCAGCGGCGCCAGCGGGTACAGCTCCTGCAGCTCGGCGCCGTCCAGGTGCAGCGGAATGGCCGGCAGCGGGACGTTGGTGATCATCGTGTCGAAGAACAGCGGCGCGCACCGCCCGACCAGCGGGGTGACCAGGCGGTGCAGCGCGGCCGGGAGCGCGTCGGCGAGCACCGGGATCGCGCCGGGGCCGCGGCGGGTGCCGGTGGCCTTGTTCCGGTCCATCTCCGCGCGGATGGCGCGCAGCCGGGCCACCGGGTCGGGTTCTCCGACCGGCAGGTCGCACAGGTAGCCGGAGAGCTGGTTGCCGGCCGAGCCGTCGCCGCCGCGCAGCCGGGTGCTCACCGGGATGAGCGCGCGCAGGGTGAGGTCGTCCACGAAGTGGCCGCGCCCGATCAGCCAGTGCCGCAGCGCACCGGCCATCACCGCGAGCAGCACGTCGTTGACCGTGCCGCCGTGGCTGCGGCGGATCCGCTGCACGTCGGCGAGGTCGATGCGGAGCAGCTCCACCTGCCGCCCCGGGCCGGACACCGCGGCCAGCGGCATGGCCGGGGCGCTGCGCGCGCTGCGCAGCACCGAGGAGGCGATGCCGAGCGCGTCACCGGCCTGCCGGACCGCTCCGGGCAGCCCGGCGGCGGCGTCCAGCACGGTACCGAGCACCCGATTGGGCAGGCCGAACACCTCGCGCGCCGAGCGCAGCGCGGTGAGCAGGGGTGAGGACTCCGGCGGCTCCGGCGCGTCCACCGGCGGCACCGGCGGGTCGAACCCGTCCAGCAGGCCCATGCCCAGGCCGATGGCGCCGGCTCCGTCGCACAGCGCGTGGTGCAGCTTGACCAGCACGGCGAACCGGCCGCCGCCCAGGCCGGTGATCACGTGCAGCTGCCAGGGCGGGGCGGTGAGGTCCAGCGGTTCCGCCATCAGCTCGGCGACCAGGTCGGTGAGCTGCTGCTCGCCGTCGCCGCGGTGCAGGTGGTGGGCGCGCACGTGGTCGTCGATCCGGAAGTCGGGGTCGTCCGACCAGAACGCGGCGCCCGGCCGGGTCCACGATGTTCGGATGTGCCGGCGCAGCCGGGGCATCCGCTCCGCCCGCTCGCCGAGAAGCTGGGTCAGCCGGGCGGGATGCACCGGCTGGGACGAGCGGAAGGTCACCACCGCGCCCATGTGCATCGGGATGGTGTCCTCCAGGCACAGGAACGCCACGTCCAGCGCGCCCAGCTGCTCGGTGGTCATTGGCAGTCCTCAACTCCCCCCGGGTCCGAGCGGACCCGGTATCTCAGCAGTGCGGCGCCCCGCCGCCCTCCACCCCAGCAGCGCCGGATGGCCGGCGGGTAGCCGCCGTGTTACGAGCACAACGCCGCTGGTGGAGGTGCTCACGCCGGGTGCTTCCATCGGGTGTCACCAGATGCGCCGCAGCTCGGGCCAGAGCACCGACCACGGCTCCCGCTGGCCGGTGCACAGCCACACGGTGAGCCCCCGGTTCAGGCCGGGGAAGCCGTGCGGGTTGTCCGGTGCGGCCAGCGGGCGCACGTCGACGAAGTGCGCGCGCATGTCGTCCGGGCTGGCGGCGACGAACAGCGCGGTCCTGGCCTGCTCCGGCGGCCGGCCGAAGTACCAGTAGCCGCGGTTGCGGCCGTATGCGCGGGGCAGGCCGCGCTCCGGGCCGTACCGGTCCAGCGCGGCGGCCTGCCAGTAGGTGTCGGTGACGATCACCGTGTCGCGCCGGGTGTTCTCGGGCAGCGTCCGGTAGGACGCGGCCACCGCGTCGGCCAGCTCGGGCCAGCCGATGCTGCCCGCCGAGATGAAGTCGCCGCTGTCCACCTGGGACGGCGGCAGCACGGGCAGCTCGGCGTACGCGGTGAGCGTCGCGGACAGCAGGAACACCGGCAGGGTGGGCAGCCACCGCCACCACACCGCCGGGCGGTGCCGTTGCATGTCCACCGCGGCGGCCGCCCACAGCACCGCGTACATGCCGGCCACGTAGTACATTCGGCCGCCGGCCAGGACGAACACCGCGGTCACGCCGAGCGCGGTGAGCCCGAGGAACCGGTACGGCCGCAGCTCGGCCGAGCGCAGCAGCCGCCACAGCCCGTAGCAGACCAGCACGGCGCCCACCGGCAGCCCGGCCAGGGCCAGCGCCAGCGGCACGAACCACGCGCGGCCGCCCGCGTACCGCTGCTCCACGGCGACCGCGTGGTTCACCTCGAGCTGCGGCCAGCCGTGGGTGGCCTGCCAGAGCACGCTGGGCAGGGTGACCAGCAGGGCGAGGGCGCCGCCCAGCCAGAGCATGCGCCGCCGGAGCAGTTCCCGGGGGCCGACCAGGAGCGCGGCGCCGGCCAGCACCACCCAGAACACGAAGATCAGGTACTTGGTCTGCAGCCCGGCGGCGGTGGCCAGCCCGGCCCACAGCAGCAGCCGATCCTGGCGCAGCCGCACCCACCGGACCACCAGCCAGGTGACCAGTGTCCAGCAGAACGGGTCCACCGTGGAGGTGGCCAGGATGTGCCCGGTGCCGACCATGTTGGGCGCGACGGCGTAGGCCGCGGCGGCGATCACCTGAGCGCGCCGCGCGCCGCCCATCTCCCTGGCGATCAGCGCGGCGAGCACCACGCCCAGCGCGGTGAACAGGGTCGCGGGCAGCCGCAGGCCCACCACCGATCCGGGGAACAGCATGTCCATCGCCCGGGCGAGCAGCGGCACCAGCGCGGGGTTGTCGGCGTATCCCCAGCTCAGGTGGTATCCGGCGGCGAGGAAGTACAGCTCGTCGCCGAAGTAGCCGTACCGGAAGCTGGCCGCGAAGAGCACCATCGCCACCGCCCCGGCCAGCGCGAACACCGGGCCGCGGGCCAGCGGCGGCACCGCGTGCCGCTCGGCCGCGACCGAGCCGACATCGTGGGGCGCACTGGCCCGCGGGGTGTCCACCGACAGCGTTCGGCCGGCGACTCCGAGCGCTGGTGGTTGCACGGAATCCTCTCCCTGGTCGGCTCGCCGGGTTGTTCCGTTCGCGGCCCATGCTTCGGCCCCGCGGGACGCGGACTTCAGTCCCACGTTCGGACGTCACCCGATCAGGTGGTGGCCGACGGGTCAGCGGGGCAACGGCACGGAAGGTCATCCCCGAGGTTAGGGGGCCGGCGCGCCGGCCGTCCGGGGCGGGAGCGCGTTGACCGCCCCCGGAACCGGGCCTAGCGTGAGTCTCGTCATGGCCGTTGCCACCAGGGCGCCGGCCCGGCAGGTCGGGAACTTGCCTGTCGATGCCACCAGCTTCGTCGGCCGTTGGCGCGAGGCGCCGAGGGCCCGAGGTTACCTGTCGCATTCCCGCCTGCTGACCTTGACCGGCGTCGGTGGCGTGGGCAAGAGCCGGTTGGCGCTGCGGGTCGCGGGCACGCTGCGGCACCCGCCGCCGGACGGCGTGTGGACGGTGGACGTGTCCGGCGTCGGCAGCGGCGAACTGCTCGCGCAGGCCGTGGCGGACGCCATGGGGTTGTGCCAGCGCGCCGCGGAGCCGGTGACCGCGCTGCTGGACCATCTCCGCGACCGGCAGTTGCTGCTGGTGCTGGACAACTGCGAGCAGATGCGGGGGCCGTGCGCGGTGCTGGTGGAGCGGCTGCTCGCCGCCGCGCCCGGGGTGCGGGTGCTGGCCACCAGCCGGCAGCCGCTCGGCGTGCCCGGCGAGCGGCTGTACGTGGTGCCCGCGCTGTCCGTGCCCGAGCCGGACCACCCGGTGCCCGCGGACCTGCTCACCCGGTACGACGCGGTGAGCCTGTTCGCGCAGCGGGCCGCGGACATCCGGGCGGACTTCCGCGTCGGCGCGGAGAACCGGGAACTGGTGATCCGGCTGTGCCGGCAACTGGACGGCGTCCCGCTGGCCATCGAACTCGCCGCCGCGCGGTTGCGCACGCTGTCGCTGGAGCAGCTCGTGGCCCGGCTGGGCGACTACTTCGGCCTGCTGGCGATCGACGGGCCGGCCGGCGCGTCCCGGCAGCGGACGCTGCGGGCCACCATGGACTGGAGCTTCGACCTGTGCTCCCCGGTGGAGCGGGCGGTGTGGGCCCGGCTGTCGGTGTTCTCCGGCGGCGTGGACCTCGCCGCCGCCGAGGCGGTGTGCGCGGGCGAGGGCATCACCAGGGAGGACGTCGACGACGCGGTGCTCGGGCTGGTCGACAAGTCCGTGCTGGCCAGGGAGGAGATCGCCGGCTCGGTGCGGTACCGGTTGCTGGCCACGGTCCGCGAGTACGGCAGGCAGCGGCTGGCCGCGGCCGGCGAGGAGCCGACTCTCCGCCGCCGGCACCGCGACTGGTACCGGGACCTGGCGGCCGCCTCGGCGCGGGCCTGGACCACGGACGCCGAACTGGGCTGGCTGGCCCGGCTGCGGGCCGAGCACGCGAACCTGCGGTGCGCCCTGGAGTACTGCCTGACCGTGCCCGGCGAGGCCGAAGCGGGTCTGGCTATCGGCGCGTCGCTGGCCGACTACTGGTACGCGACCGGCCACCTCGCGGAGGGCCGGCACTGGCTGGGCCGGGCGCTCGCCGTCACCCGCCGGCCGACCGCGACGCGGGCCAGGGCGCTGTGGGCGGACGGGTGGTGCGGTCTGCTGCAGGGCGACACGGACACCGCCCTGCCGCTGGTGCGGGAGTGCGAGACGCTGGCCACCCGGCTGCGCGACGAGGCCATGGTCGCCTACGCCAAGCTGGACCGGGCCATCGCCGAGTTGAACCAGCAGCGCCCGGATCGGGCGAGCAGCCTGCTCGGCGAGGCACTGCCACGGCTACGCTCGGCCGGGGACAGCCACGGTGTGTGGCTCACGCTGTACCTGCGCGTGCTCGCCGAATCGGTCCGCGGCGACGTGGACCGCGCGGCCGCCAGTGGCGAGGAGTGCGTGGCCCTTTCCGAGGCCCGCGGCGCTGGCTGGTCCCGGTCGCAGGGGCTGTGGGCGCTCGGCGTGCTGCGCTGCCGGCAGGGCGAATGGGCGCGGGCCGCGGCGCTGGCCCGGGACAGCCTGCGGCAGAAGTGGCCGCTGCGCGACCGGTGGGGCATGACGCTCTGCCTGGAGTTGCTGGCCTGGGCGGCGGCCGGGGCCGGGCAGGCGGACCGGGCCGCCCGGCTGCTCGGCGCGGGGCACGCGTGGTGGCGGGCCGTCGGCTCGTCCCCTGCGGTGCTCGGCGCGCTGGCCGACTCACACCGGCACTGCGTCGAGGACACCCGCCGGCTGCTCGGCGAGCACGAGTTCACCACGGCGTTCCGGGAGGGAGGTGGCTTCGCCACCGACGACGCGATCGCGTACGCGCTGCAGGCCGGCTGACAGCCTGATCGAGAACGTGGTGGTGCGATCATGGCACGAGGGTCGAAAGCCCGGATACCTCCGGGCAACCTGCCGGCGGACGCCAGCACCTTCATCGGCCGCCGGCGGGAACTGGCCGAGGTGAAGCGGCTGCTGGCCCGCTCCCGGTTGGTGACGCTGACCGGGGTCGGTGGGGTCGGCAAGACGCGGCTCGCCCTGCGGGTGGCCGCCGAGTTGCGGCGCTCGTTCCCGGACGGGGTGTGGTTCGTCGACCTCACGCGGCTCTCCGACGCCACGCTGCTGCCCCGGTGCGTCGCCGAGGTGCTGCGGATCCGGGACCACTCCCCGCGTTCCGCGCTGAGCGTGCTGATCGACCACCTGCGCGACCGGCAGCAGTTGCTGGTACTGGACAACTGCGAGCACCTGCTGGAGCCCTGCGCGGTGCTGGTGGACCGTATCCTCGCGGCCGCCCCGCGGGTGCGCATCGTGGTCACCAGCCGGCAGGCGTTGAGCATCCGGGCCGAGCAGATCCTGCAGGTGCCGCCGATGTCGCTGCCGGACGCTGCCCAGCCGGCGCCGCCGATCCCCGCGCTCAGCCAGTTCGAGGCGGTGACCCTGTTCAGCGAGCGCGCCGCGGCCGCGCTGTCCGAGTTCCGGCTCACCGAGCAGAACAGCGACGCGGTGGTGAAGATCTGCCGCGACCTCGACGGCATCCCGCTGGCCATCGAACTGGCCGCGGTGCGGTTGCGGGTGCTCTCCCCGCAGGAGCTGGCCGCCCGGCTGGGTGACCGGTTCCGGCTGCTCACCGGGGCCCGCAAGGCGGCGACGCCGCGCCACGAGACGCTCCGTGCGCTGATCGACTGGAGCTTCGAGATGTGCTCGCCCGCGGAGCGGCTGTTCTGGGCACGCGCATCGCTGTTCGCCGGCACCCTCGACCTGACCGCCGCCGAGGAGGTGTGCTCGGCGGACGGTATCGACCGCGAGGACGTGGTCGAGCTGATATCGGCCCTGATCGACAAGTCGGTGCTGGTGAAGGAGAACCACCAGCGCACGGTGCGGTACCGGATGCTGGAGACGATCCGGCAGTACGGCCGGGAGCGGCTGGTCGAGTACGGCGAGTGGGACACCCTGCACTGCCGGCACCGGGACTACTACCGGCGGCTGGCCGCCCGCGCCAACGAGCACCGGTTCGCCCCGGACCAGGTCCGCTGGTTCGCCCGGCTGGAGCACGAGCACCCCGACCTGCGCGCCGCGCTGGCGTTCTGCCGGATCGGTTCCCCGGAGACCGGCCTGGGGCTGGCCACCGACCTGCTCTACCACTGGATCACCAGCTACTACCACGGCGAGGGCCGGAGCTGGCTGGACGCGATGCTCGCGCTCGCCACCGAGCCCAGCCGGGAGCGCGCGGCCGCGCTGTGGACCAACAGCTGGCTGGCGATCATCCAGGGCGACCTGCCCGCGGCCAAGTCGATGCTGGCGGAGGCCCGCATCCTCGGCGAGGAACTGGGCGACGAGTCGGCGCTCGGCTACGCCGCCCTGTTCTCCGGGTTCGTCGCCATGTACGGCGGCGACGCGGACACCGCGGTCGGGCTCTACGACGAGGCGCTGCGGCGGCACCGGGCCATCGGCAACCGGCACGGCGAGGCGCTCACCCTGATCCGCAAGTCCATGGCGCTGTCCTACCTCGGCGACGCCCAGGGGTCGATCGCGCTGGCCGAGCAGTGCCTGGCCGTCTGCGACGGCAGCGGCGACATCTGGCACAAGTCCTACGCCCTGATCGCGCTGGGCATCGAGGTGTGGCGGCAGGGCGACACGCACCGCGCCGCGGCCCTGGAGCGGGAGAGTCTCGGCTACAACCAGTCGCTGAACGACCTGCTGGGGATCGCGCTGAACCTGGAGGTGCTGGCCTGGATCGCGGCCAGCGAGGGCGAGTTCGAGCGGGCCGGCCGGCTGCTCGGCAGCCTGCGCACGGTGTGGCGGTCGGTGGGCTCGCCGCTGTCCGGTTACGGCCACCTCACCGGCTACCACGACGAGTGCGAGTGCCGTACCCGCGAGGCGCTGGGCGACGCCGGGTACCAGGCGGCCGCCGAGCGGGGCGCGCGGGCGTCCCTGGAACAGGCCGTGGCCTACGCCGCGCAGCGGACCGGCGGCAGCCGCGCGGCGGCCCCGGAGCACGCCGCCGGGGTGTCCTCGCCGCTCACCCCGCGCGAGCGGCAGACCGCGGCGCTGATCGCCCGGGGCCTGAGCAACCGCGAGATCGCCAAGACGCTGGTGGTCTCCCAGCGCACCGCCGAGGCCCACGTCGAGCACATTCTCAGCAAGCTGGGCTTCGGTTCCCGCGCGCAGATCGCCGCATGGGCGGTGGAGCACCTGCCCGACGGCGAGCCGAGGTGATCCGGTCCCCGCGGGCTGTCCGCGGCGGCGCCGCTCTGGCAGGGTGTCGGCCGATCGGGTGAAGGGGTGCGCGATGATCGCGGTGCGCCGTCCCGGTTCGGGGCCGGGCGCCACGAGCACGCGACACGCGGAAGGAAAGGAGGGTGCCCGTGGGCATCCTGAGCTGGATCCTGCTCGGCCTCATCGCGGGCGCTATCGCGAAGGCACTCATGCCGGGCCGGGATCCCGGTGGGTGCATCATCACCATGCTGCTCGGCATCGCTGGCGCGTTCGTCGGCGGCTGGATCGGCAAGACGCTGTTCCACGTCCGGCTGGGCAAGTTCTTCGACCTGCGCACCTGGGTGCTGGCCATCATCGGGTCCCTGGTGATCCTGCTGGTGTACCGGTTGGTGGTGGGACGGCGCAGCCGGGACTGACCGGCCACGGGCATCCCCAGGTGACCACGCTCACGGCGCCGGGGGCCCGGGCGGTCGCCGCCCGGGCCCCCGGCGCCGGGTTCGCCCTCGGCACACCCTCCGACCTGCGGCGCGGCCCGCGCCGTGCGGTCGCCCGGCGGCCCGGCACGGCACCGGAACGCGCCGGCACCGGCGGCTAGCATCCACCTTGTCCCCTTCATCGCGAGTTCACAGGAGAACGAGATGGCCCAAGCTCCCGTCAAGGTCACGGTCACCGGTGCGGCCGGCCAGATCGGTTACGCACTGCTGTTCCGCATCGCCTCGGGCCAACTCCTCGGCCCGGACAAGCCGGTGCGGCTGTCCCTGCTGGAGATCCCGCAGGCGGTCCGGGCGGCCGAGGGCACCGCGATGGAGCTCGACGACTGCGCGTTCCCGCTGCTGGCGGGCATCGACATCACCGACGACCCGCGGCTGGCGTTCGACGGCGTCAACGTCGCGCTGCTGGTGGGCGCCCGGCCGCGGACCAAGGGCATGGAGCGCGGCGACCTGCTCGAGGCCAACGGCGGCATCTTCGGGCCGCAGGGCGAGGCCATCAACGCCGGCGCGGCCGACGACGTGCGGGTGCTGGTGGTCGGCAACCCGGCCAACACCAACGCGCTGATCGCCCAGTCGCACGCACCGGACGTGCCGGCCGAGCGGTTCACCGCGATGACCCGGCTGGACCACAACCGGGCCATCTCGCAGCTCGCGAACAAGCTGAAGGCCCCGGTCAGCTCGGTGAAGAAGATGACCATCTGGGGCAACCACTCGGCCACCCAGTACCCGGACATCTTCCACGCCGAGGTGGACGGCACGAACGCGGCCGCCGCGGTGGACGACGAGGCGTGGGTGCGGGACCAGTTCATCCCGACCGTGGCCAAGCGCGGCGCGGCGATCATCGAGGCGCGCGGCGCGTCCTCGGCGGCCTCGGCGGCCAACGCCGCGATCGACCACGTGCACGACTGGGTGAACGGAACCCCGGCCGGCGACTGGACCTCGGTCGCGCTGCCCTCCGACGGCTCCTACGGCGTTCCCGAGGGTCTGATCTCCTCGTTCCCGGTGGTGTCCCAGGACGGCCGCTGGGAGATCGTGCAGGGCCTGGAGATCAACCAGTTCTCCCGGGAACGGATCGACGCCTCCGTCGCCGAGCTGGTCGAGGAGCGCGAGGCGGTCCGCAAGCTCGGCTTGATCTGACAGCCTGCCTGTCCGCGGCACCGCCGGGTGCGTGTCACCCGCCCGGCGGGTGGTGCCGGGCCCAGTGCCGGGCGATGTCCACCCGCCGGGCCACCCACACCTGGTCGTGGGCGAGCACGTGGTCCAGGAACCGGGCCAGTGCGGCAGCCCGACCCGGGCGGCCGACCAGCCGGCAGTGCAGCCCCACGGACATCATCTTCGGTGACATCGCGCCCTCCGCGTAGAGCACGTCGAAGGCATCCCTGAGATAGCTGAAGAACTGCTCGCCCGAGGAGAAGCCGGGCGCGGTGGCGAACCGCATGTCGTTGGCATCCAGCGTGTAGGGCACCACCAGGTGCGGCCGGCCGGCCACGCGCACCCAGTAGGGCAGGTCGTCGGCGTAGGAGTCGGCGTCGTAGAGGAAGCCGCCGTGCTCGACCACCAGCCGGCGGGTGTTCGGGCTGTCCCGGCCGGTGTACCAGCCCAGCGGCGCCGCCCCGGTCAGCTCCCGGATGATCTCCACCGCTTCGGCCAGGTGCCGGCGTTCGGTGTCCTCGTCGAGGAGCTGGTAGCTGATCCAGCGCAGCCCGTGGCCGGCGATCTCGTGGCCGAGTTCGGTGAACGCGGCCACCGCCTCCGGGTTGCGGCGCAGCGCCAGCGCCACGCCGAACACGGTGAGCGGCAGGTTCCGTTCCTCGAACAGCCGCAGCACCCGCCACACGCCGGCCCGCGAGCCGTACTCGTACAGCGATTCCATGCTCATGTGCCGCATCGGATACGGCTGCGCGCCGGCGATGTCGGAGAGGAATGTCTCGGCGTGCGGGTCGCCGTCCAGCACGCAGTTCTCCGCGCCCTCCTCGTAGTTGAGCACGAACTGCACGGCGACCCTGGCGTTCCCCGGCCAGTGCGGGTGCGGTGGCCGGCGGCCGTAGCCGGCGAGGTCGCGCGGGTAGGACGGGTCCATCCGCTACTCCGGGTCGAGTTCGCCGTCCGCGGCGAGCAGGGCGTGCAGCAGCACGTCCGCTCCGGCGACGAGGTCGTCCGGGTCGGTGCGTTCCCGCGGGGAGTGGCTGATCCCATCGACGCTCGGCACGAAGATCATGCCGATCGGGCCGAGCCCGGCCATCACCTGGGCGTCGTGCCCGGCGCCGCTGGGCAGTTCGATCCTGGTCAGGCCGAGCCGGTCGGCGGCGCCGGCGACGCAGCCGGCCAGCCGCGGGTCGGTGCGCACCGCCGGCACCGAAGGTCCGCGGCGCACCTCGACGCTGACGTGCCGCGTGGCGCCGATCTCGGCGGCCGCCGTGTCCAGCAGGTCGAGCGCGTGCGTGATCCGCTCGTCGTCCAGGTCGCGGAGGTCGACGCCGAGCAGCGCCTCGCCGGGGACGACGTTGCGCACCCCCGGGGAGACCTGGACGAGCCCGGTGGTGGCCACCCGGACGTGGCCGTCGGTGGCCAGCCGGCGCACGGCGAGCACCAGGTCGGCGGCGGCGACCGCGGCGTCCTGGCGGGCGACCATCGGGGTGGTGCCGGCGTGGTTGGCCAGGCCGCGCACCAGGATGTCGGCGTTGGCGCGACCGGTGATCCCGGTGACCACGCCGATCCGGGCCCCTTCGGCGCGCAGCACCGGGCCCTGCTCGACGTGCAGTTCGAGGAATCCGGCCACCTCCCCCGGCGGCCACGCGGCGGCCTCGATCCGGCCCGGGTCGCCACCGGCGGCGGCCAGCCGGTCGGCCAGCGGCACCCCCTCGTCGTCCGGGCGGGCCAGGTCGTCCGAGGTGAGCCGGCCGGCGATGGCCTGCGAGCCGACCATGCCCGGCGTGCCCCGGGCGCCCTCCTCGTTGCTGAACGCGATCACCGCGAGGTCGTGCCGGAGCCGCACGCCGTCGCGGCGCAGCGCTTCGGCCACGGCCACCGCGGCGACCACCCCGTACACGCCGTCCAGCCGGCCGGCGTCCACCACACTGTCCAGGTGGCTGCCGGTGGCCAGGGTGCCGGCGGCCGGCCCGGTGCCGGGCAGCCGGCCGACGAGGTTGCCGGCCGGGTCGACGGTGACCGCGAGCCCGGCGTCGGCGAGCCAGCCGGCGACCAGCTCGCGGGCCCGCACGTCCTCCGGCGAGTACGCCAGCCGTGTCACCCCGCCGCCCGGGGTGGCGCCGACCGCCGCCAACTCGTCCAGCCGGTCCAGCAGCCGCCGGCCGTCCACTCCGGACAGTGTGGGTCGCGCGGTCACCGGCCCAGCACCTCGCCGACGCGCGCGTTGGCCGCGAGGAACGCCTGGTATGTACGCCAACCACCGAGGTCGGTGATGTCCACGACCTTGTCGGCCGGGTCGAGGCGGTCCGGCCGCAGCCGCATGGCGTTGACCGTCCGCCCGTCGGCCAGCTCGATGGTGCCCAGCTCCAGCTCCGGCGGTTCCTCCGGGAGCAGGCCGTGCAGCAGCAGCTCGTCGGTCATCTCGTACAGCTCCCCCTCGATCGATCCGCCGCCGGTCCGCACCGGCAGCAGCCCGGGGAAGGCGTCGCGGACCGCGAAGAACCGGTAGTGGGGCGCGGTGCGGGCCGGGCCGAGCGGGGTGGCGGACGCGATCGTGGCGTGGTCCGGCTGGCCGGACATGGCGGTGCCGTTGAGGAACATCAGTCGCATGGGACCTCCGGGCGGGACGGGACGGGACGGCTGGCGCTGCCCGCTAACGCGATGTCGTCGGGGCGGACCGGGACGCGGGTGAGCGCCCGGCCGGTGGCGGCGCGGATCGCGGCCACGATGGCCGGGGTGGACGAGATCGTCGGCGGCTCGCCGACGCCGCGCAGCCCGTACGGCGCGTGCGGATCGGCCAGCTCCAGCACGTCCACCACCATTGGCGGCATGTCCACAATGGTCGGAATGAGGTAGTCGGTGAACGACGGGTTGCGCACCGTGCCGTCCACCACCTGGATCTCCTCCATCACCGCCAGCCCGAGGCCCTGCGCGGACCCGCCGTGGATCTGCCCGAGCACCGCCTGCGGGTTGATCGCCCGGCCGACGTCCTGGGCGCAGGCCAGCTCGACCACCTTGACCAGGCCCAGTTCCACGTCCACGTCCACCACGGCGCGGTGCGCGGCGAACGCGTACTGGGTGTGCGCGTTGCCCTGGCCGGTCAGCGGGTCCAACGGGAAGGTGGGGCGGTGCCGCCACTCGACGGTGCGCTCGATCACCTCATCGCCGAGCACGTCGGCGATGCTGGCGGCCACCGCGCCGTCCGCGGTGACCAGCTTGCCGTCCACCAGGCCGACCTCCCGGCCGAGCCGTGTCGCGGCCAGCGCGCACAGCGTGTCCCGCACCCGCTCGCAGGCGGCCTTCACCGCGCCGCCGGTGACGTAGCTCTGCCGGGACGCCGAACTGGACCCGGCGCTGCCCACGCCGGTGTCCGCGGGAAGCACGGTGACCCTGGCGATGCCGAGTTCGGTGCGGGCGATCTGCTGCTGCACGGTGACCAGGCCCTGGCCCACCTCGACCGCGGCGGTGTGCACCGAGACGACCGGCTCGCCGCCGAGGACCTCCAGCCGGACCCGGGCGGTGGAGTAGTCGTCGAACCCCTCGGAGAAGGCCACGTTCTTGATGCCCACCCCGTAGCCGACGCCGCGGACCACGCCGTCGCCGCGGGTGGTGTTGGCAACGCCGCCGGGCAGATCGCGCGGGTCGGTCGGGTCCGCCGGCGGCGGCAGCGGCTTGTCCCGGACCCGGCGGAGCAGCTCGGCGACCGGGGCGGCGGAGTCGACCACCTGCCCGGTGGGCATGGTGGAGCCCTCCCGCATGGCATTGCGGATGCGCAGTTCCACCGGGTCCATGCCGAGTCTCTCCGCGAGCTTGTCCATCTGGGACTCATAGGCGAAGCACGCCTGCACCGCGCCGAACCCGCGCATCGCGCCGCACGGCGGGTTGTTGGTGTAGACGCCCCAGCAGTCCATCCGCACGTTGGGCACCTGGTACGGGCCGATGCCCAGGGTGGCGGCGTTGGCCACCACGGCCGGCGTGCTGGACGCGTACGCGCCGCCGTCCAGCACGATCTCCGCGCGGACGGAGACCAGCCGGCCGTGGCGGTCCGCGCCGTGCTCGTAGCGCAGCAGCGCGGGGTGCCGGTGCACGTGCCCGAAGAACGACTCCTCCCGGCCGTACACCATCTTCACCGGCCGCCGCGTGCGCAGCGCCAGCAGGCACGCGTGCACCTGCATGGACAGGTCCTCACGGGCGCCGAACGCGCCGCCCACCCCGGCCAGGGTGAGTCGCACCTTCTCCGGGGGCAGCCCGAGCGCGTGCGCCACCTGGGACTGGTCCACGTGCAGCCACTGGGTGGCCACGTGCAGGTCCACGCCGCCGTCCTCGGCGGGCACGGCCAACCCCGACTCGGGGCCGAGGAACGCCTGGTCCTGCATGCCGACCCGGTACTCCCCGGTGACCACCACCTCGGCGGTGGCCTCGGGGTCGCCGCGGCGGATGCGCACATGGCGCAGCACGTTCCCGCCCGGGCACTCCGGGTGCAGCACCGGCGCGCCCTCGGCCATGGCCAGCTCGGCATCCACCACGGGGTCCAGGACCTGGTAGTCGACCGCGATGCGGTCCAAGGCGCGGCGGGCGGTCTCCGGGTGGTCGGCGGCCACCACCGCCACCGGCTCGCCCTGGTAGCGGACCACGTCCTCGGCGAGCACCGGCTGGTCGCGGTGGTCCAGGCCGTACCGGTTCTCCCCCGGCACGTCGGCGTGGGTGAGCGCGGCGTACACGCCGGGAAGGGTCAGCGCGGCCGTGACGTCGATGGACCGGATGCGGGCGTGCGGGTGCGGGCTGCGCAGCGTGGCGCCCCACAGCATGTCGTCGGCGAACAGGTCCGAGGAGTACGCGAACTCGCCGCGCACCTTGAGCGCGGCGTCCGGGCGCACCGCGGAGTCGCCGACCCGGCCCGCCACGGTCTCCCTCGTCGCCGTGCTCATGTTGGTACTCCCACCCGCTCGATGATCCGGCGGCTGGCGGAGCGCAGCCCGGCGGCGACCCGGTCCACGTCGGCGGTGCGCAGCTCGCCGCGCTCGACCACCGGAGTGCCGCCCACCAGCAGCACGTCCAGCGGCGGCAGCGCGCCGAACACCAGGGCGGCCACCGGATCGTCGATGCCGGCGTGGTCCATGCCGGACAGCCGCCACACCGCGACGTCGGCCCGCTTGCCGGGTTCCAGGGTGCCGAGGTGGTCGGCCCGGCCCAGGCAGGCGGCGCCGCCGGCGGTGGCCAGCCGCAGCGCGTCCCGGGCGGTCAGCGCGGACGCTCCCCCGGCAAGCCGGGCCAGGTAGGTCGCGGCGCGCAGCTCCACACCCATACCACCGTCCTCATTGGACGCCGCGCCGTCGGCGCCGAGGCCGACCGGGACACCGGCCTCGAGCAGCGCGCGCACCGGGGCGATGCCGGAGCCGAGCCGGGCGTTGGACGACGGGCAGTGCGCCACGCCGGTGCCGGTGTCGCCGAGCCGGCGCACCGCGTCACCGACGTGCACGGCGTGCGCCAGCCACACGTCCGGGCCGAGCCATCCCAGGTCGGCGGCGTACTGCACCGGGGTGCGGCCGAACTCGGCGAGGCACTGCTTCTCCTCGTCCAGGGTTTCCGCGAGGTGGGTGTGCAGCCGAACGCCGCGGGCGCGGGCCAGCTCGGCGGTGCGGGCCATCAGCTCCCGGGTGGCGGAGAACGGCGAGCACGGCCCGACCGCCACCTGGACGTGGGCGTCCGGCCCGGTCTCGTGGAAGCGGTCGATCGCCCGCTCGGTGCCGGCGAGCGCGGCGTCGGTGCCCTCGACGATGTCGTCCGGCGGCAGGCCGCCGCGGGACTCGCCGCGGTCCATCGACCCGCGCACCGCGTGCAGCCGCAGCCCGATCTCCCGGCCGGCGGCGACCACCGCGGCGAACGGGTCGCCGCCGGCGCGCGGGAACACGTAGTGGTGGTCTGCCGCGGTGGTGCAGCCGGTGAGCGCCAGGCGGGCCAGGCCGGCCGCGGCCGCGGCGTGCGCGATGTCCTCGTCCAGCCCGGCCCACACCGGGTACAGCGCGGTCAACCAGCCGAACAGGTCGGCGTCCTGCGCCAGGCCGCGGGTGGCCCACTGGTAGAGGTGGTGGTGGGTGTTCACCAGCCCGGGGGTGACCAGGCAGCCGGTGGCGTCCACCCGCTGCCCGGGCGGGTCGTCCGGTGCTGGCCCGGCGCCCACCGCCTCGATCACGCCGCCGTCCAGCACCACGTGACCGGTCCGGTACTCGGTCCCCTCGGCGTCCGCGGTGAACACCGCGCCGCCCGTGATCACCGTTCGCATTCTGGGTCTCCCGTGTCCCGCGGGGCACCCGCACCCGGTCGGCCGGCACGATCGGGGCTCCGCCATTCTTGATCACGCCTGCCTCCGCCCCTGGTCGCGGCCAGCCGGACGGCGTCGAGGATGTGCTCGTAACCGGTGCACCGGCACAGGTTGCCGGCCAGCGCCTCGCGGATCTCGCCGTCCGAGGGATGGGATACCCGGCTCAGCAGGTCGTGCGTGGCGACCAGCAGGCCGGGCGTGCAGAACCCGCACTGCACGGCGCCGGCCTCGACGAACGCCTGCTGCACCGGGTGCAGCGCGTCGCCGTCCGCCAGGCCCTCCACGGTGCGCACCGAGCGTCCCTCGGCCTGCCCGGCGGCGACCAGGCAGGCGCACACCGGCACGCCGTCCAGGTACACCGTGCAGGACCCGCACTCCCCCTGCTCGCAGGCGTTCTTCGCGCCGGGCAGGCCGAGCCGGTCACGCAGCAGGGAGAGCAGGCTCTCGCCCTCCCAGACGTTGTCCTCGGTCCGCTGCTCGCCGTTGACCTCGACGTTCACCCGCATGATCCCCTCCCGGTGTGGTCGCGCCACGCCCAGGTCAGCGTCCGCCGGGCCAGCACGGCCAGCGCGTGGCCGCGGTAGGCGGCGGTGCCGCGCACGTCGTCGATCGGCCGCGCGGCGGCGGCCACCAGCTCGCCGAACCGTTCGGCCACGCCCTCGGGCAGCGGCCGGCCGCCGGCCCAGTCCAGTTCGGCGGCAAGGAACTCCTCGGCGTCCCGGGCGCGCAGCGGGGTCGGGCCGGCCGACCCGATCCCGGTACCCACCGTGCCGTTCTCGGGGTGCAGTGCCAGCGCGAACGCGCACACCGCGATGACCATCGCGTTGCGCGGGCCGACCTTGGCGAACTGCTGCGGCCCGGTGGCCGGGGGCACGCGCACCGCGACGACCAGTTCGTCCGGCTCGACGACGCTGCGCTTGGGGCCGAGGAAGAACGCGTCGACCGGTACCCGCCGGCTGCCGCGCACCGAGGCCAGTTCCACGGTGGCGTGGCCGGCCAGCAGCGGCGGGTGGCCGTCCCCAGCCGGCGACGCGGAGCCGAGGTTGCCGCCCAGTGTGCCGCGGTTGCGGATCTGGGGTGAGCCCACCGTGCGGGCGGCCATGGCCAGCCCGGGCAGCCGGCTACCCAGCTCGGTAATGATCCGCGCGTACGGCACCGTGGCGCCGATCCGGATATGCCCGTCCACTTCGGACCATTCGGCCAGCTCGGTGATCCGCGTGAGGTCGAGCAGCGCGGGCGGGCGGCGGCGGTCGAAGTTCAGCTCGACCATCAGGTCGGTGCCGCCGGCCAGCGGCACCGCCTCCGGATGCGCCGCCTTGGTCTCCAGCGCCTCGGCGAGGGTGGCCGGGCGCAGGAACTCCATCGTGGACACCGCGGTGTTCATGCCGCCTCCGCGGGAAGAAGTACGTCGGCGGTGTTCATGCCGCCTCCGCGGGAAGAAGTACGTCGGCGGTGTTCATGCCGCCTCCGCGGGAAGAAGTACGTCGGCGCGCAATACGTCGGCGGTGCTCATGGCCGTCACCACCAGGCCAGCCCGGCCGGCGGGGCGTCCTCACGCAGCACGGTGCCCTCGATCAGCCCGTACGGGCGGTCCGCGGCGTGGAACACCTCGCCGGGGTTGTCCAGGTCGAACGGGGTGAGGTCGACCAGGAAGTGGTGCCGGTTGGGCAGGCTGAGCCGGATCTCGGCCACCTCCGGCCGATGCCGCAGCACCCGCTCCCCCATCGCGTACAGGGTCTGCTGCAGGGAGAGGCTGTGCGTGGTGGCGAACGCGTCCAGCAGGTGCCGGACCACCTCGGCGTGCGATTCGGCCCAGTCGGCGGTGCCCGCGCCGGTGTGCCGCCACCGCGCGTCGACCGCGGTGGCCAGGATGCGGTCCTTGGTCTCCGGCAGCGTGGTGTACCGGTCCTTGTGGTAGCCCCAGAACTCCGATCCGGTGCTGTTCAGCACCACCAGGTCGGTGATCCCGGATACCACGGTGGTGTGCTCGCCGTCGCAGGTGACCGTGGCGGTGCGGGTGCCGCTGCCGCGGACGAACGAGTGCGGCGCCGGTTCGTCGCCCACGCTCATGCGCTGCCAGGTGTACCGCTCGATGTGCACCCTGGCCCGGTGCACGGCCGGCACGGTGGTCACGAAGTGCCGGGCCAGCCGCACGGCGAACGCCTCGATCTCGCCGACGCCGTCGTGGGCGAACGCGAACACGGTGTTCTTCTGCGAGTCGGTGGGCAGCACGTCGGTGTTGTCGCCGGTGAGGTGGGTACGCGCGAGGTCGCCGGCGAGCGTGGTGGTGACGTTGAGGTCGATGATCCGGTGCTCCTCGCCGGAGCGGTCCACCCGGACCAGACGGGTCTCCGCCTTGCCGTACTGGTTGTCGCCCAACACGATGGCCATCGGGCCCCCTCTAGCTGCCGCGGTAGGTGGTGTAGCCGAACGGGCTGATCAGCAGCGGCACGTGGTGGTGCTGCTCGGCGTCGGCGATCCGGAACACCACGGTGACCTCCGGAAAGAAGCCCTCGTGCAGGTCCGCGACGTCGAACACCAGCCGGTGCACGCCGGCGCCGGGACACCAGCCGCCGATCCGGCCGTCCGCGTCGGTCTCGCCGCGGGCGACCTCCCGCCACCCGTCGCCGGTGCCCTGCTCCAGCCGCACGGCGATGCCGGCGGCGGGCCGGCCGCGCGCGGTGTCCAGAACGTGCGTGGACAGGCTCATGGCGCGCCCACCAGCCGGCCCAGCCGCAGCCGGACGATCTTCGCCAGCTCGGCGCGGACCGCCTCCCGCTCGGCGGCCGGGTCGTTGCCCAGCCGGTCGCGCAGCGCGGCCAGCACCGCCTCGACCGGCAGCCCGTCGGCGCAGATGAGGAACACGTGCCCGAACCGCCGCTCGTAGGCGAGGTTGGCCTCGGCGAGTTCGGCGGCCAGCCGGGGGTCCCCGGTGGCGGCCGCCGACTGCTCGGCACGCGACCAGCGTGCCGCTGCGCCGTCCCCGGCCGCGCGCTCCCCGATGCGCGGATGCTCGGCCAGCGCGCGCTCCACCTCCGCCCAGTCCAGTGCGGCGAGAGCGCGGCCGGCGGCGTCCAGCACCGCGGCCGCGCTCGGGTACGGCGCGCCGGCCAGCATCGCGTCCACCCAGCGCGGCGACGCGCAGCACGCCCGCAGCCGCTCCGCTTCCAGGTTCATCTCCCGCCTCGCTCGCCTGCCTGCCTGTCCCGCCATTAGGCACCCGCGCCCTCGGCCGGGTACAGCGGCGGAAACTACGAAAACCGGCCCTGACCGCCGGCCGACCATTGTAGGAAGATACAAACGTTGAAAAACCGCGTTACCGCTGGTGGATGGCCTGTTGACAATGAAGTTCCGGCTACTCACACTCCACCGGCAAGTATTTCGGGCGGCCCGCCCCGAAATGCGGTTCGTCCCACCCGGGCGTCCTCCCGCGGCCCGAAATCGAAAGGTGGAGCAGCAATGTCCGGTTCATCGCCACCCCGCGCGAACCACCTTCACCCCGTGGACGAGGTGCTCCCGCTGCCCCGGCTCGCGGTGCTCGGCCTGCAGCATGTGCTGATCATGTACGCGGGCGCGGTGGCCGTGCCGTTCATCGTCGGCAAGGCGCTCAAGCTGGACCAGGCCACCATCGCGCTGCTGGTTGACGCTGACCTGCTGGTCGCGGGGATCGCCACGTTCGTGCAGGGCGTGGGCGTGTCCCGGCTGTTCGGCGTGCGGCTGCCGGTGGTCGCCGGGGCCACCTTCACCGTGGTCAACCCGATGATCACCATCGCGTCGAAGTACGGGCTGCCCGCGGTGTACGGCGCGATGCTGGCGTCCGGCGTCTTCGGTCTCGCCATCGCCCGGCCGTTCGCCAGCATGGTCCGGTACTTCCCGCCACTGGTGTCCGGCTCGGTGATCACCATCATCGGGCTGTCGCTGCTGGGTCCGGGTGCGGCGATGATCGCCGGGCACGACACCGGGGCACCGGACTACGGCACGGCGTCGCACATCGGGCTCGCCTTCCTGGTGATCCTGCTGATCGTGGTGTTCACCCGGTGCCTGCGCGGCTTCTTCGGGCAGATCGCCCCGCTGCTGGCGCTCGCGGTCGGCGCGGTGGTGTCGATTCCGATGGGCCTGTTCCAGTTCGCCGGCGTGCGGCAGGCGGGCTGGTTCGGTGTCGCCGCGCCGTTCCACTTCGGGGCGCCCACGTTCAACGCGGCCGCGATCGTCTCGATGTGCATCGTGATGCTGGTGACCTACACCGAGTCGACCGCGGACATGCTCGCCGTCGGCGAGATGACCGGGCGGCGCCTCTCCGAGCGGGACATCGCCAGGGGCCTGGCCACTGACGGGCTGTCCGGAGTGCTGGGCGGGCTGATGAACTCCTTCCCGGACACCGCCTACGCGGAGAACGTCGGCTTGGTGCAGATGACCGGGGTGCGCAGCCGCTGGGTGGTCGCGGTGACCGGGGTGGTGCTGGTGCTGATGGGTCTGGTGCCGAAGGTGGGCGCGTTCGTCGCGGCCGTCCCGGAGCCGGTGATCGGCGGCGCGGCGGTGGTGATGTTCGCGATGGTCACGGCGGTGGGTATCCAGACGTTGAAGAAGGTGGACTTCTCCGGCACGCACAACCTGTTCATCGTGGCGGTGTCGCTGGGCGTCGGCATGTTGCCGGCGGTGTCGCTGGACCGCTACGGCGACTCGATCTTCTTCCGGAACTTTCCGGACTGGCTGCAGACCATCTGCGGAAGCCCGATCACGATTACCGTAGTACTGGCGTTCACGCTGAACCTGCTGTTCAACCACACCGGGGCCAAACGGTTGGTCCGTGCGGGCGAGCCGGCCGCCGCCGAGATGCCGACCGAGGAGCCCGCCTTGTAGGTTCGCACGGGTAGTCGGGAGGCGAGGCTGGTGCTGTTGCGGACACTGGTCGTGCATCCCGACCTGGACCTGCGCGTGCTGGCCGGCGAGGACGACCTCGACCGGCGGATCCGCTGGATCTACACCACCGATCTGCACGACCCCAGCCGCTACCTCTCCGGCGGCTGCCTGGTGCTGTCCGGGCTGCTGTGGTGGCGCGGCCCGGGAGACTCCGAGGCGTTCGTGGCCACGCTCGCCGAGGCGGGCGTGGCCGCGCTGGGCGCGGGTACCGCCGAGCACGGCTTCGTCCCGGACGACCTGGTGGACGCCTGCCGGCGGCACGGCATCGTGCTGCTGGAGGTGCCCGAGCACGTCTCGTTCGCCACCATCACGGAGCTGGTGGTGCTCGCGCTGGCCGCCGAGCGGGACGCCGCGGGTGGGCAGCGGGAGCCGGCCGGGTTGCCGGAGGCGCTGCGCCGGGCGGGCGCGGCGCTCGATGCCGGATGCTGGCTGCTCAGCCCGACCGCCCGGGTGATCGCGGGCAGCGGCCCGGTGCCCGCGCTGGCCCAGCGCCAGTCGCTGGTGCGCCGCGCGCTGACCGGTTCCGACGCCGAGGCCGGCACCCTGCACAGCCGGGGACGCAGCTACACGGTGCTGCCCACCGGGCCGGGACACCCGCTGGCCGGGTGGGTGCTGGTGGTCGAGGGTGAGGCCGGCCGCTGGAGCGGGGCGCAGCGGCGCGCGGTGGACGGGCTACTCGCCACCGCCCGCGCCGAGCTGTCCCGGCTGGACGACGCCCGCCGCACCCAGGCCGTCACCCGGACGGCGGTGGTCCGCGCGGTGCTCTCGGCCAGCCCCACCCCGCCCGACGTGGTCAGCCGGCTGCGCCAGGCGGGGCTGTGCGAGCGGCTGTGCGTGGCCACGGCGTCCACCGAGGAGGGCGGGCCGGCGCTGGCCGTGCCGGTGCTGGAGGAACTGGCCCTGCATCTCGGCGTGCCCTCGGTGGTGGCCGAGGTCAACGGCGAGGTGTTCGGTCTGCTCGCCATCGGCCGGGAACGACTGGACTGGGCGGTGGCCGAGATGGCCGAGGCGGTGCAGGTGCTCGAGCCCGGGCTGCGCAGGGCGGGGCTGGCGGTCGGCATCAGCCCGGCGATGTCCTGGTCGGCGATCCGGGGCGCGGCCGAGGAGAGCCGGCACGCCCGGCAGCTCGCCGAGCACCGGCACCGGCGGGCCAGCGTGGTCAACGGTGCCACGCTCACCGCGTACCAGCTGCTGCTGGCCGCGGTGCCACGGGACCTGCGGGCCTCCTACCGGGAACGGGTGCTGGGACCGGTGGCCGCCTACGACGCCGAGCACCAGTCGGACCTGGTGCACACGCTGCGGGTGTTCCTGGACTGCTCGGGTTCCTGGAAACGCGCCGCCCAGCGGCTGCACCTGCATGTCAACACGCTGCGCTACCGGATCGAGCGAATCGGCGAGCTGACTGGGCGCGACCTGACCACCCTGGCCGCGCAGGTGGACCTGCACATCGCGCTGCACCTCGACTGATGGGTTGTGCCTGGCCTGTTCGGAACGGGAGAGACCTGCGACGACGAGCCGCGGCGCGGTCGGGCGGGCACTGGATACGCCGGTGCGCGCACATAGCGGACGCCCACCTTCAATTCGGTTTGCATAGAGTTCTGCGACTCTGACGCGGCGGGCGGCGTCCCCTTATTCTCGGCGCAGAACAATTGCCGACGATGTCAATTCTTTGAGGGGGGAACGTCGGTGAGCGAGGAGACACCGGTTCTGATCGTCGGCGGCAGCATGGTCGGACTGGCGTCCGCGTTGTTCCTCGCTCACCACGGAATCCGCCCGCTGCTGGTGGAGCGGCATGCCCGGCTGTCCATGCATCCACGGTCGATCTCCGCGACCCCGCGCACCATGGAGATCCTGCGCGCGCTCGGGCTGGAGCGGGAGGTCCGCGCCGCGGAGAACCCCAACGCCCGCTACGGCCGCGTGGTGCAGGTCGAGTCGCTCGCCGGGCGCGAACTCGGCTGGTTCGACGGCCCGTTCCGGGAGGACGACGATGGCGTGAGCGCCACCGGCTGGACTCTGATCGGGCAGGACCGGCTGGAGCCGATCCTGTTCGCCCGCGCCGAGGCACTCGGCGCGGACATCCGGCTGGCCACGGAAATGGTGGACTTTCACGCGGACGTCGACGGGGTGACCGCGGTCATCCGCGACCGGGCCTCCGGCGCGACACGTACCGTGCGCGCGGCATACCTGATCGCCGCGGACGGGAACCGCAGCGGCATCCGCGCCACCCTGGGCATCGGCACCCACGGCCTGGGCACGTTCAGCCGGCAACTGAACGTGCTGTTCCGCGCCGACCTCACCGAGTACGTGGCCGGGCGGCGGTTCTTCCTCTGCTTCGTCAACCGCCCGGAGGTGCACGGCGTACTCGGCCAGCTCGACGCCTCGCCCGACGGCCGGTGGCGCTTCGCCGCCAGCGTCTCACCCGGGCAAACCCACGACCGCTACAGCGAGCGGCGCTGCGCGGAACTGGTACGCACCGCGGTCGGCGTCGCCGACCTCGACCTCACCGTGCTGGATGTGACCAGCTGGGAGATCGCCGCGCGGGTCGCCGACCGGTTCCGCGCCGGGCGGGTCCTCCTCGCCGGCGACGCGGCCCACGTCATGCCGCCCACCGGCGGTTTCGGCGGCAACCTCGGCGTGCAGGACGCGCACAACCTCGCGTGGAAGCTGAGCCTCGTGCTGCGCGGCGCCGCGGCACCCGGGCTGCTGGACAGCTACGACGCCGAGCGGCGGCCGGTCGCCGAGTTCACCGTCGACCAGGGCGTGCTGCGCTACCGCCAGCACAGCAACCTCGACGAGGCGGAGGCCGCGCGGTTCCGGCCGCCAAGCACCGTCCAGTTCGGACACATCTACCGGTCGCCGGCGGTGCTACCGGAGAATCCGGACGACGGCGCGGTGGTGGAGGACCCCACCCGGCCCTCCGGGCGCCCGGGTACCCGCGCACCGCACCTGTGGCTGCGCCACCACGGCCGGGACATCGGCGTCCACGACCTCGTGCGGCGCGACTTCCTGCTGCTGGCCGCCGCGCGGGGCGGTGCGTGGCTCGCGGCCGCCGAACGCGCGGCGACCGATCTCGGCATCCCCGTCGACGCCTACCAGGTCGACTCGGCCGGCCTGGTCGACGTCGACGGGGCCATCCAGAACCGTTACGGGCTCACCGACACCGGGGCGGTGCTCATCCGCCCGGACGGCTTCATCGCGTACCGGGCGGCACGCCTGCCCGGGGACGCCGCGGCGGCGCTGACCGGCGTGCTCGGCCGCCTGCTCGGCGGGCGCGGGCCCGTGCGCCGCCAACCCGGCGCCGACCGCGCCGGCCTGGTGGCGGACCGGCCGTGACCGGCCAGACCTCTCGATCACGCCCGCCGAGAACGTCACTGGGGAGGCAGCCGTGCGAAGGAGACCGTGGCTGAGCGGCGCGGTGACCACCGCCGCGGTGCTGGCGGTGCTGGTGACCGTCCCCGCGGCCGACCGCGTGACGGTGACCGAGGTGCCGTGTGACCCGACCGGCGCGGCCCTGCGGGTCGCGGTCAACGCGGCCCGCTCCGGGGACACCCTCGTGCTGGCCGCGGGATGCGTCTACAGCATCGCCGCCCCGGACCACAACCGGGACACCGCGCTACCGGTCATCGCCAAGACGCTCACCATCCTGGGCAACGGGGCGACCGTGCAGCGCGATCCGGCGGCTCGGGCGCACTTCCGGATCTTCAAGGTGGTCGCCCCCGGGGACCTCCGGCTGGACAGCCTCACCGTGCGCTACGGGCACGCGCCCAATGCCGGCGGCGCCGTCCTCCTCGGCGGCGGCCGGCTCACGCTCAGCCACAGCGCCATCGTGGACAACACCGCCGATCTGGTGGGCGGCGGCATCAACGAGGCAAACGGAATCCTCACCGCCACCGACAGCGTGCTCAGCCACAACACTGCCGCGGCGGGCAGCGGCGGCATGCTGATGGACGGCGGCAGCGCCACGTTCACGCGCAGCAGGATCGACGGCAACTCCGCCGGCGGGGTGGGCGGCGGCATCGGGGGCGTCGGCGTCGCCCCGAAGCTGACGCTGACCCACAGTTGGGTCACCGGCAACATCGCCGAGTTCGGCGCCGGCCTGATGAACGACGGCACCGCCACGCTCGACCACACCACGGTCAGCGGGAACACGGCCACCGGCGTCAACGCCCGCGGCGGTGGCATCGAGAACGACGGCACGCTCGCTCTGGACAACAGCACCGTCACCGGGAACCGGGTCATCGGAGCCAACCCGCGCGGCGGCGGCCTGTTCAACGTGGGTGACGCCACGCTGACGGACAGCCCGGTGACCGGCAACCACGCCGAGGGCAGCGGTGAGCAGGGCGGCGGGATCTTCGGCCACGTGCCACCCGGCACCGTGCGGATCATCGGCCATACCGTGGCCGACAACAGCCCCGACCAGTGCGGCACGCCGAGCACGGTGCCTGGCTGCTGACGGCCCCGCCGGCCGCGGGTGGCGCGGCGGCCCGCGACTCACGGCGACCGGGCGGTGTTCCGGCCGCGGGCGGCCTGTTCCGGGATGGCGGCATGCCGGCCGTCCCGAAGGTCCGCGACCTGGCCGGCGGTCAGCGCGCGTTCTCGCCGCGCCGCCCAGCCGATGGTGATCATCCAGGTGAGCAGGGCGCCGGCGCGGTTGCGGAAGCCGGTCAGGAAGCCGATGTGGATGGCGATCCACAGGCACCACGCGACGAAGCCGCCGAGCCGGACCCGCCCGAAGGACACCACGGCACGGCCGCGGGCGAGGTAGGCGGCGGAACCGAGGTCGCGGTACCGGAACGGCTTGCCCGTGCCGGCCGCCGCCCTGCCCTCCACCTGCCGCCGGATGCGCAGCCCCGCGTGGCGGCCGGACTGCATGGCCACCTCCGCCACGCCCGGCAGGTGGTCGAGCGCCATGAGGTCGCCGACCACGGAGATCTCCGGGTGCCCGGGGATGGTGCAGTCCGGGGCGACCCTGATCCGCCCCGCGCGGTCCTGCTCGGCCCCGGTCTGCCGGGCCAGCGCGTGTGCCAGGGGCGGCGCCTGCACGCCCGCCGTCCACAGCACGGTCCCGGCCTCGTAGCGGGTGACCGTGCGGTCCGGGCCGCGTACCGCCACGCCGCGCCGGTCGACCTCGGTGACGACGGAGTGGACGAACAGTTCCACGCCCAGCCGGCGCAGGGTCCGCGCGGCCCGCCCGGCCAGTTTCGGGCCGAACGAGGCCAGTGCGCTCTCGCCGCCCTCGAACAGCAGCACCCTGGTGTCGGCCACGGAGGCACGGTGGAACTCGTCGCGCAGCGTCCTGGTGGCCACCTCGCGGATCTGCCCGGCGAGTTCCACGCCGGTCGGGCCGGCGCCGACCACCACGAAGGTCAGCCACCGGCGCCGCTCCTCGGGGTCCGTCGCGGTCTCGGCCATCTCGAAGGCGCCGAACACGCGGCGGCGGATGGTCAGCGCGTCGGCGAGCGTCTTCATCCCCGGCGCGAGCGCGGCGAACTCGTCGTGCCCGAAGTAGGACTGCTCCGCGCCCGCGGCGACGATCAGGTCGTCGTAGGGAATCTCCAGCACGCCGCCCGTCGGCCGGGTGGCGATCACTGTCCGCGCGGCCACGTCGAAGCCGGTGACCTCGGCGAGCACGCACTCCACGTTGCTCTCGTGGCGCAGGATGTAGCGCAGCGGGGTGGCGATCTGGCCCTCGGAGAGGATGCCGGTCGCGCACTGGTAGAGCAGCGGCTGGAACAGGTGGTGCCCGGCCCGGTCCACCAGCGTCACCTGGACCGGCCGGTTGCGGAAAGCGCGCGCCGCGGACAGACCGGCGAACCCACCGCCCACGATCACCACTCGGCGCGGCCTGATGTGATCGTCCATTGTGGAACCTCACTGCTGCTTCCGGAACAGATCAGACGTTCGGGACGTGCCAGTGCTGGCCGGGCGGAAGCAGCCGGGCCGCCTCGTCCGGGCCCCACGTGCCGCGCTGGTAGCGCTGCAGCGGAACGACGTCGCCGAGGATCGGCTCGATCACCCGCCACGCGTCCTCCACGGTGTCCTCCCGGGCGAACAGCGACTGGTCGCCGTCCACGGCGGCGCCGATGAGCCGGTCGTAGGGCCGCTCGTCGGCGCCGGGCTGCTCGGCGAAGGCCAGATCCTCCAGTTGCGGGGTCCAACCCACGCCGGGACGCTTGCCGGCCAGGCTGAGCCCGATCTCGGTCTCCGGCCGTACGCGGAAGCGCAGCGCGTTGGCGCACTGGGACGGATCCACCCCAAAGAGGTTGTGCGCCGGCTGGCGGAACCGCAGCCACACCTCGGTGGCGGTGATCGGCATGCACTTGCCGGCCCGGATGTAGATCGGCACGCCCTCCCACCGCCAGGAGTCGGCGAACAGCTCCAGCGCGACGAACGTCTCCGTGGTGGACCCGGGCGCGACGCCGTCCACGTCCAGGTAGCCGCCGTACTGGCCGCGCACCGCCTGCTCCGGCGCGGCCGGCCGCAGCGAGCGGATCATCCGGGACTTCTCGTCCCGCCACCACGTCAGTCCGGACCCTGGCGGGGGGTCGGCGAGCACGCTCACCAGCAGTTGCAGCAAATGGTTCTGCACCACGTCGCGGATCGCGCCGGTGCGGTCGTAGAACCGTCCCCGGTCGGCGACGTCGAACGACTCGGCCATGGTGATCTGGATGCTGTCCACGTAGGTGCGGTTCATCAGCGGCTCCAGCACCGCGTTGGCGAACCGCGTGAACAGGATGTTCTCCACCGGGTCCAGGCCCAGCCAGTGGTCGACCCGGTAGATGGCCTCCTCCGGGAACACCCGGTGCAGGGTGTCGTTGAGTTCCTGGGCGCTGCGCAGGTCCGTGCCGAACGGTTTCTCCACCATCACCCGGGCGCCGTCGGCGCGGCCGACCCGGCCGATGCCCTCGCCGATGATGCCGAACAGTTGCGGCGGGACCTCCAGGTAGAACAGCGTCTGCTGGCGCGCTCCGAGCCGGTCCGAGACCAGCCGGTAGGTCGCGTGGTCGGTGAGGTCGCCGTTGACGTAGTCGAGCAGGCTCAGCATTTTCCGCGCCGCGGCACCGCTCGGGTCGATTCCATTCATTTTCAGCGACGACGCCGCGTAATCCCGGAACTGGCTGATTCCCCACCCGGTTTTCGCCACCCCGATGATGGGCACGTCCACCACGCCGCGTTCCACCAATCCCACCAGCGCGGGAAACGTCTGCAGCTTGGCAAGGTCTCCGGTCGCCCCGAAGACGACCAGCGCGTCGACTCGCTCGCCCGCCATTCGGATCTCCTCCCGCCAGCCCGATGTGTGGCCTCCTCGCCACCTCACCGTGCCCCGAGCGTGACCTGGCATTACCGCACCGGCATCACCCGTAACGGGTGACCCGCGACCGGCAGGGCTTTAACCCAAATGGGCGCACACCAACGGATTATGCGGCGCCGGGTCTTTCGACTCTGGCCACGTGCGACCATGGTCACCGAGCATGGCGTCCGTCCCGCGCAACGGGCAGGTCGGCCTGGGGGCACCGCCCGGTCGTCCCTGCTTCCGGTGGGAAGATCCAGGACCTTGGTCTCTGGCAGCGCCCGCGTGCGGTACCGACCGTGGAGGGAAAACCGCAGAGAACCTGAGGCGGAATGGACGGCTCCGTGCGTTTCGAAGTGCTGGACCGCGGCGAATGCCTGCGTCTCCTCGGCAGCGTGCCGATCGGTCGGGTGGTGTTCAGCGAGCATGCGCTGCCCGCCGCCCAGCCGGTCGGCTTCGCGCTGTTCGACGGCGCGGTGGTGTTCCGCACCGCCACCGACAGTGGGCTGTCCGCCGGGGTGCGCGGCACCGTGGTCGCCTTCGAGGCCGACGAGTTCGACCCGGTGGTGGGCTCCGGGTGGAGCGTGCTGGTGGTGGGCACGGCCAGCGAGGTCCGCGATCCCGAGCAACTGCGGTTGATCAGCGGTCTGCCGCTGCGGTGCTGGGTGCCCGGCCGGCAGGAGCACGTCATCCGGGTGTCGATCGACCGGGTGACGGGCCGGCGGGTGGAGTGCGTGCCACAGAACCACCTTCCGCACGCCTGTCATCCCTCGCCCGGATGAAGTGGCGGCATCGCCCGGACGCCCGACGCGACGCCGCTGGTCCGATCGATACGATGCGTTCGCTCGATCGGAACAGCGATCCGGAGGATGCCGTGGCCCGCATCCCGACCCACGCACCGGCGATGCCCGCCGATATCGACGTCTCCAAGCCGTCCGCGGCCCGCGCCTACGACTACTACCTCGGCGGCAGCCACAACTGGAAGGTCGACCGCGACTTCGGCGACCGGGTGCTCCAGCGGGTGCCCGCGGTGAAGGACTTCGCGCTGGAGAACCGGGCGTTCCTGCGGCGCGCGGTGACCTGGCTCGCCGAGCAGGGCGTCGACCAGTTCCTGGACATCGGTTCGGGCATCCCCACCGTCGGCAACGTGCACGAGATCGCGCAGAAGGTGAATCCGCGCGCCCACACGGTCTACGTGGACTACGAGCACATCGCGGTCGCGCACGCCCAGCAGATTCTCGACACCGAGGACCCGCGGCGGGAGCGCACCGACGTGATTCGCGCGGACCTGCGCGACCCGGTGTCCGTGCTGGAACACCCGAGCACCCGGCGGCTGCTGGACTTCGACCGACCGGTCGCGCTGCTGATGGTGGCGGTCATGCATTTCGTGGCACCGGCCGACGGGGTCGACGAGACCATGGCCCGCTACCGCGACGCGCTGGCGCCCGGATCGTTCCTGGTGATGTCGCATTTCACCCGGGAGGGCATTCCGGAGGACATGCAGCGGCAGGCCGCCGCGCTGGAGGAGCTGTACGCGGACACCCCCAACCCCGGCTACTTCCGAGACCGCGCCGAGTTCACCGGGCTGTTCGGTGATTTGGACATGGTGCCGCCTGGCGTGGTGTGGCTGTCCGACTGGCGGCCCGACCGGCCCTACGACGGGGATCCCGCGCGCACCATGGTGCTGGCCGCCGTGGGTCGGAAGGCCGGAACACCGCTGGCCGCGGGCCGCACACCGCCGGCCTGACGGCGCTTGCCCGACCCGCCGCGGCGCGGCACGATGCCCGGCCGCGGCGGCCGCACCGGGAACGAGTAAACAGCTCGGCGCGGAAAACACCGAAAACGGACAAATCCACATCCGGGCGCTGGTCTACCGATCCACTCGGCCGGGAACCCGGACCGTGAGCCACCCGCTCGCCGCTCACCCACGTGACCCCGTGACACGGATCGATCAATGGCAGCTACCCACGGTGACCCGACATCGGGGACCATCATCTAGTTGTTGCGTCAAGCGCACTGCCTTGCCTCATGAGCAACAACTGCGTCAACAAATTCTTGTAGTGTAGTGCACCTATTTTCACAAGTAAAGTACTTCGAGTCCAAAATCACCGGCGGGCGACAAATCTAAAGTCCTGCCCTACACTCCATGTGACATTTGAGGATCACACCATCGACGCATTGAGGTACGCTGATCGGTTGACGTAGGTTCGTGCTGCCGAGACCTTGCGAACAGATGTCCAATGGGGAGTGTTGATCCAGGTGGAAACATTCGCGAGTCGCTCGCGCGGCTTCGTATCCGACCCGGCGGCGGCACCGCGTAGCGGGCCGCTGAGATGCCCGGCACGGCACCGGAGCACGTCGACACATCGCCCTTCGCGCTAGGTCTCACCAGGATCCACGAGTTCCGTGTCGGCCTCCGACGGCAGCACCGACAATTCCAGTGACAGCGCTCGGACGAGCGAAAAGCGGGCGCCCTGACGTCGACCAGAGTGTTTCTTACCCATCTTCCTCGGGAGAGGGGTGTTTCGGCGTGCCGTTCGACGGTCCGGGTCACGGCGCGGGCTGCGCCTGACGAGTTTCGGGACCGCGTGCCCGGTCCGCGTGACCGCGAACGGCGGGGCCAGCCCTGGCGAGCCGGACCGGCCGTGCCCGGCCGCCGGCAACGTGTTTGGGAGACGTGATGAGCGAATTGGACCACGCGACGCCGCAGACCGACGTACTCGACGACGGAGCGGCCGGCAAGGACGCCGTCGTCGTGGCGACGGCGCAGAGCTTCGGCGACGACCCGCTGGCCATCCGCGACACCGACCACTACAAACAGGAGTACGTCAAGGGCTTCGTCGAGAAGTGGGACGAGCTGATCGACTGGAAGAAGCGCTACGAGAGCGAGGGCAGCTTCTTCATCGACCTGCTCAAGGAGCGGGGCGCCAAGCGGGTGCTGGACGTCGCCACCGGGACCGGGTTCCACTCGGTGCGGCTGATCGAAGCCGGCTTCGAAACGGTCAGCGTGGACGGCAGCCCGGAGATGCTGGCGAAGGCGTTCGAGAACGCCAAGGCCTACGGCGGGCACATCCTGCGCACCGTGCACGCGGACTGGCGGTGGCTGAACCGCGACGTGCACGGCGAGTTCGACGCGGTCATCTGCCTGGGTAACTCGTTCACCCACCTGTTCTCCGAGCGGGACCGGCGCAAGGCGCTCGCCGAGTTCTACGCGGTGCTCAAGCACGACGGCCTGCTCATCATCGACCAGCGCAACTATGACGCGATCCTGGACAACGGCTTCTCCAGCAAGCACACGTACTACTACTGCGGCGAGGCGGTCTCGGCCCGGCCGGAGTACGTGGACGAGGGGTTGGCCCGGTTCCAGTACACCTTCCCGGACTCCTCGGAGTACTACCTGAACATGTTCCCGCTGCGGAAGAACTACGTGCGGCGGCTGCTGCGCGAGGTGGGCTTCCAGCGGATCGACACCTACGGCGACTTCCAGGCCACCTACTCCGACGACGAACCGGACTTCTTCATCCACGTCGCGGAGAAGTACTACCGGCGCGACGACGAGCGGAACGAGGGCTACTCCTCGGCGGTGCAGACCGCGCGCAGCTACTACAACTCCTCCGACGCGGACAACTTCTACTTCTCCGTCTGGGGCGGCGAGGACATCCACATCGGCCTGTACGCCACCCCGGACGAGGACATCGCCACGGCAAGCCGGCGCACCGTCGAGCGGATGGCCGGCAAGCTGGGCCTGACCAGGGACACCCGGATCCTCGACGTGGGCGCCGGGTACGGCGGCGCGGCTCGGCAACTCGCGCACGCCTACGGGTGCCGGGTCACCTGCCTGAACCTCAGCGAGGTGGAGAACGAGCGCAACCGGCAGATGAACCGGGAGCAGGGCGTCGACCACCTGATCGAGGTGGTCGACGGCTCCTTCGAGGACCTGCCCTTCGAGGACTTCAGCTTCGACGTGGTCTGGTCGCAGGACGCGTTCCTGCACAGCGGGGACCGGGTGCGGGTGCTGGAGGAGATCAGCCGGGTGCTGGTCACCGGAGGTCAGCTGATCTTCACCGACCCGATGGCCGCGGACGGCGCGAGCAAGTCCTCGCTGGCGCCGATCCTGGAGCGGCTGCACCTGGACACCATGGGCTCGCCGAACTTCTACCGCCGCGAGTTGACCCGGCTCGGCATGACCGTCGAGTTCGAGGAGCACAACCAGCAGTTGCCCACCCACTATGGCCGGGTGCTGCAGGAGACCGAGCGACGGGAGCCCGAACTGGCCGGCAAGGTCAGCGACGAGTACCTCGCGCACATGAAGAAGGGGCTGCGCAACTGGGTCAACGGTGGCAACGCCGGTGACCTGATGTGGGGCATCTTCCACTGCCGCTCGTGACGTCGCGCCGGTCGCGCGCCACGCCGGCCCGGTACGGCCTCGTCCGGAGCCCCAGCGTGCCACGACCGGGACCCAAGCGGCCCGCCATAACGTTGTCGTCCCCGAACAGAAAGGTGAGCGGTGAGCGCTACCAACCGCAGGTTGTTCACATCCGAGTCGGTGACCGAGGGGCATCCGGACAAGATCTGCGACGCGATCAGCGACTCGATCCTCGACGAGATGCTGCGCCAGGACCCGCGGTCGCGGGTGGCGGTGGAGACGCTGGTGACCACCGGTCAGGTGCACGTGGCCGGTGAGGTGACCACCGAGGCATACGCGGACATCCCGAAGATCGTCCGCGAGAAGATCCTCGACATCGGTTACGACTCCTCGGCCAAGGGCTTCGACGGCCACTCCTGCGGGGTGAACGTGGCCATCGGGTCGCAGTCCCCGGACATCGCCCAGGGTGTGGACGCGGCGTACGAGTCCCGGGTGGAGGCGGCCGAGGACGAGATCGCCCGGCAGGGCGCCGGTGACCAGGGCCTGATGTTCGGCTACGCGTGCACCGACACCCCGGAGCTGATGCCGCTGCCGATCGCGCTGGCGCACCGGCTGGCCCGCCGGCTGACCAACGTCCGCAACGACGGCACGCTGCCCTACCTGCGCGCGGACGGCAAGACGCAGGTGACCATCGAGTACGCCGGCGAGCAGGCGGTGCGGCTGGACACCGTGGTGGTGTCCACCCAGCACGCCGAGGACATCGACCTGGACGCCACCCTGGAACCGGACATCCGGCGGTACGTCGTCGAGCCGGAGCTGGAGCCGCTGGGCATCGCCACCGACGACACCCGGCTGCTGGTGAACCCGACCGGGCGGTTCGTGGTGGGCGGCCCGATGGGGGATGCCGGTCTGACCGGTCGGAAGATCATCGTGGACACCTACGGTGGGATGGCCCGCCACGGCGGCGGCGCGTTCTCCGGCAAGGACCCGTCCAAGGTGGACCGGTCCGCGGCGTACGCGATGCGCTGGGTGGCCAAGAACGCGGTGGCCGCCGGGTTGGCCTCGCGGATCGAGGTGCAGGTGGCCTACGCGATCGGCAAGGCCGCGCCGGTGGGGTTGTTCGTGGAGACCTTCGGCACCGAGACGGTGGATCCGGTGAAGATCCAGGCGGCCATCAACGAGGTGTTCGACCTGCGGCCGGCGGCGATCATCCGGGATCTGGACCTGTTGCGGCCGATCTACGCGCAGACCGCGGCGTACGGACACTTCGGGCGGACCGACGTGGACCTGCCGTGGGAGCGCACCGACCGGGTGGACGCCCTGCGCGACGCCGCCGGCCTGTAACGCGGCGGGAATGCCCCGCAGCCTTCTCCCCCGCCGCCGCGGCGGCCTGTTGCGAAAGTGGTGATGTCGCATGCGCATCGCAGTCACCGGCTCGATCGCGACGGACCATCTGATGGTCTTCCCCGGTCGGTTCACCGACCAGCTCGTCCAGGACCAGCTCGACCACGTGTCCCTGTCCTTCCTCGTCGACCAGTTGGAGGTCCGGCGCGGCGGGGTGGCCGCGAACATCGCGTTCGGCATGGGCAGCCTGGGCATGAACCCGGCCCTGGTCGGTGCGGTCGGCGCGGACTTCGACGACTACCGCGCCTGGCTGGAGCGGCACGGCGTGGACACCCGCTCGGTGCACGTGTCGACCGAGCGGCACACCGCCCGCTTCCTGTGCACCACCGACCAGGCGCAGAACCAGATCGCGTCCTTCTACGCCGGCGCGATGACCGAGGCCCGCAACATCGAGCTGGCCCCGGTCGCCGACCGGCTCGGCGGCCTGGACCTGGTCGTCGTCGCCCCGAACGACCCGGAGGCGATGGTGCGGCACACCGAGGAGTGCCGCCAGCGGGGCTTCGCCTTCGCCGCCGACCCGTCCCAGCAGCTCGCCACGCTGACCCCGGAGGCGGTGAAATCGCTGGTCGAGGGCGCGTCCTACCTGTTCACCAACGAGTACGAGAGCTCCCTGCTGCTCAAGCACACCGGGTGGACCACCGAGGACGTGCTCGACCGGGTCGGGTCCTGGGTCACCACACTGGGCCCGGACGGGGTGCGCATCTCCGGTCGCCAGCACGACCCGGTCGTGGTGCCCGCCCCGCAGGAGAAGGAGAAGGCCGACCCGACCGGCGTGGGTGACGCCTTCCGCGCCGGGTTCCTCTTCGGCCTGCGGCACAAGCTGGGTCTGGAGCGCTCCGCCCAGGTCGGCTGCATGCTGGCGACCATCACCCTGGAGACGGTCGGCACCCAGGAGTACGCCCTCGACCGGGCCACCTTCTCCGACCGCATCGCCCGCACCTACGGCGAGGAGGCCGCCGCGGAGATCGAGCCCAGGCTCCGCGTCTGATCCGTCCACGCACGGCCCGAGCCGAGGGCGGTCCGCCCCGGCCCGGGCCACCTGCCATGTTCACCCGCACGAGCGACGAGTTCACCGCACCAGCGACGAGGAACGAGAGGAACCGATGACGAGCACGAGGCTGCGAGAGGCGAACGGGATGGAATTCGCCGTCGCTGATCTCTCCCTCGCCGAGTTCGGCCGGGACGAGATCCGGCTGGCCGAGCACGAGATGCCCGGCCTGATGGCGATCCGCCGCGAGTACGCCGAGGCCAAGCCGCTGCGCGGGGCCCGGATCGCCGGCTCGTTGCACATGACGGTGCAGACCGCGGTGCTGATCGAGACCCTGGTCGAGCTGGGCGCCGAGGTGCGCTGGGTGTCCTGCAACATCTTCTCCACCCAGGACCACGCCGCCGCGGCCGTGGTGGTCGGCAAGAACGGCACCCCCGACGCGCCAGCCGGCGTCCCGGTGTTCGCCTGGAAGGGCGAGACCCTGGAGGAGTACTGGTGGTGCACCAACCACCTGTTCAACTTCCACGACGCGGACGGCAACGTGGTCGGCCCGAACATGATCCTCGACGACGGCGGGGACGCCACGCTGCTGGTGCACAAGGGGGTGGAGTTCGAGAAGGCCGGTGCGGTGCCGCAGGCCGACGAGAACGACCCGGACGAGTACCGGGTCATCCTCGAGACGCTGCGCGGCAGCCTGGCCGCGGACGCGAACCGGTTCACCCGGATCGCCGCCGGCATCCGCGGCGTCACCGAGGAGACCACCACCGGCGTGCACCGGCTCTACGAGCTGGCCAAGACCGGTGACCTGCTCTTCCCGGCGATCAACGTGAACGACTCGGTGACCAAGTCGAAGTTCGACAACAAGTACGGTTGCCGGCACTCGCTGATCGACGGCATCAACCGGGCCACGGACGTGCTCATCGGCGGCAAGACCGCGGTGGTGTGCGGCTTCGGCGACGTGGGCAAGGGCTGCGCCGAGTCGCTGCGCGGCCAGGGCGCCCGGGTGATCGTCACCGAGATCGACCCGATCTGCGCGCTGCAGGCGGCGATGGAGGGCTACCAGGTCGCGCCGCTGGACGACGTGGTCGAGCAGGCGGACATCGTCATCACCGCCACCGGCAACAAGGACGTGGTGACCGCGCAGCACATGCTCCGGATGAAGCACCAGGCCATCGTGGGCAACATCGGCCACTTCGACAACGAGATCGACATGGCCGGCCTGGCCCGGGTGCCCGGCATCACCAGGAAGGAGATCAAGCCGCAGGTGCACGAGTGGGTCCGGCCGGACGGCCGGTCCATCATCGTGCTCTCCGAGGGCCGGCTGCTCAACCTGGGCAACGCCACCGGCCACCCGTCGTTCGTGATGTCGAACTCGTTCGCCAACCAGACGATCGCGCAGATCGAGCTGTTCACCAAGCACGACGAGTACGACAACCAGGTCTACGTGCTGCCCAAGCACCTGGACGAGAAGGTCGCCCGGCTGCACCTGGACGCGCTGGGCGCCAAGCTCACCAAGCTGACCAAGGACCAGGCCGAGTACATCGGCGTGGACGTCGACGGCCCCTACAAGCCGGACCACTACCGCTACTGATTCACTACTTTTTCTGTCGCGCGGTGTAGGGGCGGATATCCGCCCCTACACCGCGCTCGTCGCACCGCGAACCCGCGTCACGCTGTCGTTCGCGCTTGTTTGGTGATCCGCAGTGTGAGCCGGGCGATCTGCTGGCCTGCTGCTCCGTCGCCGTATGGCGACGGGATCGCGGCTACGGCAGCGAGCCGCACACCGGTCGCTGCAAGCTGGGCGCGTGCTGTCCCGGCGATCGCCTCCGGGGCGGGCACAAGCGTGGCGAACTCGGCGGCCTCGGGTCGTTCGGTAGATCGGCGCACCACGAGCAGCGGGCGCTTGAGCACCGTAACCTCCTCTTGGAGCCCGCCGGAGTCCGAGATGAGCAAGGCCGCGTGCTTGGCTATGGCGAGAAACCTGCGGTGCGGCATCGGATCGAGGACACGAAGCGGCGTCAGCAGGCTTGTGCACCCTGCTGTCCGCACCGCGTTCACCGTTCGTGGATGGATGGGCAGCATCACTGGCCACCCCTCCCGAGCAATCTCGGCGAACGCTTCCAGAATTGCCCGGAGGGTTTCGTGGTTGTCGGTGTTCTCCGGTCGGTGGATGGTGGCAAGCACGTAGTGGTCTGGCTGCACGCCGAGTTCGGCGAGGACTCTGCGTCGCTCCGCGAGCTCGGGTAGTTGGCTTCGCACCGCCTCCACCACGGTATTGCCGGTGACCACGATGCGCTCGCTCGGTATCCCTTCGCGCCGCATGTTGTCGGCGCTGATGGAGGTAGGGGCACAGAGCAGGTCGCCTAGGTGGTCGGTGATCACCCGGTTGTGTTCCTCGGGCATCCGCCGATCGAAACTGCGAAGACCGGCCTCCACGTGCACCAGCGGGATTGCGTGAGCGTTCGCGGCGAGCGCTCCGGCGACAGTCGAGTTCGTATCGCCCTGGACGACGACTGCCGAGGGACGACGGAGCCGGAACACGCGATCGAGCGCGTGGACCGCTGCTCCAATCTGTGAGCCTCGCGGCGAGCCACCGATAGCGAGCCGGACGGCAGGTTCCGGTAGGCCGTACTCGGCGAAAAGTCCACCACTCACCCCGGGCGCGAAGTGCTGCCCGGTGTGAATGACCTGCGCGGCGTCACCTAGGTGCCACACCACCGGCGCTAACTTGATGATCTCCGGCCGGGTCCCGAGCACGATCGCCACCGCTCCCGGCCGAAACCGGGTTCCGGTGTGCGGCGTCTCGCTTCCGCTGTTGGCTAACTGCACCATCGGGTCACCAGAACAGGTGCTCTCGTTCCCCGGAGCGGTAGCGCCGGGCGGCAACGAAGATCCGGATGTAGAGCTGATCGAGCTTCAGGTAGTTCGGGATCAGGTCCGAGCGGCCGAGGGTGGCTTCGGTATATGCCATCCCCTCTGGGCTGCGGGTGGCGTAGCGGGCGGGGGCGTCGTCGCGGACGCCGTCCGCCATCTCGATGGCGTGGTCGAGATCCAGCTCGACAAGGCCGCTGACCTCAGCGTCGGCCAGTGGAATCGCCTCCAGCTCGAGGTCCAAGGGCAGGAGGTGCCAGTGCTGGAACTCCCGCTCGATGTAGTCCGCGGCGAGCGTGACCGCAGTCTGCCGCAGCCCGATCGGGTGGAGATCGGCGTAGGCGACTGGCAAGCCCAGTTCCTCGTGCACCTCGCGCACGCCGTCCGGGATCATCTCCCCGGCTTGGTAGTGGCCGCCGACGGTGATGTCGGCGTAGTCGGGTCGGTCGAAGCTGTACCGCCCCGGTGCCTTCTTCTGGAGCAGGACCCGGCGGGCGATCGGGTTGAACGCCAGGCAGGAGAAGGTGCGGTGCCAGAGGCCCTGGACGTGCGCAGCCTTCTTGTCCTCCACTCCGACGTGCTCATACCGATCATTGAAGATGTCGATCAGTTTCACGTCTGTCCTCACCGGTCGGTGGCGGGCTCAGTCTGGAGCCGCCAGTAGGTACGAAGGGCGTCCAGATAGCGGCGCGGATCGCCGACAGTGATCCAGTGTCCCGTGATCCGGTGGACCCGGACGTCAGCCCGCTCCGCGAGTCGGCCGACCGCGACACCGAGGTCGACTTCACCACGCGCGAGATCGGTAGGCCGGAGCATGTCGAAGATCGACGGCCGCAGGATCAGCCGGGACACCACGGCCAGCGGCTCGCGAACCGTCGCCGGATCAGGCCGCTGTCGAATGCCGGTTACCCTGCTCGGGTCGCCCGGGGCGACGTCGACCACGCCGAAGGAGCCGACGTCCTCGCGATTGATGACCTGCGCGGCGATCACCGCTTCTGCGTCGGTCACCGCCAACTCGTACATCGCGGCTAGGTCCGCGCCACCCAGGACGACGTCATCCCCGAATGCGACGCCGAACAGCTCGTGACGCTGGAGCTGTTCCCGAATGGTCAGTAGCGGCGTCCCATTGCCGTAGCCGTGACCGAGGTCTTCGGCTACCGCGTCGACCGGTCGGCCTTTCTGCCGGAGTACCTCGACGTAGGCCGGAACCACGGTGTCGTCTGGTCGCGTGGCGACGAGTACCCGCGTCGCGCCGGCCCGGAGGCACTCGTCGATCACGTGTTCAACGGCTGGTGTGTCGCCGAGCGGAAGCATCTCCTTCGGTACGACCGTGCTGAACGGCCGGAAGCGGGTTGCCTGCCCAGCGGCCGTAACGACAGCCGTCCACCCTCGCCGCGTCATTGGAACCCCGTCCCAGGATGTCGAGGAGCGTCCGATCCAGATGCCTGATCGCGTTACGGACCCCGAAGTGGACCTCCACGCACGGCACGGTGTGAGCGATGTGATCAACTGCCGCGCTGGCTTGCTGCCGGAGCAGCGCGTCGAACCGCTGACGCGGCACACCCATGGGCGGACCCAGAACTCATCACGAGGGGTGAAGCAGCTTGCGGCGAGCACGTCACGTGCCTCGGCCGTGGAGAGTCGGCGCGCGGTCGCCGGGTCGGCGTTGTCGAAGAGCCGGGGCAGGAGCACCAGCCCGAGCGTGGAGGCAGGCGCAAGCCCGGCCCCGAAGGCGGAGGCGAACCTTCGGGGGCTGAACGGGTGCTTGGCCGTGGAGCCGAATTCTGCGCCCAGCCCGGCGGCCCATACACCGTCGCTCTCTGCCGCCTGCCGTAGCTCGGGGAATGCCTGGCGGTGCCGAGAGCGGTCGGCACCGGCAGTGGTACGGCGACCATGCGATTGCCGAGGACGATGAGCCGGTCGTTCGATAAGAGCGCGGTGTCCATCGACCGCAGGAGGAATGCCAGGGTGGTCGTTTTTCCCGCCGCACGCGGGCCGCAGATCATCACGCCGGTACCACCAACGTCGACACCGGCTGCGTGGAAGATCGTCCCGCCGGCATCTTCGTAGGTACGCAACATCGCTTCACGGATCAAGCGGAGCGGGTACCGGTGCCCGCGTGCTGACGCGCTGTGGAGGAACAGCTCGATGCTCGGTCCGCTCGCGGCGACGGCGTAGGCGCCGGCTTGGTGCTCCAGGCTGTCGACCGCGACGACGTAGCAGCGTCGGCCCGAGGACTGATGGGCTTCCAGAAGCACCAGGCCGGGGATCGGCTCGACATGGCCCACCGTGGTGTGCTGCACGACTTCCCGCATCACCCGCCGAAACGCGAGATCGTCGACATGCACGGTGAGGGTGAACCGGCCGAGGTCCAGTTCGCCAGGTGGGCTGATAAGGAACTCGGCGAGCCGCGCGCGTTGGACCTTCGCCCAGGTTTCCGGTGCGCTCACTCCGAACACCACGTCCCCGGCGTGGCACTCCCAATCCGACAGCGCGGCCGAGGTTTCGGTCGCTGCGCTCATCGCACGCCGAGCCCCCTCAACGCTTCCCGGACCTGTTCGACGCGACGAGCGCGCCGCTGCTCGTCCAGCTCTCGGAACGCCCGAACGGAGGTCAACACGAAGAACGACCGCACCGGATCGGCGGGTAGCTCGCCCGCGAGTGCACGCAGTGCCAGCGTGGCGCGCGACCGAAACCACACTTCAGCCAGTGGCCCGTCCGGGTACCCGCTCACCGGTGGCGACAGGTCTCGCCCTACCGCGACGAACTGCCGGGCTGCGGCCGGGTCGGCGGCGCGCAACAGGGCACGGGCGGCGTATCCAACGAGGGCCGCGAGGATGATCTCGGTGTCGAAGCACAGTGCGGCGAACAGCACCTCGAAGAGGTTCGTCGGCTGCTGGCGAAGGCTGGGGATCAGCGGAGGAAGCACGTCCACCAGCACAGGCCGCCCTTCCACCACACAGAAGTTGGCGAGGTTCGTGTCGATCCGGGCGTCAGTGGCGGCGAGGTCGCACACCCACCGACCGATCTCCCGGACCGAGTTGACGAACAGCTCAGGTACCGACTCGACCGCGTTCAGCAGGCCGGGGCCGAAGACCCACCGGTGCCGCACCGCGAGCGGCTCGTCACTGATCACTGTCAGTTCCATAGGGAGCCGGACGCCGACCGCCGCGATGGTATCGAGGTAGTTCTCCGTGACGGTTCGGCCAGCGGTGAGCGTCGCGCCAAGGAGCCGAGCGCTGGCCGGGTGCTGCACGTCGAGCAACTTCACCACCTGGTCCCCGTCCCGGTGGTGCGTGGTGAACTCGCCCTGGTGGTTCACGGTGCATCACTCCTGGAGTCGAGGAACTCATCGGCGTCCGCGGCCATCGCTCGGAACTCGGCGCGCAGATCCAGGCCGAGCCGCCGGGCGAATGCTTCGCAGGCGGTCAACATGGCAGAGCCGGCCTCGGCGACCGACGGTGGCGAACCGGTAGGGCGATGCCGGTAGCCCTGGGAGACGAGCCCGGCCTCGGCAACCCACCCGGCAGTCACCAGCAGTCGGAGAAAGGCTTCGATCTGGTCGCCTTGGGAGGTCTCGGCGCGTTGCTCGGGTGCCGGTTCGCTGCCGGCGAGCACGCTTGCGCTCAGGCCTGCCAGCACCACGTCGGCCAACTCGTCGCCGATGTCGCTGATCGGCCGGTCGGGGTCTTCGAGGTCGGACACGTCGGTTCCGCGCTGCCGCAGCAGGCACAGCGCAAGGTGACCCAGTTGGACGGCCAGTTCTGCACCGGCCGTTGCCGCGTCCCAGGCACGCGGCGCCGTGGTGGCGAATCGGCCGCGCAGCCTGCGCACCTCACTGAGCAACTCCTGTACGGCTTCCGGTTGCACAGCCATCACCCGAGCACCAGCGGCACCGCACCGGCCGTGCCGCTGCTCCAGTAGGCGTCCGCGTCCTGCCGTGCCGCCTTGACCCGAACGCCGAGGTCCTGAGTCAGTGCGGCGGTGATGCTGGTCGCCACTGCGGCATGGATCACGAGTTCCTGTCCGTCCGCGGTGAGCGAGAAGCGCACACCGGCCAGGCCCCGCTGCTCCAGGGCAGCCCTGACCTGTTCCGCTCCTGGTGATGCTCGGTGCATGGCCGCGACGGTGCACCGATTCCGCTGCGCGGTAGGACAGTTGTTGCGCGTTCGGCACGTCGTGCTGCGGAAGACGCCGAACCGGTCCGCCTGGGCGAACACGTAGGCCAGCGCGCACGAGTTCGTGTGAAACAGCGGATAGCCCGGGTACTGCTGCCACGTCCGGTGGATGAAGTCCCAGAACGGGCGCGGATAGACGCCCTCAGCCTCGGCGACGCCCGGCGTTTCGGCCAGCTCGGGCCACACCTCGGCCAGGCGAGCGACCGGCGCACGTTCGACCTTGAGGCCGGCGGCGACAGTGCACCGCGCGAAGCGGGACGCCAAGGCGATGACCCGCTCCATCTTCTCGGGGTTTGCCGACTCGGGGAACGCAGGTCGCCAGTAATGGACGACAGGGATGTCGGCCTCCGCGAGTCGCGGGAAGTTGTCGGCGATGGCCTCATGCCGGATACCCCGCTCGATGTCACGACCCAGCCCGGAGTAGCTCAGGTACACGATCACGCGCAGACCAAGTCGCCGAGCCGCCGCGATGGTCTCCACCGTTTCGTCTGGTACGTGGCATTTGGTGATCAGCACGAGCGGGTTAGTGAACTGCCGATCAGCAAGCACGCCAAGTAACTCAGCCAGGTGCGCGCGGGAAGCCGGCAGCGCCATCACATCGGTCCAGGTGTAGAGCGCGACGGGACGCGACGGCTCGTAGAACTGCGAGGCCGTCAGCAGGTTCACCGTCTCGACTGGCGTGGCGAACTGCTCGGATCGCACCGCAGTCTGGCCGCGCTCGTTCAGGAAGCAGTGCACACACGCCATCGGGCATCCCTGGACGGGGTTCACTGCGATCCAGGTTGCGTGCTGGTCAACGATCGGCGTGCGGGTTCGGGGTGGTCGCGGTCGGCTGCCGCTTCTGGCGTCGCGGACCTGGCTGCTCATGCTCGCCCTCCTCGCCGCTGGTGAGTGCGGCGGGGCGAGGGAGTCGGGGTCAGCTTCCGCCCCGCCGCGCTCTTAGCACACCGCGACCCGGCGAACACGCACAGGTGGTGAAGGCGTCAACACTGTCAACTCGGCACCGAACGGCGGATGACCGGTCCGAGGATGTCCTGTTAGGACCGATATGGACGCAAGAAAGTGAGGCGGCGCATGGCATCCGAGCAGCCGAACGAGGTACTCGCTTCCCTACTGGCAGAGCTCGGGTGGTCTCCCCGTGCGCTGGCACGCCGCATCAATCGGGTGTTCGGCCCCGGTACCGTCGCCGACACCGCGCCATACCACTGGCGCGATGACGGGCGGGTACCACGGCCCCCACTACCAGCGTTAACCGCCTGGGTCCTGTCCCGTGAACTCGGACGCCCCATCACCGTGGCCGAGCTGTGGCAAGGCCAGGCGGCCGACTCGCCGCTCACCATGCCTGCCGATGTCGAGATGTCCCTTCCCTGGTCGCGCTCCGGGGCGCTGGGGATCATCGACGACTGGGTGGTCTCCGGTGACTTCCTGCCCGCGCTCGACGCGATACTGGCCGCGCCGCCGACATCCACCTGACGTGCCGCGCGCAGTCCCGCCGGGGATATGGTCACCGTGTGGACGTGCTCGTGCTGGGCGGCGGCGTCATCGGCCTTACCGTCGCAGTGGCCTTGGCGGAAGCCGGGCACGCCGTGCTGGTGCGCGCCGCCGAACCACCGCACGCCACCACCTCGGCCGCAGCCGGCGCACTGTGGGGACCGTGGCTGGCCCAGCCGCGCGCCCGGGTGCTCCGCTGGGCAGAACGCAGCCTGAGCGCGCTCACCGAACTGGCCGCACATCCTGACACCGGCGTGCACCTCGCCTCCGGCAAGGGCGTGTCTGCCGTCAAGCACGAGCCGCCGGAGTGGTTCCGCCTGCTGCCGGACGCCAGACCGTGCACCGCCGACGACTTGCCTGCTGGACATCTCCACGGCATCCGGTATACGGCTCCACTGGTCAACATGCCCGTCCACCTGGCCTACCTGGTAGACCGCCTTCGCTCGGCCGGTGGCGCTGTGGAGATCGGCGCGGTGACAACTCTTGACCAAGCCGCTGAGTCTGCGCCCATCGTGGTGAACTGCACCGGGCTCGGTGCGCGGGTGCTCGTCGGTGACCGCCAGCTCTACCCGGTGCGCGGGCAACAGGTCGTGGTCACCAATCCGGGCATCGACGAGTTCCTGGAAGTGGATACGGGCGACTCGACCGACCTGATCGCAATTTACCCACACGGTGATCACGCTATTCTCGGCGGAACCGCGCAGCCTTATTCATGGCAGCGCGAGGCGGACAAGGCCACGACAAAATCGATCCTCCTGCGCTGTATAGTGCTCCAACCGAAATTGAAAGCAGCTGAGATTATCGGCGAGCGCGTCGGCCTACGACCCACCCGCCCAACCGTACGACTTGAGGAGCAACGCGGCCCAGGAAACACCCGGATCATCCACAACTACGGGCATGGTGGAGCAGGTATAAGTCTTTCCTGGGGATGCGCCGAAGAAGTACTCACACTGATCGATTCTGGAGCGCAGTGAGCTAACTTCGCTGCCTCGCCCACAACGGCAAGGTTCCGGAGAACGGCTTCGAACGCCATCTCCGACACGGTCTCGTCCTCGGATTCGATATGCGCACGGAACCGCATACAACGATGGAGCGCGACCAGCATGTTCCGAAGGCGTTGGATGTCGCTCCTGCTCACAGAGCGCGGGCTTCCGCATGCGCGGCTGCGGAAACCGGCTCGCGCAGCAACTCGTCGCAGACCACGTCAACCCGCACTCCGAGCAGACCGGTCAACTCCTCGCTCGTGCCCGCGATGCGGAGCAGCGGATTCCCACCCTCGGGGTCGAGGTCCACGAGAATGTCGAGATCGCTTTCCGGCCCTGCGTCTCCCCTGGCGACCGAGCCAAACAACCTGGGGTTGGAGGCGCGGTAGCAACGCAACACGGACAGCACCTCATCGCTGCGACGCTCAAGCATCGTCCGCAGCCGCTGGGCCCGTGAACCCACCCGGCTCACGGAACCAGAATACAGCAGGTGGGCCTGCCTTATGCCCTGCGCGGTCGACGGCCATGCGAAGGTCAAAGAGTTGGTCTGCGTCCCATGTCACCGGCTCGGCGCCTACCGGCTCAGCCGGGGAGGCCGAGGAGTTGGGCCATGTTGCGCGGGCCGGATCCGAGGGCGGAGAGCATGCCGATGGCGCCGGGGAGTTGCGGCGGGGCCGGTGGCTGGCCGGTGGGGGACGGCTGGGCGGTCCCCGGCGCGGACACGGGGGCCGGCCGGCCGCCGAACGGGGCGTTCTGCGAGCCGCGCACCTCGATCGGGCTGCCCGGCGGTTCGGCGCAGTAGGCGTGCAGGTTCGCCGGGACTGGGGTGGTGTCGTTGGCCGGCCGTGTCTTCGTGGTCTCGTAGCCCTTGTAGCACTCCGGCGGGTCGGCGTAGTTCATCACGAACGCCTCGTGGCCGGTGTCGTTGGCGTCGGCCAGGCCAGGTGTCATCGAGGTCATCACCGGGAAGGTGACGAGGAACTCCTCCAGCCCGTCGGTGCGGGTGGTGGTGATGTTGACCGTGGTCAGCAGGTTGGCGACGAGCACGCCGAGTTGTGGCCCGGTGGCACGGAGGATGCTGTCCACCTGCTGCGCCACCTGCGGCGCGATGGCGATCAGGTTGCGCAGGTCCGGGTCGGACTTCTTGAGCTGGGCGGCGATCTCGTTCAACCCGTTGCTGAAGGTGAGGATCTGGTCGGCCTGCTGCTGCTGGGTGTGCAGCACGATGCGACCGTTGGACAGCAGGCCGCGGGTCTGCGCCAGGTGCTGGCTGGCGGTGGTGACGAACGAGTTCGCGTTGTCCAGCAGGGTCTGCAGTGATGGCCCGGCGCCGGTGAACGCGGTGTCCAACTCGTCGACGACGGTGCGCAGCGAGTTGGTGGGCACGCTCGCCACCAGGCTGTCCAGGTTGGTCAGCACGCTCTGCGGGGTGGGCGGCAGCGAGGTGCGGCCGCGCGGGATCATCGAGCCGTCGGTGAGGTACGGCGGGTTGTCGCTGTCCGCCTCCAGGTCCACGTACTGCTCGCCGATCGCGGACCGGTCGGCGACCACGGCGCGGGTGTTCGCCGGGATCTTCGGCGTGGACGGGTCGATGTTGAGGTCCACGTCCACGCCGGTGTCGGTGAGGTGCAACGCGCCGACCCGGCCCACGGTCACCCCGCGGTAGCTGACCTCGGCGTTGGTGAAGATGCCACCGGAGTCGGCGAGTTGCAGGGTGACCCGGTAGCCGGTGTGCCCGAACAGCCGGCCGAGGCCGGCGTACGCGCCGCCGGCGTAGGCCACCCCGCTGATCGCGATGATGAGGAACAGCGCGATCTGGAACTTGATCCGGCGGCTGAACATCAGTGGCCTCCCAGCAGCCAGCCGAGCAGGCCGGACTTGTTCTGGTTCTGGCTGGGTGGTGGCGCCGGGACGGTGGGCAGCATCAGGCCGGGAATGGTGACCACGGGTGGCTGCTCGGCGTTGCCCGGCGGCGCACCCGGCGGGTTGACCTTGCCCCCGGTCATGTTCTGCACCAGATCGGACAGATCCATGTCGACGTAGAGGTCGGCGTTGAAGTAGTCACCGACCAGGGTGTCCGTCGCGCCCGGCGGGAACGGGTAGGTGATCAGGTAGGTCAGCGCCCTGGGCAGGTTGCTGCCGGCCTCGGCGAGCTTCTGCAGGATCGGCTGGAGCAGCCGCAGGTCGGCGACCATGTCCTCGCGGCTCTTGTTGACGGTGTCCACGGCCGTGCCGGACAGCTTGTCCAGTGCCCTGAGCATGGTCACCAGTTCGTCCCGCTGCTGCGCGATCACCCGCAGGCCGGGGCCGAGGTTGTCCAGCGCGTTGGCGATGTGGCCCTGCTGTGCGACGAAGGTGCCGGAGACCCGGTTGAGCGCGTCGATGGCGTTGGTGATCTGCGCCTTCTGCGCGTCCAGGTCCGCGGTCATCTTGTCCACCTGGGACAGGAAGGCGCGGATCTGCGGCTCGTTGCCGGACATCGCCGCGTCGAGTTCCCGGACGATGGTCTGCAACTGGCCGATGTCGCCGCCGTTGAGCAGCAGGGACAGTGCGCCGAGCACCTCCTCGATCTCCGGGTTGCGGTTGGTGCGGCTCACCGGGATCACCGCGCCGTCGGCGAGCCGGCCCTGCGGCCTTTCGCTGACCGGCTCGGCGAGCGCGACGTACTTCTCGCCGAGCAGGCTGGACTGGCGCAGCTGCGCCTCGGCGTTCGCGGGCAGCCGGACGTCGCCGTTGACCGCCATGGTGACCTCGGCGGTCCGGCTGTCCGGCGCGAGGTCGATCTGCTCCACCCGGCCGACCGGGACGTCGTTGACCTTGACCGCGGACTGCGGCACCAGGTCGAGCACGTCGGTGAAGTTCGCGGTCACCCGGTACGGGCGCGGACCGAGGTCGGCGCCGCCGGGCAGCGGTGTGCCGTACAGCCCGGAGAAGCCACCGGAGCCGCAGCCGGCGAGCAGCGCGGTGACGGCCACGGCGGCCGCGGCGGCGGTCATGCGGGGCCTCACCGCGAGCCACCTCCCTTCGCGGCGGGCAGCTCGCCGGCCTGCCGCATCGCGTCCACCAGGGGCAGCGGCAGCGACGGCGTCTTCCCCTGCTGCAGGCTCGCGATCACGTCGTTGACGGTGGGCAGCTTGAGCGTGCCGTCCAGGACCGGGGCGAGCTTCTGGCAGGTGTCGGTGAGCGTCGGGGGCACGTTCTTCGGGGTGGACAGTCGGAGCAGCACGCACACCATGAGCACCGGCGGGTAGGTGAACTCGTTGAACGTGCCGCGTACCGCGATCGCCGCGGACGGCGCGTCGTAGGTGTTGACGAAGTTGGTCGCGGCCAGCGGCGCGACGTCGAGGATCTCCGCCACCGCGGCCCGCTGGTCCACCAGCGCCCTGGTCACTCCCGCCAGGTTGTCCACATTGGACTGCAGCAGGTCCTTGTTGTTCTTGACGAAGCCGTTCACGTCGTTCAGCGCGTCGGCCATCGCGGCCAGCGAGGTGCCCATCTGGTTGCTGTCGCTGGCGAGGAAGCTGCTGACGTCGGCGAGCCGGTTGCTGAACTCGCGGATGTCGGCGTCGCTGGCCGCCAGCGTCGCGGTGAACTTGTTGAGGTTGTCGATGGTGGCGAACAGGTCGCCCTTGGAGTCGGACAGCGCCGCGGCCGCGTCACCGAGGTTGCGGATGACGTCGTTGAGGTTCTGCCCGTTGCCGGCCAGGTTGGCCGCGCCGGTGTTGAGCAGGTCGGACAGCGCGCCGCCCGCGTTCGCCCCGTTCGGGCCGAGGGCCTGGGAGAGCTGGTTGGCGCTGCGATAGAGGTCGTCCAGCTCCATCGGGGTGGCGGTGTGCTCGCGCGGGATGACCGCGCCTTCGGCCATCCTCGGCCCGCCGGTGTAGGCGGGGGTGAGCTGCACGTACCGGTCGCTGACCAGGCTGGGCGCCACCATCACCGCCTTCGCCGAGGCGGGCACCGGCACCGTCGGGTCGATCGACATGTCCACCCGCACCACGTCACCCTGCGGCTGGACCCGGTCCACATGCCCGACCTGGACGCCGAGCACGCGCACCGTCGACCCGGCGTACAGGCCGACGGTCTTGTCGAAGTACGCGGTGAGGTGCGTGCCGGTGTCCCGCCGCACCCACCACAGCACGCCGGCCGCGGCGAGGGCGACCACGCAGGCCAGGGCGAGGAGGCGGAGCAGGTTGCGGCTCGGCCTGGTGTTGACGGTCATCGTCCACCGCCGGTGGTCGTGGCGTAGTTGGGCGGGGGACACCCTTCGGGGTTGAGCTGGAAGACCTGCCCGATGTTCGTGGTGGGGGGCAGGATTCCGCACAGGTAGCCCTCGAACCAGCGGCCGTTGCCGATGGTGTTGTTGAACACCCGGATGAACGGTGCCATCTGCTGCAGGCCGCGGCTGAGGTTGTCCTGGTTGCGTTGCAGCATGGCGGTGAGCTGGTCGAGCTTCTGCAACGCCGGGGTGAGTTGCGCCTGGTTGTCCTTCACCAGCCCGCGGAGCTGGGTGGCGAGGTTCTGCGTGCCGGTGAGCAGCGCGTCGATGGCCTGCTTACGTTGCTGCAACTCGGCGAGCAGCAGGTTGCCGTCGGCGATCAGCTTCTGGATCTGGGCGTCCCGGTCCGACACGATCTTGCTGACCTGGTTGGTGTTGGCCAGCAGGTTGGCCAGTTGCTCGTCCCGCGAGGAGATCGTCCTGGACAGCGCGGACAGCCCGTCGAGCGCGCTCTTCATCTCCGGCGGGGTGTTCTTGAAGGTGGCGCTGATCGCCTCGAAGCTCTGCGCGAGCCGCCTGGTGTCGATCTGGTTCGCGGTCTGGGTGAGCTGGGTGAGCGCGTCGGTGATGTCGAACGGCGCGCGGGTACGGCTGGTGGGGATCGGTGTGTCCGGGTCCTGCGCCCTGCCACCCTCCGGGTCGACGGAGAGGTACTTCTCCCCGAGCAGCGTCTTGATCTCGATGGACGCGGTACTGCGGTCGCCGACCCAGGCGTCCTTCACCTGGAAGGTGACCCGCACCTGGTTGCCGGCCAGCCCCACGCCGGTGACCTTGCCGACCTTGACGCCGGCGATGCGCACCTCGTTGTCCGGTTGGATGCCGGCGGACTCGGTGAACATGGCGGTGTAGCTGGTGCCACCGCCGATGACCGGCAGCTTGTCGGCGTTGAAGGCGAGGATCACGCCGATGATGAGCACCGCCAGGGTGACGGCGCCGACCACGGCCTGGTTGCGGTCCCGCAGCGGCTTCCGTGCGCGTTCGCGGACGCGCGCGGCGATCGTGTTGGCAGCCATCACTTGCACCTCGCCGGCAGGTCGGACGCGGGCAGCGGCAGGATCGGCACCTGGATGCCCAGCGACTTGATGCTCACGCTCCCGGACATCCGGCAGGCGAAGTAGTTGAACCAGCTGCCGTAGCTGGCGGTTCTGGTCATCGCCTCCAGCCGGCTCGGCATGCCCTTGAGCATGTCGTCCAGCAGCGGCTCCTGGTCGTCGAGGTTCTGCGCCAGCACGCCGAGCTGGTTGATGTCCTGCTTCAGCCCCGGCCGGGTGTCGGTGAGCAGGCCCGCGGTGGTGTTGGTGAGGTCGCCCAGCGCGCTGATCGCCGCGCCGACGGACTGCCGCTGCTGTGCCAGGCCGGTGACGAGCTGCTGCATGTTGTCGATCAGGTCGGGCAGCTCGGGGCCGCGCTGGCTGATCGTGTTCAGCACGCTGGTGAGATTGTCGATGACCTGGCCGATCACCCGGTCCTTGCTGGCGATCGCGGTGGTCAGCGACGCGGTGTGGGTGAGCAGGCTGTCCACCGTGCCGCCCTCGCCCTGCAGCACCTGGATGATCTCGTAGGACAGCTTGTTCACGTCGTCCGGGGACAGCGCCTGGAACAGCGGCTTGAAGCCGTTGAACAGCACGGTCAGGTTCAGCGCCGGCTGGGTGCGGTCCGCCGGGATGGTGGCGCCCGGCCGGAGCACGTCGTTCGGGTTGCCGACATCGGTGCCCAGCGCGACGTAGCGCTGGCCGACCAGATTGCGGTACCGGATGGTGGCCGTGGTCGCGGCGGGTAGCCGGCGGTGGCCGGTGATCTCGAAGCGCACCGCGGCGTACTTGCGGTCGGCCAGCTCGATGGCGTCGACCTTGCCGACCTTGACGCCGGCGATGCGCACGTCGTCGCCGACGTTGAGGCCGGTGGCGTCGGTGAACCGCGCGGTGTAGGTGTCGACGTGGGAGAACGACGTGTTCGCGATGGTCGCGCCGAGAATCCCGGTGAGCCCGAGAGTGATCGTGGCGAACACGCAGAACTTGACCAGCGGGCCGAGGGACCCTCTCACCGCGCTTCCACCTCCTGCCCACGGAACATCGGCCCGACCAACAGGCCGGCCCAGTTCGGCACGTCCTGCGGCATCACCCCGAGGGCCGGGGCCTCCATGAGGGCGACCAGGTTCCGCTCGGCCGGGGAGAAGGCCAGTGACGGGACGTTCCCCGTGCCGCCGCCAGCGGACTGGGGCACGGTGCCGGTGGGCCCGCCGAGCGGGCCGATCGGGGTGGCCGCGCTGCCGGCCGGCGGGTGCGTCGACCCGTCCCTGATCGCGCCGTCCGGCGGGTACTGCGGGTACTTGTTCGGCGGCTGCGGCGCGTCGTAGCAGCGTGGCCCGCGCTTGTCGGTGAAGCGCGGGGTGTCCACCCCGGGCACGTACTTGCCGCGGCTCTGGGTGAACTCGATGGTGATCCGGCCCATGTGCGGGTACTGCTGGCCCTCGCCCATGGTGCGGTTGCCCTTGGCGATCTGGTCGGCGACCTGCTTGAGCACGCACGGGTACTCGGGCGCGTACTTGGCCAGTACGGCGAGGGACGCCTCGGAGTTGTTGGTCAGGTTGATCAGGTTGTTCCTGTTCGCCTCGAGGAAGCCGTTCAGGTCCACCGAGGCGGTGGTGAGCGTGCCGTACAGGGTCTGCAGGTTGTCCCGCTGCTCGACCACGGTTCTGCTGGTGGTGGTCAGGTCGGACAGCGCCTGGAGCAGTCGCGGTCCGGCCTTGTTGTAGACGTCGGAGACGGCGGCGAGGCTCTTCATGTCGGCGTTGAAGTCCGCGAGGGACGGGTTGATCTGGCCGAGGTAGCCGCCGACCCGGGCCAGGGTGTCGCCGAGTTGCTGGCCCCGCCCGTCCAGCGCCTGGGACACCGCGGTGAGCGTGGTGGCCAGCTTCTGCGGCTGCACCGCCTGCAGCACCGGCATCAGGTCGTCGAGGACCTTCTCCACCTCCATGGCGGCGCTGCTGCGGTCCTGGCCGATCACGTCGCCGGCGGACAGGTGTGCGGTGGACGGGTGGTCGGGGATCTGCAGGGCCACGTACCGCTCGCCGAACAGGGTCTTCGGCAGCAGCTGCGCGGAGACGTTGCGCGGGATCGCCTTCACCCGGTCCGGGGCGAGCGCCAGGCTGAGCACCGCGTGGTCGCCGGCGCCGCGGATCTGCCGGACCTCGCCGACGATGACACCGCGGATCTTCACGTCGGCGCCCTGGGCGAGCTGGCTGCCCACGTGGTCGGTTTCCAGGGTGACCGGCACGATCGGGGTGAAGGACTTGCGGTACAGGCCGACGCTCACCGCCACGAACAGGGCGACCACGAGCAGGAACGCGACTCCCAGGAGCTGGAAGCCGAGCCGGCTGAGCGTGCCGCGGCGGTTCATCCGGCGATCCTCACCGTGGTGGTGGAGCCCCAGATGGCGAGACTGAGGAAGAAGTCGAGCAGGGTCTGGGTGACGATGGCGGCGCGCACCGCGCGGCCCACCGCGACGCCGACCCCGGCCGGGCCGCCCCTGGCGTGGTAGCCGTAGTAGCAGTGCACCAGGATGACCACCACGCTGAACACCATCACCTTGAGGAAGGACCAGAGCACGTCCTCGGGCGGCAGGAACAGGTGGAAGTAGTGGTCGTAGGTGCCGGCCGACTGCCCGTAGAAGAGCACGGTGACCTCGCGGGAGGCCACGTAGGAGGACAGCAGGCCGACCACGTACAGCGGGATCACCGCGGCGACCCCGGCGACCACCCGGGTGCTCACCAGGTAGGCCAGGCTGGGGATGCCCATCACCTCGAGCGCGTCGATCTCCTCGGAGATGCGCATCGCGCCGAGTTGGGCGGTGAACCCGCAGCCGACCGTAGCGGACAGTGCCAGGCCCGCGGACAGCGGCGCCACCTCGCGGGTGTCGAAGTAGGCGGCGATGAACCCGGTGAGCGCCGAGGTACCGAGCTGGTTCAGCGCGGCATAGCCCTGCAGACCGACGATCGTGCCGGTGAACATGGTCATGCCGATCATTACGCCGAGTGTGCCGCCGATGATGGTGAGCGCCCCGGTGCCGAAGCTGACCTCGGTGAGCAGCCGCAGCACTTCCTTGAAGTACCGGCGGACGGCCAGCGGCGCGGCCACCGGCACCCGGCCGTAGAAGTACAGCTGCCGGCCCAGCGCCTCCAGCCCGTCGAACGGCCGAGCCACCGCCTGCAGCGCCCGGTCGCCGACCGACGGTCGACCGTTGCGGGTCTCGCTGACCGACGCCACCGCCTCACATCCCCTTCGCCGGGACGATCTGCAGGTAGATCCCGGTGATCACCACGTTGACCAGGAACAGCAGCAGGAACGTGACGACCACCGCCTGGTTGACCGCGTCGCCGACGCCCTTGGGCCCGCTGGACGGGTTGAGGCCGCGGTAGGCGGCCACGATGCCGGCGACGAAGCCGTAGATGAGCGCCTTGAACTCGCTGACCCACAGGTCGGGAAGCTGGGCGAGGGCGTTGAAGCTGGCCAGGTAGGCGCCCGGGGTGCCGCCCTGCATGACCACGTTGAAGAAGTAGCCGCCGAGCACGCCGACCACGCTGACCAGACCGTTGAGCAGCATGGAGACCACGACCGCGGCGAGCACCCTGGGCACGATCAGCCGGTGGATCGGCGAGACGCCGAGCACCTCCATCGCGGCGATCTCCTCGCGGATGGTGCGCGAGCCGATGTCCGCGCACATCGCCGAGCCGCCGGCTCCGGCCACCAGCAGGGCGGTGATCAGCGGGCTGGCCTGCTGGATGATCGCCAGCGCGCCGGCCGCCCCGGTGAACGACTGGGCGCCGATCTGCTGGGTCAGCGAGCCGAGGTGCAGCGAGATCACCGCGCCGAACGGGATGGACACGAGCGCGGTGGGCAGCCAGGTCACGCTGACGAAGAACCAGCACTGCTGGATGAACTCGCGGCGCTGGAACGGCCGCCGCGGGGTGTTTTTGAGCACCTCCCAGCCGAGCGTGGCCATCCGCCCGACCTGCCGCAGCGCGGCGACCCCGGGGAACCCGGCGGCGTTGGTGCTGCTCATCGGCGGCCGCCCCACGGCCGGCGGGTGAACGCGGCGCCCAGGTCGCGCGGCGTCCGGGCCACCTCGTGAAGGGAGCCGTGCACGGAGGTTACCGGCGCGGGCCGCTGCGGCAGCGGCGCGGTCAACCCGTAGCGGTGCCGGTCGGCGTCGGTCAGGCTGGCCAGCACGCTCTGCCTGGCGCCGGCCGGCAGGCTGGACAGCATCCGCATGACCCGGTCCTTGCGCCGGCGCACCGCCATCCGCTCGGGCAGCCCCGCGGTGGGTTCGAGCTGCGGCGGCACACCCCGGACGTCCTCGGCGAGCTCGGCGTCCATGTGGCCGGCCTCGGCGTGCGCCCGCTCCCGGTCCATGGTCGCCTGGTCCTTCTCCTCGCTCATCCCGATCGGGCCGACCCGGCGACCGCCCAAGAACTGGGCCACCACCGGCTCGTCGCTGGTGAGCAGCACCTCGCGCGGACCGAACATGACCAGCTCGCGGCGGAACAGCATGCCGAGGTTGTCCGGCACGGTGCGGGCCACGTTGATGTTGTGGGTGACGATCAGGATGGTGGCGTCGAGCTGCGCGTTCAGGTCGATCAGCAGTTGGGACAGGTACGCGGTGCGCACCGGGTCCAGGCCGGAGTCCGGCTCGTCGCAGAGGATGATCTCCGGGTCGAGCACCAGCGCCCTGGCCAGCCCGGCGCGCTTGCGCATGCCGCCGGAGATCTCGCCGGGCAGCTTGTGCTCCGCCCCGGTGAGGCCGACCAATTCCATCTTCTCGCCCACGATGCGCCGGATCTCCGACTCCGACTTCCTGGTGTGCTCGCGCAGCGGGAAGGCGACGTTGTCGTAGATGTCCATCGAGCCGAACAGCGCGCCGTCCTGGAACAGCACGCCGAGCAGCTTGCGGATCTCGTACAGTTCGCGCTCGGAGCAGGAGCACACGTCGGTGCCGTTGATGACGCACGTGCCGCGCTCCGGCCGGAGCAGGCCGATGATCGACTTGAGGAACACCGACTTGCCGGTGCCCGACGGTCCAAGAAGGACGGACACCTCGCCGGCCGGCAGGGTGAGCGTGACGTCCCGCCAGATGGTCTGCCGGCCGAAGGACTTGGTCAGGCCCTCGACCTTCACCTCGACGCCCATCGCGCCTGCCTCTCTTTCCGCGGGTTCGCGCGCCGCCGCGACCGCGTCGAGTCGCGGCCTGGGCGCGCGCCATGGCCCGTCCAGGTGCGGCGGCCTGCGCCAGTCATCTGGGGACCGCTGGTTGGCGACGTCGTTGTCACGGCTTTCCCTCGGGGTCAGCTGATGTTGTAGAAGGCGTGGGTCGCGGTGACGCCCCCGTCGGCCACGAACTCCGCGCCGGTGCAGTAGCGGCTCTCGTCGCTGCCGAGGAAGACCACCACGCCGGCGACGTCCTCCGGCTGGCCGATCCGGCCAAGCGGGATGTACTGGCCGATCGGCGAGAGGTCCAGGTCGTCTCCGCCACCGGCGGCGTCCCGCACCATCTGGGTGTCGATCATGCCGGGGTGCACGGAGTTGACCCGGATGCCGTGCCTGCCCAGTTCCATCGCGGCCGACTTGGTCATCCCGCGGATGGCGAACTTGCTGGCCGTGTAGGCGAGCAGCAGCGGCATGCCGCCCAGCCCCTCCACCGAGGAGAGGTTGATGATCGAGCCGCCGCCGGCCTCGGTCATCGCCGGCACCGCCGCGCGGATACCCAGGAAGGTGCCGGTCTGGTTGACCCGGATGATCCGCTCGTAGTCCGCCAGGGTGGTTTCCACGATCGACGAGAAGTGCAGGATCCCGGCGTTGTTCACCAGCACGTCCAGCCGGCCGAACGCGTCGGTGGTGACCCGGACCGCGGCGGCCCAGTCCTCCTCGCTGGCCACGTCGAGGTGCTGGTACCGGGCCGCGTCGCCGAGTTCGTCGGCGAGTTGCTTGCCCGCATCGTCGGCGATGTCGGCGAGGACGACGCGGGCGCCCTCGGCCACGTACCCGCGGGCCATGGCCGCACCCTGCCCTCGCGCCGCGCCGGTGATCAGCGCGACCTTGCCGGAAAGTCGTCCCATCCGCCTCCGCCTTCCTCGCCGGTCCTGCTGGTGTGTCCGCCCGCCCCTGGGTCACTCCGCCCCGGCCGCCCGGGACAGTGACAGCACGTCGGGGCACGCGAAGCCGCGCCCGGGGTCGCGTGCGGCGAAGTAGTCACCGACGGTTTGGTTCAGGTCGGCGAGCGTCCAGGTGGGCCCGGTCGCGTCGAAACGCCGCTCCACGGTGGGCGCGGCGAGCAGCGCCACCATGCCGCCGTGCACCACGAACACCTGCCCGGTGATCGCGTCGGCGGCCGGGGCGGCCAGGTAGGCGACGAACGGGGCGACGTGCTCCGGCGACAGCGGGTCCATGCCGCCCTCCGGGGCGTCGCCGAACACGCGGGCGGTCATCGCGGTCCGTGCCCGGGGGCAGATCGCGTTGGCGCGCACGCCGTAGCGGGCCATGGCGCGGGCGGTGGACAGGGTCAGCGCGGCGATCCCGGCCTTGGCCGCGGCATAGTTGGGTTGGCCCTCCGAGCCGACCAGGAACGCCTCCGAAGCCGTGTTCACCACCCGCCCGTACACCGGCCCGCCGTCCTCTTTGGACTTCGACCGCCAGTAGGCCGCGGCGTTGCGGGACAGCAGGAAGTGCCCGCGCAGGTGCACCCGGATGACCTGGTCCCACTCCTGGTCGGACATGTTGAACAGCATCCGGTCGCGGATCACGCCGGCGTTGTTCACCACCACGTGCAGGCCGCCGAACCGCTGCACCGCGGTGTCCAGCAACGCGTCCGCGGTGGCCCGCTCGGCGATGTCGCCCTCCACCAGCGCCGCCTTGCCGCCGCGGCCCTCGATCTCGGCGAGCACCGGAGCGCCCGCCCCGGGCATGTCGTTGAGCACCACCTCGGCGCCGGCATCGGCCAGCGCGAGCGCCTCGGCCCTGCCGAGGCCGGCACCGGCCCCGGTCACCACGGCGACCTTGCCTTCCAGGCTCAGCGACGCTGCTGTGCTCTCCACGGGCGACTCCTCGTTCCGCTGGGGTCGGCGACGTCCGGAGGGGTTCGGCCCGGTTGGCGGCGTGGGCCATCACCGACCATCGCGGCAGTTACCTGGCTCACAGTAGAATACTGTTCTACCTGAGTCAACGCCGCTGCGGCGGCCCACAATCGCTCTCTACCTGGTGTTTCTCTGCACCGAAGGCAACGATCTGGAAACACGTTCTACGTGACGTGGTCGCGCCGGAGCGGGGGCCCGTGCACCCGGCCGCGCCACCCGCCGGGGGACCGCCCGCCATCTCCCGCGAAGCCGCCGGCGCGCGGCGCGCCGAGTCCCGCCATCACCCACCGCCACCACTACGCTGCGTACTTGCTTCACTCAACGAGCGGGCAGAGACGCAAGTCACGCCCCGGCCCGGAACTCACAGCATTGGCGCAGCGTGACGAGCGGCCGGACGGGCGCCGGTCGCCAGGCCGAGGGTGGTACGACGGGCCGTCGCCGCGCCGGGACGCGGGGTGCCCGACCGGACCGCGCCAGACTATGAGAACTCGTTCTAAGTATTCCGGGCGTTGCGGTGCTCAGTCAGGGTCCGCCCTGGCAGGAGCCCCTGGATTCAGGCATGAGAATCTGTTTCACTTGGCGGGTGGCCACGATGGTCACCGCGCACGGGAGGGGCGGATGCACATCACCTACACGCCCGAGCAGGAGGGGCTCCGCGACGAGCTGCGGGCGTACTTCGCCAAGCTGATGACGCCGGAGCGGCGCGAGGCGCTCACCGCCAGCGAGGGCGAGTACGGCGACGGCACCGTCTACAAGGAGGTCGTCCGGGAGATGGGCCGGGACGGCTGGCTGGTGCTCGGCTGGCCGACCGAGTACGGCGGCCAGAACCGGTCGATGATGGAGCAGCTCATCTTCAACGACGAGGCCGCCGTCGCCGGAGTGCCGGTGCCGTTCCTGACGCTCAACACCGTCGGCCCGACCATCATGCGTTTCGGCACGGACGAGCAGAAGGCGTACTACCTGCCGAGGATCGCCGGCGGGGAGATCCACTTCTCGATCGGCTACTCCGAGCCCGAGGCCGGCACCGACCTCGCCGCGCTGCGCACCCGCGCGGTGCGCGACGGCGACGAGTACGTGGTCAACGGCCAGAAGATGTGGACCAGCCTGATCCAGTATGCCGACTACGTGTGGCTGGCCTGCCGCACCGACCCGGACGCGGCCCGGCACCGGGGGCTGTCCGTGCTGATCGTGCCAACCGACTCCGCCGGGTTCTCCTGGACCCCGGTGCGCACCGTGTCCGGGCCGACCACCAGCGCCACCTACTACTCGGACGTGCGGGTGCCGGTGTCCGCGCTGGTCGGCGAGGAGAACAAGGGCTGGGGTCTGATCACCAACCAGCTCAACCACGAGCGGGTAGCGCTCACCTCGGCCGCGCCGATCACGGCGGCCCTGCGTGACGTGCGGGAGTGGGCGCAGACCACCAAGCTGCCCGGCTCGGACCGGCGGGTCATCGACCAGGAGTGGGTGCAGCTCCACCTGGCCCGGGTGCACGCCAAGGTGGAGTTCCTCAAGCTGATCAACTGGCGGACCGCGTGGGGCGCGGGCGGGTCGCTCAGCCCGGCGCAGGCGTCGGCCACCAAGGTGTTCGGCACCGAGTTCGCCACCGAGGCGTACCGGCTGCTGATGGAGGTACTCGGCGCGCACGCCTACCTCCGGCGGGACGCCCGCGGCGCGGTGCTGGCCGGGCGGATCGAGCGGCTGCACCGCGCCTGCCTGATCCTCACCTTCGGCGGCGGCACCAACGAGGTGCAGCGCGACATCATCGCCGCGGTCGCGCTCGGCCTGCCCGTTTCCCGACGCTGACCCGGAGGTCGTTCGATGGACTTCACGCTCACCGAGGCCCAGCAGGACCTGGCCGGGCTGACCCGCCGGATCGTCATCGACCGCGCCACCCCCGAGCGGCTGCGCGAGGTCGAGGCCGGCGGCGACCGGTTCGACCGCGAGCTGTGGGCCGCGCTCGCCGAGGCCGGGGTGCTCGCCGCCGCGCTGCCCGAGGACGTCGGCGGCAGCGGGTTCGGCCTGCTCGAGCAGTGCAGCGTGCTCGTCGAGCTGGGCCGGGCCGTCGCACCCGTGCCCTACCTGCCGTCCATCGTGATGGCCGCCTCGGCGATCGCCAGGTTCGGCGACGCCGGGCAGCGCGAGCGGTGGGCCGCCCCGGCGGCGCGCGGCGAACTAGTGCTCACCGCGGCGCTGGTCGAGGAACTCGGCGAGGACCCGGCCGCGCCCACCACCCGGGCCGACCAGACGACGGGGGGCTGGCTGCTCACCGGGTCGAAGACCACCGTGCCGGCGGGCCCGCTGGCGGACGCGATCCTGGTGCCGGCGACCACCCCGCGCGGCCTGGCGGTCTTCCTGATCACCCCGGACGACCCGGGGGTGAGCGTCGAGCGGCAGCGGATCGTGGACGCCGACAGCGAGGCGTGGCTGGACCTGGCCGGGGTGCCGCTGGCCGAGGACCGGCGGCTCGGCGGCGCCGAAGTGCTGGAGTGGCTGGCCGCGCGCGGCACGATCGGGCTGGCCGCCGCGCAGCTCGGAGTCACCGAGCGGGCCCTGGAGCTGACCGCGGAGTACGCGCGCAGCCGGGTGCAGTTCGACAAGCCGATCGGCGCCTTCCAGGCGGTGGCCCAGCGGCTCGCCGACGCCTACGTGGACGTCGAGGCCATCCGGCTCACCCTGTGGCAGGCGGCGTGGCGGTGCGAGACCGGTTTGCCGTGCGACACCGAGATCGCCACCGCGAAGTTCTGGGCCGCGGACGGCGGGCACCGGGTCGCGCACACCGCGGTGCACGTGCACGGCGGGGTGGGCATCGACGTGGACCACGTGCTGCACCGGTACTTCGTGGCCGCCAAGCGCAACGAGTTCGCCCTCGGCGGGGCCACCGCCCAGTTGCGCCGGATCGGCGCCACCCTGGCCGCGGTGCCCGCGTAGCCGCCATGGTCGACGGCACGCCCACCGTCACCGAACTGCTGCTCGCCCGCACCGGGGACGAGCATCCCGGCCTGCGGTTCGAGGAGTCCACGTGGTCGTGGGCGGAGCACGTGGCCGCCTCCGCCGAGCGGGCCGCGCTGCTGCGCGCGCTGCGGTGTCCCGGGATCCCGTTCCACGTGGGCGTGCTGCTGGACAACGTGCCCGAGTTCTCCCTCCTGCTCGGCGCGGCGGCGCTGGCCGGGGCGGTGCTGGTCGGGCTGAACCCGACGCGGCGCGGCCCGGCCCTGGCCCGGGACGTGCGGCTGGCCGACTGCCAACTCGTGGTCACCGAGCGCCGGCACGCCCCGCTGCTCGACGGGCTGGACCTCGGCGCGGCGGTGTGGGACATCGACTCCCCCGCCTGGGCGGACGCGGTGGCCGCGCACACCGGCGCCCCGGCCGACGCGGTACCGGCTGGACCCGACGACCTGCTCATGCTGATCTTCACGTCCGGCACCAGCGGCGACCCCAAGGCGGTGCGCTGCACCCACGGCAAGATCGCCTTCCCCGGCGTGATGCTGGCCGACCGGTTCGGACTGTCCACTGCGGACACCGTGTACGTGTCGATGCCGATGTTCCACTCCAACGCCATCATGGCCGGCTGGTCGGTGGGCCTGGCCGCCGGCACCACGATCGCGCTGCGCCGCCGGTTCTCCGCGTCCGCGTTCCTCGCCGACGTCCGCCGCTTCGGTGCCACGTACGCCAACTACGTGGGCCGGCCGCTGTCCTACCTGCTGGCCACCCCGGAACGGCCGGACGACGCGGACAACCCGCTGCGCATCGTCTACGGCAACGAGGGCGCCGAGCGGGACATGACGCGGTTCGCCGAGCGGTTCGGCTGCCACGTGGTGGACGGGTTCGGCTCCACCGAGGGCGGGGTGGCCGTGCAGCGCACCCCGGACACCCCGCCGGGCGCGCTGGGCCGGCTCGCCGACGGCGTGGACATCCTGCACCCGGACACCGGCGAACCCTGCCCGCCCGCGCGGTTCGACGCCGACGGTCGCATCCTCAACGGCGAGGAGGCAGTCGGCGAGCTGGTGAACACCGCCGGCGCAGGCGCCTTCGCCGGCTACTACCGCGATCCGGACGCCGACGCCGCGCGGCTGCGCGGCGGCCGGTACTGGAGCGGGGACCTGGCCTACCGCGACGAGGACGGGTTCTGCTACTTCGCCGGCCGTTCCGCGGACTGGTTGCGGGTGGACGGCGAGAACCTGGGTACCGCGCCGATCGAGCGGCTGCTGCTGCGCCACCCCGACGTGGCCGAGGTGGCCGTGTACGCGGTGCCGGACGTGACCGTGGGCGACCAGATCATGGCGGCCCTGGTGCTGCGCGACGGCGCGGCGTTCGACCCGGACGGCTTCGTCGCCTTCCTCGCCGCCCAACCCGACCTCGGCGCCAAGCAGCTCCCCCGCTACGTCCGGATCGCCACCGAGCTGCCCCGCACCTCCACCTACAAGGTGCTCAAACGCCAACTCGCCGCCGAACGCTGGAACTGCCCGGACCCGGTCTGGCACCGCGAGGGCCACGAGCGCGTGTTCCGCCGGCTCACCCCGGCCCGCGCTGCCGAACTCGAGGAGGCCGTGGCGGCTCATCCGGCCTGACGGTCAGCCTCGGTCGCCGATGTCTTTGATCGGCCGATTCGGCGCAGCAGATCTCGGCATTCGTCGAGATCCCGCACCACATCGTGGGCACCGATGGTTTCCGCGGCAAGCTCGGCGAGAGTTGCACGGGCGCCCGGCAGTGCGCGCCCGACCCTCCTCATTTCCTCGCGGGCGTCGTCATATCCGCGGATCAGGGCGTCCGCGAGGCTCTCGATCCGCTGAGCGGTCGGTTCAATGCCGTTGATGCGCAGACGTTCGGCCATGATGTCGGATTCAGTGCGACCGGAGATCGACGCCAACTCTGCCAGCGGCTTGCCGGCTGCGGCCAGGAAGGCACGGTCGTAGATCGCCCGGCCGACCACCTGGTTTCGATCAGCGTGTGGTCGACATCCCACAGCACGATGAGCCGTGGGCTGGTAGGGGACGGCAGCGGAGCAGGCATGAGCGCAGTCTGTCACCAGGCGGCATCAACTCTCACGACCAGTGACTGGCCCTTCCGGAGCGTAGGGGCGAAGCATGGCCCCGGCTGGCTTTCGGCGAAGGTCAGAAGAGATCACATCCACACGGGCACGCTCGGGTCGGTTTCCGGCGGCGGACGGGGCGCCGATCAGCCAGGCGGGAGTACGCAGAACTCGTTGTCTTCGGGGTCGGTGAGGACGACCCACGGGAGGTCCTGCTCACTGGAGACGACCCGCGCGCCCAGGCCCACCAGCCGGCGCACCTCGGCGTCCTGGTTGCCGTCCGTCGGCCGGAGGTCGAGGTGCAGCCGGTTCTTGCCGGGGGTCTTGCCCTCGGGGACGGGGTGGAAGAGCAGCGTCGGTCGGCCGTCCGTGGCGGCCTCGACGTACTCCTTGCCGCGGGCGTCCTGCCAACGCCGCACCACCTGGTAGTCGAGCGCCGCGCACCAGAACGCGGCAAGCGACTCGGCGTCGCGGCAGTCGACCACAACGGCGATGATCCGGCTGGCCACGAAGGACACCTACCGCATCGCCGGGCTCGGCCGCAACCGACCGCGGCGGGTCGGCGGTCGGTTGCGACGTGGCCGGCGAACGGCGTCAGGAGTACTGGACGCGGAACTCCTTGATGCCGTTGAGCCAGCCGGAGCGGAGCCGGCGGGGTTCGGCGACCTGGCGGATGTTCGGCATCTGGTCGGCCACCGCGTTGAAGATCAGCTCGATCTCCAGCTTGGCCAGGTTGGCGCCGATGCAGTAGTGCGCGCCGCTGCCGCCGAAGCCGAGGTGCGGGTTGGGGTCGCGGGTGATGTCGAACCGCTCGGGGTGGTCGAAGACCTCCTCGTCGAAGTTGGCCGAGCTGTAGAACAGGCCGAGCCGCTGGCCCTTCCTGATCCGCTGGCCGCCGAGTTCGGTGTCGGCCAGCGCGGTGCGCTGGAAGACCATCACCGGGGTGGCCCAGCGGACGATCTCGTCCGCGGTGGTGGCCGGGCGCTCGGCCTTGAACAGCTCCCACTGGTCGGGGTGGTCGACGAAGGCCTTCATGCCGTGGGTGATCGCGTTGCGGGTGGTCTCGTTGCCGGCGACGGCGAGCAGCAACACGAAGAAACCGAACTCGTCCGAGGAGAGCGCGTTGCCGTCCACGTCGGCCTGGATGAGCTTGGTGGCGATGTCGTCCATCGGGCAGCGCTTGCGCTCCTCGGCCATGTTCATCGAGTAGCCGAGCAGTTCCGCGGCGGCAGCGTCCGGCTCGACGTCGTACTCGGGGTCGTCGTACGCGATCATCTGGTTGGACCAGTGGAAGATCTTGTGCCGGTGTTCCTGCGGGACGCCGAGCAGCTCGGCGATGGCCTGCAGCGGCAGCTCGCAGGCCACGTCGGTGACGAAGTCGCCGCTGCCGTCGGCCAGCGCGGTGGCCACGATCCGCTCCGCCCGCTCCTGCAACGCGTCCCGGAGGCTGTTGATCGCACGCGGCGTGAAGCCCCGGGAGATGATGCCGCGCAGCTTGGTGTGCTGTGGCGGGTCGATGTTGAGCAGGATGTAGCGCTGCATCTCGATCCGGTCCCGGGTCATGTCCGGGCCGAACCGGATGATGGCGGTGTTCTCCCAGGTCGAGTAGACGTCGGTGTTCCGGGAGACCTCCTTGACGTCCGCGTGCCGAGTGACCACCCAGTACCCGTCGTCACCGAACCCGGCGATGTTGTGCGGCTGGGCGTTCCACCACACCGGGGCGGTCCGGCGCAGCTGGGCGAGTTCCTCGACGGGCAGCCGCTGCGCGTACATGTCGGGGTCGGTGAAGTCGAAGCCTTCCGGGATGCGGGGCGAAGCCACGGCTGCCTCCTGCACTCGTCGCTCGTCGGTGGGGTCGCAACGCGGACAACGACGATGGAACACGTTCTTATTGGCATTGAAGCACAGGGCGTCTACCCAAGGAAAGGCAAGGACATGAGGTGACCATGGAAACCTCGTACGCCTTGCCCGAGATCGTGAACCTGTTCTACTTTCTAGGCCAGGTCCTCACCCGAGAGGAGTCCCGAGTGGGCAATCCGGTGATCGTGGAAGCGGTGCGCACCCCGATCGGCAAGCGCGGCGGCTGGCTGTCCGGCCTGCACGCGGCCGAGATCCTGGGGGCGGCCCAGGCGGCGCTGGTCGAGCGGGCCGGCATCGACACCGCGCTGGTCGAGCAGGTGGTCGGCGGCTGCGTGACGCAGGCCGGCGAGCAGTCCAACAATGTCACCCGCACCGCGTGGCTGCACGCCAGGCTGCCGTACCAGACCGGGTGCATGACCGTGGACGCCCAGTGCGGGTCGGCGCAGCAGTCCACCCACCTGGTCGCCGGCCTCATCGCCGCGGACGCCATCGAGGTCGGCATCGCCTGCGGCGTGGAGGCGATGAGCCGGGTCCCGCTGCGGGCCAACGTCGGCGAGAGCGCCGGCATGCCACGGCCCGAGTCGTGGGACATCGACCTACCCAACCAGTACGTCGCGGCGGAGCGGATCGCGGAGCGCCGGGGCTTCTCCCGGGAGGAGATCGACCGGTTCGGGGTGCGCTCGCAGACCAGGGCCGGGCAGGCCTGGGCGGAGGGCCGCTTCGACCGCGAGGTGGTGCCGGTGAAGGTGCCCGTGCTGGACGCCGACGGCAGGCCGACCGGAGAGATCCGGACGGTGACCCGGGACCAGGGGCTGCGGGAGACCAGCCTGGAGGCGCTGGCCGGGCTCAAGCCGGTGGTCGAGGGCGGCGTGCACACCGCAGGCACCTCCTCGCAGATCTCCGACGGCGCGGCCGCGGTGCTGGTGATGGACGCCGACCGGGCCCGCGCGCTGGGCCTGCGGCCGCGTGCCCGGATCGTGGCGCAGTGCCTGGTCGGCGCGGAGCCCTACTATCACCTGGACGGCCCAGTGCAGGCCACCGAGCGGGTGCTGGCCCGCAGCGGCATGAAGATCGGCGACGTGGACCTGTTCGAGGTGAACGAGGCGTTCGCGTCCGTGGTGCTGTCCTGGACCAGCGTGCACCGGCCGGAGCTGGACAAGGTCAACGTCAACGGCGGCGCGATCGCGCTCGGCCACCCGGTCGGCAGCACCGGCGCCCGACTGATCACCACCGCGCTGCACGAGCTGGAGCGCCGGGACGCGGCCACCGCGCTGGTCACCATGTGCGCCGGCGGCGCGCTGTCCACCGGAACCATCCTGGAACGCGTCTGAAACGCGTTCAGTGGGCTCATTGGGGATTCCGGAGTACCCGGAATCCCCAATGAGCCCGCTGAATGCGGAACCGGGGTCAGATCCAGTCGCCGTGGCGGGACCAGCTCAGCAGCGTGTCCAGCAGCTCGTCGGCGCGCGGCGGGGCGGTGTCCTCCGGGGTCTCGGTGACCGTGTAGGCGCCGCGATAGAACAGCAGCGGCCGGCCCTCGGCCTGCGGGCCCAGCTCGACGACCCGACCGATCACCACGTCGTGGTCGCCGGCCTCGTGCACCGTCTCGATCACGCAGTCCACCCAGGTGAGCACTCCGGCCAGCACGGGGGCTCCGTTCGGCGACGGCGTCCAGGACAGGCCGGCGAACCGATCCGTGCCGGGCCGGCCGAACACCGCGGACACCTCGCGCTGGTCCTCGGCGAGTACGTTCACGCAGAAGTACCCGGCCCGGCGGATGCGGGCCCAGCTCGACGACGTCCTGCTGGGGCAGAACAGCACCAGCGGCGGGGACAGCGACAGCGAGGAGAAGGACTGGCAGGCGAACCCCACGGGCTCGCCACCGTCCACACTGGTCACCACGGTGACGCCGGTGCAGAAATGGCCCAGCACGGCGCGGAACGCCTGCTGGTCCACGGTGGTCGCAGAACCCTGCGGCACGTTGCTCACCGCCTCACTGTGTCTGCGCGCCGACACTGAAGTCGTGGCCCCACAGGCTGACCGCGGTGCTCTCCCGGGCGATCCAGGTGTCATCGTCCACCTGCCGACCCTCGGCGCCGAACTCGACGTCGAACCCGCCGGGCGTCTTCATGTAGAACGACAGCATCAGGTCGTTGACGTGCCGGCCCATGGTGGCCGACATCGGCACCTTGCGGCGCAGCGCGCGGTCCAGGCACAGGCCGACGTCGTCGACGTCCTCCACCTCGATCATCAGGTGCACGATGCCGCTCGGCGTGGGCATCGGCAGGAACGCCAGGCTGTGGTGGCGCGGGTTGCAGCCGAAGAAGCGCAGCCACGCGGGCGGGCCGTCCTTGGGCCGGCCGACCAGTTCCGGCGCCAGCCGCATCGAGTCGCGCAGCCGGAACCCGAGTACATCCCGGTAGAAGTGCAGCGCCGCCTCATCGTCGTGGGTGGACAGCACCACGTGGCCGAGCCCCTGCTCGCCGGTGACGAACCGGTGCCCGTACGGGCTGACCACCCGCCGGTGCTCCAGCGCGACGCCGTGGAACACCTCCAGGGTGTTGCCGGACGGGTCGGCGAAGCTGACCATCCCGTTGACCCGGCGGTCGGCCAGTTCCGCGGCGGTGGCCTCCTTGAACGGCACGCCCGCCGCGTCCAGCCGCTGCCGCACCTCGTCCAGTTCACCGGAGTTGGCCACCTCCCAGCCGGAGGCGGCCAACCGGTCGTGCTCGCCCGGCACGATCACCAGCCGGGCCGGGAAGTCGTCCATGCGCAGGTGGAGCGCGTCCGGGTCGGCGCCCCTGCCCTCGACCATGCCGAGCACCTTCAGACCATACTCGCGCCAGGCCGGCATGTCGGTGGCCTCGATACGGAGGTAACCCAGCGACCGGATGCCCATCAGCACGCCCTCCCCTCGGATGGCTCGGCCAGGAACGCGGTCACCAGCCGGTTGAACTCGTCGAACTGCTCCAGTTGCGCCCAGTGCCCGCAGCGGGAGAACACGTGCAACTGGGCGCGCGGGATCTGCTTGAGCGCGAGCAGCGCACCGTCCAGCGGGTTGACCCGGTCCTCCCGGCCCCAGATCAGCAGCACCCGCTGGCGTAGCCGGTGCACCTCCCGCCAGAGCATGCCGTCCTCGTAGGTGTCCGGCTGCAGGAACGAGGCGCCCATGGACGCCATCGCGCGCAGCGACTCCGGGTCACTGGCCAGCCGGTAGCGCTCCTCGATCAGCTCGTCGGTGACCAGCGACTGGTCGAACACCATGGTGCGGAGGAACGCCGCCAGCTTCTCCCGGCTCGGCCCGGGCGGCGCGGCGAACTCGTACAGCCGCTTGATGCCCTCGGTCGGGTCCGGGGAGAACACGTTCACGCTCAGGCCGCCGGGGCCCATCAGGGCCAGCCGGCCGGCCCGGTCCGGGTGGCGCAACGCGAACCGCACCGCCGTGCCGCCGCCGAGGGAGTTGCCGACCAGGTGCGCCCGCTCGATGCCCAACTCGTCCAGCAACCCGAGCAGCGCGTCCGCGGCGAAGGTGAAGTAGTGGCCGCGCACCGCCGGCTTGTCCGAGTGGCCGAAACCGGGCTGGTCGACGGCCAGGGTGCGGTACTGCCGGGCGAACACCGGGAGGTTGCGGCCGAAGTTGCTCCACGCCGAGGCGCCGGGGCCGCCGCCGTGCAGCATCACCACCGGAGTGCCGCCGGCGGTGCCGGCCTCGTGGTAGTGCAGCGTGAACTCGCCCGCGTGGGCGTACCGGCTGGTCGACGCGAAGTCGACGGTGGAAGCCGTGGTCATGAACGTCCCCCTCGGTTACAGCCAGGCGTCGGTGACCCGTATGCCGAGTTCCGCCTGGCCGTACATGGCCAGCGTCTTCTCCGGGTCGTTGATGGCGTGTACCCGGCCGGCGTGCGCGTCCCGCCAGAACCGCTGGATCGGGGTGCCCAGCCGCAGCGCGCGACCGCCGGCGCTCTCGAACAGCCGGTCGACCGCCTCGATCGCCGCGCCGGTGGCGCTGACCTGGTCCCGGCGCACCCGCATGCGCAGCGACATCGGGATCTTCTCGCCGGCGGTGGCCAGTTCCAGTTCCTCGGTGACGTTGCGCTCGATCATCGTCCAGGCCAGGTCGATCTTGCGGGCCGCCTCGGCGATGCGCACCTGGCCGAACACGTCGTCGGCGGCCTTGGCGCCGGTGGACGCGCGCACCCGCTCCCGGGTGTAGCTGACGTAGGCGTCGTAGGCGCCCTGCGCCATGCCGATCACCGGGACCGCGATGGACGGGGCGAACACCGAGGCGAACGGCAGCTTGTACAGCGGGGCCGGGTTGACCTCCTGGCCGGGGCAGACGCACCTGGCGGTGTCGGTGAAGCTGAGCGTGCGGTACTCCGGCACGAAAACGTCGTCCACGATGATGTCGTTGCTGCCGGTGCCGGCCAGGCCGACGGTGTGCCACACGTCGTCGATGGTGTAGTCGGCGATCGGCAGCAGGAAGGTGCGGAAATCCACCGGGTTGCCGTCCTCGCCGAGCACCAGCCCGCCGAGGAACGCCCAGGTGGCGTGCGCGCAGCCGGAGGAGAAGCTCCACCGGCCGCTGAAGGAGAACCCGCCGTCCACCGGCTTGGCCCGGCCCATCGGTGCGTACGACGAGGACACCCGCACGTCGGTGTCCTCACCCCACACCTCCTCCTGCGCCCGCGCGTCGAACAGGGCGAGCTGCCACGGGTGGATGCCGAGCACCGAGGTCACCCAGCCGGTCGAGCCGCACACGCTGGCCACCAGCTTGACCACGGTGTAGAAGTCCACCGGGCTCGCCTCCATGCCGCCGTACCGGCGCGGCTGCAGCATCGTGAACACGCCGAGTTCGGTCAGCGACTTCATCGACTCGTCGGGGACGTTGCGGGCGTCCTCGGTCTCCTGCGCCCGGTCACGCAGGACGGGGAGCAGCTCCCGCACCCCGTCGATCACCTTCTGGGCGTCCTGCCCGCTCATCGCAAGCTCCCGTCGTCGCTCTGCTGACCCGGGCCGCGCGGAACGTGTTGCCGTCGCGCGGCTCCCCTCGGCGAGGTTGAGACTAGAACACGTTCTCATTATTGTCGATAGCCGCCCGCGGGGCCGGCGTCCGCCACGCCGCCGTGGCCGCCGTCCCGTCCCGGGTCTCGGCGCGGACGGCCGGCTCGACCCGGACAATCCCGGTAGTATGAAACGTGTTCTCGCTTCTGTACCGGCCCGCACTAGCAGTTACCGGGGCAAAACTATAACCTGTTTCAGTATTGGGTACCGGACGGCGGCGCGCCCGACGTCGCGGAGGTGACGGTTCGACATGACCGACGTGGTGTTCCACCGGTTGCGGGTGGCCGAGGTCATCGCGGAGACGGCCGAGGCACACTCGCTGGTCTTCGACCCGCCGCGTGGCCGCACCGAACCGCTGCCCTACCGGCCGGGGCAGTTTCTGACCCTGCGGATCCCCAGCGAGCGCTGCGGGTCGGTGGCGCGCGCCTACTCGCTGTCCAGCTCGCCGCACGTGGACCCGCGGCTGCAGGTGACCGTGAAGCGGACGCCGGACGGCTACGCGTCCAACTGGATCTGCGACAACGTCACCGCGGGCACCGAGCTGGACGTGCTGGAGCCGGCCGGCGTGTTCACCCCGAGGTCGCTGGAGGAGAACCTGTTGCTCTTCGCGGCGGGCAGCGGTATCACGCCGATCATGTCGATCGTCAAGTCCTCGCTCACCGCCGGAAGCGGCCGGGTGGTGCTGATCTACGCGAACCGGGACGAGCGGTCCGTCATCTTCGCCGGCGAGCTGTCCCGGCTGGCCGAGGCGCACCCGGACCGGCTGGTGGTGGTGCACTGGCTGGAGTCCGTGCAGGGGCTGCCCACCGTGGCGGGCCTGCGCGGGCTGCTGCGGCCGTTCACCGACCACGAGGCGTTCATCTGCGGGCCCAAGCCGTTCATGTCCGCGGTGCGCACCGCGCTGCGCGAGGAGGGCGTTCCCCGGGAGCGCACCCACCTGGAGCGGTTCGCCTCGCTCGGCGGCAACCCGTTCGAGAGCGCCAGGCCCGCGGACGGCACCGCGACCACCGGCACCACGCCCGCGGCCACTCGCGCCGCGGAGAACGGGCATGCGGACACCGGCAGCGAGCCGGACGCGGCCGGGCCGGCGGCCACCGACCGCGCTGACGGCGCGGCGGTGGGTGGGCGGACCGCGACGGTCGAGGTCGAACTGGACGGCGAGCGGCACACCCTGCCCTGGCCGGAGGGCAAGCCGCTGCTGGACCTGATGCGGGAGCACGGGCTGGACGCGCCGTTCTCGTGCACCGAGGGAAGCTGCGGGGCATGCACGTGCCGGGTGACCGAAGGCGAGGTGCGCATGCGGCGCAACCAGGTACTGGAGGACGAGGACCTGGCCGAGGGCTACGTACTCGCATGCCAGGCGCTCCCGGTCACCGACGCGGTGCGCGTGGACTACGGCTGACCCCTCGGACCGAAACAGGTTCTCGTAGGCGGGCGCCTTGCCGGCCGGACATCTTGTCGGCCGGAACTCACCACACTACTGTCTAGACACGTGTCCGATAGTGTGACCACCGCGTCCGGACGGCTCCCCGTACGAGGTTGCCGGCATCGGCGGAAGCTGGTTCCGCTACGCCGGTGACTGGCGGTGGTGCTGGCAGCGGGACTTCTTCGACATGGGCAGCGCGGCCGCGCTGTTCGTGGAGATGCTCAGGGCTGGCGCGCTCTCCGCGGGGATGCGGCAGCGCATCGAGCAGGCCGCTTCGGGTGAAGCCCAGCCCGGGCACTACCGGCGCGGCGAGTCCCCGATCGAGATCTGGTAGCCGGCGCCGTCGGCGCGTTACCGTCCAACGTCGGTGGCGCCGGTGCGGCACCGGGCACGCGGTTCGAGTAGGTGCGGAGGCATGCGGTGAAGATCGAGGTCGACTACGACGCCTGCGAGGCGAACGGTGTCTGCGAGGCGGTGGCGCCCGAGGTGTTCCACGTGGACGACGAGGACAACCTGAACATCATCGCCGACCCCACCCCGCAGACGGCCGACAAGGTGCGGCAGGCGGTGCAGTCCTGCCCCAAGGCGGCGCTGAGCCTGCGGGAGGACTAACCGGCCGCCTCCGGAGACCGGCTTTCGGCCGGCTGGCTTTCCGGCGGCCGGCCCTCCGACGCCGTGGGCGGGACGTGCGGCGTGCCGTCCCGCAGCACATGCCGCGCACGGCCCCGCTCGCCGTACGGTTCGACGTCCAGCAGCGCGCCGCACGAGGCCAGCGAGAAGTAACCCCTGGTCTCGCTCTCCACCTCGTGGCGGACGTCCATGTAGTGCTGCGGGAAGCCGGGGTCGAGCTGCAACTGCTTGAAGATCGCCGGTACGCCGTCGCCCTCATGATCCTCCGGATCCGCTGCGTGTAGACGGAGCTGGCGCCGCGCCACTCGTCGACGGCGATCTCCTCCACCGCCCGCTGGCCGTACCGCAGCCCGATCGCGGCGAACACCGAGCGGTCCAGCAGGTGCACGATCAGCGCGTACTCGCGCACCAGCCGCACCAGCGCCGCCTTGGACAGGTCCTCGTACCGGAAGTCCGGGTCGAACTCGCCGGAGTAGTCGTCACGCTCGGGCATGGCGCGGGCTCCCTTCCGGCAGGTACGCCGTGTACGCATCGAGGACGGGAAGCACCTCGTCGCGCGGCCCGGCCGGCACCCGCAGCACCACCTCGCCCAGGCCGAGTCCGGCGTAGTAGTCCAGTTTCGCCGGGGTCGGTTCCACCCCGAACGGGATCACGGTGAGCGTGGCCGGGTCCCGGCCGGCGGCCTCGGCGGCGCGGTGCAGCGCGGGCAGCGCGTCCCGCACCCCGGACCCGCCGATCGGCAGCCACCCGTCGGCGTACTCGGCGACGTGCCGGAACAGCGTCGCCCCCGGAGCACCGCCGATCAGCACCGGTGGCCCGGGCGCCGGCTTGGGCCAGGACCAGCTCGGCGCGAAGCGGACGAACTCGCCGCGGTAGCCGGCCACGTCCTCGCGCCACAGCGCGCGCATGGCCAGCACGTGCTCGCGCGCCCGCGCCCGGCGGGTGGCCGGGTCGACGCCGTGGTCGGCCATCTCCTCGCGGTTCCAGCCGAACCCGATGCCGAGCACGAACCGGCCGCCGGAGACGCGGTCCAGGGTGGCGATCGCCTTGGCGGTAACGATCGGCTCCCGCTGCGCCGGCAGGCACACCCCGGTGCCGAGCCGGATGGTGCTGGTGACGGCCGCGGCGGCGGACAGCGCGACGAGCGGGTCCAGCGTCCGCGCGTAGTCCTCGGGCAGCACGTCCACCCCGGTCGGTGGCGGGCTCTCCCGGCTGACCGGGATGTGCGTGTGTTCCGGCAGGAACAGCGAGGCGAAGCCGCGGTCCTCCGCCTCCCGGGCCAGCTCGACCGGTGACATGGTCCGGTCGGTGGCGAAGATGGTGACGCCCAGCCGCATCAGCCGCTCCCCTGGTTCGTCTCGGCGGGCGGTTGCTCGCCGAGGATCTTCTCGATCCGCATGGTCAGCTTCGTGCCCAGCGGCCACCCCACGTAGTGGGTGAGGAACAGGCCGATCTCGCGCAGTTGCTCGGCGTCCAACTCGCCGCCCGCCAGCGCGGCCCGGACCTGGATGTCGGCCACGTCGACCAGCCCCTGCGCGGCCAGCGCGCCGAGCAGCAGCAGACTAGAGTCCATCAATACTCACCGGCAAGGGATCGAAGAGTAGAACCCGTTTCGTGCCCTCGGCGCGAACGCCGTTGACACAAGGTATCGAAACCGTGGAACGTGTTCTACATCTGGCGGCGGGCGGAAGGAACGGGTGACATGGCGGCGAGCGCGCGTACCACGGAAGATGATCGGCGGCGGGTGCCGGTGCTCGCCGAGGTGCCGGCGGAGCGGCGGGAACTGGCCGCCCGGGTCCGGGAACTGGTCGAGGAGATCGTGCACACCGACGCGCCCGCCGCCGACCTGCTGACCGCCGCCGAGTGGATCGCCGGCGCCACCGCGCTGCTGCGCACCGCCCGGCGGGACCGGCCGATGCTGCTCGCCCACGACGGCGGCTACCAGGTCAGCATGCACAGCCCGGTGGAGGGCCCGGGAAACCCGCTCGCGCCACCGATGACCGGCCTGGTGGCCGCGGACGGCGAGATGCGCGCCACCGCCGTGCTCAGCGGCGCGTACGAGGGACCGCCCGGCCGGGTACACGGCGGCTGGGTGGCCGCGCTGCTGGACCACGCTGTGGGCCGGGCGGTGGCGTGCGCCGGGCTGCCCGCGATGACCGTGTCGCTGACCGTGGACTACCGGCGCGGCACCCCCTACGGCGTGCCGCTCACCGTCCGCGCGCGGTTCACCGGTAGCGAGGGCCGCCGGGTCTTCGCCACCGGGGAGATCGTCGCGGACGGCGAGGTCACCGCCGAGGCGTCGGCGATCCTGGTCGCCATCCGCGGGCTGCCGGCCAGCACCCAGGACGGGTAGGCATCAGTGAGGTGATCCCACGGTGACGGTGAGCGTGCCGGGCTGGGCGGACTGCACCTTCCCCTCGAAGTCCACCCCGTCGGGGTGCACGTCGTCGTACGGGAAGGCGTAGCCCAGCCCGTCGGGCAGCGTGGCGTGCACGATCCGGGCGTAGTGGTTGGTCGCCGGCTCCCGGTAGAACGTGGCCGGGTTCTCCCCGGTCGGCTGCCTTGCGTTGACCAGCAGCGTGGTGCGGTTGAACGCGGCGGCCAGCCGGGCGCTGAGGTTGCCCATCTCGTCGTTGCCGGTGGTGAACGGCGGCTGGCTGCAACTGAACACCGCCGGCGTGGACGGCTTGGCGAAGCCGCCGACCCCCGGGAAGGTGAGCGTGCCGTTCGACACCCGGCCGGTGACCGTGCCCCAGCCGGACTGCGTGTCGATGACCAGGTCGGTGCCGGCGTAGTGCTGCCACACCGCGTCGATGTAGCCGTCCAGGTACCCGGCGAACAGCGAGCCGTCCGCGGCGATGGCCTGGTTCGGGCTGAGCGCGCGCAGCGGCCGGTCGTCCGGGCCGTTGACGACGAGCTTCGCCCAGTCGCCGCCCTGGGCGCGCAACGCGCCGCACACGGTGTCCAGGCCGCCCCGCGGCAGCCCGCGCACCACCTGGGTGCCCTGCGGAGTCTCCAGGGAGAGCGCGATCGGCAGCGAGACGAGGTCGACGAAGCTGATGTTGGCGTAGAGCTGTGTGGTGTCGTAGGTCAGCTCGCAGAAGCCCCAACTGACGTCGATGTTCGGATCGGAGCGGTTGGTCGCCGAGGGCATCACGATCGCCGGGCCGGGATTGACCAGGAAGGTGAGCTTCTTGCCCACGGAGAACCAGATCCGGCCGCCGACCAGGTGCGGAACGGCGATCGTGCGGGCCGGGCCGCCGGTGCCGCCCAGCGCGATCGCGCAGTCCACGTCCAGCGGCGCGCCCGGCGCGGGGGGCGACGGCGGGTGGTAGACGGTGCGGCCGTCCGCGCGCAGCAGCATCCACGCGTTGCCGTTGCTCGGGTCCTGGCCGGTGACGTAGGCGTAGACGGTGTCCGACCCGGTTTCGTTGGCCAGCGCCACGGTCAGCGTGCCCGGGGTGTCCGCGGCGGCCAGCGGTATGCCGGGGGATCCGGCCGACGGCCGGCCCAGCGTGGTGACCAGGGCGGCCGCGGAGGCGCCGAGGAAGTTCCTGCGGGTGATCACGGTTCGACCCCTTCGACGTCGTTGTCTCGGATCGACGTCTATGGGAGCGCTCTCACGGCCGGCCGGGCAAGCCGGCGTTCGACGGGCGCGGTACATCCGAACGGCTCACGCCGATGGTCGGCCGGCGGCGGTCGCCACGGCGCGGCCGGCGCGGCGGCCGGAGAACACGCAGTCCGCGATGGACAGTCCGCTCACGTACGACTCCGAACACACCCCGACGGCGTTGCGGCCGGCCGCGTACAGCCCGGGGACCACGGTGCCGTCCTCCCGGGTGACCGCCCCGGACTCCTCGTCCACGGTGAGCCCGCCCAGGGTGATCATCGGGCAGGGGTAGCCGCGCCGGGTGCGCAGCGAGCAGTCGAACGCGTAGAACGGCGGCCGCGCCAGTGGGTGCACGTGGTCCGGGTCCTTGCCCATCGCGTCCCGCTCCCCCGCGCGGGCCGCGGCGTTGTACGCGTCCAGGGTGGCGCGCAGGCCGCCGGCGTCGATGCCGGCGCGCCGGGCCAGCTCCTCCAGGCTGTCCGCCTTAACGTGGCCTACGGTGAACAGGTACGTGGCCTGCAACCGCTGGAACCACAGCGTCTGCTCGGGTAGCTGCCGCCTGGCCTCGCGCAGGATGCGCTGGTCCACGACCAGGTACGCGTGGCCGCCGTGGTGGTTGACGATCCGGTCGCCGACGGTAGCTCCGTAGAGCATCTCGTTGCACACCCGCCGCCCGTCCCGGTCCACCAGCACGCCCTCGACCAGTGCCAGCGGCGGGTTGTAGAACCGCCAGGCGGACACCCGGTGCATCTGCCCGGTGCCGCCGCCCGCGCGCTGGCCGAGCCGGATGCCGGTGCCGTCGTCGCCGATCGTGCCGAGTGCGGAACCCGCGCGGTAGGCGGGCGCGTGCGCGGCGAGCATCCTGCGGTTGAACACGAACCCGCCCGCGGCGAGCACCACGCCGCGCCGCGCCCGCACCCGGTACGGCACCGCGTAACGGTCCTCGATCCGGCGCAGCGGCCGGTCCAGCAGCTTGCCGGCGGGCCGGAAGTAGATGTTCAGCTTGCGGTTGGCCCGGGACAGCAGCCGGTGCATCGCGCGCGCCGCGCCGGGTGGGACACGCCGGCAGGCGACGCCGACCACCCGGCCGGTCTCGTCGGTGACCAGGTCGGTCGCCGCGGTCTGGGTGGACACCCGGACACCACGCCGCCGCGCGGCGGCCAGCAGCCTTGCCGCCAGCACCTTGCCCGAGGTGCCCCGGCCGCGCACCCGGTGCCCGCGCGGTGCCGGGGCCGCCTTGTCCGCGTACGGCGGGGCCAGCTCGTTGCCGGAGTAGTAGAGGTAGTGGCGGTTGGTCGGGTAGGACGTCTTGTACGGGCACAGGCTTGCCTCGAACGGCACGCCGTGCGACTCCAGCCAGGCCAGGTTGGCCACGCTGTCCGCGCAGAACCGGCGCAGCGTCGCCTCGGACACCACGTCGCCGGTCTCCAGCCGCAGGTAGTCGAGCATCGCGTCGACGGTGTCGTCGAACCCGGCCTGTTCCTGGTAGGGCGTGCCGCCGCCGGCGTAGACGATGCCGCCGCTGATCGCGGTGGCGCCGCCGCCGCCGTAGCGGTCGATCGCGAGCACGTTCGCGCCGTGCTCGGCGGCCTCGATCGCCGCGCAGGCGCCGGCACCGCCGAAGCCGATCACGACCACGTCGGCCGCGTCGTCCCACTGCTGCTCCATCGGGGTTCCCTCAGGCACTCGCGGCGGCTTCCCGCCGCAGTTCCAGCGCGATGTCGATGAGCTGGTCCTCCTGGCCGCCGACCAGCTTGCGCGCCCCGGCCCGGATGAGGATCTCCGCGCCGGACACGCCGTAGCGTTCGGCCTGGTGGTAGGCGTGCTTGAGGAAGCTGGAGTACACCCCGGCGTAGCCCATCATCAGCGCCAGCCGGTCCAGCCGGCACTCCTCGGGCATGGCCGGGCGGACCACGTCCTCGGCCGCGTCGACGATCCGGAAGAAGTCCACTCCGGTGCGGATGCCGAGCTTGTCGCACACCCCGACCAGCGCCTCGACCGGGGTGTTGCCCGCGCCGGCACCGAACCGGCGGGTGCTGCCGTCGATCTGCACCGCGCCGGCCCGGGCCGCGATGATCGAGTTGGCCACCGCCACGTCGAGGTTCTCGTGCCCGTGGAAGCCGATCTGCGCGTCGTCGCCGAGTTCCGCGGCGATCGCCTCGACCCGCTCGCCCACCTGCTCCAGCACCAGCGCGCCCGCCGAGTCGACCACGTACACGCACTGGCAGCCGGCGTCCACCATGATCCGGGCCTGCTTGGCCAGCACCTCCGGCGGCTGGGAGTGCGCCATCATCAGGAACCCGACGGTCTCCAGGCCGAGGTCCCTGGCCAGCCCGAAGTGCTGCACCGCGACGTCGGCCTCGGTGCAGTGGGTGGCGATCCGGCACACCGAGGCGCCGTTGTCCCGGGCGATGGCGATGTCCTCCTTGACCCCGACGCCGGGCAGCATCAGCACCGCGATCTTCGCCTGCCTGGCGGTCTCCGCGGCGATGGTGATGAGCTCCTGCTCGGGGGTGCGGCTGAAGCCGTAGTTGAACGACGAGCCGCCCAGCCCGTCGCCGTGGGTCACCTCGATCACCGGCACCCCGGCACCGTCCAGCGCGGCCACGATCGCACGCACCTCGTCCGCGGTGAACTGGTGCCGCTTGTGGTGCGAGCCGTCCCGCAGCGAGGTGTCGGTGATCCGGATGTCCAGCGTGTCGGAGAACGTCTTCGGCAGCATGGCATCTCCTCGCGGCGTCACACCGTGGCGGTGGCGGTGGCCAGGGTCCGGGCGATCTCCTCGCCCACCTTGGTCGCGGCGGCGGTCATGATGTCCAGGTTTCCCGAGTACGGCGGGAGGAAGTCGCCGGCGCCCTCAACCTCCACGAAGATCGAGACCCGGGCGAGCCCGCCGCTGGTCTCCGACGGCGGGTCGAACTGCGGGTCGGCCAGTAGCCGGTAGCCGGGCACGTAGCCGGCGATGTCGGCGACCATCCGGTGGACCGAGTCGGCCACCGCGTCCGTGTCGGCGTCGGCGGGGACGGCGCAGAAGATGGTGTCCCGCATGATCATCGGCGGTTCGGCCGGGTTCAGGATGATGATCGCCTTGCCGTGCTCGGCGCCGCCGATCACCTCGATACCCCGGCCGGTGGTCTTGGTGAACTCGTCGATGTTCGCCCGGGTGCCCGGCCCGGCGGACACCGAGGCCACCGAGGCGACGATCTCCGCGTACGGCACCGGCACCACCCGGGAGACGGCGTGCACCATCGGGATGGTGGCCTGCCCGCCGCAGGTGATCAGGTTGACGTTGGGCGCGTCCAGGTGCTCGCCGAGGTTGACCGGGGGCACCACGTACGGGCCGACGGCCGCCGGGGTCAGGTCCACCGCCCGGATGCCGGCCTCGGCGTAGCACGGCGCGTTGGCCCGGTGCACGGAAGCCGAGGTGGCCTCGAACACCAGGTCCGGCCGATCGTCCCGGGCAAGCAACCAGTCCACGCCGTCCGCGGTGGTTTCCAACCCGAGCTTGGCGGCGCGGGCCAGCCCCTCGCTGGCCGGGTCGATGCCGACCATCCACCTCGGCTCGACGAACTCCGAGCGCAGCAGCTTGTACAGCAGGTCGGTGCCGATGTTTCCCGACCCGACGATCGCCGCCGATACCCGCTTACTCATGTCTCTCCCCGATCGAAGGTCAGCGACACCGCGCCGAGGCCGGCGAACTCGGCGCGGAAGGCGTCACCCGGCCGCACGTCGATGGCCCTGGTGCAGGATCCGGGCAGCACCACGTTCCCGGCTTCGAGCCGGACGCCGAACCCGGCGACCTTGCGGGCCAGCCAGGCGACCGCGGTCACCGGGTTGCCCAGCACCGCGTCCGAACGTCCCTCGGCGACCCGCTCGGCACCCCGCCACAGCACCGCGTCGATGCCGCAGACGTCCACATCGGACGGTGGTACCCGGCCCCGGCCCAGGACGAACGCGGCGGACGAGGCGTTGTCCGCGACGGTGTCCGGCAGGCTGATCCGCCAGTCCCGGATCCGGCTGTCGATCAGCTCGATCGCGGGAGCCAGCGCCCCGGTGGCGGCCAGCACGTCGTCCTCGGTGCAGCCGTCGCCGGGCAGGTCGCGGCCGAGCACGAAGGCGACCTCCACCTCGACGCGCGGGTAGCAGAACCGGTCGACCGGGACGGGGGTGTCCTCGGACAGTTCCATGTCGGCGAGCAGGTGGCCGTAGTCGGGCTCGTCCACGCCCATCATCTGCTGCATGGCCTTCGACGACAGCCCGACCTTGTGGCCGACCACCCGGGCGCCGCCGGCCACCCGGCGCCGGATGTTGACCAGTTGGATCTCGTAGGCGTCCACCACGTCCATCGCCGGGAACTTCGTCACCAGCGGCTCGATGGGCGTGCGGTTCCGCTCGGCGGTGCGCAGCGCCTCCGCGGCCGTCGCCCGCTCCTCAGCGCTGAGCACCGCAACTCCCTCGGTCGCACCCCGCACCCACCGGCGCCTCCACCAAGACGTGTAACAGGTTCCTCAAGCTATCCAACCGTTCCGGGGGAACACTGTCTATGGGAACCGTAGCATTTCACGGCGACTGAACTATAACCTGTTTCAGTCGTACCGAGCCCGGGAGTTTCCATGATCGGCGCAAGCCGTCGAGGCAAGGAGGTGCCATGACCGGGAACGCGCCCGGACTCCCCGAGGACCGCGCCGGGGACGCCACGTTCGACGTCGTCGTGGTGGGCAGCGGTGCCGCCGGCATGACCGCCGCGCTGGCCGCGGCCGACGCCGGCCTGCGCACCGTGGTGGTGGAGAAGGCGGCCCACTTCGGCGGCTCCACCGCACGCTCCGGCGGCGGTCTCTGGGTGCCGAACAACGAGGTGCTGCGGCGGGCCGGCGCCCCGGACAGCCCGGAACTGGCCAGCCGGTACCTGGAACACCTGGTCGGCGACCTGGTACCGGCGGAGCACCGGCGGGCGCTGCTTTCGGCCGGCCCGGCGATGCTGTCCTTCGTATGCGCGCACACCCCGCTGCGGTTCACCTGGGTGCGCGGCTACTCGGACTACTACCCCGAGGCGCCCGGCGGCCTCGCCGAGGGCCGCACCGTGGAGCCGGTGCCGCTGGACGGCCGGGTGCTTGGCGCGGAACTGGCCAAGCTCAACCCCCCGTACGTGGCCCCGCCGAGCGGCATGACGGTGACCGCGGCCGAGTACAGGTGGCTCAACCTGATCGCCCGGCACCCGCGGGGCATGCTCACCGCGGCCCGGGTGTCGCTGCGCCGGATCGTCTCGCTGGCCCGCCGCCGGCAACTGCTCGCGCTCGGGCAGGCGCTGGCCGCCGGGCTGCGCGCCGGCCTGCAACGTGCCGGGGTGCCGGTGTGGCTCGCCACCCCGCTGGTGGACCTGCACGTCGAGGCCGGCCGGGTGGCCGGCGTGGTGGTGCTGCGCAACGGCGCCGAGGTGCTGCTGCGGGCCCGGCACGGGGTGATCCTCGCCTCCGGCGGGTTCGAGCACAACGAGCGCATGCGCAAGCAGTACCAGCGCAAGCCGATCGGTACCGAGTGGACGGTCGGTGCGGCGGAGAACACCGGAGACGGCATCGAGGCGGGCCAGCGGTTGGGTGCCGCGGTGGCGCTGATGGAGGACGCGTGGTGGGGGCCGTCGATCCCGCTGTCCGGCGGCCCGTACTTCTGCCTGTCCGAGCGGACGCTGCCGGGCTGCATCATGGTCAACGCCGCCGGCCGCCGGTTCGTCAACGAGGCCGCGCCGTACGTGGACGCGGTGCATGCGATGTACGCCGGCAACGAGACCGGCGTCTCGCACATCCCGGCCTGGCTGATCGCCGACCAGCGCTACCGCAACCGGTACACGTTCGCCGGGCTGCCGCCGCGGCAGCGCTTCCCGGGCCGCTGGTACAAGGCGGGCGCGGTGTACAGCGCCGGCAGCATCGAGGACCTGGCCCGGCTCATCGACGTTCCCGGCGACGAGCTACGGGCGACGGTGCGGCGGTTCAACGGCTTCGCCCACGCTGGCCGGGACGAGGACTTCCACCGCGGCGAGAGCGCCTACGACCACTACTACGGCGACCCGCGGCTGCCCAACCCGAGCCTGGCGCCGCTGGAGCAGGCTCCGTTCCACGCGGTCCGGATCGTGCCCGGTGACCTGGGCACCAAGGGCGGCCTGCGCACCGACGCGCACGCCCGGGTGCTGCGCGAGGACGGCACCGTCATCCCCGGCCTGTACGCGGCGGGCAACGCCAGCGCCGCCGTCATGGGCCACACCTACGCCGGCGCCGGCGCGACCATCGGGCCCGCGATGACCTTCGGCTACCTGGCCGCGCTGGACATCGCCGCCCGCGCCCAGGTCGCCGCCGAGCCCGCACGGCGCCCCGGGCCAACGCGCCGGGCATGAACCCGGGCGGCGGTCACCGGCCGACCAGTTGCTGCTGCTCGACGGCGCGATCACCAACCGCGGCGGTCACCGGCAGGCGGGATGCGGCTACGCACGCCAGGACGGCGGCCGCCACCCTGCTGGCCGCGGCGAGCGGCGACCGGTGAACCCGGTGCGACCCGGCTTTCGGTGCGCCATACTCGCCGCACCGAGGCAACGGATCGGAAGGCAGGGGTAGGCGATGCACAAGGTCGTGGTGCTGTACCCGGAACCGGAGGACCGCCAGGCGTTCAAGGAGCACTACGAGCGCACCCACCTGCCGCTGGTGGCCAAGCTGCCCGGACTGCGGGCCATGCGGTACAGCTTCGACGTGTCCGCCTTCGGCGGCGCCGACTCGCCCTACTTCGCGATCTTCGAGGGCGACTTCGACGACGCCGACGCGATGGCCGCGGCGTTCGCCTCGCCGGAGGGCCGGGCGGTGCAGGCGGACGTGCCCAACTACGCCACCGGAGGGGCCGTGGTCATGCACTACCCCGTTCGCGAACCGTAAGCGCCGCAGCCTCGGCGCCGCGATCGCCGGGCGGGTGAGCGACCTGCTCGGTCGTCGCGGCTCGATCACGCTGAGTCGCTCGGCCTCGCCTACTCGGCGTGGATCTTCGCGGCGATCGGCGTGGTGCTGTTCGCGCTGGTGGCCAGGTTCGTGCCGGAGACCAAGGGCCGCAGCCTCGAGGAGATCGAGCTGGACCTGCGGGCCCGCGCGCACCTGCGCACCTCCGCGGCACCGGCCACCCCCGCCGGGATCTGACGGCTGTCCGGAAGTGGACTGACCTGCGATGACGAGCACGGGAACGCGCCAGGGCGAAGCCCGCGATCGCGGGGGCGGGCCGCCTCGCCAGGCAAACCGGACTGCCACGACCCTGTCCCGCCCCGGCGACGCGATCGCGGCGCGCGTTCGCGGAACAGGCACTGAGACGACCCCGGCGTCGCGGGGCGGGTTCCGACGAGAAAGGCACCGAATGAGTCTGGACAAGCTGGCGGAGAAACTGGCGGGCGTGGTCGCCATCCCGGTCACCGCGTTCGACGGCGACGGCGCGGTGGACGAGCCGGCATGCGTGCGGGTAATGGAACGCATTGTCGGCGCCGGGGTCGACGTGGTCACGCCGAACGGGAACACCGGCGAGTTCTACGCCCTCGGCACCGACGAGGCGCGGCGGGTGGTCGAACTGACCATGCGCACCGTCGGGTCCGGGGCGACGGTCGTGGCGGGCGTCGGCGGGTCGGTGCCGGAGGCGGTGGCCGCCGCCCGGCACGCCCGGCGGGCGGGCGCGCAGGCGATCATGGTGCACCAGCCCGTCCACCCCTACGCCTCCCAGGACGACTGGGTGGAGTACCACCGGGCGATCGCGGGCGCGGTCCCCGACCTGGGTGTCCTGCTCTACCTGCGCAACCCGCGGATCGGCGGGGCGCACCTGGCCCGGCTGGGCGAGCTGGCACCCAACGTGATCGGCGTCAAGTACGCGGTGCCGGACCCGGTGCGGTTCGCCTCGGTCGCCCGGGACGCCGGGCTGGGGCGCTTCGTGTGGATCGCCGGCCTGGCTGAGCTGGCCGCGCCCGGCTACTGGGCGGTGGGCGCGACCGGCTTCACCTCGGGGCTGGTCAACGTGCACCCGGAGCTGTCGCTGTCGATGCTCGCCGCGCTGCGGGCCGGCGACTACCCGGCCGCCATGCGGGTGTGGGAGTCGGCGCGCCCGTTCGAGGAGCTTCGCGCGGAGGGCGAGTCGGAGAACAACGTCAGCGTGGTCAAGGAGGCGCTGGCTCAGCTCGGCCTGTGCCGGCGGACCGTGCGCCCGCCGAGCCACCCGGTGGACGAGCCCACCCGGCGGCGCATCGGCGAGCTGCTCGAGTCCTGGGGGCTGGGGTCACCGGAGATGCGGATGGCCGGATAGCTCCCGCCACCTGTGCCGCTGGCCGGTCACCCCGGGGTGGCCGGCCAGCGGCGCTTCACCGGGATGCCGGCAGGTACCTAGAGTTCTCTCGCCGGACGTACAGGTTCTCCCCAGGTACGCCGGGAATTCTGGGGACGGCAGTTGTTCCCCGATGACCTGTCTGGAGCCGACCGTGCCGGTATCTCCCGCCGCCCACCAGCCGTCGCAGGTGCGCATCGCCCTGGTCCTGCCGCAACTCGTCGGCGGCTACGGCGACCGCGGCAACGCGGTGGTCCTCGTCCAGCGGCTGCGCTGGCGCGGCATCGGCTGCGAACTCGTCGAGGTCACCGGCGCCACCCCGGTGCCTTCCGACTGCGACGTCTACGTGGTGGGCGGCGCCGAGGGCGGCGGGCAGCTCACCGCGGCGCGGCGGCTGCGGGCCGACCCGGGGCTGTCCCGGGCCGTCGCCCGGGGCGCGACCGTGCTCGCAGTGTGCGCCGGTTTCCAGCTCCTGGGCACCGGGTTCGCCGGCCCGGACGGCACGATGCATCCCGGGGCCGGCCTGTTCGACGCGGTCACCCGGCCGATGCCTCGGCGGGCGATGGGCGAGGTCGTCGTCGACCCCGCGCCCGGGTTGGGCATCCGGGCGATCACCGGGTACGAGAACCACGCCGGCGCCACGCGGTTGGGCCCCGCCGCCGGCCCGCTGGGCCGGGTGGTCACTGGGGTGGGCAACGGCGTCGACGACGTCGAGGGTGCGGTGCAGGGCCGGCTGGTCGGCACCTACCTGCACGGCCCGGTGCTGGCCCGCAACCCCGACCTGGCCGATCTGCTGCTGGGCTGGGCCACCGGGCACCGGCTCGCCCCGCTGGTACTGGAGGAGATCGAGGCGTTGCGCCACGAACGCCTCCGGCACCGGCCGGTCACCACGTAGCCGGGGCGCGGGGTCAGGACCGCACCGGGCTGCTGGTGCGCCGCCACCGCACGGTCGGGCGCAGCGCGGCCCGGTCGACCCGGTGCCGGTGCTCCTTGGCGATGCGGAACAGCGACTCCAGCAGCGTGTCGGAGAGCAGGTGCGGCCGCAGGCCCAGCTCCACCAGCCCGGTGTGCCGGACGTTGTAGTAGTGCGACGCCTGCTCGACCCTCGGGTTGGCCAGGTGCTCCACCTCGATCGGCCCGGGGAACTGGTTGGCCACCACCTTGGCCATCTCCAGCACCGACATCGCCTCGGTCAACTGATTGAACACCCGGAACTCACCGGGCTCGGCCGGATGCTCGACGGCGAGCCGGATGCACTCCACGGTATCCCGGATGTCGATCAGGCCCCGGACCTGCCCGCCGGAGCCATACACGGTGAGCGGCTCGCCGAGCACGGCCTGGATGACGAACCGGTTGAGCACCGTGCCGAAGACCGCGTCGTAGTCGAACCGGGTGGCCAGTCGGGGATCGCGGGCGGTCTGCGGGATTTGCTGGCCGTACACCACGCCCTGGTTCAGGTCGGTGGCCCGCAGTCCCCACGCGCGGCAGGCGAACTCGATGTTGTGCGAATCGTGGACCTTGCTCAGGTGGTAGAACGAACCGGGCTTTTTGGGATAGAGCACGCGATCGGTGCGCCTGTTGTGCGTGATATCGAGCCAACCCTCTTCGATGTCGATGTTCGGCGTGCCGTACTCCCCCATCGTGCCGAGCTTGACCAGGTGCGTGTCCGGATTCTCCTCGGCGATCGCGAAGAGCAGGTTGAGGGTGCCGATCACATTGTTGTGCTGGGTGTAGACCGCGTGTTTCCGGTCGATCATCGAGTACGGCGCCGAGCGCTGTTCCGCGAAGTGCACGACGGCATCCGGCCGGAACCCGCGGATCGTCGCCGCCACGAACTCCGCGTCGAGGAGATCACCGACGTAGCTGGTCAGCCGCTTGCCGGAGACCTCGTGCCAGGCGTCGAGGCGGGCCCGGAGCGGCTCGATCGGCACCAGGCTCCGCACGCCGAGTTCGTGGTCGTACTGGCGGCGCACGAAGTTGTCCAGCACCGCGACCTCGTGCCCGGCGTCGGACAGGTGAAGCGCCGTGGGCCAACCGAGATAGCCGTCTCCCCCGAGAATCAGAACGCGCACAATTCCCGCCCTTTCCGGTCCGCACAGCGACCGATGTGCCGTGTTCGAGCGGGCCCGGCAAGCGACCCGTGGCCGAAAAAGATCAACCACCGTGGGAGCTAACCCGCGCCAGTTGTGAGCCGTGTCGACGGAGGCTGGAAATTCCCTGAAGATTCGCCGGCGCGTTGGTCGGGACGACCGGCCGGGACGACAGGATGGCGGTATGGCGGTCAGCACCGAGGCCGGCGAACGGCGGGCGCGGCAAGCCGGGGGGTCTGGGATCGCGCGGTGGGTGGCCGTCATGGTCCGCGGCGACCGGCTGGTGCCGCGCTTCGCCCGGTACGCCGGGGCGTCCGCGCTGTCCACCCTGGCCAGCCAACTCACCCTGGCCGGGCTGTACGGGCTGGGCCGGACCACCGCGGGCGTGGCCGGTGTCCTTGCCTTCGTGGCCGGCGCGGTGCCGAACTACCTGCTCAACCGCTACTGGACGTGGCGCCGCCGGGGCCGGCCGCCGGTGCGCGGTGAGTTGCTGCCGTATGTCGCGGTGATCGTCGCCAACGGCCTGGTCGCGGTGGCGCTGACCATCGCGGTGGGCCATCTCGTGGAGCCGCTGGTGCACGCCCGCCCGGTACGCGCGGTGCTGCTCGGCGTGACCTACCAGAGCAGCTACGCGGTGATGTTCGTGGTCAAGTTCGCGGTGCTGGACCGGCTGGTGTTCCGGCGCGGGCCGGCACCCGGCGGCGCGGCAACCAGCCCCGCGCCCACGCGGTCAGCATGACCCGCGCGTAGTTGGCGCCGTAGCGCAGGTTGCCGCCCTTTTTGCTGCGGCCCGCGCGGCGGGGCCGCATCGTGGCGGGAACCTCCAGCACCCTGCCGCCGCCGGCGAGCACGCCGAGCAGCAGTTCCGCGGACTGGTACTGGGGTTCCCGCAGCACCGTGGCGGCGGCCAGGTCGGAGCGCATGGCGCGGAAGCCGAACGAGGTGTCGGTGATCCGGCGCGCGGTGAGCACGCTGGCCAGCACGGCGAACACCCGCACGCCGAGCCACCGCACCCGGCTGGTGGCGCCCTCCCGGCCCAGCCGCCGCGATCCGGTGACGAAGTCGGCGTCCCCGTCCACCAGCGGCCGCACCAGCCGGGGCATCTCCGCGTTGTCGTACTGGCCGTCCGCGTCGGTGGTCACCACGTAGCGGGCGCCGCCCCGCTCGGCCAGCCGGTAGCCGAGGCGCAGCGCGGCGCCCTGGCCCCGGTTGCGCGGCGCGACGCAGGTGTAGGCGCCGTGCGCCAGCGCCACCTCGGCGGTGCCGTCGGTCGCGCCGTCCACCACGACCAGCACGTCCACCGACAGGCCCAGGCAGTGGGTGGGCATCGCGTCCAGCACCGCGCCCAGCCCGACCGCCTCGTTGTAGGCGGCGACGACCACCAGCACCGGGGCGAACCGCGGCTCGCCGTACCGGTCGGCGAAGTCGCGCAGCGCGGCCAGGTCGGTCGGGTCGGGGAAGTCGGCGAGGCGGGCGCGGGGCCGGGGCGGTGCGGGCCGGCGGAGCGGGCCACCCAGGGCGGTGGCGCCGAGCACGCCGGCCAGCGGCAGCAGGGCCAGCCCGGGAAGCTGGTAGCGCCAGGAGAACTCGAACGCGGCCGCGGTGAGCAGTACTCCCAGCCCGCAGGCGGTGACCAGCAGGGTGGCCGAGCGGATGCCGCTGCGGCGGGCCCGGCCGGGCGCCAACCCGCCGGCCAGGCCGAGCAGGGCGGCCGCGGCGAGCAGCGGCCCCGGGGTGTAGCCGGCGCCGCGCTGGTAGCCACGCAGGAAGGTGGCCAGCGGGCGGTTCACCTCGGGCGGGGTCCCGTCGTGGGCGAGCGTGGCGGCCCGGGTGGTGGCGTCGTCCAGGTAGCGCGGGTAATCCGTCTGGAACTGCCAGCGCTCCACCGGCACGTCTCCGGGCGCGGTGGTCCGCGTCGGCGCGAAGCCTTTGGCGAAGTCCGTCAGCACCCCGCCGAGCACGTCCAGCGGCTGGGCGCGCAGCACCGCGACGGCGAACGCGTGCTGCAGGTCGGTCACGGTCGTACCGGGCGGCAGGTAGGCGGGCCAGCTCGGATCGCCGTCGCGGTGCGCGTACACGTCGACGCCGGGACGCCGGCCGAGCGGCAGGCCGGGGCACATCTGCGCGGTGACCGGGTCCAGCCGGAGGCGCGAGCAGTCGGCGACCTGCGCGGTGCGCCCGTACAGCACGTTGCCGGACGACGGGGAGAGCCCCCACCGGCCGGTCTGCGCCTGGAAGTAGGCGGCGTACCCGCCGAGCACCGCGGCGAAGCAGGCCAGCGCGGCCGCGGCGGAGCTCCACGCCCGCCGCCGCGCCGCCCGGTCCCGCCGGGCGCCGCCGGCCACCAGCAGGTACCCGAGCAGCGGCACGATCAGCGTGATGCCGACCAGCCGGACCAGCACGGCGACGGCCAGCGCCAGCCCGGCCGCGCCCGCCCTCGGCCAGCGGGGCGCGCCGCGGCCGGCGGCCAGCCACAGCACGGCCACCAGCAGCGCCTCGAAGGCCGTGTCGGAGAGGATGTTCTGCTCGATCTGCAACTGGTAGCCGTCCAGCAGGATGGGCGCGGCGCCCAGCGCGGCCAGCCAGTGCCGCGCGCCGTGGCGCAGCCCGAGCGCGTACAGCGCGGCCGCCATGCCCAGTCCCGCGAGGTGCTGTACGGCGGCGACCAGGCGCAGCCCGCCGGCGAGCAGCGGGCGCAGCACCAGCAGGTCGTAGCCGATCGGGTCGAGTTGGTCGGGCCGCAGCGGCCCCACGTTCGCCAGGTAGTGGAAGGAGTCCACGTACAGCAGCGCCGGCTGGTAGGCCAGCCACACCAGCACGCGCAGCACCAGCCCGAACCCGAGCAGGATGAGGAACACCCGGTGCCGGGCGAACCACGCGGACCGGCGGGCGCGCTCGGCGACCGGCGACGGGAGCGCCCGCTCCTCGACGGTCACCGGGCCGGTCCCGGCGCCGCGGCCGGGGTTCCGGCGCGGAAGTCCTGCCACACCGTGGTCAGCCCCTCGGCGAGCGCCATCGTGGGGTGGTAGCCGAGCGCGGCGCGCGCCCGGGAGATGTCCACCACCACCGCCGGCATCTCGCCGCGCTTGGCGGGCACGTGCTCGACGGGCAGCGGGCAGCCGGTTGCCGCCCGAGCGGCGTCGACCAGTTCCAGCACGGACACCGACCGGCCGGCGCCGATGATCGCCGTCCCGGTGTACTCCCGCTCGACGGCCAGCAGCACGGCGCGGGCCACGTCGGTCACGTGCACCAGGTCCCGCCGCTGGGTGCCGTCCCCGTACACCTGCACGCCCTCGCCGGCCAGGGCGGCCCGCATCAGCCGGGGCACGAAGCTGTCCTTCTCCGCCATGCCCGGCCCGTAGACGTTGGTGAACCGCAGCGCGCAGGTGGCCATCTGGTAGGCGTGCGCGTAGCCGGAGAGCAGCATCTCGCAGGCCGCCTTGGTGGCGCCGTACGGCGTGAGCGGCCGCAGCGGGGCGTCCTCGGTGATCGTCGCGGTGCCCACGTCGCCGGTGACCGCGTTGGTGGAGGCGAGCAGGAAGCGGTGCGCGCCACGCTGCCGGGCCAGTTCCAGCAGGTCCTGGGTGACCGCGACGTTCTCCGCGTAGGTGCGCGCCGGGTCGGCCACCGAGCGCAGCACCGAGGTCACCGCCGCCAGGTGCACCACGCCGGCGGTGCCGGGCAGCAGTGCCGCGTCGCGCACCGCCGCCTCGGTGAGGTCGCCGACCACGCTGATCACCCCGGGATCGGTGGCGGGAAACGGTCGGCGGTCGGCGACCGTGACGAGCATGTCCCGCCGCCGGAAGGCGGCCACCACCGCGCGGCCGATGAACCCGCAGCCGCCGGTCACCAGCATCCGCGCCCGGCCCGCCGCCCCTGCCGTGGTCACCCCATCAAGCTACCTGCCGTTTTCCCATGCCCGGGCCCGGGCGGGGCGGGCGGCGCGATGGTGACGATCACGGGCACACTGGCAACGTGTCCCTGTTGCATGGGTGGCTGCCGTGGGCCGTGCAGGCCGCCGCGGCCGCCGTACTCCTCGCCGGCACGGGCTGGCGCAACCGCACCTGGCGGATGCGGCTGGTGCCGCTGGTGCTCGCCGTGGGCGCCGCGGGCACCGGGGCCGCGATGCTCGCCGTGCAGACCACGGTGCGCGAGCCGTTACCGGCGTCGTTCTGGATCTGGGTCGGGGCCTGCCTGTGCGCGGCCGGGGTGGCCGCGCTCGGCTGGCGCGGCGCGCGCTGGTGGCGCCGCACGGTCGCGGCGCTCGCCGTGGTGCTGACCGCGCTGGCCGCCGGAGTGCGGCTGAACGAGTTCGTCGGCTACTACCCCACCGTCGGCGACGCCCTGGCCGACCTGCGCGGCCAGCCGCTGCCGGGGCAGGTCAACGTCGCGCAACTGCCCGCGGTGGGTGGCGGCGTCCGCGCCGGCCGGCTGGTCACAGTGGACATTCCAGACACGGCCAGCCATTTCCGGCACCGGCAGGAGCTGGTGTACCTGCCGCCGGTGTGGTTCAACGCGGTGAAGCGGCCGAAGTTGCCGGTGCTGGAGATGATCGGCGGCGAGTACGCCGAGCCGACCAACTGGGTGCGGGCGGGAAACGCGGTGCAGACCGCGGACGTGTTCGCCGCCCAGCACGGCGGGTGGGCGCCCATCCTGGTGTTCGTCGACGCGACCGGCGGGTTCCGGGTGGACACCGAGTGCGTCAACGGCCTCGCCGGGCCCGCCCAGGACCACCTGACCAAGGACATTCCGCCGTTCGTCGCGGCCACCTTCGGGGCCTCCCCGGACCCGAGGAACTGGGGCGTGGTGGGCTGGTCGATGGGCGGCACCTGCGCGATCACGCTGGCCGTCACGCACCCCGAGGTGTTCGACCACTTCGAGGACATCTCCGGCGATCTCGGCCCGAACATCGGGGACCGGGCCAGCACCATCGCCAAGCTCTACGGCGGGAACGCGGCCGCATGGGCGGCCAACGACCCGCTCACCGTAATGCGCGCGCACGGCCCCTACCGGAACGTGTCCGGCTGGTTCGAGCAGGGCGACGCCGAGGCGTCGCACATCCGGCAGGCCAACCAGCTCGCCGCGGCCGCCGCCCGGGTCGGCATCCTCACCCACGAGCAGCAGCGGCCGGGCAAGCACGACTGGCAGCTCGGCTCGGCCGCGTTCGCCGACGCGCTGCCGTGGCTCGCGCAGCAACTCGGCCTGCCCGGTGTCACCCCGACCCCGCCGGCCGTCCCGCCGAGCGCCGTCCCGCCGGCCGCGCACGGTCGCACGGTGCTGGGCCAGCCCGCCGGGCCCGACGCCCGGCCGCCGGGCGCACTGCGGCCCCCGATCGCCCGGCCCCACCTCCGGCGGTTCTGACCGGCCCCGGACTACCGGGGGTTCAGCTGGTGCAGGCCGAACCGGCGGGCCATCACCGCGTCCAGCACCCGGTTTGGCAGCAGCCGCTTCAGCAATGGCAGTTGCCGGCTGTGCGCGCCCAGCCGGACCACCGCGCGCGGCCGGGGGCGCAGCATCGCCTCGGCGGCCGCGCGGGCGAACTCGCCGGTGGGCGTGGCACCTTCCTGCGATGCCGACGCCCGCCGCTCGATCGCCTCGGTGATGGACGCGTACCGGGAGCCGTCCCGCAGGGCGAGCCGGTCGCGGGCGGTGTCCCCGAACCGGGACCGCACCCCGCCCGGCTCCAGGGTGATCACCTGGACGCCGAACGGGGCCAGCTCCATCCGCAGCGCGTCGGACAGCGCGCTGACCGCGGCCTTGCTGGCGCAGTAGGCGCCGGCGAACGGGGTGGGAACCACCGCGGAGATGCTGCTGACGTTGACCACCCGGCCGCCGCCGGCGTCGGCCATGTCCGGCGCGAACGCCTGGGTGGTGCGCAGCAGCCCGAACACGTTGACCTCGAACTGGTGGCGCAGCTCCGCCGGGTCGATGTCGACGGCCGGTCCCATGAGCCCGTAGCCGGCGTTGTTGACCAGCAGCTCGACCCGCTCACCCGCGGCACGCAGCCGGTCCCGCACGGCCGCCACACTGTCCGGGTCGGTGACGTCCAGCCGGTCGGTGCGGATGCCCCGGGCGGCGAGGTCGGCCAGCGTCTCCGGGTCGCGGGCCGTGGCGTACACCGTGAGACCCCGCGCGGCCAGTTGCTCGGCCAGCGCGTGGCCGATCCCGCTGCTGCACCCGGTGATCAACGCGGTCCGGCACGGCGGCTGCATGGCGACTCCCGTCTGGTTTCAGGGTGTGCCGGCAGGCATAGCACAGGCCGGTTACCCGACTCGTGGCGGACCTACCCTGGCGGGCCCGCCGCGCCGACCACCCGGTCGACGACGTCGACCAGGCGGCGCAGGCGCGGGACAGCGTCCTCGCGCAGGGCCCGCTCCGGGTCCGGGGCACCGACGCAGCCGCGCCACACCGCGCGGCCGGCGAGGAACCCTGAACCGCCGGTCCAGCAGGACACCGGACGCGTACGGGGTGAGCAGGCGGGTCGAGACGATCTTGCCGTGCCCGGGAATCGCGGAGCGGCCGTCCACCACGAGCCAGATGGGCGGGCCGGTCCCGGTGATCCACGTGCGCCAGCCGGGCGCCGACGCTGGGTGGCCGACCGGGTACGGCCCGGGACCGTTCCGCGGCGTCGGACCGGAACGGCCCGCCGTCCTGCGGAAATGCGCCTACCCTGGCCGACAGAGAGCAGGCGTGGCCGGCCGTTCCGGGACGACCGGCCCCATCCTCCGGGACGCCACCATGAACCCACCGCGGACCGTCGACCCGGACCCGGAGCACCCGGTCACCGGACGGATCGACCATCCCGCCCAGGAGCGCACCCGCCCGTCCAAGCAGGACGCCGCCGACGGCGCGGTCCCGAGCCGGTCCCTGCCGGACATGGACGATCTCGCCGTGCCCGCACAGCTGATCATCGTGCGCGGCAAGGATGCGGGCACCCGCTTCCCCATCACCGAGGCGGGTGTCTCCATCGGTCGGCACCGGGACTGCGACATCGTGCTGGACGACATCACCGTCTCCCGCAACCACGCCGAGCTACACCACGACGGGCGGCGCTACACCATCGACGACGCCGGTTCGCTCAACGGCACCTACGTCAATCAGCGTCCGGTGGAGGACCCGACCGAACTCGCCGACGGCGACGAGGTGCGCATCGGCACCTTCCGGCTCGCCTTCCGGGTCCGCGGGTCCTGACGGCGATCACCCGCCGTGGCCGCGGATCCGCCACTCCAGTGGCGGATCGGCGATTTCCGCGAGATATGGTCACCGGCCCTTGTCCCACACGCCGCCCCTTGGTCGCATGCGAGGGCGCCACAACCGGTTCCCTTCCGCAAGGGCGCGAGGAGGACGTGATGAAGACCAGGGCAGCGGTACTCCACGACGTGCGCAAACCCTTCGAGATCATGGAGCTGGATCTCGACGGTCCGCGCGATGGCGAGGTTCTGATCAAGTACTCGGCGGCCGGGCTGTGCCACTCCGACCTGCACCTCATAGACGGCGACATCGTGCCGCGGTTCCCGATCATCGGCGGCCACGAGGGCGCGGGCATCATCGAGGAGGTCGGGCCCGGCGTCACCAAGGTCAAACCCGGTGACCACGTGGTGTGCAGCTTCATCCCGAACTGCGGTACCTGCCGCTACTGCGCGACCGGCCGGCAGAACCTCTGCGACATGGGCGCCACGATCGCCGAGGGCTACATGCCGGACGGCAGCTTCCGGTTCCACGCGAACGGCACCGACGTCGGCGCCATGTGCATGCTCGGCACGTTCTCCGAGCGGGCCACGATCTCCCAGCACTCCGTGGTCAAGGTGGACGACTGGCTGCCGCTGGAGACCGCGGTGCTGGTCGGCTGCGGCGTGCCCACCGGGTGGGCGACGGCCAACTACGCCGGCGGCGTGCGGGCCGGCGACACCACGGTCATCTACGGCATCGGCGGCGTCGGCATCAACGCGGTGCAGGGCGCCGCGCACGCCGGCGCCAAGTACGTCGTGGTGGTCGACCCCGTGCAGTTCAAGCGGGACACCGCGATGAAGTTCGGCGCCACGCACGCGTTCGCCACCGCCGAGGAGGCCGCCGCCAAGGTCAGCGAGCTGACCTGGGGCCAGATGGCCGACCAGGCGCTGGTCACCGTCGGCACGGTGGAGGAGCAGGTGGTCACCGACGCGTTCAACGTGGTCGGCAAGGGCGGCACCGTGGTGATCACCGGCCTGGCCAACCCGGAGAAGCTGACCGTGCACGTCTCCGGCGGCATCCTCACCCTGTTCGAGAAGACCATCAAGGGCACCCTGTTCGGCTCCGCCAACCCGCAGTACGACATCGTCAAGCTGCTCCGGCTCTACGACGCCGGCCAGCTCAAGCTGGACGAGTTGGTCACCCGCCGGTACACGCTGGACCAGGTCAACGAGGGCTACCAGGACCTCCGCGACGGCAAGAACATCCGCGGCGTCATCGTCTACGACTGACAGCCTGTTCCGGAACCGGACAGACCCTGCGATGACGAGTATGGGAACGCGCCAGGGCGAGTTCAGGAACAAGCACTGAGGCGGCCGGTCCCGGTCCGCCGCCGGGTGCCGGTGGCGGGCCGGGCTGTCACTATCCGGCTCGCTGAGCCAGTCCGCACGCCTCAGCCTTCCGCGTTCGTCCACTATGGACGACCGGGCAGGACCGCCCGCGTGGCCGGGCCGAAAGTCCCGCGCGCCGGGGAGCCGGCGACTCTGCCCGGGCCGGCCGGAGCAGGAGTGCCATGAGAACCGTTGCGGGCACGCTCACCGGAACGGAGACGACCATGACGCTGCCAGCCCACCGCCGCACGCGCTCGCTGCTGCCGGATCTCGCCGACTGGTTCGAGTCGTTCCCGGCGCTGCCGTCCTGGTGGGGTGGGACCACGCCGGGCGCGTACGGCATGCGGATCGAGGACTACACCGAGAAGGACCGCTACGTGGTCCGCGCCGAGATTCCCGGGATCGACCCGGAGCGGGATGTGGAGATCACCGTCGAGGAGCACGTGCTGACCATCCGCGCCGAGCGCCGCGAGGAGGAGCGGGACAGGCGGCACTGCGAGTTCCGCTACGGCTCGTTCACCCGCAGCATCCCGCTGCCGGTGGGAGCCAAGGAGGACGAGATCAGCGCCGGCTACGGCAACGGCATCCTCACCGTGACCGTACCCCTGGCGGAGATCGGCCAGGCCAGCCGGCGCATCCCCATCCAGGGACGCTGATCCGGGCGGGCGGAACCGTGCGCCGGGGTCGACGTCCGGACGGGAACTGACATGGGCATGGGTGGCCGGCACGAGCCGTTCGCCGCGGTGCGCGAGACACACGTCGCGGTGGTGCTGCTGCTCGGTGCGCACGCCTACAAGCTGAAGAAGCCGGTGGACGTCGGGTTTCTCGACTTCTCCACGCGGGAAAAGCGGCTTTCCGCCTGCCGCCGGGAGGTCGAGCTGAACCGGCGGCTGGCCCCCGATGTCTACCTCGGCGTCGCGGACGTGTCCGGCCCGGGCGGCGCGCCGTGCGACCACCTGGTGGTGATGCGCCGCATGCCCGACGATCGGCGGCTGTCCGCGCTGGTCGCCGCGGGCGAGCCGGTGGCGGACGTGCTGCGCCGGATCGCCCGGATGATCGCCGTGTTCCACGCCGGTGCGGAGCGCGGTCCGGAGATCTCCGCGCAGGGCGGCCGGGACGCGCTCCGCGCCCGCTGGCGGGCCAGCTTCGACCAGGTCCGCGGGCTACGCCTGGCGCGGCGGGACGAGGCGCTGGTCGCCGAGATCCAGCGGTGCGCCTTCGGGTTCCTGGACGGCCGGGAAGCGCTGTTCGACGCCCGCGTGGCGGACGGGCGGATCGTGGACGGGCACGGTGACCTGCTCGCCGACGACATCTTCTGCCTGGCCGACGGGCCGAGGGTGCTGGACTGCCTGGAGTTCGACGACAAGCTGCGCTGGCTGGACGGCTTGGACGATATCGCGTTCCTGGCCATGGATCTGGAGCGGCTGGGCGCCGCGGACCTGGGCGCCCGCCTGCTGGACTGGTACGCGGAGTTCGCCGCCGATCCGGCGCCGCCGTCGCTGCGCCACCACTACCTGGCCTACCGGGCGTTCGTCCGGGCCAAGGTGGGCTGGGTGCGGTGTGAGCAGGGCGAGGCGTCGGCCGCGGCCGGGGCCACCGCGCACGCCGAACTGGCCCTGCGCCACCTGCGGGCCGGTGAGGTGCGCCTGGTCCTCGTCGGTGGGCTGCCGGGGACCGGGAAGTCCACGCTCGCCGGCCAGCTCGCCGACCGGCTCGGCATGGTTCTGCTGTCCAGCGACCGGCTGCGCAAGGAGCTGGCCGGCATCTCCCCCATCACCAGCGCGGCGGACGACTACCGGCACGGCATCTACGCGCCGGAGCACACCGACCGCACCTACCGGGAGCTGCTGGTCCGGGCGGCGGCCCTGCTGGCCCGGGGCGAGTCGGTGGTGGTGGACGCCTCGTGGACCAGCGAGCGGCACCGCCGGCTGGCCGCCGAGGCGGCCGAGCGCACCTCCAGCGCGCTCGTGCCGCTGCGCTGCACGGCACCAGCCGAGGTCACGGTCCGCCGGCTGCGCTCCCGCCGCGGCGGGGTCTCGGACGCCGGTCCCGGCGTGGCGGCGGCGATGGCGGTCGACGCCGACGACTGGCCGCAGGCGTGGACGGTGGACACCACCGGTTCCCCGCGCACCGCACTGCGCCAGGCGCTCCGCGTGCTGCCCACGGCGTGAGGTCGCGGTGAGCCGGCCGGGGCGGTGCGGTCAGCGTGGCCGCGGGATGCGGTCCAGCACGTCGTCGACGGGCCGGCGACCGCTGGCCGGGATGGGCGGGCTGGACGGCGGCGCCCAGCCGACCCGGAGCACGATCTGCGGCGCGGCCCGGCCGCCGAGCACGTGGTCGTGCAGGGCGGCCCGGGTGGTGCCGATCTCCAGCGGCTGGCTCAGCGGGCAGGTGGCCAACCCGAAGTCGGTGGCGGCCAGCAGCACCGCGCTGAGCGCCTCCCCGGCACGCAACCGGGCCACCGTGTCGTCCGAGGTGGTGGCGAGCACCAGCAGCTCGGCGGCGTCCGGCTCGCCGGTCTCCGGGGTCGGCGCCAGCTCGCCCGCTTCGTAGGTGCGCATCGTGATGTCGCCGTAGCCGGGGCCCAGCGGCGCTGCCACGCCCTGGCGCCGGCCGTGCTGGAGGGGCACGTTCGCGGCGGGGACGCCCTCCACCGCGCCACGGCCGCGGCCGCTCCACGCCGCCAACTCGGCCGCGTAGACGGGGTCGGCGTGCTGCCGGATCGCCGCCTCGTCGATCGCCGCGGCGAGCCGGCGGCGCTGCGCCGGGTCGGTCACCGCGACCAGGGTGGTGCCCTGCTCGGCGGCCCGCTCGGCGAGCTGGGCGAGCAGCACCGGGGGCACCGGCCAGGAACTGAACCTCCGCCGGTCGGTGCGGCGCCGGCCGATCGCGGTGGACAGCGCCCTGTCCTCCTCGGCCGGGTCCCGCCGGGTGAACTCCACGGCGGCCAGGTGTTCCGGCCGGGCCGGGTCGGGCAGCCGGCGCACGGTGCTGGCCCAGCCCAGGGCGGCGAACGCCACCCTGGCGTGGTGCAGCATCGCGCCGCAGCTCAGCACCAGGTCGCGGCCGCCGGGATCGGTCGCGGCGAGGTGGCGGTCGGGGTCGGCGAACAGGTGCAGCGCGCGCTCGGCGACCTGCCATCGCCACGGCTGCGAGTTGTGGATCGAGGGTGCGTGGACGGCCAGGGCGATCGCGGCCCGCACGGTGTCGCCGTCGGGTAGCCCGGCATGCATGCCTCCCCACCTCCCGGGTCCACGATGTCGCGGCCGGGGTGGGCGTTCGAGAGTCCTTCGACCTCAGCACGGTCGGCGTCGGTCCCGGCAGCGTGCCGATCCCGTCACGCCGCGCCGGCGAACACATGGCCGTCACCGGGATGAGGTATGCAGGTGACGTGATACCCGTGCACGACACCAACCCGCTGCGGCGCACGCCGTGGGTCACTTTCGCGCTCGTCGCGATCAACGTCGTGGTGTTCCTGCGCATGCCGGCGGCGGCCCACTCGCTGGTCGGCGGCACCACCCTGGGTCAGCTCTGCGACCTGCAGGCCTTCGTCGAGCGCTGGGGCGCGGTGCCCCGCGAGCTGCTGCTCAACCGGCCACCGCGGCTGGTGCCCACCGGCGCGGCGGCGATCGGCGCGCATGGGCCGGGTTGCCTGCTGGGCCCACCGAACTACCAGAAGTCGCCGGTGCTGTCCGTGCTGACCGCGATGTTCCTGCACAGCAGTTGGACGCACCTGCTGGGCAACATGCTGTTCCTGTGGATCTTCGGCAACAACATCGAGGACCGCCTCGGCCGCCTCCGCTTCCTGCTGTTCTACCTGGTGTGCGGGTACGCCGCGGGCTACGGGTTCGCGCTCACCGACCCGTCGTCCGCGCAGCCGCTGGTCGGAGCATCCGGCGCGATCGCCGGGGTGCTCGGCGCGTACCTGGTGCTGTATCCGCGGGTGCGGGTGTGGGCGCTGGTGCCCTTCCTGTTCTTCCTGCCGCTGCGGGTCCCGGCCTGGCTGATGCTGGGGATGTGGTTCGTGCTGCAGGCGCTCTACGCGACCGGCTACGGGACGGCGCAGGCCGGCGCGGTCGCCTATGCCGCGCATGTGATCGGCTTCGCGGTGGGCGCCCTGATCGCCTGGCCGCTGCGGTCCCGCACCTCCGCCCCGCCGCTGGGTTACGCCCGCTGACGCGGAGCACACGTTGCTTGTCTGCCGGCAAGCAACTGACGTGGGCGGGTATCCGCTAGCATGGCCCGCGAAGGGGAGTAGTCCTTCGCCGGTCGTCGACATGCTGGAGCCCCGGTGGGCTCCCGGTGGCCGGGCCCCGCGTGCGGCGGGGTGGGCGAGACCTTCGACCAACGGCTGACGTCTGTCGTCGGCGGGGTCGAGGTCTCGGCGTGTTCCCGGGTTCGTGTCCCCGCCGGGGACGCGAAGGGATACCGCGCTCGTGATTCATTTCGTCCTGCTGATCGGCTGTGCCGCGGCGATCTACCTGTGCTGCGAGTGGTTCGTCAACGCGGTGGAGTGGTTGGGGCACCGGCTGAAGGTCGGGCCGCTGGCGGTGGGCACCATCCTGGCCGCGTTCGGCACCGCGCTGCCGGAGAGCGTGGTGACCTTCGTCGCGGTGATCTTCGGGAACGGCGCCTCCGCGAAGGACATCGGCGTCGGCGCGGCCATGGGCGGTCCGCTCGTCCTGGCCACCATCGCGTACGCGGTGACCGGCTGGATGCTGCTGGCCCGGCGGCGCGTGCCGGCCCGCGCCCCGGTGGACGGCGTCGGCGCGGCGGCGGCCACCGGCGTGGCGCGGGCCGACGTCCTCGGCGACACCCGCAAGCTGGCCAGGGACCAGACCTGGTTCCTGACGGTCTTCGTGGTCAAGGTCGCGCTGGGGTTGGTCGCCTTCGCCGTGAAACCGTGGCTGGGGCTGCTGTTCTTCGCCGCCTACGCGGTGTACTTCTGGCGGGAGATCCGCGCCGAGTCCGCCGGCGACGAGGCGGAGGCGCTCGCTCCGCTGCTGCTGCAGCGCCGCCGGCCGGCCCCGCAGACCTGGGCGGTGGTCGTGCAGACGGCCGCAACCGTGGTGCTGATCTTCCTGGCCTCCCAACTCTTCGTCGCGGAGTTGGACGCCATCGGCCCGATGCTCGGGCTGCCGGCCGCGGTGACCGCGCTGCTGCTGTCCCCGATCGCCACCGAGCTTCCCGAGATCATGAATGTGATCATCTGGGTGCGGCAGGGCAAGACGCCGCTGGCGCTGGCCAACATCTCCGGCGCGATGATGATCCAGGCCACCGTGCCCAGCGGCCTCGGCCTGCTGTTCACCCCGTGGCGGTTCGACGCCGCCCTGGTGGCCTCGGGGATCGCCACCATGGCCGCGATGGGTTACCTGCTGGTCCTGCTGCGCACCCGCCGGCTCACCGCCGGGACACTGTCGCTGGCCGCGCTGTACTACGCCGGCTTCGGCGCCTTCCTGATCGCGCTGCTCCGATAACCCGAACGGAAGAGGATCGACACAGAGCCGGCTACTCCGCGTCATGATGTCAGGGAATCGCGGGAAAATTGTTTCGACCGCCTGCACTATTCACCGCGGCAGGTCACGACAATGTCACAATCGCGCTACTCCAGCATGCCGTCGAGCGTCCCACCAGCATTCCGGTTCCGGCCGCACAGTACGCGCTGACCTGCGCCGACGTCGCTCCCGGGCGGGTGCCACACCACCCGATTCCGGGCGGCGCGACGCGAATACGGCGACGCCGGGCGCGAATTCCTCAGCCCGGTGCCGGCGGGATGGCGCCGGCCAAATACGGTGATCTCGTGAGCTACGACCTGATGTTGTTTCGCCCGCCAGACAACACGAATCCAGAGGTCGCGAGCCTGGAGTTGGACGACATCCTGGACGGGCGCCGGACCTGGCCGTGGCGCGAGGTGCGCGCGGAGGAACGGGAGGCGCGCACGCGGTTGGCCGGTCTGGGGCGGGTCGTCCAGCGGCACCGCGACGTGCTGGTGCTGCTGCTGCCGGACGAGCGGGACCGGTGCCGGGCCCGCGCGGTGATCCGGGCGGCGTTGCCGCACCTGGAGGCGCTGGCCGCGATCGGGTTCCAGATCGAGGACCCGCAGCAGGACCGCCGGCTCCGGTTTCCCACCGACGCCATCGCGCTCACCACGGCGTACGCCGGCTTCTGAACCGGCCCGGCGCCGCGGCGGGCGCGGTGACCGCGGTCTGGTCCCGGACGGCGAACACCCCGAGCGCCGCCGCCCAGGTGACCGCGACGATCGCCAGCAGCCCCCACACCGCGCTGCCGGCCTGGGCGATCCAGCCGATCGCGTACGGCCCGGCGAAGCCGGCAGGGTTGCCGATCAAGTTGATGAACGCGATGCCGGCCGCGGCCGCCGCCCCGGTGAGGAACCGGGCGGGCACGAGCGCGCCGGTGCCCACAGGTGAGCACGCCGAGCAGCACCGCGGGCAGTCCCTCGGCGAGGAACACGGTCTGCCAGCCCAGCAGGGGCACGCGCCGCCACCGGTCACCTGACGAAGTCCTCGACCACCTTGGGCGGCCAGGTACCGGCGGTGAACACCCCCATGGCGTAGGCGCGGGACACCAGCGCGGCCCGGTTGGTCGCCTTGAACTTCCGGAGTAACCCGGTCACGTGGTACTCGACGCCCTGCCGGCTCAGGTAGAGCCGGGCCGCCAGTGGAACGGTGGACAGCCCGGCGGCGATGCCCTCCAGGACGCGCGCGTCGGTCTCGGTGAGCAGTTTCCTGCGGTCGGCCACCGCGCCGGTGCCCATGCCGCCGTGCGCCGGCCGCATCAGCACCAGGATCGCCGTGACGCCAGGCGACCGGCCGCGCACCGCCACTCCGGTGAGCGTGCTCGGGAACGAGGGGCCTTCCAGCCGCACGGCGATCACCTGGGTGGCGAACCGGTCCCGCCGGCCGTCCACCAGGCGGGCGAGTTCCCGGAGCACCGGCCGCCGCGCGCTCGGATGGACCAGGTCGGCGAAGCCGCGGCCGCAGAGATCCGTGGGGGCCCCGCCGAACTGGGCGAAGAACTCCCGGTTGGCGTACTGGACGGTGAGGTCGCGGTCGAGGTGCGCCAGGCACAGTCCGGGCTGGTCGCCGCCCTCGTCCCCGGCGGCGCGGGCGCGGTGCCGCGCCGGCCCGCGTCCGCTGCCGGTTTGCGCGGAATCGTCGAGTGCGGAAACCGTCACGAGACCGCCGTCCCTTCGTCTCCGTCGAAATGCTCGGAATCTCTCGTCGCCGTGCCGCGGGAAACAGAGGCATGGAGGGAGCAGGCCCTCCCAAAAACGTCAGTTCCTTTTGCCGAATGCGGGCCGCGATCCACTGAAATCGACCGTAAGGAGATGGCGGCGCGGTCGTCAACGGCGATCGGGCGGGTGCGGCTAAACCTGTGGTCGCCCACCCGGCAGGTACGGTCGGCGGGCCGGGGCTTCGGTAGTTCGGTTCGGTACGGCGATCTCCGCCCCGCCGAACGAGGCACATTCTGCGGGTTTAAGGTGCTCTTGATGTTCGTTCCGCGGACCGGACCCGAACCGTGCCCGGTGCGCACCGAACCATGCCGACCGCGGCGCAGCAGGGCTGCACGCCGTTCGGCACCGCGAGCGAACGCACCGCATTCGCGGGAGGTGGGGAAAGGAAGGCGTGTTTCGCCGGCCCGGCCGTCGATCCAGCCGGAGGTCAGGACGTGCCGGCCAACTCCAGGGTGGACAGCGCCGCGACGAGTTCCCGCCGCCCGGAAACACCGAGCTTGCGGTAGGCATTCGTCAGGTGCTTCTCGACCGCTCGGGAGGTGACCCCCAACTCGCCGGCGATTTCCTGGTTGGTCAGGCCGCGGCCGGCAAGCGCGGTCACCCGGCGCTCGGTGCGGGTCAGCGGCACCTGCGACCCGGCGGCCGCACCGCTGCCGCACCGGGCCCGCTCCACCAGCCACGGGGCACCACAGGCGGCGGCGAGCGTGCCGCCCTCCCGCAACGCAGCCCGCGCCTCGGCACCGTCGCCGAGGCGGAGACCGAGCAGCACGAGGGCACGGGCCAACTCGAGTTCGTTCGCCGAGCCGCGGAGCGTGTCCACCGCCTCGCGCAGCAGGTCCACGCCGCGCCGGCCGCTGTGCAGCTTGCCCCGCAACCGCAGCGCCCGGCCGAGTGCCGCGGGCGCGCCCCAGGCCACCGCGCCGGCGTGCTCCTCCTCGGCCAGCGCCAGGGCGGAGCGGGCGTCGCCGAGCCGGTGGTAGAGGCTCACCGCCCAGGGCCGCCACGGGAACAGCGCCGGGTTGCGCCAGCCCGACGCCTCGAGTTGCCGGCCGCAGGCCAGCAGCGTGTCCAGCGCGCTGGTCCAGTGACCGCGCTGCGCCTCCAGCGCTGCGTCGACGGTCCGCAGCAGGACCGCGAGTGCCAGGGTGTCGCCGCGGCGGTGCCCGCCGCGCAGTACCCGCTCGCTCAGCGCGGGATCGCGCACCTCCAGCGCCACCGCGCCGAGCACCATGGTGGCCAGCGCGCCGACCTCGTGCCCGTCCGCCGCGGCCAGCCGCATGGCCTGCTCGGCCCGTTCCCTGGCCTGGGCCAGCCGGCCGCGGGCGGTGAGCAGCAACGCCCGCTCCGCGTCGACCAGCGCGTCGCCGAGGGTCGCGTCCCGGCGGCGGGTCCGCTGCTCGACGGACAGCCAGGAGCCGATCTGCCGCACCGAGTCGGCCGCCACCAGCGTGATCGCCACCAGGGGCAGCGCCGAGTGCACGTGCGCGGCGGTGGCCGGTTCTCGTTCCAGGATGCGGTTGCCCAGCTCGGCGACCTCCGCGGCGGTCAGCTGGCAGGTCAGCGTCGCCGCGTTGAGCAGCACGACGAGCAGTTCCCGTTCCGCCGCGGATCGCAGCGGCGGGTCCTCGCCCAACCCGCGCAGCCGCTCCGTCGCCGCGGTGAGTTCGGCCGGGTCCTCGTGCCCGCAGTGCCGCAGCCGCGCCTCCAGCCGCAACGCGGCCTCCCGCGCGCCGCCCTCCAGCGCGTCCGGGGCGCCGAGTTCGCCGGCGACGTCCCGGAGCAGCTCGACCACGGACGGCGGCGCCACGCCGAGCACGGTGGGTGCGATCCGCAGCGCGGCGGCCGCCCGGTCCGTGGCCGTGGTGAGCAGCGGCACGGCCTGGGCGACGTGCCGCTCGCAGGCCGCCGGGTCGAACCCGCGCTCGGCGGTGGCCAGGTCGATCAGCAGCCGCGCCCGATCCTCCCCCTGCGCGGAGCTGTCCATCAGCGCGCGGCGCAGGTAGCGGGCGGCGGTGTCGGGTGCGCCGCGGCGCAGCGCCGTGTCCGCCGCGGACCGCAGCACCACGACCGCCCAGGGCTGCCGCGAGGTGGTGACCGCCATCAGCTGGGCGGCCACCTGCTCCGCCGGGCAACCGTAGCCGTAGAGCAGGGCCGCGGCCGCGTCGTGCAGCCGCTCCCGCTCGGCCACGGTCATCGACGACTCCACCGCGTCCCGCACGACGCGGTGCACGAAGCGCGGTTCCTGCTCGCCGGCCAGCAAGCCGAGCTGGTGCAGCGTGCGCAGTGCGCCGGCGAAGCCGATCGTGTCCAGCCCGGCCAGCCGGGCGATCAGCTCCTGCTCGCCCGCCCCGTCGAAGGCGGCCATGGCGGCGGCCAGGTCGCGGACCGGCCGCGGCTGGGCGCGCAGGCAGCAGACCAGCCGGTCGCGCAGCTGCGCGGGCCGCATCGAGCGGGCCTGCTCGGCCCGGTCGGCGGTCGGCCGGCCACCGGCCACCGCGACGCCCAGCAGGATGGAGCGGAGGAACAGCGGGTTGCCCGCCGAGGTCTGGTGGCAGGCGCGGGCGAACTCCTCCTCGCCCGGCTCGCCGAACTGGTCCAGCACCATGGCGGCGGCACCGGCCGGGGACAGCGGGCGGGGCCGCAGCAGCCGCGTCGCGGCGTCTGCGACCTCGCGGACCAGCGGATGCCGCGCCCTGGGGTCGCCGTCGCGCAGCGTGCAGACCAGCACCGCGCGCAACCCGTGCAGCCGCTTGGCCAGGTAGGCGAGCCAGCGCAGCGAGGGTTCGTCCGCCCACTGCAGGTCGTCCACCAGGAGCAGCAACCGGGAGTCGGCGCTGACCTCGGCGAGCAACGACCGCAGCGCGTGCAGCACCGCCTCGGGCGCGGCGGCGTGGTAGCCGCCGGGTCCGCACACCGCGTCGTCAGCGAACACCAGCCGCACCAGGCCGCCGCGCTCCCGCGTCCAGTCCTCGCGGATCCGGTGCCGCGCCCCGGCCAGCAGGCTGTCGAAGAGTTGGCGCACCACGCCGAAGGCGAAGTCCTGCTCCATGGTGGCCGCGGACGCGCGCAGCACCCGCACCTCCTCGCCGGTGACCAGCGCGGGAAGCTGGTGCAGCAGCGCGGACCGGCCGATGCCGAGCGGGCCGCGGATGAGGACGACGGAGGACTCGCCGTCCTCCGCGGCCCGGAGGGCGGCACCGACCAGCGCCAGCTCGGTGTCCCGCTCGAGCAACATGTGTCTAGGTCCCCTCCATGGCTCGGACCAGCTCGCCGAGTTCCGCGCGGCCGCCGATGCCCAACTTCCGGTAGGCCGAGGACAGCCGGTGCTGCACGGTGCGCGTGCTCACCGCGAGTCGCTCGGCGATGTCCCGGTTGGCGTGGCCGCGGGCGGCCAGCGTCGCCACCCGGCGTTCCGGCTCCGACAGCGCCGTCCACGCCGGGCCCGGTGGATCACCGCCGGCCGGGCCGGTCATCCGCGCGGCGACCTCGCGCACCCGCCGGGCGAGCAGGCCGGACGGGTACCGGGCGGGGATCGCGGACGCCTCGGTGAGCAGCGGTTCGGCGGCGTCCCGGTGGCCGGCGGCAAGCTCGGCGGCGGCGCGTTCGGTCAACGCCCAGGCAGCGGCCAGCCCGGCCGGCGCCGCCCGCGGGGTGCGGCTCGCCGGCCGATCGCCGTCCAGCAGCGCCAGGCAGTGCTCGGCCCAGTCGAGGGTGCCCGGCGTGCCCCACCGGCGGGCCAGCGCGACCTCCTCGCGGGCGAGCCGCACCGCCTCGGCGTGGTCGCCGAGCGCCCCGCTGGCCCTGGCGGTCAGCGAGCGCCAGGGCAGCAGCGCCGGATTGGTCCACTGCCGGCGCAGCAGCCGCCGACCGCATTCCCGGCTCCATGCGGCGGCATCCGCCCACCGCCCCTTCAGCGCGGCCAGCCACGCTTTGGTGAACAGGACGCAGGACCACAGCACGCTCTCCGCCACGCCGCTGGGTGCCGGTGCGTCGGCGAGCGCGCGGGCCTCGTCGAAGCGGCCGCTTTCCAGCGCGGCGGCGACCCGCACGGCGATCAGGTGCGGCACGGCGTGGGGGTGCCAGCCGGACCGGGGCAGCGCCCGCTCGGCGGCGGCCAGGTCACCGGAGACGGCGGCGAGCCGGCCACGCCGCAGGTTCAGCTCGGCGCGGGTGGTGAGCACCCGGGCGGCGGCCGCGGGCGCGTGCTCCGGCCGCACCGCGGCGAGCAGCGCGTCGAGCCGGTCGCCGGCCTCCGCCCAGTCCTCGGTCAGGCACAGCGTCCAGCAGGCCGCCAACCGGGGCAGCACCAACGGGTCCGAGCCGACCAGCGCACGGCGGGCCAGCTCCCGGGCGGCGTCCGGGTGCTCGCCGCGCAGCGCGAGTTGCCAGGCGCGGACTCCTGCCTGCGCCGGGGTCCCGGGGCGGTCCGGCAGCCCGGGGACCGCGGGCACCATCAGCTCGGTGTCGTCCTGCCGGGTCTGCTCGGCCAACCAGAACAGGGCGATCAGCCTGTCCCGTTCCGCGCCCAGCGCACCGGGCAGCGCCTCCGCGGCCGCGCGCAGCGCCCAGCCGGCGTCGCCCCGGGCCAGGCCGAGGTCGACGGCGCGGGCACGCAGCCCCGGTTCGGCGGTGGCCGCGCGGGCCAGCTCGCCGAGCCGGCGGTCGCTGGCCTCGGGCGTGGTCACCGCCTCGATGCCGGCCCGTTCCAGGCTCAACCGCACCCGGTGCGCGGGGGCCAGCGGCTCGGCCAGCGCCCGGGACAGGTAGCCGGCCGCCCGCCGAGGGTCCCGTTCCCGCCGTGCGGTGGCGGCAGCACGGCGCAGCGCGAGAAGCGCCCACCGCGCGCCGCTCGGTTCCGCCCGCACCAGCAGTTCGGCGATCTGGTCGTCGGGCAGCGCCGCCCGGTACGCGAGTTCCGCGGCGCGGCCGTGCAGGTCGGCCCGCTGGGCGGCGGGCATGTCCTCCAGCACGCGGGAACGCACCACCGGACCGCAGATCCGGAGCGTGTCGCCGTCGGTGACGGCGAGCCCGGCCGCTTCCAGCGTGTCCCGCACGCGTCGCTGGTCGGGCGGGCGCGGCTCGGCCAGCGAGCAGACCAGCGGGAAGTCGAGCAGGTCGCCGCACACGGCGAGGGCGCGCAGCACGGCGACCGCCTCGCCGGGCAGGCCCCGCAGCACCCGGGTGACGTGCTCGCCGGTGACCGCCGCCGCGGCCGCGCACAGCTCCGGGACGCGCTCGGCGACCGGCGGGTATCCCCGCCCGGCGAACGCGCGGAGGGCCTCCTCGAGTACCGCCGGACTGCCCGCGGTGGCCGCCGCCGCCGCGACGAAGTGCTCGTCGCCCGGCACGCCGCAGATCGACTCGACCGCGGTGGCCACGCCGCGCGCGCTCAGCGGGGCCAGCGGCAGCTCCATGGCGAGGACCGGACCGGCCGGCACCGCGTCCACGGCCGGCCACCCGGGTTCCGGCGGCGGGGCGCCATCGCGGCTGGCGACCAGCGCGACCGGCGCGCTCGGTAACCGCCGCGCCAGGGCCCGCAGCCAGCGCAGCGACGCCGCGTCGAGCCACTGCGTGTCCGCCACGGCGACCAGCGTCGGCAGCGCCCGCGCCGCACCCAGCAGGGCGGGCAGGCCCGGGAGGTGGTGCCCCGGGTCGCCGCCGACCAGCGCGCGCACCGGGCCGGCGGCGGGTCCGAGCAGCGCGGTCAGCAACTGAACCACCACACCGTGCGGCAGGTCGCGCTCGGCGGGGGTGGCCCGCGCCCGCAGCACCCGCAGTCCCCGGGCGTGCCCGAGGTCCGCGGTCCACCGTAGCAGCGCGTCCTGCCCGCGGCCGGGCCGGCCGGTGACGGTGACCATCGCCGAGCGTCCCCCGGCGAGTTCGGCGACCACCGAGGCGAGCACCGTCTGCTCGCGTTCCCGTTCCACCAGCGGCGGCTCGGCGTGGCGGCGGTCGTTCCGCATGCTGGCCGTCGGCACGGTGCCGGCCCGTCCCGCTCAGCGCCGCCCGCGCGACGCGAGCACCCACTCCGGGGGCCGCGCGTCGCCGGCGGTCCGGTCCTGCGGCACGGCGCCCAGCGCGGTGGCCAACTCGCCGCGGCGCAGCACGCCGAGCTTGCGGTACACGCTGGTCAGATGCGTCTCCACGGTGCGGACGGTGACGAACAGCGACTCCGCGATGGTCCGGTTGCTCTGCCCCGCCGCGGCCAGCGCGGCGACCCGGCGCTCCATACCGGTCAGCATGGCGACCGGGGACGCGGCGATCTCCCGCATGCGCCCTCCCGCGGCGACCAGGGCGGAACGGGCAGCCCCGGCCAGCGGAAGCGCGCCGCAGCGCCGGGCGCCGTCCACCGCCGTGCGCAGGTGCTCGCGTGCCCCTCGGTGGTCGTCGAGGCCGAGCAGGGCCGCCCCGAGCAGGTACTCGGCCTGCGCGTGGTCGAGCCGGGCCGGTGAGCCGGACAGCTCGTCCACCGCCTCGATGAGGTGGTCGACGCCGGCGCGGCCGGGGCTGATGACGCCGCGGGCCAGCGCGGCCAGGCCGCGCACCCGGGAGGTTCCCCACCGGTCGGCCAGTTCGCCGGCCTGCTCGACGATCTCCCGCGCCTCGGCGGGCCGGCGCAGCTCGGCCAGCAGGCACGCGGCGTGCACCCACCAGCGGGTGTAGGCGGGGTTGACCAGCCCGCACTCCCGCAGGGACCGGCCGCAGTCGAGGAAGAGGCGCAATGCCCGCTCCCGGTCGCCGAGTGCCCACCGCACCCGGCCGTGGGCGACCAGGTACCAGTGGTACTCCCAGACGAACCGGTCCAGGTTGGGCCGGGTGATCCGGGCGAGCACCCGCGCGGCGCGGTCCGGCTGGCCCCGCTCCACAAGCGCCGTGGCCAGCGCGATCTGCGGGGTGCTCATGCCCGCGCCCCACCGCTCGTCACCGGTGATCTCCAGCGCCGTCTGCGCGTCGGCGAGCGCATCCGCGACGGCGCCCAGGCCGTGCAGCACCCGGGAGCGGGTGGCCAGCGCGAGCACGTACGTCCACACCGCGGCGTTCCGCTGGGCGCCGGCCAGCACGCGGTCCAGCACGTCGAGCGCGTCCCGCACCTCGTCGGCGAGGTGGAGGACCAGGGTGGCGGGCAGCAACACCCAGGCACCGAGGTCGGTGTTCGGCGGGCGCACGGCGCGGCGGGCCGCCTCGACCACCCGCGCCCGGTCGCGGCCGTCCATCGCGGCCAGCACGCCGCCCATGGCGAGCATCTGCCGCTGGGCGGGTGTGTCACCGGGCGGCGTGGGCAGCCGGGCGGCCCGCTCCCGCACCGCGGCGATCGTGCTCTTCTCGTCCGCGCCCACGATCATCAGGGTGGCCTCGGCGAGGGTGCGCAGTTCCCGGTCGGCCGGGTGGGGGTCCGGTTCGGCCGCCAGGTCGTCCAGCGCGCCGGTGAGCACCCGCACCGCGTCCGGCGAGCGCTGCACGGGCAGGCAGGTGACCCCGTACTGCACGGCGATCGCCGTCCGGGTGCGCGCGTCGGGGCACCGGGCGAGCGCCTCGTCCAGCAGCCGCAGCGCCTCCGCCGGGTCGAACTCGGCCAGCGCCCCAGCCAGCTGACGCCGCACCCCGACGCTGTCCGGCTCCGCCTCCAGCACCCGGTACAGGTAGCGGGCCGCGGACTCCGGAGCGCCCCGGCCGGCCGCCTGCGCCGCGGCGTCCCGGAGCACGGCGACCATCCATGGCGCCTCCAGCGCGGGTACCAGCAGCACCTGGTTGGCCACCTCGTCGGCAGGGCGGCCCGCGTCGCTGAGCAGCAGCGCCGCCCGCACCCGCCACCGGCCCACCGCCGCGGCGTCCAACCGGTCCAGCACCGCCGCCCGGACCAGGTCGTGCACCAGGTCGAGGTGTCGCGGGGCGACCAGTTCGGCCCGCCGCAGCACGGCCACCGCGTCGTGCAGCACCGCCGGCGACACACCGGCGAGCGCGGCGAGGAACTCCGGCGGCTCCGGCCCGGCGACCGCGATCGCGGTGGCCACCGCCGTGACGTCGTCGGGTTGGCGGTCCAGCCAGCCGCGCACCCGCCCGGCGACGACCTGGCCGCCGATCTCGTCGACCCGCTGCGCGCCCTGCGCGTCCGGCCGCACGCCGCCGTCGCGCAGTTCGTGCAACAGCCGGGCGAGGGTGAGCGGGTTGCCGCCGGAGACCACCGCGACCCGCCGCACGAACGGCACGGCCACCGGGGCGGTGAACGCGCGCCGGGCCAGTTCCGCCACCTCCGGCTCGCCCAGCGGCGGTAACGGCAGCTCCACCAGCCGTGGATCGGCCAGCACGTCGCGCAGCGCGGCCGGGGCCGCCGGCGCCTGCTCCGCGCGCCGGGCGAGGACCACCAGCAGCGGTAATCGGTCCGCGCGCCGGAGCAGGAACTCCACCCAGCGCAGCGACCGCCCGTCGCACCAGTGCACGTCGTCGATCATCAGCACCAGCGGGCGGTCGGTGACCAGGTTGACCACCAACCAGTACAGCCCGTGTAACACCGGGTACGTGGCCGCGCCCGCGTCCTCGGGCGCGGGCCGGTCGCCGAGCGCCGGCAGCGCGCGCCGGGCACTCCCGCGCAGCAGCGGCGACTCCGGGTTCTCCGCCAGCCGCAGCGGCGCGAACAGCCGCCGCACCGCGCCGTATCCGGTGGCGGCGACGACCTCGCAGCACGGCGCGTGCAGCACGGTCATCCCGTGGCAGGCGCCGCCGTCGCGGAACGCGCGCAGCAGGCTCGTCTTGCCGATCCCCGTCGGGCCGGACACCAGAACCAGCCCGGACCGGCCGTCGCGGGCGGCACCGGCGCATTCGGCCAGGAGGGCCAGTTCGTCGGCCCGACCGACCAGCGTGCTGGACACGCCGGCAGCCTCGGTGCGGTCCAGCACGGCTGTCCTCCTCGAGCGTGGGAACCGCGACGACCACTCGCCGACTCACGCCGCGTGATGGGTGTCACCCACGACAGTAGCAAACCGATCACCCTATTTGGCTACGTTGAGTCAGAAAGAGCGACATGCCTTGGCACAGAACGTCGTAGTAGCTAACCCGTTCAGCCTAGGTACTGGCCAGGGTTAACACTGTGTGCGACATCGAGCGGCGGGGTCCGGCCGCAGTCAGCGAGGAAGCCGCGCGCCATCGCCCGGGCCGCCACCGGGCCGCGGGTCACGGCGTCCACAGAGGACCGTGCACGGCGGATCAGACAGCGGGCCATTGTTCTCCTACCCGGTCCGTTCGGGCTGACCTAACCTGGGCGGGCTGGTCCCGGCCAGCGGACGAGGAGGACGCCGCGCCGAGCGGCCCGACGAAGGGGTTTGCCGTCACCGTGTCCCCGCTTGCCGAACTCGAGGCCGAACTCCCGCCGGGCACGCTGGTCACCGACCCGGACGTGGTGGCGGGCTACCGGGCGGACCGGGCCGACCTGGTGCCCGCCGGTCACCCCCTGGCCGTGGCCCGGGTCACCGACACCGAGCAGGTGTGTACGGCGATGCGATGGGCGCAGCGGCACGGGGTGACGGTGATCCCGCGGGGCGCCGGCACCGGCCTGTCCGGGGGCGCGAACGCCGTGGACGGCTGCCTGGTGGTCAGTCTGGAGCGGATGACGGCCATCCGGGAGATCGACGCCGAGAACCACCTCGCCGTGGTGGAGGCCGGGGTGATCAATGCCGACCTGGGGCGCGCGGTCGCCGAGCACGGGCTGTTCTACCCGCCCGACCCAGGCAGCTTCGAGATCTCCACCATCGGCGGCAACCTGGCCACCAACGCCGGCGGCATGCGCTGCGTGAAGTACGGCGTGACCCGGGACGCCACTCTCGGCCTCGAGGTCGTGCTGGCCGACGGCCGGGTGCTGCGCACGGGCGGCCGCGCGGTGAAGAACGTGGCCGGCCTGGACCTCACCCGGCTGTTCGTCGGCTCGGAGGGCACCCTCGGCATCATCACGGCGGCCACGCTGCGGCTGCGGCCCGCTCCCCCAGCGCCGCCGGCCACCTTCGTGGCCACCTTCCCGAGCGCTCCGGCCGCCGGTGCCGCGGTCAGCGCGATCATCGCCGCCGGCGCGGTGCCCAGCATGCTCGAACTCATGGAGCACGAGGCGATCAACGCGATCGAGGACTACCGGCGGATGGACCTCGACCGGAACGCCGCCGCGCTGCTGATCGGCCAGGCCGACGGTTACGACGCCGCGCGGCAGGTGGCGACGATGATCCGCTGCTGCGAGGAAGCCGGCGCGGACTTCGTCGTCGACACCCAGGATCCGGCCGAGGCCGACGGTCTGCTGCAGGCCCGCCGGCTAGCCGGCCTGGCGCTCACCGAGCAGGGGCCCTCGGTGATCGAGGACGTCGGGGTGCCCCGGTCCCGGCTGGCCGAGATGCTCGCCGCGCTGGCCGACATCGCCGAGTCGACCGGGGTGCGCATCGCCACTGTGGGCCATGCCGGCGACGGCAACCTGCACCCGACCCTCATCCTTCCCGATCTGGAGCCGGCGACCCGGGAGCACGCGCTGAAGACCGCCGAGGCGGTCTGCCGGGCGGCGCTCGCCCTCGGCGGCACGGTCACCGGCGAGCACGGCGTGGGCATCCTCAAGCGGGACTGGCTGGCCGGCCAGCTCGACGACACCGCACTGGACGTGCACCGGGCGATCAAGGCCGCGCTCGACCCCCGGCAACTGCTCAACCCCAACCGGGGCTGGTGACCGCCGGCGCGGGTCAGCGCTCCGTATGCGGATCGAAGGCGGCCAGCGCCGGGAGGTTGCCGTGCATACGGCGGAGGAACTCGAAGAGCAGCCCCCGCTCGGCGGCGGAGAAGCCGGTGAGCAGGATTTCCTGGCGCCGCAGCGCGATCCCCGTCATGTGATCGTGTAACCGCTCGCCGGCCCGGGTGGCGAAGACCCGGCGCCGGCCGCGGTCCGGCTCGATCGACAGGTACCCCCGGTCACGCAGCAGCCGCACGCTCCGGCTCACCACCGCCTTGTTCAGCCCGACCACGTCACCGATCACGCTTGCGGTGCTGCCCGGTTCGTTGACCACGGCGGACATCACCCGCCATTCGTTGGTACCGACGCCGAACTCGCGGAGGAAGATCCGGGAACCGCCCCAGCACAGCGCGTTCGAGATCAGACTCAGATAGGCCGGCGCGTACGTGTCGCGGGTGACACTCCTGGATAACTGGCGTTTCTGCGGCCGCTCGCGACTCATCGTCGAGTGGTCCCGTCCGTTTCGATTCGGTTGCGCGGGTCGCACGCACTGTATCGACCACGATCGCCCGACCGGCCGCGAGCGGACTAGTTGACAAAGCAATTACATTGCCCAGTGAGGCGGTCGCGCCCCCAGGCCGCCGAAGGACCCCTGGCCTCACCCCCCGGGCCAGGGGTCCCCCTCTTTCCCGGCCGTCCCGGCCAGGAAAGGGCTCTCCTGGCCGTCCCGGGTCCGCTCCGGCGCTCCGACGCGTGGTCTACGTGGACAACGAACCGGTCGCGGTGAGCCATGCCCGGCACATGCTGCGCGGCAACCCGCACGCCACGATGATCGAGGGCGACCTGCGGGACGTGGACGGGGTGGTACGCCACCCGGAGACGCGGCGCCTGCTCGACTTCGGCCGGCCGATGGCGGTGCTCATGGTGGCGGTGCAGCACTTCCTGCCGGACGGCGACCGGCCGGCCGAGGTGGTGGCCCGCTACCGGGACGCCGTGGTGCCCGGGAGCTACCTCGCGCTGTCGCACATCGCCAGTGACGGCAGCGAGGACGTGCGCCGCGCCGCCGCGTGGTTCGCGCGGACGCCGGCGCCGATGACGCCGCGGACGCATGGCGAGTTCGCCGCGATGCTGGCCGGCCTCGATCTCGTGCCGCCCGGCGTCACCTGGACCACGCAGTGGCATCCGGACGGCAGCGACGCGGAGTTGCCCAGCCCGCGGCACGCCGGGATCCACGTCGGGGTCGGCCGGGTGCCCGGCGCCGCCGCGTCCTGACGCTCAGGCCACGGGTTCGCGATCCGTGGCGCGGCCGTTGCTCGGCAGGATGCCGAGGCCGAGGTGCACGCCCAGCCACACCAGCCCGATGCTCAGGGCCGCCATGCCGCCGGGCGCCCAGGGCTGCCACGGGCTGAGCCCCAGACCGCGCCGGACATATGCCGAGAGCGTTCGCTCCGGGTGACCGTCAACGACCATGGCGATCTCGTAGCCGATGCCCGCGGCGCCGATCAGCGCCCAGCCGAGCGCATACGGGTCGACGACGATCGCCTTCCGGGCAAACAACCGTGGCGTTCTCATCGGGGCCTCCGCACGACGTGACATCCGTGCCAGGAACCCAAGTATGGCGGGCACCACGCCGGTGGTACGGCCGCTTGGGCTTGCCCAGGGAGGTTAGGGTGCGCGGAGTGAGCAGTGAATGCCTCTTCTGCCGGATCGTCGCCGGTGCCATCCCGGCGAAGGTCGTGCACGAGACCGACACCGTGCTGGCGTTCCAGGACGTCAACCCGCAGGCCCCCACGCACGTGCTGGTGATTCCCAAGGAGCACTACCCGGACGCCGCCACGATGGCGAACGCGGACCCGGCGCTCGCCGGCGAGGTGCTCGCCACCGCCGGTGAGGCCGCCAAGATCAGCGGGGTGGACGCGTCCGGGTACCGGTTGGTCTTCAACACCGGCGCCGACGCCACCCAGACGGTGTTCCACGTCCACTGCCACGTCATCGGTGGGCGTGCCATGACGTGGCCGCCGGGCTGAGCCACCGGCGCGACCGCCGAGATTACAGTAACCGGGTGCCAGCCTTCGATTCCGGCGCGATGCTCGCGGTGGCCCGCGAGGAGGCGATGCTCGGCAGGTCCGAGGGCGGTGTCCCGATCGGGGCCGCCCTGTTCACTGTGGACGGTGCACTGCTCGGTCGAGGGCGCAACCGCCGGGTGCAGGACGGCGATCCTGCCATGCACGCGGAGACCTCGGCCTTCCGCAACGCCGGTCGGCGGCCGCACTACCGCGACACCGTCATGGTGACCACGCTGTCGCCGTGCTGGTACTGCAGCGGCCTGGTACGGCAGTTCGGTATCGGCCATGTCGTGATCGGCGAGGCCACCACGTTCTCCGGCGGCCACGACTGGCTGGCCGAGCACGGCGTCGACATCACGATCCTCGACGACCCCGACTGCATCGCGATGATGCGCGCGTTCATCGAGAAATGTCCCGAGTTGTGGTTCGAGGACATCGGCGTGGACGGGACCGGCACTCGTCGAGGTGAGTAGTCCGCGGCGATTGCCGCGGCCACCTGGCTTCTCGCCGGGACGGGAAAATGGCGGGTGGAGTCCGCGTTGATTTCCGCGTTCCCTGCCCACCCACCGGGAAACGTCCCGTGCCCGTGGGCGGCCCGAGCCGAGTGACGTCGAGGTCACCCGCCGTGGCACCTGTCCAGGCGAATCCACCCTGGGGCATTGGTCACGGAAAAGGCCTTCCTACCTGGCCTGTTCCGCATCGTTCCCCCGTTCGCGACGTGCTGGCCAACCGATTGACGTATGCGGCCGTACTCGCACCGTGACGAACGCGTGATGGGACCGCTGGTCGTATTCCAGCCGCGGTCCGACAAACCGGGCCGGCGAAGATCCCACAACAACAGGGAGTTCCCAATGGAAAACACCATCATCAACCTGGCGGCCCAGGAGACGGAGCTGCTGCCGAGCCGCGTCGCGCTCTCCAAGGTCGACATCGACGACTTCGACTTCCGGCCCGACATCGACCAGGACATCGACCAGGACAACGACGCCCACATTGACGCCGACGACTCCACCGTCCACAACACCCAGCTGAACATCGCGAGCCAGACCGCGAACAGCAACATCAAGTTCTGATACTTGCCATTACCGCAGTGCCGGTGGCCGCCCGTGGGCGGTGGTTACCGTCAACGGGCGGCCACCGTTCGGTTCGCGAAAGGATTCCGCTCAATGGTCAAGTACCGCACGCGTCTGGAGCGGGAGCACATCGAACTGCTGCCCACACGCGAGGCACTCGGTGCCGGTCTGGTCAATGTCACTATCGCCCCGATCATTCAGATCGGGCCACAGTTCAACGTCGCATTCGTGCTGTTCGGTGGAACGATCAACGAGCACAACGTGCTCAGCCAGCACGGTGATCCGGAACTGTGAACAGTCGCGGATCTCGTGGGAAGCAGTCTGTTTCCGTTGTTTCCACTGCTTCCCACGAGATCCGTCCCACGTCACCCGATGCGACACGGGCGGAAACGACCGAGGAGAGAAGCATGCAGACGGGCTCCCCGTTCACGGCGACCGCGGCGGTGACCGCCGCCCCGGAGTCTCCGGGCGCCCTCGTGCCCCGGGTCGCGGAGGGAGTGGAAGCGCTGGGCGAGTACCAGGGTTCCGGCTACCAGGAAGGCCGCTACCTCGTCTACCGCGCTGACCAGCAGGCCGTGCTCCTCAGTCCCCTGCTCTACCTGCTCCTCACCCAGGTGGACGGCCATCGTGACATCGCGACAATCGCCCAGCGGCTCAGTACGGCATACGACCAGCCGCTGGACGCGGACGGGGTCCGCTATCTCATCGAGGAGAAACTGGAACCGCTGGGCCTCGTGCTCCTTCGCCAGCCCCCGACCACACCGCCCCGTGCCGACCCGCTGCTGGCACTGACCCTGCGGGGCGTGCTGCTGCCGACCCGAGCCGTCCAGCGGATCGCGCGGCTGTTCGCGCCGTTGCACCTGCCACCCGTCGTGGCCGCATTCATCGCCGCGTTCGTCGCCATGGACGGCTGGATGTTCGGGACCGGGCACGCCGACGCCGCCATGCGGGAAACCGTGGCCGAGCCCGGACAGACGCTGGCCTTCATCCTGCTCATGCTCGCGACGATCGTCTTCCACGAGTTCGGGCACGCCTCGGGATGCCACTACGGTGGCGCGCGGCCGGGAGCCATCGGCGTCGGACTCTACCTCGCGTTCCCGTGCTTCTACACCAACGTGACCGACGCCTACCGCCTGAACCGCGGCGGCCGGCTACGGACCGACCTCGGCGGGGTGTACTTCAACGCCGTCTTCGTCGTCGCGCTGGGCTGCTGCTACCTCGCCGTGGGCTACCCGCCGTTGCTGGCGGCGGCCATGGTCGGGAACTTCCTGATCCTCCAACAACTGTCGCCGTCGCTACGACTGGACGGCTACTACATCATGGGCGACCTGGTGGGCGTGCCCAACCTGTTCGGCCAGGTGCGACCGATCCTCCGCAGCCTGCTACCGCGGAAACTGCGCCGAGACTCCCATCCGGTAAGTATCAACCTGCGCCCACGAGTGCGTTGGATGGTCACCGCGTGGGTCGTGACGGTCGTTCCCTTCCTGATGGGCAGCCTGATCCTGATGCTGATCCGCCTGCCGGCCTACACCTCGAGCGTCTGGCACGGTTCGATACGGCACTGGACGGCGGCCGTGCACGCATACCAGCACCATCAGATCCTCGGCGCGGTACTGGCCGGATTCTCGACACTCCTGCTCTGGCTGCCCTGGATCGGCATGGCGACCATCGCGGTTCGGACACTCAGGCGCCTGTACCGCGCGCTGGTCCGGCTGGTCGACCGCCGCCGGACGAAGATCGGCGCCACCGCCGGCGTCACCGTGGCCTGACGCCTCGGCGCTCCCTCGCCACCCGGTCAGGAGTTCTGCGGGAAACCGAGGTTGACGCCGCCGTGCGAGGGGTCCAGCCAGCGGCTGGTGACCGCCTTCGTGCGGGTGAAGAACCGCACCCCGTCCGGCCCGTACGCGTGCGCGTCACCGAACAGGGAGGCCTTCCATCCGCCGAACGAGTAGTAGGCCACCGGGACCGGGATCGGCACGTTGACGCCGACCATGCCCACCTCGACCTCGTTCTGGTAGCGGCGCGCCGCCCCACCGTCGTTGGTGAAGATCGCCGTGCCGTTGCCGTACGGGTTGGCGTTGACCAGCCTCAGCGCCTCGTCGTAGCTGGACACCCGCACCACGGACAGCACGGGACCGAAGATCTCGTCGGTGTAGACCGGCATCTCCGGCGTCACGTGGTCGAACAGGGTCGGGCCGAGCCAGAAGCCACCGGCGTCGCCGTCCACCGGATGCTCGCGGCCGTCCACCACCAGCGACGCGCCCGCCCGCACCCCGGCATCCAGATACGACACCACGCGGTCCCGGTGCGCACCCGTGACCAGCGGTCCCATCTCGCAGCCGGCCCGCCGGCCGTCGCCCACGCGAACGTCGGGCATGCGCCGGCGGATCCGCTCGACCAGGTCGTCGCCGACCGGGTCCACCGCGACCACCACGGAGATCGCCATGCAGCGCTCCCCTGCCGAGCCGAAGCCGGCGGACACGGCGGCGTCCGCGGCCAGGTCGAGATCGGCGTCCGGCAGCACCACCATGTGGTTCTTCGCCCCACCGAGCGCCTGCACCCGCTTGCCGTGCCGGGTGCCCGTCTCGTAGACGTACCGCGCGATCGGGGTGGAGCCGACGAAGGACACCGCGCGCACGTCCGGATGCTCCAGCACCCGGTCCACCGCGACCTTGTCGCCGTGGACCACGTTGAACACGCCGTCCGGCAGCCCGGCCTCGGCCCACAACTCGGCGAGCAGGTTCGCCGCCGACGGGTCCTTCTCGCTGGGCTTGAGCACCACCGTGTTGCCGCAGGCGATGGCGATCGGCGCGAACCACAGCGGCACCATGGCGGGGAAGTTGAACGGGGAGATCACCCCGACCACGCCGAGCGGCTGCTCGATCGAGTACACGTCGACCCTCGTCGACGCGTTCTCGGTGAACCCGCCCTTGACCAGTGCGGGCACGCCGCAGGCGAACTCCACGACCTCCAGCCCGCGCTGCACCTCGCCGGCCGCATCGGAGAGCACCTTGCCGTGCTCGGCCGTGATCACCTCGGCCACCTCGGACGCCCGCGCGTTGAGCAGTTCCCGGAACGCGAACAGCACCCGGCCGCGCCGCGCGTGCGAGGCGTCCCGCCAGGCCGGAAACGCCCGCTTCGCGGCGGCCACCGCATCGTCCACTTCGGACGCCGACGCGAAGTCCACCCGGCCGGCGACCTCGCCGGTCGCCGGGTCGAACACGTCGCCGGTCCGCTCGGCGACGCCGTCCCACGGCTTGCCGCCGATCCAGTGCGTAATCCGCCGGCGGGTCATCGGGACACCTCCGCCTGCACGGCCGCGATGGACGCGGTGAGTACCTCCAGGCCCTCGTCCGCCTCCTCCTCGGTGAGCGTCATGGGCGGCGCCAGCCGGATCACGTTGCCGTGCAGGCCGCCCTTGCCGACCAGCAGGCCGCGTGACCTGGTCTCCTCCAGCAGCAGGCTCGCCGCGCGCGGATCCGGGTCGGTGCCGCCCGGCCGGACGAGTTCGACGCCGATCATCAGGCCCTTGCCGCGCACGTCGCCGACCACGTCGTGACGCTGCTGCGCGGCGCGCAGCCCGGCCAGCAGCTTGGCGCCCAGCTTGGCGGCGTTGGCCTGCAGGTCGTGGTCGAGGATGTACTCCAGCGTGGCGCGGGCGCCCGCGGTGGACACCGGGTTGCCGCCGAACGTGGAGATCGAGTTCGCGGTCAGGCAGTCCATGATGTCCGCGCGGGCCACCACGCCGCCGATGGCCAGCCCGTTGCCCAGCCCCTTGGCGAACGTCATCACGTCGGGTACCACGTCGTGCGCCTGCATACCCCAGAAGTGTTCCCCGGTGCGGCCCCAGCCGGTCTGCACCTCGTCGGCGACGAGCAGGATGCCGTAGGAGTCCAGCACCTCCTTCATCGCGCCGAACAGGCCGTCCGGCGGAACGGCGAACCCGCCGACGCCCTGGATCGGCTCGGCGATCAGGCACGCCACGTCGCCCGCGGTGGTCGTGGTGATCACGTCCCGCAGGTCGGCCACGCAGGCACGGATGTAGTCGGCGTCCGAGTAGTCGCGGAACGGGCTGCGGTACCGGTAGCCGCCGTGCACGTAGCTGACGTTGACCGGGGTGAGGCTGGATGCCGACCAGCCACGGTTGCCGGTGACGCCCATGGTGGCGAAGGCGCGGCCGTGGTAGGAGTTGCGCAGCGCGAGCACCTGGTTGGACCGCCGGTACTGGGTGGCCAGCAGCAGCGCCGCCTCGTTCGCCTCGGTGCCGGAACAGGTGAAGAACACCTTGGCGTCCGGAATGCCGGACAGTTCGGCGATCCGCTCGGCAAGCTCCACCTGCTGGCGGATCAGGTACAGCGTCGACGTGTGGAAGATCCCGGTGTCGACCTGGGCGCGTACCGCGTCGGAGATCTCCGGGATGTCGTAGCCCACCGCGTTGGTCAGGATGCCGCCGAAGAAGTCCAGGTAGGTGCGGCCCGCACCGTCGGTGACGCGCCGCCCGTGGCCGCTGGTGATCTCGATGGGCTCGTCGTAGAACAACGCCAGCCACCGCGGCATCACCGCCCGATGCCGGGCCAGCAGATCGGCGTGCGCCATGCCCGCTCCTCGCCTCGCTGATCCCCGTCCGGCGGGGCTGTCTCCGAGTGTGGCCGGCGGCCTCGGCAGGGCTCCACGTGCAGGGTGTATCGAAATCGCGCGTTCTGGCTTACGGTGTGTTCAGCCGCGTGCCCGGGCGGGCCTCCGCGCTGGGGAACACGCACCGAGGGAGCCGCATGTACCCGACCGTTTCCGACGTGCTCGCGATGCCCGTGGTACAGCGGGGGCGCCCGGCCGTGGTGGCCGGATCGGCCGGCCTGTCCCGGCGGGTGCGCTGGGTGCACGCGGCGGAAGTGGCGGAGATCGCACACCTGCTCCGCGGCGGCGAGCTGGTGTTGACCACGGGCATCGCGCTGCCGGAGGACGCGGTCGGGCTCACCCGCTACATCGACGACCTGGCCAGGGTGGGCGCCGCGGGCGTGGTGGTGGAGATGGTCCGGCGCTGGCAGGACCGGCTGCCGCCGGCGCTGGCGGCAGCCGCGGAGCGGACCGGGCTACCGCTGGTCACGCTGTCCCGGGAGACCCGCTTCGTGTCCGTCACCGAGGCCGTCGCCGGGGTGATCGTCCAGGCGCAGATCGCCGAGCTGCAGGCCGCCGAGCAGATCCACGAGACGTTCACCGCGCTGACCGTCTCCGGCGCGGAACCGGCGGAGATCCTGCGCGAGGTGGCGCGTAGCTCGGGCCTGCCGGTGGTGCTGGAGAACCTCGCCCACCACGTGCTCGCCTACGACGCCGCCAGCGAGGACCCGGCCGAGCTGCTGGCCGACTGGGAGGCGCGGTCACGGCGGGTCCCGTTCGCCGGTCGCACCCGCTACGACGCGTCGATCGGCTGGCTGATGACCAGCGTGGGCGCGCGGGGCGACGACTGGGGCCGGCTGGTGCTGCTCTCCCCCACCGAGCCGCTGCACCGGCACGTCGTGGTCGCCGAGCGCGCCGCGTCCGCACTGGCCCTGCACCGGCTGATCGCCAGGGACCGGGAGAGCGTGGAACGCCAGGCACATCGCACGCTGCTCGCCGAACTGCTCGGCGCGGGACAGCCGTCGGACGACCTGATCGCCCGTGCCGCCGCGCTCGGCGTGCCGCTGGCCGGCCGCCGGCTGGTCGGCGCCACGGTGCGGCCCCGGGTCACCACGCCCGCCGCGGCCCTGGACACCCAGGAGGTGCTGCGCGATCTCGCCGAGGCCACCGCCCGCGCGGCCCGGGGCGCCGCGGTGCCCGCCCTGGTCGGCGTGGTCGACGAGACCGGGGTGCGGGCACTGCTCGCGCTGCCGGCGGACGAGCCGGACGGCACGCTGCACCGGCTGGCGCGCGAGGTGCACCGCGCGGCGTCCGGGCTGGCCCGGCCGGTGCCGGTGCTGCTGGCGGTGGGCACGCCGGCGGGTTCGCTGGCCGACGCCCGGCGCAGCCTGGCCGAGGCGGCGCACGTGTCGGCGGCCGCGCTGCGCGCCTCCGGCGACCGGGACTACTACTGCCTCGAGGACGTCCGGCTGCGTGGCCTGCTGCACCTGCTGCGCGACGACGAGCGGGTGACCGCGTTCGTGGAGCGGGAGCTGGGCCCGCTGCTCGCCAGTGACGGCCGGCTGCTGGACCTGCTGCGCGGCTACTGCCGCCACGGCGGCAACAAGTCGGCCGCGGCCGCCGCGGCGCACCTCTCCCGCACCGCGTACTACCAGTACCTGACCCGGATCGAGCAGTTGCTCGGCGTCTCCCTGGACGACCCGGAGTCGATGCTGTCGCTCCACGTGGCCCTGCTGGCGCGCGAGGCGGTGCGAGCAGAGGTGCGCTGACCCGGTTTCCCGACCGTCATGTGGCCGTAACGGGTGCCTGGACAAGCTGTGCGCATGGGGCCGCAAGGCCGCACACTTTGCCACTACTCTGCCACCCGGAGGCGCACCACGATTCCCCGCAACGGATTGCGACGTCTGGTCAGCTCACCGCGTTGTCGGGGTGGCTGGCGTACGGCTCGCGGGCCACCGTGAGCCGGGTAACGAAGCCCACGGACAGGGCTTGCCACCACCGGTGCCACGTCTTCCGACTGCGAGCCTCCCATGACACTTCCGCACCCTTCGACGGCGCAGATCACCCAGCCGGACGGACGCGTCGAGCTCCGCGACGACACCGCCATCCGCGACAGCCGCTTCTGCAACGACGAGCTGGCTCCGGTGCCCGTCCAGCGGCGCACCTGGACGACCTACAACTACGCGGCGCTGTGGATCGGCATGGCGCACAACATTCCCAGCTACCTGCTCGCCTCCGGGCTGATCGCGCTGGGCATGAACTGGGCGCAGGCGCTGCTCACCATCGCGCTGGCCAACCTGCTGGTGCTGATCCCGATGCTGTTCAACAGCCACGCCGGCACCAAGTACGGCATCCCGTACCCGGTGTTCGTCCGCGCGTTCTACGGGGTTCGTGGGGCGAACCTGCCGGCGCTGCTGCGGGCGTTCATCGCGTGCGGCTGGTTCGGCATCCAGACCTGGGTCGGTGGCGAGGCGATCTACGTGATCGCCGGCAAGCTGTTCGGCTCGTGGTGGACCAACGCGCCGACCGTGTTCGGCCAGCCGTGGACGGTGTGGCTGGCGTTCGCGATCTTCTGGGTGATCCAGATCGTGATCATCTGGCGGGGCATGGAGACGGTGCGCTGGCTGGAGAACTGGGCGGCGCCGTTCGTCATCGTGGTCGCCGTGGTGCTGCTGGCCTGGGTGGTGGCCAGGGCCGGCGGGCTCGGGCCGATCCTGCACCAGCCCACGCAGCTCGGCTGGGGCGGGAAGTTCTGGGCGGTGTTCGCGCCGTCGCTGATGGGCATGATCGGGTTCTGGTCGACGCTGTCGCTGAACATGCCCGACTTCACCCGGTTCGGCGGCAGCCAGCGCCAGCAGGCCTGGGGCCAGGTGCTCGGGCTGCCCACCACGATGTCGTTCTTCGCCATCCTGTCCATCGTGATCACCTCCGGGTCGGCGGTGATCTACGGCCAGGCCATCTGGGACCCGATCCAGCTCGCCGCGAAGTTCGACAACCCGGCCGCGGTGATCCTCGGCCTGGTCACGGTGATGGTGGCGACCGTGTCGGTGAACGTCGCGGCCAACGTGGTCAGCCCGTCCTACGACTTCTCCAACGCCGCGCCCCGGCTGATCAGCCGGCGCACCGGCGCGCTGATCACCGGCGTGATCGGCGTGCTCATCCAGCCGTGGCGGCTGGTGTCCGACCCGCACGTCTACATCTACACCTGGCTGGGCTTCTACGGCGGCGTGTTCGGCTCGATCGCCGGGGTGCTGATCGCCGGGTACTGGGTGGTGCATCGCACCGAGTTGCGGCTGGCCGACCTGTACCGCGACGAGGGCGCCTACTGGTTCACCGGCGGGTGGAACTGGCGGGCCGTGGTGGCCACCGTGGTGGGCGGCGTGCTGGCCGTCGGCGGCGCGTACTCCGCGCCCGGCGAGGGCCCGTTCCCCGCGGCCGGCCTGATCCCGGTGTTCAAGCCGCTCTACGACTACGGCTGGGCGGCCGGGCTGGTCGCCGGGTTCGTCGTCTTCCTCGTCCTTTCCCTGCCGCTGTCCCAGCGCGTCGGCACTCCGGTGCGCACGGCCACCGCATCCGCCACCCCGGTACCCGAGGACTGACAGTCTGTTCCGGAAGTGGGTGGACCTGTGGTGACGAGCCGAGGAACGCGCCGGGGCGAATCCCCCGCGATCGCGAAAGAGCACTGAAGGAGGACGTCTCGTGGCAGAGATCATCAGGGCCGGCCTGGTCCAGCAGAAGTGGACCGGCGAGAAGGAGTCGATGATCCGCAACGCGGTCGCGCACATCGCCACCGCGGCCTCGCAGGGCGCCCAGGTGGTGTGCCTGCAGGAGCTGTTCTACGGCCCGTACTTCTGCCAGGTCCAGGACGCGGACTACTACTCCTACACCGAGCAGATCCCGGACGGTCCGACCACGCAGCTCATGTGCGAGGTGGCCAGGCAGCACGGGGTGGTGCTGGTCGTCCCGATGTACGAGGAGGAGCAGCCGGGCGTCTACTACAACACCGCCGCGGTGATCGACGCGGACGGCACCTACCTCGGCAAGCACCGCAAGAACCACATCCCGCAGGTGAAGGGGTTCTGGGAGAAGTTCTACTTCCGTCCCGGCAACCTCGGCTATCCGGTGTTCGACACCGCGGTCGGCCGGATCGGCGTCTACATCTGCTACGAGCGGCACTTCCCGGAGGGCTGGCGGGCGCTGGGCCTGGCCGGCGCGCGAATCGTGTTCAACCCGTCCGCCACCAGCCGCGGCCTGTCCGCCTACCTGTGGCGGCTGGAGCAGCCGGCGGCGGCGGTGGCCAACGAGTACTTCGTCGGCGCGATCAACCGGGTCGGCGTGGAGCCGTTGGGCGACAACGACTTCTACGGCCAGTCCTATTTCGTCGACCCGCGCGGCCAACTGGTCGGCGAGGCGGCGTCGGACACCGACGACGAGGTCGTGGTGCGCGACCTGGACATGGGCGCGCTGGCCGAGGTGCGCGACCTGTGGGCGTTCTACCGGGACCGCCGGCCGGACACCTACGACGTCCTCACCCGGCCCTGACCATCCGTTAGGAGGCACGGCATGCGCATCCTCATCCGCAACGGCACGGTGGTCACCGCGACCGGCGCGTCCGAGGCCGACGTGCTGGTGGACGGTGAGCGGATCGCCGCGCTCGCCGCCAGGGACAGCGGCCTCGCCGACGCCTGGTCGCCCACCGCGGACCGGGTGATCGACGCCGCCGGCAGGTACGTGCTGCCCGGCGGGATCGACGCGCACACGCACATGGAGATGCCGTTCGGCGGCACCTTTTCCGCCGACACCTTCGAAACCGGCACCACCGCGGCCGCCTGGGGCGGCACCACCACCATCATCGACTTCGCCGTCCAGGCCAAGGGCACCTCACTGCTGTCCACTCTGGACAAATGGCACGCCAAGGCGGATGGCAACTGCGCCATCGACTACGGCTTCCACATGATCGTCTCCGATGTCAACGACACCACGTTGAAGGAGATGGAGACCTGCGTCGACGCCGGCGTGAACAGCTTCAAGATGTTCATGGCCTACCCGGGCGTGTTCTACGCGACCGACGGCGAGATCCTGCTGGCCATGCAGAAGGCCGCGGCCACCGGCGGCCTGGTGATGATGCACGCGGAGAACGGCATCGCGATCGACCAGTTGGTCGCGCAGGCGCTCGCCGCGGGCCGCACCGACCCGGTGCAGCACGGCCTGACCCGGCCGCCGGAGTTGGAAGGCGAGGCGACCAGCCGGGCGATCGCCCTGGCGAAGGTCACCGGCTCGCCGCTGTACATCGTGCACCTCTCCGCCGCGCAGGCGCTGGACGCGGTGACCGAGGCCAGGGATGCCGGCCAGAACGTGTTCGCCGAGACCTGCCCGCAGTACCTGTACCTGTCCATTGAGGACCTCGCCAGGCCGGACTTCGAGGGCGCCAAGTACGTGGCCTCGCCGCCGCTGCGGCCCAGGGAGCATCAGCCGTCGCTGTGGCGGGGGCTGCGCACCAACGACCTGTCCGTGGTGTCTACCGACCATTGCCCGTTCTGCTTCAACGAGCAGAAGGAGCTGGGCCGCGGTGACTTCGCCAAGATCCCGAACGGGATGCCCGGCGTGGAGCACCGGATGGACCTGCTGCACCAGGGCGTGGTGGCCGGCGAGCTGTCCCTGGCCCGGTGGGTGGAGGTCGCCTCGACCACGCCGGCGCGGATGTTCGGGCTGTACCCGCGCAAGGGCACCATCGCGCCCGGGTCGGACGCCGACATCGTGGTGTACGACCCGACCGCGCGGCAGACGCTGTCCGCCGCCACCCACCACATGAACGTGGACTACTCCGCCTACGAGGGCATGGAGATCACCGGCCGGGTGGAGACCGTGCTGTCCCGCGGGCGGGTCGTCGTCGACGCGGGCGCCTTCCACGGCGGCGCCGGGCACGGCCGGTTCCTGGAGCGCGAACTCTGCCAGTACCTCAGCTAAGGGGGATTCCCAATGAAGTTGTCAAGTCATGGGGATGAGGCACCGTGAGTGGCTCAGGCTGCCGCGGTAGGGGGAACGGACTGGTAGAGGGCGCCGTCGCGCAGCATGGCCCACAGGACGTT
>NZ_BJFL01000005.1 GCF_005405885.1 Gandjariella thermophila
AAGAACTGGAAGATACTTGCCACCGGCTTTCGAGGGCGCCTCGCCGAGCTTCCGAATGTCATCCGAATCGTCACCGCACTGGAGTTCTACCGACTTGGCTGGTAAGGGCTCTGAATAACGCTCTTGACCTTCACCGAGCTTGCGCGATGGATCAACCCGATCGTGCGCGGCTGGTTGCGGTACTACGGAGCGTTCTATCGCTCTGCGCTGTTCGCCGTCCTCCGGCGTGTCAACGCCTACCTGATGCGTTGGATCCGCAAGAAATTCAAACGGCTTCGGAGGTTCAAGAAGGCCCACGGGTGCTGGCAGCGCATCACCAGTCAGCATCCCAGGCTCTTCGCTCACTGGGCATGGACACCGACGTTCTGGTGATCAGGATGACAAGAGCCGTGTAACGAGAGATCGTTACGCACGGTTCTGTGGGAGCCGGAGGGTGCGATTCCCTCCGGCCACCCGACCCTTAGGCGGGTTCCGGGCGCAGCGGAACGAGGGTGACCAGGCCGGACAGCTCGATGACCCGGCGGACCAGGGACTCCGGCGGCACCAGCAATTCCAACCAGATCTGCAGCAGCCGCAACCGCTCGGCCAGGCCGAAGAAGATCCAACCCCGGCTTAGCCGGGCGCGCCGCGGGACTGGGTGAGCCAGCCGGCGACCTGGACGCGGGAGGTGAAGCCCAGCTTGTTGAGGATGTGCTCGACGTGGGTCTCCGCGGTGCGCTGCGAGATCACCAGCTGGGCGGCGATGTCCCTGTTGCTCAGTCCCTGCGCGACCAGTTCCGCGACCTGCCGCTCGCGCGGGGTGAGCGGGGTGGCCTCCTCGCGCGGCGCGGGCGGGGTACCGGCGGAGTCCTCGCCGAGCGCGTAGGCGATCGCCGCCTCCGGGGTGAAGCGCAGGCCGCTGGAGAACGCCGCCTCGTACGCCCGGTCACCGAGATGCGCGCGGGCGTCCTCGGCGCACGCGTCGTGGAAGCCGCGCAGGTAGGCGTACAGCGACAGGCCGGTGGCGCGCCAGATGCACTGCACCGCGCCGAGCAGCGTGGCTGCCCGCTTCCAGTCGCCCTCGGAGGCCGCGATCCAGGCCAGCGCCTCGGTGCAGTTGCCGGCGCCGAGCATGTCCGCGAACAGCAGCTTGAGCCGCAGCCCGGTCTGCTCGGCGGTGGTGGCGCGGGTCGTCTCGCCGCGCCGCCACAGCGCGATTCCCATGATCCACAACGTGTAGGACCGGTACCACCGCTCGCCGCGCGCGTCGCTCATCGCCAGCGACTCCTCGCACAGCGCCACCGCCCGGTCGTGCTCGCCACGGAAGATCGCGATCGAGGCGAGCCGGGCGATCGCGTGCACGACGCCGATCGGATCGCCGGTGGCGCGGTGCCTGGCCAGTGCCTCCTCGAACCGGGCGGTGGCCTCGCCCAGGTCCCCGCGGAAGATCGCGATCAGGCCGGCGAGCCGGGCGGTGTAGGCGAGGCCGCTCGGGTCGTCCAGCTCGGTCGCCAGCCGGCGGGCCGCATCGTGCAGCGGGATCGCGGTGGCCATGTCGCTCTGCAGGCAGGCCAGCCAGCAGTTCACCCACAGCGCCTTGGCCCGCTCCGGGGTGGGGTCCGGGGCCAGCGCGAGCAACCCGTCCAGCCAGCGCCGACCCTCGCTGAGGATGCCCGTGGTGATCCAGTAGATGCGCAGCGCGGCGGCGATCCGCAGCCCGGCGAGCGCCTCCGAGCGGCAGGTCCGGCTGAACGCCAGTGCGGTGCGCAGGTTCGGCAGTTCCCGCCGCAGCCGGCCCCACCACTCCACCTGGTGCGGGCCGAACCACTCCGCCTCGGCCTGCTCGGCCAGCCGCCGGTAGTAGTCCCGGTGCCGGCGCAGCACCCGGTCTTCGGCCGGGCCGGCGAGGCGTTCCCGGCCGTACTCGCGGACCAGTTCCGGCAGCCGGTACCACACCCGGTGCGCGTGCTCCTCCCTGGCCAGGATCGACTTGTCCACCAGGTTGACCAGCAGGCCGGCCACCGCGTCGCGGGCGATGCCGCCGCCGGAGCAGACGTCCTCGGCCGCCGCGAGGTCCAGACCACCGGAGAACACCGACAGCCGGGCCCACAGGTCCTGCTCGGCCGGCGAGCACAGGTCGAAGCTCCAGGACAGCAGCGCCCGCAGGGTGCGCTGCCTGGGCGGCGCCGCGCGGCGGCCGGTGACCGGAAGCTGCAGCCGGTGCTCCACCCGCTCCAGCAGTTGCTCCACGGACAGCGCGCGAAGCTGCACCGCGGCCAACTCGATGGCCAGCGGCAGCCCGTCCAGGCGGCGGCAGATCTCGGCGATCGTGCCGGCGTTGTCCCGGGTGACGGCGAAGTCCGTCACCACGGCCGACGCCCGCTGGGCGAACAGGTCGACCGCGTGGAAGGAGGCCACCGCGTCCACTGGCTGGTCCGGCTCCGGCACGGACAGCGGCGGCACGGTGAGTACGTGCTCGCCGCCGACGTGCAGCGGCTCCCGGCTGGTGGCCAGGATCCACAGCTTCGGTGCGGCCGGCAGCAGCGTGGCCGCGAGCGTGGCCGCCGCGTCGACCAGGTGCTCGCAGCTGTCCAGCACGAGCAGCAGGTGCTGGCCGGCCAGCCGCTCGGAGAGCACGTCGAACGGGGCCTCGGTGGCGTGGTGCCGGATGCCCAGCGTGTTCGCCACGGTCTCGGCGAGGAGGCTGCCGTTGTCCAGCGAGGCGAGGTCGACCAGCCACACGCCGTCCGGGAAGGTCCGGCGCACGCTCGCCGCCGCGCGCAGCGCCAGCCGGGTCTTGCCGATCCCGCCCGGCCCGGTCAGCGTGACCATGCGGGTCGCCGACAGCAGCCGCCTGAGTTCGGCCAACTCCGACCGCCGGTCGACGAAACTGGTCACGTCGACCGGCAGGTTGCTGGCCCGGCTTCGGACCGCTGGCCTGGTCATCACGGTCAACGGTAGGTGAACCCGGTCCGGTCGCCCAGCACGGGCACAAATCGATGCGACGGCGGATCGGCCGCGCGCGGGAAAGCCGGGGCGGCGCCGGGCATTCGCGCCTCCCCGGCGCCGCCGGAACCGGTCGTGCCGGCGGCCACGGCGGGGCTCCGAAACATGGACCGGTTTCGAATTAGCCCGTTGACCTGGTCGGATCCGTGACTACGTTGAGGACGTGCGCGCTGTCGCGACTCGGCGGCCGGGCAACCTGCCGGCCGAGGTGACCAGCTTCGTCGGCCGCCGGTCCGAGACCGCGGAGGTCCGGCGCCTGCTGTCCGTCGCCCGGCTGGTGACGTTGACCGGCGTGGGCGGCGTCGGCAAGACCAGGCTGGCGCTGCGGGTCGCCACCGCGCTGCGGCGGGCCTTCCCGGACGGCGTGTGGCTGGTGGAGCTGGCCGAGGTCGGTGAGGACGCGCTGGTGCCGCACACCGTGGCGCAGGCGCTGGGCATCCAGGACACCGCCGGGCGCAGGCCGGTGGAGCTGCTTGTCGACTTCCTGCGCGGCCGCCACCTGCTGCTCGTGCTGGACAACTGCGAGCACGTCGTCGACGGTGCCGCCGAGCTGGTCGGCACGCTGCTGCGCGAGGCCGACCACCTGCGGGTGCTCACCACCAGCCGAGAGACGCTGCGGGTGCCGGGCGAGCACGTCCGCGTGGTCGAGCCGCTGCCGTGCCCGGCGCCGGGCGGCGAGGCCGGCGACGAGACCGCCGCGGTCACGCTGTTCACCCAGCGGGCCGCGGCGATGATTCCCAGCTTCACGCTCACCCCGGACAACCGCGCCGATGTCGCTAGGGTGTGCCGCCGGCTGGACGGCCTGCCGCTGGCCATCGAACTGGCCGTGGTGCGGCTGCCCAGCCTGTCCGTGACACAGCTCGAGGAGCGGCTCGACCAGCGGTTCCGGCTGCTCACCTCCGGCGACCGGGCGGGCGCCACCCGGCACCGCACGCTGCGCGCGGTGGTGGACTGGAGCTACGAGCTGTGCACCCCCGCCGAGCGGGTGATGTGGGCGCGGACGTCGGTGTTCGCCGGGGCGTTCGGGTTGGACGCCGCCGAGGAGGTGTGTGCGGGCGACGGCGTCACCCGTGGCGAGGTGATGGAGCTGCTCGCCAGCCTGGTCACCAAGTCCATCCTGGTCTGCGAGACCCGCCGGGAGCGCGCCCGGTACCGGCTGCTGGAGACGATGCGCCAGTACGGCAGGGAACGGCTGCGGGAGGGCGGGGCGGAGTCCGCGGTGCGGCGCCGGCACGCCGAGCGCTACCTGCGGCTGGCCGGGCAGTGCGAGCAGGAGTGGTTCGGCCCCGGTCAGGACGCCTGGCTCCACCGGTTGCAACGGGAACACGCCGACCTGCGGGCCGCGCTGGAGTTCTGCCTCGGCACCGAGGGACTGGCCCGCTGGGGGCTGCGGATGGCGGCGGCGCTGTGGTTCCACTGGATCTACTCCGGCCTCGCCGGGGAGGGCCGGCGCTGGCTGGAGTGCACGCTGGCCGTGGACCGCTCGCCCACCCCGGAACGGGCGAGGGCGCTGTGGGCGGCCAGCTTCATCGCCACCCACCAGGGCGACCTGGCGGCCGCCGGTGAGCTGGCCGACGAGGCCCGGCACCTGGCCGAGCGGCTGGGCGAGATGTCCACCCTGGTCCGCGCCGTCCACCGGGAGGGCCTGATCGCCACCTACACCGGTGACCTGGAGCGGGCCGAGCGCCTGCTGAGCGGCGTCCTGGCCCGCTACGCGGAGCTGGGCGAGGGGGAACACGCGCAGGCCGTGCTCGCCCGGCTCGGCCTGGCCGCGGTGCGCGAGATGCGCGGCGACCTCGACGAGGCGATCCGGCTCGGCCGCGAGTGCCAGCGGATCTGCCAGGCGCGCGGCGACCACACCCTGCTGTCCAGCACCCGCTACATCCTGGCCCGCATCCACCGCGCGGCCGGTCACCCGGACCAGGCGGCCAGCCAGGCCCGCGAGGTGGTCCGCATGCAACGCCGCCACGGCGGCCGGCCGGACGCCTGGCACCTGGCGCTGTGCACCGAGGTGCTGGCCTGGCTGGCCGAGGACGGCGGCGAGCACGAGCGGGCGGCGGTGTTGCTCGGCGCCGCGGCGCAGGTCCGGCGCGCCGCCGGGCTGGTCGACATCCTCCGCACGTCCATGCACGACCCGCACCGCGGCTACGAGCACCGAGCCCGCGCCGCGCTCGGCGACGACGGCTACGTGGCGGCGTTCGACCGGGGCAGCCGGCTGTCGGTGCCGGAGACCATCGCCTTCGCGCTCGGCGAGAGCCCCCGGCGCCGGTTGAAGCGGGCCGCCGGCGGCGAGCCGGGCGCGGCGCCCACGGGGACGGACGGGGCGTCGTTGACGCCGCGGGAACGGGAGGTCGCCGAACTGGTGCTGCGCGGGCTGTCCAACAAGGAGATCGCCAGCGAGCTGGTGATTTCCGCGCGCACCGCGTCCACCCACGTGGAGCACATCATGCTGAAACTCGGTTTCAGCTCGCGCACCCAGATCGCGGCGTGGGCCAGCACCAACGCCGCGGCCGCCCAGCAGGGAAATTCGGCCGGCTGAAGGCCTGCTGAACAGGGCTCCTTTCCCGCCGGCGAGCACACGCCCCGGCCACGCGAATCGGCATATGGTGGACGCCAGCCAGTCCCGTTCGCTGAGGGGTCGAAGAACCGACCGGGCGCGGTCAGGGAACGGGGATTCGAGGAGGGGACGTGAACGTGTTCGTGCCGCTCGTGGGCGCTCTGCTCTCGTGGCTGCACGGCTATTTCGGCCTCGACGTGTGCCCCGGGGACTGGGCGTGGACGCTGACCGGGCTGGGCGCGGTGACGGCGGCGTTCCCGGTGGCCGGCGTGGTCCTGGTGCTGGCCATCCGGCACGTCACCGGCAACCGGCTGTCCCTCGGCACGGTCACCGCCTTCGCCGGGATCGGCGTGTTCACATCGCTGGTGGTGCCCTGGGCGATGTTCGGCGGCGCCTCCGACGTCTTCCGCGCCGCCTTCCGGGGTTTCGTACCGGCGGGAATGGGCCGTGCCGAGCTGGCCACGCTGGGTGAGCGCTTCTGCTTCGTGGTGCAGCAGCGGGCCTATCTCGGCAACGGGCAGATCGGCAGTACCACGCTGTTCACCGGCCAGGGCATCGTCGCGACGGTGCTGCACGCCGTCACGCTGGTCGTGCTGCCGGCCATCGGCGTGTTCGGCGTCATCCTGATCGGCCGCGCCGCGTTCCGCCGTGGCCCGCGCTGGCCGTCCCGGTTCTTCTGGGTGCCGTTCGCCGTGCTGCCGTTCGTCACCACGCAGCTCACCGCCAGCGTGCTGGCGCAGCTCTGGGTCGGGTTCGTGCCGGCCAGCCTGCTCGGCGCGATCGCGGTGCGCCTGCTGCCGCCGCCGAGCTGGGCGGCGATCAACCGCAGCGCCGAGCGTCGCCGGGAGCAGCCACCGGAGCCCGCCGCCGATCCGCTGACGCCGCCGCCGGCCGCGCCGATGACCCCACCACCGGCCCGGCCGATGGCCGAACCGATGGCCAGCCAGCCGCTGCCGACCCCGCTGGACGGCGACCCCGGCGACGGGCGGCGCCCGCCCGAGCTGCCCGGACCCACCGTGGAACCACCGAGGGACGGCCCCGCCCGGCTGGCCACAGCGCCCGGCCGGATGCCGTTCGAGGCGTACCGCAACAGCATGCCGCAGCAGTCCACGGCCGCCGCGGTGGGCGCGGACCGCGGCGTCACCGCGGCGATCGGCCCGCCCATCGCCGGCCGGTTCGTCCGCCTGCAACGCCTCGGTCGGGGCGGGATGGGCACCGTGTGGCTGGCCGAGGACAGCCAGCTCGGCCGCACGGTGGCGGTGAAGCTCTCCCACGCCCTCGACGCCGACACCGAGGAACGCATCCTGCGCGAGGCCAGGGCGCTGGCCGCGGTGCGCCACCCGAACTGCGTGCGGGTGTACGACATCGTCGAGGACGCCGGCGAGGACGGCCGCGGCCTGGCCATCGTCATGGAGTACATCGAGGGCCGGTCGCTGTCCGAGGAGGTGCGCGGCCACGCGGCGCTGGACGACGTGGCCGCCGCCCGGCTGTGGGCGACCATGGCCGGCGCGCTGGCCGCCGCGCACGACAAGGGCGTGCTGCACCGCGATGTCAAGCCGTCCAACATCATCATCGACCCGAGCGGCGCCCCGCACCTGATCGACTTCGGCATCGCGCGGCGGCAGGGCGAGAGCACGCTCACCGCCGCCGGGATGATGATGGGCACCCCGGACTACCTGGCCCCGGAGACGGCGGCCGGCCAGCCGGCCACACCCGCCTCGGACGCCTGGCAGCTCGCCGCCACGGTCAGCTTCGCGCTCACCGGCCGGCCACCGCGCGGCGAGCGGGAGAGCACGGTGTCCGCGCTGATGGCCGCCGCCCAGGCGCAGCCGGTCACCCACCTCCCGCAGCAAAGCGTGCACCGCAAGCTGCTTGCCGCCTCGCTGCACCCGGACCCGGCCCGGCGGCCACCGCTGTCCCTGGTGCAGCGGGAGGTCAACGGCTGGCTGGCGCACGCCGGCCACAAGCAGGACGGCCCGGTCACCGGCATGCTCCGCCGCGCCGAGATCGGCCACTGACCAGTGACCGCACCCGCCGGCTGACGGGCAATCAGCGCAAGGTCGGCCGCTCATCGTGCCGTACTCGCTACCCTGAGCAGTCGAGCAGCGGGAGAGGGGCGGGCCGGTGCCGTGGATGTTGCGGGCGGTGGAGTTGTCCGGGTCGACGCGGTGGCGGTGGCTGCTGCTCGACGAGGACGGTCGGACGGTCGCCGACCACGAGGTTGACGTCGACCCGGCGGCCCCGGAGTACGAGGCCATCCATGACCTGCACGGCTACCTGTGGCGGAACCGCGTGCCCGACGACCGCATCCCCGCGGAGACGGCGATCGTGGCGCGCGTCGGTGCGTGGCTCGGCGAGCGGGTGCTGGGTGAGCGGATCGGCCGGCTGATCGTAGCCGGTGACGAGGACACCGTCCGGGTGGAACTGCCCGAGGGCGCCGACTTCCTGCCGCACTGGCCGCTCGAACTGTCGCATGTGGACGGTGTTTCGCTGGCCGGTCGTGGAGTCGGCCTGGTCTACCAGTGGGCTGGCACCCAGGCCCGGGACAAGCAGCCGGTGGGCGACGCGCTGCGCATCCTGGCGCTGTTCTCCATGCCGTCCCGCACCTCCGTGCTGGCGCTGCGCCGGGAGCGCTACGAGCTGGCGCGGCTGGTCCGCACCGTTGCCGCCCGCGAGCGCCGGGCCGTCGAGCTGCGGGTGCTGCAGTACGGGGTGACCCGCGACCGGCTGCGCGCCACCGCCGAGCAGGAGCCGGGGTGGGACGTGCTACACCTGGCCGGGCATGGGCTGGAAGGGGGCCTGCTGCTGGAACATCCGGACGGCTCGCCCGACGAGGTGTCCACCACGGACCTCGTGACGCTGTTACGGCCGGCGCGACGCCGGTTGAAGCTCGTCGTGCTCGGCGTCTGCCACTCCGGTGCGGCGACGGCCGCGGAGACGATGCGCTGGTTGCGACTGGACGAGCAGGCGGACGCGCTGGACCCCACCGCCGAAGTCGACGGCGCCACGGTGGGGCTAGCGCGCGGTTTGGTGGAACGGCTCGGCGTTGCCGCGGTGGCGATGCGCTACCCGGTATCGGACGAGTTCGCCGTCGCGCTGACCGCGGAGCTGTATCCGCGGCTGCTGGGTGGCATGCCGGTGGACCGCGCCGTCGCCCTGGCCGTACCGGCCGCCGCCGGGGAGCGGCCCTCGGCCGGCCGACCGCCGTTGTCCCTCGGCACGCCCGCGGTGTTCGGCCCCGGCGCCGCCGGCCTCACCCTGCGTCCGCCGGCCGGCACCGTGGACCTCGACCCGAGCCGGCACCGGATGGTCGGCTTCCCCGCCGAGCCGGAGCGGTTCGTCGGTCGCACCCGGCTGCTCATCGACGCGGCCCGCGCGCTCGCGCCGCGCAGCGACCGCACCGGCGTGCTGCTGGTCGGCATGGCCGGAGCCGGCAAGACCACGGCCGCCCTGGAACTGGCCTACCAGCACCGGGACCGCTTCGGCGCGCTGGCCTGGTGGCAGGCCCCCAGCCGGGACACGGCGCCCGGCGACGCGATCGTCGGCCTGGCGCACGCCCTGGAAACCCAGCTCGGCCACCTCGGCTTCACCATGCTCGACGCGGTGGGCGGCGAGGACCGCCTGCGCCACTTCCTGCCCCGGCTGTCCGCGCTACTGCGCGACGAGGCGGTGCTGCTGGTGCTGGACAACCTGGAGACCCTGCTGTCGGCGTCCGGCACCTGGCGAGACCCGATGTGGGCGGCACTGGTCGAGACCCTGACCGGGCACGGCGGCGAGTCCAGAGTCGTGCTCACCAGCCGGACCGCCCCGGACGGCCTGGACACCGACCGGGTGGCGGTGCTGCCCACCCACGCGCTGTCCCTGGCCGAGTCGATCCTGCTCGCCCGTGAGCTGCCGCACCTCGGCGCGCTGCTGCGGGACGTGCCCGGTCCGCACCGCGGACCGGCGGCCGATCCGGTGCTGGCCCGGCGAGTGATCCACGTCGTGCAGGGCCATCCCAAGCTGCTCGAACTCGCCGACGCCGCGGCCGCCGACCCGGAGAAGCTGCGCGCCCGGCTGGACGCCGCCGAGCGTGCCGGTGCGGACGCCCCGCTGGGCGCCTTCTTCGCCACCGGCACCAGCGACGTGGACGGCGCCCAGTTCCTGGACATCCTGACCACCTGGACCACCACCGCGCTCGCCGACCTGCCCACCCCGGCCCGCACCCTCGCGGAGCTGATCGCCTGCCTGGAAGACGCCGACCGGACCGTCCGGGTCGTCGGCACCGTCTGGCCGCAACTCTGGCGCACCCGGCACGACGGCGACCCGCCGTCACTGGACGAGGCCGTCGACACGCTGGCCGCCGCCGCGCTGGTGGACGCCGAAGGCGTCGGGGACGTCGCCGTGGACTACCCGATGCACCCGGGCGTGGCCGCGGCCGTCCGCGCCGCCACCGATTCCGACCTGCGCGCCACCGTGGACGACCTGCTCGGCGACCTGTGGTGGCGGGTCGCGGTCGGCGCGGGGCAGGTGGAGCAGGAGGGCGACGACGTCGCCGGCGAGACGATCGTCAACCGCGGCCTGGCCGCCCTGCCGTACCTGGTGCGCCGCGGCCGTGCGCGGGAGGCCGTCGCCCTGATGACGGCCGTCACCTCCCGCGATCCCTCGCCGGGCACCGCCCACCGCGTGCTGGGTTACCTGCGCCGCCTCCGCGACGACGGTGTGGAGACCGGGCAGCGACTGGACACCCAACTGCTCCACGCCAGGGTGCTGGCACGGATCGATCCCGCCGAGGGATTGGCCGCGATGCACGCCCTGCGGGCCGAGGTCCGCGGTCGCGGCGACCCGAAGGAGGGCGCGCGGGTCGCCGGTGAGCTGGCCAACCTGCTGCGCGATCACGCGGACCTGGCCGCCGCGCTGGAGGCCGCCGAAGAGGCGGTGTCGCTGGACCGCGCATCCGGGGGCGGCCCGTGGAGCGAGGCTGGCCACGAGGCGCTGGTGCTGCAGATCCTCGCGGCGATGGGCCACCACGACAAGGTGCTGGAGCAGGCGACCGGCCTGCTCGAGCGGCTTGACTCCCTCGATCCCGAGTCCAGTGCCGGCGAGTACCTCTCGACCTGGACCGTCACCGAGACCATCCTCGACGCGGCGTTCCTGGCCGCTTGTGGTCTGGGCGACTGGCCCCGTGCGCTCGAACTCAACGGGCGCGCCCAGGACAGCAGGAAGCGGAGGGGAGCGTCCACACAGGACCGCGCCCGCGTCGCCTTCAACGCCCACTTCCCGCTGCTGGAACTGGGCCGCCACGGCGAGGCGGAGGAAGTGCTGCTCGCCTGTCAGGAGGAATTCGAGCGGGCCGGCGACATCGTGCTCCTCGGTCGGGTGTTCAGCGCCAGGGCCAATCTCGCCATGAAACGGGGCCGGCTCGGCGAGGCGATCGCGAACGAGCACCACGCGCTGCGGTACAAGTACCAGCGTCCCGAGGCCGGCACCGTGGCCACGAGCCACCACAACCTGGCGCTGTACTGTCTCTGTCCCCCGAAGCGACCGGAACTCGCGGTTGTGCACGGCCTGGCCGCCGCGCTGCTGTTCCGGGCCTCCCACCGCGCCGCCAACGAGGACAGCGGCGTCCGCATCGTCGCCTGGTCATCGCGCGGCCACGCGGATGACCTCCTGCCCGCAGACCTCGGTGAACTGACGGCGCGGGTCGAGCAGGTGCCCGGCGTCCGGTTCGGCGAACTCCTCACCGAGCTCGTGCCCGACGCCGCGGCACGGGACGCGCTGTTCACCGACATCGTGAACGCAACACGCACCGTCGTGCTGAAGTAGCCGGCGCGGAAAATGCCGCTGATCGTCTGCGCTGGTCGGCGTACCTTTGCCGGGTGATCTCGACGAGATGGCTGGTCCGGCGGGAGTACCGGTCACCGAGCACGACGTGAACGCGGACGGCACGGTCCGAGACGCGGCGGTGGCGCTGTGGGTGGATGCCGCTCGGCAGGCTTATCTCGACCATTGCGCCCTGCTCCAGCGGTTGCGCGAGCGCTCCGGGCTCACCCTGCGGCACCGTACGGGCACGCTGCCCGCCGGCGCACTACTCGGCCGGCCGACCAGCGTAGTGATCTCCGCCAGCACAACGGAGTTCCGACCGCGTTCGTTCACCATCTCGATGCGGCTCCGCCCGCGCGGCGGTGACCAGGAGGTCGCGCTGAACGCCGCCTCCGTGATCCGGCTGGAGGACCCGACGACCGGCGAGGTGGTCGAACTCGGTCCACCAGCCGCGTTCCTCTTGATCGCGTTACCCCGATGCCTCGATGCCGGCCCCACCCTGCTCATCCCGTTCAGCAGCGACCTGTGGATTCCACCGGGACCGTCACACCCCCTGCTGCCTCGCCGGATGACTCGCGGTTAGGAAGTACTCGGCAACTCGCACCCGCCATTCACGACGGGTCATTCGCACGGTCACGAAATCGTCTCCGCTGTCGCCTGTGGGTCATACTTCGGCCACGCCGGTTACTTCGATCGTGTGGCCGCATATCATCGCACGACGGGAATAGCTTACCGCACTCTGACAACTCCCAGACGGTGCCTGACTTCCGATCCCGCGACGTAACGGTTCCGGTGTTCGCGCGGATATGTTCGGTGCGGCGACCGGCCGACCATGGGCCGAGGCCGCCAAGGTGATATTTTTGACCTGACGGGAGAACTGGTGTGGGCCGTTCGCGGCGGGCCAGCGAAAACCTCGCGCTCTTCATCTTGTGCGGTAAGCTCGCGGCGCAATGGATGGCCGCATCATTTCTGAGCTATCCGCCTGTTCTGTTATATCTGCTCACCAGCGACCCCGTGCTGCTCGGCCAGCACGACGAGGTGTGGGTGTTCAGTTGCTGCGCCCCCCTCGCGGCGCTGTGGGTGGTACTGCGTCACCGGCGCGTGCGGCTACGGCTCTCCTGGATCGTCGGCCGCTCCCTGGCACTGCTGGCCCTCTCCGCGGTCGTCGCGGCGATGGTGCCGACGCCGCCCGGGTTGCGTATTGTCGACCTCAACCCCGTTCGGTCCGGCGCCGTGCTGTGGCTGCTCTGGGTATGGATCATCGTCTGGCGAATCATCGATCGGCGCGTGGCGGCCCGCCAGGGGACGCAATGGGTCGGGACGCCTTGGGCCGGGACCGTCCGGCAGGCGGAGCGGGGCGATATCTGGTGGGCGGAGGTGCCGTTTGAGAAGGGTAGTTACGAGGACGGTGGACAAAGCTCCAAGGACCGGCCGTGCCTGGTGGTCAGCACCTTCAACCGGCACGCCTATGTCCTGAAGATCACCAGCGTGCCGAAGGAGGAGCGGCACGGCTACATTGCGATCCCCGCCGGCTGGCATCCGGAAAACGACAAACCCAGTTGGCTCCAACTGCATCCGCTGTTGAAGGTGCCGAAAGGAGACTTCCGCCGGTACGTCACGTCCTGCCCGGAATGGTTCTGGGACAAGTCAGTGAGGTTTATCCGGCGGATGCCACGACGGCCACCCACCCGCAGCCGGCCCGCGCCGCCACGCGGACTCCTCTCGGCAGAACCGACCAGACCGGACCGCGCCGGCAGAGACGCTGAGCAGGCGCACTCGGCTGAGCACGGGTGGAGAGTCGGGTGGTGGATTAGTCCGCGCGGTTGGTCGGTAACTCCTTGCAGTTGACGGCGCAGTCCGTCAAGATCGCCGAGCACCCACGCCGGAGTCGGCCGTCCGGCCCGACTGGTGAAGAACGCAGCGCCCGCGTACTCAAACGGGCGCCCCGTCGCGGGCACACCGGCGATTTCAGGAGCCCTGGACGGAGTAGTGGCACTGGACGCCGTGGTCGTCGGTGCTGTGGCGGCGCAGCACCGTCCGGCCGTCCACGATGATCGTGCAGCTCACCGGTCCGGTGGCCGTCGTGGTCACGTCGACGAAGCCGAAACCGGTGGTCGCGGACGCCGACCAGGGCAGGCGCACGTGCCGCAGTGCGCCCGGGGAGTTCGCGGTGTACTCGGCGGTCCTGCCCGTGGTGGCCTGGCCGGGGAAGCTATAGAAGATTTCCTCCGCGGTGCCGGCTCCGGTCACCTCCACCCGGATGGTGTGGTTCTCGAACAGGCCGCAGCCGGACGCCAGCAGCGCCGGCGTGATCATCACGATGCCCAGGACGGCGCCTCGCCGCATGCCGTGCCCCCTCGTTTCCGTCCCCCGTTCCGGTGGCCCGGGCAGGCCACCGGAACGCTACGGCGGGCACGGATCAGCCGGCGTCGGCTTCGGGGCTGGTCGGCATGTCAGCCCACGGGATGAGGTAGGCCGTCTGACCCCCTACGGGTCACCCTCCGCGTCAGCGCCAGGACGGCAGCCAGAGTTCGGCGTTCCACCGCCACGGGCTGATCGAGTCACCGACGAGTATCGGCCACAGCCAGGCGAAGTTGGCCACCACCAGGCCGATGTACAGGGCGACCACGAGCGTTCCGGTGCCCCGGCGTTCCACGCCCTGCCGCACGCTGCCCAGGATCTCGCCGAGCACCACGGCCAGGCCCAGCACCAGGAACGGCGCCATCGGCGTGGCGTAGAAGAAGTACATCTGCCGGTCCAGGTTGAGGAACCAGGGCAGGTAGCCGGCGAGGTAGCCGACCAGCACGGTGGCGTAGCGCCAGTCCAGCCTGGTCGCCGTCCGCCACACCGCCCAGGCGAGCATCGGCACCGACAGCCACCACATCGCCGGCGTGCCGATCAGCATCATCGCGCCGACGCAGTCGGCATCGCCGCAGCCCGGCGCCCCCGGCCCGGACTCGTAGTAGTAGAGCATCGGCCGCAGGCTCATCGGCCAGGCCCACGGCTTGGACTCCCACGGGTGCGGGTGGTCCCTCGGGGTCACCAGGTGCTCGTGGAACTCCAGCACGTTGCCGCTGTAATACCACAGTGACCGCAGCGCGTCCGGCACGAACCAGAACGTCGACTTGGTGCCGAGCTTGGTGCCCACCGCGTGCCGGTCGATTCCCGTCTCGCTGGCGAACCAGGCCCAGTAGCACCCCAGGTAGACCACCACCGGGACGGCGATCAGCGCCCACAGCGCGGGCAGGATGTCCAGCCGCAGCGTGCCCCGCCACGGGTGCCGCACCCCGGCCGCCCGCCGAGCCGCGACGTCGAAGACCAGGACGAGCAGCCCGAAGCCGGCCACGTAGTACAGCCCGCCCCACTTCGTCGCGCAGGCCACGCCCAGTGCGACGCCGGCCGCGAACCGCCACCACCGGAAGCCCAGCCGCGGCCCGTACGGCGAGTCGTTGATCCAGCCCTCCCGGACCGCCACGGCGAGCCGGCCGCGCACCTGGTCCCGGTCGACCAGCACGCAGGCGAACGCGACGACCACGAAGAACGTCAGGAAGATGTCCAGCATCCCCATCCGGGACTGGACCTGGCTGACGCCGTCGCAGATCAGCAGCACGCCGGCGACCGCGCCGAGCAGCGTGGACCGGGTCAGCCGCCGCCCGGCCCGCACGATCAGCAGCACGCACAGCGTGCCGACCACCGCCGAGGCGAACCGCCAGCCGGTGCCGTCGTAGCCGAACAGCCACTCGCCGGCGGCGATCAGGTACTTGCCCACCGGCGGGTGGACCACCAGCTCGTAGCCGGGGTTGTCCTCGTAGCCGCCGTTGCGCAGCATCTGCCACGCCTGCGGCACATAGTGCTTCTCGTCGAAGATCGGCGTTCCCTTGTCGGTGGGGAAGCCCAGGTGCCAGAACCGCACCACGCCGCCGATCAGGGTGACCACGATGGTGACCATCCAACCCCGCAGCCGGTCGGTCGGCATCGGCGGGCCCAACCGGTCAGCCGGGTCGGTGAGCGCGGCGTCCGCCGGAGGCGACGCCTCCGGTACCTCGCCGATATCGACCACCTCGTCCTCGGGTGCGGTGGCGCTCGCGTGCGGTGCCAGGACCTTCACCCGGCCGATCGTAGGGTGACCGGTGTGAATCCCGTATCGCGACCGGGCCGGCTGGTGCTCGCCGCGACGCCACTGGGCGACGCCAGGGACGCCTCGCCGCGGCTGGTGGAGGCGCTGGGCGCGGCCGAGGTGATCGCCGCGGAGGACACCCGGCGGCTGCGCGCGCTTGCCGCCCGGCTCGGCGTGTCGCCGCCGGGCCGCGTGGTGAGCTGCTACGACGCGGTGGAGGGCGCCCGGCTGCCCGGGCTCCTCGACGCGGTGCGCGAGGGCCGGACCGTGCTGGTGGTCACCGACGCCGGGATGCCCAGCGTGTCCGACCCGGGATACCGGCTGGTGGCCGCCTGCGTGGCCGAGGGGCTGCCGGTGACCTGCCTGCCCGGCCCGTCCGCGGTGACCACCGCGCTCGCCGTGTCCGGGCTGCCGTGTGACCGGTTCTGCTTCGAGGGGTTCCCGCCGCGCAAGCCGGGGGAGCGGCGGCGGTGGCTGGCCGCGCTCGCCCATGAGCCGCGTACCTGCGTGTTCTTCGAGTCGCCGCACCGGCTTGCGGACACCCTGGCGGCGGCCGCCGAGGTGCTCGGCGACGACCGGCGGGCCGCGGTGTGCCGGGAGCTGACCAAGCCGTACGAGGAGGTCCGCCGCGGCGGGCTGGCCGAACTGGCCCGCTGGGCGGCCGAAGGCGTCCGCGGCGAGGTGACCGTGGTGCTCGCCGGCGCGGTGGCCGGGCCCGCCCAACCCGACCTGCCCGCGCTGGTCACCGAGGTTGAGCAGCGGGTCGCCGAGGGCGAGCGGCTGAAGGAGGCGGTGGCCGCCGTCGCGGGCACCGCGGTCGCCAAGAAGGAGCTGTACGACGCCGTGGTCGCCGCCCGCCGGGCCGTCAGGTGAGTCCGACCGCGGCCGCCGGCGTGGTGAGCAGCGCCTCCAGCGGGGCGGCCTTGTGCAGGCACTCCTGCCACTCGGCGTCCGGGTCGGAGTCCGCGGTGATGCCCCCGCCGACGCCCAGCCACACCCGGCCGGCGTGCGCCTCCAGCGTGCGGATCGCCACGTTCAACTCCAGCCCGGCCACCGGGGAGGCCAGCCCCACCGAGCCGCAGTACACCTCGCGTGGCTCCGGTTCCAGTTCGGCGATCAGCTCCAGCGCCCGCAGCTTGGGCGCGCCGGTGACCGAGCCGGGTGGGAACGCGGCGGCCAGCAGGTCGGCGTCCGTGGCGTCCGGCCGCAGCCGGCCCCGCACGGTGGACACCAGGTGCCACACGCCGGGCGCCGGATGGACGGCGAGCAGTTCGGGCACGGTGACGGTCCCGGTGGCGCACACCCGGCCGAGGTCGTTGCGCACCAGGTCGACGATCATCACGTTCTCCGCGACGTCCTTGGTGGACGCCCGGAGCAGTCGGGCGTTGCCGTCGTCGGCCGGCCCGCGCCTGGGCAGCGTGCCCTTGATCGGGCACGAGGTCACCCGGTCGCCGTGCCGGGCCAGGAACAGCTCCGGGGAGAACGACGCCACCGCGCCCCACGCCCCGGACAGGTAGGCGGCGCGGGCCGGGCGCAGCCGGGCCACCCCCTCGGCGAACACCTCGGCCGGATCGCCGGCCAGCTCGCCGTCGAACCGGCTGCAGATGTTCGCCTGGAAGATCTCGCCGGCCGCGATCGCGTCGACGCACCCGCGCACGGCGTCCCGGTGCCGCCGCGCCGGTGGCCGCCGCAGCGGGCTGGCCGCCCACGGCCGCGGCGGCGGGTCGTCCCCGGCCAGCAGCCGGGCCATCTCGCCGGCCAGCGCCGCCGCGTCGTCGCGGCTCGTCGTGGCCCAGCCGTCGGCCGCGGCGCCGGTCAGCGCCTCGAACCACCACCTGCCCGCCGCGTCCAGCCGGAGCACGTGGTCGGCCCAGCCCCAGGCCGCGTCGGGCAGCCGCCGCGACCGGTGCGGCGGGTCGGCGAGCCCGTACCCGAGGTAGCCGAACCAGCCGCCAGCCACGGCGCCCGGCGGCGCCTCGGCCACCACCGGCTGCCGGTCGGGGACGCGCAGCGCCTCGCCGCCCGCGACCGGCTCCGCCCGCAGCGTCGGCGCGAGTACCGCCGCCGCGCCGAACCAGTCGCCGACCAGCCCGGCCGGCGGCGGCAGCCGCAGCGCCTCGGCCCGCGCGACCAGCCGCCGGAACACCCGCTCCGGTGACACGTCCGCACCGACCAGCCTGCTCACCACCCGCATGGGTTCATTCTCGTCATCCAGGTGGGTGACCGTGTGCCGGTGTCCTCTGGGCTTCTTGCGGACGGGTAGTCAGTTGCGGGTTGGAACGCCGACATGGCTCACCGACAATTGCCGGCCAGGCTCGGGACGTCACAATTTCTGGCGTCACAAAACGATGGCCAAACGAGCCGCGCGGGAGACGATGCGATGACCGCCGTACCATGGCCCGCCTGATCATCTGCTGACCGTGGAGGAGTTCGCGGCGCTCCACTGGGTGATCGACCCGGAACCGCCGATCAGCCTGACCGCGTACCACCTGGCCGGTGAGTTCGGTTACCAGGAGGCTCCCGCGGCGACGGGCGAGTTCGTCACCAGCGAGCCGTTTCCGCTGCGGGTGGGCCTGGCCGCGCTGATCGCGACGCGCAACCGGTGACGTGCGGCGCGGCAGCCCCGAGCCGGCGTGCCGCAACCCCTGACCGGCAAACCGGCTGCGTGGCTCCGTAGGCTTGACATATGAGCGCCCCCGTGTTGACCGCGGTGGCCTGGCCCTACGCCAACGGCCCCCGCCACATCGGTCACGTCTCCGGCTTCGGTGTCCCCTCTGACCTGTTCGCCCGCTACATGCGGATGGCGGGGCACCGGGTGCTCATGGTCTCCGGCAGCGACGAGCACGGCACGCCGATCCAGGTGCAGGCCGAGAAGGAGGGCGTGACCCCGAGGGAACTGGTGGACAAGTACCACCGGGCGATCGTCGACGACCTGCACGGCCTCGGCCTGTCCTACGACCTGTTCACCCGCACCACTACCGGCAACCACTACCAGGTGGTGCAGGAGCTGTTCCTCGCCCTGTGGCGCAACGGGTACGTGGTGCCGAAGACCGCGATGGGCGCGATCAGCCCGTCCACCGGCCGCACCCTGCCAGACCGGTTCATCGAGGGCACCTGCCCGATCTGCGGCTACGACGGCGCCCGCGGCGACCAGTGCGACAACTGCGGCAACCAGCTCGACCCGATCGACCTGATCAACCCTCGCTCCCGGATCAACGGTGAGCAGCCGAAGTTCGTCGAGACCGAGCACCTGTTCCTCGACCTGCCCGCGTTCACCGAGTCGCTGGGCGGCTACCTGGCCAGCCGCACGAACTGGCGCACCAACGTGCTCAAGTTCAGCCAGAACCTGCTTGGCGACCTGCGACCCCGGGCGATCAGCCGAGACCTCGACTGGGGCGTGCCGATCCCGCTGGACGGTTGGCGTGAGCAGCCGATGAAGCGGTTCTACGTGTGGTTCGACGCGGTCATCGGGTACCTGTCGGCGAGCGTGGAGTGGGCCCGCCGCTCCGGCGACCCGGACGCCTGGAAGGCGTTCTGGACCGACCCGGACACCGAGGCCTACTACTTCATGGGCAAGGACAACATCGTCTTCCACTCGCTGATCTGGCCGGCGCTGCTGCTCGGCGAGAGCGGGCGGGGCGACAAGGGCGGCACCCCGGGCGCGTTCGGCACGCTCAACCTGCCCACCGAGGTGGTGTCCAGCGAGTTCCTCACCATGAGTGGGTCGAAGTTCTCCACCTCCCGCGGCACGGTGATCTACGTGCACGACTTCCTCCGAGAGTTCGGCCCGGACCTGCTGCGCTACTACATCTCCGTCGCCGGCCCGGAAACCCAGGACGTGGACTTCACCTGGGAGGAATTCGTCCGCCGGGTGAACTTCGAGCTGGCCAACGAGTGGGGCAACCTGGTCAACCGGTCGATCGCGATGGCCGCCAAGAACGTCGGCGCGGTGCCGGAGCCACGCGCCCCGCAGGCCGCCGACGAGGAGCTGAAGGCGCTCGCCCGGAACGCCTTCGACGTCGTCGGCGGGCACCTGCGGCGGTCGAGGTTCAAGGCGGCGGTCACCGAGGCGATGCGGGTGGTCGGCGCGGCCAACAAGTACATCTCCGACCAGGAGCCGTGGAAGCGCAAGGACGACCCGGAGCGGCGGGACACCATCCTGCACACCGCGCTGCAGGTGGTGCGGGACGCGAACACCCTGCTCACCCCGTTCATCCCGCACGCCGCGCAGCAGGTGCACGAACTGCTCGGCGGCACGGGCGTGTGGGCCGCCCAGCCCGAGGTGCGCGAGGTGTCCGATCTGGACGACGAGGGCACCACCTACCCGGTGCTGTGCGGGGACTACCCGGCCGAGCAGGCGCGCTGGGAGTCGGCGCCGATCGAGGTGGGCCGGCCGCTGGCGAAGCCGACGCCGCTGTTCGCCAAGCTGGACCCGTCCCTCGGCGACACCGGCCCCGAGTGGGCGCCGATCCAGAAATGAGTACGCGTCGCGACGAGCGGCCGCCGGTGCCGGAGCCGCTTCCGGTGCCGGCGGTCGACGCGCACACCCACCTGGACGCGTGCGGCTGCGAGACCGCCGCCGATGTCCACGCCATGGTCGACCGCGCCGCCGCCGCCGGGGTGACCAGGGTGGTCACCGTCGCCGACGACCTGGCCTCGGCCCGCTGGGTCGCCGAGGCGTCCACCTGGGACGACCGGGTGTTGGCCGCGGTGGCGCTGCATCCCACCCGCACCAAGGACTTCGGCGAGGCCGAGCGGGCGGAACTGGAACGGCTGGCGGGCCATCCGCGGGTGGTCGCGGTCGGTGAGTCCGGTTTGGACTACTACTGGGACTACGCGCCGCACGACGCCCAGCAGGAGGCGTTCCGCTGGCACATCGACCTGGCCAAGCGGGTCGGCAAGCCGCTGATGATCCACGACCGGGACGCGCACGAGGACATCCTGCGCATTCTGGACGAGGAGGGCGCACCGGACACCGTGGTGTTCCATTGCTTCTCCGGGGACGCCGAGTTCGCCCGCCGCTGCGTGGCCGCCGGGTACGTGCTGTCCTTCGCCGGCACGGTGACCTTCCGCAACGCCCGCGCGCTCCGCGCGGCCGCCCTCGAGGTGCCGGCGGACCAACTGCTGGTCGAGACGGACGCGCCGTTCCTCACCCCGCACCCGTACCGGGGTCGGCCGAACGAGCCCTACTGCGCCGCGTACACGGTGCGCGATCTGGCCGCGCTGCGCGGCGTCGACGTGGCGGATCTCGCGTCCACCAGCACGGCGACCGCCGAACGAGTGTTCCGCCTCGGGCAGGTGCCGGTTCCATGACGAACCGTGCGTACCGGCCGTGCCAGCCTGTGATGCAAGACACACTCTCCGAAGCGATGTTTGCCCTACCGGCCCGTACTCCGTTACGGTCCCGTGACCGTAACCCGAGACGACGATGTTCAGGGTGGACCCGGAGTCAGGCTGGCAGTGCGTCGGGGACGGCCAGCCCCCGCCAGGGGTGGCCGTGCGGCGCTGACGACGGGAGTCGGAGCACCAAACCGAGTGCCGCGAGCAGCGGCAGCGGACGCGTAGCCGATCACGGCGTTGATCGGCCGGTCGCTGCGCTGGTCGCGGAACCCGTGTGGAGGTAACGGCCCTGTGAGTGGAACTGCCTGGCCCCGCAGGTATGGCGGCGTCACCGGCGTGCTGGACGACGCGCCGACCACCTGGTTCAACACGGGTGGCGCGCACACCGGGTTAGCGCTGCAGGAGCGCCCCCGCCGGCGCACACCGGCCGAACTGATGCACGTCACCACGGACGACGTGCTCGAGGTTCTCGGCCCAGACGCGGACGACCTGCTCGCCGCCGCCAACGTCACGCTCGACGAGCTTGTCGGCCTGCTCAACGCGGAGACCACGGTCCTCCCCGCGATGACCGACGAGTTCCTGCGGGTCATCGAGGAAGGCGAGCCCGAGGCCGAGGCGGAACCGGAACTCGCGGACGCCGACGCGGGCACGGCCACCGGCCGCTGGAAGCGCCGCTTCCTGCGCGCGTCGGTCGCCGCGATCCTGCTTTCGCTCACCGGCGGCGGTGCCGCCGCGGTGGCGATGGAGAAGTCCGTCACGGTCGACGTGGACGGCCAGGAGCACAGCGTCCGCACCTACGCCGGCACCGTCGGCGACGTGCTGCGCAGCGAGGGCATCAGCCCCGGCGCGCACGACATGCTCAGCCCCTCGCCGAATGCGAAGGTCGGCGACGGCGGCAAGATCGTCCTGCAGCGCGGCCGGCTGCTGCACGTCACCGTGGACGGCCAGCGGCAGGACCAGTGGGTCAAGGCGCACACCGTCGGCGACGCGCTGCGCCAGCTCAACCTGCCGGTGCAGGGCGCGTGGCTGTCCGCCCAGCCCGGCACGCAGATCCCGCTCGAGGGAATGAACCTCGAGATCAAGACGGCCAAGCAGGTCACCCTCTTCGACGGCGCCAACGACCCGAGGCCGCTCACCACGAACGCGGTCACCGTCCGGGAGATGCTCGCCGGCCTGGGGCTCAACCTCGGCCCGCAGGACTCGGTCGACCCGGGCCTGGACCAGCGGATCACCACCGGCGCCGAGATCCACATCAGCCGCACCGGCGTCACCGTGGTCAACCAGACCATGCCGATCGACCCGCCGGTGCAGCAGATCCAGGACCCGACGATGATGAAGGGCGAGCAGCAGGTCGTCGACCCGGGCACGCCCGGCCAGCAGATCGTCACCTTCCGGATCACGACGATCAACGGCAAGCAGACCGGCCGCGAGCAGATCGGCGTGAAGGTCATCACCCCGCCCAAGCCGAAGATCGTCAAGGTCGGCACCCAGCAGCCGCCGGACGGTGCCGAGTGGGACCGGCTCGCGCAGTGCGAGTCCGGTGGCAACTGGGCGGCCAACACCGGCAACGGGTACTACGGCGGCCTGCAGTTCGACCTGCAGACCTGGTCCTCGCACGGCGGCACCCAGTACGCGCCTCGGCCCGACCTGGCCACCCGCGAGCAGCAGATCGCCATCGCCACCAAGGTGCGGGACGAGCGCGGCGGGTACAGCGCCTGGCCGGTGTGCTCGAAGAAGGTCGGCCTGGCCTGACGGACAATCCGGGGGTGGCTGACAACTCCCCGGCGCCCGAACCGCCGGCACCCGGTTCTCCGGTGCCGCCGCAGGCGCGGCTGCTCGGTCCGGCCGACGTCCGCCGGCTCGCCGACGAACTGGGGCTGCGGCCCACCAAGCGGCTCGGGCAGAACTTCGTGCACGACCCGAACACGGTGCGGCGCATCGTGGCCGCCGCCGCGGTGTCCGGGGACGACGTCGTGCTGGAGGTCGGCCCGGGGCTCGGCTCGCTGACGCTGGCCCTGCTGCCGTGCTGCCGCTCGGTGGTCGCCGTGGAGGTCGACCGGGTGCTCGCCGGGCGGCTGCCGCGCACCGTGGCCGAGTACGCCCCCGGGACGGCCGACCGGCTGCGGGTGGTGCCGGCCGACGCGATGCGGGTCCGTGCCGGGGACCTGACCGCCGGCGGGCCGGCGCCCACCGCGCTGGTGGCCAACCTGCCCTACAACGTGGCCGTGCCGGTGGTGCTGCACCTGCTGGAGGAGGTGCCCACGCTGGCCCGCGGCCTGGTCATGGTGCAGTCCGAGGTGGCCGACCGGATGGCGGCCGGGCCCGGCAGCCGGGTGTACGGCGTGCCAAGCGCCAAGCTGGCCTGGTACGCCGAGGCGCGGCGGGCCGGCCCGGTGCCCAGGGCGGTGTTCTGGCCGGTGCCCAACGTGGACTCCGCGCTGGTCGCGCTGACCCGCCGGCCGCCGCCGTCGGCCGCGCCGCGCGCCGAGGTGTTCGCCGTGGTCGACGCCGCCTTCGCGCAGCGGCGCAAGACGCTGCGCGCCGCGCTGGCCGGCTGGGCCGGATCCGCGGAGCGGGCCGGCCGGCTGCTGGCCGCCGCCGGCGTCGATCCGGCCACCCGCGGCGAGCAACTCGGCATCGCCGACTTCGCCCGCATCGCCGAGGCCGCGGTGCGGGTGTGATCCGCTGCGCCGTTCGACGGGTCCGGAATGCGACGGCTGGCCGGTTGCCACACCGGGGAATCGGTGGCGTGCCTGTGACCTGGCAGACGAACCGCCGAATTTGATGTTCCTACCCTTGCGATCATCCGGTCGGTCGGTTGTACTGCTAGGTGCGTCCATCCCGAGCGGCCGAGAGACCTGGCTCTTCGACGCCGCAGCAACCATCCACCTCGGTGGGCAGGTGCTAACGCCAGGAGCGATGGAGTCTCTATGTGCGAACTCGAGCCTCGGCCGGTGCGGCGACCACCCCGCGACGTCGCGGAAGCAGGAGCGGACGGGCACGTCGCGCGGGTGCTGCGGACCCCGCCGAAACTCGTCCGGCGCCGTTGCGTCGATCAGTGCCGCCGCACCGTGACCGCATGTAGCCCGGCGGCGTAGCCAGCGGGCCTAACCCGTCTCCGCTGACTCCGCCCGCGCTTTCGCGCGAGCTCCTGTCTGATTTCCCGCCCGATCCGGACTGTCCATTCAGGACGGTAGCCGGCGCCGACCGCGCCGCGCTGCCGCGTGCCGCCGTGGAGCCAACGTGATCACAGTCGAGAACCTCACCAAGTCATTTCCCGGCCGGCGTGGAGCCGTGCTCGCCCTGGACCACGTCACCCTGGACGTCCCCGCCGGCGCGGTGTGCGGCGTCGTCGGCCCCAGCGGCGCCGGCAAGTCCACCCTGGCCCGGTGCCTGGCGCTGCGGGAGCGGCCGGACAGCGGCGCCATCCGGCTGGACGGCACCGACCTGGTCACCCTGGGCGGCAGCCAGTTGCGTGCCGCCCGCCGGCAGATCGGCGTGGTCCCCGAGACGCGAGCGCTGGTCCGGCAGCGGACCGTGGCCGGCAACATCGCGCTGCCGCTGGAGGCCGCCGGCGTGCCAGGGCCGGCGCGCAAGGACCGCGTGGCCGAACTGCTCGACCTGGCCGGACTGACCGGCCGGGCGGACGACCACCCGGAACAGCTCTCCCCGGGGCAGCGCCGGCGCGTCGCGGTGGCCAGGGCACTGGCCGGCCGGCCGGCCGTGCTGCTCGCCGACGAGCCCACCGCCGCCCTGGACCCGGACTCGGGCGGTGCCGTGCTCACCCTGCTCGACCGGGCCCGCGCCGAGGAGGGGGTGACCGTCGTCCTGGTCACCCACGACCTTACCGTGGCGCGGCGGGTCTGCGACGCGGTGACGGTGCTGGACCGCGGCCGGGTGGTCGAGCGGGGCGCCCTGCTCGACCTGGTCCGCGACCCGCGCACGCGCACCTCCGCCGCGTTGCTCCCGCTGGACGGGGAGATCCCCACCTCCGGCCACGACCGGGTCGCCGACGTGCTGCTGGTCGGCTTCGCGGCGATCGGGGCGCTGCTGCCGGAGGCGGCGAACCGGTTCGACGTGCGGCTGGCCGTGCTCGGCGGCGGCATGACCCGGCTGGGTGACACCCCGGTGGCCCGGTTCCGGATCGGCCTGTCCGGCGAGCGCGCCGACTCCGCACTGGAGTGGATCTCCGACTCCGGCGCGGTGGTGCACCGCACCCCGAGGGGGCCGCAGGGCGTCGCGGCGTGACCTCCGACACGTCCCGCGGCGGGCTCGGCGAGGTTGCCACGTTCGGCCAACCCCGCCGAGCCCGCCGCAGGCGGGGCTGGAACCGATGATCCCGGCCACCACTTAAGGAAACGCACGTAGGCTGCAGGTGTGCTGGCCGTAGTCCCATCTCCCGTGACCGTTCGCGTCCCCGGCAAACTCAACCTGCACCTCGGCGTCGGTGACGTGCGCGGGGACGGGTACCACGACCTCTGCACGGTGTTCCAGGCCGTGGCGCTCACCGACGACGTCACCGTGTCCGTCGCCGAGGAACCGGGCGTGGAGGTGGTCGGCGAGGGCTCCGCCGCAGTGCCCGCCGGCGCGTCCAACCTGGCCTGGCGCGCGGTGCAGACGCTCGCCACGCACGTCGGCAGGGACCCGGACGATCCGAAGGTGCGGGTGGCCATCCGCAAGGGCATCCCGGTGGCCGGCGGGATGGCCGGCGGCAGCGCGGACGCCGCGGCCACGCTGGTCGCGCTGGCCTCGCTGTGGCGGCTGGAGATGGGGCGGGACGAGCTGGCCACGATCGCCGCCAAGCTGGGCAGCGACGTGCCGTTCCTGCTGCACGGCGGGAACGCGCTGGGCACCGGCCGGGGCGAGCAGATCGTGCCAGTGCTGTCCCGGCACACCTACCACTGGGTGCTCGCCTTCGACCGCCGCGGACTGTCCACTCCGGACGTCTACACCGAACTCGACCGGTTGCGCGCCGAGGGCGACCCGCCCCGGGTGGGCAGCGTGGAACCGCTGCTGGAGGCGCTGGCCACCGGCGACCCGAGGCAGCTCGCCCTGCTGCTGGGCAACGACCTGCAGGCCGCCGCGGTGTCGCTGCGGCCCGGCCTGCGGCGTACCCTGCGCGCCGGGGTGTCCGCCGGCGCGCTCGCCGGCATCGTCTCCGGTTCCGGGCCGACCTGCGCGTTCCTCTGCGGTGATGCGCAGTCCGCCGTCGAGGTGGCCGCCGAGCTTTCCGGCGCCGGCGTGTGCCGTACCGTGCGGGTGGCGCAGGGCCCGGTGCCGGGCGCCAGGACGGTCGGCGGCGAGGAGACGCGCCCCACCCCGCCACAGGTTCACGCGTAGCCGAGCGTCGAACGCCCTCGCCCCGAGGTCACCGACGGGACCCGCGATGACGAGCGCGGGAACGCGCCAGGGCGAAGCGCGTTCGCGGAACGGGCACCGAAACTGCGGAAAGCTCGCGGACAAGGGAGCGTTCGTGGCCAATCCGGTCAACCTGGTCAACCTCGAAGGTGTGCACAAGAGCTACGGCGTCCGGCCGCTGCTCGACGACGTCTCGCTCGGGGTCGGCGAGGGCCAGCGGATCGGCGTGGTGGGCCTGAACGGCGGCGGCAAGACCACGCTGCTGGAGGTGCTCAGTGGGATCGGGCCGCCGGACGCCGGGCGGGTGAGCCGCACCCGCGGGCTGCGCATGGCCGTGGTCACCCAGCGCACCGAGCTGCCCGAGGGCGCCACCGTGCGGCAGGCGGTGCTCGACCCGCTGGGGTTCGTCGCCGAGCACGAGTGGGCCGCCGACCCGCGGGTGCGAGCCGTGCTCGACGGCCTCGGTCTCACCGCGCTCGGCATGGACGCCCCGGTGGACACCATGTCCGGGGGCGAGCGGCGCCGGGTCGCGCTGGCCGCCGCGCTGGTCCGCGAACTCGACCTGGTGGTGCTGGACGAGCCCACCAACCACCTGGACGTGGAGGGCGTGCGCTGGCTCGCCGACCACCTGCTGGCCCGCCGCTGCGCGCTTGTCGTGGTCACCCACGACCGCTGGTTCCTGGACACCGTCTGCACCAACACCTGGGAGGTGGTCGGCGGCCGGGTCGAGCAGTACGAGGGCGGCTACGCGGACTGGGTCTTCGCCAGGGCGGAACGGGCCCGGCTGGCCGAGGCCGCCGAGGAGAAGCGGCGCAACCTGGCCCGCAAGGAGCTGGCCTGGTTGCGCCGCGGCGCCCCGGCCCGCACCTCCAAGCCGCGGTTCCGGATCGAGGCCGCGGAGGCACTGATCAACGACGTGCCACCGCCCCGGGACACCGTCGAGCTGGTCAGCTTCGCCCGCCGCCGGCTGGGCAAGACCGTGCTGGAGCTGGAGGACGTCGTCCTCACCGCCGGGCCGCGCATCCTGCTCAAGGACGTCACCTGGCGGATCGGGCCCGGCGACCGGATCGGCCTGGTCGGGGTGAACGGCTCCGGCAAGACCACCCTGCTCAACCTGCTCGCCGGGGAGACCGAGCCGGAGCGGGGCCGGCGGATCGAGGGCAAGACCGTCCGGCTCGCCCACCTCACCCAGGAACTCTCCGACCTGCCCGGCGAGCTGCGCGTGCTGGAGGCCGTCGAGGAGGTCGCCCGGCGGGTGGTGCTCGGCCGGCACGAGCTGTCCGCGTCCCAGCTCGCCGAGCGGCTCGGCTTCCCGCAGGGCCGGCAGTGGACCCCGGTGCGGGACCTCTCCGGTGGCGAGCGCCGCCGGCTGCAGCTCGCCCGGCTGCTCATGGCCGAGCCGAACGTGCTGCTGCTCGACGAGCCCACCAACGACCTCGACATCGACACCCTGCAACAGCTCGAGGACCTATTGGACGGCTGGGCCGGCACGCTGGTCGTCGTCTCGCACGACCGGTACCTGGTGGAGCGGGTGTGCGACCGGGTGGTCGCGCTGCTCGGCGACGGCCGGATCATCGACCTGCCCGGCGGCATCGACGAGTACCTGCGCCGCCGCGCCGAGCAGGCCGAGGCGGAGCGGGCCAGCCAGCCCGGCCCCGCCCCGTCCGCGCCTGCGCCGAAGGCCGGCCCGAGCGCCGCCGAGCAGCGCGCCGCGCGCAAGGAACTAGCCCGGCTGGAACGGCGGCTGGACACGCTCGCCCGGCGGGAGACCGAGCTGCACGCCGCGCTCGCCGAGGCGGCCACCGACCCGGACCGGCTGCTCACCCTGGACGCCGAACTACGCGCCGTGCTGGCGGAGAAGGCCGAGGTCGAGCAACGCTGGCTGGAACTCGCCGAAACGGCCGACTAGGAGCAAGGGCGTTCAACCGACGCCGTCCCGAGTACCCTGACCTCGATCCTCTTCGCCGAGGTCACGCCCTGGCCGGCCCCGGGGCTTCCGCGAAGAGGGGCGACAGCCACGACTCCGCCAAGAGGGACGGTACTCGCCGTGGACATCGAGGACGTACACATCGGCCGCCGAGTCCGGGAGATCCGCACGTGGCGCGGGATGAGCCTGACAGCGACGGCAGGACTGGCGGGCATCTCCGTGTCGTACCTCAGCATGATTGAGCGCGGGCAGCGTCCCGTCACCAAGCGCTCTGTCCTGGAAGCCTTGGCGAAGGCGTTAAAGGTTTCCCCCGTCGAGTTGATCGGCGGCCCGTACGAGACGACCAGCTCGACGTCCAACGCGGCCAACCAAACCATGGCGGCCGTGGAGGACGCAGTATCGGGCTGGTGGCTCGGCGAGGTACCCGAGGTGCCCGGGCGGCCGTGGCCGCAGGTGCGGGCAGACGTGGACCTACTCACGTCCAAGCTTCGACCGAACTCGGACTACTCCGCGCAGACAGCACTTCTGCCCGACCTGATCCGTGACCTGCTGGTCGCTGCGACCGACCCCACGACGCGCCAGGATGCCCTCATTGGGCTGATGTACGCGTACCACGCGGCGTCGAACGTGGCGAAGCGTCTGCGGTTTGCCGGGTTGCCCACGCTGGCCGTGGAGCGGATGCGTCGCGTCGCCGAAGAACTGGACGACCCCGTGTGGTGCTCGTTCGTGTCCTGGGCACGGGCGCACGTCCTGAGTGGGTCGAACCGGCCCCGCCAGTACCAACTAGCGGTGGCCGCCGCCGACATGCCTCATGCGCGGCCGGAGACCCGCGGCATGGCGAACTTGACCGCGGCACTTGCCTCGGCTGCGCAGGGCAAGGCGGATGTGGCCGAGACGCACCTGAGTGAAGCGGCGGCCATCGCCGAGCTGATCGAGCCAGATGTGAGCCCGTGGGGGCACGTCCAGTTCGGTCGGACCAACGTGGGCATCTGGCGGGTGGCGATCGGGGTCGAGTTGGGCCAGGGCGCGAAGGTTGCCGAAGTCGCCCAGACGGTGCGACCGGAAACCATCACACAGTCCCGGGCGGCGGCATTCTGGATCGACTACGGACGTGGTCTGCTCGCCGAGCGCAAGACGCAAGAGCGCGGCCTGCGTGCCCTCCTGCAGGCCGAGAAGCTGGCCCCCCAGCAACTCCGTAACAACCCGTTCGTACGGGAAGCAGTGACGAACCTGCTGAGCGCGGCCCGGCGCGACGCTGGTGGGCGAGAGCTGCGGGGCCTCGCCTGGCGTATTGGAGTTGCTCCGAGCGGATGATAGATCGCCCCGCTTCACAAGCTGTGAAGAGCACCACGTAGGCCACTCTTAGCGTTCCTCCCGACACGGGAGGTGATAAGTCGTGGTCGGTGTCGATCCAGCCGCGCGCTTGATGCTCTTGGACGCGCTGAAAGGCCAGCGGTGAGCCCGCGCGTACCTGACGCACGCACCCTGGCGGTGTGGATGCGTCAAGCCGAATGGTTGCTGGCCGACGCGGCGCACCGGCTCCCAACGGGCTCCTACCCGGTTGCCGAGCAGGACGCCCTGGCTCACGCACTCGACCAGTTGGCGCACGCCATCCGCCTCCGCCGCAGCGCGGCCGCCGAACAGCCCGCCGTCGAACTCCCTGTGAGCGGCTGACGTGGACACCGCCACGGTGCTCGAGTATCACCCCGAACTCTCGGCACTGCCAGATATCGATCAGTGGGAGTGGTGGCCGATCAGGGAGCGTCACACCGTCGCCCTGGCTGGTCAACGTTCCACGGCAACGCACGTGGTTCTGCTTTACCTGTACGGCGACCACGCCGGCACCGCCCACGTCGACACGATGTGGCCGGGCGCGCGGGCTTTCTGGAGCGAGGTGGGGACGGTGCGCGAGGCAATCGCCTGGACCACTACACCCCCTTCGCTCTGTTCCCAGAGTGCCGAGCAGCACCTGGTGACCAGGACAAGGAAGGACACGTAATGACAGCAGCAGCCGGATTCGCATTCGACCCGATCGCCTCGCATAGCGGGCAGTTCCCGCTGGGCGCGCCGTTCGACCGCACCAGCACCGACCAGCCCTCACGAGCCGGGGTTCGCCCGTGGGCGCTGCGCGGGATGCTGGCGCAGCCGCCCGCCCCGGCAATGCCTGCGTGAGTGGTCCGCTACGACCACATGACGCAGACCTCGGTCGACGGGACCGGCCGCCCGCTGATCGAGGCCGGACCGCCAACGGTGAAGAACAAGACCAACCTCGATGGCGACGAAGGGCCCTCGGAAGACTTCAGTTACGACTTCGTGCCCGACGAGCCGTTCCAGATCTGATGTCGGTCCTTGGTCCTCGCGGACGAACGCGACCCGTGCGCCGACGCGATGGTGCGCGCCCTGCACGGGCGCGACACCGTGGTGCATCGGGTCGATACCGCGTGGTTCCGATCCCCGAAGGCGTACCGGTTCCCGGTCGGGATGACCTCGGCCGAGCGCGGATTCGCCAACCCGGAAGCCAAGTACGGACTCGGCGGCATCCTCACCTCGTTACCGGTGCTGTGGATCAACCACCCGGCGCGGCTGGCCGACGCCGCCTACAAGCCCGCGCAACTCGCGCTCGCCGCCCGGCACGGGCTGACCGTCTCCGACACGTTGATCAGCAACGACCCGGCGTCCGTCCGCGGGTTCGCCGGACGCGGCACGACCGACGACCGTGACGAAGGTGCTCGGCTCGAACTCGATCGTCGAGGCCGGGGGGCGCAAACTCGCCTACACGCGGGTGGTCGATGCGGCAGACCTCGGATGACCTGCGCGGGATCGAGCAGACCACGCACCTGTTCCAGCGCTGGATCGACAAGACGCACGAGGCGCGCATGATCGTCGTGGGGGACCAGTTCACCACCGTGGCCATCCACGCAACGAGCGCCACGGGCTACGTCGACTGGCGTACTGATTACGACAACCTGCGCTACGAGCTGATCGAACCACCCGAACACGTCGTGGCCGGCGTGCGCGGGCTGATGAAGGACATGGGTCTGGTCTACGGTGCGCTCGACTTCGTGATCGGGGCGAACGGCTGGACGTTCCTCGAAGTCAACGCCGGAGGACAGTACGGATGGTTGGAAGACGTGACGGGCGTGCCGATCACGGCCCAGCTCGCCGACCTGCTCGCCAGGGGGACGACGTCATGAGCCTCGACTGGGAAATGCTGCTTTCCCGGTTGGCCGACGAGCTGACCGCGAAAGGAAAACTGTCCTCGCCGCGTTGGCAGGCGGCATTTCGAGCGACCCCGCGCCACGTGTTTGTTCCCGAGTTCGTCGCCGGGTGCTGGAGATCGGCACCGGCACCGGCTACAACACCGCGCTGTTGTGCGCCGGCCTTGGGGACCAGCACGTGTCCAGCATCGACATCGACTACACCGAGGCCGCCAGGCAGCGGCTCGCCTCGCTGGGCTACCGGCCCGTCCTACGCACCGGGGACGGCATCGAAGGAATCCCGGACCGCGCGCCGTTCGACCGGATCATGGCTACCGTGGCCGTGTCGCACATCCCGCGTGCGTGGCTCGACCAACTGGTCGATGACGGCCTGATCCTCGCCGACGTCAAGCTCAACCCTGCCGCCGGCAACCTCGTGCTCGTGCGCAAGCGCGGCGAGGTCGCCGAAGGACGGTTCGACGCCGGACAGGCGTGGTTCATGGACATGCGCCACCCCGACCAACCCGAGCCGCCGCGCGCCAGTCCCACCAGCGAGGCGCCCACGTGCACCACGACCAGCCTGCCGGCCGTCGCGTGGGAACAGCCCGTGCCCTGGTTCCTGGCCTGCCTCACGAACGGCACCCCGGTCGACGTCGGCTACCGCCTCGATGACGACTATCAGCCCGTGGCCGCCCGGCTGACCGCAGGCGACGGATCATGGGCCGAGATCGACACCGCCGAGACCGAGCCTCGCGCGGTCGCGCAAGCCGGCCCCACGCGGCTGTGGGACGCCGTCGAGCACGCCTACCGGCGGTGGCGGGATTGGGGCGAGCCCGGGTGGGACCGGTTCGGGCTGACGGTCACCGCGTACGGCGAGCACACCGTGTGGCTCGATGAGCCCGGGCAAGTGGTAGCCACGTTCGCCCGGTGACGTGGGCGGCTGACCCACGGGCTTGGGCCGATACCGCGGGCGAAACGCAACTGACTTGCGGTATGAACGCCATCACGCCGTGCCGTGTCCCGCCCTAAGCTCGCCAGCATGAGTCGCTTCGTGGACACGTTGGTGGGCACGGCCACCGGGCCGGCGGGACGGGACCGGGCGATCGTCACCGGCGAGCCGGCGGAGCCGGTGCGGACCCCCTGGGCCGAGGTGCACGACCGGGCCAGGCGGATCGCCGGCGCACTGGCCGAGCAGGGCGTGCGGCCCGGATCTGCGGTCGCGGTGCTCGCCGCCGCGCCGCTGGCCATCGCCTCGGCGGCGCAGGCGACGTGGCTGGCCGGTGGCAGCGTGACCATGCTGCACCAGCCGACGCCCCGCACCGACCTGGCCACCTGGGCCGCCGACACGCTGCGCGTCCTCGGCGTGATCGGCGCCAAGCTGGTGCTACTCGGCTCGCCGTTCGACGAGCTGGCCAACGTGCTCGACGAGCACGGCATCGCCTACCGGCTGCTGGACGGGCTGGCCGGCGAGCCGATCGGGGCGCCGGCCGAGGTCGGCGAGGACGACGTCGCCCTGCTCCAGCTCACCAGCGGGTCCACCGCCGAGCCGAAGGCGGTGCGGATCACCCACGGCAACCTGATGGCCAACATGACCGGCATGCTGGACGCCGCCAAGCTGGACACCGGCCGGGACGTGATGGTGTCCTGGCTGCCGCTGTTCCACGACATGGGCATGGTCGGCTTCCTCACCCTGCCGATGACGTTCGGCGTGGAGCTGGTCAAGGTCACCCCGGCGGACTTTCTGCGCGGCCCGCTGCTGTGGCCGGAACTCATCACCAAGTACCGCGGCAGCGCCACCGCGGCGCCCAACTTCGCCTACGCCATCGTCGGCAAGCGGCTGGCCAGGGCGGACGCCGACGCCGGGTACGACCTGTCCTCGCTGCGCATCGCGCTCAACGGCGCGGAGCCGATCGACCCGGACGCGGTGGCGGCGTTCACCGAGGCCGGCGCCCGGTTCGGGCTGCGCCCGGAGGCGGTGATGTGCGCCTACGGCATGGCCGAGGCCACCCTCGGGGTGACCTTCGCGCCGCTGGGGTCCGGCATGGTCATCGACGTGATCGACGCCGAGGAACTGGAGTTGCGGCGGCGCGCGATGCCGGCCGCCGAGGGCCGCGCCACCCGGGCCTTCCCGCTGCTGGGCCGGCCGCTGAACGGCATCGAGGTGCGGGTGGTCGGCGAGGACGGCCGGGTGCTCGGCGACCGTGAGGTCGGCCGGCTCGCGCTGCGCGGCAGTTCGGTCAGCCCCGGCTACCTCACCGTGGACGGCCCGGTGCCCACCCGGGACGCCGAAGGCTGGCTGGACACTGGCGATCTGGGTTACCTGGTCGGCGACCAGGTGGTGGTGTGCGGCCGGATCAAGGACGTGATCATCATGGGCGGCCGCAACATCTACCCCACCGACATCGAGCGCGCGGCCTGCTCGGTGGCGGGCGTGCGGGCCGGCAACGCGGTCGCCGTGCGGCTCGACGCGGGCACCCGCCGGGAGCGGTTCGCCGTGGTGGTCGAGTCCGGCTCGGCGGGCGACGAAGCGGCCGAGGCGGAGCTGCGCAGGGCGGTCGCCGCCCGGGTGATGGACGCCGTGGAGGTCAGGCCGGCGGCCGTGGTGGTACTGCCCCCGGGCAGCCTCCCGAAGACGCCGTCCGGCAAGCTGCGCCGCGCCGCCGCCGGCGAGCGGGTCGCCGCGCAGCTGGCCGGCTGACCCCTGTCCTGCCGCGTGCGCCCCTCCCCGCGTTCAGCAGGCTCAACGGGGGTTTCAGGGCCGTGGAAACCGCCGTTCAGCCCGCTGAACGCGTTGAAGGGAGCCGTCGACCCGCTCGGCGTCGGCGGCGCAGGGCGGCCCGTGCGCGGGTCAGGAAGTCGTCCACGGCGCGGGCCGAGTAGCCGCGCCGACCCAGCCGGGGCCGGGGGAACGTGGCCTCGTTGACCTCCTCCGCGCTCAGGTCGTCCAGCCCGCGCAGGGTGGCCTCCAGCCGATCCAGTAGCGCGTCCACCGCGGCCTCGTCGTAACCGCGGCGCGCCAGCCACGCCCGGTCGAACACCACGTCGCGAACCTCGTCCGGTCCAAGACTCATCGGAACCTCCCGCGGGAGCACGTGATGATCTCGGACGCTACGCACGCAACCGGATTCCCGCGCGACACGCGGCCAGATCGGGTGAAATTCCGTCACCCGGCCGGGGCCGTTCAGCCGTGGAAGGCGTTCTGCGCCGCCTCCAGGCCCTTGCCGATCAGCGCCTCCACCGCGTCGGCGCACCGGTCCACCGCGAACGGCAGTTCCTTGCGCTCGGCGGCGGAGAAGTCGCGCAGCACCCAGTCGGCCGGGTCCATCCGCCCCGGTGGCCGGCCCACGCCGAACCGGACCCGGTAGTAGTCCCGGGTGCCCAGCGACTTGGAGACCGACCGCAGCCCATTGTGCCCGTTCTCGCCGCCGCCCAGCTTCAGCCGCACCGAGCCGTACGGCAGGTCCAGCTCGTCGTGCACCACGACCGTGGCGCCCGGCGCGAGCTTGTAGAACCGGGCGACGCCGGCGACCGGGCCGCCGGAGAGGTTCATGTACGAGCGCGGCTTGGCCAGCACCACCCGCCGGCCGGCCAGGCGGCCCTCCAGCACCTCGGTGTTGCTCTTGTGCGCCTTGAACTTCCCGCCGACCCGGGCGCCCAGCTCGTCCAGCACCATGAACCCGACGTTGTGCCGGTTGCCCGCGTACTGCGGTCCCGGGTTCCCCAGGCCCACCACGAGCACCAGATCGCTCTCCGCGCCGGTGTCCCGCCCGGGCAGGTTATCGACCACGACTGCGCAGCTCCTGCTCCAACTCGTCCAACAGCGCGTCGACCGCGTCCCGCCGGTAACCGCGGTGCAGGCCGGTGGCGACGGCGAACCGGGTGCTCCGCACCTCGAACGAGGTCATCCCACCGTGACCGTCCAGGGTGGACGACGCGCGGTCCAGGAAGGCGTCCACCTCTCTGGCATCGTAGCCGCGCAGCGACCGGGGTAACCGCACGGCGCGGAGGTCGGCGCCGGTGCGTAACCGGGTCGGGGCGATCCTGCCGGTGGCGAGCTGCCACTCGACACGGTCCAGCAGGTGGTCCACCTGCCGCTGGTCGTAGCCCCGCCCCGGGGGAGCCACCGCGAACAGCACCGACCGCACCTGCTCCGGGGTCAGCCGGGCCCGCCCGGCCAGTGCCTCGGCGGCCAACTCGAGGAAGGCGTCCACCTGGTCCGCCTCGTAGCCGCGACGGCCGCGGGCGGGGCGGGCGAACCGCGCCCCGCGCACGTCGGCGGGGGTGAGCGGACCGGGATGCGCAAACGGCGCGCCGCCCCCGCCCTCCGGGGGTTGCGCGCCGCCTGTTCTGCCCGACGTGGCGGACTCAGCCTTCTTCGGCCTCGGCGGCCTCCGCGGCCGCGGCCTCCTCGGGCGCCATCTCCGCGGCGGTCGGCGCCGCGGTCACGTTCACCACGAGCGTGTCGGCGTCGCTGACCAGCGTCGTGCCGGCGGGCAGCGGGATCTGGCCGGCGGTGATCTGGGTGCCGGCCTCCAGGTTGTGCACGGAGTACTCGAGCTGCTCGGGCAGGTTCAGCGCGTCGGCCTCCACCTCCAGCTCGTTGGTCTCCTGGTTGACCAGGGTGCCGGGGCCGGCCTCCCCGGTGACCACCACGGGCACCGCGACGGTGACCTTCTCGCCACGGGAGACCTCGAGCAGGTCCACGTGCTCGATGTAGTTCTTGATCGGGTGGGTGGTCACGGTCTTGGTCAGCGCGAGCTGGCTCTTGTCGGCGATGTCGAGCCGAAGTACGACGTTATGGCCGTGCTCACGGACCACACGGGCGAACTCGAGCGCCGGCAGTGCCAGGTGCGTCGGGTCGGAGCCGTGGCCGTAGAGCACCGCGGGAATCTTGCCGGCACGACGGGCGCGGCGGGCGGCGCCCTTACCGAACTCGGTGCGCGGCTCGGCGGCGAGACGGACCTCGGACACGGGGGTGTTCTCCTTGCTGCGTCGGGCGGACTAAAAGCCGTCGGTTCGGGTGCGGATCGGGACGGTTTCGGGCTTCGGCGGCGGGGGCGCATCGACGTGAACGCGCGCGGCTCTCCAGCCGCCGCGTCGATCACGCCGGGCGCGAGGCCCGCCCTCGCCGAGGCAACCCGAACAGTGTATGTCGCCAGGGGGAACGCCACCGAACGGGGTTACCCAGCCACGCCGCACCACCCCGGAAACGGCCGCGGGCGCGGACCGGCGGGACCGGTCCGCGCCCGCTGGCGCCGTCGGTGCTCGGCTCAGGCGTTGCCGTTGAACAGGTTGGTCACCGAACCGTCCTCGAAGACCTGCTCGATCGCCCTGGCCAGCAGCGGGGCGATGGACAGCACGGTCAGCGTGGGGAAACGCTTCTCTTCCGGGATGGGCAGGGTGTTGGTGAACACCACCTCCCGGGCGCCGCAGTTGGCCAGCCGGTCCCTGGCCGGGCCGGACAGCACGCCGTGCGTGGCCGCGATGACCACGTCCTTGGCGCCCTCGTTCAGCAGTTGCTCCACCGCCTTGGAGATGGTGCCGCCGGTGTCCACCATGTCGTCGATGACCACGGCGAGCCGGTTCCGCACGTCGCCGACCACCCGCTTGGCCACCGCCTCGTTCGGCTTGTGCGGGTCGCGGGTCTTGTGGATGAATGCCACCGGGCAGCCGCCGAGCTGGTCGGCCCACTTCTCCGCCAGCCGCACCCGGCCGGAGTCGGGGGAGACCACGGTGATGTTCTCCTCCGGGTACGCCTCCCGCACGTAGTCGGCGAGCAGCGTCTGGGCCAGCAGGTGGTCCACCGGGCCGTCGAAGTAGCCCTGGATCTGCGCGGTGTGCAGGTCGACCGTCATGATCCGGTCCGCGCCCGCGGTCTTGAACATGTCGGCGATCAGCCGCGCGGTGATCGGCTCGCGGCCGCGGTGCTTCTTGTCCTGCCGCGCGTAGCCGTAGAACGGCATGATCACGGTGATGCGCTTGGCGCTGGCCCGCTTCAGCGCGTCCACCATGATGAGCTGTTCCATGATCCACTTGTTGATGGGGTCGCAGTGCGACTGGATGACGAACGCGTCGCAGCCGCGGACGGACTCCTCGAACCGGACGAAGATCTCCCCGTTCGCGAAGTCATAGGCCGACTGAGGCGTGATCGTCACATTGAGGTGCTTCGCAACCTCCTCCGCCAGCTCAAGGTGCGAACGGCCGGCGAAGAGCATCAGGTTCTTCTTCGGCGTGCCGGACTTCGGGCTCACGATCACTGCCCCTTCTCTTCGCGGCCGACCTCGTCGTCGACCTCGCCGTCGTGCTTCCTCCGGTGCGCGGCAAGCGCGCGTTCGGCCGCCGCGGCGGCCTCGGTTCCCCCTCTGCGCCGCACCACCCAACCTTCGATGTTGCGCTGCGGCCCCCCGGAGACGGCGAGCGCGCCGGGCGGGACGTTCCGCCGCACCACGGTTCCCGCGCCGGTGTAGGCACCGTCACCGACGCTGACCGGCGCAACGAACATGTTGTCCGATCCGGTACGGCAGTGCGAACCGATCGTGGTGCGGTGCTTCCGTACGCCGTCGTAGTTGACGAAGACGGTGGCGGCCCCGATGTTGGTGTGCTCGCCGATGCTCGCATCTCCCACATAGGAGAGGTGCGGCACCTTACTGCCCTCGCCGATGTCGGAGTTCTTCACCTCCACGAAGGTGCCGATCTTGCCCTTGGTGCCGAGCCGGGTGCCGGGCCGCAGGTAGGCGAACGGACCCACGCTGGCCTCCGGACCGATCTCCGCGTCCGTGCCGTGCGTGCGTACCACACTCGCGCCCGCGCCGATCCGGCACCGGGCCAGCGTGGTGTCCGGACCGACGACCGCGCCCTCCTCGACCACCGTGCGGTCCCTGAGCTGCACGCCGGGCTCGATCACGACGTCCCTGGCCAGCTCCACGTCCACGTCCACCCAGGTGGTCGGCGGGTCGATCACGGTGACCCCGGCCCGCATCCAGCGCTCCAGCAGCCGGCGGTTCAGCTCGGCGCCCAGCCGGGCGAGCTGCACCCGGTCGTTGACGCCCGCCACCAGCCACGGGTCGGCGCACGCCAGCGCGCCCACCCGGTGGCCCTCGCGGCGGGCGATGGCCAGCACGTCGGTGAGGTACAGCTCGCCCTGCGCGTTGCCCGCGGACAGCCGGCCGATCGCGGCGCGCAGCACGGCCTCGTCGAACGCGTAGATGCCGGAGTTGATCTCGGTGATGGCGAGCTGGTCCTCGTCCGCGTCGCGGTGCTCCACGATGCCGGTGACCGCTCCGCGCGGGTCGCGCAGGATGCGGCCGTAACCGGTGGGGTCGTCGACCACGGCGGTCAGCACGGTCACCGCGTTGCCGGCGGAGGCGTGCTCGGCCAGCAGCGCGTCCAGCGTGGCGGCGTCCAGCAGCGGCACGTCGCCGTAGCTCACCAGCACGGTGCCGGTCGCCTCGGGCAACTCGGCGAGCGCGCAGGCCACCGCGTGCCCGGTGCCGCGCTGCTCCTCCTGGACCGCGGCGAGCACCTTCCGGCCCAGCTCGCCACCCACCTCGTCGAGGTGGGTGGCGACCGCCTGCCGGCCGTGCCCGACCACCACCACGAGATGGTCCGGGTCCACCCCGGCCACCGCCCGGACCGCGTGCTCCACCAGGGTGCGGCCGCCGATCCGGTGCAGCACCTTCGGCGTGGCCGAACGCATGCGGGTGCCCTCACCGGCGGCGAGGACGACGGCGCTGATCGGACCCGGCCGGGCTGGCTTGCCGGTGGAAGCTGAGTTGACGGTCATTCGGATCCCACTTGCTCGGCCGTGCGGATTCGACGGGACGGGCGATCGCGCCCGGTTGCCTCCCGCCGCGGGCACGATCCTACGGTGCGTCGCGGAGCACCCAGGCGTGGCCGTTCTCCGGTTCCGCGTACGGCCGGGTGAGTCGGCCGTCACGGGCGCCGTCCGGGCGGGGTTCGTCCTGCTCGTCCAGCTTCTCGGTGATCTGGTCCAGATCGCCGGTCACCGAGGCGACCTGGTTGCCGCCGCGGTTCTTGGCCAGGTACATCGCGGCGTCCGCACGGGAGAGCGCCTCCGCGGCCGTCTCGTGCGGCCGTAGCGACACCACCCCGATGGACAGCGTGACCCCGCGGGAGAGGTCCGGCGGCAGCTTGGCCACCGCCTCCACCGCCCGGCCGAGCGCGGCCTCGGCCGCGGGCAGCGGCGCGCCGGGCAGCAGCACCACGAATTCGTCGCCGCCGTAGCGGGCCACCACGTCGTCCCCGCGCACCGTGTGCCGGAGGGTGCCGACCACCACGCGGAGCACGTCGTCGCCCTCGGCGTGCGAGTACCGGTCGTTGACGCCCTTGAAGCCGTCCAGGTCCACGAGGGCCACCGAGACCGGGTGCGAGTCCGGCGCGGCGATCATCGCGTCCAGGTGGTCGTCCAGCGCGCGGCGGTTCGGCAGGCCGGTGAGCGGGTCCTGCAACGCCTGCTGGGTGATCGCGCCGTGCATGCGGGCGAGCCGCTCGTGCTCCCGCCGGGCGTTGAGCGTGGCCACCCGCGACTCGCGCAGCGTCCACAGCTCGGTCTCCAGTTCGGTGGCGTAGTGCTCCAGCGCGTTCGTGGTCCGCTCGCCGCCACCCTCCCCGGACAGCCGCGCGAACTCCCGCACCAGGCACAGCCGCAGCGTCTGCTCGGAGGTCTCGTGCTCGACCTGGTTGCGCGCCCGGGCCAGCACGTCGATCGCGTCCTCCGGGCGGTCGGCCTGCTCCAGGCAGCGGGCCAGCGCGATGGACACGACGATCAGGTCGCGGGCGTACATCGAGTGGTCCAGCAGCTTGGTCAGCCGGTCGATGTGCCCACCACCGGGGCAGGCCAGCGCGTGCGCGGCGCCGACCACCGGCACCTGGTGCGATGCCGGCAGGTCCCCCTGGCGGGGGAACAGCGACTCGCGGAACGGGCCCTCCACGGAGGTGGCGATGGCCGAGGCGGTGGCGAACCGCTCGCGCGCGTCGGCCAGCTTGCCCACGCGTTCCAGCCGCAGGCCCCAGCCGAGCAGCAGCCGGACCCGGTTGATCAGGTGTACGCAGATCTCGTGCGGCCCGCCGTTCTCCCGGACCGCCTGGTGCGCCCGCGCGATCACCTGGTCGGCCAGCTCGTACACGCCGAGTTGGGTGAGCACCAGGCCGATGTCCACCAGCACCGACGCGAGCAGCCGCTCCCAGGTGCGCTGGTTGAAGGTCAGGTCCGGGCTCAGCTTCTCGTCGATCATGGCGAGCGCCTTGGCCGCCTCGGTGAGCGCGGCGTCGTCCGCGCCGGCCAGCAGCGCCCGGCGGGCCCGCAGCGCGTGCGCCCCGGCCTCCAGCACGTGTAGCCCGTGCCGGCGGGTGTAGGCGAGCATCTCGTCCAGCCGCGGATCGGACAGCTCCACCAGCCCCGGAGTGGACAGCCGGATCAGCGCGCTGGCCCGGAGCAGTTGGGCCACCACCCTCGGCTCCCCGGGGCCGCGCCGCTGCGCCACGTCCAGCAGCTCGTCGATCTCCTTCGCGCAGTCGACCTGGTGCTCCAGCGGGCTGCGCTGCGCCACGGCGATGAGTTCCCGGGCCCGGCCGACCAGCCACGCCTCGGTGATCCGGCTGCTCGCGGGCTCCGACCCGCCCGGCTGGTCGAGTGCCTCGTCGCGCAGCACGTACACCCCCATCCGCGGATGCCCGCTCTTCTCCGGCGGTGGCGGCCGCCAGAGGGTCTTCGTCCCGGTCCGCCAACCCGACGAGCCGGGCGACGCTGGTCCGCTCCGCCGCCAGGATTCGAACCTGGACCATCGGAACCAAAATCCGAGGTGCTGCCTTTACACCACGGCGGACCGTCACGGGCCGTTGCCGCCCGCGAGATGACATGGTGACACGTGCACCCCGAAAAGGGTCAGTGGTGCCACTCGTCTGGCCGCCACCCCATCGTAGTTGGCCGAACACGATGGGTGTTACCCGTGATGGGAGTGGCCGTACGGTCAACGGTCACAAGCGTTGCGTCACCGTTTGATCAGGCCGCCGAGGAAATCCGTCAGTACCGCTTCGTACTTCGCCGCGTCCACGTTCCAGGCCGCGGTGTGCTCGGCGCCGGGCACCTCCAGGTAGCGGATCGGCCAGTGCAGCCGCCCGGCCGCCGCAACCAGGTCCCGGGACTCGGTGACCGGCACCGTGGTGTCCGCGTCACCGTGGATGAGCAGGGTGGGCGGGCGCACCGCGGGCGGGTGCTCGACCAGTTCCATGCGGCCGAAGTCGATGCCGCCGCGCCAGCCCGACACGGCCATCGCGACCGGGGTGAGCGCGCCGGGCAGCCGCCGGTTGCGCGCCTGCAACGCCAGCGTCTTCGACCAGCTCGACACGGGCGCGTCCAGCACCACGGCGGTCACCGAGCCCGCCAGTTCCGAGCGGGCGAGCACCTGCTCGACCACCGCGCCGCCCATCGACCAGCCGCACAGCACCACCCGGCGGGCGCCGTGGTCGAGCGCGTACCGAACCGCCGAGGCCACGTCGCGCCACTCGCTGTCGCCCAGATGTAGCAGGCCGTCGGGGGAGCGGGGCGCCCCGTCGTCGTTGCGGTACGTGACGTCCAGCACCGGCAGGCCGAGCCGGTGCAGGGTGGGCAGCACGCGTAACCCCTCCAGCCGGCTGCCGCCCCGGCCGTGCACGGTGACGGCCCACGTCGCGCCGGGCTGGCCGGTGGGTGCCGCCTGGCCGGTGGGTGCGGCCGGGATCGAGGGCGCCGGCACGTACCAGGCCGGCGCCGGACCCAGTTCCGTGGGCACCATCACGTCCTGGAAGTCCAGGCCGACGGCCGTCCTCGGGTCACCGCCCCACACCCCGGGATCGAGCCGCACGCGGGTGCCAGCCGGCGGGGCGCCGCCGTCCAGCAGCCGGCGCGCCACCCGGTCGCCGGAGTCGCGGACCACCGCGCCGACCCGGGCCGCGCCGTCCCGCCAGATCAGGCCCCAGGTGCCGGGCCGGAGCGCGTTCGCCGACCTGGCGAGGAGCACCACCGGGGTGCCGCCGTCCTCGGCGCCGCCGAGCGCGGTGTCCGGGAACCCCGGTCGCGCCTTGGCGGGATCCAGTAACTGGTCGCTGTAGTACCAACCGACCCCCGCGACCCCCGCCACGGCGACGACCAGCACGGTCAGCACCGCGATGAGCACGGCGCAGACCGGGTGCCGGCGCCGGTCGGTGCGCATCGCCGAATCATGCCCGCCACGCGTGTCAGGTGGCTGTGTGTTCCTACCGGACTCCTGTGTTCACCGGAGAACACCCGGGCGGATGTGGCGATCACCGCGCGCCCTACCTACGCTGGCGTAAGTTACGGTTCCGTAGCCAGGACAGACAGAGGATCCCGCCAACCCCTCGAGGTGCCCATGACCGCAACGCTCGACCGGTCCCCCGCCCAGTCCCCGACATCGGGGCCCAAACCACTGACCGAGGGCCGCCGTGGCATCGCCGCGCACGTCTCCGTCTACGTCTTCGTCGTCGTGCCGATGATCGCCCTGGTGCTCGCCGTCCCGGCCGCCTGGGGTTGGGGTCTCGGCTGGACGGACGTGGCACTCGCCGCGGCGTTCTACTGCCTGAGCGGGCTCGGCGTGACGGTGGGCTACCACCGCTACTTCACGCACAGCTCGTTCAAGGCGAAGCGGGGCCTGCGGGTTGCGCTGGCGGTGGCCGGCAGCCTGGCGTTGCAGGGCCCGGTCATCACCTGGGTCGCCGACCACCGCAGGCACCACGCGTTCTCCGACAAGGAGGGCGACCCGCACTCGCCGTGGCTGTTCGGGACCTCGCCGCTGGCACTGGCGCGCGGTTTCTGGCACGCGCACATGGGGTGGCTGTTCGAGCGGGACAAGACCAACGTCGAGCGGTTCGCACCGGACCTCGCCGCCGACCAGGACATCCGCGCGGTCCAACTGCTGTTCGGCCCGCTGACCGCGGTGAGCCTGCTGCTGCCCGGGCTGCTCGGCGGCCTGATCACCTGGTCGTGGGCGGGCGCGCTGTCCGCGTTCTTCTGGGCGGGCTTGGTGCGGGTCGCCTTCCTGCACCACGTCACGTGGTCGGTGAACTCGATCTGCCACATGATCGGCGAGCGGCCGTTCAACGCCAGGGACAAGTCCGCGAACTTCTGGCCGATGGCGGTGCTCTCCTTCGGCGAGTCCTGGCACAACCTGCACCACGCCGACCCCACCTGCGCGCGGCATGGCGTGCGGCGTGGCCAGCTCGACATCTCGGCCCGGCTCATCTGGCTGTTCGAGAAGTTCGGCTGGGCGTACAAGGTGCGCTGGCCCAACCCGGACCGGCTGGCCCGGATCACGGCGCGTCCGTGACGCAGCAGACCTCGGCGCCGAGGACCCCTCGTCACGGTGAGGGGTCCTCGCTGTTTTCCCGCCGTGCCCACCTAGGGTGACCGAAGTGGCGGCGAGACGGCGGGCACGGGAGAAGGCGGCGGCCACCGCCGAGCGGGTTCCGGTGGTGCGGGTACGGATGACCGGCAAGGAGCGCCGCCAGCAGTTGCTGGACGTGGCCAGGGCACTGTTCGCGGAGAAGGGCTTCGACGCCACCTCGATCGAGGAGATCGCGAACCGCGCCGGGGTGAGCAAGCCGGTCGTCTACGAGCACTTCGGCGGCAAGGAGGGCATCTACGCGGTCGTGGTCGACCGGGAGATGCGTGACCTGCTGGACCGGATCGTGTCCGCGCTCTCCGGCGGCCACCCCAGGGAACTGCTCGAGCAGGCCGCCTGCGCGCTGCTGGACTACATCGAGGACGGCACGGACGGTTTCCGCATCCTGGTCCGCGACTCCCCGGTGGCCAGCACCACCGGCACGTTCTCCAGCCTGCTCAACGACATCGCCAGCCAGGTGGAGCACATCCTCGGCGTGCACTTCGACGCGCGCGGCTACGAACCCAAGCTGGCCGCGCTCTACAGCCAGGCGCTGGTGGGCATGGTCGCGCTGACCGGTCAGTGGTGGCTGGAGGTGCGCAAGCCCAAGAAGGACGAGGTGGTCGCGCACCTGGTCAACCTGGCGTGGAACGGGCTGTCCCACATGGAACCCAAGCCCCGGCTGCGTACCCGCTGAGCAGGGCCCGGCGTCAGCGCCGGTGGTCGGCGAGGGCACGCAGGCCGTGGCCGAGCAGGGCGCCGACGGTGGCGCCGACCAGGGCGAGCAGCACGTCGTCCACGCTGCTCAGCCGGTTCACGCCGAGCACGTACTGCAGGCATTCCAGCAGCACCGCGAAGGCCGCGCTGATCGCTAACACCCAGCGCATGCGCAGCGGGCCGCCCGGGCGCAGCACGAGCAGCAGCGCGAAGGGAACGAACAGCGCACCGGTGGCCACGTGCCACCACGGGCTGCTCCACACCATGCCCTCGGCCGGGTCGAACCCGACCAGTGCCCGCAGCGGCACCAGTTCCACGACCCGGGCCCGGATGCCGTCGCCGCGCCATCCCGGGCCGGGCAGCGCGGCCAGCAGGATCATCCCGGCGGTGAGGTAGCCGAGTACGCCGGTGCGGGCCACCCGCAGCGCCATCGGCCAGCCGCGGAGCCGCTCGCCGGAGGCCTCCACCGGAACCGCGAGCAGCGCGCCGACAAGTGGGTACACCAGGAGAGCCGGAAACAGCCCGGTGTCCCGAACCACCGCACCCAGGCTCACGGGACCGGCACCGTGCGCGCCGAGCGAGGTCACCACTGAGTCCGGCAAAAGGGACACGGGGCACCATAGCGCGATTCAGGCACGTGGGGGAGGGTGAGGTTCGCCCGATCTCGTTTCCGGCGGGACGTAGTCTGGAGAGCGTGCCCCTCCCGGCGGCCGTGTCTCGGCGGCCCGACTCCGGGTCAGGGGTTGTTCGCGTTCGCCCCGTGCGCTGGACCTGAACTACAGGGGGACCTGCGAAGTGAATCAGCCCGGACCGCTCCGTGGCCTGCTGCCCACCGTACTGACCGACAAGGCGCTGCGCGAGGTGGTCTCCTCCGCCGGCTCTCCGCTGCTGGAGGTGGAGGGCCCGGTCGCGGCGCGGCCGCTGGTGGTCGCCTCCCTGGCCGCGGCCGAGGACGCCGGCGGCGCGGACCGCCCGGTGCTGGCCATCACCGCCACCGGCCGGGAGGCCGACGACCTCGGCGCCGCACTCGGCGACCTGCTCGGGCCGGACGTGGTGGCCACCTTCCCGTCCTGGGAGACGCTGCCGCACGAGCGGCTGTCCCCGCGGGCGGACACCGTCGGCCGGCGGCTGGCCGTGCTGCGCCGGCTGGCCCACCCGGAGGAGGACCCGGCGGGGCCACTGCGCGTGGTGGTGGCCACGGTGCGCAGCCTGATCCAGCCGATGGCGCCCGGGCTGGGCGAGCTGGTCCCGGTGCACCTTTCGGCCGGCGCCGAGCACGACTTCGACCACCTGGTGGAACGGCTGGTCGAACTGGCCTACGCCCGGGTGGACATGGTGGAGAAGCGCGGCGAGTTCGCGGTGCGCGGCGGCATCCTGGACGTGTTCCCGCCCACCGCCGAACACCCGCTGCGGGTGGAGTTCTGGGGCGACGAGGTCAGCGAGATCCGCGCGTTCTCCGTGGCCGACCAGCGGTCCCTACCCGGCGAGGTCACCGCGTTCAGCGCGCCGCCGTGCCGGGAGCTGCTGCTCACCGACGCGGTCAAGGCGCGGGCCGCCGCACTGGCCGAGCAGCACCGGGCCGACGAGCACCTGGCCGAGATGCTGGACAAGCTGGCCGGCGGGGTGCCGTGCGAGGGCATGGAGGCGCTGATTCCGGCACTGTGCGACGGCGAGCTGCAACTGCTCCCGGACGTGATGCCCGAGGGCACGCACGTGCTGCTCGCCGACCCGGAGAAGATCCGTACCAGGGCGCACGACCTGGTGCGCACCGGGCAGGAGTTCCTGGAGGCCTCCTGGATGGCCGCCGCGGACGGTGGGCGGGCGCCGGTGGACCTCGGCGCGTCCGCCTACCGCAGCCTCGCCGACGTGGCCACGCACACCCGGGACGCCGGCCGCCCGTGGTGGACGCTCAGCCAGTTCACCACGGAGCAGGCGGCGGGCGGTGCGCTCCGCCTCGACCTGCGGCCGGTGGAGGCGTACCGGGGGGACGTGCAGCGGGCGTTCGCTGACCTGCGCGCGCACACCGCGACCGGCGGCGCCGCGGTGCTCGTGGTGCCCGGCGCCGGGACCGCGCAGCGAGCCGTGGAGCAACTGCGCGAGGCCGAGGTGGCCGCGCTGTTCGCCGAGAACGGCCTGGCCGACCCGCCGAAGCAGGCCACGGTCACCGTGGTCCGCGGCACCATGGAGGACGGCTTCGCCGCACCCGAGGTCGGCCTGGTGGTGCTCACCGAGACCGATCTCACCGGCGGCCGCGGCGGAACGTCCACAAGGGACATGCGGCGCATGCCGTCCCGGCGGCGCAACGCCGTCGACCCGCTGGCGCTCAAGCCCGGCGACTTCGTGGTGCATGACAAGCACGGCATCGGCCGGTACGTGGAGATGGTGCGGCGCACCGTGGCCGGCGCCACCCGCGAGTACCTGGTGCTGGAGTACGCGCCGAGCAAGCGCGGCCAGCCCGGTGACCGGCTGTTCGTGCCCACCGACCAGCTCGACGAGGTGTCCCGCTACGTGGGTGGCGAGCTGCCCTCGCTGAACAAGCTGGGCGGGTCCGACTGGCAGAACACCAAGGCCAAGGCGCGCAAGGCGGTCAAGCAGATCGCCGCGGAGCTGGTGCAGCTCTACGCCGCCCGGCAGGCCGCGCCCGGTCACGCGTTCGGCGTGGACACCCCGTGGCAGGCGGAACTGGAGGACGCCTTCCCGTTCGTGGAGACCCCGGACCAGCTCGCCGCGATCAACGAGGTCAAGGCGGACATGGAGAAGGCCGTGCCGATGGACCGGGTGATCTGCGGCGACGTCGGCTACGGCAAGACGGAGATCGCGGTGCGCGCCGCGTTCAAGGCGGTTCAGGACGGCAAGCAGGTGGTGGTGCTGGTGCCCACCACGCTGCTCGCCCAGCAGCACCTGAACACCTTCGGCGAGCGCATGCGGCCGTTCCCGGTGACCGTGAAGGGATTCTCCCGGTTCACGGACCCGAACGAGGCCGAGGAAACCGTCAAGGGCCTGGCCGACGGCGAGGTGGACATCGTCATCGGCACCCACCGGCTGCTGCAGACCGGCATCCGCTACAAGAACCTCGGGCTGGTCATCGTGGACGAGGAGCAGCGCTTCGGCGTCGAGCACAAGGAGCACATCAAGGCGCTGCGTACGCACGTGGATGTGCTCACCATGTCCGCGACGCCGATCCCGCGGACGCTCGAGATGAGCCTGGCCGGCATCCGGGAGATGTCCACCATCCTCACCCCGCCCGAGGAGCGGCACCCGATCCTCACCTACGTCGGCGCCTACGACGAGAAGCAGGTGGCCGCCGCGATCCGGCGCGAGCTGCTGCGCGACGGTCAGGTGTTCTTCGTGCACAACCGGGTCTCCACCATCGAGCGGGCAGCGCGCCGGCTGCGCGAGCTGGTGCCGGAGGCGCGCATCGTCACCGCGCACGGCCAGATGAACGAGGACAGGCTGGAGAAGATCATCCAGTCGTTCTGGGAGCGCGAGTTCGACGTGCTGGTCTGCACCACGATCGTGGAGACCGGCCTGGACATCTCCAACGCGAACACGCTGATCGTGGAGCGCGGCGACCTGCTCGGCCTGGCCCAGCTGCACCAGTTGCGCGGCCGGGTCGGCCGGGGCCGGGAGCGCGGCTACGCGTACTTCCTGTACCCGCCGGAGGCGCCGCTGACGGAGAACGCGCACGACCGGCTGGCCACCATCGCGCAGAACACCGAGCTGGGCGCGGGCATGGCGGTAGCCATGAAGGACCTGGAGATCCGCGGCGCGGGCAACATCCTCGGCGCCGAGCAGTCCGGGCACATCGCGGGTGTCGGCTTCGACCTGTACGTGCGGCTGGTCGGCGAGGCGGTGGAGGCGTTCCGCAAGCACGCCGGCGCGCCCGGCGAGGAGGCCGAGGAGGAGCTGGCCGAGGTCCGGGTGGACCTGCCGGTGGACGCGCACATCCCGCACGACTACGTGCCCGGGGAGCGGCTGCGGCTGGAGGCGTACCGGAAGATCGCCGCGGCCCCGGACGCCGCCGGGCTCGCCTCGGTGCGCGACGAGTTGGTCGACCGGTACGGCCCGCCGCCGGCGCCGGTGGAGCACCTGCTCGCGGTGGCCGCGTTCCGGCAGACCTGCCGCGAGCACGGGGTGACCGAGGTGGCCGTGCAGGGCAGCTCGATCCGGTTCGCCCCGCTGGACCTGCGCGACTCGCAACTGGTCCGGTTGAAGCGGCTGCACCCGCGCGCCGTCTACAAGGCGGCGGCCAAGATCGTGTCGGTGCCTCGGCCCACCGAGGGTGCCGCGGGCGGCCGGATCGGCGCGCCGCCGCTGCGGGACCTGCCACTGCTGGAGTGGTGCGGCAAGTTCCTCGAGTCGCTGGCCGCCAGCCCCGCCGCCGCGGCGACCGCCGGCCGGTAGGCGCACGGTGAGCTGGATCGCGTGGTGGGCTTCGTCACGGCTCGCGGCTGTGAGAGGGTGATGCGCCGTGACGACGAAGCCGCATCGGATGGTTCGCCCGGCCACCATTCGCTCGGGACGGTTCCTGGTCACCGCGGTAGCCGCGGCGGTGGGCGCGCTGCTCGCCGGGTGCGGGTCCGGCCCGTCCCAGGCCACCTCAGCGGTCATCGTGGGCAACACCGCGGTCTCCCTGGACATCGTGCAGCAGCGGGTGGACGCGGTGCTGGCCAAGGAGCCCGCCGCACAGCAACTGCAGCAGCAGCACAAGCTGGACCAGGTGTCCCGGCAGGTCGTGCAGATGGCGGTGTGGCACGAGCTGGCCCGGCAGGGCGCGGCGCGCGAGGGTATCACCGTGGACGAGAACCAGGTCTCCCAGCTGGTCGACCAGGCGGGCGGGGCCGAGCAGGCGTCCAGGGGCACCATCTACGACGCCACCACCTTCCGCGACCGGGCCCGCGACCAGCTGATCATGATGCAGCTCGGCAGGAAGTACCTGAACCGGCTCACCGTCACGTTCGACATCACCCAGGTCGGCAGCCGGCAGGCGGCGGTGGACAAGGCCAGGCAGCTCGCCGCGCAGCCCGATCAGGCTGCCCGGGTGCTGCAGGCCGACCAGGCCGCCGGGGTGCCGGCGGCGACCAACCAGAAGCTCACCGCGGCCGCCGCCCCGTCCTACGCGCTGCCGCTGTTCGGCGTCCGGCCGGGCACGGTGGTCGCGTACTCGCCGCAGGGCGACACCTCGCAATGGATCGTCGCGCTGGTGCGCGACCGGCACGTCGACCCCGCCACCCCGGCGAACGACGGGTCGGTGAGCCCGCAGGAGCAGCAGGACCCGAAGCAGCTCGCCCAGGTGGGGCTGCGGATGCTCGCCCCGCTCGGCGACGAGCTGGGCATCCGGATCAACCCGAGGTACGGCCTGTGGGACCCGGTCGGCATGGAGGTCGCGCCCAGCGCGGGCGAGGCGGAGGGCTTCGAGATCGGCCCTGCCGGACCCGCCACGTGACCGCACGCCCTCCCGCCGAGGCGGCCGGCGACACCGCCGAGGCACGCCTTCCCGCCGAGGCGGCCGGCGACACCGCCGAGGCACGCCTTCCCGCCGAGGCGGCCGGCGACACCGCCGAGGCACGCCTTCCCGCCGAGGCGGCCGACGATACTGCGGAGGCGTGGTGGTGACACTCAGCGACGGCTGCGTGGTGGTGCTGCTGCGCCCGCGTCTGGGTGCGGTGCTGCCGGCCGCGGCGGTGCCCGCGTTGCGCAGCGCGGCCAGCGTGTTCGCCGGTGCCGACCTGCCCGAGCCGGTGCGCTCCGCGCTCGGCGCGGACCCCGCACCGGACCGCGACGAGTTGCTGCGGCTCGCGGCCGAGTGCCCGGTCGCCGTGGTGGCCGGTGAACTGGACGAGCCGGCCGCCGCCGCGCTGCACGGTGCCGGAGCGGCGGTGCTCGGCACACCCGAGCCGGCCGGCGCCGGTCTGCTGGAGGCGGTCGCGGTGATGGACCGGCTGCGCTCGCCCGGCGGGTGCCCATGGGACGCCCAGCAGACCCACGACTCGCTACGGCAGTACCTGGTGGAGGAGACCTACGAGCTGCTCGAGGCGATCGAGGACGGCGACCGCGCGGCGCTGCGCGAGGAACTCGGCGACGTGCTGCTGCAGGTGCTGTTCCACGCCAGGATGGCCGAGGAGGACGAGGCCGACCCGTTCTCCGTGGACGACGTGGCCCGGGAACTGGTGACCAAGCTGGTCGGCCGGCACCCGCACGTGTTCGCCCCGGACGAGGTCACCGCCGGTGCGGAGACTCCGTGGTCGCACGGCCGGTGGGAGGAGCTGAAGCAGGCGGAGAAGCGCCGCGAGTCCAGTGTGGACGGTGTGGCGCTGGGGCAGCCCGCGCTCGCCCTCGCCGCCAAACTGGCGCAGCGCACCGGCCGCGCCGGGCTGCCCGCCGACCTGCTGCCCGGCACCGACGACGCGGGCGGTGTCGCGCCCGGCGCGGCACCCGGCGAGATGCTGTTCGCGGTGGCCGCGCTGGCCAGGCTCGCGGGCGCCGACCCGGAGGGCGAGTTGCGCGCGGTGGCCCGCCGGTTCGCCGAGGACGTGCGGGCGGCGGAGCGCGCCGCCCGGGCCGCCGGTGTCGACCCGGCCGGAATGTCCGCCGGCGACTGGCGCCGGTTCTGGCCGGCCCGCTGATCGCGCCGCGGGTTCGGGGCGGTTCGGCCGGCGCCGGGACCGCAGCGGGCGGATGTTCCAAGAACAGCACGAGTCTCGCCTCCGCCGCGTACGGTTCGCTACCGTATCGGCACCGAGGGCTGTCGAGGGGGGAGTCGGGTGTCCGACGTCGTGCAGGTGAGACTGCCCAGCGGTGACGTGGTCTGGGCGCGCGTGGCGGTCGAGGATGACGGGCCGGCCGATGTCGGCTTCGCCGACCGGAGCAAGGTCTACCACCTCGACGGGTTGGTCGAGACCGTGCGCGGCGTGGCGGAATCCATCCGCGACGGGTTACGCCATTTCCAGCCCGACGACGTCACGGTGCAGTTCGGGATCGAGGTGTCCGGGAAAACCGGCAAGGTGGTGAGCGTGCTCGCCCAGGCGGGGGCCAAGGCCACGCTCACCGTCACACTGAAGTGGAAGGGCGGCGGCGGGCGGGACGACCGCGCCGAAACGGTCGCCGCGTTCTCGGGCGAGGAGGAGCCGGACGGAAATTCCTCGGAGCATGACGGGAATTCCCCGGAGTCGGCCGGAAATTCCGCGGAGCCGGAAGCGGATTCCTCAGCGCCGGACGGAGGTTCGCCGCACGCGGCGGGAGCGGCCGAGCGATGAGCCCCGTCACCGACCTGACGGAGCACCTCCAGCGTTGCGTCGTGCGCCTGTCCGGCGGGGAGCTGCGCGGCGGCAGTGGTTTCTTCGTCGCCCCCGGGTACGTGCTGACCTGTGCGCACGTGGTCGACGGCGCGGTCGACCGGCCGGTGACGGTCACCTGGGACGGCAGGGACCACCGCGGCCGGGTGGTGTGGGCCGAGCCGCGCGGGGAGGCGGGCACCGCGGGCCCGGTCTGGCCCTATCCCGACCTGGCCGTGGTCCGCGTTCCGGTCGGCGGCCCGTGCGTGTGGTTGGCCGAGCGTCTGCCCGACTACGAGGCGGAACTGCTCGCCGCCGGCCACGCGCGGCTGTACGGGCCGCAGGAGGAACGGCGCACGGCGCAGCTCACCTCGGCCGGCCCGGTGGACCTCGGCACCGCGACCCTGCTGCGGCTCAGCGGCGACGAGTTGCCCGACGGGATGTCCGGCGGGCCGGTTCTCGATCTCACCACGGGCGAGGTGTGCGCGGTGGTGAAGACCGCGCGAGCGCGAAACGAGCCGCACGGCGGGGTCGCGCTGCCGATCGAGGCGCTGCGCGCGCTGCCGGCCGACCTGTTCCGCGAGTTGTGGCGCGGGCACGACCGCTACCACGCCTCGGACGGCCCGTGGCCGGGACTGCTCGACCGCCTTCCCGAGCGCCGCCCGCGCAGCGTCGACCCGCTGGCCATCGTGAGCCCCAACGGCTCCCATCCGGTGCTGCTGCCCAGCGAGATCAGCGAACTCCGGGGCCTGCTGGCCGACCTGCCGCCGGCCGACGACCTGTACGAGGTGTACCGGCTGGCCTGCGGACCGGCCGCGCCACGTCCGGAACTGTCACTGCGGGACCGCCGGGACGTGGTCCGCGCCCTGGACGACGTCGCCGCCGCCCCGCGCGGCGCGCTGCACCCGCTGCTGGCGTTCGCCGCGCTGACCGCCCACCGCTGCCAGCGGCCCGATGCGGCGGACCGGTTGCGCGCCTGGGCGCAGCGGGTGGCCACCCGTCTCGGCCAGCGGGCCGAACTCGCGCGGTACACGCCCGCCAGCCGCGGCGCCGCCGGGGAGGAGCCCGCGGCGGTCATCGCCAGGGTCGAGCCCAGCGCGCACGACCCGGACCGGTACCTGCTCACGGTCTGGCTGCACCGTGGCGACGGGGACGTGGAGAACCTCGCCAGCAGCGACGATCCCCGGCCGATCGGCGAGACGTGGCAGCGGCTGCGGAGCCTGCTGCCCGGCGCGCTGAACCAACTCGACGCCGGCCCCGACGTGATGGTCGAGTTCGTGTTGCCGCAGCGCCTGCTCAACGAGCCCGTGGACGAGTGGCAGGTGTGGCCCGGTCGACCGTTCGCGCGGCTCGGCAGGCGCCATCCGGTGGTGGTTCGCGCGCTGGGCGAGGACGACGATTCCTACAGCTTCAGCGAGGGCACCGCACGGTGGAAATGGCTGGTCGAGCAGGACACGGTGCCGTGGCACTGGATCGACTGCGAGGACAAGCGGGACCAGGAGGTCCTGTATGCCTGGTTCGAGGAATCCACCGAGCACGCCGCGCTGGGGCTGCCCGGCCCGCCGGACGTGGAGTTGGCCCGCGCCGCGCTGGAGGCCGGGCTGTTCGCCGGCCTGCGGGTCGCGGTGTGGCGGCGCACCTGGTGCCAGGACCACGCCGCCAGCGGCGTGGTCACCCGGCCGTGCGCGAGCGACCGGTTCCGGGAGGAGTTGAGCGGCGGCCTCGCCGGCGTGCCGGTGACCCGGCTGCCGCGCGCGGTCAAGGACCTGCGAAACGCGGCCGCGCAGGCGGGTCCGGAACATTGCGGCCACGGCGTCGTGCTGCTGTGGGATCTTGGAAGGCGGCCGGAGGCAGGCCAACCGCTCGTTCCTCTGGCGTGAAGGGAGCACAGGGGTGGAGGACTGGTGGATCTATCGCGGCACCGGCGAGCCGCACCCGGGCATCCTGCGGTTGCCCGCACCTCCGCCGTGGCGGGTGTTCGACGGTGGACCGCCGGTCGCCCCGCACGAGGGTAGCGACGCCGCGGTCCCGCGCCGGCTCGGCGACGCCCGCCGCGCGGTGACCTACCGGCCGCGCCGGGAAGAGGTCGAACTGGTCAACGCCGCCCTGTACCTGCGGCGACCGTTGCTGGTGACCGGCAAGCCGGGCACCGGCAAGTCGACGCTGGCCTACTCCGTCGCCCACGAACTGGCCCTCGGCCCGGTGCTTCGCTGGCCGATCACCAGCCGGGCCACCCTCCAGCAGGGGCTGTACGAGTACGACGCGATCGGCCGGTTACACGAGGCCAACCTCAGCGAGCACACCGGTGGCGGCGCGCGGGACTTGGGCATCGGGCGGTATCTCACCCTCGGCCCGCTGGGCACCGCGCTGCTGCCGTACGAGCAACCACGTGTCCTGCTGATCGACGAGATCGACAAGAGCGACATCGACCTGCCGAACGACCTGCTCAACATCTTCGAGGAAGGCGAGTACTCGATCCCGGAGCTGCGCCGGGTGTCCTCCGCCCATCCTCGGGTCGAGGTGCAGACGGCGGACGGCGGGCAGGTCGTCGTGGAGCGCGGCCACGTGCGTTGCCGCGCGTTCCCGTTCGTGGTGCTGACCAGTAACGGCGAGCGCGAGTTCCCGCCGGCGTTCCTGCGCCGGTGTCTCCGGCTGGACCTGCACGAACCGGATGCCGACCAGCTCGCCAGCATTGTCGAGGCACATCTCGGACCGGGTGCGAAGACGGCCAGCGACGATCTCATCGAGCGTTTCATCGGGCATCGGGAGCGTGGCACCCTCGCCACCGACCAGTTGCTCAACGCCATCTACCTCACCTCGACGGCCGCCGTCGAGCGCGGGCTGGGGCGGGAGGAACTCGCCGACATGATCCTGCGATACGTCGAGAGCGACGCGGGGCTGGGATGAGTCTCACCCGGCTCCTGGCCGTCCTGGAGAGCGCCGGCCTCGACCCTCAGCCCCGCGAGGTGGCCGAGGCGCTGTGGCTCGCCCCGCACCTTCGGCCGGGTGCCGCCCCGGGCAGTGGCGAGGACGCCGCCCGGTACCAATCCCCAACCGGCGGTCGAGGCGTGGGCGGCGGACCATCCGCCGCCCTCCCCGGCGGTGCCGGGGGAGCGGGCAAGCCGGCCGGCGCGGACCGCGGCCGGCCGGATCCGGCACCACCCGGCGACCAGCACCCGCTGCGCCTGCCCGCGCCGCGCGGCACCGCCACCGGCGAGGCGCTCCCGCTCCGGCTGCCCGCCGCGGACGCCCTGCCCGGCAAGCTCGCCCTCGGCCGGGCCCTGCGGCCACTGAAGCGCCGGGTACCCGACCGCCGCCGGCTCGCCGTCGACGAGGACCTGACCGCGACCCGGATCGCCGAGGAAGGCATGTGGCTGCCGGTGCTGCGCCCGGCCACCGACCGGTGGTTGGACCTCGCCCTGGTGGTTGACGCCGAACCGTCCATGGTGGCGTGGCAGCCGCTGATCGCCGAACTGCGCGCCCTGCTGGAGAACCTCGGCGCGTTCCGCGACGTGCGCACGTGGTCGCTGCACCCCACCGAGGGCGGCGGCCTCGGCCTGAGCCAGGGGACCTCGCGAGGGCGGCTGCGCCCGCCGGCCGAACTGGCCGACCCCACCGGCCGCCGGCTGATCCTGCTGGTGAGCGACTGCGTCGGCGGTCCGTGGCACAGCGGCGTGGTGGGCGCGCTGCTGCGACGCTGGGCGCGCGGCGGGCCGGTGGCGATCCTGCAGCCGTTGCCGCAACGCCTGTGGCCGCGCACCGGGCTGCGACCGGTGCGCGGGCGGCTGCACGCGCCGGCCGCTGGCGTGCCGAACGCGCGGCTGCGGTTCACCCGGCACCACCGCCGCCGTGCCGCCTCCCGGGACGCCGTGCCGGTGCCGGTGCTGCAGATCGAACCGGACTGGCTGGCTCCGTGGGCCCGGCTGATCGGCGCCGACGGCGGCGGCTGGATGGACAGCGCGGTGACGTTCGCCGCCCCGCCGCGGCCACCGGCCACGACCGAGCCGGTGCGCGCCGCGCCGAGCCGGCCCGCCGACCAGGTCACCTCGTTCCATGCCGCGGCCACCCCCGACGCGTTCCGGCTGGCCAGCTACCTGGCCGCGGTTCCGCTCAACCTGCCGATCATGCGCTTGGTGCAGCGGGTCATGCTGCCCGCGTCCCGGCCGAGTCACCTGGCCGAGGTGTTGCTCAGCGGCCTGCTGGTCACCGTGACCGGCGGCGAGGACACCCGGTACGAGTTCGCGCCGGGCGTGCGCGAGGAGCTTGCCGGCTACCTGCTGCGCAGCCAGGCCGGCCGGTTGCGGTCCGAGTTGTCCCGCTTCTTCGCCGAGCGGCTCGGTCTCAGCCCGCGCGAGTTCCGCGCGGCGGTGTCCACCCCGGAGGGGACCGGGGACGCCGGGTTGGCCACCGCCGGCCCGCCCCTGGGCCACCTGCCCTCGGCGATGCTGGCCCGCTGGGGTGGCCGCTACCGGGAGTTGACGGCGCTGTTCGAGGTCGACGGCCGGCCGCGGCAGACCGAGGCGAGCCCGTCCGACGCCGAACGCGCCGAGGAACTGGCCGCCGCGGCCGAGCACCTGCTCGCACCGGCCTGGGCGGAACTGCTCGGCCTCGACGACCGGCCGCCGCGGCCCGGGGCGCCGGGGTCCGGTGCCGAAGGCGGGTCCTTTCCGCGCGAGGTCCTGGATGACGTGGAAGAAGCGATTCGGTTGTATCGGCAGGCGCTTGCCATCGGGGGGCACCGGGCACGGCTGCTGGCCGGCCTGGTTCATGCGTTGCGAATTCGCCACGAACTGACCAATAGCCTGGCCGATCTACACGAAGCGCTTGCCATTGGCGGCCAGGCGCTGGACCTAAGGGTGGAAAACGGTCACCTGGACGAAGCGGCCATGTGCGCCGATCTTGCCGACCTCCGACTGGTGCGGTTCCATCAAGGCGGTAAGGCGGGTGACCTGGACGAGGCGGTGCGACTGTCGCGAACCGCGGTCGACCTCACACGACACGACGACCCGGCTCGATCAGCGCGTTACACCGCATTAGCGCGCGCGTTACGGCTGCGGTTCGACCGGACCCGTAGGCTCAACGACCTGGACGAGGCGATGAACGTGTACCAGCAGGCTCTGGCGACCGCAGGCTCGCGGGCAGTACCCCACCTGCTCGCCGAGCTCGCCGGAACACTGCGGACGCGCTTCGAACACGCAGGAAGCCCGCGAGACCTGGACGCGGCTCTCGCGACGCAGCGCAGGGCGGTGGACGCCGTGACCGACGATCCCCAGCGGTGGCGCTTCATCGCCGACCTTGCCGATCTGCTGCGCATGCGTTTCGAGGCGGGCGGGACGCGGCGCGACCTCGACGAGGCGGTGAGCCTCTACCGCATGGTGGTGCTCCAGGCGCCGCCGGGAGCCGGGCAGGTCCGGGCGTTACGCGCGCTGTCCAGCGCCGCCGCGACCCGCTTCCAGCACACTGGCGAGGCCGCGGACCTGGACGAGGCGGTGGATCTCAACCAGCGCGCGGCCGAGACCAGCAGCGTCGGCGACCCCGAGCACGCCAGGAACCTGTCCACCATGTCCGCGCTGCTGCGCACCCGGTTCGAGCGCGGCGGCCACCTCGACGACCTGGACCGGGCGGTTCGCGCCGCCAGGCAGGCGCTGGAGTCCACCCCCAGCTACCACCCCGACCACGTCGGCTATCTCGAGGAACTGGGCAGGGTCGCGCGGATCCGCTTCGAGGCCGTCGGCGACCCCCTCGACCTGATCGAGGCGATCGACGCCTTCCAACGGGCCGCCGACCTGGTCCCGGCCGACCATCCCGGGCGCGCCCGGTACCTCACCGAACTCGGTGCCGCGCTACGGCTGCAGGCCGACGCCGGCCTCACCGGCGGCGACCTCGGCCGGGCGGTGCGGGTGCTCGCCGAGGCCGTCGCGCTCACCTCGGCGGACGACCCGGAATACCCGCGCCGGGCGGTGCTGCTGGCCCGTGCGCGGGTGCTCGCCGGGCTGCCCCCCGACGACGCCCTGGCCGCGTGCCACGACGCGATCCGGGCCAGCGCCCGCGTTCTCGGTGAGGACCACCCGGACATCCTGCGCGCCCGGCTCGAACTCGGCAGAGTGCTGCTGCGTGCCGGGCACCTCGCCGAGGCGGCCGGTGAACTGTCCGCCGCGTCCGCGGCTTCGGCCAGGGTCCTCGGCGCGGAACATCCCACCACGCTGGCCGCGCGCTTCCACCACGCCGGCGCGCTGGCCAGGCAGAGACGGCCCGCCGAAGCCGCTCGGGAACTCGCCGAGGTGCTCGAGATCCAGACCCGGGTGCTCGGCGCCGAGCATCCCGACACGGTGGCCAGCCGGGCGGCATTGGACGCGTTGGAGCAGCCGAGATGAGCATGGCACGGGGGGACGGCGAGGCGCTGCGGGCGCCGGGTCTGGGCGAGGCGGATGATCCGCGCGGGCACGACCGCCCGCCCGGCGGCGGGCGCGGCGGCGCCGCGCGGACCGGCCGGCTGCGCCGGCTGCTGGGACTGCTGGCCCGGCTGCTCCCGAGGGACCGGGCCTACTTCCGCAGATGGGTGCCGCTCGGTGTGGTGATCGGCGCGGTCGCCGGGTTCGGCGCGATCGCCCTGCGCGGGCTGCTGGATCTGGTCACCCACGGCCTGCTCGGTGAACTCTCCGGCTTCCACCCCGCGACGGTGGCCGCCGACGGCGGTGCCCACCCGGCCAGCGGGATCGGCCGGTGGTGGGCCGTGCCCCTGGCCGTCGCCGGCGGCGCGCTGGTCAGCGCGCTGCTGGTGCGGTGGCTGGCGCCGGAGACCAGCGGGCACGGCACGGATGCCGCGATCGACGCGATCCACCACGACCCGAAGGGCATGCGCAGCCGGGTGACGGTCGTGAAGATGGTGGCGTCGGCGCTCACTCTCGGCTCGGGTGGTTCCGGTGGCACCGAGGGCCCCGCCGCGCAGATCTCCGCGGCCTTCGGGTCCGTGGTGGCCCGGGTGTTCCGGCTCACCACCGAGGAAGCCCGGACCGCGGTGGCGGCCGGACTCGCCTCCGGTGTCGGCGCGGTGTTCCGGGCGCCGTTCGGTGGTGCGCTGCTCGGCGTCGAACTGCCCTACCGGCGCGACATGGCCGGCGAGATGCTGGTCCCCTCGCTCATCGCGTCGATCGTGGCGTACCTGGAGTTCGGTGCGGCCTACGGTTTCGGCGCCATGTTCGGCGACCACCCGGCCCTCGCGGTGGCCGTGTACCAGTTGCCACTGTTCCTGGTGCTCGGCGTGCTGGCCGGGCTGACCGCGCGCTGCTTCTGCTGGGCGTTCTACCGCGCCAAGGCGGCCTTCGACGGGTGGGGGAGGGTTCCCTCGGTGCTGCGGCCCGCCGTGGCCGGCCTGGCCGTGGGCGCCTTCGGGTTGCTGCTGCCCGAGGTGCTCGGCACCAGCTACGGCGTCGCCCAGTCGACGATGGACCGGTACTGGCTGCTCGGCACGTCGCTGTGGGTGGTGCTGGCCTTCCCGCTCGCGAAGATCCTCGCCACGTCGCTGACGGTCGGTTCGGGCGGTTCGGGCGGGGTGTTCGGTCCCGGCATGGTGATCGGGGCGGGGGTGGGCGCGGCGTTCTGGCGGCTGCTCGCGTACACGCCGATCCCGCTACCCGATCCGGCCGTCTTCGTCCTCGTCGGGATGGCCGCCTGCCTCGGTTCCGCGATACATGCGCCGGTGGCGGTGACGGTGATGGTCGCCGAGGTGACGGGCAGCGCCGGAGCGCTCTTCCCCGCCATCCTCGCGGTGGCAGCGGCCACGCTTGTCGTGGGCGATGTGAGCCTTTACCGGAGCCAGCCGCACAAACGGACGAGTGTGGCGGAAGCGGATCCCGCGCCCAATCCTCCTGCCGGTGTAACCGCAGCCCTCAATGGGCACGCCGAGCGGAGTCAATTCGATCCCGGGATGGTTTCTCCGGTACCCGTGCCGGACGAGCTGACGAAGCCGGGTTGCCGATTCCCGGGCGGTGCCACCGCTTGACGGATCAACGACCAAACTGGGCGCCCCGCCTGTTAGTGTGCTGAAGGGGCAGTTCCCGGACAGCGCGCGCTGGCAGGGCTGGGCGGCATGGGGGTGATGGCGATGGTCGCAACGGGCCGCCCGATCTCCCGGCAGAACCAGCGAGGCCGCCGGACATCCGGCCGTTCCGGGACGGGCATGCCGTGCCCCTGGTCGTTACGCACCAGCACGGTGCGGCAATACCGGTACAGGAAGGCTGGTCGCATGAACGGCGGTGCGCCGGAGTTCGAGTCGGACCTCGTCGACCTGACAGGACTTCCGCTGAATCGGCTGCGGTCCCTCGACGACTCGGTGCTGTCCCATGCCATCCGTCGGGTCTTGCAGGAGCTGGACGATGCCCCGCAATTGCTCGCCGCATTCGACAACGCGATTTCCTCACCATGACCCGTCCCGACCCCCGCTCGCCGCGCGGAGCGGGGCGGGCGCCGGGACGGTGGACGTGTCGCTGCTGCCCCCGGTCACCGGGTCGGAAACCGTCGAATGGCCGGCCGCGCTGGACGTCGACGGCCTGCGGGCGCATGGCTGGTCGCCGATTCCGTTCCGGCAGTTCGTGCTGAAGATGCACGGTCGCTGCAACCTGGCGTGCGACTACTGCTACCTGTACCGGATGGCCGACCAGAGTTGGCGGTCACGGCCGCCGCTGATGAGCGCGGAGACGCTGCGGCACACCGCTCGCCGGATCGCCGAGCACGCCCACGCGCACGGCCTTTCCCGGTTACACCTGGTCCTGCACGGCGGAGAACCACTGCTCGCCGGGACATCCCGGTTGGCGGCCGCGGTGACCGAGGTCCGGCGCGCGGTCGGCCCCGGCGCGGCGGTGGCGGCGAGCGTACAGACCAACGGTTCTTGCCTGGACCGTGCCGCGCTGGACACCTTCGCCCGGCTCGGCATCCGGGTGGGAGTGAGCCTGGACGGCGGGCGCGCCGCGACGGACCGGCACCGCCGGTATGCCAGCGGCCGCAGCAGCCACCCCGACGTGGCGCGCGCCCTGCGGCTGCTGGGCCGGCCACCGTACCGGGACCTGTTCGCCGGTCTGCTGTGCACGATCGACGTGGCCAACGATCCGGTCGGCACCTACGAGGCGCTGCTGGAGTTCGCCCCGCCGGCGGTGGACTTCCTGCTGCCACACGGCAACTGGACGGCGCCGCCGCCGGACCGGCCGGCCGATCCGGCGGTCACGCCCTACGCCGACTGGCTGATCGCGGTGTTCGACCGCTGGTATGCGGCGCCCCGGCGGGAGACCGGCGTCCGCCTGTTCGACGAGATCCTCAACCTGCTGCTCGGCGGGACCAGCCGGGTCGAGTCGGTGGGACTGTCCCCGGTCAGCCTGATCGTCGTGGAGACCGACGGCACCATCGAGCAGGTCGACTCGCTGCGGTCGGCCTATCCCGGCGCATCGGGTACCACGCTGAACGTGGTCGATCATTCCTTCGACACCGCGCTGGACCATCCGTCGATCGTCGCCAGGCAACTCGGGGCCGCCGCGTTGAGCGAGACCTGCCGGCGCTGCGCCATCCGTGACGTGTGCGGTGGCGGCCACTACGCGCACCGGTACCGGGCCGGCAGCGGCTTCCGCAACCCGACGGTGTACTGCCCGGACCTGTTCCGGCTGATTGGCCACGTCCGTGCCCGGGTGCGCGCCGACCTGCGCCGGCTGTCCCGCGAGGCGGTGGGCGCATGACCGCCGCCTCGCCCGCCACCCGGCACCGGGTGGCCGCCGAGTTCCTGGACCGGCTCGGCGCCGGCCGGGAGGAGGAGCCGGCGCTGGCCCTGCTGCGCGACGGCCGGCTGAGCAAGCACCTGCTGATGATCCGCATGGTCCTGGACCGGGTGCCCGCGGCGGACCGGGGGCCGGCCGGGCTGGACGCGTCTTACGACCTGCTGCGGGCCGCGCAGGCACGCGACCCGCGGGGCACCGCGGCGGTGCTGCTGCACCCGCACGTCGGCGCGTGGGCGATGCACTGCCTGCGCGCCCTGCGCCGGGGCGCCACCGGGCCGGCGCTGCACACCGACCTCGGCTACCTCAACGTACTGGCCGCCGTGGCGGCCGCCCGCGCCGGCGTCGAGTTCGCCATCAAGGTGCCGGTGCGGGACGGGGCCGTGGTCCTCCCCACCCTCGGGCTGGCCCGGCTGGGCCTGGCCGCGGACCGGGCGACCGTACGGTCCCACGCCGGGCGGCTCGCCGTGACCGCAGCCGGCACCACCGTCCACGTCCCCGCCGACCCGAGCCTGGACACGGCCGGCTGGTCCGGGCTGCGCCACCTGACGGCCACCGAGCGGACCGCCCGGATCGACCTGCTGCTCGACGACATCGACCCGTTCCGGAGCTACCAGGGACTCACCCTGTCGCAACGGTTGAGCGCCGGCCAGGTCACGGCCTGGCAGCGGACCTTCGAGGAGGCGTGGCGGCTGCTCGTCCGGCACCATCCCGCCCAGGCCACCGGGATCGCCAGCACGCTCCGCTCGCTGGTCCCGCTGGACGGGGCCGGCCGGCACCGCAGCGCCACGTGCCCCGAGTCCTTCGGCGCGATCGCCGCGTCGTTCCCGCCGGACGCCGCGGCGTGCGCCGCCACCCTGGTCCACGAGTTCCAGCACGCGAAGCTCGGCGCGCTGCTGGACCTGCTGCGGCTGTGCGACACCGCGCCCGGCATCGCGTGCTACGCGCCGTGGCGGGAGGACCCCCGACCGGTGGGTGCGCTGCTGCACGGCATCTACGCGCACGCGGCGGTGACCCTGTTCTGGCGGGCGCACCGCACGGTCGTGGGTCCGGCCGAGCGGGCGCGCGCCGAGTTCGAGTTCGCGCTCTGGCGCGAGCAGACCGGCTTCGCGCTGCGGCTGCTGCGCGGCTGCGGCGCCCTCACCGTGCCGGGCCGGCGATTCGCCTCGGCCATAGCCGACGCCCTGGCCGGCTGCGCCAGCGACCCGGTGGCCGACGAGCCTGCCCGCGCGGCCCACGAAGCCGCGCTGGCGCATCGCGTTCGGTGGCGGCTGAACAATCTCCGCCCCGACCCGGCCGCGATCGAGCGGATGGCCACGGCGTGGCGTGCTGGCCGCCGCTGCCCGACCGGGCCGGCGACCGGCACGACCATCGCCGCCGGGCAGGGCGCCGCCGCCCCGGGCCGCGTCCCGGCGTGGACCCGCCGGGCGCTGACCCTGCGGCACCGTGGCGGCCCGCCCGTGGCGGCCGCGCTGCTCGGGGCGCCGGAGATCGTCGCCGCCCTGCACCGGCGGCTCCGCCGGCAGCACACCACCGTGGACCCGGCCGAACTGGCGGGCTGGCTCGCCCCGGCGCTGCCCGAGGACGGCACCGCCGGGTTCGTCGGCGCGACCGGGACCTACCAGTGACAGCCTGTTCCGGAACGGGACGGACCTGCGATGACGAGCACGGGAACGCGCCGAGGCGAAGCCCCGCGATCGCGGGGCGGGCGCCCTATCAGGCAAAACCGGAGTGTCATGTCCCTGTCGCGCCCCGGCGACGCGATCGCGGCGCGCGTTCCGGAACAGGCACTGACAGCCAGCAGCGGCGCGTGTTCGGGAAACAAGCACTGACCAACGGCATCAGGGGAGCGTGAAGTGGGGAATCTGACGGCCTCCGACGACGGTGTGGGCGGCATCGGCGGCGCTCCGGAACCGGCCGGCTCCGCGGGCACCGGTTTCCCCGGACGCGTCCGGATCAGCTACGTCGGCGCGGATCGCATGTGGGCCGAGTGGGTGGCGCAGCAACTGGAACGCGCCGGCCTGGTCACCGCGCTGGAACTGCAGGATCCGCTCACCGGCCGGGATCTCGCCCGGGCGCTCCGGCACACCCTGGACGGTGCCGACCGCACACTCGCGGTGTTCAGCGACGCCTACTTCCAGGCAGGCGGCCACGACCTGGCGGAATGGGCCGACGCGTACGCCTCCGTGGGTGACCGGATCGGCCGGTTGGTGCCGGTGGTGGTCGGGCCGTGCCGGGTGCCCGACATGCCGGCACCGCTGACCTTCGTCGAGCTGTTCGACCTCGGCGAGGAGCAGGCACGGCAGCGGCTGCTGGACCGGGTCGTCGGGGCGGACGCGCCGGCCGGCGGGGTCGCGCGGGCCAGCGAGTTCCGCCATCCGGTGCGGTTTCCCGGCGAGCAGCCGGCGGTGTGGGGCCACGTGCCGCTGCGCAACGTCAACTTCACCGGGCGGGACCAGGTGCTGCTCGCGCTCCGGGAACGGATGACCACGTCGGTCACGGCGGTGGTACCGAGCGCCGTGCACGGCATGGGCGGGGTCGGCAAGACCCAACTCGCCGTGGAGTACGCCTACCGGTTCGCCTCCGACTACGACGTGGTCTGGTACGTGCGGGCTGAGCAGACCACCCTCGCCCGCTACGACCTGGCCGCGCTTGCTCCGCGACTCGACCTCCCGGTCAGCCAGCACCTGGGCGAGACCGTGCAGTCCGTGCTGGACGCCCTGCGCCGGGGCGCGCCCTACCGGCGCTGGTTGCTCATCTTCGACAACGCCACCAGCCCCGCCGAGCTGCGGCCGTTGCTGCCGACCGGCCAGGGGCACGTGCTGGTGACGTCGCGGGACGTCGACTGGCGGTCCAGCGCCGAGGTACTCGAGGTCGACGTCTACCGGCGCGCGGAGAGCGTGCGCTTCCTCCGGCGCCGGGTGCCCCGGCTGTCCGAGGCCGACGCGAACCTGGTGGCCGAGCGGCTGGGCGACCTGCCGCTCGCCCTGGAAGCGGCGGCCGCCTGGTTGGAGGTGTCCGGCACACCCGTCGAGGAATACCTGCAACTGGCCGACACCCAGCTGACGAACCTGCTCGGCGAGGTGCGGGTAATCCCCTACGAGCGGGAGGTCGTGATGGCGTGGGCGGTGCCGATGAACCGCCTCCGCGACGAGCGGCCGGCCGCGGCGCAACTGCTGCGGCTGTGCGCGTTCCTGTCCGCCGAACCCATCCCGGTCACCCTGTTCACCCAGGCGCAGCTCGACGGCGAGTCACCGGTGCGCCTGCCCCAGCCACTGGACGGTCAGCTGCGCGACCCGGTGCAGCGCGGCCGGATCTTCCATGACATCGGCCGGTACGCGCTGGCCAAGGTCGGCCAGCACACCGCGGCCACGGCGGCGCAGACCATCCAGCTGCACCGGGTGGTCCAGGGCGTGCTGCGCGACCTGCTGACCGGGCAGCAGCGGGACGAGTTGCGGCGCACGGCGCGGCTGCTGCTGGCCGCGGCCGATCCTGGTGACCCGGAGGACCCGTCCACCTGGGACGCGTACGCGGAGTTGATCCCGCACCTCGAACCGGCGGGGGTGGTCGCGGACGGTGCGGAACCGGCGGTGCGCCGGCTGGTCATTCACCTCGTGCACCACCTGTACCGGCGGGGTGAGTTCGCGGCCAGCCGGGATCTCGCCGCACGGGCCGCGCGGGTCTGGGAGCGGGTGCTGGGCGAGCACCCCGATCTCAACGACCTCAACGTGCACCTGGCCAACGCGCTGCGCGGCGGCGGGGACAGCGTCGCCGCCCGCGAGATCGACGAGCGGGTCCTCGACTACTGGCGCCGCAGGTTCGGTCCCGACCACGAGCGCACCCTCTGGGCCGCCAACGGCCTGGCCGCCGACCTGCGCCAGCTCGGCGAGTGGCGCGCCGCCCGCGAGATGGACCGCGACACCCTGCGCCGCTGCCGGGAGGCCTTCGGTGCCGACCACGAGAACACCCTGCGGGCCGCGCACAACTACGCGGTCTCGCTGCGGATGATGGGCGAGTTCCCGGAGGCGCTGGAAGTGGACCGGGACACCGCGGAGCGGCGCACCCGGCTGTCCGGCGCCAACCGCCAGCGCACCCTGCTCTCCGTCAACAACGTCGCCCGCGACCTGCGGGAATGCGGTCGCTACGCGGAGGCGGCCGCGATGCAGGAGAACACCTACGCCGAGTACCGCAGGCTGTTCGGCGACCGTCACCCGGACACCCTGCGCGCCATGAAGAATCTGTCGGTCTCGCTGCGCAAGGCCGGCCGGTACGCGGAGTCGTGCGCGCTGGCCAGGCGCACCCTGGAAGGGCACAGCGAGCGCTTCCCCGACGACCACCCGGAACTTCTCGCCGCGACCACGAACCTGGCCAACGACCTGCGCCTGGTCGGCGACCTGGTGGAGGCCAGGGCCCGCGCCGAGCACGCCTGCAGCCGGTTCCGGCACAAGCTGGGCGACCGGCACCCGTACACGCTGGCGTCCGCCACGAACCTGGCGGTCCTGCTCCGGCTGTCCGGGGACCCGGAGGCCGCCAGGGAACTGGACGAGCTGACCCAGCAGGCCTTCCGGGACGTGCTCGGCGCCGACCACCCCTACACGCTGGCGTCCGCCACGAACCTGGCCAGCGACCTGTACGCGCTGGGCGACCACGCCGCTGCCCGGCGGCTCGACGAGGACGTGCTGACCCGGTCGCGGCTGGCCCGCGGGGAGGACCATCCCTACACGCTGGCCTGTGCCAGCAACCTGGCGATGGACCTGCGGGCCACCAACGAGCGGTCCGCGGCGCGCACCCTGGAGGCGGACACGCTGGACCGCTACCGGCGCACCCTGGGCGATGAGCACCCGGAGGTGGTCGCGGCGACCGCGCGAGCGAGGCTGGACTGCGACATCGAGCCGCCACCGATGTAGGCGCCGCCGGAAGCACCTGGCGTCCGGCGTCCGGCCGGGTGCGCCGGTTCCGCCGATCGTCCGCGGCCCAGGCAGCCGCCCATGGCCGGCGAAGCCGGCCGGGCCAGCCCGACTAACGTCGTCCCGGTGAATGACGGCTACCTGCGCTTCCCGCACCTGCACCAGGACCTGGTCACCTTTGTCGCCGAGGACGACGTGTGGCTCGCGCCGCTGGACGGCGGCCGGGCCTGGCGGGTCACCGCCGACCAGGTGCCGGTGCGCAACCCGCGGTTCTCCCCGGACGGCCGGCTGCTGGCCTGGACCAGTTCCCGTGACTCCGAGCCGGAGGTGCACGTCGCCGAGGTGGACGGCGGCCCGAGCAGGCGGCTGACGTACTGGGGGCACTTCCGCACCGCGGTGATCGGCTGGACGCCGGACGGCGAGGTGCTGGCGATCACCGCCGCCGGTGAGCCGCAGCCGCGCCGGACCTGGGCGCATGCCGTCCCGCTGGACGGCGGGCCGGCCCGGCGGCTGCCGTACGGACCGGTCGGCGCCCTCGCCTACGGCCCGGCCGGCCGGGTGCTGCTCAGCCGGCCGTTCGCGAGCGACCCGGCGTGGTGGAAGCGGTACCGCGGGGGCACCGCGCCCACGCTGTGGGTGGACCCGGACGGCACCGGCGAGTTCAGCCGGCTGTTCCCGGAGATCACCGCGCCGCTGACGGCGCCGATGTGGGTCGGTGACCGGATCGCGTTCCTGTCCGACCACGAGGGCGTCGCGCAGGTGTACTGCTGCCTGCCGGACGGCAGCCAGCTACGCCGGCTCACCGACCACGAGTTCTACGCCCGCAACGCCACCACCGACGGCGAGCGGATCGTCTACCAGTGTGCCGGCGACCTGTGGCTGCTGGACTCCCTGGACGCCGAACCGCGCCGGCTCGATATCCGGCTCGGCGGTCCGCGCGCCGGGCGGCAGCCATACCCGGTCGCGGCGCGGCACAACCTGGGCGCCGTTTCCCCGGATCACACCGGCCGGGCCAGCGCGGTCGAGGTGCGCGGCACCGTGCACTGGGCGACGCACAAGGACGGCCCGGTGCGCACCCTGCTCGCCGAGCCGGGGGTGCGGGCCCGGCTCCCGCAGGTGCTCGGCGAGACCGGCCACGTGGTGTGGGTGACCGACGCCGGGGGCGACGACGCCCTGGAGGTGGTCCCGGCCGACGGTGTCGAGCCGGGCGGTTCGCCGCGCCGGCTGGCCGCGGGGCGGCTCGGCCGGGTGCTGGAGTTGGCCGCGTCACCGGACGGCCGGCGGGTCGCGGTGGCCAGCCACGACGGCCGGCTGCTGCTGGTCGACGTGGACTCCGGCGAGGTACGCGAGGTGGTGCGCAGCGAGGACGGTGAGGTGTCCGGGCTGACCTTCGCGCCGGACTCCGCCTGGCTGGCCTGGTCGCATCCCGGGCCGGACCCGCTGCGCTGGATCAGGATGGCCAACACCACCGATCTGTCCGTTGTGGACGTCACGTCGCTGCGGTTCACCGACTTCTCGCCGGCGTTCACGCTGGATGGCAGGCACCTGGCGTTCCTGTCCGTGCGCAGCTTCGACCCGGTGTACGACGCGCACGTGTTCGACCTGTCCTTCCCCACCGGCTGCCGGCCGTACCTGGTGCCGCTCGCCGCCACCACGCCGTCCCCGTTCGATCCGCTGCGCCAGGGCCGCCCACTCGGCTCCCCGGACTCCGAGGAGCCCGGCGACGGCGAGCCGGACGGCGAGTCCGGCCGCCCGCGCACCCTGGTGGACGTGGACGGGCTGGCCGGCCGGGTGGTGCCGTTCCCGGTGCCCGCCGGCCGCTATTGCGACCTGCGCGCGGCCAAGGGCGGCGTGCTGTGGCTGCGCGAGCAGGTGGTCGGCGTGCTCGGCGAGGACCTGGCCGGTTCGAACAGCGAGCCGCCCCGGCCGGTGCTGGAGCGCTACGACCTCGCCAAGCTGCGCGCCGAGGTGCTGGTGGACGGCCTCGACGGGGCCACCGTCTCCGGCGACGGCAGCCGGGTGGTGGTGGCGGACCGGGGCTCGTTGCGGGTGGTTCCGGCGGACCGCAAGGTCGACGCGGACGACGACTCGCCGGACCGGGTCGAGGTGGACCTGTCCCGGGTGCGGGTGATGGTCCACCCCGGCGCGGAGTGGCGGCAGTCCTACGCCGAGGCCGGCCGGCTGATGCGCGACCACTTCTGGCGGGCCGACATGGGCGGCGTCGACTGGGACGGCGTGCTGGAGCGGTACCGGCCGCTGGTGGACCGGGTGGGCAGCCACGACGAGCTGGTCGACCTGCTCTGGGAGGTGCAGGGCGAGCTGGGCACCTCGCACGCGTACGTGGTGCCGCCGGATGACGGCGGGGACGGGGCGCGGCGGCTCGGCCTGCTCGGCGCGGACCTGCAACGCGACGGCGACGGCACCTGGCGGGTGGCCCGGATACTGCCCGGGGAGAGTTCGGACTCGCGGGCCCGCTCGCCGCTGACCGCGCCCGGGGTGGCGGTGCGCGCCGGGGATGCGCTGCTCGCGGTGGACGGCCGGCCGGTCGACCCGGTGGCCGGTCCGGGACCGCTGCTGGTCGGCGCGGCCGGCAAACCGGTCGAGCTGACCGTGCGCCCGGCCGGCGGCGGCGAGCCCCGGCGGGTGGTCGCGGTGCCGCTGGCGGACGAGGAGCCGCTGCGCTACCAGGCGTGGGTGGCCGACCGGCGCGCCCACGTGCACGAACTGTCCGGCGGTCGGGTCGGCTACCTGCACGTCCCCGACATGATCGCCAACGGGTGGGCGCAGCTGCACCGCGACCTGCGGGTGGAGTTGCAACGCGAGGCGCTGGTGGTGGACGTCCGCTACAACCGGGGCGGCCACCTCTCCCAGTTGGTGGTGGAGAAGCTGGGCCGGCGGATCATCGGCTGGCAGCACGGCCGCGGCCACCGGCCGACCAGCTACCCGGAGGACGCTCCGCGCGGGCCGGTGGTCGCGGTGGCCAACGAGCACTCCGGCTCGGACGGGGACATCGTGAACGCCGCGATCAAGGCGCTCGGTATCGGGCCGGTGGTCGGCACCCGCACCTGGGGCGGCACGATCGGCATCGACATGCGGTACCACCTGGTGGACGGCACGCTGGTCACCCAGCCCCGGTACGCCACGTGGCTGACCGGTCCGGGCTGGGACGTGGAGAACCACGGCGTGGCGCCGGACGTGCCGGTCGAGGTGACGCCGCAGGACTGGGCGGCGGGCCGTGACCCGCAACTGGACACCGCGGTGCGCGTCGCGCTGGACGCCCTGGCGGACCGGCCCGCCGCGACGCCCCCCGACCTGCCCCCGCTGGCCGGCTGATCAGTTCCGCCGCCGTCGGCGGGCTGACCAGGGACGGCGTCGCGAAGCCGCCTGGTGAGCAAACCGCCCGGCTCCCGGCTGCGTATTCACCGGTAGAGGGTCGGTGGGTCACGTGGAGGCGAGCAGCGGGAGGTCGGCATGGCACTGCGCCGCACCAGGCCGGTCGGCTACGGGCGACCGGGCCCGGAGCCGGGACACCCGGCGGGGCGAGGCAGGCGACGAGCCGAACCGGCCGCCGGGTGGTCGCCCGACCGGGCCCGGCGACCGCTGTGGTCGGACCGGGCTCGAGACTGGTCCGACGGTCCCGAGTGGCGACACCGCCCGCCCGATCCGGGAGGGCCGCGCCGCGGCACACCGCCCGGGCCGCGAGGCACCCGGCGGCTCGGCGCGCCCGAGCCGGAGGGCTGGTACCCGGACCGGTTGCCGCGACCGCGCTGGTCCGAGGACCCCCGGCCACCGGAGCGGTTTCCCGGCCGCCCGCGCCCGGGGCGAGCCGGCGGGTGGCCCCGGGGTCGGCGTCGCCGGCCGGGCCGGGTGGTGCTGGGCCTGGCCGGCGTGCTGGTGCTGGCTCTCGCCGGGTTCGCCGGCTACCTGGACACCACGCTCAACCGGATGCCGGTACTCGCCGACTACGAGGGGCGGCCCGCCGAGGGAGCCGGCACGAACTGGCTGATGGTCGGCTCGGACAGCCGGCAGGGCCTGACCGACGACCAGAAGCAGGAACTGAGCACGGGCGACGCCGACGGCGGGCGCACCGACACGATGATGCTGTTACACATTCCCGGCGCGGGCGGCGGCCGGGCCACCCTGGTCAGCCTGCCGCGCGACTCGCTGGTGAACATCCCGGGGCGGAGCCGCAACAAGCTGAACGCCGCCTACGCGTTCGGCGGGCCGCAACTGCTCACCCGCACCGTGGAGCAGGCCACCGGGCTGCGCATCGACCACTACGCGGAGGTCGGATTCGCCGGGTTCGCCGGCGTGGTCGACGCGGTGGGCGGCGTGAACGTCTGCGTCGACCAGCGGCTGCGGGACCCGGCCGCTGGGCTGAACCTGAACCCCGGCTGCCAGAACCTGGACGGCGCCCAGGCGCTGGGCTTCGTGCGCACCCGCAAGCCGTTCGCGCGCCAGGACCTGGACCGCATCGACAACCAGCGGAAGTTCGTCTCCGCGCTGGTCGGCAAGGCGACCAGCGCCAGCGTGCTGGCCAACCCGATGCGGCTGTTCCCGCTGGCGACCAGCGGCGCCCGCGCGCTCACCGTGTCCAACGGCGACCACCTGCCCAACCTGGCCGCCGCCGGCCTGGCGCTGGCCGGCTCGGACACCGCGACCACCACTGTGCCGATCGGCGGCACCCCCACCCTGTCCGGGCTGGGCTCGGTGGTGGTGTGGGACCGGACCAGGGCGTCCCAGCTTTTCCAGTCCTTCCGCGCGGACGTCGCGGTGCCGGACCAGATCCTGTCCCGCTGAGCGTTCAGTGGAACAGCGTGTCGCCCCAGAAGCCGCCGGGGCGGACGCCGGGCGGGCAGGCGTAGATCGCCGAACCGGTGTGCTGGATGTACTCCATCATCGCGTCCTTCTCCGCGAGCGCCTGCTGCATGGGCACGAACTGGCTGCGCGGGTCGCGGTTGAACGCGATGAAGAACAGCCCGGCATCCAGGTGCCCGAGGCCGTCGGAGCCGTCGACGAAGTTGTAGCCACGGCGCAGGATCCGCACCCCGCCGAGCGACTCGGCGGAGGCCAGCCGGATGTGCGCGTCGTCGGCGATCAGCGGCTTGCCGCCCTCGCCGTGCACGTGCAGGTCGACCGGGTCGAACTCGCCGGCCTGGCCGTGCGCGGCACCGCTGCCCTTCTGCCGTCCGATGATCTCCTCCTGCTCGGACAGCCGGGTGCGGTCCCAGGTCTCGATGTGCATGCGGATCCGCCGGGCCACCAGGTAGCTGCCGCCGGTCATCCAGTCCGGGCCGTCGCCGGGCTGCACCCACACGTGCTGGCGCAGCGCGTCGGTGTCCTCGGCCTTGATGTTGTTGGTGCCGTCCTTGAAGCCGAACAGGTTGCGCGGCGTGCTCTGCGACCGCGAGGTGGTGGAGGTACGGCCGAAGCCGAGTTGGGACCAGCGCACGGTGACCGCGCCGAACCCGATCCGGGCCAGGTTGCGGATCGCGTGCACGGCGACCTGCGGGTCGTTCGCGCACGCCTGCACGCACAGGTCGCCGCCGCAGCGGGCCGGGTCGAGCGCGTCCTTGGCGAAGGCGGGCAGGTCGATCAGGGCCGGCGGGCGCCGGTCGGCCAGCCCGAACCGCTGGTCGAACAGGCTGGGGCCGAAGCCGACGGTGAGGGTGAGCGAGGACGCGGGCAGCCCCAACGCCTCGCCGGTGTCCTCCGGCGGCGCCTCGGCGGGCCCGCCGACCGCGCCGTGCTCGGTGGCCTCCTGCCCGGCGGCCATCCGCTCCGCCGCCCTCGTCCACTCCCGCAGCAGGTCCACCAGGTCGTTGCGGCTGGTGGTGGTGACGTCGAAGGAGACGAAGTGCAGCCGGTCCTGCGCCGGGGTGACGATCCCGGCCTGGTTGGCGCCGTGGAACGGCACGGCGTTGGCCGCGGTGTCCGTTGTGGACGCCGCGGGGACCACCCGGTCGGCGGCCATCCCGCCGGCCACGCCGGCCCCGGCCAGCGCCGCACCGGCGCCGGCCAGCCCGAACAACCGTCGCCGGGAAACCCGGGTACCCGCCTCACTCACGGTTGCGCCACCACCCCGGAGACCTTGCTCAGCGGCTCACTCAGCGCGTCCACCGCGGAGGACAGTTGCTTCACCTGGTCCTGGGACAGCTCGGTGTAGCCGCGGTAGCCGTCGCCCACCTTGTACTGGTCCAGCAGCTTGTCCACGGCGGCGAACCGCTCGTCCACGGTGGACAGCAGCGCGGCGTCCCTTTCCCGCACCACGGCCCGCAGCGGGTCGAGCGCCGCCTTCGAACCGTCCACATTGGCCCGGAAGTCCCAGAGGTCGGTGTGCGAGAACGTCTCCTCCTCGCCGGTGACCTTCTTGGTGGCGACCTCGTCCAGCAGTTCCTTGGCCCCGTTGGGCAGGTCGACCGGGGTGAGGTCGAAGGTCTTCACCTGCCTGTCCAGCTCCTGCACGTCGGCGAGCAGCTTGTCCGCCACCGCGCCGCTGTCCGGCCGCAGGCCGGTGGTCCACAGGTCCTTCTCCAGCCGGTGGAACCCGCTGAACTGCTCGCCCTGCTTGACGTCGCTCTCCCTGGCGTCGATCGCGCCGTCGAGGTCCTCGAACTTCTCCGCCACCGGCTCGATCCGCTCGTACGGCTGCCGAGCCGGGGCGTAGAGCACCTTGGCCTGCTCGGCGTTGCCGGCCTTGACCGCGGCGACGAACCCGGAGGTCTGCTGCACCAGGGCGCCGGTCTGGGCGACCAGGTACTGCCGGTAGCTCTGCACGGCCTGGTCCAGCCGCTGGTTCGACTGGTTGGCCCCGCCGGCGCCGCCGGTGACGGTGAAGTCACCGCGGATGCCGTCGCCGGTCATGCCGGGCTTGCAGGCGGTGGTGTACTTCCCGGCCGCGGGGACCTGCACGGTGAGCTTGCGGGACAGCCCCGGGCCGATGTTCTCCACCTCGCCGATCACCTTGTCGGCCTGGCCGTACAGGTAGAACTCGGTGACCTTGGTGCCCTTGTTGGTGACGTCGAAGGTGACGTTGCCGGCCGGCGCGCTGGTGGCGGACAGCTTGCACGCGTCGTCACTGGCCTCCACCGTGATGGCGCCCGCCCCCGCGGTGGACGCCTCCTTGCCCCCGCATGCGGACAGGCCGGCCAGCGAGCCGACTCCGATGGCGGCGACGACGGCGGCGCGCAGCGCGCTGGATGGTGCGGACATGGGCGGCTCCGGATCGTGTCGGTCGGGCCCGCCGCGGCGGGCGCCGGTCGGGCGGGACGGTTGGGGCGGATGCGGTCAGGCGGAGGTGGTGCTCGGCTGGGCGGCGGCCGCCGGTTTGCGCTGCGGCGCGAGGAACAGCGGCAGCACGATCGCCACGTAGCCGGCCCAGGCGACCGCCTGGATCACCGTGGTCTGCGCCGAGTAGTTGAAGATCCCCTTGAGCAGCGTGCCGTACCAGGAGTCCTCCGGCAGCACGCCGGAGACGTCGAAGGCGAGGGTGTGCAGGCCGGGCAGTACGCCGGCCTCCTGCAGGTCGTGGAAGCCGTAGCCGAGGACCCCGGCGGCCACGAAGACCAGCAGCGCCCCGGTGACGGTGAAGAACCTGGTCAGGTTGACCCTGACCGCGCCGCGGTACAGCAGCCAGGCGAGCACGACCGCGATCGCGATGCCGACCAGGAAGCCGGCCAGCGGCGCCGTGGTGCCGCCGCCGGCGGACTGCACGCTGGAGAAGAAGAACACCGCGGTCTCCAGCCCCTCCCGGCCGACCGCGAGGAACGCCATCAGCACCACGGCCACGGGGCCGATGTTCAGCGCCTCGGACAGCTTGCCGCGTAGCTCCGTGGCGATGGTGCGGGCGGTCCGGCGCATCCAGAAGATCATCCCGGTGACGAAGACCACGGCGACGATCGACGCGCTGCCCCCGAAGCCCTCCTGGGCGCGGAAGCTCAGGTTGGCTGCGGTGAAGGTGAGCACCGCGCCGACGCCCACCGAGAGCAGGACCGCCGCGGTGACGCCGGCCCAGACCAGCGGCAGCGCGGCCCGTCGCTCGGTGCGCACCAGGAAGGCGACCAGGATGCTGACCACGAGTGCGGCCTCCAGGCCCTCGCGGAGCCCGATCAGCAGGTTGCTGAGCAGCATCTCTTCCTCCTGTCCCGAGCATCGCGGTGTGCGCCGCGGCCGTGGTTCGGCAAGCTGCCGGTGCGAATTTAGGTAAGCCTCACCTGATTGTCCAGACGTCCGGCCGGGGGCATGGGTCACATCGGGCCGGCCGGCACGCGGTCAGGACGGGGTCCCTCGGCGCGGGGAAGCACGTAGCCTGGTCGGGTGGCGACGTCCTCCCCATCGCCGGCACGAAGCCGGGAGAACGCGGTCGCGGTCGACACGGTCGAGCGGCCGCCTGCCCGCTCCCGGCGCCGGGTCGGTCGCGTGCTCGGCCGGTTAGCGCTGGCCGTCCTGGTGCTGGCGCTGGGCGGCGGCGCGGCCTGGGCGGTGAGCGTCGCCACCCGGCCGAACCCACCGGTGAACGTCGCCCCGCAGTTCGTGATCGAGCAGGAATACGTCGACCCCGGGTCGAAGGTGCCCGGCAGCGCCGGCGCGGTGCCGCAGCCAACGCCCAACCCGGCGCCGCGGAACGCGCCGCAGCAGCCCATCGCGACCAACGAGACGGTGACCGCGTGGGTGAACCGGATCTCCGGCAGCACCGACATTCCGCCGAGGGTGCTGCGCGCCTACGCCAACGCCGACCTGATGATCCGCGCCACCGACCCGGCCTGCCGGCTGTCCTGGACGCTGCTCGCCGGGATCGGGCACGTCGAGTCGCATCACGGCCGGTACGGCGGGGCCGGCATCGACGCGGGCGGCAGGGAGACCATCCCGGTGGTCGGCGTCCCGCTCGACGGCTCCACCGGCTTCCAGCGGATTCCGGACACCGACCACGGCGCGCTGGACGGCGACCCGGTGTGGGACCACGCGGTCGGCCCCATGCAGTTCCTGCCCAGCACCTGGCGCCGGTGGGGGGTGCGGGCCAGCCGCGACGGCAACCCGCCGGACCCGCAGAACATCGACGACGCCGCCGTCACCGCGGGACGCTACCTCTGCTCCGGCGGCCGCGACCTGGGCACCCCCAAGGGCTGGTGGGACGCGGTGCTCAGCTACAACAACTCGGTCGACTACGGTCAGCGGGTGTTCAGCGCCGCGGACGCCTACGCGCGGGCCAGCCTCGCCGCCCGCTGAGCCGCTACGCCTCCCTGCGCACCGCGATCTTGGCGCTGACCTCGCCCAGCGCCTCCTGGTACTCCGGCAGCGGGTTCATCGTGGCGGCCATCCGCAGTTGCGCCTGCGCCTCGGCGAGGCGCCCCTGCCGGTGCAGCGTCTGGCCCAGGGCGAACCGCGCGTAGTGGTCACTCGGGTCGATCTCCAGGACCCGGAGGAAGGCGGCCTCGGCGCGGCGGAACTGCGCCGAGCCGAGGTAGGCACGCCCGGCGAGCAGGTGAACGCTCGGCTTGTCCGGGGCCTCGTCGAGGACCGGCTGCAGCTCACGCAGCGCGTCCAGCGGGCGCCGCTCGGCGAGCAGCTCCTCGGCCCGGCGGAAGGACTCGAACGTGCTCATGGTCCGGCCAACGCTACGCACGGGCGAGCTGTTCCGAAAAGCCACCGTCCGGATGGCGGCCCTGGTTGCCTCATGTACCCAGCGTGCGTCGTCCGGTACCGGCCCAGCGACCGCGGGCCGCCGGGCCCGTGCGAGCGGCCGGTGTGATGGGTGGGCGTGGCGGTCCGAGGGGCTTGCCGGACGACGCACGCGTCCAGGTCGGCACAGCGTGCCTCGACCGGTCGCGCGGCGGCTTGGTTAGGCTCGCAGTCGGTCAGTTCTGCACGTTGGGACAGGGAGTGCACGTGGCGGTCATCGAGCAGGTCGGCGCCCGCGAGATCCTCGACTCGCGGGGTAACCCCACCGTCGAGGTGGAGGTGGCGCTGGACGACGGAACGCTGGCCAGGGCGGCGGTGCCCTCCGGGGCCTCCACCGGCGAGCACGAGGCGGTCGAGCTCAGGGACGGGGACACCGGCCGCTACAACGGCAAGGGCGTCGAGCGGGCCGTCACCGCGGTGCTCGACGAGATCGGTCCCGAGCTGACCGGTATCGAGGCGGTCGAGCAGCGGGTGGTCGACCAGAAGCTGATCGACATCGACGGCACTCCCAGCAAGTCGCGGCTGGGCGCGAACGCGATCCTCGGCGTTTCGCTCGCGGTTGCGAAGGCTGCGGCCGAGTCCAGCGGCCTGGAGCTGTTCCGCTACATCGGCGGGCCGAACGCCTACGTGCTGCCGGTGCCGATGATGAACATCCTCAACGGCGGCGCGCACGCCGACACCGACGTGGACATCCAGGAGTTCATGATCGCGCCGATCGGCGCGGAGTCCTTCCGCGAGGCGCTGCGCTGGGGCACCGAGGTTTACCACGCGCTGAAGTCGGTGCTGAAGAGCAAGGGCCTGGCCACCGGCCTGGGCGACGAGGGCGGCTTCGCGCCGAGCCTGCCCAGCAACCGGGAGGCCCTGGACCTGATCTCCACCGCCATCGACAAGGCCGGCTACCGGCTCGGCCGGGACGTCGCGCTCGCTCTCGACGTGGCGGCCACCGAGTTCTACTCCGACGGTGCCTACACCTTCGAGGGCAGCAAGCGCAGCCCGGAGCAGCTGACCAGCTACTACCGCGAGCTGATCGACGCCTACCCGCTGGTGTCCATCGAGGACCCGCTGGCCGAGGACGACTGGGACGGCTGGGTGCAGCTCACCGCCGAACTCGGCGAGCGGGTGCAGCTGGTCGGCGACGACCTGTTCGTCACCAACATCGAGCGGCTCGACGAGGGCATCGAGCGCCGCGCGGCGAACGCCCTGCTGGTCAAGGTCAACCAGATCGGCACGCTGTCCGAGACGCTGGACGCGATGAACCGGGCGCAGAGCTTCGGCTACCGGTGCATGATGAGCCACCGCTCCGGCGAGACCGAGGACACCACCATCGCCGACCTCGCGGTGGCCACCAACTGCGGCCAGATCAAGACCGGCGCGCCGGCGCGCAGCGAGCGGGTGGCCAAGTACAACCAGCTGCTGCGGATCGAGGAGACGCTCGGCGACGCCGCGCGGTACATCGGCCCGGAGGCCTTCCAGCGGTTCGACCCGGAGGCCTGAGTGACCGGGCCGAGCCGCGGTAGCCGGATCGCGGTGGCGCGCGGTGTCGCGGCCGCGGAAGGGAAGGCATAGCCAGGGATGCCTCCGCGCGAGCAGGACCGGAGCCGGCGGCGCCGGCGCGCCGACGGTGCGCCCGCCCGCCGGCCCGAGCGTGCCCGCCGACGCACTCCTTCCCGCGGAGGCGGCAGTCAAGACCGCCGGACCTACCGCGCGGAGGGCGGCGGCTGGCGCGGCCGGCTGCGGCGCGGGAGCGCGGGCGCGGCCAGGGCGGCACGCGCGGCCGGCGGGGCGGTCCGTGGCGGGCTGGCCAGGCGGGCCCGCTCCGGCCCCAGCACCGGCGGCGCGTTCCGGATGTCCACCACCCGGCGGGCCGCCATGCTCGCCATGGTGATCTGCGCGCTGGCGCTCAGCCTCGCCGTGCCGCTGCGCACCTACCTGGCCCAGCGCGCGGAGATGCGGGACGAGATGGCCCGCCAGGAGCAGCTGCGCGCCCAGGTGGCGCAGTTGGAGGACCGCAAGGCCCAGCTCTCCGATCCGACGCAGGTGGAGGCGGAGGTGCGCCGCCGGCTGGGGTACGTCCGCCCGGGGGAGACGCCGTACGTGGTGCAGTTGCCGGACGGCGGCCGCCCGGCCGCGGCCGCGCCGCCCACCGCGCCGGCGGAGCAGCGCCCGACCTGGTACGGGCAACTGTGGCGGTCGATCAACGGGAGCGGTTCGTGAACCGAACCTTCGAGCCGGTCACCGAGCGGGACCGGGACGAGGTGGCGCGGCAACTCGGCCGCCGCCCCCGGGCCATCCGGGCGATCGCGGCCCGCTGCCCGAGCGGGCATCCCGCGGTGATCCAGACCAATCCGCGGCTGGAGGACGGCACCCCGTTCCCGACCCTGTACTACCTGACCTGCCCACGGCTGTGCGCCCTGGTCAGCAGGCTGGAGGCGGGCGGGGCGATGCGGGAGATGACCGAGCGGCTGGCCACCGACCCGGCGCTCGCCGACGCCTACCTCGCCGCGCACCGCCGCTACCTGGCCGAGCGGGACGCGATCGAGCCGCTGGGCACCGAGGTCAGCGCGGGCGGCATGCCGAACCGGGTGAAATGCCTGCACGTCCACGTCGCCCACACGCTGGCCAGCGGGCCCGGGGTGAACCCGTTCGGCGACGAGACCCTGGCGCGGATCGCCGACTCCTGGCCGGCCGGCGACTGCGCCTGAGCACGCCGGCGGCCCGGTTCGAAAGGCGGTCGGTTCCCGCCGAATGTCGGGTGCACAACCGCCTGTCTGGGGGAGCAACCCTTGCGGGCACCGTGCTTGACTCTCCCGCGGAGTTATCGAGATCGGCAGGGACGCGGCACCGCGGTCGCCGCGCCGGGCGCGAGCCCACAGCACAACACAGAGGGATGGAGCGGTAGTGCGTCAGCACGGCGGGTCGAATCCACGGCACGGCACCAGCGACTCGCCAGGACGGCGAACATCCCGGAGACGCTCCCGGAGAAGGCAGGGCCTCGCCGCCGCGGCGATGATCGCCACGTTCGTCCCGATGGCCGCCGTCGGCGGCAGCGCCGTGCACCTGGCCCGCGCTGTGGCGCCCCAGCCCGCACCGCGGGAGGCGTCCCCCGGCGACCTGGGGGCGAACGGCGCGCTGCCGCGGAACGGCACGCTCGGCCCGGACGTGCTCGGCGCCGCCAACGATCCCGCCAGGCTGGCCGAGCAGGTCGGCCCGCTGGCCGACCTGCCGAGGGGACCGCTGGGCATCCCCGGCGTCGTGCTGGACGCCTACCTGCGCGCGAAGCAGCGGCTCGCCGGGCTGGTCCCGCACTGCCACCTGGACTGGCCGCTGCTCGCCGGGATCGGCAAGGTCGAGTCCAACCAGGCGCGCAACGGGATGGTGGACGCGCGCGGCACCACGCTGAGCCCCATTCTCGGGCCGGTGCTGGACGGTGGCCCCGGCAACGCCGCGGTTCCGGACACCGATCACGGCCGCTACGACGGCGACCCCGCCTGGGACCGCGCGGTCGGCCCGATGCAGTTCATCCCGTCCACTTGGGCCGGGTACGCCTCGGACGGCAACGGTGACGGGATCGCCGACCCGAACAACGTCTACGACGCCGCGCTCGCCGCCGGCAGGTACCTGTGCGCCGGCGGGGGCGACCTGTCCCAGCCGGCGGACCGTGCCCAGGCGGTGTTCCGCTACAACCACTCCGACGACTACGTTCGCCTGGTGCTGCTCTGGGCGGACGCCTACGTCGCGGGAATCACGCCGCTGCCCAGCCAGCCGGTGCTGCCGGTCAGCTACCCGCAACCGATCACCGGTCCCGGTCCGGTGCCGCCGGCCGCGCCCGGTGCCGCCCCGCCGTCCGCGCCCCCGCCCGGCGCGCCCCCGGCACCCGGTGGCAACCCGCCGCCTCCGGCACCCGGCCCGACGTCGGCCGGCGGCCCGCCGTCCGCGCAGCCGGCCGCAGGCTCGTCGTCCTCCGCGGCACCGTCCTCGGCTCCGCCGTCGCCGAGCGGCAGCACTACCCCGCCGCCGTCGTCGAGCACCCCGCCGCCCACCTGCCCGACGCCGACCACGAGCACGACGACGACCACAAGCACGACGACCTCGCCGACACCGCCGCCGTCGAGCACCACGCCCCCGCCGCCGTCGAGCACCACGCCCCCGCCGCCGTCGTGCACGCCGCCGCCGTCCCCGTCCTCGTCGGACACCGCGCCACCGCCGCCGTCCGGATCTCCCGCGCCGCACACGCAGTAGCGTGCGCGGGGAGCGGCCCGCTCGGCGTTACGGTTGGCGCGTCGCCGAATCAGCCGAGGAGGACGTGCCATGCCGCGGGTTGCCGCGATCGACTGCGGAACGAACTCGATCCGCCTGCTGGTCGCCGATGTGACGGTGCGCGAGGACGGCAGCCACTGGCTGCGGGACGTGCACCGGGAGATGCGGATCGTCCGCCTCGGGCAGGGGGTGGACGCGACCGGCGTGCTCGCCCCCGAGGCGCTGGAGCGGACCAGGGCCGCGCTGGTCGACTACGCGCGGGTGCTGGCCCGCAAGGGCACCGAGCGGGCCCGCATGGTGGCCACCTCGGCGACCCGGGACGCCGCCAACCGGGACGAGTTCTTCGCGATGACCCGGGAGGTGCTCGGCGCCGAGGCCGAGGTGATCAGCGGCGACGAGGAGGCGCGGCTGTCGTTCAGCGGCGCGGTCGGCGACCTGGAGCCGGAGGGCGGCCCGTTCGTGGTGGCCGACGTCGGCGGCGGCTCCACCGAACTGGTGCTCGGCACCTGGGACGGGGCCAAGGCGCGGGTGGACGCGGCCCGCTCGGTGGACGTCGGGTGCGTGCGGATCACCGAGCGCAGCCTGCGCGACGACCCGCCGACCCGCGAGGAGATCGCCGAGGCGGAGCGGATCACCACCGAGATCCTCGCCGGTGCGTTCGACGCGGTGCCGGTGGCCGGCGCGCGCACCTGGGTCGGCGTGGCCGGCACCGTGACCACGCTGTCCGCCGTGGCCCAGGAACTGCCGGAGTACGACCCGGCCGCCACCCACCTGTCCCGGCTGTCCCTGGACACCGTCCGGGAGACCACCGACCGGCTGCTGGCCATGTCGCACGACGAGCGCGCCGCGATCAGGGCGATCCACCCCGGCCGGGTGGACGTGATCGGCGGCGGCGCGCTCGTCGTCAAGGTGCTGGCCGAGCAACTCGCCGAGCGCGCCGGTATCACCGAACTCGTGGTCAGCGAGCACGACATCCTGGACGGCATCGCGCTCTCCGTCGCCTGACGGCGGTCAGCGGTTGGACGCCGCGCGGACGAACTCGCCGAGGTCGGCGGACTGCCGGATCCGGCTCGGTTCGTGCACGTACATCATGTGCCCGGCCTCGTAGTAGGCCAGGCTGATGTTGTCCCGCAGCTCGGCCGGAATCGGCAGGTGGGCGAGCACGTGCTGGGCGGCGAAGTACGGCGTGGCCCCGTCGTGGTAGCCGAGGCCGACGTGCACCTTCAGGTAGGGGTTGGCCCGCATCGCGGTGCCCAGCTTGCCGGTCACCGACACGTGCGCGCCCTCGAAGTCCTTGTACGACCACGGCCGCACCCGGGCGGTGAGCACCTCGTAGGGCAGGTCGTTGGCGTACTCCAACTCGGCGCGCACGTAGTGGTTCAGCGCCGCCGCGTACGGCCCCATGATCGCCTGCATCGACGGGTCGTCCTCGAAGTGCTCCCGGCCGGCGTCCGCGTCCCACCCGGTGAACCGGCCGTCCAGCCGGCCGACCACCAGGCGGCGGTGGCGCAGTAGCTCGGTGAAGAACCGGACGTGCTCGATGCGCAGGTTCACCCGGTCCACGTAGTCGGCGGACAGCCCGGTCAGCCCGGCGATCTTGTCGACCGCGGCCGCCCGCTCCTCGGTTGACAGCCGCGCGCCACGGGCCAGCGCCCACGGGTAGTCGCGCGCCGCGTACTCCTCGGCCTCGGCCAGCACGTCGGACAGCGCGCGGTCGCCGTGCAGCCCGTGGTAGTGCGCGATCGCCGCGTAGGTGGGCAGGAAGAGGGTGTGCGGCAGGTCGTTGCCCTCGGTGAACCGGACGGTGCCCATGTCCAGCACCGAGGAGATCAGCATGAGCCCGTTGAGGTACATGCCGTACCGGGACTGCAGGTGCTCGGCGAGCGCGGCGGCGCGGAGCGTGCCGTAGGACTCGCCGGCCAGAAACTTCGGCGACATCCAGCGCCCGTTGCGCGAGGTCCACAACCGGATCACCTCGCCGACCGACTCCAGGTCGCCCTGGAAGCCGTGAAAGTCGGCGGGTTTCTCGCCCTTGACGGTGCGCGAGTATCCGGTGGACACCGGGTCGATGAACACCAGGTCGCTGTGCGCCAGCAGGGTTTCCGCGTTGTCGGCCAACCCGTACGGCGGCGGGGTGAGCGCACCGACGTCCCCGGACAGCACCCGGCGCGGCCCGAGCAGCCCGAGGTGCAGCCACGCGCTGGACGAGCCGGGCCCACCGTTGAACGCGAAGGTGACCGGCCGCTCGCCGGGGTCGGCACCGTCCAGGGTGTAGACCGTGAGGAAGACCTCGGCCTTGGGCTGGTGGCCGTCGAACGCGCCGTCGGTGTGCACCTCGGTGCGCAGCACGATCCGGCCGGCCGTGGCCGTGTAGCTCAGCTCGCCCTGCGGCACGGTCAGCGTGTGCCGGGTGGTGACCAGATCGTCGACCGGCGTGGTGTCCCGGTCGTCGGCCGTGCGGTGGCCGTTCGCGGTCGGCTTCCCGGTGTCGGTCTCCTGCGCGTTGCCCATGCGTCGCACCCTACGGCGCGCGATCTCCCCGCCGGTACGCAGAATGGGAGCCGTGCCGGACCGTGGCCGTGTCCCCGCCGAGGTGGCGCCGGCTGTTCCCGGCATCGCCGCGCTGGACGCCGAGGTGAGCCGGTGCCGGGCCTGCCCCCGGCTGGTCGTGTGGCGGGAGGAGGTGGCCAGGGTGCGCCGCCGGGCCTACCGCGACGAGGAGTACTGGGCGCGGCCGGTGCCCGGCTACGGGCCCGAGGACGCCGCGCTGGCCATCGTCGGGCTCGCCCCGGCGGCGCACGGCGGCAACCGCACCGGGCGGATGTTCACCGGCGACCGTTCCGGCGACGTGCTGTTCGCGGCGCTGCACGCGGTCGGCCTCGCCTCCCAGCCGGAGTCCGTGCACCGCGACGACGGGCTGGAGCTGCGCGGCACCCGGATCACCGCGCCGGTGCACTGCGCACCGCCGGCCAACAAGCCCACGCCGGCTGAGCGGGACACCTGCCGGCCGTGGCTGACCCGGGAACTGACGTTGCTGCGGCCGACGCTGCGGGCGGTCGTGGTGCTCGGCGCGTTCGGCTGGCAGGCGCTGCTGCCCGCGCTGCCCGCCGCGCACTGGCGGGTGCCTCGGCCGCGGCCGGTGTTCGGGCATGGCGCGGACGCGGTGATCCCCGCCGCCGACGGCGGCGCCGACCTGCACCTGCTCGGCTCCTACCACGTCAGCCAGCAGAACACCTTCACCGGCAAGCTCACCCCTGCGATGCTGCGGGAGGTCCTGACCAGGGCGAAGGACCTGGCCGGGCTGGGCTGAGCTGTGGCGCCCCTGGAGAAGCTGCGCGGCGACCGCGGGGGGCAGTACAGCATACGGATCAACCAGCAACGGCGTATGGCTCAACCTGCAGTCCCGCGACGACCTGGCGCGCGAGAGGGACCACCTGGCCGACACGCTCGATCGGATCCGTCCGCTGGCCAGTGCCTGACGCCCGCACGGTCTGCGGTGCGGAAACCACTGCCGTGGTTCGCGACATCCGCAGGCCATGAAGGTGGAAACGTCAGCCAGCAGAACACCCAGAGACAGCAGGAACGCCTGCGGCGACTGGCCGCGCGAGCGCGCCCGTTCGACCAGGACGTCGCGCACCTCTTCGGGTACGTCGCGGATCTGCGGAGCGACCATGAATGGGTTTTGCATGCACGGCCCTTCCGAACCGATTCCGAACCCAGTGCAACAGGTCCGTCACGGACAGTTTTCCGCAGGTGAGGGGCACATCACGAGGTGGCGAGCCTCACCCAGCGACGGCGGTCACATACCGGCCGGATTCGTTACTCAATCGAGTCAGTTGGTGGGACCATGGGTGTATGGCCGCGGTAAAGTCGCAACCCACCAGAATTCTGATCGCCGGTGGCGGGTATGTGGGCATGTACACCGCTCTGGGGTTGCAATCCAAGCTCAGGGCCGGTGAAGCCTCGATCACCGTCGTGGATCCCCAGCCACACATGACCTACCAGCCGTTCCTGCCGGAGTCGTCGGCCGGCTCGATCGAGCCCCGGCACGTCGTCGTGCCGCTGCGTCGGGTGCTCAAGCGCTGCCAGGTGGTGACCGGGCGGATCACCCAGATCCAGAACGAGCACCGGGTGGCCACGGTCGAGGCGCCGGACGGGCACATCGAGGAACTGCCGTACGACGTGCTTGTCGTGGCGCTGGGCTCCATCGCGCGCACCCTGCCCATCCCGGGCCTCGCGGAGCAGGGCATCGCCGCGCGGACCGTCGGCGAGGCCATCTACCTGCGCAACCACGTGCTCTCCCGGCTGGACGCGGCCGCCAGCACCAACGACCCGGACCTGCGCCGCCGGCTGCTGAGCTTCGTGGTGATCGGCGGCGGGTTCGCGGGCATCGAGATGCTGGGCGAGTTGGAGGACATGGCCCGCTACGCCATCGAGCGCTACTACCGCGACCTCAGGCCGGAGGACATGCGGTGGGTGCTGGTCGAGGCGGCCAACCGGATCCTCCCCGAGGTGAGCGCCAAGATGGGCGTCTACACCGTGCGGCGGCTGGAGGAGCGGGGCATCGAGGTCTTCCTGGAGACCAAGGTGACCACGATGGAGAACGGCCACGTGGTGCTGGACGACGGCACCGAGTTCGACGCCGACACGATCATCTGGACCGCTGGCGTCAAGGCCAACCCCGTGCTAGCCAACAGCGACCTGCCCCGGGACGCGCGTGGCCGGGTGCGCTGCACGGCCTCGCTTCAGGTCGAGGGCACGCCGAACGTGTGGGCGGCGGGCGACTGTGCCGCGGTGCCCGACCTGTCCCGCACCGAGGAGGACCCGCAGGCCACCTGCAGCCCTTCGGCGCAGCACGCCGTGCGGCAGGCCAAGCAACTCGCCAAGAACCTGGTCGCGGTGCTGCGTGGCAAGCAGCCCAAGCCGTACTTCCACCGCTACGTCGGCTCGGTGGCCAGCCTCGGCCTCTACAAGGGCGTCGCGGACGTCTACAACATCAAGCTCAAGGGCTTCCCCGCGTGGTTCATGCACCGCACGTACCACGTCAGCCGGATGCCGACGTTCAACCGGAAGTTCCGCATCGTGATGGACTGGACCCTCGCCGCCGTGTTCCGGCGCGAGGTGGTCGCGCTGGGTCAGATCAACGACCCCAAGGCGGACTTCGTCCGCGCGGCGAACAGCTGACGAGCCGTCTCGGCCGCGCCCGCGCGGCGACGCGCCCGGCCGGGAACGCTCACGCACGCCGCACCGCTGCGGCCGGCGGCCGCTGCTCCACGCGGCCGCCGAGCCAGCCGTGCCGCCGATGATGGCCTCGCGCGCCCGAACCAACGGACCGCCTGGCGAGGCCGGCGAGATCCCCAGCCGCCGTGCCGGCGGGCACCTCGGCCGTTCGGCGCTCTCCCTACCGCCAAACGGACGATCTTCAGGCGGTCGTACGACTTCTGCAAATTGCAAACCGGTACATGCCTCGCCTAAGTGGACTACCATCACCCGGCGTTGTCTTGACATTGCGTTAGGTGAAACCGAGACTACGGCCAGTGTGTCACCCTAAAGTGTGAAAGACGGGCGTCGGAGAAGAGGTGGCCGCATTGTCGATCAAGGAGTTGGCCGCCCGGCTGAGGCGTGGCGAGCTTGAGGACCGCGCGCTCGCCGATTACGCCGCCGAGTACGCCAGGGCGCAGAGGTGTTTCCGCAACAAGAAGGACGACTGAGCGTGAGTGCCCGGTGGGGGCAGCGTGAGAACCTGTCCTCATCAGGGCCGGACGCCTCGCCGGGTGTCACGCCGGGTGTCGGTCCGGACATCCCCGACCGGCAGATCGGTGCCCTCCACACCGAGCCCGCGGTCGGCGCCCCGCTCGACGGTCGACCGACTCCGCTGCTGCTGCAGGGCCAGGACTACCGGTTCCGCACGCCCCCCACCTGCCTGGATTTCCAGGAGCACGTCTACCGCAGGGGCATGGTCGACGAGGGCGACGGCGAGCCCGAGCCGTGTGTCCTCGTCCTCGCCCGCTCGGCGGACATGGAGATGAACGAGCTGTCCATCGCGCTCGCCGAGCGCGGCATCCGGATGGCCCGCATCGACGTGGACCGCTGCCTGGACCTCGGCCTCACCATCCACACGGACACGCCGCTGATCGAGCTGGACCGCTGGCTGCTGCGCCCGGTGCTGGTCTGGCGCCGGCACTTCGAGTTGGCCGCGCTGCCGGTGGACCCGCGCACCCTGGTCGGCTCCTACACCGTGGACCAGTGGCGCGCGGTCGCGGACTGGCTGTCCAGCCGGTCGGACTGGGCGCACGTCAACCCGGCCAGGACGAGCCTGCACCTCGACCGGCTGACCCAGCTCGCCGACGCCCGCGCGTTCGGCCTGCGTATTCCGCGCACCGCGGTGACCACCCGCCCTGGCCGCAACCGGCCGGGCGGCGGGCGCTGCATCGTCAAGTCCAGCGGCCGGCACCTGCTGGAACCGCGGCCCGGCCTGCAGCACGGGCTGTTCCCCCGGCCGCTGGAGACCAGCCGGACCTCGGACAACCCGGAACCGGCTCCGGTGATCGTGCAGGAGTACCTGCCCGCGGAGACCGAGATCCGGGTGTTCCTGATCGGTGAGGAGTGCATCGCGTACCAGGTGGACAAGCTCGACCCGGCGCAGCTCTGGTCGGACCCGGACGCCGTCCTGGTGCGCCGCGTCGACGTGACACCGGTCCTCGTGCAGCGGCTGCACGCGCTTGCGCGACACTGGCGGCTACAGGTCGCCGCGGTCGACCTGATGGTCGTCCAGGGTGAGTACGTGTTCCTCGAGGTGAACGTGAACTGTGACTGGCAGTGGTTCGAACACCGCGCCGGCACCACCGAGGTGTCCGACGCGGTGCACGACTGGGTGGCCACCCGGTTCACCGAGCTGAATCGTGCGGACCCGCGCCGATGACCGCCGAGCAGGTCCGGCTGGAGCCGGCCGACCACCATCGCCGTCGGATGCGCTGGGTGTCCACCCCAGCGTCCGGCTCCCCCTCTGGCTTACGGCATTCAGTCGTCTGGAGCCGTCACCGTGTGCGGACCAGACCACCCGGCTGCGCCGCCCGGGGGGAGTTAGGTGTAATCACCCCCGCAACACCGCGGGACCTTCTAGGCTGCGCGCTGCCCCCGTAGCCCAACAGGAAGAGGCAGGCCCCTTAAAAGGGTCCAAGTGTCGGTTCGAGTCCGATCGGGGGCACAGCACTCCAAGGAGACGAAAACCCCACGCCGGGAAAACCGGCGTTGGTGTGGTGCGCCAGTCTCCGCGCCGTCCGGCTCGCCGGCATTTCGAGTGGCCCGGCCGAGAGGGGGAAGTCCCGAGCCGGGCCGTTCGCGGCTTCTCGGGCCTCTTGGCCGGGTTTTTCGTGGCGTTGTGAGGCGCTGGTGCGCTGCGCGGGCACCGGCCGCGCGGATCACGGGGCCGTGGTCGCGCCGGCCGTCCGACCCGCGAGCGCCCGCGGTGGGCGAACGGGAGGACATCCGCCGGCCGTCATCACGTGCGGCTAACCCGGAGAATGGAACGCGTTCTCAGTCCGTAACCGCCGCCTCGGGATGCCCTGCGTAATCCTTCAGGCATTCGACTAATCGTCCAGGCGGTCGGTGACCACGACAGTAAGAACGCATTCGCATGTTGCCTTATTGCTCTGTTCGAACGACGGGAATTGCCCCGGCTGGACCGCTGCCGGGCGGCCGTGGCAGCGCTCTGCTGCGCGAACGACGCGGATTGGTCTGGACCATGAGACCATCCGGGTCACCTCGACGGCCTCGCCGGTAACCGCGGCTCGCACCGCGACGGGCGGGCACCCGTCCGGCCGGGCGCCGGATGCACCCGCACGGCCTGCCGGGCGGCGCCAACGCCGTTGACCTTCGGCGTCGGCGAACCGCGCCAAGGGCACCTAGAGGACGGTCCGAGTGCCGGGTTTGTCATGGAATGACTGGGTTACCCCTTTCGCGTTCCGCTGTCGCCTGGGAGAGTGGGGGCGCGATGAGGAAGGCATCCGTACGCGGGTTCCGGCTGGTCCGAGTGCTGACGGCGCTGCTGGGCGGCGTCGCCGTGACTCTCTCCGCGCCGGCGGCACCGGCACCTGCCGCGGCTCCCGCGCTGCTGCCGGAGTTGCTGGCCCAGCAGGCCGCCACGGCGCTCGCCGCCCGCGTCTCGGCCGACCTCGGCACCCGATCGGCGGGTTCGTTCCTCGACCCCGCGACCGGTGTGCCGGTCGTGAACGTGCTCGACCAGGCGGACGCGCAGCAGGTGCGGGAGCGGGGCGCCACGCCACGCGTGGTCGCCTACGGCACCGACGCGCTCCAGGAGGCGGAGGCCGATCTGGACCGTACCGGCGGTGCGCCGAGCACCGCGTGGGGCGTCGACCCGGCCACCGACCAGGTGGTGCTCACCGTCTCCGATGCCACACCCAAGGACGGCGCGGACAGGCTGCTCGCCGCGGCCAGGAAGCACGGCAACCGAGTCCGGGTGCAGCGCATCAGCGGACCGATCACCGAGCAACTCTCCTCCGGAGACGACATCACCACCGGGATGATCCGCTGCTCGGTGGGCTTCGCCGTGCACCGCGGCGGCACGCCGCACCTGCTCACCGCCGGCCACTGCACCCGAGGCCTGCCCCAGTGGATCAACGTGGGGCCCTCGGTGGACTCGCACTTCCCGGGCAGCGACTACGGGCTGATCCTGGACGAGACCGCGCAGGGCCGCGGCGTGGTCAACCTGTACAACGGCGGCACGCAGCGGATCACCGCCGCCGGCAACGCCACCGTCGGCCAGTCGGTCTGCAAGAGCGGCCGCACCACCCACCTGACCTGCGGCAAGATCACCGCGCTGAACCAGACCGTGAACTACGGCAACGGCGACGTGGTCCGCGGCCTGATCCGCGCGGAGATCCGCTGCGACAAGGGGGACAGCGGCGGCGCGCTGTTCGCCGGCAGTGTCGGGCTGGGCACGCTCTCCGGCGGCGACGGCCACATCGAGTACTTCCAGCCGCTGCCCCAGTCGCTGCGCGCCTACGGCGCCACACTCGGGTAGCCGCCGACCCGGCCGGTCAGTCGCGGGCGGGCGGCAACGCCCGGAGCGCGTCCAGCACGGCCGGGTCCTGCAGCCGCAGCCACCGGACGACCTCGGAGTAGGTGGCGCAGCGCCGGGAAGAGCTGCTCGAAGCGGCCCTCCAGGCAGGGCGTGCGGCCGCCGCGAATGGTCGCCGGGTCCACCCGCAGCCCGGCGCCGGTGGCCTGCCGCACGAAGCCGAAGAACTGGTCCAGTTCGGCGTTCCACTGCGCGGTCTGCCAGAAGCCCACGCTCGGTTCGGCGCCGCGGCAGAAGTGCCCGTTGTAGTGGGTGCCGATCTCGTGACCGTCGGCGATCGCGGTGTTCAGGTCCTCGATGCGGGTGCGCACCTCCTGCGGGGAACCGCCGAAGCCGATGGACGCGCGGCCCGGCAGGTGGCCCGGGCCGGTGTACTCGCCGCGACGCGCGTCGTCGAGCAGGTAGATGCCGGACAGGAAGCCGCTGAAGTGCGCGCCGACCCGCCTGGCCAGCGGCAGCATGCGCTGCCAGTGCGCGTGGTCGCCGGCCCCGTCGAAGGAGAACAGCACGAACTGCGGTGGCCGCTCGCCCGGAGCGAGCCGGTGCAGCCACGCCGGTGTGGGACCGGCCGACCGGCTCGGGCTGCTCGGCGCGGTCGTGGTGGACCCGACCTCGGCCGACGCGCTGCCGGTCGCGGTCCGCTCGACCGGGTTCCCCGCCGTGGTCGGCGCCGCCCCGGTGGTCGGCGCGGGAGCGGTGGTGGCGCCGCCGTCGGCAGCGGCGCGGGGCGCGCCCGGCGCCGGCTGGGTATGGTCCCCGAGCACCACCAGCACGGCGACCGCGACCATCAGCGTGGCCACCGTACTCAGCCAGCCGATCCGTGTCCTTACCCGCATACCGCCCCCTCACGCGACCATGGTGGCCGCGCCATGCCCCTCCAGGAAGACGCGTGGGAGCGCGTCGCGTTCAATTGGTCCGGTCCATTCCCGGCCCCGGACCAGCCTTCCGGGCGCGGAAACCGGCGATCCGGCGGCCGTCCACCCACCACCGGGGTTACCCACCGTGCGGTCGTCAGGCGGCCGGGTGGCCACCGGCCGCCGGCCCGGCCAGCCACTTTCGTTACCCTGCGTACCGCCGTGGCCAGCGCGAACCGACGGACCGCGGCGGTGCGCGTAAGGTCACCTTTGTCCGATGGAACCAGCGGGCAGCCACTTCCGTTGGAGCCGGTGAAGGCGTTGGCACCCTTCAGGAGGAGTCAGGTGCGCACGACAGGCAATCCCGCGTTCCGCAACCTGCCCACGGGCGGCGGGTACGGCGGCTACGCCACATTCGACACCCCGCTGGGCGCCGGTTACGGGCAGCAGGCGCGGCCCACCGCCGTCGAGCGTCCGATGACGATCGATGACGTCGTCACCAAGACCGCCATCACGCTTGGCCTTGCCCTGGTCACCGGGGCGCTCACCGCCTACTTCCACGCCTACGGGCTGGCGTTGCCGGCACTCCTGGTCGGCCTGGTGGTGTCACTGGTCATCATCTTCCGGCGGACGCCGAGCGCCCCGCTGGTGCTGACCTACGCCGCGGCCGAGGGCGTGCTGCTGGGCGCGATCTCCGGGCTCTTCAACGCCATCTACCCGGGCATCGCGCTGCAGGCCATCCTCGGCACGTTCGGGGTGTTCGCCGCGATGCTGGTGGTCTACAAGACCGGTGCGGTCCGGGTCACCCCGCGGCTGACCAAGTGGGTCATCGGCGCCACGGTCGGCGCGTTCCTGCTCATGCTGGCCGACCTGCTGTTCTCGCTGTTCCACGTGGACACCGGGCTGCGTGACGGCGGTCCGCTGGCCATCATCTTCAGCCTGGTCGTGATCGGCATCGCCGCGTTCAACTTCCTGCTGGACTTCGACGCCGCCGACCGGATGATCCGGGCCGGGCTGCCGGCGAAGTTCGCCTGGTACGCGGCGTTCGGCCTGATGACCACGCTGGTCTGGCTGTACCTGGAGATCCTCCGGCTGCTGTCCTACCTGCAACGCCAGTAACCGGCCAGGCGAGAAGGGGCGCCCGGGATCATCCCGGGCGCCCCTTCTCGCGCCGGTGCTCAGCTCAGCCGCTCGACAATCATGGCCATGCCCTGACCGCCGCCGACGCACATCGTCTCCAGGCCGAACTGCTTGTCGTGGAAGCGCAGCGAGTTCAGCAGCGTGGTGGCGATCCGCGCGCCGGTCATGCCGAACGGGTGGCCCACCGCGATCGCCCCGCCGTTGACGTTGAGCTTCTCCAGCGGGATGCCCAGGTCCTGGTACGACGGGATGACCTGGGCGGCGAACGCCTCGTTGATCTCCACCAGGTCGATGTCGTCGATGGTCATGCCGGCCTTGGCCAGCGCGCGCCGGCTGGCCTCCACCGGGCCCAACCCCATGATCTCCGGGGACAGCGCGGACACCCCGGTGGACACGATCCTGGCCAGCGGGGTCAGCCCGAGTTCGCGGGCCTTGGTGTCGGACATGACGACCAGCGCCGCCGCGCCGTCGTTGAGCGGGCAGCAGTTACCCGCGGTGACCCGGCCGTCCGGCCGGAACACCGGCTTGAGCTGGGACACCTTCTCGTAGGTGGTGCCCGGCCGGGGGCCGTCGTCGGTGTCCACCACGCGGCCGTCCGGCAGCGTCACCGGGGTGATCTCGCGGGCCCAGAAGCCGTCCTTGATGGCCTGCTCGGCGAGGTTCTGCGAGCGCACGCCGAAGTGGTCCATCTCCTCCCGGCTCACGCCCTTGAGCAGGGCCAGGTTCTCCGCGGTCTGGCCCATCGCGATGTAGATGTCCGGCAGCGCGCCGTTCTCCCTCGGGTCCTGCCAGTGCTCGGCGCCCTGCTCGGCGGTCCGCTCGGTGCGCGCCTCCGCGTCGGCGAACAGCGGGTTGTGCGTGTCCGGCCAGGAGTCCGAGTTGCCCTTGGCGTACCGGGACACGGTCTCCACGCCGGCGCTGATGAACACGTCGCCCTCGCCGGCCTTGATCGCGTGGAAGGCCATCCGCGTGGTCTGCAGGCTGGACGCGCAGTACCGCGTCGTGGTGCACCCCGGCAGATGGTCGAAGCCCAGCAGCACGGCGATCACCCGGGCCATGTTGAAGCCCTGCTCGCCGCCGGGGAGGCCGCAGCCGAGCATCAGGTCGTCGATGTCCTTCGGGTCAAGCTGGGGAACCTGGTCCAGTGCCGCACGCACGATCTGGGCGGCCAGGTCGTCGGGTCGGATGTCAACCAGCGATCCCTTGCCGGCGCGCCCAATCGGGGACCGGGTGGCGGCGACAATCACGGCCTCGGGCATTGTGGAACTCCTTCGTTCACAAGCGGGGATGTGGTCAGCGTAGAGCGGTGAGGCACCCGAACGAGACCCAGTGTCGACCCGGTACCAGCGTCGTGCCGCGTCAAGGTGACGGGATTGTCAGCATCTCGGAGCGCGCCTTCAGGACTGAACCGGTTCCGGGCGGCCCAACGCCCGGTTCAGCCAGGCGACCACGCGCGCGGTGGGGCGCCGCGCCTCGGCGGTGGCCGAGCGGGTGGGTAGCGCGGGCAGCGGACCGCCGCTCCACACCCCGGCCACGCTGCACAGCGCGGGAAGGATCACCGCGGCCGCCGCCTCGTAGCCGGCGGCGTTGGGATGGAACCGGTCGGCGCTGAACAGGTCGGTGGGCCGGGCCAGGAACTCCGGCGAGAGCAGGTCGGCCAGCGCCACCGGGATCCCGCCGGCCCGCTCCACCTCACCCCGCTGCATACGGGCCAACGTCAGGCTCCAACTGCGGGCCACCGCGCGCAGCGGCTGCGGGATCGGCCGGATGGCGCCCAGGTCCGGGCAGGTGCCGACGACCACGCCGACGCCGGCGGCGGTCAGCCGGCGCACCTCGACGCCGAGCAGCCGGGCGGAGACGTGCACCGGCATCTTGGTGGTCACGTCGTTGGCCCCGATGACCACCAGGGCCACGTCCGGCCGGGCGGCGAGCGCGCGGTCGACCTGCCCGGGCAGGCTGCGCGTGGTGGAGCCGCTGATCGCGTAGGTGGCCAGCCGCACCGGCCGCTCCGCCTCCTCCGCCAAGCCCCTGGCCAGCAGCACTCCCGGCAGTTGCTCGGCGCTCTCCACGCCCACCCCGGCGGCCGACGAGTCGCCGAGCACCGCGAAGCACAGCGGGTTCGCGGTGCCGAAGACCACCTCGTCGGTTACCGGCCCGCTGCCGTCGGGCAGGTAGATGCCGTCGGCGCACGGCGGCGGCGCCTCGGGGACGCCGATGACCAGCCGGGCGCGCCGGGACTGCTCGGTGAGCAGCCCGTACGCGGCACCGGAGAGCCCTCCGATGGCACCCGCCGCCATCGCCACGGTGCGGAACGCGCGCAGCGCGGTCACCCCGACCTCCCTCCGTCTCTACCGAGCGGTAACGCGTCGACGACCTCGGTGTCCCCCTCGTCTGGCTTCGTCAGCAGGACAATCCGATTAAAGCGCCAGCCACGATGGTGATGCGCACACGTTCGGTTCGCGCGCGGACCGGGCCGCTTTCAGATGTTCGCGTTAACCGCCCAGCCCGTGCGGTCGCCGCGTCCGGGCGCTCCTGCGGCGTGTTTCGTTCGCGCGGCCGGAAACGCGCCGCCAGCCTCGGCTGTCCTAGGCTGCTGGAACGGGTCTCGTGGTCAGTGGGAGGGCAGCTGTGGAGTACGCCGAGCACGTCGTCGACCTGGTCGGGAACACGCCGCTGGTGCGGCTGAACTCGGTCACCGAGGGGCTGTCCCCGCTGGTGCTGGCCAAGGTGGAGTACTTCAACCCGGGCGGCAGCGTGAAGGACCGGATCGCGCTGCGCATGGTGGAGGCGGCGGAGCGCTCCGGGGAACTCGCGCCCGGCGGCACGATCGTCGAGCCCACCTCGGGCAACACCGGGGTCGGGCTGGCCATGGTGGCCCAGCGCAAGGGCTACCGGTGCGTGTTCGTCTGCCCGGACAAGGTCAGCGAGGACAAGCAGAACGTGCTGCGCGCGTACGGCGCCGAGGTGGTGGTCTGCCCGACCGCCGTGCCGCCGGACCATCCGGACTCCTACTACAGCGTCTCCGACCGGCTGGTCGGCGAGATCCCCGGCGCGTGGAAGCCGAACCAGTACGCCAACCAGGAGAACCCGGCCAGCCACTACCACTCCACCGGCCCGGAGATCTGGCGGCAGACCGAAGGCCGGGTCACGCACTTCGTCGCCGGCATCGGCACCGGAGGAACGATCTCCGGGACCGGTCGCTACCTCAAGGAGATCTCCGGTGGCCGCGTGAAGATCATCGGCGCGGACCCGGAGGGCTCGGTGTACTCCGGCGGCAGCGGCCGCCCGTACCTGGTGGAGGGCGTCGGTGAGGACTTCTGGCCGGCCACCTACGACCGGGACGTCTGCGACGAGATCGTGCCGATCTCCGACGGCGACTCCTTCCTGATCACCCGTCGGCTGGCCCGGGAGGAGGGGCTGCTGGTCGGCGGGTCGTGCGGGATGGCGGTGGCCGGCGCGCTTCGGGTCGCCGAGCGGTGCGGCCCGGACGACGTGATCGTGGTGCTGCTGCCCGACGGCGGGCGGGGCTACCTGACCAAGGTGTTCAATGACGCCTGGATGGCCTCCTACGGCTTCCTGCCGCCGGACTCCACCGGCGCCACCGTGGGCGACGTGCTGCGCCGCAAGGACGGCACCATGCCGGACCTGGTGCACGTGCACCCGAACGAGACGGTGGCGGACGCGGTGACCATCCTGCGCGAGTTCGGGGTGTCCCAGATGCCGGTGGTCAACGCCGAGCCGCCGGTGATGGCCGCCGAGGTGGCCGGCGCGGTGAACGAGCGGGACCTGCTGGACGCCCTGTTCACCGGCAAGGCGCACCTCGCCGACCGGGTGGAGCAGCACATGTCCCCCCCGCTTCCGACCATCGGCGCCGGGGAGCCGATCAGCACGGCCATGTCCGCGCTCTCCGGGGCGGACGGTGCGCTGGTGCTGGTGGGCGGCAAGCCGGCCGGCGTGGTGACCCGGCAGGACGTGCTCGGCTTCCTTGCCGGCCGGTGACCTGACCGGCGAGGTGGCCGGGCCTTGCCGGTGACGAACCTCGCATCCGGTAACCGGCAAGTTGCCACGTCCGAACGGAGTATCCGCTAGGTTGGCCCGGACGTGACGAAATGACGCTGAACCGAGGGGGTTCGAATACCCGATGAGTGCTCCCCAGCCGCCCGAGCAGAAACCCCGGCAGGGCGGCCAGCCGAGCCAGGAGCGGCCCGGCTCGCCGGCGCAGACCGGCGCGACCGGGTCCGACCAGCCAACCCAGGAGGCGGCTGCCGCACCGCCGGCGCCGGCGCAGCAGTCCGCGGCGGCGGATGCGGCCTCGGCCGGCGGCGCGGCGGGGGAGAAGACCAACCCGGACGCCACCCAGGTGGTCTCCGGCGGCGGTGCTGAAACGCCGCCGAAGGGACCGGAGGGCACCACCCAGATGATCCCGCCCGGCGGCCAGACCGCCGCGGACACCACCCAGCGGGTCGAGCCGGGCGCCGCGGGTAACCCGGACGCCACCCAGGTCGTGCCACCGGGCCAGCAGGCCGGAACTCCCGGGCAGCAGGGCGCCCCGGGTTGGCAGGTGAGTGCCGCCGGCCAGCAGCCCGGTGCTCCAGGGCACCCCGGCGCTTCCGGGCAGCCTGGCCAGCCCTACGGGCAGCAGCCCTTTGGCGGCCAGCCACAGTACCCGGGCCAGCAGCCGTGGGGCGGCCAGTACTCCGGGCAGCCTTACCCGGGTCAGCAGTTCCCCGGCCAGCAACCCTCGGGACAGCCGTATCCCGGTGCTCCCGGCCAGCAGGGCTACGGCGGCCCGCAGCAGTTCCCGCAGGCACCGCCGGGCGGCTACCCCGGCCAGCCGGCACAGCCCGGTCAGCAGGGTTGGCCGGGCACGGCGAGTCCGCAGCAGCCGGGGTGGCCGGCCGCCGGCCAGCAGCCCGGCTTCCCGCCGCCCGGTCAGCCGTACCCGGGTGGGCCCGGCCAGCCGCCCGGTGCCTGGCCCGGCGCCCCGCAGCAGCAGTGGGCCACCCAGCCGGGCGCCGGGCAGCCCTATGCCCAGCCCGGGTACGCACCACCCTCGGGGCCGCTGGCCGACTGGGGCCGCCGGGTGGTGGCCTACCTGATCGACGGCGGCATCCCGTTCCTGGGGATGGTGCTGGCGTACGGGCTGGGCTTCCTCATCGGACGGAGCACCATCTTTGTTGCTGGGGTTCTGGCTCTGATCGGATGGCTCGGCGCACTGGCGTTCATTCTGTGGAACACCTGCCACCGCCAGGGAAGCACCGGCCAGTCGGTGGGTAAGTCTGTGGCCAAGACGAAGCTCATCAAGGAGGACACCGGGCAGCCCGTCGGGTTCGGCGCGGCCCTGGGCCGGCAGTTCTGCCACATCCTGGACGGCTTCCTGTTCATCGGCTACCTGCGCCCGCTGTGGGACGCCAAGAAGCAGACGTTCGCGGACTCGATCGTCGGCACGCTGGTGGTCCGCACCGAGCCGTAGCTCCGCGGTGTCCGGCGCCACGTCGCCGCCGGACGGGTCAGTCCGGCGGCGACGTGGCACGGACCGTAGGCTCTCGCTCATGGTGCACAGCGCCGACGAGTTCGGATTCGCGACCAGGGCGATCCACGCCGGGCAGGACGCCGACCCCGCGTCCGGGTCGGTGATCGTGCCCATCCACGCCACCTCCACCTACGCGCAGGACGGCGTGGGCGGGTTGCGCGCCGGGTACGAGTACTCCCGCACCGGCAACCCGACCCGTACCGCGTTGGAGGAGTGCCTGGCCAGCCTGGAGGGCGGCCGGTACGCGCGGGCGTTCGCCTCGGGCATGGCCGCCACGGACGCGGTGCTGCGCGCGCTGTGCCGGCCCGGCGACCACCTGGTCATCCCGGACGACGCCTACGGCGGCACCTTCCGCCTGGTCGACAAGGTGCTCACCGGGTGGGGCATCGAGTACACCCCCGTTCGGCTGTCCGATGTGGACGGCGTGCGGGCGGCGGTGCGGCCGAACACCAGGGTGATCTGGTGCGAGACGCCGACCAACCCGCTGCTGGGCATCGCCGACGTCGCGGCGCTGGCCGATCTGTCCAGGGACACCGGCACCACGCTGGTGGTGGACAACACCTTCGCCTCGCCCTACCTGCAGGCGCCGCTCGCGCTGGGTGCGGACGTGGTGGTCCACTCCACCACCAAGTACCTCGGCGGTCACTCCGACGTGGTGGGCGGCGCGGTGGTCACCTCGGACGAGGAACTGGCGCAGCAGGTCGCCTTCCTGCAGAACTCGGCGGGCGCCGTACCCGGGCCGTTCGACGCGTGGCTGACCCTGCGCGGCCTGAAGACGCTCGCCGTGCGGATGGAGCGGCACTCGGACAACGCCGAGCGAATCGCCGAGACGCTGTCCCGGCACCCCGCGGTGCGCCGGGTGTACTACCCGGGCCTGCCCGGCCACCCCGGCCACGAGGTGGCCGCCAAGCAGATGCGCCGGTTCGGTGGCATGGTGTCGATCAGCCTGGCCGGTGGTGAGGAGGCCGCCCTGCGACTGTGCGGCCGGACCAGGCTGTTCACCCTGGCCGAGTCGCTGGGCGGGGTGGAGTCACTGATCGAGCACCCGGGCCGGATGACGCACGCCAGCACCGCGGGCTCACTCCTGGCGGTGCCCGCCGACCTGGTGCGGCTGTCCGTGGGCATCGAGGACCCGGACGACCTCGTCGCGGATCTGCTCGGCGCGCTGGACGGATAGTCCGTCAGGGGCGGCGCTGGGCCATCCCGTTGTCGTGCTGCTGGACCGCGTTCCCCATCGCCTGCGCCGGCCTGCCCTGCGCCGGCAGCCGGTTGGTGTCCACGCAGCCACCCACCAGCTCGACCACGCCGTCATGCCGCACATATCGTCCAGGGTTCCCGCAGCCGGCATCCGCCACGGTGAAGACGGCGGCACCGGTGAGGGCGGCCGCCGCGGCGACCGCCCCGGCGAACGGAAGCGCCGTCGCGACCCGTGCCACGAGCGCCATGCCACCTCCCAGGTCGGGTTACCCAAGGTAGTACGCGAACCGGCGGCAGTCGGATCAACGTCAACGGCCCGCGCCGGCGTCCGTACCGAGAGTACCCGGCTTCCGCGGTGCCGTCCTGACATCCATCTCACGCGGCGCGCGTACCGTGTTTGGCCTGGCAGGATCTAGCGCCATGGACCGGGTCAGCCTGGATCGCATTCGCGCGGCGCGCAAACTGCTCGCCGACGTGGTTCGGACCACGTCGCTCGCGGACTCCCTGGTGCTCTCCCAGCTCGCCGGCGGCGACGTCTACCTGAAGTGCGAGAACCTGCAACGCACCGGATCCTTCAAGATCCGCGGGGCGTACGTGCGAATCCACGGGCTGAGCGCGGCGGAGCGGGCCACCGGGGTGGTCGCCGCCAGCGCCGGGAACCACGCGCAGGGCGTGGCCCTGGCCGCATCCCTGCTGCACACTAGGGCCACGGTGTTCATGCCGGTCCGCGCCCCGCTCCCGAAACTGGCCGCGACCAGGCAGTACGGCGCCGAGGTGCACCTGCACGGCGCCGTGGTGGACGAAACCCTGGCCAGGGCGAAGGAGTTCGCCGAGGAGACCGGCGCGGTGTTCATCCACCCCTTCGACCATCCGGACGTGATCGCCGGCCAGGGCACCCTCGGCCTGGAGATCCTCGACCAGCTTCCGGACGTGGCCACGATCCTGGTGCCCACCGGGGGCGGCGGGCTGCTCGGCGGGATCGCGGCCGCGGTCAAGGCGGTCAAACCGGAGACCACGGTGGTCGGCGTGCAGGCCGAGCAGGCCGCCGCGTTCCCGCCGTCGCTGGCCGCCGGCCGCCCGGTCCGCCTGGACGCGGTGTACACCATGGCGGACGGCATCGCCGTCGGTGAACCCGGCGCGATCACCTACGCGCACGTCGCCGGGCTGGCCGACGAGGTGATTACGGTCGGTGAGGAGTCGCTGTCCCGGGCGGTGCTGCTCTGCCTGGAGCGGGCCAAGCTGGTGGTGGAGCCGGCCGGCGCGGCGGCGGTCGCCGCGATCCTGGACCACCCCGGCCGCTTCACCCCGCCGGTCGTCGCCGTGCTCTCCGGCGGGAACGTCGACCCGCTGCTCCTGCTGCACATCATCCAGCACGGGATGACCGCTGCCGGCCGCTACCTGGCGATGCGGCTGCGGATGGCGGACCGGCCCGGCTCGCTGGCCGCGCTGCTCGGCCGGATCAGCGAACTGGGCGCGAACGTGCTGGACGTCGAGCATTCCCGGGTGTCCGGCGCGCTGGCCCTCGGCGAGGTCGAGGTGGCGCTCAAGCTGGAGACCCGCGGCCCGGAGCACTGCGCCCAGGTCGTGGACACGCTCCGGGCCGCCGACTACACCGTCCTGGAACCCTGACCGGGACCACCGAGTCCCGAGGATGCGGCGCCTCGGCGCTGGGGATTGCCTCGGCGGTGTTGATGGCGCCTCGGCGCTAGAGATTGCCTCGGCGCGCCTGCTCGCGCTCGATGGCCTCGAACAGCGCCTTGAAGTTGCCCTTGCCGAAGCCGAGCGAGCCGTGCCGCTCGATCAGCTCGTAGAACACCGTTGGCCGGTCGCCGATCGGTTTGGTGAAGATCTGCAGCAGGTAGCCGTCCTCGTCCCGGTCGACCAGGATCCGCCGCTTCTTCAGCTCCTCGATCGGCACCCGGACCTCGCCGATCCGGGCCCGCAGCTTCGGGTCGTCGTAGTAGGAGTCGGGCGTGTCCAGGAACTCCACCCCGGCGGCCCGCATCTGGTCGACCGTGGTCAGGATGTCGCCCGTGGCCAGCGCGATGTGCTGGCAGCCGGGGCCGCCGTAGAAGGCCAGGTACTCGTCGATCTGCGACTTCTTCTTCGCCATCGCCGGCTCGTTGAGCGGGAACTTCACCCGGTGGTTGCCGTTCGCGACGACCTTGCTCATCAGCGCGGAGTACTCGGTGGCGATGTCGTCGCCGACGAACTCCGCCATGTTCACGAAGCCCATCACCCGGTGGTAGAAGTCCACCCAGTAGTCCATCCGGCCCAGCTCGACGTTGCCCACGCAGTGGTCGACCGCCTGGAACAGCCGCTTCGGCGCACCGGCCGGCCGCGTGACGGCGCCCTCCCTGGGCTGGTAGCCGGGCAGGTACGGGCCGGAGTACCGGGACCGGTCGACCAGGGTGTGCCGGGTCTCGCCGTACGTGGCCAGCGCGGCGAGCCGCACGGTGCCGTACTCGTCGCTGATGTCGTGCGGTTCCTCGAGCACGGTCGCGCCCTGGGCGCGGGCGTGCGCCACGCACCGGTCCACGTCCGTCACCTCCAGTGCGAGGTCGACGACGCCGTCGCCGTGCCGGCGGTGGTGGTCCAGCAGCGGGCTCGCCGGGTCCACCCCGCCCTTGACCACGAACCGGGCCGACCCCGAGGTCAGCACGAACGCGCGGTGATCGCGGTTGCCGGTCTCCGGCCCGGAGTACGCGACCAGCCGCATGCCGAACGCGGCCTGGTAGAACCACGCGGTCTGGGTGGCGTTGCCGACCACGAACACCACCGCGTCCATGGCCCGCACCGGGAACGGATCGCGGGCCTCGTCGTGCTCGACCAGTCCGACCAGCTGCTTGAGCTGCTCCAGGCTCACCTCGTCCAGCGCGGGTCCCGCCTGGCCAAGTATGTCGGTCATGATGCCCTCCGTACCGCGCGCGGTGTGCGACAGTTCGTGGGCCAGAGCATGTGCCTATGCTGCATGTTGAGCAACAGATGCCATATCAGATGGACAATCTGCTCAGTGTGAGGCGGCCGGCTGGGGTCGTGTTGGTCAGTCTGACCAGGAGGTGTGACGTGGCTGCCACGGAGGGGCCGCTGGACGCTCTTGACGCGCGGCTGTTGCTGCTGCTGTCCGACGAGCCCCGGCTGGGTGTGCTGGAGTGCTCACGGCGCCTCGGCGTGGCCCGGGGCACCGTGCAGGCCCGGCTGGACCGCCTGGAGCGGCGCGGTGTGCTGCGCGGGTTCCCGCCCGAACTGGACCTCGGCGCGATGGGCTATGGGCTGACCGCGTTCGCCGTGCTGGAGATCGCGCAGGGACGGCGGCACGAGGTCGCCGAGCGGTTGGCGGCCATCGACGAGGTGTGCGAGGTGCACGCCACCACCGGCGAGGGCGACCTGCTGGTCCGCATGGTGGCCCGGTCCAATGCCGACCTGCAGCGGGTGATCGACGAGGTGGTCGACGTGGCCGGTGTGCAGCGCACGTCCACGTCGATCGCGCTGTCCACGCCGGTGCCGCCGCGGGTCCGCCCGCTGCTGGAACGCCTGCTGTGACCAGGCCGCCGTGCCGGTGGATCAACGAACCCGCGGCCCCGGGCACGCGCGGTGCCGGGGGCCGCGGAGATCGTGATGGTTCAGCCGCGGTAGGGCTCGGCCTTGATCAGGGTGACCTTCATGCTCGCCCCGTTGGGCAGTTCGTACTCGCGGGACTCGCCCTCCTTGGCGCCGAGCAACGCCTTGCCCAGCGGGGAGTTCGGTGAGTACACCTCGATCCCGCCGTGCGCGCCTTCCTCGCGGGTGGCCAGCAGGAAGGTCTCGGTCTCCTCGTCATCCTCGTAGCGAACCGTGAGCACCATGCCCGGCTCGGCGACCCCGCTGTTCTCCGGCGCCTCGCCCACCTTGGCGTTGCGCAGCAGCTCCTGCAGTTGCCGGATGCGAGCCTCCTGCTTGCCCTGCTCCTCACGAGCGGCGTGGTAGCCGCCGTTCTCCCGCAGGTCGCCCTCCTCGCGGCGGGCGTTGATCTCCGCGGCGATGACCGGGCGATTCGCGATCAACTCGTCCAGCTCGTGCTTGAGCCGGTCGTGGGCCTCCTGGGTCAGCCAGGTCACCTGGGTCTCGCTCACGGTCACCAACTCCTTGCGTGTCACTGCAGGCCCGCGGGCTGCGGGCCGGCTTTTCCCAACCGTCAGGCCAGGAACGGAAAAACACGGCCCACGACGGGGCCGTGCTACCCAGCGAGGATAACACGCAGACAACGATCCGTGGCCGGCGTCACGTGCCCCGGACCGTGGACGACCATCAGTTCACCCGCTTGGCCGCGCCTCCTTGGTGAGGTAGCTCGGCACCTGATAGGAGCAGCCGTAGACCTCGCCGGTCACCGGCCGTTTGGACGTGCGCAGCACGGTCGACCGGCTCACCACCGTTGCTCCGGCCGGGACCAGGACCTCCTTGCGGCCGACCTCGTCGCCGTCCTGGGAACGGGCCCGCACAAGGCAGTCCGCCGGCCGCTCCGGGTGGTCGCGGCGCACCTGGAAGTCGATCCGCACCGAGTGGTCGTCCAGTATCTGGAACGCGGTCTGCTCACCCTCGATCGGCTGGCTGCCCAGGTTCTGGTACGCCACCACGGCGACCACCAGCCCGACCACCACCGCCGCGGCCAGCACCACCCAGTACGCCCAGCGAGGCGGCCGGCGTCCGGCCCGGGAGCCGTACCGATCGGTCGGCACCTCCCGCTGCGCCACCGGTTGCCTCCTCACGCGGGGACTCCACGACACGTCGCCGGTCGGGGGGACCCGCCGGAAACTGTCGTACCTCCGGGAACAATGAGTGCGAGCATCCACGTTGAGTATCCCCGGGACCGGGGGAGATCTCTCGGCGGGGGCCGGCAGACCGGATCACGGAAGGACCGCTTCGGCCATGGCAGAGCAGCTCCGTCTGATGATGGTGCACGCGCACCCGGACGACGAGTCCAGCAAGGGGGCGGCCACGACCGCCCGCTACGTCGCCGAGGGGCACGAGGTCGTCGTGGTGACCTGCACCGGTGGCGAGCGGGGCAGCATCCTGAACCCGTCGATGGACCGGCCCGACGTGGCCGCGAACATGGCGGAGATCCGGCGGCGGGAGATGGCTCGCGCCGCGGAGATCCTCGGCGTGCGGCACCGCTGGTTGGGCTTCGTCGACTCCGGCCTGCCCGAGGGGGACCCGAAGCCGCCGCTGCCCGAGGGCTGCTTCGCGCTGGTGCCGCTGGAGGAGGCGACCGAGACGCTGGTGCGGGTGGTGCGCGAGCTGCGGCCGCACGTGATGGTCACGTATGACGAGAACGGCGGCTACCCGCACCCGGACCACATCCGCTGCCACGAGGTCTCGGTGGCGGCCTTCGACGCGGCCGGCGACCCGGAGCGGTTCCCCGACGCCGGCGAGCCGTGGCAGCCGCTGAAGCTGTACTACTCGCACGGTTTCTCCCGGGCCAAGATGCAGATGTTCCACGACGCGCTGGTGGCCAGGGGCATCGAGTCGCCGTACGAGGAGTGGCTGGCCCGGTGGTCGGAGGACCGTCCGGACGTGATGGAGCGGGTCACCACCCAGGTGCCCTGCGGCGACTACTTCGCCGTGCGGGACGAGGCGCTGCGGGCGCACGAGACACAGATCGACCCCAACAGCCGGTGGTTCGCCGTACCGTTGGAGGTGCAGCAGGAGATCTGGCCGACCGAGGACTACGAGCTGGCCAGGTCTCTGGTGGACACCACGCTGCCGGAGGACGATCTCTTCGCCGGAGTGCGGGAGAAGGTGAGCGCCGCATGACCGCCTCGATCACGGGCCTGACCGCCAAGGCGTTGGCGGCTCCGGGCGTGCTGCCGCTGCTGGCGGCGCCGGGCCAACCCGGCGACCCCGGCGGCCAGGGCGAGGACTTCGGCAAGTCCTCGCCGGTCGGCCTGCTGGTGCTGATCCTGTTCTTCATCGCGGTCGGCTTCCTGGTCCGGTCCATGACCAAGCACCTGCGCAAGGTGCCGGCCAGCTTCGATGAGCCCACCGACCGGGCCGGCAGGTCCGGCGAGGACGCCGCGCCCGGCGAGCGCGACGAGGCCGGCGGCGACGCCGCCGACCGCGCCGAGGACGGATCTCCCGGGCAGGCCCCGGAACACGGCACGGCCAAGCGCCCGCATCGCACCTGACCACCACGCCGCGCGGTACCCGGCCGGGTGCGCAGCGCGGTCGGTCGGCCACGTCCGGGCACCGTCCGTGCACGGTGCCGACAAGGCTGGGACCCTGAAGACATGACCAACCGGCTCGCCCAGGCCACCAGTCCGTACCTGCTGCAGCACGCGGACAACCCGGTCGACTGGTGGCCGTGGTGCCCCGAGGCGTTCGACGAGGCGCGCCGCCGCGACGTGCCCGTCCTGCTGTCCATCGGCTACGCGGCCTGCCACTGGTGCCATGTGATGGCCCACGAGTCCTTCGAGGACCCGGAGGTGGCCACGCTGATGAACGAGAACTTCGTCAACATCAAGGTCGACCGCGAGGAACGGCCGGACATCGACGCCGTCTACATGCAGGCCACCCAGGCGATGACCGGCCAGGGCGGCTGGCCGATGACCTGCTTCCTCACTCCGGACGCGGAGCCGTTCCACTGCGGCACCTACTACCCGCCCGCGCCGCGGCCCGGCATGGCGTCCTTCCGCCAGTTGCTTCGCGCGGTGACCCAGGCGTGGACGGAGCGTGGCCACGAGGTGCGCCAGGCCGCCAGCCACGTCGTGGCCCAACTCAACGAGCACGGCAAGCCGCTGCCCGAGTCCACTGTGGACGATCAGGTGCTGGCCGGCGCGGTGGACGCGCTGGCCGGCGACTTCGACCGGCAGCACGCCGGTTTCGGCGGCGCGCCGAAGTTCCCGCCGTCCATGGTGCTGGAGTTCCTGCTGCGGCACCACGAGCGCACCGGCTCGGACCGTGCGCTGGCCATGGCCACGGCCACCTGCGCGGCGATGGCCCGCGGCGGCATCTACGACCAGCTTGCCGGCGGGTTCGCCCGGTACAGCGTGGACGCCGCCTGGGTGGTGCCGCACTTCGAGAAGATGCTCTACGACAACGCCCTGCTGCTGCGGGTGTACGCGCACCTCAGCCGCGCCAAGGGTGACCCCATGGCGGCGCGGGTCACCGAGGAGACCGCCGAGTTCCTGCTGCGCGACCTGCGCACGCCGGAGGGCGCGTTCGCCGCCTCGCTGGACGCCGACGCCGGCGGCGTGGAGGGGCTCACCTATGTCTGGACGCCCGACGAACTCGTCGATGTGCTCGGCGACGCCGACGGCCGGTGGGCCGCGGAACTGTTCGGCGTGACCGAGCGGGGCACCTTCGAGCACGGCCGGTCCACCCTGCGGCTGCCGGCCGATCCGGACGACCCGGAGCGGTGGCGCCGGGTGCGCGAGGCGCTGCTCGCGGCGCGGGCCCGCCGGCCCCAGCCGGGCATCGACGACAAGGTGGTCACCGCGTGGAACGGGCTGGCCATCGTCGCGCTCAGCGAGGCCGGCATGGCGCTGGACCGGCCGCACTGGCTGGAGGCCGCCGCCGAGGCCGCCCGGCTGCTGCTGGACCGGCACCTGGTGGCCGGCCGGCTGCGGCGCACCTCCCGGAAGGGCGTGGTGGGCGACGCCGCCGGGGTGCTGGAGGACTACGGCTGCCTCGCCGACGGCCTGCTCGCGCTGCACCAGGCCACCGGCCAGCCGCACTGGCTGGACGCCGCCTGCGACCTGCTGGACACCGCGCTGGACCGGTTCGCCGACCCTCAGGCCAGCGGGCAGTTCCACGACACGGCCAACGACGCCGAGGCGCTGGTGCGGCGCCCGGCCGAACCGACCGACAACGCCACGCCGTCCGGAGCTTCCGCGCTGGCCGGCGCACTGGTGACCGCTTCCGCTCTGGCCGGTCCGGACCGTGCGGCTCGCTACCGGGACGCCGCCGAGCGGGCGGTGACGCGGGCCGGGCTGCTGCCCGCACGGGCCCCCCGGTTCGCCGGGCAGTGGCTGTCCGCCGCCGAGGCGCTGCGCCAGGGGCCGGTCCAGGTGGCCGTGGTCGGCCGCGCGGAGGACCCGGCTCGGGCCGCGCTGCTGTCCGCTGCGGTCGCGCACGCCCCCGGCGGGGCCGTGGTCCTCGCCGGGCCGCCGGACCTGCCCGGCGTTCCGCTGCTCGCCGACCGCCCGCTGGTGGACGATTCGCCCGCCGCCTACGTGTGCCGCGGCTACGTCTGCGACCGCCCGGCCACCACGGTCGACCAGTTGGTCGCCGCCCTCTGACCCGCCGCTCGGTCGCGGGCCCTTCCGCCACCGACTCGGCCGGCTGGTTACCGGCGCTGAGCCGGCTGCCATCGGGCCGAACGGCCGTTCCCGGCACCCGGCCGGCGTTGCCTGCCCGCTGACGTCGCCTGCCCGGCGGCTGTCCACCCGCAGCGAACCGGCTACCGACGCGCGGCTGCCCGGCGTAGCGTCTGTATCGGCGTAATCGTGTAATCACCATTTCGGTGGAGGTTGATATGCATGGGCGGTTCGTGATGGTCGGCCGCGGCCGACATGGTTGGGGTCCCGGCGGCGGACGCGGCCGAGGCAGGGGCGGTTGGCAGCAGGCCGACCTTCCGCCCGCGGACGACGCCGCGGCCTGGTTCGCGGGGCGGCTGCCGGACGGCTGGTTCACCGGCCCACCGGAGATCACCGTCGACCGCGAGGAGATCGTGATCGTCGGCGAGTTGCCGCCGCTGACCGAGGAGTTCGCCGACGACGCGGCCCGGTCGGCCGCCGAGTCCGGGCGGATCAGCCGGTTCCGCGAGCAGACCCGGGACGAGCGGATCGAGATCGCGCGGCAGGCCGAGCACCGCTACCAGCGCAAGGTGTCCTGGGGCGCGCGGATCGGCGACACCCAGGAGCTGTTCACCACGCAGTCGGTGCCGGTGATGACCCGGCTGCGGCAGCCGGAGCGCCGGGTGCTGGACACGCTGGTCGACGCCGGCGTGGCCCGCTCCCGCTCGGAGGCGCTGGCCTGGGCGGTCCGCCTGGTCGGCGAGCACGCCGACGCCTGGCTCACCGAACTCCGCGAGGCCATGGCCAAGGTCGACGACCTCCGCTCCCAGGGCCCCGACCTCGGCTGAGCGTCTCCGGTGCCGGGCCGGCGTGCCGCCGCCCCGGCACCGGACGCGCTACCCGACGCCCTCGACGAAGATCAGCCGGCGGTGCAGCGCGTCCCGGCGCACCTCGAGCGCCTCCGCGTACTCCGGCGACGCGTACCACTCGCGGGCCCGTGCCATGGTCGGGAACTCCACGATCACCACGCGCCGCTCCGCCGGCCAGTCGCCCTCCACCACGTCGATCGCGCCACCGCGAACCACGTACCGCCCGCCGTACCTCGCGATCGACGCCTCCGCCAGCGACCGGTACCGGGCAGCCAACTTCTCGTCCCGGATCTTCACCTCGGACACCACGTACGCGGCCATGGCCGCCATCCTCGCCGATCACCGCCGCCGACGCCGGCAGCGCCCTCCCACCGCGCTACTCGGCGCCGCCCGGATAACCCCGCTCGGGCTTCCACAGTTCCGGCCTCGGGCCGGCGAACTCGTGCACGTAACCGCAGGCGTCGCAGATCAGGCCGACCGCCGACTGGTTGGCCCAGCTCAGCCCGAGGAACTCCGCCCCGGTGCTGTTCAGCTTCACCTCGCGCGACCAGAACTCCCGCCCGCCGCAGACCAGGCAGCGCAGCGGCCGGCCAAGCAGCGTGGCCAGTTTGGGCTTACCGAAGATCCCCATACCGGCATCTTCCAGTCCTCGCTGATCCCGGGGAACCCCCGCCGGTGACTCGGAGACCGCACGCGGGCGGCCAATTCCGCTGCGTGACCGAATACCCCCGGCTCCGGGGCCTACGGCCCTGCCGGGACGCGGCCATGTGGACCAGCATCGAAGGTGGCCTCGGCGCTGCGCCGGTGAACCGCGTCCCGAGATCGCGCGTTCCCGGCAGGCATCCTCTGGCAAGGAGGCGAGCATGACCAGTCACCTGACCAGAGCTGAGCGCGCCACCCGCGGCTGGGTCTCCCCCAAGGAGATCGTGGCCGTGGTCCTGGTGGCCATCGCGCTCACGTTCATCGTGCAGAACCGCCAGATGATCGGGATTCTCCTGTTCGTCCCGACGGTCTTCGCGCCGCTGTGGGCCGCGTTCGCCGGTGTTCTCGCCGTCGGCCTCGCGGCCGGCTACCTGCTCGCGCGGCGAGGCCGCTGATCCGGCACCACGGGCAGCCGATCCGCGTCCTGGTTCGCGGCATACCCGGTGACCAGGACCAAGGACCGGGGATCGCCCGCCCAGCCCGCGTACGGACTTCCGGCACCGACCTCCCGGTGCGCGCCGTCCATCCCGCAATCTCCCACGCGAAACGCGCTTCGATCGTCCGCTTCGGACGGTTGCCGAAGCTACGGCCCGGAGGTGGAGACGGGCGTCAACCGGAGTCGCCGAAGAAGGCGGCGGCGCGGCGCCCCATCTCCTCGGCCGAGACGTCCTCGATGTGCTGACTGAGTATCCACTGCTGCCCGAACGGTTCCCGGAGCCGCCCGGCGGCACGATGTCCGGCCGGAATGACATGATCACCCCATGAGCACAGCACAGTCTCTGACAGCGCACGAGGTCTTCCACCGCCTGGTAGGCGGTGTGGCTGGGCTTGCCGCCGGGGACATGAGTCAGGTCGAACGGCTCGCCGCGCTCTACGCGGAGGAGACCTACGTTGAGCATCCCGCGTCGCCGCACGAGATGCCGCCGCTGACCAGCCGCGCGGATCTGCGTCGGCACTTCACCGAGATCGCGCAGTGGATCCAGCAGATCGACAACTACCGGGCGGAGCGCGTCACCATCCACGACACGACCGATCCCGAGGTGATCGTGGCGGAGTTCGTCTACACCGGCGGTGGCCAGGACGGCGCTTTCGATATCCCGTGTGTGTTCATCATGCGGGTCCGCAACGGCGAGATCGTCTCGTCACGCGACTACTTCGGACCGCGGATTCCAGTGTCCGGTTAGGACTTCGCGGCCGTCGTGAAGTTCCGCGTGTCGCTGGCGCGGAAAACCGTTGCGCTCGCGGGCTTGCGGTCGGGTAGGCATACCGCATGGAACTCAGCGTGGCCACGATCCCGGGGCAGATGACGCTCCAACCGGCCTCACCAGCTGACTGCGCCGAGCTGCTCGTTCTGCAGCGGTGCTGCTGGGTGCAGGAGGCATTACTCAACCAGACTCTGGACATTCCCGCACTGAGGGAAAGCCTGGAAGATGTTGAGGCATGGACGGGGATCTGGTCGGTGTGGTGTGTTCGTCATAGTGAAGCCACGAGTACAAACGTGTTCTTAGCTGCTCCCGAAGTGACGGGCCGTCGTCGTGTTGGACCACGCCCGTGCGCCGGCGCGCCCGGCGGCAGCCGAACGAAGGCCGGCTCGCGTGCCTGCTCGAGCGTGGCGCCTTGGGCCTGAGGGACGGCCGGATGGAGACGACATCCGCCGATCAGGGGTAGAGGGCGAACCAGATGGCGATGTAGTGGCAGACGGCGGCCAGCACGGTGGCGGCGTGGAAGAACTCGTGGTAGCCGAACAGCTGCGGCCATGGGTCGGGCCAGCGGGTGGCGTAGAAGACGGCGCCCGCGGTGTAGAGGGCACCGCCGACCAGGAGCAGCACGAGGGCCGCGACGCCGGCGTGGTGGAGCAGGTCCGGCAGTACGAACGCGGCGACCCAGCCGAGCGCGACGTAGATCGGCACGCCGAGCCAGCGCGGGGCGCGCGGCCAGACCAGCTTGAGGATCATGCCGGCGGCCGCGCCGCCCCAGACCACGGCGAGCACCACGGTGCCGGTGGAGGGGGGCATCGCCAGCGTGGCGAACGGGGTGTACGTGCCCGCGATGAAGACGAAGATCATCGAGTGGTCGAGCCGCTTCATCCACATCCGGGCGCGGACGCTCACCCAGGTCCGCCGGTGGTAGAGCGCGCTCACGCCGAACAGGCCGAGCACGGTGGCCGCGTAGACGGATGTGGCCACCGCGGCGGTGGCGGAGACGGTGGTCGCCGCCAGCACGATCAGCGTGGCGCCGGTGACCACGGAGACGACGAACGACCAGAAGTGCAGCCACCCGCGCATCCTCGGCTTGGTCACCGCCGCGGAGGGTCGGGTGAGAGGTGCGGGTGCGCTCACGGTAGCGAGGCTACGTCACCCTCGGTTGCCAGCCGGCCATGCTGTGCTCCGGTGCACAGCTCAATCCTCCTGATGGTGCACGGGATTACGCTGCGCAGCCACGCCGCCGGGCAGGCGGTCGTTACCGGCTGAATCGGCGTACGCTGCCGGAACGTGAGCGTGCGCGCATGGGTTCGGGAGCTGCTCTACACCATCTACGAGTGGCGGTTGGGCCGCCAGCTGGACGGTGCGCAGCGGCCCAGGCACGTGGGCGTGATCCTGGACGGCAACCGGCGGTGGGCGCGGGAGGCCGGGTTCACCGACGTCAACGACGGCCACCGGGTCGGCGCCCGGAAGATCGCCGAGATGCTGGGCTGGTGCCGCGAGGCCGGCGTCGAGGTGGTCACGCTGTGGCTGCTGTCCACGGACAACCTCAACCGCCCCGCGGAGGAACTCCAGCCACTGCTGGAGATCATCGCCGACGTGGTGGACGAGTTGACCGAGCCAGGCAACGCGTGGCGCCTGCGCATCGTCGGCGCCCTGGACCTGCTGCCGACCGAGACGGCTGCCCGGCTGTCCGCGGCCGCGTTGCGTACCGAGGGCCGGAAGGGCATGCAGGTCAACGTGGCGGTCGGGTATGGAGGGCGGCGGGAGATCACCGACGCGGTGCGCAAGCTGCTGCAGCAGCACGCCGAGGCGGGCACCACCATCGAGGAACTGGCCGAGTTCCTGGACGTCGACCATATCGCCGAACACCTCTACACCTCCGGCCAGCCGGACCCGGACCTGCTCATCCGCACCTCGGGGGAGCAGCGGCTGTCCGGCTTCATGCTGTGGCAGTCGGCGCATTCGGAGTTCTGGTTCACCGAGGCGTACTGGCCGGACTTCCGGCGGGTCGACTTCCTGCGCGCGCTGCGCGACTACGCCATCCGGCACCGCCGTTTCGGCTCCTGACCAACCGGCCACAGAGAGCGATCATCCGGAGCCCCGCCGACCGGCGGAGGGTACGGATACCGCCGCCCGACTCCCCCAAACGGGCTACTCCCGTTCGGCCGACGCAATAACGGCGGGTAAACGGGGACGTGCTGTGACGGGACGGTTTCCCACCGCCGGTATCAACGCTCTGGCGCACGGGCTGAACTGCGGATTCGCCAATCGGAGCGGGCTGAACGCCGCGGCCACGCCGGGCGATTCGTACCGGGGAATCCGTAGTCAACGTGTCGAGTCGGTGACGAATCGCGAATCACCTAAGTGGCTGCCTGCCGAGAAGCGGGGGGCGAAGGTAGCTTCCGAAGTGGCGGGCCGTGTCGTAGGCGGACTGCCCCGGGAGGCCCTGGTCGTGGCTGTAGTTGGCGGGACGGTTGGACCGTCCACGGCGCGGGGGCCGGCACCCGGCCCTCGTGGTCAGCGAGGCTGACACCGCGGCGGCGGTGCCAGCGGGAGCGGACCAACCAGGGCGGTGCCCGGCCCAGCGAGGAGCGGACGTGGGTGCCGCGTCCGCGAGGGAGTTGCCGTGACAGCACGACGTCCCGCGAGCCGTTCCTCAGGCTCACCCCGGAGCACTTCCCGGCGCCGCGCCGCGGCACCCGAGCCCGCCACGCACACGTATGTGCTGGACACCTCGGTGCTGCTGGCCGACCCGTGGGCGGCCACCCGGTTCGCCGAGCACGCGGTGGTGCTGCCGCTGGTGGTGATCAGCGAGTTGGAAGGCAAGCGCCACCACCCGGAACTGGGCTGGTTCGCTCGGGAAGCGCTCCGCATGCTCGACGACCTGCGCACCCGGTACGGCCGGCTGGATGCGCCGGTGCCGGTCGGCGAGCATGGAGGGACCCTGCACGTCGAGCTCAACCACAGCGACCCGCAGGTGCTGCCGCCGGGCTTCCGGACCGACTCCAACGACACCCGCATCCTCGCCTGCGCCCTCAACCTCGCCGCGGAGGGGAACGCGGTCACCCTGGTCACCAAGGACATGCCGCTGCGGGTGAAGGCAGCCGCGGTCGGCCTGACCGCCGACGAGTACCGCGCGCACGACGTCACCCCGTCCGGCTGGACCGGCATGGCCGACGTCGAGGTGCCGCCGGCCATGGTCGACGCGCTGTTCAAGGACGGCGAGGTGGACCCGACCGAGTTCGACGTGGCCGCCGCGCGGGACCTGCCCTGCCACACCGGGCTGCGGCTGCTGGCCGGCACCGCGAGCGCGCTGGGCCGGGTCACCCCGGACAAGAAGGTTCGCCTGGTCCGCGGCGACCGGGAGGTCTTCGGCCTGCACGGCCGGTCGGCCGAGCAGCGCATCGCCCTGGACCTGCTGATGGACCACGACGTCGGCATCGTCTCGCTGGGCGGCCGGGCCGGCACCGGCAAGTCCGCGCTGGCGCTGTGCGCCGGGCTGGAGGCGGTGCTCGAACGCCGCCAGCACCGCAAGATCGTGGTGTTCCGGCCGGTGTACGCGGTGGGCGGGCAGGACCTCGGCTACCTGCCCGGCTCGGAGAACGAGAAGATGCAGCCCTGGGCCCAGGCGGTGTTCGACACGCTCGGCGCGCTGGTCAGCCAGGACGTGATCGACGAGGTACTGGACCGCGGCATGCTCGAGGTGCTGCCGCTGACCCACATCCGCGGCCGGTCGCTGCACGACTCGTTCGTGATCGTCGACGAGGCGCAGTCGCTGGAGCGCAACGTGCTGCTCACTGTGCTGTCCCGGCTGGGCACCGGCTCCCGGGTGGTGCTCACCCACGACACCGCGCAGCGGGACAACCTGCGGGTGGGCCGGCACGACGGGGTGGCCGCGGTGATCGAGAAGCTGAAGGGCCACCCGCTCTTCGCGCACCTCACGCTGACCCGCTCGGAGCGCTCGCCGATCGCCGCGCTGGTCACTGAGATGCTGGAGTACCACGCGGTGTGAGGCGGGTTCGGCCGGTCCGGGGCGGTTCGCCCCGGACCGGTCACCAGCCGCCGGGCAGCGGGCGGCCCTCGGCGAACCCCGCCGAGGACTGCACGCCCAGCACCGCGCGCTCGTGGAACTCCTCCAGGTTGCGGGCGCCCAGGTAGGTGCAGGACGAGCGCAGCCCGGAGCAGATCGCGTCGAGCAGGTCCTCCACGCCGGGACGGTTCGGGTCCAGCGTCATCCGGGACGTGGAGATGCCCTCCTCGAACAGCGCCTTGCGGGCCCGGTCGAACGCGTTGTCGCTGCGGGTGCGCGCGCTGACCGCCCGCTTGGACGCCATGCCGAACGACTCCTTGTACGGCCGGCCCGCCTCGTCGCGCTGCAGGTCACCGGGGGACTCGTAGGTGCCGGCGAACCACGAGCCGACCATCACCGCGGACGCGCCCCCGGCCAGCGCCAGCGCCACGTCCCTCGGGTGCCGCACCCCGCCGTCGGCCCACACGTGCCGGCCCAGCCGCCTGGCCTCGGCGGCGCACTCGGCGACCGCGGAGAACTGCGGCCGGCCCACCCCGGTCATCATCCGGGTGGTGCACATCGCGCCGGGGCCGACACCGACCTTGACCACGTCCGCGCCGGCCTCCACCAGGTCGCGCACCCCCTCGGCGGTAACCACGTTGCCGGCCACCACCGGGACCGCCGAGCCGGCCGGGTGCACCGACCGGACGGCGTGCAGCGCGCCGATCATCTTCTCCTGGTGGCCGTGCGCGGTGTCCACGACCAGCACGTCGATCTCGGCGTCCAGCAGCGCCTTGGTCTTGGCGGCCACGTCGCCGTTGACGCCGACCGCGGCGGCCACCCGCAGCCGACCCCTCGCGTCCAGCGTCGGGGTGTACATCTCGGCGCGGAGCGCGGCCACATCGGTGAGCACCCCGGCCAGCCGGCCGTTCGCGTCCACGCCGAGGGCGACCCGGGTGGTGCGGCCGTGCAGCCGGTCGAACACCTCGCGCGGCGGGGTGCCCAGCGGCAGCACCAGCACCTCGCGGTCCACCACCTCGCCGACCCGGGTGAACCGGTCGACGCCGACGCAGGCGGCCTCGCCGACCACGCCGATCGGCCGGTTCCGGTCGTCCACCACGGCGACCGCGCCGTGCGCCCGCTTGGGCAGCAGGTTCAGCGCGTCCGCCACCGCGTCCTCGGTGTGCAGCACCAGCGGGGTATCCCACACGGTGTGCCGGGACTTCACCCAGGACACGATCTCGGCGACCGCCTCGGCGGCCACGTCCTGCGGGAACACCACCAGGCCGCCGCGCCGGGCCACCGTCTCGGCCATCCGCCGGCCGGCCACCGCGGTCATGTTGGCCACCACGATCGGGATGGTCGTACCCGAACCGTCGGAGGTGGACAGATCCACGTCGAACCGGGACTCCACCGGCGAGCGGCGGGGCACCAGGAAGACGTCGTCGTAGGTCAGCTCGTGGCACGGGGCGTGCCCGTCAAGGAACCGCACGAGGTTCCAGGCTACGTCTTCGGCGGCGGGTCAGTGACCCGGGAGCAGGCGGCGCACGGCGTCGATGGTGTCCGCGTCCGCCGGGGTCTTGTCCGGCCGGTAGCGCAGCACCCGCGCGAACCGCAGCGCGACCCCGCCGGCGTAGCGGGGGCTGACCTGTACCCCGTCCAGTTCGATCTCCACCACCAGTTCCGGTCGCAGGTAGACGGTCCAGGAGTCGCGGTGCGTCTCGAACTCCGGGAACGTGGTCGTCTGCCAGGCGAGCAACTCGTCGGTGAGGCCCTTGAACGTCTTGCCGACCATGATCGGCGCGCCGCCTTCCGGGTCACGCGCGCCGAGGTGCAGGTTGGACAGGTACCCGGTGCGCCGGCCGTGCCCCCACTCGGCGGCCAGCACCACCAGGTCCAGGGTGTGCACCGGCTTGACCTTCAGCCAGGACCGGCCCCGGCGCCCGGCGGCGTACGGCGCGGCCAGCGACTTGACCACCACGCCCTCGTGCCCGGCGGCCAGCGCGGCGTCCAGCACCGCCTCCGCGGCGGCCGGGTCGGGTTCCCGGTCGCCGACGATCACGTGCCGGCCGGCGACCGAGCGCAGCGCGTCGATCCGCTCGGCCAGCGGCGCGTCCAGCAGGTCGGCGCCGTCGGCGTGCAGGCAGTCGAAGAACCACGGGTGCAGCAGCAGCTCCCGGACGTCGCCCACCTCCGCGACGTCCGGGGCCAGCCCGCCCAGCTCCCGGCTGAACCGGCTCATCGTCTCCTGGAACGGCCGCGGCCGGCCGTTGTCGTTCAGCGCCAGGGTCTCCCCGTCCAGCACGACCGACCGGCAGGGCAGCGCGCGGACCAGCTTCACCAGCTCGGGCACGCTGCCGGTGATCTCCCGCAGCGTGCGGGTGAACACCGCGACCTCGCCGCCGTCCCGGTGCACCTGGATACGGGCACCGTCCAGTTTGTACTCCACGCTGCACGGACCGGCCTCGGCCAGCGCCGCCTCCAGCGACTCGGCCGGCGAGGCCAGCATCGGGCGGATCGGCCGGCCCAGCTCGAGGCGGAACTCGGCGAGCGCGGCCTCGCCGCCGGCCAGCGCGGCCCGTGCGGTCGCCGGCAGCCGCCCGGCCAGCATGAACGCCCGGCGCACCGCCTCGGCCGGCACGCCGGTGGCGGCGGCGACGCCGTCCACCATCACCCCTTCCAGGGCGCCCTGCCGCAGTTCCCCGGTGAGCAGCCGGAACAGGAACCGCTGCTCCTCGGCGGTGGCCCGGCCGAGCAGCCCGGTGAGCAACTCCGCGCGGCGCCGGGTGGAGCCCTTGCCGGAGGTGTGCGCGATCGCCGCGAGCGCGGCGTCCACCTCGGCGACGGTGAGCCCGGGTTCGGCGGCCGGCGGCACGTCCAGGGCGGCGAGCGAACGCCAACCGGTACCGATCCGGCCCTGGCGCGGCGTGCCGACCAGGAAGGCCACCACGACCTCCACCTCGGCCGGATCGGCCAGCCGGCCGAGCAGCCCGGCCAGCTCACGCACCTTGGCCAGCCGCGACCGGGTGGCGGCCACGGCCGCCGAGGTGCGCACCACGTCGCTCAGCAGCACGCCCCCATCCTCACCCCGCGCACCGACAATGACCCGCGCCGAATGGGGCGAGCAGCGCGTCCCGGTGCGCCGGCTCGGTGCGGGCCTGCGCCGCGCGGCACCGGACCCCGCCGCGGCCGGCGGGCCGGCCCCCGGTGCCGGGGCCACCGGGCGCCCCGGGTCCGGCGCCGCCCGGTCCGGAGCCCTGGTCAGCGGTCGCCGCGCGCCATCCGCAGCACGTCCAGCGCGGCGTCGAGTTGCTCGGCGGTGATCCGGCCGGCGTCCACGTGGCCGCGTTCCAGCACCACGTCCTTGATCGTCTTCCGTTCGGCCAGCGCCTGCTTGGCGATGGACGCCGCCTCCTCGTAGCCGAGATAGCGGTTCAGCGGCGTGACGATGGACGGGGACGACTCGGCGTACTCCCGCATCCGGTCCACGTCGGCCTCGGCGCCGGCGACCACCTTGTCCGCGAGCAGCGTGGCCACCGAGGCGAGCAGCCGGCAGGACTCCAGCACGTTGCGGGCCATCACCGGCATCATCACGTTCAACTCGAAGTTGCCCTGGGCGCCAGCGAACGCGACGGCGGCGTCGTTGCCGATCACCTGGGCGGCGACCATCATGGTCGCCTCGCAGATCACTGGGTTGACCTTGCCGGGCATGATCGACGAGCCGGGCTGCAGGTCGGGCAGCCGCAGCTCGGCCAGGCCGGTGCGCGGCCCGGAACCCATCCAGCGCAGGTCGTTGGCGACCTTGAACAGCGACACGGCGACCGTGCGGAGCTGGCCGGACAGCTCGACCAGCCCGTCCCGAGCACCCTGCGCCTCGACGTGGTCGCTCGGCTCGGACAGCGGCAGCCCGGTGACGGCGACCAGTTCCTCGACCACCCCGGCGCCGAAGCCTTCCGGCGTGTTCAGCCCGGTGCCCACGGCTGTGCCGCCGATGGGCAGCTCGCCGAGCCGGGGGAGCGCGGAACCCAGCCGCTGCACGCCGTTGCGGGCCTGCGCGGCCCAGCCGGCGGCCTCCTGACCGAGCGTGATCGGCACCGCGTCCATTAGGTGCGTGCGACCCGCCTTCACCACGTCCGACCAGTCCTTGGCGCGCCGGCCGAGGGTGTCGGCGAGGTGTTCCAGCGCGGGCAGCACGTCCCGCACCACCGCCTCGGTGGCCGCCAGGTGGATGGTGGTGGGGAACACGTCGTTGGACGACTGGGACGCGTTCACGTGGTCGTTGGGGTGCACCTCGCGGCCGAGCCGGCGGGCGGCGAGGGTGGCGATCACCTCGTTGGCGTTCATGTTGGACGAGGTGCCCGAGCCGGTCTGGAACACGTCGACCGGAAACTGCTCGTCGTGGCGGCCCTCGGCCACCTCGTCGGCGGCGGCCGCGATGGCCTGGGCGAGCTCGGCGTCCAGCACGCCCAGCCGCTCGTTCACCCGGGCGCAGGCGGCCTTGACCAAGCCGAGCGCGCGGAGTTGTGCCCGCTCCAACCGGCGCCCGGAGATCGGGAAGTTCGCCACGGCCCGCTGCGTCTGGGCCCGCCACAACGCGTCCACGGGCACCCGGACCTCGCCCATGGTGTCGTGTTCCACGCGGTACTGCTCGTCGCCCATGTGCGTCAGTCTGGACCTTCGTCCGCCGGCGGGCAGGGTGACGTCGGCAACGTGCGGGCCGCGGCTCCTCCCCGCGGCCCGCACGCGCGGCGGTCACGGGACGATCTGCACCACGTCCCCGACGGCGAGGACGTTGAAGAACGTCTTGGCCGCCGCGGTGGACAGGTGGATGCAGCCGTGCGACTGGGCGTTCAGGCTGCCCGCGTGGAAGGCCATGCCGCTGTAGAAGAACACCGAGTACGGCATGGGTGCGTTGTTGAACTCGCTGCTGCGGTGGTCCTTGTCCTTCCACTGCACGCGGTACGTGCCCGGCGGGGTGCGGTGTCCCGGCTTGCCCGAGGTGATCGGCACCGGCCCGTAGACCACGTTGCCGTCCTTGAGCAGCCAGGCCTGGTTGGCCGACAGGTCGACGCAGGCCCGTGCCGTCGCGCTGCACGGGGCGCCCACCGCCGGCCGCGGGCGTGCCTGCGGCTTCGGCGACGGGTTGGCCGCCTTCGCCGGCTGCACCAGGACCGGGGCGGCCGGAGCCGCCGTGCCGGCCGGGGCGGCACTGCTCGGCCGGACCGCGCCGGCGGCCGGCGCGGCCACGGTGCCGGTGTGCGCCGGCGCGGCGACACCAGGGTTGCAGGCGGCGACGAGCGTCGCTCCCGTGGCGGCCACGGCCGCGACCAGTGCCCTCGTTGCTCGCACAGTCAAACACCCCCGCCCTCTTCGGCTGGCGAAGCGGTTACCTCTCCGGAGGTACCCGCCGGGCACCCCATCGTGGCCCGCCGTCACCCGATCGAGGGCAACGATACGGCCACAGCCGCGGCGCCGGTGGGGCTCAGCCGCCGGTGTGCGCCGCGATCCAGCCGGCGTACGCGGTCACGTCGGTGTAGATCGACGGGCCGGTGGCGCAGGTCGGATCGTCGTTGCCGCTGCGACTGGTGGCCCCGATGAGCTGCCAGACGCCGGCCACCAGGCGTAGCTGCGGGCTGCCGGAGTCGCCGTAGCACGCGCCGGCGTCGCCGTGCGGGTTGTCCGTGCACAGCTCGTGCGCGGCGTCGATGTGCGTGCACCGCGCCGGGTCGACGAGTTGGGTGTCGAGCTGCCGGAGGGTCTGCGGGATGGCGCACCCGTTGGGCTGCGGGCAGGTCTGCCCCCAGCCGATGATCCGGGTCCTGGTGCCCGGGCCGCCGGAGCCGGCCGCGATCGTCACCGGCGCCGCGTGCACCGCGGTGTCCAGGTGGATGAGGGCGATGTCGTTGCCCGGTGAGTGCCCGTCGTAGCCGGGGTGCACGGTGAACCCGCTGGCGCCGACCAGTTCGCCCCCGGCGGTGCGGTCCATGCTGCCGATGCGCAGCCGGAGCTGGCTTGGCCGGAGGTCGAGCACACAGTGCGCGGCGGTGACCACCCACGCCGGCCCGACCAGCGACCCGCCGCAGAAGTGGTGGCCGGCGGTGTCCTGCAGCGACGCCATGAACGGGTACGCCCGGTCCACGCTGGTGCCGCCGACGATGAACGGCTCCGGCCCGCCCGCCGCGGCGGCGGACGGGCCGTCCGCCGCACCCACGGCACCGGCGACGGTGCTCACGGCGGTGACGGCCGCGGCGAGAAGTCCCCGAACCAGAGAACCTGCGGTCATGTTCTCTCTCCTTCCATGCCCGCCCGCGCAGCGGGAATGTTGCGGAACGTAAGAGAGAGAACAGGCCGGTGACAGCGGCGATGGGAGGTATTGGCGAACTGCCACCCAGATCGGTCAAGAACTAACACCCCGGAGAGGGTGAGCCGCCGGCCGTCCGGGACACATCCCAAGATGGCCCGGGACGGCCGGGCTCCTGCCGGATCAAGGCAGCGGGGGCGGGGCCGACTCGCCGTCGCCGGCCCGGTCGAAGTCCACCGAGGAGTACTGGCGCAGCTTGGTCAGCCGGTGGAAGCCGTCGATCAGCCGCACCGTGCCCGACTTGGACCGCATCACGATCGACTGGGTGGTGCAGCCGCCGGCCTGGTAGTGCACCCCGCGGAGCAGGCTGCCGTCCGTGACACCGGTCGCGCAGAAGAACACGTTCTCCCCGCTGACCAGGTCGTCGGTGCTGAGCACCCGGCCGAGGTCGTGCCCGGCGTCGATGGCCTTCTGCCGCTCCTCGTCGTCCTTGGGCCACAGCCTGCCCTGGATCGCGCCGCCCATGCACTTCATGGCGCAGGCCGCGATGATCCCCTCGGGTGTGCCGCCGATACCCATCAGCATGTCCACACCGGTGTCCGGGCGGGCCGCCGAGATCGCGCCGGCAACGTCACCGTCCGTGATGAACTGGATCCGGGCGCCCGCCTCGCGGACCTCCTTGACCAGCTGCTCGTGCCGCGGCCGGTCCAGGATGCAGACGGTCACGTCGGAAACGTCGCTGTGCTTGGCCTCGGCGACCCGGCGGACGTTCTCCGCCACCGGCGCCTCGATGTCCACCACGTCGGCCGCCTCCGGGCCCACCGCGAGCTTCTCCATGTAGAACACGGCGGAGGGGTCGAACATCGCGCCCCGCTCGGTCACCGCCATCACGGCCAGCGCGTTCGGCATGCCCTTGCTCATCAGCGTGGTCCCGTCGATCGGGTCCACCGCGACGTCGCACTCCGGGCCGTTTCCGTTGCCGACCTGCTCGCCGTTGTAGAGCATCGGCGCCTCGTCCTTCTCGCCCTCGCCGATCACCACGACGCCGCGCATGGAGACCGTGCCGATCAGCTTGCGCATGGCGTCCACGGCGGCCTGGTCGCCGCCGTTCTTGTCGCCCCTGCCGACCCACCGGCCTGCGGCCATCGCGGCCGCCTCGGTGACTCGCACCAGCTCCATCGCCAGGTTGCGGTCGGGTGCTTCACGCCGCCGCCCGGTGCCCGGCGAACCCGACTCGGTGGTGTCGGTGAACCGGCCCGTCGTGTTCATTCGGCCTCCTTCTCCACGAGTTCGCGCGCGACCGCGACGGCGCCGCCAGGGTGCGCCACACGTACCCGGGCCGCGTCCTCCGCGCCGGCACCTGGCCGCCCCGAGCGCCGGGGCCGATCTCCCGCGCGCTGGCACGCGCCGGCGTCGTCTCGGCTGCCGCGGCTCGACACGGTCACGGAAACTCCCGCGGGCCCCGCGCGATGCCGCGCGGGAACGATGTTCGGCGATCGGGCGAAGGCCGGCACCGCGTGCGGTGCCGTGACGCCCCGTCCCTGTTACCCGAATCCTCCCAGATCAGCACGCGGGGCACGTACGTGAGCCCGTCCGGGCCAGGCCGCGAAGCCCTCCGCGGACGTGAGAAAGCGCGCCCGGACAGCGGTACCTGGTACCCGGTACGCGCCTGACGGCCTGTTCCGGAACTGGGCGGACGAGCATGGGAGCGCGCCGGGGCGAACCCCCCAAACGCACGCCCCGGGCGAAGCCCCACGAGCGCAGCGGGCCGGCTCCGCGCGGTGCCGCGTCCCGCCGGGCGATCGTGGTGCGCGCACCGGAACCGGCACTGAGACGATGGGACCGTGACATCCTCCGAGGGTCCCGCCGGGCGGCAGCGGAGCGGCGAGCGGCCGAACACGTCCCCGGCCCGGGGTCGGGGCGGCCGTACCCTGCGCGACCTCGGGCTCTCCCTTGCCGTGCTGGCCGGCATGGTGTTGGTGCTCACCGGGCTGAGCAGGGGCTGCTCGTTCAGCCCGGGCGGCATCTCGGTGGACCCGCACGCGGTGCCCACCGTGGACCAGTCCGCCGAACTGCGCAGCGCCGCAGCCCGGGTCGGGTTCTCGGTACGCGACCCGCGGCTGCCCGCCGGCTGGCGGGCCAACTCGGCCGACGTGTCCGATGCCGGCGCCACCCCGGGCGGGCCGCGGGTGGTCCAGGTGGGCTGGCTCACCGCGGCCGGCCGGTACCTGCGCTTCGCCCAGTCCTCGGCCGACTCCGCCGACCTCGCCAGGTTCGAGGCGGGGCGACCGCCCGGCGAGAACCCGGTGTCCACCGGCACGGTGGACGTGGCCGGTCGGCAGTGGACCGTCTATCCCGGGCTGCGCGACGAACCGTCCTGGCTGACCGACCTGGGCGGGGTGCGGCTGCTGATCACCGGCAGCGGCTCGCCGGACGAGTTCCGCACGCTCGCCGCCGCCGCGCAGTCCGCGCCGGTACTGCCGAGATCGCCGTAGCCGGGTCCGCATCGGTGCTGTGGAGATCGCCGTGGCCGGGTCGGCGCCGGTGCTGCGGACATCGCCGGAGGCCGGTCAGCGCCGGCGTGAAGCCGGTGACCGTGCCGCGAGGCCCCGGCGCTCGCCCGCCGAGTTGCGCCACGTCGACCTGGCAGCGGCTCCGCCGCTACTCGGGTTCCTCGGTGGGAACGTCCTCCTCAACCACGGCCAGCGCGGTGTCGATGCGTTCCCGCGCGCCGGCGAGGTGCCGCTCGCAGACCCGGGCCAGCGACTCGCCGCGCTCCCACAGCGCCAGCGACTCCTCCAGGGACAGGCCACCGGCCTCCAGCCGGCGCACCACCTCGACGAGTTCGTCGCGCGCCTGCTCGTAGCCGAGCCCGCCGAGTTCGTCCGGGATCTGCCGCCCGTTGCCGCCCGCCGGCTCGGCGGCTGGGGTCGCGTCGCCGGGGCCGGCTGCCGGCGCCTCGGGACGGATCGCGTCGTCGGGGGTCACGATGTGGGGCTCCCCATCCGGCCCTGCCCGCATACCACGGCGGTGGCCACGGCCTGGTCGTAGCCGACGAACGCCTCGGCGAACTCCTCGCCGTCGCCGTCCCGCACCGCCTCGTCGATGCGCACCTGGGCCTGGGTGACCCTGCGGCAGTGCACCGAGCCGCTGCCGATGCCCGCGTAGCTGGACGTCGCCTCGGTGAGTTCGCGCAGCCTCGCCGGCAGGGCCCGGCGGGCCGGCGAGTCGCACCCGGCGAGCAGCGCGGTCCAGCAGGCGGCCGCCGTGGCCTCGGCGGCTTCGGCGCGGCGCTGCACGATGTCGGCGCTGCCGCGCTCCGCCGGAGCGCATCGGTCGATCGCCGCCGCCCGGGCCGCGGCCACGGTGAGCGGAAGGAAGGTGGGGCCCTGGGCCTGGTATGGCACCGCACTCACCTCCGCTCGCCGCTACCGGCCGGCACCTCCGGCTCCGTTGGCACGACCGCCTGCACCACTCCGTCAACGAGCCGCACCCGCAGCCGCGTTCCCGGGGGTGCATCGGCGACCGAGCGGACCACATGCGGCACGTCGTCGGGCCCGAACCGCTGGACGATCGCGTACCCGCGGGCAAGGGTGGCCGCCGGTCCGAGGGTCGTCAAGCGTGATCGGATCGCTACCAGCTCAGTCTGCTCCGCCACGATCCGAGCGAGCATCGCGCGACGCGCCCGTTCGCGCAGCGCGAACAACTCCTCACCGCGCCGGTCCAGCGGACCGTACGGGTCGGCCATGCAGGGGCGGCTGCGCAGCGCGTCCAGCAGCCGCCGTTCCCGGTCCACCCAGCCGTGCAGGGCCCGGCGCGCCCGGTCCCGGAGTTGGTGGATGCGCGCGGTCTCCTCGGCCACGTCCGGCACCACCCGCTTGCCCGCGTCGGTGGGTGTGGAGCAGCGCAGGTCGGCCACGTGGTCCAGCAGCGGGGTGTCCGGTTCGTGGCCCACCGCGCTGACCACCGGCGTGCGGCAGGCCGCCACCGCCCGGCACAGCGCCTCGTCGGAGAACGGCAGCAGGTCCTCCACGCTGCCACCGCCACGGGCCACCACGATCACGTCCACCTCCGGGTCGGCGTCTAGAGTGGACAGTGCGGTGCGGATCTGGGGCACCGCGAGCGGGCCTTGCACCGCGACGTTGATCACCCGGAACCGGGCGGCCGGCCAGCGTCCCCTGGCGTTGGTGAGCACGTCCCGTTCCGCGGCCGAGGCCCGGCCGGTGATCAAGCCGACCCGGCGGGGCAGGAACGGCAGCCGGCGCTTGCGCGCCGTGTCGAAAAGGCCCTCCGCGGCGAGCAGCCGGCGCAGCCGCTCGATCCTGGCCAGCAGCTCACCGATGCCCACCGCGCGGATCTCGTCGACCCGCAGGCTCAGCGTGCCCCGGCCCACGTAGTAGGTCGGCCGGCCGTGCACCACCACCCTGCTGCCCTCCGCGGGCGGCGGCTCCATGCCGCGCAGCAGCGCCGCTGGGCAGGTCACCGTCATGGAGACGTCGGCGGCCGGGTCACGCAGCGTGAGAAAGGCGGTGGAGTTGCCCGGCCGCACGGACACCTGGGTGAGCTGGCCCTCGACCCACACCGCGCCCAGCCGGTTGATCCACTCGGCGATCTTGCGGGCCACGGTCCGCACCGGCCAGGGGTGCTCCGCGGTGGTGGGGCCGGTGGACGTCACGGTCGGGCGATCCCTTCTGGGCTGGTGGGCGCGGCGCGCCGGAACACGCGCCGAGCGGACAATCGGCGCTCGGGCCGGCGGCCTTCAGTCAGCGCTGCTGGTTGCGCACGGTGAGCAGGCGCCGTTCCAGCATGCCGAGAAACTCCGGCCGCGCGGCGTGCTCCCGCTCGTACGCCAGCAGCTCCTCGAGTTGCACCGCGGACAGCCGGCGCAGCCTGCCGCGCAACTGGGGCAGGCTCAGCTCGCCGTACTCGGGCAGCGCGTCCGGCCCCTCGCCGTCGGTGCCCTCGGCGCCGCTGTCGAACTCGCCCTCGACGTGCTCCTCGGCCAGGGCCCGCTCCTCCTGCGCCCACGGGTCGGCCACGTCCGGCCCGCCCGCGCCCGGCTCCGGGAGGTCCTCGTCGAAGGTGGCCCACTCCGGCGTCTCCGGCGCCGGGCGCAGTCCGGCCAGCAGGTCGTCGCCCTTGATGGCCAGCTCGGTGACCGTCTGCTGGACCCGCATGGACAGCTGCAGCGCCTGGCTGACCAGCGTCACCGGCAGACCGGCCAGCTGCTGCGGCAGGCGGCGCGCCTCGTCCACGGCGGTCACCGCGAGCCCGGCTGCCACGCGTACCGGAAGCGGTAGGCACTTCATGTGTTCTAGCCTGCCCCAGCGGCCCCCCTCCTGCCCAGCGGGCGCCCCGCACGTAACCGCGCTCACCCGCCGACGATCCCTGCGGGGCGCTGCTCTCCGGCGGCCTCGCCCGTACCCTGGGCACCATGAGCGCTTCCCAGCCGAGCACCGAACCGGGCAGCATCGAGACCGGCGGTTCCGACGTGAGCAGCGGCGACACGCAGACCACGAAGCCGAAGCGGGTGCTGCTGGCCAAGCCCCGCGGTTACTGCGCCGGGGTGGACCGGGCCGTGGTGACGGTGGAGAAGGCGCTGGAGACCTACGGACCGCCGGTGTACGTGCGGAAGCAGATCGTGCACAACAAGCACGTGGTGGAGACGCTGGAAAAGCGTGGCGCGATCTTCGTCGAGGAGACGGACGAGGTGCCCGAGGGCGCGCTCGTGGTGTTCTCCGCGCACGGCGTCGCGCCGGCGGTGCACGACGGCGCGAAGCAGCGGAACCTGCGCACCATCGACGCCACCTGCCCGCTGGTCACCAAGGTGCACCAGGAGGCCAAGCGGTTCGCCCGGGATGACTACGACATCCTGCTGATCGGCCACGAGGGGCACGAGGAGGTCGAGGGCACCTCCGGTGAGGCCCCGGAGCGCATCCAGTTGGTGGACCGGCCCGAGGACGTGGACAAGGTCCAGGTGCGTGACCCGTCCAAGGTGATCTGGCTGTCGCAGACCACGCTCAGTGTCGACGAGACCATGGAGCGGGTGAACCAGCTTCGGGAGCGGTTCCCGGAACTGCAGGACCCGCCCAGCGACGACATCTGCTACGCCACGCAGAACCGTCAGGTCGCGGTGAAGGCGATGGCCGCCGAGTGCGACCTGGTGCTCGTGGTCGGCTCGCAGAACTCGTCCAACTCCAAGCGGCTGGTCGAGGTGGCGCGCAACGCCGGCGCGCGGGACGCGCACCTGATCGACTACGCCGACGAGGTCGACGAGTCCTGGCTGGACGGCGTCGGCACGATCGGCGTGACCAGCGGTGCCTCGGTGCCGGACGTGCTGGTTATGCAGCTGCTGTCCTGGTTGGCCGAGCGCGGCTGGGCGGACGTCGAAGAGGTCACCACGGCCAACGAGAAGGTCGCGTTCGCACTGCCCCGGGAGCTGCGCAAGGACCTGGTGCGCTGACGCGATCGCCGCGGCGCGATCAGCCGTGGCCGCTGATCAGCGCGCCGACCCGAGCGGGGTTGACCGCGAAATTGGGCGCGACCTTCGAGTGCGGCCGCCGATCAGCGGTGACGGGCGATCAGCCGTGGCCGCCGATCAGCGGTCGTCGGACCGCCGGCGGCGAGGCTGCGGCGTCGGGCGACCGCCGCGCGCCGATGGACTCTGCCGCCCGCCGCGCGCCTGCTGGCCACGCTGACCCGCGCCGCCCCGTGCCGACCCGGTAGAGCGCTCCGACGATCCGCGCCGGCCGGCGTCGGCCGAGGCGGCCGCACCCCGGGTGGGCGTGCCGCGCCGGGCGGCGGTGGAGGCGCGCTGCTTCGCCGCCTGCTCGCGCTGCCGGTTGGCCCGTTCGCGCCGCCGTTCCGCCGCCCGCGTCGCGCGTTCCTCGGACCCGTACGGGTTGCGCTGCCTGATCCGGCGGTACAGGCCGATCAGCACGGTCAGCGCGGTCGTGATGGCCATCACCGGAAAGCTGTTGATCAGCGGCGTGGCAACGGACAGCGCCTTGGCGGTCAGGCCACCACCGCCGGCGGTCGAGCCACCTGCCACCAGCACGGTGAGCGGCACCGCGATCACCAGGATCAGCGGGGGCTGCACGGTGGGCCCGAAGACGTTCCTGCGCCGCGCCCAGCACACCGCGACAACGCAGCTCACCAGGTAGAGGGCCTCGAAAATGAAGCCCGGCGCCTTGCTGCGCTGGATGTCCACCACGGCGCCAACCGCCGAGAGCGCCAAGGGCAACAGCACGGTGCCCCACAGGGGCAGCCCTCTACCGGTACCGGCGATGGGTCGCTCGGTCCACGGCGTGACGTCGGGTTCGACGTCGTCAAGGTCGGTTCGCCGGTCGTGCGTCGCGGTCACGAGTGCACACGGTAGCCCGTTTCTCCCGGCCGATCTGTCACCGCATACGAGTCTCCTCTCGCGGACCACCCCGGCGCGGCATGTCGCCGCCTCGTTGGACGCGTATGCGGGGCGCCACCCGCCGATCCCGGCGCGCCGGGCGCGCGTGCTCACTCGCCGGCCAGCTCCTGGCTCAGCACCTGCTGCGCCGCCGAACCGCCGGCCACCTCGTCGGCCTGGCGCACCGCCGGCAGCGGTGTCGGGCTGGCCGCGGTCTCGGTGAGCGGCCGCACCGCGGCGCGGAAGCTCTCCAGCGCGTCCAGTTCGCGGCGGCGCGCGGACAGGAACCGTTGCAGGTGTGTGGTGGACAGATTGGCCGCGTCGATCGCGCCGCCGGCCTGCCGGTGCGCCCTGGCCGCCTGCGCCCGCACCTGCTCCACGTCCTCGGCGAGGGTGCGCTCCGTCGCGGCGAACAGCGCGGCCGAGGCCACCACGGCGAACCCGGTGGGGCCGCAGAGGAACACCCGCCGGTCCAGCAGCCAGCGCAGCAGGTCCGCGTCGGTGTCCATGGCCGCGACCACGGCGGCGTCCGAGGGCACGAACATGATCGTTCCGTAGATCGCGTCGGCCCACCGCTGGTAGCCCTTGCCGGCCAGTTCGGCCGCCCGGGACCGGATGTTGCGCACGTGCACCCGCAGCGCCTCGGCCCGCTCCTCGGCGTCGTCGGTCTCCACCGCCTCGGCCCAGCACGCCAGGCTCATCTTGGCGTCCACCGGGACCCTGCGGCCGCCGCCGACCAGCAGCACCATGTCTGGCCGGACCGATCCGCCGCCGGCCAGGTCGGTCTGCACGGTGAAATGCAGCCCCTCCCGCAGGCCGAGCGCCCTGGCCGTCTCGACCAGCACCTGCTCGCCCAGCTCGCCCCGCCCGCTGATCGAGGAGAACGCCACCTCGTAGCGGCGCAGCGCGGCCTGTGTCGCGTCGGAACGGTCCCGTTCCTGCTGCACCGCGGCGAGCGCGGCGTCGGCGCGGCGCACGCTGTCCTGGTACAGCCGCCACAGCAGCAGCACCGCCCCGGCCAGGAGCAGCGCCACCACCACAGCCGCCGTGCTGATCACTGCAGACGTCACGAGCCCTCCCCGATCGAGGTCGACGCTCACACCTCGCGAAGGATCATCACGCATCCCCCCGACAGAAATCGTCAGGTGACGCGCCGAGGCGTGATCCCGGAATCTGTCGGCGGCTGCCCTTACGTTGGCGCCATGCGGGTGCTGCACACCTCGGACTGGCACGTGGGGCGGACCTTCCACGGCCGGGACCTGCTCCGCGACCAGGAGGCGGTGCTGACCGGGCTGGCCGACCTGGTCGTCGACGAGCGGGTCGGCGTGGTCGTGGTGGCCGGGGACCTGTACGACCGCGCGGTGCCCTCCGGCGAGGCGGTGCAGGTCTGCACCCGGGTGCTGGCCCGCATCCGGGAGGCCGGCGCCCGCATCGTGATCACACCGGGAAACCACGACTCCGCGCCCCGGCTGGGCGCGTTCGGCGAGTTCGCCGCGGCCGGCGGGCTGCACCTGCGCACCCGGATCGGCGAGTTAGATCGGCCGGTCCTGCTCGCCGACGAGCACGGTCCGGTCGCCCTGTACGGCATCCCGTACCTGGAGCCGGAGATCGCCCGGCAGGCGTTGGACGCGCGGGAGGCTCGGGGGCACGCCGGCGTGCTGGGCGAGGCGATGCGCCGGGTACGGGCGGATCTCGGCGGGCGTGGCGAGGGAGTGCGCTCGGTGGTGCTGGCGCACGCGTTCGTCACCGGCGGCCAAGGCTGCGAGTCGGAGCGGGCGATCGCCGTCGGCGGGGTGGAGCAGGTGCCGGGATCGGTGTTCGACGGCGTCGACTATGTCGCGCTGGGGCATCTGCACGGACCGCAGCGGCTGGCCGACCACCTGCGCTACTCGGGCAGCCCGCTGGCGTACTCCTTCTCCGAGGCGGGCCACCGCAAGTCGGTGCTGCTGGTCGAGCTGGGTCCGGCCGGGTTGGTCGGCGTGGAGCCGCGCGAGTTGCCGGTGCCGCGCCGGCTGGGCACGTTGCGCGGCGCGCTGGCCGACCTGCTCGCCGATCCGGCACACGACGAGCTGACCGGCCACTACCTGTCCGTCACGCTCACCGACCGGGTGCGGCCGCTGGACGCGTTGCGGCGGCTGCAGGAGCGTTTTCCGCACGCGGTGCGGGTGGACTGGCAGCCGGACGGCGGGCGGCCCGAGGTGGCGTCGCGCTATCCCGGCGCGGCCCGTGGCCGGCCGGACGAGGAGGTGGCCTGCTGTTTCCTGGCGGACTGCCGCGGGGAGGGGCCGAACCAGCGGGAGCGGGCCCTGCTGGACGAGGCCTTCGCCGCGGTGCGCCGCGCGGAGGTGCACGCGTGAGCCGCGGCCGCCGCCCCGATCGCGCGCGCGAACTCGCGGAAGGTGGGGCCCGATGAGGCTGCACCGGTTGGACCTGGCCGCGTTCGGGCCCTATCCGGGCCACGAGTCCGTCGACTTCGACGCGCTCGGCGCGGACGGGCTGTTCCTGCTGCACGGCGACACCGGTGCGGGGAAGACGACGCTGCTCGACGCGGTGGCGTTCGCGCTGTTCGGCTCGGTGCCCGGGGCCAGGGGCGAGGTCAGGCGGCTGCGCTGCGACTACGCCGATCCGCAGGTGGCCACCGAGGTGAGCCTGGAGCTGACCGTGCAGGGGCACCGGTTCCGGATCGCCCGCAGCCCGGAGTACCAGCGGCCGAAGAAGCGCGGCGACGGCTTCACCACCCAGCCGGCGAAGGCGTCGCTGGTGTGGCTGGACACCCCGCCGAGCGGGCAACCCTCCGAAGGGCTGACCCGGATCGACGAGGTGGGCCGCACCGTGCAGCGGCTGCTCGGGATGAGCGCCGACCAGTTCTTCCAGGTGGTACTGCTGCCCCAGGGCGACTTCGCGCGGTTCCTGCGCGCCGAGACCACCGAGCGCGAGCACCTGCTCGAGCGGCTGTTCGGCACCGAGCGGTTCGCCGAGGTGGAGAAGTGGTTCCGGGAACGCCGGCAGCAGCGCGGGCGGGACCTCGACGACCGCAGGAAGGCCGCGGCCCAGCTCGTCGCCCGGGTGGCCCAGGCGGCCGGCGAGGAGCCGCCGGAACCGGACGCGGCGGGCGAGGCGTGGCTTGCCGAGCTGCGTGGCCGGCTGGCGGAGGCGGCCACGGCGACCGCCGCGCGGGAACGGGACGCCCGCCTCGCGTGCGAGACGGCCGAGGCGCGGCTGGCCGAGCGCCGGGCGCTGGCCGACCGGGTCCGCCGGGTCCGGCTGGCCACCGCCGAGCTGGCCGAGCTGGACGAGCACGCCGGCGAGCGCCGCGCGTGGCAGGAGGAAGCCGTCGCGGCCAGGCGGGCGGTGCCGGTGGTCACCGAGGAACGCGCCGCCCGGCGGCTGGAGACCGAGCTACGCCGCGCCGAGACGGCGGAGCGGGACGCCGCGCGTGCCGTCGCCGACCTCGGCCATCCCGCGGACAATCTCGACGCGGCCGCGCTGCGCCGCACCGCGGGCGACCTTCAGCAGCAGGCCGGTGCCCTCGGCCACCTGGTCGGCGAGGCGGACACGCAGCAGCGGGAGCTGGCCCGCCTGGCCGCGCTGGCGGACGCCGAGCGGGACGCCGGCGAGCGGGTGGCCGACCTCGACCGGCGGCTCGCCGCCCTGCCCGAGCGGGTGCGGGAGGCGCGGGAGCGGCTGGACGAGGCCGCGCAGGCCGAGGCCCGGCTGGAGGGTCTGCGCGCCCGGCGGGACGAGCTGGCCGCCGCGGTGGCTGACGCGCGGCGGCTACCCGAGGTCGAGGCGGAGGTCGAGCGGGCGCACCGGGAGCGCTCCGACGCGGTGGAGGCGCATCACGCCGCCCGCGAGCGGCTGCTCGACCTCCGGCAGCGGCGGCTGGACGGGATGGCCGCGGAACTCGCCGGCGGCCTGGTCGGCGGGCAGCCGTGCCCGGTGTGCGGCTCGGCGGAGCATCCCCAACCCGCCCGGCCGGTGGCCGATCCGGTCGGCGAGGCCGACGAGCGGGAGGCCGCCGAGGCCGAGCACGCCGCCCAGCTTCGCCGGCAGGCAGCGATGGAGGCCGCGCAGGCCGCGGAGCAGCGCCGCGTCGCGCTGCTGGACCGGCTGGCCGGTCGCGGCGCCGACGAGCTGGCCGGGGCGTTGCGCGCGGTGGCCGAGGAGTTCGACCGCGCCGCCGAGCTGGCCGCACAGGTGGCCGCCCGCCGGGACGCGGTCCGCGCGCTGGAGGAGGAGGCCGAGACGCTGCACGGCCGGCGGGCGAGCGCCGAGACGGACCGGACCCGGGTCGCGGTGGACCGCGCCAACCTGGCCGAGGTGGTCGCCGAGCGTGCCGAGCGGCTGGAGCGGGCCAGGGGCGAGTACCCCGACGTGGCCGCCCGCCGCCGGCACCTGCTGGCCCTGGTCGACGGCCTGAACGCGCTGGCGGAGGCGCGCGCCGCACGGTCCGACGCGGCCCACCGGCTGGCCGAGCAGCGCGACGCGGTGACGGCCGCCGCGCTCCGAGCCGGGTTCGTGGACGCGGCCGAGGCACTTGGCGCGGCCCGCGACGACGCGGTGCTGACCAAGCTCGAGGAGCAGCTGGACGAGGCCCGCCGGCGGGAGGCGGCGGCCCGGCACACGCTCGCCGAACCGGAACTGGCCGGCATCGACCCCGGTACGGAGGTCGACCTGGACACCGCCGAGCGCCTCGCCCGGGACACGCGCGCCGAGTCCGAGACGGCGCTCGCCGCGCTCCGCGCCGCCGAGGGCCGCGCCGCGGACGTGGACGAACTCGCCGTCCGGTTGCGCGCGGCATGGGCCGAGCTGGCGCCGGCCGAGGCCGAGTTCGCCGAGCTGGACGCGCTCACCGACGTGGTCAACGGGCGCGGCCAGAACAGCCGGCGGATGTCGCTGCGGTCGTACGTGCTCGCCGCGCGGCTGGCCGAGGTCGCGGCCGCCGCCACGCAGCGGCTGCAGCGGATGAGTCACGGCCGGTACGCGTTCGTGCACACCGACGAGGCCGGCCCCCGCGGCACCCGCGGCGGGCTCGGGCTGTCCGTGCTGGACGACTACTCCGGCCGGGAACGCCCAGCGAAGACGCTCTCCGGTGGCGAGTCGTTCCTCGCGTCGCTGTCCCTGGCCCTGGGCCTGGCCGACGTGGTGGCCGCGGAGACCGGCGGCGCGCTGCTGGACACGCTGTTCGTGGACGAGGGCTTCGGCACCCTCGACGCGGAGACGCTGGACGTGGTCATGGACGCGCTGGACGAGTTGCGCGCCGGCGGCCGGGTGGTCGGCCTGGTGTCGCACGTGGAGGAGCTGCGCCAGCGCATCCCTGTCCGGCTGCGGGTGCGCAAGGCCCGCACCGGCTCCACGCTGCACATCACCGCGGGCTGAATCGGCCACGGGGGGTTGCGGCCTGGCAGAACCACGGCTTCCTGCCGCTGCTGACCGCGGGCCCAGCCGGCCCGCGGCCGCCCGGGGGTTTGCGGCTCAGGAGGACGACGGCTTGCTGCTGCTGCTCCCGATCGCGGGCTGAGCCGGCCCCGGAGGCTCCGGGGTTTGGGGCTTGGCAGGAGCAACCCGCCGGTGGGGTCTGCGGTGCGTGCGGACCACACCGGCGAGGCGGTCAGGCGGCCGGAGCCTCGTGGTCCAGCAGCCAGCGCTTGGTGTCGGTGCCCCAGCGAAACCCGCCGAGCCCGCCGCCGATGCGCAGCACCCGGTGGCACGGCACGAACAGCGCCGCGGCGTTGCGGGCGCACGCGGCGGCCGCCGGCCGCACCGCCGCCGGCCTGCCGGCCAGCGCGGCGAACTCCGTGTAGGTCACCGGCCGGCCCGGCGGCACCTTGCGCAGCACCCGCCAGGCGTGCTCCAGGAACTCCCCGGAGCGCTGGCGGACCTCGATGGCGTCCACCGCGTCCCACTCACCGGCGTGGTAGGCGCGCACCGCCCTGGTGACCGGCCCCAGGTCGGGAACCTCGCGGGCCTCGCCGCGCCGCAGCGCGGGGGCGACCTGGGGCAGCAGCGCGTCCACCGACGCCGTCCAGCCCGAGGCGAGCACCGCGCCGTCGGCGTCCACCACCGCGGTGAACGGGCCGATCGGCGTGTCCACAGTGGACCACTGGGAAGTCATGCCGTCCTCCTTGCATTGATTTTGGTGCCCGCGCGCCACAGGTGCATGCCCGCGTATGACCGCCACGGGCGCCAGGTGCGGCCCCGGTCCGCGAGCCGGTGCGGGTCGCCGGGCAGGCCGAGCGCGGTACCGCCGCGGCGCATCGCGGCGTCGCTGGCCAGCAGCACGTCGGGCGCGCCGAGCACGCGCATCACCACGTACTGCGCGGTCCACGGGCCGATGCCGGGGAACGTCTCCAACTCCGCGGCCAGGTCCTCAGCGGTGCGGCCGACGTGGACCTGCAGGCCGCCCTGGGCCAGCGCGGCGCTCACCTCGAGCACCGTGCGGATCCGCCGGACCGGGCCGGTGAGCACCTCGGCGCCCCGCTCGGCGACCGCGGCCGGGGTGGGAAACAACGTGGTCAGCCCGCCGTCCGGGGTGGTGAGCTGGTCGCCGAGCGCGGCGACCAGCGCGGCCGCGGCGGTGCGCGCGGCAGCCACCGAGACCTGCTGGCCGAGCACGGCCCGCAGCACGGTCTCCGCCCCGTCTACGCTGCCCGGCAACCGGATGCCCGGCGTGGCGGCGACCGACCCGGCCAGCGCCGGGTCGGCGGCCAGCAACTCGTCCACCGCGCACGGGTCGGCGTCCAGGTCGAGCAGCCGGCGTAGCCGGGCCACCGCGGCGCCCAGATCGCGCTGGTCGGCCAGGTGCAGGGTGGCCTGCACGTGGCCGTCCCGGGGGATCAGGCGCGCGGTGGCCGCCCCGTGCGGCAGGCGCAGCGTGCGGGCGTAACCGCCGTCGGCCACCTCCTCGACCCCGGGCACCGCGCGGGCGGCGAGGAAGGTGAGCAGGCCCTCGGCGTCCAGCGGCGGCCGGTAGGGCAACCGCAGCGTGATCCGGCCCGCCGCGGGTGCCGGCTGGTCCGCCCGCCGGCGGGCCGCGGCGCGCAACTCCGACGGGTTCGCGGCGTACACCTCGCGGATCGTGTCGTTGAACTGCCGCACGCTGGCGAACCCGGCGGCGAACGCGATGTCGGCGAACGACAGGTCCGTCGTCTCCACCAGCACCCTGGCGGCCTGCGCGCGGTGTGCCCTGGCCAGAGCGAGCGGTCCGGCGCCGAGTTCCTGGGTGAGCACCCGGGTCAGGTGCCGCTCGGAGTAGCCCAGCCGGCGGGCCAGCCCGGGCACGCCCTCCCGCTCCACCAGGCCGTCGGCGATCAGGCGCATGGCCCGGCCGGCGAGGTCGGCGCGCAGGTTCCACTCCGGGGAGCCGGGCACCGCGTCCGGCAGGCAGCGCCGGCACGCCCGGTACCCGGCGGACTGTGCCGCGGCCGCGGTGGGGAAGAACTCCACGTTGCGCCGCTTCGGCGTGACCGCCGGGCAGGACGGCCGGCAGTAGATCCCGGTGGTGCGCACCGCCGTGACGAAGCAGCCGTCGAACCGGGTGTCGCGGGCGGCGACGGCCCGGTAGGCATGTTCCGTGTCAACCAGCACGTCACCGATGCTGCCAGCCGGAACGCGGTAGGGCCGGCGGAAATCGGACATGACCGTGGAGTGTCCGGCCCGGGCCGGCGGCCGTGTGCGGGCCGGCCGCGAGCCCACCTAGACTGGCTCGTCGTGAGCCTTACCCTCGGCATCGTGGGGCTGCCCAACGTGGGCAAGTCCACCCTGTTCAACGCGCTGACCCGGAACGACGTCGTGGCCGCGAACTACCCGTTCGCCACGATCGAGCCCAACGTCGGCGTGGTGCCGCTGCCCGACCCGCGGCTGGACACGCTCGCCGAGATGTTCTCCGCCGCGCGGACGGTGCCCGCGACGGTGTCCTTCGTGGACATCGCCGGGCTGGTCAAGGGCGCCTCCGAGGGTGCGGGGCTGGGTAACAAGTTCCTCGCCAACATCCGCGAGGCGAACGCCATCTGCCAGGTCATCCGGGTGTTCGACGACCCGGATGTGGTGCACGTCGACGGCGAGATCAACCCGTCCAGCGACATCGAGACGATCAACACCGAGCTGATCCTCGCCGACCTGCAGACCCTGGACCGCGCGCTGTCCCGGCTGGAGAAGGAGGCGCGCACCCACAAGGACCGGCGGCCGGCGCTGGACGCCGCGCAGGCCGCCCGCGCGGTGCTCGACTCCGGCCGCACGCTGTTCTCCGCGGACCTCGCCGGGGAAGCCCTCTCCGAGCTGCGCGAGCTGAACCTGCTCACCACCAAGCCGTTCCTGTACGTGTTCAACGCCGACGAGGCGGTGCTGACCAGCGAGGCGCGGATGAAGGAGCTGCGCGAGCTGGTTGCCCCCGCCGACGCGGTGTTCCTGGACGCCAAGGTCGAGGCCGAACTTCTGGAGCTGGACGAGGACTCGGCGCGCGAACTGCTGGAGACGATCGGCCAGCCCGAGCCCGGCCTGCACGCGCTGGCCCGCGCCGGTTTCCACACCCTCGGCCTGCAGACCTTCCTCACCGCCGGACCCAAGGAGGCCAGGGCGTGGACCATCCGAAAGGGCTGGACCGCGCCGCAGGCCGCCGGCGTGATCCACACCGACTTCGAGCGCGGCTTCATCAAGGCCGAGGTGGTGCACTACGCCGACCTCGTCGAGGCCGGGTCGATGGCGGCGGCCCGGGCGGCCGGCAAGGTCCGCATGGAGGGCAAGGACTACGTCATGGCCGACGGCGACGTGGTCGAATTCCGCTTCAATGTCTGACCGCTCGCCGTGGTTTCGCGCTCGATCACGCTGTTCGTGCTCGCCGCCGGGCTGGAGATCGGCGGAGCCTGGCTGGTATGGCAGGGCGTGCGCGAGCACCGGGGCTGGTGGTGGGTTGGCGCCGGGATCGTCGCGCTCGGGTTGTACGGGTTCGTGGCGACGCTGCAGCCGGACGCACACTTCGGCCGGGTCCTGGCCGCGTACGGCGGGGTGTTCGTCGCCGGCTCGCTGGCCTGGGGCGTGCTGGTGGACGGCTACCGGCCGGACCGTTTCGACGTGCTGGGCGTGCTGGTCTGTCTGACCGGGGTCGCGATGATCATGTACGCCCCGCGGGGGTGAGACTCCCCGCCGTCGGCAGGGCCCGCGCCGGAACGACGCGGGCCCAGTTGTTCTGCGGGATCAGTGGTACAGGTAACGGCTGCGCGCGGTGTACCAGAGCACGGCGCCCGCCGTGCCCAGCATGGCGATGCCGGCGAGCCCACCGACCAGGACGTCACGGTCCGGGAGCAGCGTGCGGGTGGCCACGGCGTGCCTGGTCGCGGTGTTGCTGGCGTGACCGGTGGCGGTGGCGGACGGAGCCGCCGGAGTGGTGCTGGCGTAGGCCGGCGACGCGCCGAACAGCGCCGCGCCGAACAGCACCGCCACCAGCAGGCCGAGCACGGCGGCCAGGGTGACGACGCGGCGCGAGCGCGGAGCGTCGGCTGCGGCGACGACCTCGGTGTTGATCACAGGACCCCCTTCTGGCATGGTGAACTGGCTTCACGTTGTTCATCAGGTTCCGACGTGTGGATGTTTCTTCAGGTGTGGCAGTTCACGCCGGAAGCCGTTGGCTGGCCAGCGCAAGCCCCGCGCACAGCGCGGTCGCCAGTAGCAGCGGCCATCCGGGACGCACCGAAACCAACGCGGCGCCGAGCGCGGCTCCGCACACCATCAACAGCAGGGCGAGCACGCGTCGCGGCCAGCGCGGTCCGGTGCCACCGGCGAGGGGGGACTCCGCGACCAGACCTGTGATCATCATAGTCACAACTGTGGTGTTCAGGTCCGCCACACCAGACATCCGGGCGAGCGCCGTCTGCAGGCCCATGGCGAGAGCGAGCAGCATGGTGATCGCCAGCCGGGCGGCCAGCGTTCCGGCACCCGCCAGCATCGTGACCAGCGTCGCGGCGGCCAGCAGCCCGGCCTCCACGCCCAGCCCGGCACCGAACAACCTCTGGTGGTAGCCAGGAGCGGCGCGGCGGATCCGGTGCGCCACCTGCCCCCCGAGCAGTGCGCCGGCGAGGAACGAGGCGAGGGCGACCGCGGTGCCCGGCGTGGAGCTACCGCGATAGCCACCGATTCCGAAGCCGAGCAACACCACGTTGCCGGTCATGTTGGCGGTGAACACCCGGTCCAGCCCCACATAGCTGACCCCGTCCACCACTCCGGCGACCGCGGTGAGTGTGAGCATCACGACCACCACGTGCGGTGACTCGCGCCGTTCGGTCATGATCTCAGACGCTAGGCTGGCCAGCGCCAGCGCGCGATCGGAGCTGGGCGCGCCCGGTCGCCGTGCGCGGGCGGTTGGAAAGCGTCAACTCTGGGCGAGGGCCTCCACCACCCCGTCGATCTCCTCGGCGAGGGACACGTCGGCCTGGGTGATGCCGCCCTTCGAGTGGGTGGTGCACCGGAAGACCAGGGTGCGCCACCGGATGTCGATGTCCGGGTGATGGTTGTTGTTCTCGGCGATCTCGGCCACCCGGTTCACGACCTGGATAGCGCGCGGGAAGCTGGGCAGTTCCACGCTACGCACCAGGGCCGCGCCCTCGCGATCCCAACCGGACAGTCCGCGTAGCGCCTCGACAATCTGCTCGTCGCTCAACGTGTCGGCCATGTGTCCATGGTGGTCCCTCGCCGGGCTGGGCGGCTACCCGGGCTGACGGTCCACAGCGGACGCCGGCCCACCCGCCCGCCGCGTCGGCCGGCGGATGGGCCGTGCTTGCGGGGCCGAGTCCGGTCAGCCGTCCTTGGTGACCACGCGGGCGAGGGTCACCGAGAGGCCGATGAGCAGGTAGCACCCGGCACGCCATACGCCGTCCAGCAGGCCCGTGGTCGGCATCGGGTCGCGCAGCACGTCCAGGATCGAGGGCCACCCCTCGGTCAGCAGGAACGGCTGCAGCCAGTCCAGCGACGGGATCGAGCTGAGCACGCCGAACACGATCGCACCGGCCAGTGTGACGGCCATCACCACCAGCGGGTGCTCGGTGAAGGCGGACACCGCGAGCGCCACCGCCGCGACCGCCCACACCTGCACCGTGGCCCACAGCGTGGCCACCAGCACCCGGACCAGTGCGCTGCCCAGCGACACCGAGGTGCCGGAGAAGGTGACCATGCCGTGCGAGCCGACCAGCACCAGGCCGGTGACCACGCCGACCACCGCGATCACCGTGGCGGCGGTGAGCACCACGGCGGCCACACCGAACGCCTTGATCCCCACCAGCCGCACCCGGCTCACCGGGGCGATCAGCAGTGCACGCAGGGTGCCGTGCGCCGCCTCGCCGGCCAACGCGTCCGCCGCGGACATCGCGCCCACCAGCGGCAGCAGCAGCGCCAGGCACACCGACAGCGCGATCACCGGAAGCATCAGTCCGTTGCCGGCGATCGAGGTGAACACGCCGTCGCTGCCCGGCGCCCGCGCCTGGCCGCGATCGGCGACCAGCACGCCGATCGCCACCACGATCGGCACCAGCCCGAGCAGCGCCAGCGAGACGATGGTGCGCGGACGGCGCAACACCCAGGTCACCTCGGACCACAGCATCCGGCCCAGCGGGGCCTGGACCGCCCGGGGTGTCGCCGGTGTGTCGCCAGCGGCCACCGCCGCGGTATCCGTTGCCACGGTCATCGCAGGGCCCCTTTCCGCGGGTTTGCACGCCCACGATCCCGTCGGCAGAGCAGGTCTCGCGTGCGTGTGGCGTGCCGCGGGAGAGTGCCCCGCCTCCGTGATCGTGCGGCCTGGCGGCCGGAGTGTGCGCTGCGGTCGTCTCGGATGCTGTGACCTGCCGGGATCATCGCAAGGCCTCCTCGACGTCCAGGCTGTCCCGCGCACCGGCGAACGTCTCCGACTCGCCCGGATCCGCCTCGGTGAGCTGGGTGAACAGCTCCTCCAGGCCGGTTCGCTGGCGCCGTGCCTCGTGCACCGCCACGCCGGCCCGCACCAGCACCTCCAGCACCGCCGGTGCTGCCGTACCGGTCAGTTCCACCCGGACGCCACCCTCCCACGGCCGGGTCGAGATGCCGCCGGCGCGCAGCGCCTCCACCGCGCGGTCGACGTCCGGAGTGGACACCAGCAGCGCGGGGGTGCTCGCCTCCAGCAAGTCGGCCAGTTCGCCCTGGGCCACCACTGTTCCCCGGTGCAGCACGGCCACGTGCGTGCAGGTCGCCTCGACCTCGGCGAGCAGGTGCGAGGACACCAGCACGGTGGTGCCGCCGCGGTGCAGGTCCGCGATTACCTGCCGCACCTCCCGGGTGCCGGCCGGGTCGAGCCCGTTGGTGGGCTCGTCGAGCACCACCAGCCGGCGGGGAACCAGCAGCGCGGCGGCCAGTCCCAGCCGCTGCTTCATGCCCAGCGAGTACCCCCGGTAGGTGCGGTTGGCCGCGTCCGCCAGCCCGACCCGCTCCAGAGCGTCGTCCACAGCGGTGCTGATCGACCCGGTGGCCAGCAGCGGCTCGGCTGCGGCGCACCGGCGCAGGTTGTCCCGCCCGGACAGGAACGGGTGGAAGCCCGGACCCTCGACCAGCGCACCGACCTGGGGCAGTGCGCGGGCCGCGCCGTCCGGCAGCGGGTGGCCGAGCAACTCCACGGTTCCTGTGGTGGGGCGAACCAGGCCGAGCAGCATTCGGATGGTGGTCGTCTTGCCGGAGCCGTTCGGCCCGAGCATGCCGAGCACGGCGCCCTGCGGCACGTCGAGATCGACCCGGTCCACGGCGACGGTCTTCCGGTAGACCTTGCGCAACCCTCGGGTGCGTGCGGCGAGCGGCGGCGCCGGGGTGGCGGAGGCCTGCGGCTCCGCCACCCCGATCGTGCCCGGCGTGGTCACTTCGCCTGACCGATCGCCTCGGTGAGCACCTGCGCCGGCACCGCGCCGACGGCGACCCGGCCGTCCGATGTCACCAGCGCTGTGCCGACCTTCGTACTGAACAGCCAGCCCGAGCCCCACGGCCCACTTGTCGGGGTGCCGAACCGCTGCACCAGCGCCATCGGGTCCTCGCTGCTGCGGCCATGCCGGTCGTTGGATGTGCCCGGCCGCGATGTGACCGGCCGCGACGTGCCCGGCTGCGCCTGGGCGGGCAGCCGGCCGATCAGCACGCTGTCCCAGCCGTCGCCCACGACGGTCGGCCGGCTCGACTGCCCGGCCTTCTCGTGGTCACCCTGCGGCTGCTCGTCGGAGTTCCGCACCGTCGCCCCGGGCGGCGGGGTGAACCGGAACAGCTTCGGGTCCTGCGGGCCGATCGTGAGCTGGGTGAATCCGACCTGCAGGGCCGGGTCGGATGACCCGTTGGCGAACACGCTGAGCCGCACCGGGATCCGGGTCTCGGAGTCGGCCGCGACGCGCACCTCGCGCAGCAGTGTCCGCTCGGTGGGCTTGGGCGTGAGCACCAGGTCGTACACCGGGCGGCCGGCCACCCAGTCCGTGCCGTCGACGCTCACCGTGCTGGTCTTCTCCACCGTGGCGAGCATCTGCTGGGCCGCGGACGCCGGGTCCGTGGCGTTCGGCAGCACGCCCTCGTGCTTGTCCTTCGGCTTGGCCGGCTCCGCGTGCTGCGGCGACCTGGTCACCGTCCTGGTGGTCGAGTCCCACTGCCAGAGTGTGCTGCCGTCGTCGACGTAGACCTTCTCGCCGTTGTTCTGCGGCAGTGAGAGCCGGCCCCGGCGCTGGCCGTCGGTCCACACCCGCGCCTCGGTGGTGCCGTCGGCGGCCTGCGGGAGACCGGGCAGCGCCGGCAGCCCGAGCTTGTTGACCACCTGCACCGTGCCGTTCATCGCGGTCGGCTTCGCGGTGAGCACCGACTGCACCAGTTGTTCCGGGCTCGTCGGCGGCAGCGACGGCGCCGGGCCGGCCCCCGCCGGCATCGCCAGCACTCCCAGACCCACCACGCCGGCGACGGTGCCGGCCGCCGCCGCGGCCAGTGCCGTCCTTCTCCGGTTCATGCGTCCTCCTTCTCGGCCGCGAGTCTGCGCGCCCACCATCCCGTGGGCAGGGCCCGGCTCGCGGGCGACGTCGGCTTGCTGCGCAGGGGCGCCCTGCCTCCGTGATCGTGCGGCCTGGCGGCCGGGATGCGCTCCGTGGTCGCTTCCGTGGCGCGGCCTGACGCGATCATTGACGCTCCTTTTCCCGCCCCTTGCGTACGTGACCGCGATCTCCGTGTCACGCGCCTCCGAGCCTGCTCCCCGGCACCTGAGACAACGCTGAGAGCCGAACACGGCGCTTACCGAGCTGAGAGTGCGCTGAGAGCTGTGCCGTTCTGTCGGTCGGCGGCGGCATGCTGGCCGCATGATTCCGCGGGTGCTCGTCGTGGACGACGAGATGGGCGTGCGCAGGGCCCTGGAGAAGGGGCTGGGCGCCGAGGGCATGGACGTGGTCACCGCCGCAGACGGCCACAGCGCGCTGCGTGCCGCGTTGACCGGCGCGTTCGACGTCGTGCTGCTCGACGTGATGCTGCCCGGCCTGTCCGGTTACCGCGTGCTGGAACGCATGCGGGCCGAGGGCGTCCACACACCCGTGCTGCTGGTCTCCGCGAAGGACGGCGAGTTCGACCAGGCCGACGGGCTGGACCTGGGCGCGGACGGCTACCTGGTCAAGCCGTTCTCGTTCGTGGTGCTCGTCGCGCAGGTGCGCGCGCTGCTTCGGCGGGGCTCGGCCGACGTCTCCGCGCGCCGGCTGCGCGTCGGTGACCTGGTCGTGGACCGGGCCACCAGGGAGGTCCGGTGGGCCGGCGAGGCCGTGCCGCTCAGTCCCCGCGAGTACGCCGTGCTCAACGTGCTGGCCGGCCGCGCCGGCTCGGTGGTGACCAAGGACGAGCTGCTGCGCGCGGTGTGGGGCGACGAGCAGGCCGCCACCCGCAACGCGGTCGAGGTGTATGTCGGATACCTGCGGCGCAAGCTGGAGGCGGTCGGCGCGGACGAGGTGGTCCGCACCGTCCGCGGCCACGGGTACCTCGCGTCCACATCCGAGCTGGACGCGGCCGTGGGGCGTTCGCCGCACCCGGCCGTGCTGTCACCGGACCCCGGCGGTCCGCCGTGATCCGCCTGCTGCGCAGGCCGAGGGAGTGGTGGCTGCGCCGGACGCTGCGGTTCCGCGTCACGCTGGTGGCCACCGGTGTGGCAGTGCTCAGCCTGCTCGCGCTCGCCCGGCTGACCGAGGGATTGGTGGGCACGCTGCTGGTGGACGCGGCCGACAGCGAGCTGCGCGGCGTGCTGGCCACCGCGACGTCGGCGGTCACCGCTGGTCGCGCTCCCGCCCCACCGCGCACGGGCGTCGAGCTCCGGGTGCTCGACTCGGCCGGTGATCCGCTGGACGGCCGCCCACCGCCGCGGCTTTCCGCCCCCGACATCCGCCACCTCAAGGCTGGCGAGGGCGTGCTGTACCTCGGCGAGGACCCGCCTCGCCGGTGGGTGGCCGAGGTGGTGTCCGCGCCGGACGGCACCCAGCGGCTGATCGCCGCCGGCGCCGACCTGATCGGCTACGTGGTCACCCTGCAGCGAAGCACCCGCTGGCTGGTGGGCGCCGCCCTGCTTGGCGGGCTCGCCGTCGGCGTCGCCACCTGGTTCGTGGTCAGCTGGTCGCTCTACCCGGTGGAGCGCATGCGGGCCGCCGCCGGGGCGCTGCCACCCGGACGGCGACTGCCCGTGCCGGCCGCCAAGGACGAGCTGCGGGCGCTGGCCGAGGCGCTGAACAACCTGCTGGCCCGGCGGGACGACGCCACCGAGCGGCTGCGCCGGTTCACCGGGGACGCCGCGCACGAGTTGCGCTCCCCGATTGCCTCCATCCGGGCGCAGACCGAGGTCGCCGTCGCGCACCCCGATCCGGAGTTCAGCCAGGAGGTCCTCAAGGCCGTGGTGGAGGAGTCGCAGCGGATGTCCACACTGGTGGATCACCTGCTCGTGCTGGCCAGGTCGGACGCGGGTGAGCTGCCGCCGGCCGAGCCGGTCGACCTGGTCGTCGCCGCCGAGGCGGCCGTCGGCCGGCTGCCGCCCGGCCCGCCCCGGGTCGTGCTGGACGCGCCCACCTCGACCGCGTGGGCGCTGGCCAGCCGCGGCGACGCCACCCTGGTGCTGGACAACCTGCTACGCAACGCGGTCCGCCATGCCCGCGCGCTGGTCCGGGTGGCCGTGCTGCCGGCCGGGCGGCAGGTGCGGCTGGTCGTGGACGACGACGGGCCGGGGGTGCCGGCCGAGCACCGCACCCGGGTGTTCGACCGGTTCTACCGGGTGCAGGACGACCGCGGCCGGGCCACCGGCGGCTTCGGGCTCGGGCTGGCGCTGGTCGCCGAGGTGGTCCGGCGTCGGAGGGGGACGGTTCGGGTCGGCGACTCACCGGAGGGAGGTGCTCGCTTCGAGGTGCGCTGGCGTGCCGCCTGCTGAGCCACCGGCACCACCGGTCACCGGGCCGACCGGCGGTGCGCCGGTGCTCGCCGCGGCCCTGCGCGACAGTGGGCCCCTGGGTGGCACGGGCCCCTGCGTGCACGGCGGGATGTGGCAAGCGGCTGGCGTGGTGCGGGCTGGCGTGGCACGCGGCTGGTGTGGTGCGGGGCTGGTGTGGTGCGGGGCTGGTGTGGTGCGGGGCTGGTGTGGTGCGGGGCTGGTGTGGTGCGGGGCGCCGGCGGGCATGTCGCGGCGGGCGGGCAGGATCGTCCGGGTGACCACGCTGCGCGACACCGTGTTCGTGCCGGCGTCCGCCCGGGCCGTGGCGGCCGCCGCGCTGGACGCCGAGCTCTTCGCTGGCAGCGCAGCCCGGGCCGGCTGCTGGGTGCGCCGCACCCGGGGCGCCGGCCGCGTGCTCGCGGTCGGCGACGAGCTGCGGCTTTCCCTGCCGGTCGCGCCGCGCGGGCCGCGGGTGCCGATCCCGCTGCGGGTCGTGCGCGCAGGTACGGCGGGCTTCGCGGTCACCGCCATCGGTGGTCCGCTGCGCACGTTCGAGCTGTGCACGGAGTTGGTGGAGACGGCGGGCGGCGTGCTGGCGGCCGGTACGGTGCGCTTCCTCGTCACGGGTGGCCCGTCCGGTGCGCTCGCTGGCCGGCTGCTGCGCCGACCGGTGCGGCGCCTGCTCGCTGCCCGGACCGCGGCGCTCCGCGACGGTGCGCCGCGCTGGGCATCCGCGCCGGTCGTGGTCGGCGCCGCGATCGTGCGGGACGGCTGGCTTCTCGCCCAGCAGCGCCGCTATCCGCGGCGCGACGCGGGCCGCTGGGAGCTGCCGGGTGGCCGGGTGGAGGACGGAGAGCCGGACGCGGCCGCGCTGACCCGTGAGTGCCGCGAGGAACTCGGGGTTGACGTGTGGATCGGCGGTCCGGTCGGGCCGGACCTGCCGCTACCCGGCGACCTGCTGCTGCGGGTGTATGCCGCCGAGGTGGTGGGCGCGGCGGAACCGGCCGCCCTGGAACACCGGGCTGTGCGCTGGGTGACCGCCGGTGAGCTGGCCGAGCTGGATTGGCTGGACGCCGACCGCGCGCTCCTCCCGGCGCTTCGCGCGTTACTGCGCTGAGGCCCTGCCACCAGCGCACGCCGCCCACCGGACGGCCCAGCGATGCCTCCGGACCGGCCGGCGGTGCCCGCCACCGGCCGGCGGTGCCCGCGACCCTCCTGGCCGGCGGCGCCGACCACCCGGACGGCGGCGGCCGGTGCCGGCCGGCGGTCCGCGGCTCGGTCCGAGCCGTCTGGGGCGCCGCCGTGCCGGGGTACGGAGCCGTCACCGGGCCGGGCCGGGACCACCGACCGTCGACGGCGCGCGGGCCGCCGGGTCTACCGTCGAGACATGTACGTCGTACTGCTGACCTACACGGCGCCGCCGGCGGATATCGACCGCGCGCTGCCCGACCACGTCGACTGGCTGACCAGGCAGTACGAGGCCGGCTACTTCCTGGTGTCCGGGCGCCGCAACCCGAGGACCGGTGGGGTGATCGTCGCCCGGCCGATGTCCCGGATGAAGCTGGACGCCATTCTGGCCACCGATCCGTTCGCCATGGGGGAGCTCGCCCGGTACGAGGTGATCGAGTTCCGGGCCACCAGGACCGCACCCGAACTGGCCACGCTACGGGAGCCGCTGTCCGAGACACCGTCCTGACGGCCCCCGTCCGGCGCGTGACGAACACCGACGGGCCGTGCGCGCGGAAACAAGGCGGCACCGCAGTACATCTGGCGCCGCGGTACATCTGGCGCCGCAGTACCCCGGCTGCCGCGATGCGCCAGCCGTCGCGATGCGCCAGCCGCCGCAGGCCGTCGCCCTCTTTAGGTGAGGTCCAGGTCACCGGGCCCGCCGTCCGGAAAGCGGCCGGATACGGACCGTCGCCGGTTAGGCTGTGTCCGGCCGCGAGTGTGGCCGTCCCCAGCCTTTCGCCAGCACCCAGGAGCCTTCGCGTGCCCACGGCCACCGCGCTCGCCACTACCCCGCCCGGCACTGTCAGAACCGACCTGCGCAACGTCGCGATCGTCGCGCACGTCGACCACGGCAAGACCACGCTGGTCGACGCCATGCTGCGGCAGTCGGGGGCGTTCTCCGCCCGCGCCGAGCCGATAGACCGGGTGCTCGACTCGGGCGACCTGGAACGCGAGAAGGGCATCACCATCCTCGCCAAGAACACCGCGGTACGCCGGCGGACACCGGACGGCCCGGTGACCATCAACGTGGTGGACACCCCCGGCCACGCCGACTTCGGCGGCGAGGTGGAGCGCGGACTGTCCATGGTGGACGGTGTGCTGCTGCTGGTGGACGCGAGCGAGGGCCCGCTGCCGCAGACCCGCTTCGTGCTCCGCAAGGCGCTCGCCGCCGCGCTGCCGGTGGTGCTCGTGGTGAACAAGGTGGACCGGCCGGACGCGCGGATCTCCGAGGTCGTCGACGAGACCCAGGACCTGCTGCTCGACCTGGCCACCGAGGTCGGCGCGGACGACTCCGTGCTCGACCTGCCGGTGCTGTACGCGTCGGCGCGTGCCGGGCGGGCCAGCCCGCACCAGCCCGCGGACGGCGAACTGCCCGACTCGGACAACCTCGACCCGCTGTTCGACGTGCTGCTGTCGCACGTGCCCGCGCCCACCGGCGACCCGGACGCGCCGCTGCAGGCGCTGGTCACCAACCTCGACTCGTCCAGCTTCCTGGGCCGGATCGCGCTGTGCCGGCTGCACGCCGGCCGGCTGCGCAAGGGGCAGACGGTGGGCTGGTGCCGGGCCGACGGCACGGTGGAACGGGTCCGGATCACCGAGCTGATGATGACCGAGGCACTGGAGCGGGTCGCCGCCGAGCAGGCCGAGGCCGGTGACCTGGTCGCCATCGCCGGTATCCCGGACATCACCATCGGTGACACCCTCGCCGACCCGGACGAGCCGGTCCCGCTGCCGCGGATCACCGTGGACGAGCCGGCCATCTCGATGACCATCGGGATCAACACCTCGCCGCTGGCCGGCAGGGGTGGCGGCACCAAACTGACCGCCCGGCTGCTGAAGAGCCGGCTGGACGCGGAGCTGGTCGGCAACGTGAGCATCCGGGTGCTGCCCGCCGACCGCCCGGACACCTGGGAGGTGCAGGGCCGCGGCGAGCTGGCCTTGGCCGTGCTGGTGGAGACCATGCGGCGGGAGGGCTTCGAGCTGACTGTGGGCAAGCCGGACGTGGTGACCAGGACGATCGACGGCACGCTGTGCGAACCGTTCGAGCGGCTCACCGTGGACGTGCCCGAGGAGTACCTCGGCGCGGTCACCCAGTTGCTGGCCGGGCGCAAGGGACGCATGGAGCACATGGGCGGCCACGGCACCGGCCGGGTGCGGCTGGAGTACGTGATCCCGGCGCGCGGGCTGATCGGCTTCCGCACCGAGTTCCTCACCGAGACCAGGGGCGCCGGCATCGCGCACCATGTGTTCGAGGGCTACCAGCCGTGGGCGGGCGAGCTGCGCACCCGCCGCAGCGGTTCGCTGGTCGCCGACCGCGCGGGCAGCGCGACCAGCTACGCGCTGCTCCAGCTCGCCGACCGGGGCACCTTCTTCGTGGCGCCCGGTGCCGAGGTCTACGAGGGCATGGTGGTTGGCGAGAACCCGCGCGCGGAGGACCTCGAGGTCAACATCTGCCGGGAGAAGAAGCTCACCAACATGCGTTCGTCCACAGCGGACGAGCTGGAGCGGTTGGCCCGGCCGCGCAGGCTCGGTCTGGAGGAGGCGCTGGAGTTCTGCGCGGTGGACGAGTGTGTCGAGGTGGCCCCCACGGTCATCCGGGTGCGTAAGGTCACCCTGGAGGGCGCGCAGCGGGCCAAGGAACGTTCCAGGGCCAGGGCCCGCGACCGGGCACGTTGACCGCGGCGGAGATGATCGGCCGCTGAGCGGGCGGCGGAACCATCCCGGCCCGTCGGACGTCACCCCAGCGGGGCGGCGAAGGGGAACCGTGCGCGGCCGCCCCGGGACGTTCTGGCACGCTCGGTGCGGCGCCGCGCGGGACGCGCGACGCCGCTGGATGCGCGAAGACGGTGAGGAGGTCTCAGGCGTGGCCTGGTGGGCCCGGCGTGGTGCCTCCCGGCTGATCCCGCTGCTGCTGGCCGGGATCGCCGGGCTGACCGGGTGCGCCAGCACACCGCCGCCACCGCCGCTGGTCAACCCCAAGACCACCACCACGACACCCCGGCCGGTGGACACCGCCGAGGTGATCGTCGGCGTGGACGGCGTCACCGGCGGCTACAACCCGCACACCCTCGCCGACCAGTCCGCCACCACGACCGCGCTGTCCGACCTGATGCTGCCCTCGGTGTTCCGCCCGGCCGCCGACGGCTCGCCGCGGCTCGACCGGACGTTGATGGTCTCCGCCGAGGTGACCAGTGCCGAGCCGTACACGGTCACCTACACCATCCGCCGGGAGGCGTCCTGGTCGGACTACGCGCCGATCGCCGCCGAGGACTTCGTCTACCTGTGGCAGCAGATGCGCAGCCAGCCGGGCGTGGTCGACCCGGCCGGCTACCGGCTGATCTCCGACATCAGCTCCCGGGACGGCGGCAAGACCGTGGTGGTCACCTTCAGCAAGCCCTACCCCGGGTGGCGTTCGCTGTTCGGCAACCTGCTGCCAGCGCACCTGCTCAAGGACGCGCCCGGCGGCTGGACCAGCGCGCTCGCGGAAAACTTCCCGGCCACCGGCGGCCCGTTCGCGATCAAGCAGCTGGACCGGGACCGCGGTGAGATCACGCTGGAACGCAACGACCGATGGTGGGACCGGCCGGCCGCGCTGGACCGGATCGTGCTGCGCAAGTCCGACGCGCCCGGCATGGTGGCCGCGCTGCGCAGCGGCGACGACCAGGTCGCCCTGCTCCGCGCGGACGGCGCGACCGACGCGCTGCTGCACCAGCTTGCCGGCGTGGTGCAACTCGACACGGTGCCGCGGGGCGACCTGGTGCAACTGCTGCTCCGGCCGGCGAGCCCCCGGCTGGCCGATGCGCGGGTGCGCGGCGCGGTGGCCGCGGCCCTGGACCGGGACTCGCTGATCGCCGCCGGCACCGGCAACGGCCCGGCCGCGCGCCTTCGCGCCGACGCGCACGTGCTGCCGCCGTCCCGGCCGGGCTACGCGCCGACCATGCCCAGCGGCGGTGCGCCGGCCCATCCCGATCCGGCCACCGTGGACCGGCTGCTCACTGAGGCCGGCTACACCAGGCTGGCCGGCGCCTGGATGCGGGACGGCCGGCCGCTCAGCCTGGTGATCGGCGCGCCCGCGGACCGCCCGCAACTGGTCGACCTCGCCGGCCAGGTACAGCGCCAGCTCACCGCGGCGGGCATCGACGCCAAGGTCGCCACGCCGAGCCCGGACCAGCTCTACGACACCTCGCTGGCCGGCGCCGCGGCGGCCAGCGGTGCCGCGCCGGACGGCGGGGTGGACATCGCGGTAGTGCCGGAACCGGTCGGGGGTGACCCGGCCACCGTGCTCGCCTCCCAGTTCGGCTGCCCGCCGCCCACCCCGGACGGCGCCAAGCCGCTGCCCGGCAACCCGGCCGGGTTCTGCGACCCCACCATCCAACCGGCCATCGACGGCGCGCTGACCGGGCGGCTACCGCTGCCCGACGCCCTGGCCGCGGTGGAGCCGGTGCTCTGGCAGCAGTCGGTGGCCATCCCGCTGTTCCAGCCCGCCGACGAGTTGGCGGTGCGGTCGGAGGTGTCCGGCCCCACGGCGGGAGCACCGTTCACCGGCCCGTTCGGTAACGCCTCGGTCTGGCAGCGGGCGAAACACTGACAGCCTGTTCCGGAACGGGACGGACCTGCGATGACGAGCACGGGAACGCGCCGGGGCGAAGCCCCGATCGCGGGGGCGGGGTGCCCTGTCAGGCATGACTGGAGTGTCATGTCCCTGCCGTGCCCCGGCGACGCGATCGCGGCGCGCGTTCAGGAACAGGCACTGACGCCTGTTGCGGAATCGACGTACCGGCGATGACCAGCCCGCGATCGCTGCGGTGAGCGTGCCGGAACGGGCAGGCGAGCACCGGGCACGCGGGAAACGGGTCCTCGGATGTGGCGACCGCCGCACCGGACCGCGCAAGCGCTCCGGACCGGTCACCGTCTGACCGTCTTTTTTTGCCCGTTCATCACACCTTCCTTCACAGTATTCTGGTTGTTCGGTTGACGAACGCTCCCGGCCGGTAACCGGGAGGTTGCGCTCCGCTACCGCCTTGTCACCCTTTGGTCACGATCGCTCTTCTCCCGATGACCGCGCAGCCACCCGCTTTCTACGTTTCCGGGGGCAGCGCGCGTGTCCGTCGAAGGCTCACGTGGCGTGCGACAGATTCCGGGTGGACGCCGGTCCGACCAGTCGGCGCCCGCCCTGTGCTAGGAGGGCACGTGTTGATGAGGAGATCCAAGGCATTCGCCGGGTTCGCCCTGTCCGCGGCGGCCGCGCTCGCGCTGAGCGCGTGCGGCGGTGGCGGCGGTGGCGGCAACGGCGCTCCGACCGGCGACGTCAAGAGTTGGGCGACAGCGCAGGGGGAGAAGAACGGCGCGTACTCGGCCCCCCAGGTGCCGCAGAGCAACGACACCATCAGCGTGATCACGGACAAGCCGTGGAATTCCTACAACAACGGCACGGCTGACGCGTCCAACAGCTACAACAGCTTCATCAACGTCGCCACGCTGCAGTCGCCGTTCATGCTGGACGGCAACAACAAGGTGATCCTGAACAAGGACCTGATGGACTCGGTCGAGGTCACCAACCAGAACCCGCAGACCATCGTCTGGAAGATCAACCCCAAGGCGGTGTGGTCGGACGGCGTGCCCGTCGACTGCAAGGACTTCTACCTCGCGTGGCTGTCCAACAACGGCGCGGCCAAGGACTTCAGCACCGCGTCGACCACCGGCTACGAGCAGATGCAGGCGCCCACCTGCTCCGACAACGGTAAGACGGTGACCACGGTGTTCACCTCGCCGTTCTCGGACTGGAAGTCGCTGTTCGACATCACCTCGAACAACCTGCTGCCGGCGCACATCGTCGAGCAGAAGACCGGGATCGCCGACATCACCAAGCTGACCCCGACCAGCCCGCCGGACCAGCTCAAGAAGGCCGCCGACTTCTGGAACAATGGCTGGAAGGGATTCGACAAGTCGATCGACCTCTCGGACGGGCCGTACGTGATCGACGGCTGGGTGCAGAACCAGTCGATCACTCTGGTGCGCAACCCCAAGTGGTGGGGCAACCCCGGTGGCCCGGCCAAGATCACCGTGAAGTGGGCGCGTGACCTGGTCGCCCAGGCCCAGGCGCTGCAGAACAACGAGGTGCAGGTCCAGTTCTCCGCGCAGCCGGACGCCAACGGCTCGGACAAGTTGAAGAGCCTGTCCTCGCAGGGCGTGACCTACGCGGCCACCCCGGGCCTGTCCTTCGAGCACCTCGACCTGAACTTCAAGAACCCGCTGTTCCAGGACGAGGCGGTGCGGAAGGCGTTCTTCCAGTGCGTCAACCGCAACGAACTGGTGGACAAGCTGATCAAGCCGATCGAGTCGGACGCGAAGCCGGCCGGCGCCCTGATGTTCTTCCCAGGTGAGCAGGGCCTTCCGGACAACTACTCGGACAAGTCCACCGGCAACGCCAACCAGGCCAAGCAGACCCTGCAGGCGGCCGGCTGGCAGTTCGGGCCGGACGGCGTGGCCACCAAGAACGGCCAGCGGCTGGCCTTCTCGATCAGCCACACCGACATCCCGCGCCGGACCCAGACCGTGCAGCTCATCCAGAGCGAGTGCAAGGCGGCCGGGTTCGACATCGCCGACAAGACCGACCCGAACTTCCTGAACGGCCCGGTCAGCGCCGGCCAGTACGACGTGGCGCTGTTCGCCTGGTCGCAGGCTCCGTTCAAGTCCTCGTCCATCTCGGTGTACAAGACCGGCGGCGGGCAGAACTGGCAGGGCCTGACCGCGCCAGCGGCGGACCAGGCGTTCACCCAGGCGCTGGCGCAGACCAGCCAGGAAGCCGCAATCCCGTACTATCAGCAGGCGGAGAAGGCGATCTCGGAGACCTACGGCACCCTCCCGCTGTTCAACACGCCGAACCAGTGGGCCTTCGCGCAGGGCATGAAGGGGGTCTACTACCAGTCGTACAACGGCGCCCTGTGGGACGCCAACGAGTGGCAGAAGACGTCCTGACAGTCATGGGGTGACGGGGTTGACGGTTCGCCCCGCGACCGCCCGTGAGGTCACCCGTCCGTGGCGGGCCGGGGGGGACCAGTCCCGGCCCACCCGGCCCGCCACCGGGCGCCCGCCGAGGTACGTTGTCCTGCCGAAGCGGGAGACCGCTCCATCACGGGTCGGGGTGGTACCGCACCCCGCCCGAGGTCGGTCCCGTCCACCCGCAACGGGACCTGGTAGGAGAATGATCCGTGTTTCGCTACGTCATCCGCCGCCTGCTGATATCCATTCCCATCCTGCTGGTGGGGACCTTCGCGGCGTTCGTGCTGGTCGCGAGTTCGGGCGATCCGGTGGCCGCGCTGGCGTCCAAGCCGGGCGTGACCAAGGAGGTCGTGGAGAACGCGCGGCACGCGCTGGGGCTGGACCAGAACATCTTCGTCCGGTACTGGCAGTGGCTCATCCACTTCGTCCGCGGTGACTGGGGCGTCAGCCTCGCCCTCGGCCAGGCGCAGGCCAGCGTGTTCGACGTGGTCACCCAGTCGCTGTGGGTGACCGTCCGGCTGGTGGTCGGCGCGGAGATCATCGCGCTGATCCTGGGCGTCGCGGTGGGCGTGCTCGCCGCGGTGCGCCAGTACTCGATCTTCGACTACATCGCCACCAGCGCGGCGTTCCTCATGTTCTCCATGCCGATCTTCTGCGTCGCCATCGTGCTGAAGAACTACGGCATCCAGTTCAACAACGTGCTGGTGTCGTGGGGGCTGAAGCGCTGGCTGACCACGGCCGGCCCGCCCACCGGCGGCTTCTCCGGCTCGGTCGGCAACCAGATCGTCCAGTACACCGGCACCTTCCTGCTGCCGACGCTGAGCATCATGTTGATCAGCTTCGCCGCCTACAGCCGGTTCCAGCGGGCGTCGATGCTGGAGACGATGGGCATGGACTACGTGCGGACGGCGCGGGCGAAGGGCCTGTCCCAGGGGCGGGTCATCTTCCGGCACGCCTTCCGCAACGCGCTCATCCCGGTGACCACGTACTTCTCGCTGAACTTCGGTGCCGCGTTCACCGGGGCCATCGTCACCGAGACCGTGTTCGGCTGGCACGGCATGGGCACCGTGCTCATCGACGCCGTGACCCAGTACGACCCCAACATGCTGATGGGGTTCCTGGTGGTCACCGCCACCCTGATCATCGTGTTCAACCTGATAGCCGACATCATGTACGGCTTCCTTGACCCGAGGATCCGCCTTGGCTAGCCCGCTCATGTCGTCCCCGGAGACGACCGCCGTCGAGTCCCACGGGCCGCAGCCCGGGGAGGTCGGCCGGCACGACTTCGACACGAAGGCCCGCAAGCAGAGCCGAGTGATCCTCGGCCGGTTCCTGCGGCACCGGCTGGCGATGGCCAGCCTCAGCGTGCTCGTGCTGCTGGTGGTGCTCGCCTTCGTGGTGCCGGCCTTCTGGAAGTACACCTTCTGGGACACCTCCAGCGGCGGCTACCTGAAGCCCAGCCCCGACCACCCGATGGGCACCAATCAGGTCGGCAACGACATGTTCGCCCAGGTGCTCCGGGGCACCCAACTGTCCCTGCTGATCGCGTTCGTGGTGGCGATCGTGTCCACCGCGATCGGCGTCGTCCTCGGCGCGCTGTCCGGATACCTGCGCGGCATCATGGACACCGGGTTGATGCGGCTGGCCGACCTGTTCCTGATCTTCCCGCAGATCGCCGCGGCCGCGCTGCTGGTGAACCGGCTCGGCGGTAGCTGGTACATGGTGGCGCTCGTGCTGGCGCTGTGGAACTGGATGCAGATCGCCCGGATCACCCGGGGCGAGACGCTGTCCCTCGCCCAGCGCGAGTACATCGAGGCGTCCCGGGCGGCCGGCGCGGGCACCGGGCACATCATCTTCCGGCACCTGGTGCCGAACATGATCGGCACCATCACGGTGAACGCCACGCTGACCATCGCGCTGGCCGTGCTCCAGGAGGCGGCGCTGTCCTTCATCGGACTCGGCGTGCACATCCCGGACACCTCGCTCGGCCTGATCCTCAACACGAACTACTCGCAGATCCTGGAGCGGCCGTGGCTGTTCTGGTGGCCGTTCGTGATCATCGTGTTGATCTCGCTGTGCGTGAACTTCATCGGTGACGGCCTGCGCGACGCGTTCGACCCCCGACAGACGAAGGTGCGTGCCTGATGGCGGAGACAGTGACCCGGCCGGCCTCCGGCAGCGCGCCCACGGAAGACTCCGACGTGCTGCTGCGGGTGGAGAACCTGTCCGTGGATTTCCCCACCGACGACGGCGTGGTGCACGCGGTGCGCAACGTGTCGTTCACCCTGCGCCCGAGGGACGTGCTGGGCATCGTCGGCGAGTCCGGCTCCGGCAAGTCCGTCTCCTCGATGGCGGTCATGGGCCTGCTGCCCAGGACGGCGCGGATCACCGGCTCCATCCGCTACCGAGGCCGGGAACTGGTGGGGCTGTCCTACAAGCAGATGCGGTCGCTGCGCGGCAACTCCATCGCCATGATCTTCCAGGACCCGATGACGTCGCTCAACCCGGTTTTCTCGGTGGGCTGGCAGCTCGCCGAGGCGTACCGGGCGCACCACGACGTGTCCAGGAAGGCGGCGTGGACAAAGGCCGTGGAGGCGCTGGAACTGGTCGGCATCCCGCAGCCGGACCGCAGGGCCGCGCAGTACCCGCACGAGTTCTCCGGCGGCATGCGGCAGCGCGCGGTGATCGCCATGTCGATCATCAACGATCCCGACGTGATCATCGCGGACGAGCCCACCACCGCCCTGGACGTCACCGTGCAGGCGCAGATCCTGGACACCCTGCTGCGCATCCGGGACGAGATGGACTCGGCCATCGTAATGATCACCCACGACCTCGGCGTGGTGGCCGGCATGGTCAACCGGGTGCAGGTGATGTACGGCGGGACCGTGGTGGAGTCCGGGCCGGTCGACGAGGTGTTCGACCTGCCCCGGATGCCCTACACGGTCGGCCTGCTCGGCTCGATTCCCAACCCCAGCCTGGTGGGCAAGCGGCTCACCCCGATCAAGGGCGCGCCCCCGTCGCTGGTCAACCTGCCGCCGGGCTGCCCGTTCTCGCCGCGCTGCCCGCTGGTGGTCGACAGGTGCCGCGAGGTCGAGCCCGAACTGCTGGAAACCGACCGGGCCGGGCACTTCGCCCGCTGCCATCGCTCCGACCACCTGGCCACCATCGAAGCGCCGTCCCGCCTGTTCGCCCACCAGGAGATCACCGTGGACGAGGCGGACACCTCCGCGGACGGCGACGCCGAGGAAGAGGAGGCTTCATGAGCCGCCTCACGGTCGCGCGCACACTCACGGAGAGCACAGCATGAGCACCACGGTCGACAGTCCCGAGCGGGCCTCAGCCGAGCAGCCGCGCGTGGCGCCGCTGCTCCAGGTCAGGGACCTGGTGAAGACCTTCCCGGTGCGCGGCAACGGGATCATCCCGCGCACCGTCGGGCAGGTGCACGCGGTGTCCGGGGTCAGCTTCGACCTGGCCGCCGGGGAAACCCTGGGCCTGGTCGGCGAGTCCGGCTGCGGCAAGTCCACCACGGGGCGCGCGGTGCTGCAGTTGCACAAGCCCACCTCGGGCTCGGTGAAGTTCGACGGCCACGAGCTGACCACGCTGGGCAACCGGGCGCTGCGCCCGTTCCGGCGGGACATGCAGATGGTCTTCCAGGACCCGTACGCGTCGCTGGACCCGCGCTGGCAGGTCAACAACATCATCGCCGAGCCGCTGCGCATCCACGGCGGCTCGGACGAGCGCGCCATCCAGTCCCGGGTCAACGAGCTGATGGAACTGGTCGGCCTGAACCCGGAGCACCGCAACCGGTACCCGCACGAGTTCTCCGGCGGGCAGCGGCAGCGCATCGGCATCGCCAGGGCGCTGGCCGTCAACCCGCGGCTGGTGGTGCTGGACGAGCCGGTGTCCGCGCTGGACGTCTCCGTGCAGGCGGGCGTGGTCAACCTGCTGGAGGAGCTGCAGGAGCGGTTCGGGCTGGCCTACCTGTTCGTGGCGCACGACCTGTCCGTGGTCCGGCACATCTCCGACCGGGTCGCGGTGATGTACCTGGGCAAGATCGTCGAGATCGGCTCGCAGAACGACATCTACCGCCGGCCGAGCCACCCGTACACGCAGGCGCTGCTGTCCGCGGTGCCGGTGCCGGACCCGAAGGCGGAGCGCCGCAGGGAACGGATCGTGCTCACCGGGGACGTGCCGAGCCCGGTGAACCCGCCGTCCGGCTGCCGGTTCCGCACCCGCTGCTGGAAGGCCCAGGACATCTGCGCCACCGAGGAGCCGAAGCTGATCCGCCGCACCTCCTCCGGCGCGCTGTCCGCCTGCCACTTCGCCGAGGAACTGTCCATCCTGTGAACTCCTCTCGGGTGTGATCTTGGCACTCGTTGATCGGGATGGGTGACATCGGAGGGCTGGCCGGGTTCTACGCTGAGCGGGTGACACTGACCGCTCCGCCTCGGTTGATGCTGGTGCACGCGCACCCCGACGACGAGAGCCTGTGGACCGGCGGCACCATCGCCCGCTATGCCGCGCAGGGCTACCACGTCACCGTGGTGACCTGCACGCTGGGCGAGGAGGGCGAGATCATCCCGGGCAGCCTCCGGGAGCTGGCCGCGGACGCGGCGGACCAGCTCGGCGGCTACCGCGTGGGCGAGCTGCGATCAGCCTGTGCCGCGCTGGGTATCACCGACCACCGTTACCTGGGCGGCATCGGCCGGTGGCGGGACTCCGGCATGGCCGGGTCGCCGGCCAACACCCGGCCCAGGGCGTTCGCCGCCGGCCCGCTGGAGGAGCAGGTGGCCGAGCTGGCGGCGGTGCTGCGCGAGGTGCGGCCGCAGGTGGTGGTCAGCTACGACGCCAACGGCGGCTACGGCCACCCGGACCACATCCGGGCGCACCAGATCACCATGGCCGCCGCCGCGAACGTGCCGGACGTCGCGCGGGTGTTCCACGCGGTGACCTCGCGGCGGGCGGTCGAGGAGGGCGTGGCCAAGCTGGCCGCGGTCGACGGCCTGCCGTTCCGGCTGCCCGAGCCCGGCGAACTGCCGGTCACCGAGGACGAGAAGATCACCACCGCGGTGGACATCTCCGCGCACCTGCAGGCCAAGCTCGGCGCGCTGCAGGCGCACGCCACGCAGATCAGCGTGTGGCGCGGCGGCGAGGGGGTGGCCAGCTACGCGCTGTCCAACGGGATCGCGCAGCCGGTGGTGGACCACGAGTACTACGTGCTGGCCCGCGGTCCGGCCGACGGCGCGGAGACCGACCTGTTCGGCGGGCTGGGCATGTGACCGGGCCGGGAGACGGCGCGGCGCCCGCCCGCGCGACATGGGTCCGGTGGCCGGTGCTCGCGCTGCTGGTCGTCGACGCTGCGGTGTCCGCGGTGGTGGAGTTGTTCTTCCTGCCGCTGCGGTTCGACGGCGCGCTGCTGCCCGACCTCGGGGGCGTGCCGTTCCCGGCCACCGCGGTGCTGGCCGCGGTCGGTACCCCGCTGCTGGTGCGCACCGCGGCGCGGCTGGCGCCTCGCCTCCCGGTCGCCGGGGCCCCGCTGGCCGCGTGGCTGGCCACCGTGCTGGTGTTCGGCTTCTTCGGCCCGGGTGGCGACGCCGTGCTGGTCGGCGACTGGCGGGCGCTGCTGCTGCTGGCCGGCGGCGCGCTGCCCGCCGCCGTGGTGCTCGGCGGCGAGATGGGTCGCGCCCAGCAGGCGGCCGCCCAGCGCGCCGCGGACCACGACGCGGCGCGGCGACCGGGCGTCGGGACCCGGACCGGCGCCTGAACGTTCCGGCCGGTGCGGCGCGGTCAGGGGCGCGGAATCCAGTAGCGGTAGCGGTGGTGCTCCACGCCGCCCAGCCGGGTGTAGAGCCGCAGCGCCGGGATGTTGTGCGTGGCGACCTGCGGCGCGTACCGGCGCGCGCCCAGCCGGCCCCCGCCCACGATGTCCTCGGCGGCCAAGCCGACGACCACGTGCGCGGTCGGCCGGATGCCGTGGTCCGCCGCGAACCGGACCGTCCCGCGCAGCGCCTCCCGCCCGGGAACGTCTGGTTCCCGGTGGTCAGGGTGCTGTTCGCGCGGCCGTGAAGCCGCCGGCCGCACGCATGCGCCACTGGCCCAGCGGCTCGTCGGCGAGTGCCGGCCAGGCGTCCGCGCAGAGGTGCTCCAACCGGGTAACGTCGTCCACGCGGGCAGTCTGCCTGGCGTGGTGAGGTGCGGAGGTGTGAACTCCGGCACCGGCTGCGTACCCCTCAAGGGGGGCGAGAGATACTGTCGCGTGCCGCGTTACCTGCCGCTGGCGCGGCTGGACTGGTGATGAGGAGCAGGAGAGCGCAGTGACCTATGTGATCGCCGAGCCCTGCGTCGACGTGCTGGACAAGGCATGCATTGAGGAGTGCCCGGTCGACTGCATCTACGAGGGCGAGCGGATGCTTTACATCCACCCCGACGAGTGCGTGGACTGCGGTGCCTGCGAGCCGGTTTGCCCGGTGGAGGCCATCTACTACGAGGACGACGTCCCGGACCAGTGGAAGGACTACACCAAGGCGAACGCGGACTTCTTCAACGAGCTCGGTTCGCCGGGGGGCGCGTCCAAGGTCGGCAAGATCCACTCGGACGTGCCGCTCGTCGCGGCGCTGCCGCCACAGGGCGAGTGACCATCGGGCGGAGCGGCCGGCAGCTCCCCGACTTCCCGTGGGATCTGCTGGCCGATCACGCTGCGCGGGCACGGGAGCACCCCGGCGGGGTGGTCAACCTCTCCGTGGGCACACCGGTCGATCCCGTGCCCGGCGTGCTGCGCGACGCCCTCGCCGCCGCGTCCAACGAGCCCGGCTACCCGGCCACGCACGGCACCCCGGCGCTGCGCGAGGCGGCGGTCGCCGCCCTTGCCCGGCGGTTCGGAGTGACCGGGCTCGACCCGGACGCGGTGCTGCCGACCATCGGCTCGAAGGAACTCGTCGCCTGGCTGCCCACGCTGCTCGCGGTGCGGCCCGGCGACATCGTGGCCATCCCCGAACTCGCCTACCCCACCTACGAGGTGGGTGCTCGGCTGGCCGGGGCCGAGGTGGTCCGGCTCGCCGACGGCGAGCGACCGCCGCCGGGTACCGCGCTGGTGTGGCTGAACTCGCCGTCCAACCCGACCGGCCGGGTACTGCCCGCGCTGGCGTTGGCCGAGGCGGTGGCCGCCGCCCGCGAGGTCGGCGCGCTGGTCGCCTCCGACGAGTGCTACCTCGGCCTGGGCTGGGACACCCAGCCGGTGTCCGTGCTGCATCCGGCGGTGTCCGGGGGACGGTTGGACGGCCTGCTCGCGGTGCACTCGCTGTCCAAGTCGTCCAGCCTGGCCGGCTACCGCGCCGGCTTCGTCACCGGTGACCCCGGGCTGGTGTCCCGGCTGCTGGAGGTGCGCAAGCACGCCGGGATGATGGTGCCCCGGCCGGTGCAGTCGGCGATGACTGCGGCGCTCACCGACGACGAGCACGTGGCCGCGCAGCGGAGCCGGTACGCCGGACGCCGCGACGTGCTGCGCGCCGCGCTGGCCGCCGCCGGCTTCGACGTGCACCACTCCGAGGGCGGGCTGTACCTGTGGGCCACTCGCGGTGAGAACGCCTGGGACAGCGTGGCCTGGTTCGCGGAGCGCGGCGTGCTGGTCGCCCCCGGTACGTTCTACGGGCCCGCCGGCGAGCGGCACGTGCGCGTCGCGCTGACCGCCACGGACGAGCGGGTCTCCGCCGCCGCCGATCGCCTGGCCCACGCCCGGGTCTGACCCGCTACCCGCGTCCCGCTACCCGCATTGAGCGGGCTGAACGGCGTTTCGCGGCGTCCGCGAACCCCCGTCGAGCCCGCTGAACGCGAGTTCAGCGGGTGGAGAGCAGCTTCCTGGCCCGGCGGTCGACCTCCTGCCAGGCGGCCGGCCAGCGATTCCGGTACGCCGCCCGGCGGGCCCGCTCCCGCTCGGCGAGCCGGCCCGCGACGAAGGCCAGGTGCGCGTCCCCGTCGGAGTCCTCCGCCGTGGCCAGCTCGCGTACGGTCTTCTCGGCGACCGCGGCGTCCTGGTGCTCGCCGAGCACGTCCTGCAACACGGTGACCGCCTTGACCAGCTTGCGCACCGGCCGGCCCTGGTCCGGCTCGATCAGCTCGGCGGCGTAGCGTAGCCGCTTGCCGCGGATGCGCAGCGCGTGCAGCGCCTCGTCACTGCCGTCCTCGTCGACCTTGCGCACCTGCCGGAGCGCCTTGCGGTACGGCCGGCGCACCAGGTCCAGCGGGGCCACGTCGACCGGGGCCGCCGGCGGGCCGGCCTCCACGGCCTTGTCCAGCGCGGCCAGCAGGTCGGCGTACCGCCGGCTGCGCAGTGCCCGCAGCAGCCGCTGCCGCGCCGCCCGCCGTTTCCGGGTCAACCCGCGCAGCAGCGCCTCGACCGCGTGCCGCTCGTCGTCGGTGAAGTCCGCCGACTCCGCGCGCAGCCGCCCGATCAGCACGTCCAAGTCGCGCACCGGGCCGAGCACCTGGCCCAGCCAGCGCAGCTCGGCCCGCAGCTCGTCCGCCCACCGGCGGTCCACCGCGTCACCGGCGGCGGCCAGCACCGCCCGCATCCTGCGCACCGCCACCCGCATCTGGTGCAGGTCCTCCGGGTCGGCGCCGGAACGGGTGCCGGCCTCGTGCTCGCGCAGCGCGGCGAACCGCACCCGCAGGGCGTCGCGGACCAGCCGTGGAACCGGTGGTAGGTCGTCCTGGGGCGGTGATTCCTGCCGACTGCTGCGCGCCATCGGGCGAATAGTAGGTGAACCGCTGTCGAACGTGGAGTGGCCAACGTCCCTCGCCTCACTCGGCCGTCTGCCCGCTGACCCGGCGTTGACCTCACCGCGTATCCCGGTCCACCGGCTGGTGTGGCGGATCACCTTCACACACGGTGGCCGCCTACGATGTACACCTCGCCGAGAACAGGCGTGGTGCACTGATCATATGACTCCACCCAGCACGCCAACACCTTCTCGGTTCCCGGATTTCTGCTCGCACAGGTGGCGGCGACGCCGGTGACCTCGCCAAGGGGATGCTGGTCTCCCACCCGGCGCTCTGCGCGTGCCGCGTAGCCGGCGGGGCGACCAGGGCTGCCCCGCTGACGGCGGTGGCCAGCGTGCGAGGATCAGTCGTTGGCGTGCAGGGCGGCGTTGAGTTCGACGCCGCCGCCGGTGCGGGGGACGACTTCGACGGCGCCGGTCTGGGAGTTGCGGCGCAACAGCAGGCCGGAGGACCCGGACAGCTCGCGTGCCTTGACCACCCGGCCGTCCGGCAGGGCGACCTTGGTGCCGGCGGTGACGTACAGGCCGGCCTCGACCACGCAGTCGTCGCCCAGCGAGATGCCGACGCCGGCGTTGGCGCCGATCAGGCAGCGCTGGCCGACCGAGATGACCTCCTTGCCGCCGCCGGAGAGGGTGCCCATGATCGACGCGCCGCCGCCGAGGTCGGAGCCGTCGCCGAGCACGACGCCGGCCGAGATCCGACCCTCCACCATGGACGCACCTAGCGTGCCGGCGTTGAAGTTGACGAAGCCCTCGTGCATCACCGTGGTGCCGGAGGCGAGGTGGGCGCCCAGCCGGACCCGGTCCGCGTCGCCGATGCGCACCCCGCTCGGCAGCACGTAGTCGACCATCCGCGGGAACTTGTCCACTCCGTACACGGTGACCTGGCCGCGGGCGCGCAGCCGCAGCCGGGTCCGCTCGAACCCGTCGACCGAGCACGGCCCGTGGTTGGTCCACACCACGTTGGACAGCAGGCCGAAGACGCCGTCCAGGTTCGCCCCGTGCGGCCGGACCAGGCGGTGCGAGAGCAGGTGCAGCCGCAGGTAGATGTCGTGCGCGTCAATCGGTGCCTCGGCGAGCTTGCCGATCCCGGTGCGCACCGCGATCACCTCGACGCCGCGGTCCATGTCGCCGCCGACCAGCATGGCCACGTCCGGGCCGAGTGCCTCCGCCGCCTCCTGCTCGGAGAGCCGGTGCGTGCCCACGGTGGGCGGGTCGCCCAGTTGCGGGGCGGGGAACCAGGTGTCCAGTACGGTGCCGTCGGCGCTCACGGTGGCCAGGCCGGCGCCGTATGCGCCGGTGCCGTGCGGGTCGAAGTCCACGGGTGCGCTGCTCACGGTCCCCCACCGTAGCCGGCCGCGGTGGCCGGGGCCCCGCGCGGGTCGGGCAGTGTTCCCACCAGGCAGAAACGCTCAGCCGCCCGGCAGGGCGCTGCCGGCCTGGGCGAGCGCGGTGCGCAGCGTGGTCAACGCGGCGGCGCACTCGTCCGCGGGCGCGGCCGGACCGTCGCAGCCGCGGCTCTGGTACGCGGACACGCCGGACTGCAACCGGGCCAGCGCGTCGCCGGCTGCCGGCTGCCCGCTGAGCTGGCTGCGCAGGGTGCCCACCGTGCCGGCGACCTCGGTCACGTACCGCCCGCACTCCGGGTAGACGGTGCGCGCGTCCACGCGCTGGCACTGGTCGGCTTCCAGCGCGTGCACCTTGACCCGCAGCGCGGTCGCGTCGGCGGTGGTGGGCGGCGCGGGAGTGCCGCTACGAGAGCCGCCGGCACACCCGGCCAGCAGGACGAGCAGGGCCACACCGGCCAGCCACACCGGCCGCATGGATCGCCCGCCCGCTGGATCGATCGGCACGGGACCCACCGTAGCCTGCCCCGGAACGCGCGCCGCGATCGCGTCGCCAGGGCTCGGTGATGGAAGGCAACCGCCGGCCACGCCACCGAACTCGGGCCGCCACGCCGCGCCGGGTAACGTGCCGTTGTGACCGTGGCTCTGGATCTCACCGCCGATCCCGTCGAGCTGACCGCCGCGCTGGTGGACGTGGCCAGCGTGTCCGGTGAGGAGGCGGAGCTGGCCGACGCCGTGGAGCTGGCCCTCCGCGAGCAGGCCCCGCACCTGGAGCTGGTCCGCTCCGGCAACGCCGTGCTCGCCCGCACCCGGCTCGGCCGGCCCAGCCGGGTGGTGCTGGCCGGGCACCTGGACACCGTCCCGGTAGAGGACAACCTCCCGCACCGGCGCACCGGCTCGGGTCCGGCCGCCCTGCTGCACGGCCGCGGCAGCGTGGACATGAAGGGCGGCGTCGCGGTGATGCTGCACCTGGCGGCCACCACCGAAGCTCCGAACCACGACCTGACCTTCGTGTTCTACGACTGCGAGGAGGTCGACGCGGCACGCAACGGGCTGGGCCGGATCGAGCGGGAGCTGCCCGAGTGGCTGCATGGCGACCTGGCCATCGTGTGCGAGCCGTCGAACGGCGTGGTGGAGGCCGGCTGCCAGGGCAGCATCCGGGTCGAGCTGCGGGCCACCGGCAAGCGCGCGCACACCGCGCGTGCGTGGATGGGCAGCAACGCGATCCACGCGATGGGCGAGGCGCTGCGCCGGCTGGCGGAGTACCAGCCGAGGGACGTCGACATCGACGGCTGCACCTACCGGGAGGGCCTGCAGGCGGTGCGCATCGCCGGCGGGGTGGCCGGCAACGTGGTGCCGGACGAGTGCGTGCTCACCGTGAACCACCGGTTCGCCCCGGACCGCTCGCCGGAGCTTGCCGAGGCACACCTGCGCGAGGTGTTCACCGGCTACCAGCTCACCGTGGTCGACCTGTCGCCGCCGGCGCCGCCCCGGTTGACCACGCCGGCGGCCAAGGAACTGGTGGACGCCTCGGGTGGGCGTCCGGTGGCCAAGCTGGGGTGGACCGACGTGGCCCGGTTCGCGGCGCTGGGCATGCCGGCGGTCAACTTCGGCCCCGGCGACCCCACCCTGTCGCACACCCGCGAGGAGCATGTGCCGGTCCAGCAGATCCGGCACTGCGCGGACGTGCTGCGCCGGTTCCTCGCCTGACCAGCCGGCATGCTGCGCTGACCAGTCGGGCGTGCGGCCGCCGGTCGCCGCGTTCCCGGCGGGTAGGCCGTCGGGGTTAAACGGTTTCCAAACCGCCACCCAACGGTCTGGTGTTGACCTTCGGCACGCGGAACCGCGCCCTACACTCGTCGGCGTGACCGCGCAGCAGCCCGAGCCCGACCAGGAACCCGACGAGTTCCCGATGGAGAAGCGGCGCGGCCCCGTCGTGCTCCGCCGGGCCGCGCGGGTCGAGGCGACCACCACCGACCAGCGGTTGCTGGACTCCCGCGGCCCCTCCGACTGGGTGCACACCGACCCGTGGCGGGTACTGCGCATCCAGGCCGAGTTCGTCGAGGGGTTCGGTGCGCTGGCCGAGGTGCCCAGGGCGGTGACCGTGTTCGGCTCCGCCCGCACCCCGCGCGACCACCCCGAGTACGCCCTCGGCCAGGAGATCGGCGCGGCACTGGCCAGGGCCGGGTTCGCGGTGATCACCGGTGGCGGCCCGGGCGCGATGGAGGCGGTCAACCGCGGCTGCTCGGAGGCGGGCGGGCTGTCCATCGGGCTGGGCATCGAGTTGCCGTTCGAGCAGGGCCTGAACCCGTGGGTGGATCTCGGGCTGAACTTCCGGTACTTCTTCGCCCGCAAGACCATGTTCATCAAGTACGCGCAGGCGTTCATCTGCCTGCCCGGCGGGTTCGGCACGCTGGACGAGCTGTTCGAGTCGCTCACCCTGGTGCAGACCAAGAAGGTCACCAAGTTCCCGGTCATCCTGTTCGGACGGTCCTATTGGGACGGTCTGTACTCCTGGCTGCGGGACGTGGTCCATGCCGGTGGGAAGCTCAGCGAGTTCGACCTCCGCCTGGTGCACGTCACCGACGACGTCGACGAGGCGGTGCGCATGGTCGAGGACGCCTACCGCGCCTGGGAGGAGACGCATTGACGGCCGGCTCCAGCATCGGCGGTTCCCCCGGTGACGAGTACGGGATCCCGGGGCGCGTTCGGGGACAGGCAGCGGGCACGTACGCGGTGTGCGTCTACTGTGGATCATTCGCCACGGTCCCGCGGCAGTATCTGGACCTGGCCGAGGCGGTGGGCAAGGGCATCGCGGAGCGCGGCTGGTCGCTGGTCTGGGGCGGCGGCCGGACGTCCATGATGGGCGCGCTCGCGCGTGCCGTCCGGGAGAACGGCGGGCGCACCGTCGGGGTGATTCCCCGGGCGCTGGTCGCCCCGGAGATCGCCGACCGGGACGCGGACGAACTCCTGGTGGTGGAGACCATGCGGGAGCGCAAGGAATTGATGGACGCGCACGCGAGCGCGTTCCTCGCGCTCCCGGGCGGGCTCGGCACCTGCGAGGAGCTGTTCGAGATGTGGACGTCCCGCTACCTGCGGATGCACGACCGGCCGGTGGTGCTGCTGGACGTGGAGGGGCACTGGTCCGGGCTGCTGGCGTGGGTGCGGGAGTTGCGCGACCGCGGCTTCGCATCGGACGCCTCGCTGGCGGCGCTCACCGTGGTCAGCGAGGTGGACGCCGCGCTGGACGCGTGCGCTCCGCGGTCCTGAGGGTTCAGCCGGTCGGTACCCGCAGCCAGGCAGGGTCGTTCTCCGGCGAGCCGAAGGTCACCGTGCTGCCCGGACGGCTGGCGCTCCGGTAGCGGGGGTCCACGGTGTCCACCACCAGTTCCAGGTGATGCCCGGCCGGCACGTCCCAGGAGATCGGCTCCAGGACGAGGTCCACCATCCTCGGCCGGTTCGGGGTGACGTCGCGCAGGGTCACCGGCTGGTGGCTGATCAGCGCACCCTGACCGGCGGCGTCGACGTCGTAGAGGTAGGCGAACAGCGAGGTGGTCGGCGCCGACGGGGTGACGGTCAGGTGCAGCCGCGGCACGCCGAGCACCGTGGTGCCGGTGGCCAGCGCCGGCCCCGCCCAGACCGCGGCGTCGGCCCGGTTCACGCCCGGCGTCCACACGCCGACCGGCCGGTTCAGCCAGCCCTGCAGCACGCCGGAGATGAACGCGGTGCCGCTGTCCGCGGTGGTGTCCCGGCCGGCGTCGATCCGCTGCCGCCAGCCGGTGGCCGGCCGGGTGGTGAGCGCGGCGGTGTCCGGAACACGCGCCGCCGTGCCCGGGCCGCCCAGGTAGTAGCCGAGGGCGCCGGTCGAGGCGGACGCCCAGTCCGGGAACGACCGCCAGCCGCCGCCGTCGGCCGACCTGATCTTCACCGGGGCGCCCAGGTCGGTGGGCAGGCCGCGCAGGTAGTGGTCGAACCAGTTGGCCACCGCGTCCCAGATCTCGTTGGGCAGCCCGGCCGCGCCGAACAGTTCCTGGCTGACGTGGTCGCCGGGGGAGAGCATGAGCTGCTTCGGCACGGTCAGCCGGCCGAAGAAGTCGGTCATCTGGCTGGGCGCGAAGAAGGAGTCCTCGAAGGCGTTGGCCATCAGCACCGCGGGCCGGTTGGCGTTCAGCGCGGCGACCTTGGTGGCCACCGACCGCTGCGGGGTCAGCGACACGGCGTCCGGGGTGTTGTCGCTGTGGTAGTCCGCCTCCATCCGGCGCAGGTCCGCGCCGGGCCGCCCGGTCAGGTGCGCCAGGTCCAGCAGCACCTCGACGCCCTGCCGGTTGACCGTCTGGTTCGGGTAGATGGAGCGGCCGAGGTCGGCCCAGCCGCTCATCGCGGCGACCGCGCGCACCCTCCGGTCCGCGGCGGCGGTGAGCAGGCTGATCCCGGCGCCGTAGGACATCCCGGCCATGCCGATCCGGTGCTCATCGGCCGGGGTGTTGCGCAGCGCCCAGTCGATCACCTGCCGGGCGTCCGCGATGTCCTGCGGCCCGGCCACCTCGATCTGCCCGCCCGAACCGAAGAATCCCCGGTCGGTGTAGGCGACGACCACGTACCCGGACTCGTAGGCCAGCCGCGCCGCCGCGCCCACGTAGGCGAGGTTGGGAGTGCCCCACGGCGTCGGAAGCACCAGGAGCGGGAACGGACCGGCGCCCCGGCCGGTCGGCTGGACCACCCGCGCCCGTAACGGGGTCCCGCCGTCGCCGGGGATGGTCGTGTCGCGCACGGTGAACCCGGGCGCCGCGGCCGCCGACGGGGCCGCCACGCAGACACCGAACACCGAGATCGCCATGACCAGCAATGCCGTCGCCAACCTACGCACGTCGCCTCCTCGCTGAGCCGCCGCAACCGTGGGGTGGCGCACAGTGAACGGTTTGTTACCGGCCAGTAGCAAGACGCTGTGTCCTGGCTCACCGGTCCGTGACAGGGGAAGGCGCCGCTCGGACCACGGGCCGTGGGCGGGCGGGCGTGCCCGGTACGCCGCCCGGGCCTGCCGGGCGGCGGCCCGCCACCAACCGGCGCCGCACCGGGGGTGGCGGCGCCGATGGCTGCGTTCCGGTAACCGGGCGGTTCGGACGCGTAGCAGTTCTACTCGTCCGTATGTATGAGTCAGTACACTCGCCCGGGTGAAATCGGACGCCTTGCGGGGACATCTGGACGCGTTACTCCTGGCCACTCTCGACGGCCGGGACCTGCACGGTTACGCGATTATCGAGGCGCTCCAGGCCCGCAGCGGCGGGGCGCTCGACCTGCCCACCGGCACGGTCTACCCCGCACTGCGCCGACTGGAGAGCATCGGGCACCTGACCAGCGAGTGGAGCGTGGAGTCCGGGCGAAGGCGGCGGGTGTACCGGCTCACCCCGGCCGGGCGGCAGGCGCTGGCCAGCGAGCGAACCGCGTGGCGGCAGTTCGCCGGGGTGATCGACGGCGTGCTCGGCGCCGACCGGACCCCGACCCTGCCGTGATCCCCCGACCAGGTCCGATCGTTCGGCGTTTGCCGGACCCGCCGGCTGCCCTTCGGCGGCCGGTCGTGCCACGATCGCGGGTGTGACCACCGTGCTGATCTACCTCGTCGTCATGGTGCTCGTGGCCGGCGTGGTGTTCCTGCTCGTCTCCGCGGTGTTCGGCCGGGGGGAGGAGATGGCCCCGCTGCCGCCGGGTGCCTCGCCGACCCGGCTGCCCGCCTCGGACATCCGGCCGGAGCATGTCCGTGGCCTGAAGTTCCAGATCGCGCTGCGCGGTTACCGCATGTCCGAGGTCGACTGGGCGCTGGAGCGGCTGGCCGGTGAGGTGGGCGCGCTGCGGAGCAGGGTGGCCGAGTTGGAACGGCAACTTGGCGAGCCCACCAACGGGGGACGGCCCGCCTCCGCCGTGCCGGCCTCCGCGGGGGAGGACCCCTACCGGCGCCATCACCGGGAGAGCGCACCCTGACGCCGCTCGTACCTGCAGGAAGGCTTGCCAATCCGCGTGTCGAGCAGCGACAAGGGAGGGCGTCGTGACCGACGGTGTCGCCGAGGCGGCGGCCGGCCTGGTCGTCGGGGAGGACGGTCGTACGCGGTGCGCGTGGGGCGGCTCGACCCCGGACTACGCCGCCTACCACGACGACGAGTGGGGCGTGCCGCTGCGCGGCGAGGCCGCGCTGTTCGAGCGGCTGTGCCTGGAGGCGTTCCAGTCCGGGCTGTCCTGGCTGACCATCCTGCGCAAGCGGGAGGCGTTCCGCAGGGCGTTCGCCGGTTTCGACCCGGCCGCGATGGCCCGGTTCGACGAGCGGGATGTCGAGCGGCTGCTCACCGACGCCTCGATCATCCGCAACCGGGCGAAGATCGAGGCGTCGGTGCGCAATGCCCGCGCCGTGACGGACCTGGACCGACCACTGGACGAACTGCTCTGGTCGTTCGCGCCGGACCCGGAGGGCCGGCCGCGGCCGCGCACGCTGGGTGCCGTGCCGGCCGTCACACCCCAGTCCACCGCGATGGCCAAGGAACTCAAGCGCCGCGGCTTCGTCTACGTCGGCCCCACCACCTGCTACGCGCTTATGCAGGCCACCGGCATGGTGGACGATCACCTGGTGGGCTGCTGGCGGGCCGGTGGCCGGTGACCGTCAGCGGCCGGTGAACGACGGCGGCCGCTTGGCCACGAACGCCTCGACGGCCTCCCGGTGGTCGGCGGTCTGCCCCGCCTCGGCCTGGGTCCTGGCCTCCACCGCGAGCGCGCCGTCCAACTCGGCGGACGCCGCGGCCAGCATCGCCTCCTTGATCTTGGCGTACGCGGTGGTCGGGCCCGCGGCCATCCGGGCCGCCAGCGCCTGAGCGGTGGCCAGCGCCTCGCCGTCCGGCACGACCTGGTTGACCATGCCGATGCGCAGCGCCTCCTCCGCCTCCACCGGCTGGGCGAGCAGCAGCATCTGCATGGCCCGCCCGTAGCCGATCAGCCGGGGCAGCGTCCACGACGCACCCGAGTCCGCGGTCAACCCGACGTTGGCGAACGCCATCAGGAACTTCGCCGACCGCGCCGCGATCCGCAGGTCGCAGGCGTAGGCCAGGGAGGCTCCGGCGCCGGCCGCGGTGCCGTTGACCGCCGCGATCACCGGCTTGGGCATCCCGGTGACCGTCCGGATCAGCGGGTTGTAGTGCTTCTCCACGGTGGAAAGCGGCGCGGGGTCGTTCGCCTGCAGCAGGCCGACGTGCTCCTTGAGGTCCTGGCCGGCACAGAAAGCGCGGCCCGCCCCGGTGAGCACGACGGCCCGTACCTTCGGTTCCTCCGCCGCGTCGCGCAGCGCGCCGAGTAGGTCCTCCTTGAGTTGGAGGGTCAGCGAGTTGAACGAGTCGGGGCGGTTGAGGGTGAACGTCCGCACGCCGTCGGCGTCCTCGACGATCAGGGCGTCCTCAGTGGACAACGAGCACCTCCGTGGGATCGCGGTACCGCGCGCGCGGTACCGGGTCATGCGGTGGACGCCGCGCTGGCCCCGGCCAGGCAGTCGTCCACGAACTCGTTGGCCGGGTCGGCCAGCCGAGCGGTGTGGTGGTCGAAGAACTCCGCCGCGGCCAATCCCGGCCAGTCCGGCGGCAGGAGTTGGGTGGGTAGGCCCGGGTCGCGGAAGAGGAACTTCCGCCAGGCGTGCAGCAGCCGCTGCGACGCGGCGAACGCCTCCGCCGGGCAGTCGCCGTCCACCGCGGACATCACCGGCCGCCACTCGGCGACGAAGTCCGCGTAGTCCCGGCCCAGCGCGTGCAGATCCCAGGCGGTCGCGGCCAGTTCGGCGTCGTCGCCGTCGTGCTCGGCGTGGAAGGTGCGTGCGGTCACCCCCTCGGCGGCGAGCACGTCGGCCAGTTCGGCCGCCGGCCGGAGCGCCACCCAGGTGGTCGGGTTCAGCGACCCGTAGCCGAGTAGCCGCAGCGACCCGGTCAGCCGCTCCCGCTCGGCCCGGCCGGGTGTGGACACCAGCAGCACCAGGTGCCAGCGACCGTCCCAGGTGGAGGGACGGGTGCGGTAGATCCGCGCGGCGGCCTCGTCCAGCCGTCGCTCGGCCCGCGGGGTGAGCGCGTAGCCGGGCCCTTCGGCCAACCGCACGGGGGTCAGCCAGCCCTGGCGGACCGTCCGGGACACCGCGGTGCGCACCGCGGGCGCGGCGAACCCCAGCGGCTCGAGCAGCCGGAGCAGGGCGGCGATCGTCGCGGCGCCGCCTCGCTGGCGCAGGTGGCCGCCGTAGACGTCGAACAGGGCGGAACGGGCTCGCACGACGGCCGAGTCTGGCACCCCGGCGCGGTCCCTACCAGCCACCCGTCCCACCCATCCGGGACGTGTCGTAGGCGGCATGCCGCCGAGAGGTGATGGGAAAGTGACCATGTTCCGCTAAGTCTTCGGTTCGCGGAGTGCGTGGGAATTGAATCGGAGCCCTCGCCGGCAAGACACGAAAAGATCGGCTCGGTTTCACTGCCGAGTCCGGATGGGGGAGAATGGAACCGCACACCGGCAGGCTGGGAGGCATGCCGGGTGGGGAACAGTGACGGAGGGAGCACGCTATGGCGGCCATGAAGCCCCGGACCGGCGACGGTCCCCTCGAGGTCACCAAGGAGGGACGGGGCATCGTGATGCGCGTCCCGCTCGAGGGTGGTGGGCGCCTCGTCGTCGAGATGTCGGCGGAGGAGGCCAGCGAGCTGGGCGATGCCCTGAAGGCTGCCGCGAGCTAAGGCCGCCGCACATCGCAGGGAGGGTCGGCCCGACCGGTCACCCTGGACCCACGGGCCCCGGTTTCGCGCACGCGGAGCCGGGGCCTCGTCACGTGGGTTGACAGCCTGCGACGGAACTGGACTGGTCTGCGATGGCGAGTACCGGAGCGTGATCGCGGCGCGTTCGCAGAACAGGCACTGAACAGGCACTGACGTCGATTCGCCCAGGAGGTCCCCGTTGGAAACCCCGGTGCCGCCGGTGCCGAGCCCGATACCCGCGATCGAAGTGGCCGGGCGTATCCGGCCCGGCGTCCCGCTGGCCGTGCTCGCCAGCCCGGGCACGGACGGTGCCGTCACGTTCGGCCCGGGCGCAAACCGGCTGCCTACCGAGTGGTTGAACGGCGAGGTGCGCGGCCGGCGCGGCGAGGTGCACGCGATCCCCGGGGACGGGGTGCGCTGGGTCGCCGGCCTGGGTGACGGCGGTCCCGGCGAGTGGCGTGCGGCCGGAGCCGCGCTGGTGCGGGCGGTGCGGGCCGCGGCGGCCGCCGACGACGAGGCGGGCCGGCCGGTCGCCACCGCGCTGCAACTCGCGCTCACCGAGGAGGCCGATTCGGACCGGGTCGCCGGCCTGGTCCTCGGCCTGGGACTGGGCGGTTACCGCTACCGGGTGTCCGGTGCGGACGACCCGCCTCTGCTGCGCCGGGTGCACCTGGTCGCCCCGGAGGGCAGCGACGCCGCCGCGCTGGCCGACGCGGTGGCCAGGGCGCGCGTGCTGGCCGCCGCCACCTCGCTGGCCAGGGACCTGGCCAACACGCCGTCCAACGTCAAGGACCCGGCCTGGTTGGCGGACACCGCGGCCGACCTCGCCGGCCGGGTGCGCGGACTCACCGCCGAGGTGCGGGACGAGCGGTGGCTGGCCGGGCACGGCTTCGGTGGCGTGCTCGCGGTCGGCGGCGGTTCCGCCCGCCCGCCCCGGCTGGTCGAGCTGACCTGGCGGCCGCCGTCGGTGCGGGCCGGCGCGCCGCACCTGGTGCTGGTCGGCAAGGGGATCACCTTCGACACCGGCGGCATTTCGGTGAAGCCGGCGGACGGCATGCACCTGATGCGCACCGACATGGCCGGCGGCGCCGCGGTGATCGCCGCGCTGCGCGCGATCGCCGAGCTGAAGCTGCCGGTTCGGGTCACCGGGCTGGTGCCGTGCGCGGAGAATCACCTGTCCGGCGCGGCCTACCGGCCGGGCGACGTGGTGCGGCACTACGGCGGCACCACCACCGAGGTGACCAACACCGACGCCGAGGGACGGATGGTGCTGGCCGACGCACTGGCCTACGCGGTCGACGCGCACGCCCCGGATCTGATGGTCGACGTGGCCACGCTGACCGGAGCCATGAAGGTGGCCCTCGGCCTGCGCACCGGCGGGCTGTTCGCCACCGACGACGACCTGGCCGCCCGGATCGCGGCGGCCGGCGAGCGGGTGGGCGAGGCGTGGTGGCGTATGCCGCTCGCCGACGCGCACGCCGACGACGTCCGCGGCGACCTCGCCGACGTGCGGCAGGCCCCGCCGGGACCGGGCGGCATCACCGCGGCGCTGTTCCTGCGCGAGTTCACCGCCGGGCTGCCCTGGGCGCACCTGGACATCGCCGGACCGGCCCGCGCCGACCGCCCGTACGACGAGGTGGTGCCGGTTGGCACCGGGTTCGCCGCGCGCACCCTGGTGGAGCTCGCCGCCTCCTACGCATGAGCCGCTCCGCCGGCCGGCCGGAGGGAGATCGCGAAGTCGCGGAACAGCCGGGCGGCCGGGGGCAACGGGCGGCCGCCGGCCCACACCAGGCCGACGGTGCGGGTCGCGGCGGGCCGCAGCGGCACCTCCGCCACCGCGTCCGGCGGCGCCGGCTCGGCGGCGGGCAGCAGGGCGACGCCGAGACCGGCGGCGACCAGGCCGCGCACCGTGTCCACCTCGTCTCCCTCGAATCCGAGGGCGGGCCGGAAACCCGCCGCGGCGCACAGCTCGTCGGTGATCTGCCGGAGGCCGTAGCCGGGCTTCATGCCGACCAGCGGTTCCCCGGCCAGCTCGGCGACGGCGACCCCGTCCCGGCCGGCCAGCTCGTGGTGCCGCGGCACGGCCAGCACCAGCGGCTGCCGGTAGAGCGGCGCGGCGCGCAGGTCCGGCTCGGCCGGCAACGGTGAGGTGAGCGCGAGGTCGGCCGCGCCGGCCCGGACCCGGCCGAGCATCTCCTCGTGCGCGGCCTGCATCAGGGTGAACCGCACTCCGGGGTGGCGCTTGCGGAAGGCGCGCAGCAGCTCCGGCACGTGCACTCCGCCCATGGTGTGCAGGAACGCGAACACCACCCGGCCGCGCTCCGGGTCCGCCTCCTCGGCCGCGCGCCGGCAGCCCGCCTCCACCGCCGCCATGGCTTCCTCGGCGGCGTCCGCGAGCAGTTCGCCGGCCCGGGTCAGCCGCACACCGCGGCCCACCCGGACCACCACCGGCGCACCCAGTTCCCGGCCCAGCTCGGCCAGCCACCGGCTGACCGTCGGCTGCGGCACGCCCAGCGCGTCCGCCGCCCGGGTGACGTGCTGCTCCCGGGCCAGCGCGCGGAGCGCGGCCAGCCGCGGCGCGATGGCCCTGGCCAGGGTTTCCGCCATCTCATGCGTCACAGTATGAATACTGCCAGAAAACCGTATTGGACGTATGGGTTCGGGTTTTCTAGCGTCGACCACGTGGCGATTACTTCGGCTACGCAACCATCGGCGCTGCCGCATGCCCGGCGCATGGTGGTCGGGGTCGCCGCCGCGGGGTTCGCGGTGTTCGCTCTGCTCTACGCCACCCAGCCGGTGCTGCCCCAGCTCGCCGCCGAGTTCCGGCTCGGGCCCGGCGGCGCGTCCATCGCCGTGGGGGCGGCGACCGGCGCGCTGGCGCTCGCGGTTGTTCCGGTGGCCATGCTCTCCGAGGTGGTCGGCCGGCGGCCGGTGATGGTCACGTCGGTGGTACTGGCCGCCCTGCTCGGCCTGGCGTTGCCCTTCGCGCCCGGCTTCGGCGTGCTGGTCCTGCTGCGGGTGGTGCAGGGCGTGGCCATCGCCGGGCTGCCCGCGGTGGCCATGGCCTACCTCGCCGAGCAGGTGGCGGCCGCCCGCGCTGGGGCGGGGGTGGGCGCGGCCATCGGTGCCATGGTGGCCGGCAACAGCGCGGGCGGCATGGCCGGCCGGCTGGTCGCGGGCATCGCCGCGGGTCCGCTCGGCTGGCGCGTTGCGGTGGGTCTGGTCGGGGTGTTCGGCGCGGTGTGCGCGGTCGTCGTGGTCCGCGCGCTGCCGCCGGACGCCGCGGCCCGGGCCGGCGGCACCCTGGGGGAGCATCTGCGGCGCACCGGGGCCGGCCTGCTCGCCGCGCTGTCCGACCGGGTGCTGCTGGCCCAGTACGCGATCGGCGCGCTGGCGATGAGTTCGTTCGTCGCGCTCTACAACGCGGCCGGGTTCCGGCTCACCGCGCCGCCGCTGGACCTGCCGCCCGCGGTGGCCTCACTGGTCTTCCTCGCCTACGCGATCGGCGGGGTCAGCTCCGCACTCGCCGGGCGGCTGGCCGACCGGTGCGGCCGGCCGGTGGTGCTGCTGGCCGCGCTGGCCGTCGCCGCGCTGGGCGCGGTGCTGACCGCGCCGGACCGGCTGCCCCCGCTCATGCTCGGGTTCGCGCTGGTCACCGCCGGTTTCTTCGCCGCGCACTCGGTGGCCGGCGGCTGGGTGGGCGCGCGGGCCCCGGAATCCGCCCGCGGCCAGGCGTCCGGCACCTACCTGGCCGCGTACTACCTGGGTAGCAGCGTCGGCGGCGGGCTGGGCACCCAGGCTTACCAGGCGTGGGGCTGGTTCGGCCTGGTCGGCCTCGTGTGCGCCTGGTTCGCGCTGGCCGCACTCGCCGTGCTGGCCGCCCGCGGTCCGGCCCGCGCGGCGGTTCAGCCCTGGTCCTCGCCGCGCAGCGAGTCCTTGCCCAGCAGCGAGCGGTAGACCGCGACGGTCCGCCCGGCCACCGAGGACCAGGAGAACTCCCGCTCGGCCCGCTCCCGGCCGGCCTCACCCATCACGGCGGCCCGGTCCGGGTCGGCCAGCAACTCGTTCACCGCGTCCGCGAGGCCGTCGCGGTAGGCGTCCGTGTCGTGCTCGTCGAGGTGCACCAGCAGCCCGGTCCTGCCGTCCTCGACCACCTCGGGAATCCCGCCCACGTCCGAGGCCACCACGGCGGTGCCGCAGGCCATCGCCTCCAGGTTGACGATGCCCAGCGGCTCGTACACCGAGGGGCAGACGAACACCGTGGCGTGGCTGAGCACCTGGCGCAGTTCCGCCGGCTGCAGCATGCGCTGGATCCAGAACACTCCGGGGCGGGCGGCGGCCAGTTCGGACACCGCCACCCGGGTCTCCTCGGCGATCTCCGGGGTGTCCGGGGCGCCCGCGCACAGCACCACCTGGGCGCGCGGGTCGATGCCGTGCGCGGCGGCGATCAGGTGACCGACGCCCTTCTGCCGGGTGATCCGGCCGACGAAGGCCACCGTGGGCCTGGCCGGGTCGATACCGAGCCGTTCCAGCGCGTCCGTCTCGGTGACCGGGTGGTAGGCGGCGGTGTCGATGCCGTTGCGCACCACGTGTACCCGGGCCGGATCTAGGGCGGGGTAGCAGTTCAGCACGTCGGCCCGCATGCCCTCGCTGACCGCGATGACCGCGTCGGCCGCCTCGTACGCGGTGCGCTCCACCCAGGATGACACCCGGTACCCGCCGCCGAGTTGCTCGGCCTTCCACGGCCGGCGCGGCTCCAGGGAGTGCGCGGTGACCACGTGCGGCACTCCGTACAGCAGCTTGGCCAGGTGCCCGGCCAAGTTCGCGTACCAGGTGTGCGAGTGGACCAGGTCGACGCCGGCCACGCCGGCCACCATGGACAGGTCCACGGACAGCGTGCTCAGCGCGGCGTTGGCCCGCTCCAACCCGGCCGCCGGGGCGTGCGAGTGCGCGTCGGTGCGGGGGCCGCCGAAGCAGTGCACGTCCACATCGACGAACTCGCGCAGGTGCGGGACGAGGAAACCGACGTGCACGCCGGCTCCGCCGTAGACCTCGGGCGGGTACTCGCGGGTGAGCAGTCCGATACGCACAACGCCGAACGGTAGCCGTGCGCCCGCCGTGACACATCCCGCCGGATCGGCGCGGCGCCGGCCGGCAGGTAAACACGGTGGCACCCCGCGGTTGGCGGGCGTGCGCCGGTGGCCCGAGCCGAATTCGCCGGATAGGGTCGAACATCGTGAAGGGCCTGCCACATGTCCTGGGGATCGTGCTCGCCGGTGGCGAAGGCAAGCGACTGTGGCCCCTGACCGCAGACCGCGCCAAGCCGGCCGTGCCGTTCGGCGGCAACTACCGGTTGATCGACTTCGTGCTGTCCAACCTGGTCAACGCCGGCTTCGTGCGGCTGTGCGTGCTCACCCAGTACAAGTCCCACTCGCTGGACCGGCACATCTCCACCACGTGGCGGCTGTCCAGCGTGCTCGGGCAGTACATCACCCCGGTGCCGGCCCAGCAGCGGCTCGGACCTCGCTGGTACACCGGCAGCGCGGACGCCATCTACCAGTCGCTGAACCTGGTGCACGACGAGAACCCGGACTACATCGTCGTGTTCGGCGCCGACCACGTGTACCGGATGGACCCGGCGCAGATGGTGGCCAGGCACATCGAGAGCGGCGCCGGGGTGACCGTCGCCGGTATCCGGGTGCCCCGCGCCGAGGCCAAGGCGTTCGGCTGCATCGACTCCGACACCTCCGGCCGGATCACCGGCTTCCTGGAGAAGCCCGCCGAGCCGCCGCATGTGCCGGACGACCCGGAGGTCACCTTCGCCTCCATGGGCAACTACGTGTTCAGCACCGACGTGCTGCTGGACGCGCTGCGGGCGGACGCGGCCAACCCGGACTCCGACCACGACATGGGCGGCGACATCATCCCCATGCTGGTCGAGCGGGGCGAGGCGGCGGTCTACGACTTCGACGACAACGACGTGCCCGGCGCCACCGAGCGGGACCGCGGCTACTGGCGCGACGTCGGGACCCTGGACGCCTACTACGAGGCGCATATGGACCTGGTGTCCGTGCACCCCGTGTTCAACCTCTACAACCAGGCGTGGCCGATCCGCACCGCCACGCCACCGCTGCCGCCGGCCAAGTTCGTCAACGGCGGCACCGCGGAGGACTCGATCGTCGGCCTCGGCTCGATCATCTCCGGTGCCACCGTGCACCAGTCGGTGGTGAGCGCGGACGTGGTGGTGGACAGCGGCGCGCGGGTGGAGGGCAGCGTGCTCATGCCGGGCGTGCGGATCGGCAAGGGCGCGGTGGTGCGGCACGCGATCCTGGACAAGAACGTGGTGGTCGCGGACGGCGGCAAGATCGGCATCGACCCGGAGGTCGACCGCGGCCGGTACACGGTGAGCGCCGGCGGCGTGGTCATCCTCGGCAAGAACGCCCGCGCCGCATGACCAGCCGCTAGGCCACCCTGGCGGCGACCAGCAGGCCGTCGCCCACCGGCAGCAGCGCCGGGGCCAGCCGGTCGTCCTCCCGGACCAGATGGGTCACCTCGCGCAGGGCCGCCGTGTCCGGGTCACGCACGCTCTGGTCAACCACCCGGCCGCTCCACAGCGCGTTGTCGAACGCGATCACGCCGCCTGGCCGCAGCAACCGCACGCCGTGCTCGGCGTAGCGCGGGTACTCGGTCTTCAGCGCGTCCACGAACACCAGGTCGTAGCCGCCGTCGGTGAGCCGGGGCAGCACGTCCAGCGCGCGGCCCATGATCAGCCGGGTGCGCCCGGCGCCGAACCCGGCCGCGGTGAATGCCTGCCGGGCCGCCCGCTGGTGCTCGGGCTGCACGTCGATCGAGGTGAGCACGCCGTCGGCGGCCATGCCGCGGAGCAGCCACAGCCCGCTCACCCCGGCCCCGGTTCCGACCTCCACCACGGCCCTGGCCTGCAAGGCGGCGGCCAGGAAGCGCAGCGCCGCGCCACCGGCGGGGCCGATCGGCGTGCAGCCCAGCTCCCGGCCCCTCGCCCGGGCCGCGCGCAGCACGTCGTCCTCGGCGAGGAAGCCCTCGACGTAGTCGCGAATCGCCGGCCCTGCCGCGATCGGCGTTTCAGGCGTCACGAACATGCAGGCTAACCGCGCGCCGGCGGAATCGGGGTGAACGCGTCGAAACGGTGACCCCGTGCCGGTGACCGGCCGCGCATGCGTTTCTCAGGGTGCTCTTAGCCGGCTCTCACCCTGGACATATCCGGGCGCAGCAGAGTAGGGGGCGTGGGCGTGGCCTTCGCTACCCGGGTGGGAAACCGGGAACAAGCCGGCCGCGCTCCGCGTTGAGGGGAAGACACCAGCCCAGGAGGTGGGTTACTCGGATGCGCACCCAGTCGACCTCGCCGGAGTCCATCGCGGCTGCCGCGAGCACGACGGTCGCCCCGATCGACGAGGCGGCGTGGTCGCCACCCTCGTGGGACGAGGTCGTGCGCGAGCATGCCGACCGCGTCTACCGGCTGGCGTTCCGACTCACCGGTAACCAGCACGACGCCGAGGACCTCACCCAGGAGACGTTCATCCGGGTGTTCCGATCGCTGGCGTCCTACAAGCCCGGCACCTTCGAGGGCTGGTTGCATCGGATCACCACGAACCTGTTCCTGGACATGGCCCGGCGCCGCTCCCGGCTGCGGATGGAGGGCCTCCCGGAGGACACCGACCGGCTGGCCGGCGACAATCCCAGCCCGGAGCAGGTCTACTCGGCCACCCACCTCGACCCCGACCTGCAGGCCGCGCTGGACGAGCTCCCTCCGGAGTTCCGCGCGGCCGTCGTCCTCTGCGACGTGGAGGGGCTGTCCTACGAGGAGATCGGCGCCACCCTGGGGGTCAAGCTGGGCACCGTGCGGAGCAGGATTCACCGGGGCCGGCAGGCCCTGCGGGCGGCCCTGGAGCGTCGGCAGCGGCAACGTGCGCGGGAGGAGTCCCCATGACGGTGTCATGTCGCGGCACGACCGCGGCCGCGCGTGGACTCGCGGAGGACTCGGTGGCCGTTCGGAGTCGCGGCCACCAGGGTGACCGTGGCGCGTGCTGGGGCCGTCAGGCCGCGCGGGAACTCGCGGAGGAAACCGCATGACCGAAGGGCGCGGTTTCAGCCTCGGCGAGCAGCACCTGCTGCCCGACGCGGTCGTGGCGTTCGTGGACGGCGAGTTGTCCCCGATCGCCCGGGAGCGGGCCGCGACGCACCTGATGCGGTGCCCGGCCTGCGCGGCGGAGGCCGCGGCGCAGCGGCAGGCGAGGTCCGCGGTGCGCAGCGCCGCCGTGCCCACCCTGCCCGCCGGCCTGCTCGCCAACCTGCGATCGATTCCCGAGCGGGTCGACCTGCCCGGCGGCCCGGACGAACTCGCGGTCAGCGACGACGGTCAACTGGTCATCGTGCAGCGGCCGGATCGCGTGGCCGGCCGCCCGAACCAGCGCGTGATCGGCTCCTCGCAGCCCTTGGGCAACGCGTCCACGGTGCTCGGTTACCGGCGCGGCGGCAGCGCTGGCCGGCGCGCCGTGCAGGGCGCCGGTGTCGTGGTGTCCGGCCTCGTCCTCGGCGCGCTGGCGCTGGTTACCCCGGCCAGCGCGCCCGCGTCGAACGCGGCGCCGGCCGGTGAGCCGGAGGAGCCCACCGTGGCGAGCACACCCGCCGCCCTGGGGACCGCGTCCGCCTTCGGCGCGGGCGGCATGGCCGTCGCCCCGGAGAGCCATCCAATCGGTGTGCCGGCACCCCGGGTGGCCGGTCTGCCGGTCGCCACCCGTCCCGGCCGGCCGTTCGCGGCGCAGCGTCACGCCGATCCCGCGGACCGGCATCTGGTGGGCCCGCCGGCGGCGCTGCGCCCGCTGCTCACCGACACCCCTGGCGCGACTCCCTCCGCGTTCTCCCCGGACACGCCCGGGACCGGAAACTAGCCGCCCGCCGGCGGCGGTCGGGGGCTCCGTCATGCGTGCGCGGGGTCGTGGGGCGGTGCCGTGCCGCAGGAGATGAGCCGGGCGCGTCTGGTACGCCATGGCGACGCGATCGCGGTCGCGCGAACTCGCGGAACTTCAGGCGAGGCGAGCGCTACGCCAACTTCACTAGTGAACCGGCAGGCTGGTCAGTCCCGGGGCCATGCGCCTCGCACCGGCCCCGTGCGGTGAGACCGCAACCATGACGCCACCGACCACCGGGGAGCGATGAGTCAGCAGCCGAACCGGAGCCCTGACCAGCCGGGACCGGACGCGAACGGCGCCGAGACGGGCGGCGACGCGACCAGCCGGCAGTGGCGCGACGCGGCGGCGGCGGGCGCGCCGGCCTCCGGCGGCGAGAACGGTCGTCCTCGGCTGGGGCCCCGCCCGCTGCACCGGCCGCCGGTCGACCCGGGCCAGGCCGCGGTGTTCGGCCGCCCGGACGGCGTGTCCGGGGCCTTCGCGCCCCGCACGGCGGAGCAGGACGCCGAGCGGCGTCACGGGCCGGTCGCACCGCCCCCGGCGGACGCGCTCGTCCAGGCGTTCGGCCGGCCGCCCGGCCAGGACGGCGTGGTGCTGCAGCGGCCGCCGGGCGGCCACGCCGAGGCGGAGGGAACCGAGCCGGCGTTCTGGACCGCCGACGACGGCCGGGACCCGTGGCGTGACCCGGGCGCGGGCGCGGTGCTCGGCCCGCCCGCGCTGGACGCGGAACGCGGCGAGCGGGCCAGCCCACCGGAGTCGCCCGGTCCGCTGCTGAGCGTGCCCGAACTGCTGTTCGGCCGGCGGGTGAAGCCGACCGCGCTGCTGGCGCTGTTCGCGGCGGCGTTGCTGGTCGGCGCGGTCGGCGGGCTGATCGGCTGGGGGATGACGAAGGCGGGCGGCGGGCTGACCGACTCGTCGGTGACCATCAACCAGGTGTCCTCGGCCAAGGACCGGCCGCCCGGTTCGGTGGCCGCGATCGCCAGGCAGGTGTCGCCCGCGGTGGTGTCCATCGAGGTGCGCGCCGGCCAGGGCGGGGACATCGGCTCAGGCGTGGTCATCGACGGCAAGGGCTACGTGCTCACCAACAACCACGTGCTGTCCGCCGCCGCCCGGGACCCGAACGCGTCCATCCAGGCGGTGTTCACCGACGGCACCCGGGCCCCGGCCGCGATCGTCGGCCGCGACCCCAAGACCGACCTCGCGGTGATCAAGGTGGCGGTAAGCAACCCGGTGGTCGTCAAGCTGGGCCGGTCCGCGGATCTCGCGGTGGGCGACACGGTGATCGCCATCGGCTCGCCGCTCGGGCTGGCCAGCACGGTCACCGAGGGCATCGTCAGCGCGGTCAACCGGCCGCTGATGGTGCCCGGCGAGGGCGGCGACCCACCGGTCGCCTACGACGCCATCCAGACCGACGCGGCGATCAACCCGGGTAACTCCGGTGGCGCGCTGGTGGACACCACGGGTGCGCTGGTCGGCATCAACTCGTTGATCAAGACCTTCAACAGCGGGGAGAGCGGCGGCGGCAGCATCGGCCTGGGCTTCGCCATCCCGGTGGACCAGGCCGCCAGGATCGCCCAGGGCCTGATCCGGGACGGCCAGGTGAAGCACGCCGACCTGGGCGTCAACGCCAAGTCGGTGTCGGCGAACACCTCCGACGGCGCCCAGGTGCAGAACGTCCAGGCGGGCGGCGCCGCGGCGCAGGCCGGCGTCGTGGAGGGCGACGTGATCACCAAGGTTGGTGACCGTCCGATCCGCAACGCCGAAGAACTGGTCGTGGTGGTGCGGGAGCACAACATCGGCGAGACGGTGCCGGTGCAGGTGGTCCGGCAGGGACGCCAGCTCACCCTGCAGGTGAGCCTGCACTCCGACTGATTCCGCGCCGGACGGCCTCACCGGGAGGCCGGTCGGCCCGCTAACCTGGTTGGTGCTGGCCAGCATGGAGGTGCCGCGGTGTTCGACATCAGTTGGGGAAACCTTCTCGTTCTCGCGGTGGCCGGCCTCTTCATCCTCGGCCCGGAGCGGTTGCCGGGAGCGGCCGCGTGGTTGGGCCGCACGGTCCGCCAGATCCGCCAGTACGCCAGCGGCGCCCAGCAGCAGCTCCGCTCCGAACTCGGCCCGGAGTTCGACGAGCTGCGCCGGCCCCTGGAGGACCTGCGCAGCCTGCGCGAGTTCCACCCGAGGCGGATGGTCACCTCGCAGCTGCTCGGGGACATCAACGATCTGCCCCGCGAGATCACGCTGACCAGGAACGGCACCAACGGCTACGGCGCGCCGCCGGCGCCGCCGGTGTCGACGCCCATGCCGGCCCCGCAGCGCCCGCTGCTGCCGGGGGAGCGGCCGCCGTTCGACCCCGACGCCACCTGACCCTGACCCTGACCCGCCACCCCGCATTCAGCCCGCTGAACGGGGATTTCGGCGCGTACGCCAACCCCGTTGAGCCCGCTGAATGCCGGGTTCGACGCGCCACAAAACGCCGTTGAGCGCGCCGAACTTCGGGGGTCAGCGGCCTGCCGGGCTGACCGAGAGCAGCCGGCCGGCCAGGCCGCGGGACCGGGTGGAAAGCCGCTCCGCCACCCCGCGCAGCACCTTGGCCGCCGGCGCGTCCGGTTCGGTCACCACCAGCGGAGTGCCGGAGTCGCCGGTCTCCCGCAGCCGCGAGTCCAGCGGCACCTGGCCGAGCAGCGGCACCTCGGCGCCCACCGACCGGGACAGCGACTCCGCCACGGTCTGCCCGCCGCCGGAGCCGAACAGCTCCATCCGGGTGCCGTCCGGCATCTCCAGCCAGGACATGTTCTCCACCACGCCGGCGACCCGCTGCCGGGTCTGCAGCGCGATCGCACCGGCCCGCTCGGCGACCTCGGCCGCGGCCTGCTGCGGCGTGGTGACCACCAGGATCTCCGCGTTCGGGATCAGCTGGGCCACCGAGATGGCGATGTCCCCGGTGCCCGGGGGCAGGTCCAGCAGCAGCACGTCCAGGTCGCCCCAGAAGACGTCGGCGAGGAACTGCTGCAGCGCCCGGTGCAGCATCGGCCCTCGCCACACCACCGGGGTGTTACCCGGGGTGAACATGCCGATCGAGATGACCTTCACGCCGTGCGCCTGCGGCGGCATGATCATCTGCTCGACCTTGGTCGGCTTGCCGGTGGCGCCGAGCATGCGCGGCACGGAGTGGCCGTAGATGTCGGCGTCGACCACCCCGACGGACAGCCCGCGCTCGGCCATCGCGGCGGCCAGGTTCACCGTCACGCTGGACTTGCCGACCCCGCCCTTGCCGGACGCGACCGCGTACACCCTGGTCAGCGAGCCGGGCTGGGCGAAGGGGATGATCGGCTCGGCCGCGTCACCACGCAGCTTGCGGCGTAGCTCGGTGCGCTGCTCGTCGCTCATCACGTCCAGCTCGACCCGGACGTTCCGCACGCCGGGCAGCGCGGACACGGCCGCGGCCACGTCATTGGTGATCTTGTCGCGGAGCGGGCAGCCGGCGACCGTGAGGTACACCTCGACCAGCACCGAGCCGTCCGGGGACACCGACACGTCCTTCACCATGTCCAGTTCGGTGATCGGCTTGTGGATCTCCGGGTCCTTGACGGTGGCCAGCGCCTTGTGCACGGCCTCTGCGGTGGGTGGGGTCATCGTGGTCACGGAATCGCGCTCCGAGGCGTCTCTGGGAACAGGGACCGGTCCTTGCTTGCCGCTCCCTCCACATGCTACGGCCGCACGCCGGACTGAAGGCTACTGGTCGGTTACCTCTCGATGGGTGGACGGTTTTGGGGGCGCTGCGCATCGGTATGGACGCGCTGCGTAACATCGGGACTCGTGCCGGACACGGGTACTGCACGACTGCCCACCCGGGCAGAGCTGGGCGTGTGGCGTTCCTTCCTGCGGGCCCACGCCCGACTCACCCGTACCCTCGAGTCGGAACTCGTCACCGAGCAACGGCTGTCCCTGGCCGCGTACGACGTGCTGGTCCAGCTCGAGGAGGCGCCCGAACGGCGGCTCCGGATGACCGAGTTGGCGGACGCGGTGCTGCTGTCCCGGTCCGGGGTGACCCGGCTGGTCGACCGCCTGGAGAAGGCCGGCCTGGTGACCAGGGAACGCGCCGACGGGGACGGCAGGGGAGTCGTTGCGGTCCTCACCGAGCAGGGGCTCGACCGGCTCCGCGAGGCGTCCGGCACGCACCTGGCCGGGATCGTCCGCCACTTCGTCGCCGCGCTGGACTCCGACGAGCTGAAACGGCTCGGTGAGACCTGTGAACGGCTCAGCGAGGGGCCGCCGATGCCGCGCCTCGAGTTCGACGCCGACGCCTGAGTCCCCCGATCAAGGCGCGGCAGCCCAGGCGACCACTGGGAGTGTCCGTCCGACTACCGGGACTCGGCGGGATGCGGCTCCGCGTCGTCCCAGCGCGCGTCCTCCCGGATCGTCTCCGCGCGTGGCCGCGACCCGCCCTTGCGCTTGCGCTTGCCGTTGGCCGCGCTGATGTCGCTGCGCAGCCGCTCCAGCTCGCTGCGCAGGTAGTCGCGGGTGGCCACCTCGCCGATGGCCAGCCGGAGGGCGGCCAGCTCGCGGGCCAGGAACTCGGTGTCCGCCTTGGTCTGCGCGGCCCGCTTGCGGTCCTCCTCCAGGGCGATCCGGTCCCGGTCGTCCTGCCGGTTCTGGGCCAGCAGGATCAGCGGGGCGGCGTACGCGGCCTGGGTGGAGAACAGCAGGTTGAGCAGGATGAACGGGTAGGGGTCCCAGTGGAAGCTGAACGCGGACAGGTTCACCGCGACCCACAGCAGCACCACCACGGTCTGCCAGAACAGGTACTTGCCGGTACCGAAGAACCTGGCCAGGCGCTCGGAGAACCGGCCGAACGACTCGGGGTCGTAGGTGACGGTCAGGCGGCGCGGCTGGCGCGGTTGGTCCAGCCGGCGGCGGTTCAGCAGCTCAGGCACGGCTAGCTCCTCCCCGCACGAAGGTGCGCTGGTCCTGCGGCTCGACGGACCTCATCCCGTTTCACCGCCGGCCTGGACGGTGATCTCCTCGACCTCCCGCAGCCCGCCTTCCCGCCAGTCCTCCGGCAGCAGGTGGTCCAGCAGGTCGTCCACGGTGACCGCGCCGAGCAGGTGGTCGCCCTCGTCCACCACCGGCGCGCACACCAGGTTGTAGGCGGCGAAGTAGCGGGTGACCTCGGACAGCGACGCGGTCGGCGGCAGCCGGGCGAGGTCCACGTCCAGCGCCCCGGCGACCAGGTCCGACGGTGGCTCCCGGAGTAGCCGCTGCAGGTGCACGCAGCCCAGGTAGCGGCCGGTGGGAGTGGCCGAGGGCGGCCGGCAGACGAACACCATGCTGGACAGCGCCGGGGTGAGGTCGGCATTGCGCACCCGGGCCAGCGCCTCGGCGATGGTGGCGTCCGGGGTGAGCACCACCGGCTCCGGGGTCATCAGCCCGCCCGCGGTGTCGTAGGAGTAGGCCAGCAGCCGCTTCACCGGGGCCGACTCCTCCGGCTCCATCAGCTCCAGCAGCCGGGACTTCTCCCCTTCGGGCAGCTCGGCCAGCAGGTCGGCGGCGTCGTCCGGGTTCATCGCCTCGAGGATGTCCGCGGCACGGTCCTCGCCAAGGTGGCCCAGCAGGTCCTTCTGGTCGTCCTCGGGCAGCTCCTCGATCACGTCCGCCAGCCGCTCGTCGTCCAGCGCGTCGACCACCTCGTAGCGCCGCTTGCTGGGCAGTTCCCGCAGCGCGGCGGCGACGTCCACCGCGCGCATCGTGTCGAACACGGTGAGCAGCTGCTGCGCGCCCTGCGGCTGGCCGGACAGCTCGGCGAGGCCGAGGCCGGTGATCTCGTCCCAGTCCAGCACCTGCACCGGGCCTCGGCGGGCCAGCCGCCGGGTGCGCTCCCGGACGGCGACCCGGCTGACCACCCAGTCCCGGGTGCGGTTCTGCTCCATCGCGACGTCCACCAGCACCGCGCTCGCCCCGGTCGCCACGATCTCCACCCGGGCGTCCAGCAACTGGCCGACCACCAGGATCTCGGTTGGGCGCTGGTGGAACTGCCGGAGGTTCACCGAGCCCGTGGCCAGCGCCACGGCGTTCGGCTCGATCGAGGTGATCCGCAGCATCGGCACGAAGATCCGGCGCCGGGTCACCAACTCGACGACGATGCCGAAGACACGTGGCGGCTGCCGGCCCAGGCGCAGCCCGGCGACCACGTCGCGGACCTTGCCGATCGGCTCGCCGTCCGGCCCGAAGACCGGCAGCCCGGCGAGCTGTGCGGCAAAGACCCGGTTCGCGGCGCCCACAGCGGTCAGGCTAGCCCCGCCGGCGTACGTCCACCGTCCCTACCCAAGGTTCGCGTCGCGGCTGTCGTCCACCGGCCGATCGGCGGCCACGTCCAGGCGGTACACCGTGGCCGCCGCCCAGCGCCGGCCGGCGTCGGCGGGCGCGTTCAGCCGGGCGGCGGCGAGCGCGGCGAGCGCGGCCTCCCGCTCCGGGCCCGGCGGCACCACGTGCGCCACCGCCCGCGCCGCCAGCAGCCGGGAATGCGTCGAGGGGGAGCGCAGCACCACGGTGCACGTCACGCCGCCGGCGAGCCCGGGAACCTGCTGCTCGCCCGGCGCGGTGAGCAGCCACAGCGCCCGGTCCCGCCACACGGTCCAGACCAGCCGAGCGGGGTGTTCGGGCACGGACACCCACACCGCGCCGGCCTTGCGCAGCGCGGCGTCGAACACCCGGGCGATCTCCACGGCGCCAAGCCTGCCACGGTGCCCGGTGCCGCCTCCGCGGGAGAGGGCATGGGCACGTGCTGTGAAGGTGGCCTCAGCGCATAGCAGGCCGGCCGGCAGCGTGCCAGCATCCCTACAACAGCTCAGTTACTCTCCGGTACGAGGAGGTACCCGTGGCCGTCGCCGAGCGCCAGCGCCCCCGTCGTTCCTGCCTGGCCGTTCCCGGGTCCAGCCAGAAGATGATTGACAAGGCCCGCGGGCTGCCCGCCGACCAGGTGTTCCTCGACCTGGAGGACGCGTGCGCGCCGCTGGCCAAGCCAGACGCGCGCAAGACCATCGTCGCCGCCCTCAACGAGGGCGGATGGGGCGACAAGACCCGGGTGGTCCGGGTGAACGACCTGACCACCGAGTGGACCTACCGGGACGTCGTCGAGGTGGTCGAGGGAGCCGGCGCCAACCTCGACTGCATCATGCTGCCGAAGGTGCAGACGGCCGAGCAGGTCGCCTGGCTGGACCTCACCCTCACCCAGATCGAGAAGACCATGGGATACGAGGTTGGCCGGATCGGCATCGAGGCGCAGATCGAGAACGCCAGGGGCCTGGTCAACGTGGACGCCATCGCCGAGGCGTCGCCCCGGGTGGAGACGATCATCTTCGGTCCGGCCGACTTCATGGCGTCGATCAACATGAAGTCGCTGGTGGTCGGTGAGCAGCCGCCCGGCTACGACGTGGGCGACGCCTACCACTACATCCTGATGCGCATCCTGATGGCGGCGCGAGCCAACGACCTGCAGGCCATCGACGGCCCGTACCTGCAGATCCGTGACGTGGACGGGTTCCGCCGGGTGGCCGGCCGGGCGGCCGCCCTGGGCTTCGACGGCAAGTGGGTGCTGCACCCCGGCCAGCTCGACGCGTGCAACGAGACGTTCAGCCCGAAGCAGGAGGACTACGACCACGCGGAGAACATCCTCGACGCGTACGAGTACTTCACCTCCGAGGCGGGCGGCAAGCGCGGCGCGGCCATGCTCGGTGACGAGATGATCGACGAGGCGTCCCGGAAGATGGCGCTGGTGATCGCGAACAAGGGCCGTGCGGCGGGCATGCGGCGCACCGACCGTTGGACCCCGCCGGAGGACTGACCCCACGGGCACGCACGGCCGGGCCGCGACGGGTTGTCGCCGCGGCCCGGCCGCCGCGCGTTCTCGCGCCCCTCGCCAGGGTGCGCCGGCGCGTTAGCAGCGGGTGAGAAGGTCCACAGCCAGCCCTGGTCAACTTGCGATAACAGGGTGGTGAACGGTCAGGCTGCGAGGCATGGCCAAACATCGCCTGGAGGAGAGACGGGGCTTCCCCTGGTTCGGTCGGCGGCGCAGGGACGATCTGCTGGAGCGGGCGCTGCGCGCGTGTGACGGCTGCGGCGAGCGGGTACACGTGTGGGCCGACGCGTGCCGGCACTGCGGCACCGAACTCGAACTGCTGGCCGGCTGACCGCCACCGGACCGGAGAAAGGCCGGTCCAGCCGGCGCCGGGGCGCGGCACCCGCGATCGCGGCGGCGGGGCGTTCGAGCAGGACCGGCATGGTGTCCAGGGGAGCCCCGGCGATGCGATCGCGGCGCGGGTTCGAGGACGACACAGTGGCGGTGAGCACCTTCCTTGCGCAAACGGTCGTTAACGGGGCCATACTCGCCGGTAACCCAATGCCGGGCCGGCTGCCGCACGGTCCGGGCGCACGGATTTGCGACGAAAGGGGAGCGCGATGGCCCGGCTCGCCCAGACCGCCGGTCTGACCGACGTCCAGCAGGAGATTCTCTCGACGGTCCGGGACTTCGTGGACAAGGAGATCATCCCGCACGCCCAGACCCTCGAGCACGGCGACACCTATCCGACCGACATCGTCGAGGGCATGAAGGAGATGGGGCTGTTCGGCCTCACCGTGCCCGAGGAGTACGGCGGCCTCGGCGAGTCGCTGCTCACCTACGCGCTGGTCGTGGAGGAGATCGCGCGCGGGTGGATGAGCGTCTCCGGCGTGATCAACACCCACTTCATCGTCGCGCACATGCTCAAGTACCACGGCACCCCGGAGCAGAAGCAGCGCCTGCTGCCCCGGATGGCCACCGGCGAGGTGCGTGGCGCGTTCTCCATGTCCGAGCCGGAACTGGGCTCGGACGTCGCCGCGATCAAGACGCGGGCGAAGCGCGAGGGCGACGAGTACGTCATCGACGGCGCGAAGATGTGGCTGACCAACGGCGGCACCTCCAACCTGGTCGCCGTGCTGGTGCGCACCGACGAGGGCGCGGAGAAGCCGCACCAGAACCTCACCACGTTCCTGGTGGAGAAGCCGGAGGGCTTCGGCGAGGTGATGCCCGGCCTGTCCATCCCCGGCAAGATCGACAAGATGGGCTACAAGGGCGTCGACACCACCGAGCTGGTCTTCGATGGCTTCCGTATCGGCGCGGAGGCGATCCTCGGTGGCGAGCCCGGCAAGGGCTTCCGGCACATGATGGACGGCATCGAGGTGGGCCGGGTCAACGTGGCCGCGCGGGCCTGCGGCATCGCCATCCGCGCCTTCGAACTGGCTGTCGAGTACGCCCAGCAGCGCCGCACCTTCGGCAAGCCGATCGCCGAGCACCAGGCGATCGCGTTCAAGCTGGCCGAGATGGCCACCAAGGTGGAGGCCGCGCACCTGATGATGGTCAACGCGGCGAAGCTGAAGGACTCCGGAGAGCGCAACGACGTGCAGGCCGGCATGGCCAAGCTGATCGCCTCCGAGTACTGCGCCGAGGTGACCCAGGAGGCGTTCCGCATCCACGGCGGCTACGGCTACTCCAAGGAGTACGAGATCGAGCGCCTGATGCGGGAGGCGCCGTTCCTGCTGATCGGCGAGGGCACCAGCGAGATCCAGAAGACCATCATCAGCCGCGGCCTGCTTCGCGAGTACCGCTCCCGCGGCTGACCGGATCCGCGTTCAGCGGGCTGGACGGGCTTCGGAGCGCCGGGAACCCCGTTCAGCCCGCTCGACGCGGAGAAGGAGACGCGGCGTTCGGGGTGTCCCGATCGCGTGGTTCCTCATCACTTGGCAGGATGGGACGTAACCGTCCGCGAAGAGGTGATGATGGTGTCCAGCCCTTTCACCGGTCCGCAACGGCCGGGCGCGGGCCTGCCTCGGCTGCCCACGCCGCCGAGCGGCTGGCCGATCGGTTCGTACTCCACCTACGAGGAGGCCCAGCGGGCGGTCGACTTCCTCGCCGACAGCCAGTTTCCCGTCCAGGACGTCACGATCGTCGGCGTCGACCTGATGCTCGTCGAGCGCGTCATCGCGCGGCTCACCTGGGGCAAGGTGGTCGGCACCGGCGCCGCGTCCGGAGCGTGGTTCGGCCTGTTCGTGGGCGTGCTGCTGAGCCTGTTCAACACCACGGGCTCGGCGTTCGGACCGATCCTGGTCGGCCTCGTCACCGGCGTCGTCTTCGGCGTCGTGTTCGCCGCGGCCGGCTACGCGTCCACCCGGGGCAGCAGGGACTTCTCCTCGGCCAGCCAACTCGTCGCCGGCCGCTACGACGTGCTCTGCCAACCGCGGCACGCCGAGCAGGGCAGGGACCTGCTCGCCAAGCTCGCCATGAAGCCGGGCGAGTCGCAGCCGGAGTAACCGGCCGGCTACCGGTTTCTGAATCGTTGTGTCGAGGCACTTGCGTGTCCTGATCAGCCGGGCCTAGGTTCTTTTCACCAGTCGAGCGGTGTACCACCTCACACGCTCGGCGGCGATGGCACGACGAGGTGCCGGGCGGCGTTGCCGACTCCTGGCGATCGGCGTAGGCGGCCTGGTTCCTCCCGTGGTTCGGTGGAAGGAGACAGGGCCGATGAGGGGTGCACACCCCGGCGTCGTTCCCGGCCGGCGCGGCCGTTCCCGGCGGTACCGGGCGGCCGCCGCGCTGGGTGCCGCGTTTCTCGCCGCGCCGATGGTCGCGGCGTGCGGGTCGGGCGGCGGTGGTGGGACGACCATCAACGTCTACTACGGACCCGAGGAGAACTTCCAGAACGTCGTCGAGGCGTGCAACGCCAAGGCGGCCGGCCGGTATCGGATCGTCTACAACACCCTGCCGCGCGAGGCGGACGGGCAGCGCGAGCAGATGGTGCGGCGGCTCGCCGCCGGCGACCCGGGCATGGACGTCCTCGGTCTGGACGTCACCTGGACGCCCGAGTTCGCCGAGGCGGGCTGGATCGAGGAGTGGGCCGGCCAGAACAGGGCGGACGTGGAGAGCGGCACGCTGCCTGGTCCACTGAAGACGGCCACGTACCACGGCAAGCTGTACGCGGCGCCGAAGAACACCAACGTGCAGCTGCTGTGGTACCGCGACGATCTCGTCCCCAACCCGCCGCAGACCTGGGACGAGATGCTCTCCATGGCCGAGCAGCTCAAGCAGCAGGGCAAGCCGAACGAGGTGCTGGTCACCGGTGCCCAGTACGAGGGCCTGGTGGCGACGTACAACACGTTGGTCGCCTCCTCCGGCGGGCACATCATCTCCGACGACGGCACCAGGGCCGTGATGGACGCCGGTGCCGTGCACGCGCTGGACGAGCTGCGGAAGCTGGCCACCTCGCCGGTGGCCGACCCGTCGCTGTCCAACGACAAGGAGGACAGCATCCGGCACACCATGGAGGACGGCCGGGCCGCGTTCGAGCTGAACTGGCCGTTCGTCTACGCCTCCATGCGGAAGGACCGTCCGGAGCTGGCGGCCCACTTCAAGTGGGCGCCGTATCCCGGCACCCTGCCTGGCATGCCGGGCAAGGCCGCCATCGGTGGCTTCAACCTCGCGGTGAGCACCTACTCGCGGCACAAGCCGGAGGCGTTCGAGGCGGCCAAGTGCCTGCGCAGCGCGGAGAGCCAGAAGTACTCGGCGATCAACTCCGGGGTGCCGCCGACCATCGAGGCCGTCTACGCCGACCCGGACATGACCCAGAAGTACCCGATGAAGGACGCGATCCTGCAGGAACTGACGGACCCGGCGGTGCGGCCGATCACTCCGGCGTACCAGAACGCCTCGACGGTCATCTCGACGGTGCTGTCCCCGCCGTCCGGCATCGACCCGCAGCGCACCGCGGACCGGCTGCGTAAGGAGTTGCAGGACGCGCTGGACTCGAAGGGAGTCCTCCCGTGAGCGCCGACGTGTTTCGCGCCGAAGCACGCTTTCCCGCTGAGGCGCCGTCGATACAGCCCTCAGAGGCGCGGTCATGCGCGCCGACGTACTCCCCTCCTCGGAGGCGCAGTCATGAGTGAGCAGCTCGCCACGGCGGTCGCCAGCACGGCGACGACCACCAAGGCACCCGAGAAGGGCAAGGCCGTGCTGAGCGAGGGCAAGCGGGCCGAGCGGCGGCTGGGCTGGCTGCTCTGCGCGCCCGCGGCGATCGTGATGCTGGCGGTCACCGGCTATCCGATCGTCTACTCGTTCTGGCTGTCGTTGCAGCGGTTCGACCTGAGGTTCCCGGCTCGGCGGGAGTTCATCGGGCTGGACAACTACGTCACCGTGCTCACCAGCGGGTACTGGTGGACGGCGTTCGGGGTGACCGCGGTGATCACGGTGATCTCGGTGGCCATCGAGCTGGTGCTCGGCATGATCCTCGCGCTGATCATGCACCGGGCGCTGGTCGGCCGCGGCCTGGTCCGCACGGTCAGCCTGATCCCGTACGGGATCGTCACCGTGGTCGCCGCGTTCTCCTGGCGCTACGCCTGGACACCCAAGACCGGCTACCTGGCCGACCTGGTCAGCCCGGGCGGTGCACCGCTCACCGAGCGGCTGCCCTCGCTGGCCATCATCATCCTGGCCGAGGTGTGGAAGACCACGCCGTTCATGGCGTTGCTGCTGATGGCCGGCCTGGCGCTGGTGCCGGACGACCTGCTCAAGGCGGCGGCGATGGACGGCGCGTCGGCCTGGCAGCGGTTCGTCAAGGTGACCCTGCCGGTGATGAAGCCGGCGATCCTGGTCGCCCTGCTGTTCCGCACCCTGGACGCGTTCCGCGTGTTCGACAACATCTTCATCCTGACCAACGGGGCGCAGCAGACGTCGTCGGTGTCCATCCAGGCCTACGACAACCTCATCAAGGGGCTGAACCTCGGCATCGGCTCGACCATGTCGATCCTCATCTTCCTCACGGTCGCGGTGATCGCCTTCCTCTTCGTCAAGGGGTTCGGCACCGCGGCCCCCGGTAGCGACCAGGGTGGGAGGCGCTGATGGCGATCATCGGTGGCACCGAGACCACCGGGCGGAAGGTGCGCTGGGCGCTCCTGGACGTCGTCGTGGTGGTCTACGCGCTGGTGCCGGTACTGTGGATCGTGTCGCTGTCGTTCAAGACCACCGACACGCTCACCGACGGGAACTTCATCCCGCGCAAGTGGACGCTGGACAACTACCGGACGATCTTCACCACCACCGAGTTCGTCCGCGCGCTGGGCAACTCCATCGGCATCGCGCTGATCTCCACGGCGATCGCCGTGGTGCTCGGCACGATGGCGGCGTACGCGATCGCCCGGCTGGACTTCCCCGGTAAGCGCGCGCTGATCGGGGTGTCCCTGCTGATCGCGATGTTCCCGCAGGTGTCCCTGGTCTCCCCGCTGTTCGAGACGGAACGCACCCTCGGGCTGTTCAACACCTGGCCCGGGCTGATCCTGCCGTACATCACCTTCGCGTTGCCGCTGTCCATCTACACGCTGTCCGCCTTCTTCCGGGAGATCCCGTGGGAGCTGGAGAAGGCGGCGAAGATGGACGGGGCCACGCCCGGCCAGGCGTTCCGCAGGGTGATCGCGCCGCTGGCCGCGCCGGGCGTGTTCACCACCGCGATCCTGGTGTTCATCTTCTGCTGGAACGACTTCGTCTTCGCCATCTCCCTCACGTCGACGAGCGCGTCCCGCACGGTGCCGGCGGCGCTGTCGTTCTTCACCGGGTCCTCCCAGTTCGAGGACCCGGCCGGGTCGATCTCCGCGGCCGCCGTGGTGATCACCGTTCCGATCATCGTGTTCGTGCTGTTCTTCCAGCGCCGAATCGTCGCGGGCCTGACGTCCGGCGCCGTCAAGGGGTGATCTGACGTGGCCGACATCGTCCTGGACAAGGTTTCCAAGCGGTACCCGGACGGCGCGCTCGCAGTGTCCGATGTGGACATCGAGATCGCCGACGGCGAGTTCATCATCCTGGTCGGGCCATCCGGATGCGGAAAGTCCACGACGCTCAACATGATCGCCGGTCTGGAGGACATCACCGCCGGCGAGCTGCGCATCGGCGGGGCGCGGATGAACGAGCGGGCGCCGAAGGACCGGGACATCGCCATGGTGTTCCAGTCCTACGCGCTCTACCCGCACATGACCGTGCGGGAGAACATGGCCTTTCCGCTGCGGCTGGCCAAGGTGGACAACGCGACGGTGGAGCGGAAGGTCAACGAGGCGGCGAAGATCCTCGACCTCACCCAGCACCTGGACCGCAAGCCGGCCAACCTCTCCGGCGGCCAGCGGCAGCGGGTCGCCATGGGCCGGGCGATCGTGCGCAACCCCAAGGCGTTCCTGATGGACGAGCCACTGTCCAATCTGGACGCCAAGCTGCGGGTGCAGATGCGCACCTCGGTGTCCCGGCTGCAGAAGCAGCTCGGCACCACCACGGTGTACGTCACGCACGACCAGACGGAGGCGATGACGCTGGGCGACCGGGTGGTGGTGATGCGCGGCGGCGTGGTGCAGCAGATCGGCGCGCCGCAGTACCTCTACGACCACCCGGCCAACCTGTTCGTCGCCGGGTTCATCGGCTCACCGGCGATGAACTTCGTGCCGGCCACCGTGGAGGAAGGCAGGCTCCGCTGTGCCCTCGGCGATCTGACCCTGCCGGACGCCACCCGGCGCAGGCTGGAGGCGGCGGACGCGCCCCGCGAGGTGATCATGGGCGTGCGCCCGGAGCACTTCGAGGACGCCGCGCTGCTTGACGAGGCCGCCCGGTCGCGGGGCGCGCTGTTCAGCGGCCAGGTGGACGTGCTGGAGTCGATGGGCTCCGACAAGTACGCCTACTTCACCCTCGCCGCCGAGCGGGCCAGCACCGCGGAACTGGAGGAACTGGCCGCCGACGCGGGCACGGCCGACGTGCCGTCCGCCGGCTCGCAGCTAATCACCCGGATCTCCGCGGCGTCGGCCGCGAGGGAGGGCGAGAAGCTGCAGGTCTGGTTCGACGTGGCGAACGCCCAGGTGTTCGACCCGGCCAGCGGCCGCAACCTCACGTTCTCCGGCGACTGAAGCCCCGTCCCGCCGGGGCCGGTCCGCATTCCGGACCGGCCCCCGGGCACCGGCCGTGCCCACGACGGGCGCCCACCCGCCGGTCCGGCGCGTCGGGTGCCGTCCGCCGGGTGAACCTGCTCCGCCGAAGGGTCATGTTCGCGCCGCTGAGCTTGAGGGCGGCGCAGGGCTCGCAGCGGCGGGCGCCCACCGTGCCGGGCGGCACCGGGTTGGTCACCGCGACTTCACCTGGTCGGGGGAGCGCCGGGTGGCTGGTCGCCCCTGTTCGGGCGCTGTCGTTGTCGGGGACCGGTGCGACGATCGATCACACCGGGTTCGGGGGTGGTCGTCATGGCCGACAGGGACGTGTCCGAGCGGAAGAGCGCGCCGGGGCAGGCGCCGCGGGTGAGCGACCTGCGGGTCACCCTCGAACCGCGGGCCGAGCAGAGCCCGCCCAGCGCGGGCTGGGGCCGGCCGAGGGTCACCGACTGGCAGCTTGCCGTCGAGTCCCGGGCCCGGCGGATCCACGGTGAGCTGGCCGCGCTGGAGGACGTGCCCGGCACCGAGGTGGAGCGGGCCACCGCGGCCCGCGCGCTCGACGTGGTGGACCGCATCCTGCAGGAGCGGCGGCGGTGGTGGCAGTCGGTGGCCGCGTGGTGGTCCGGCTGGCACATCGAGCGCGCGTGGCGGGCACTGCACGAGGCTGAGGTCGCCGTCGTCTCCACCGATCCGCACCTGGCCGCGCATCTGCCCGCGCTGCGCGAGCGGGTGGCCACCTACGTGCACGACGACGACCGGCGCCGGAGGGCGCTGGAGGAGCTGCGGCCCGCCGAGCCACCCAGCCGGGCCGACCGGGTCGTGGTGGCGGACGCGCTGTGCGCCACCTTCGACGCCTCGGACGACGCCCACGCCGGCGCGCGGGCGCTGCGCAACAAGCTGGTCATCACGGCCGCCGCGCTGGTCGTGCTGAACACCGTGCTGGGCGTGGCCGGGATCGTCCGGCCGGGCATGGTGCCCATGTGCGTGCAGGTGCAGCAGACCCAGCGGGTAATCTGCCCGGCCGGCCCGGCGCCCGGCCCGGTGGACGTCTGGCTGGTGCAGATGCTCGGCGCGTTCGGCGCGCTGGTCGCCGGGGTGATCCTGCTGATCCGCCGGCGGCCCAGCCTGTCGCCGTACGTGCTGATCGGCTACCAGGCGCTGATCAAGGTGCTGCTCGGCGCCGGCCTCGCCGTGGTCGGCGTGCTCGGCCTCGGCGCCGGCGTCACCGACGGGCTGATCTGCGTGACCAGCCAGGCGGGCCTGCTGCTGTGGTCGGTGCTGCTGGGCTACTCCCAGCAGGTCGGCACCCGGTTACTCGACAACTATGCGGACCAGGTGATGGACCAGGTCCGCCCGCTGCCGGACACCTCCGCCGCCGCCCCGGGCACGGTCCGGTGATGGTCGGCGTCGAGATGCGCCGGAGCGAACAGCGCATGCCCTGCGGCCAGGCGCCTCGCGACCGCATCGCGGCGGGGGTCATCGGCGGCGTAGAACGCGACGAGCACCGACGCGTCGACAACGGCCAGGCTCACGTGGCTTCCCGGGCTTCGCGCACCGCCGCCGCCGCGTCGTCTACGGTCACCCGGGTCCCTTTGGGCGGGGGGTAGGAGGCGACGTAGCCCGCCAGCCGCGTCACCTGGGCGACCTCGGTCAACCGGTCGACGACGAAGGCGTTCAACGGCTGGCGGTTGGCCTCGGCCGCTTCGGCGAGCGTGGTGTACACCTCGTCAGGCACGTCCCGGAGATTCATCCGCCTCATGGTGCCGTGAGGCGCGGGTGGCGAGCCGTGCCAGTGTCAGGAGCCGGTGAACGCGCCGATGAACGCGGTCCACGCGGCCGGGGAGAAGACCAGAACCGGCCCAGCGGTGTTCTTCGAATCCCGGACGGCGACCAGCTTCGGCAGCCAAGCGACCTCAACGCAGTTCCCGCCTCCGGCCTGGGAGCGGCTGCTCCTGCGCCACACGGCCCGGCTCAGGTCCACGGTGCACCCCTTCCGCTCCGTCCGTGGCGAGCGCGGCCAGCAACGCCGCCGACTCGTGCTCGCTGAGCGCGATAGTACTCAGCTCCCGGAAATTCCTGTTGAGCTGCGCGACCTGATCCGGCGTGCTGATCTGCAGTTGCCCGGCGGGGTGCTCGTGGTAGCCGAGATCGGCGATCGTGTCCGGCGGGAAGCGCAGGACACAGAAGCTGCCAGCCAGCCCAGCGTGTGGCCCGACATCGGCCGGCAACACCTGGATGGTCACGTGCGGCAGGCCGGCCATGTCAACCAGGTGTCGGGCCTGCTCGCGCAGCACCGCCGCGTCGACAACGCCGGGCGTGAGTGCCCACCGGTGGATGATCGCGTGCAGTACGAGCGGGTTCGCGCCGGTGAGACGTTCGCGCCGCCTCATCCGGATTCTCAGGTGCTTGTCCCGTAGCCGAGGTGTGTAGTCGGCGAACAACGCCCGTGCGTAGCCTTCCGTCTGCAGCAGGCCCGGGATGACCGCCAGCTCGAAGTTCCGTAACCGGACGGCTTCCGCCTCCAGACCGACGTAGCTGGTGGCCGTGACGCCCTCGATGTGCCACCACTTCTTCTTGACCGCCTCGCGGGCGAGTTCGAGGACTGCGTCCCAGTCGTCCACGGACACCCGGTACAGCTCCAGCATGGCGCGCACGTACAGCGGGTGGGCGGGCTGCTGGCCGTTCTCGATCCGGCTGAGCGAGCTGTCCGACAGTTCCAGGTCGGCCGCGGCCTGCTCCTGGGTGAGACCGGCCTTCTCACGGAGTTCCTTGAGCAGCCGGCCGAGTTGGAGCCGGCGGATGGCCGGAATGCTGTGCTGTGCCACGTCGGGACCTCCGGAGGCGGGACAACCGCAGCAACGATCATGGCGGGAAAGTCGGCATGGGAACCCGGAAATCAACACGGTCGGGTGATCGTTCGCCGCCACGACACGGTCCGCTGACCGGCGGGCTCGGCGGCGACCGGGTGATCAAGCGCGGCGAGTACGCGGACGCGGGCATTCCCTACTACTGGATCATCGACCTGGACCCGCCGGTCTCGCTCATCGCGCACCACCTGGCCGGCGAGTTCGGCTACGCCGACGACGGCGAGCACACCGGCACCCATACCGCGCGCGACCCGTGGCCGCTCACCATCGACCTCGCCGGCCTGCTGCCCTGACCGGTGATGGTGCCGTGGCGGCTACGGGCTCACCACCGTGATGCCTTCGGCCTCGGCCGCCCTGCCGAGTGTGTGGTCGTACGTGACGAACGCTGTGGCGTGCATATCCACGGCGGTGGCCAGGTGTAGCGCGGCCAGGCTGCCGAGGTGACGGTGTGGGAACCGCGCGGCAGCGACCAACACTGGAGAAAGCGGCAGCAGTGTGATGTCCGCCAGGAGGCTGCCTGCGAGTTCGTGGTCTTCGTTCGGCCGACCGTGTTTGATCAGCGTCCGATGTATCTCCACGTGCAGCAGCTCGCTGCTGACCAACGCCTGGTCAGTGACCTCGAGGTAGGCGGCGAACTCTGCGCTACCTGGCTCCGGAATGATCAGCTTGATGACGGCGCTGGAATCCAGGTAGATCAACGGTGCCTGTCCCGGTCCGCGATGATCGAAGCGGAACCGGTCGGCTCGCCGGGCGGCTGAGACCGTGCCGGAATCGTGCGTAGCCTGTCGCGAAGGCGCCGCTGCCTGTCACGCCAGTCGGCTGGGACATGCCCACCTGCGGCAAGCTCGTCGAGTTTGATCTCGTCCTGGTCCGGTGGCCCTATCACGGCAACCACCCGACCATGCCGGGTGATCTGGACCCGATGCCCGGCCTCCACCAGACCCAACACCCGGCGGCTGTTGTGGATGAGCTCGCCTACCGGCACCCGCTCCGGGGGTTCCTCGGGACGGTCGGCGTGGGCCGCGGGCACCGGTCCTCCCAGCCTACGGATCAGGGATTGAGTCAGCGACCGCTCGATGACGACGGCCATGACCTCAGTCACCAGGATTGCCGAGTTGTCAGAACCTGCGCCACGAGAGTTACCGATGGAGGAAGCTCGGTGACCGACATGCCTCTCGTGGTTACATCGGGCGGCGATCGGTATGGCGGCCCTCGGCTCTCGTTCGGTCACCGTGGACGTCGATGGCGTAGCTCGTTGAGCACGGCGTCGTCCCAGCGGTGGGTGCGGATCAGCCGGTACCGCTCGCGGATCACCCACAGGTACGCCTCGGCCTCGGTGCGGTCGCCGAGCAGATCGGCCTGCCGGATCATCCGCACCACGGGAACGAACTCCTCCGTATACCAACGGCTGGCCACCGTGGCGCGGTCCAGGAAGCGGCCCTCGTCCTGCATCAGCCGGAAGCCCCACGCCTCGACGGCCTCGCCAAGTTCGGCGTAGTCCCACGGATCGGCGACCACGATCGCCGCGCGGGCCTCGCCGGTCAGCGGCACGCGTTCCAGGAACACCCTGCGGTAGTCCTTGACGATCAGGTCGCCGCGGTAGCGGATGCCCGTCGCGGACAGCTTGGTGCGCACCGCGGTGACGTAGGCGTCGATGGTGGACAGTCCGAGCGCGTGCGCCACCGACACCCGGTGGTGGCCGTCCCGGACGAAGTGCAGTTCGCCCACCCGGTAGACGTCGATCGGCGGGATCGACTCGCCGCGCCGCTGCGCCATGGCCAGCCGTTCCCAGCGCTGCCGCACCCGCGCCGAGGTCGGCCGGAACCGGCGGTCGAAGTCCCGGTTGCGGTCCACGCTGCCGACGATGGAGTCCAGCGGGATCACCTGCAGCCCGAGGCGCCGCTCGCCCAACACTCCGAGCGCCGCGGTGACCTCCTCGAAGGGCAGCATGATGTTGACGTCGTCCGGTTCCCGGCGCAGCCATGCGGCCAGCCGGGACAGCACCTGGGCCCGGCGGGCACGCAGGAAGTCGCTCTCCGCGTCGGCCCGGGGAAAGCCGGTGTCACGGGGCATCCCGCACCTCCTCGCCGGCCGCCGCGCCGGGGTCACCGGCCGCGCGGCGGCCGGGTGCTGCATAACCTCACTGCCTGGGAATGTCCAGCACCCGGTACCCGACCACGTTGACGACCCGGGTGCCGCCGAGCGAACGGTCCGGAACTTTTTCGCCGTGCGGGTGGATGTGGCCGTGCACCAGCAGCGGCGGGTTCAGCCGCCGGACCGCGTCGTGCAGGCAGGCGAAGCCGCGGTGCGGCGGATCGTCCCGATCCCCGCAGTCCCTTGGTGGGGAGTGGGTGAGCAGCACGTCCACGCCCTGCCCGTCGCGCAGCCGCCGCCAGCCGGCGAGCCGGGCCATCCGGCGCATCCGCCTGGCCTGCTGCCGCTCCGTCCACTGGTTCGGCCCACGGTTGTACCGGATGGACCCGCCCAGCCCGGCGATGCGCAGCCCGGCGGCGTCGACCACGCGGCCGTCGGCGTTGACCGCCCCGCCCGGCCCCGGCCACCGCGCCGGCAGGCCGTCCCGGGTCCACAGGCCCCGCACGTTGGCGTAGCCGGAAAGGTCGGGGTCGTGGTTCCCGGGCACGAACACGCAGGGCTTGTCCAGCGCGGTGACCAGGTACTCCAGGTAGTCGAACGGTAGGTCGCCGGCCGCGAGCACGAGGTCGACGGCGTGCGCTCGGACCTGCTCGGTCCACAGCTTCTCGACCACCTCGTCGGCTACCGCGAGCACCCGTGGCATGCCGCCAAGGTTACGTGCGGACCCCGCATTCAGCGGGCTCAGTGCGGTTCTCGCCAGTGGGGAGGAACCGCATTCAGCCCGCTGAACGCGAGGTCGGCCGGGACCGGTCTATGGCCGCTCATGGCTGCGTGGCGATGACCACGGTCACCGTGGCGACCCAGGCCACGGATGCCATGAACACCCAGAACAGTGCGTTGTGCAGAACGCGGGCCATCGTCTGACCTCCCCTCCTGACCAGATACCAACCGCTCTCGGAACGGGTCGGGGCACCGAGGCCCCATGGGGCACGTCGCCCCGACGTGGGCGATCCGTTACCGGACCGCCGAGATCAACTGTGTTCGGCTCGGTCAGAGCCAGTGCTTTTGTCGGAATATTCGGTAAAGCACGAAACAGGTGACGAGGATGACGCCGAGCACCATGGGGTAGCCGTACTTCAGGTGCAACTCGGGCATGTTCTCGAAGTTCATCCCGTAGATGCCCGCCACCATGGTCGGCACCGAGATGATCGCCGCCCACGCGGTGATCTTGCGCATGTCGGTGTTCTGCTGCAGCGAGATCTTGGCCAGCGCCGCGTCGATCAGCGTGGTCAGCATCTCGTCGAAGCCGGCGACCCGCTCGGTCACCGTGGCCAGGTGGTCGTCGACGTCGCGGAAGTACGACCGCACCTGCTCGGGCACTAACGGGCTGTACCCCTCGGTCAGCCGGCGCATCGGCGTGGCCAGCGGCATGATCGCTCGCCGCAGCTCCATCACCTCGCGCTTCATCAGGTAGATCTGCTCCGCGTCCACCGGGGACCGCGGCTCGAAGACCTGCGCCTCCATCACGTCGATGTCGTCCTCAATGGACTCGGCGACGGCGAGGTAGCTGTCCACGGCGTGATCGGCGATCGCGTGCAGCACGGTGGCCGGGCCGTAGCCCAGCTGTTCCGGGTCGTCCTCCAGTTGCCTGCGCACCATGCCCAGCCCGGAGTGGTTGCCGTGCCGGACGGTGACCACGAAGTCCCGGCCCAGAAACACCATCAGCTCGCCGGTCTCGACGATCTCGTTGGCGGTGGTCGGCGACTCGTGCGCCACGTACCGGACCGTCTTGAGCACCATGAACAGCGTCTCGTCGTAGCGCTCCAGCTTGGGCCGCTGGTGCGCCTGCACGGCGTCCTCCACGGCGAGTTCGTGCAGTCCGAAGGTGTCCGCGACGCCCTGGATCTGCTCCTCGTCCGGTTCGTGCAGGCCGATCCAGACGAAACCCTCGCCACGGCGACGCACCTCGTCCACCGCCTCGGTGTGCGTCCACCGGCCGGGCAGCCGCTTTCCGCGCACGTATACCGCGCAGTCCACGACGTACGCGGACAGCGGAACGGGAATGCGCTGGCGCTGGGCGGCCTCGCGGGACGCGCGGCCGCCGCGGCGGCCACCGAGCGAGGGCAGGGCGGGCATCAGGACCTCCAGCGTTGACGTCGAGGGCGTGCAACACCGGAGCGGCCGCCCACTCCGGTGCTGGAGCGTCCCGGCCGGACCGCCAGGGCCTACCTCGGGTGGCCGACCCTTCCGACGGGGACGCAGGTGGTACTGGAGGGAAGTGAGCCATCTGAGCTACTCATGTCCCACCTCCTTTCCCGCGAGTCCGCGCGCCACCGCGTCCCTGAACTCCGTCACCCGGTCCAGGGTCGGCATGGTCGCGAGCGGTGGATTCGCTCACAGACCGGTTGTCAAGGGTACTCCTTCCGGGTTCAGACTGTGGCCCCGGCCAGTGAGCGTCGTTCAGCACCGGCCCAGCGACCACGGGCCGTCAGGCCCGTGCGAGGGCCGGTGTGGTGACGGGCGTGGCGTCCGCACGAGCCTCGCCGGATGACGCGAACTTCTGAACAGGGCACAGTGCGGGCCGGGTCACCCCTTGGAGGAACCAGGTGCAGTTCGGGCGGTATTACGAGGAGTTCGAGGTCGGCGCGGTGTACAAGCACTGGCCGGGCAAGACGGTGACCGAGTACGACGATCACCTGTTCTGCCTGCTCACCATGAACCACCACCCGCTGCACATGGACGCGCACTACGCGGCGGAGACCACCGACTTCGGCAAGAACGTGGTGGTGGGCAACTACATCTACTCGCTGCTGCTGGGCATGTCCGTGCCGGACATCTCCGGCAAGGCGATCGCCAACCTTGAGGTCGAGTCGCTGCGGCACATCGCGCCGACCTTCCACGGTGACACCATCTACGGTGAGACCGAGGTGCTCGACAAGCGCGAGTCGAAGTCCAAGCCGGACCGCGGGGTGGTCGCCGTGGAGACCCGTGGCTACAAGCAGGACGGCACCGTGGTGTGCACCTTCCGCCGCCGGGTGATGGTGCCGAAGGTGTCCTACGGCGAGGCCCGCGGCGGTGAGCAGCCCGGACGTCCGGAACCGAAGATTGACGCATGACCCGTTCCTCCGGTGAGGCGCTGCGGCTGGCCCAGGACCGGCTCCGGCGCTTCGCCGAGCAGGAGGCGGCCGGGGTGTCGCCGCTGTACGCGCACCTGGCCGCCCGTGCCGCCGAGGATCCCGAGGTGGCCGGCCTGCTCACCGCGGCGCCCCCGGAGTTCGCCACCCCCACCCTGCTGCTGGCCGCCGCGCACCGGGTGCTGCACACCGAGCCGTGGAGCGAGCTGACGAACTACTACCCGTCGCTGGGCGGCACTTACGGCGTGGACGGCGACACCTGGCCGCGCTTCCGCGAGTTCGTGCTGCGTCGCGCCGACGACGTGCGCGCGGTGGTGGCCACGCACACCACGCAGACCAACGAGGTGCGCCGGGCGGCCCTGCTGTTTCCCGCGGTCGCCGCGGCGGCCCGCGCGGCCGGCGGGAAGATCGGGCTGGTCGAGGTCGGCGCGAGCGCCGGGCTGCTGCTCGGCCTCGGCCGCTTCGGCTACCGCTACCAGACCGAGCAGGCCGGCCAGCTCGTCGCCGGGCCGGCGAAGCCGAGCCTGGTGCTGCACTGCGCGCTGGAACTGGCCGAGGGCGCCGACTTCCCGCACCTGCCGAAGCGGCTGGACGTGGCGGCCCGGATCGGGCTGGACCGCCGGCCGGTGGATGTCGCCGACCCGGAGCAACTGGCGTGGCTGGAGGCGTGCGTGTGGGCCGACCAGCCGGAGCGGCTGCGGCTGCTGAACATGGCCGCGGCCGCGCAGCGCGCCGACCCGCCGGAGCTGGTGACCGGGGACGCGGTGGACGACCTGCCCGGCACACTTGACCGGCTGCCGGGCGGGCTGCCCGCCGTGGTGCTGACCAGCAACGTGCTGCCGTACCTGGCGGACGCGCGGCGGACCGCGTTCGTGGCCGCGCTGCGCGAGGTGGCCCGGCACCGGCCGGTGTGGTGGGTCAGCCACGAGCCCCACCGGGCCGGGCTCGACCGGGTGCTGCCCGACACCCCTGCGCTGCACGCGCCGGACGGCCGGGCGGTCACCGTGCTCGGCCTGGTCCGCTTCGACGGCGGGACCACCGACGCCCGCGCACTGGCCCGCTGCGACCCGCACGGCCAGCGCCTGGTGTGGTTGCCCTAGCCGCCCCTCCCGCGCCTGCCGTGGCGCGTCTCACCCGCCGTGTCACACCCTGGGCAGCGCGTCCCAGCCCTCGAGTGCCTGGGCCAGGCCGTCGACGAGCATGCCGTCCCGGTGCAGTGTGGTGAACATCTCCCGGTCGAACCACTCCGCGGCGTCGGCGTCGTCCCCGGCGCGGAGATCACCGTCAACGACCTGGCAGAGGTAGTCGTGGATCTCGAACGTGCCGTGCGGGGCGGGCCGCAGCACCGAGCCGAGCAGCGGGCCGACGGTTACGGAGAGTCGCGTCTCCTCGTACACCTCACGGACTACCGCCTCGGCGTCCGACTCGCCCTGCCGCACTCGGCCACCCGGCACCGACCACCGGCCGCGACCTGGCTCATGTGCTCGCCGCACGAGGAGAAGCAGCCCGGCCGCGTCCCGGATCACGGCGCCGACGCAGCGGACGATCGGCAGGCCAAGCTCGGTCACGGGCACGAAGCGTAGCCGACATTCGGGTGAGTTCGGCACCACTGGCCCAAGTGCGGGACAAAGCTCCCTTACCGCCGCCGAGTGCGGTACAACCTTGACGACAGGCGCAGTGGATCGAAGTGGATGCCGTACGGGGACGGGGTTGGTCGTCGTGAACCTGAAGAAGCTCCTGACGTGGGCTGGGGTCGCGTTGCTGCTGTTCCTTCTGATCACGCAGCCGGTTGGCGCCGCCAACATGGTCACGAACATCCTCAACTCGCTGCGCGAGGCTGCCGAAGCCCTCATCACTTTCGTACGCTCGTTGTTCTAGCCACCGCGGGGCCGAGGCAGCTTCAATGATCGTGGCTGGCCGCAGCGGGCGGGCCACGGCGGAAGCCAGGTCGCGGAACAGGAGGGACCGGCGATGTTCGCACCCAGGGATCCGGACGAGTACCTGCTCGGCACCGAGCGCCGGGTCATCCGGGTGCGGCGGCACTGGGCCTGCATGGGGTGGCAGATCTACGAGACGATCGCCCTGCTGATCTCCGCGCTGATGATCTCGTACGTGCTGCCGCCGACGTTCTGGCTGGCGCAGAACGCGCTCTGGTACGTGGCGCTGTTCGTGCTGCTGCGGCTGGTGTACTTCGTCATCGAGTGGTGGGTCGAGCGCATCGTGGTGACCGACAAGCGGTTCATGATCACTGGCGGGGTGTTCACCACCCGGGTGGCCATGATGCCGGTGTCCAAGGTCACCGACCTCACCTACGAGCGCCCGTGGGACGGCCGGATGATGGGCTACGGCACGCTGATCGTCGAGTCCGCCGGGCAGATCCAGGCGCTGAACCGCATCGAGTTCCTGCCCGACCCGGAGCGGGTCTTCGACGCCATCTCCGAGTTGGTGTTCGGCGACAAGAAGGCGCAGCAGGAGCGGTTCTCGATGATCAAGGCGCAGCGCGCCATCCGCGGCAAGAAGGTGGTGCTCTGACAGCCTGTTCCGGAAAGTGGACTGACCTGCGATGCTGATTTCGGGCACGCGGCGCGCGTTCAGGAACAGACCCTGACTCGTCGGGTGCGGACCGGGCCGCCAGCCGGCCCGGTGGCCCGGTGACTCACCCGCCAGGGTGGTGGCGTGCCGGGCGAGGCGGTCCTCCACACTTGACGGCGTGCGCATCGACCTGCACACCCATTCGACGGAGTCCGACGGCACCGACACGCCGGCCGAACTGGTCGCGGCGGCGGCCGAGGCCGGCCTGGACGCGGTCGCGCTGACTGACCACGACACCGCGGCCGGCTGGGACGAGGCCGGCAAGGCGTTACCGCCCGGGTTACGCCTGATCCCGGGCGCGGAGCTGTCCTGCTGCGCGCCCGACGGCCGGGGCGGCACGGTGACCGTGCACCTGCTGGCCTATCTCTTCGACGCGGAATCCCCCGCCCTGGCGGCCGAGCAGACCCGGCTGCGCGCGGAGCGGCGTGCCCGGCTGTACCGGATGGCGCAGCTCATGGCCGAGGACGGCTACCCGGTGGACCCGGACGAGCTGCTCGCCGCCCTCCCTCCGGACTCCCCGGCCGGCCGCCCGCACCTGGCCGCGGCGTTGCGCGACGCCGGCATCGTGTCCAGCGTGGACGAGGCCTTCGCCAGGTTGCTGCGCACCCGGGGCCCCTACCACGTGCCGCACCGCAACACCCCGGTGCGGCGGGCCATCGAGATGATCGACGAGGCCGGCGGCGTCACCGTGCTGGCCCACGCCTTCGCCAGGGCGCGTGGCCCGATCGTGACCGCCGAGGTGATCGCCGAGCTGGCCGGTTACGGGCTGACCGGGCTGGAGGTCGACCACCCGGACCACGACCCGGCCACCCGGGACGAGCTGCGCGGTATCGCCGCCGAGCTGGACCTGCTGGTCACCGGCTCCAGCGACTACCACGGCAGTAACAAGACCGTCCGGCTCGGCCAGGAGACCACCGACCCCGAGGTGCTGGACGCCCTCGCCGACCGGGCCACCGGCGCCCACGTGCTGGTCGGGTGAGCGGCATGGACGCCTACTTCGACGGCGCCATGTTCGCGTCCGCCACCATCACGCTGCTGGTCATCATGGACCCGACGGGCACCATCCCGGTGTTCCTCAGCCTGGTCGGCCGCAAGTCCCGGGAGGCCCGGCTGCGCGCCGCGCAGCAGGCCGTGCTGGTCTCCCTCGCGGTGATCTCGGTGTTCGCCGTGGGTGGTGAGGCGATCCTGGACTACCTGGGCATCGGTATCCCCGCGCTGCAGGGCGCGGGCGGGCTGCTGTTGCTGCTCGTCGCACTGGACCTGCTGACCGGAAGGCACAGCGCCGAGCCGGAGACGGTGGAGGACGTCAACGTGGCGCTGGTGCCGCTGGGCACCCCGCTGCTGGCCGGACCCGGCGCGATCGCGGCGACCATCGTGTTCGTCCGGCAGGCGGGCGGTCACCCGCCGGCCTACCTGGCGCTCGCGGCGGCGATCCTGCTGGTGCACCTGCTGCTGTACGTGTGCCTGCGCTACTCGGGCGCGGTGATCCGGCTGCTCCGGGAGAGCGGGATCACCCTGCTGGCCAAGATCGCCGGCCTGCTGCTCGCGGCCATCGCGGTGCAGCTCGTGGCCAATTCGGTGCGCGGCTTCGTCACCGGAGGCTGACCGGACCGGGTGGAAAGATCGGGTGCCGCGCGGCACGCCCGCCGGGCTGCGTACGGTGGGAGCGTGCAGGGTCAGCTCGGTTTCGACAGCATGCCGAAGAGGCTCGTCCGGATCACCCCGGCTCGCCTGGCCACCTGGCTGGACTGCCCGCGCCGGTACCGGATGGCCTACCTGGACCGGCCGGCGCCGCCGCGCGGCGGGGCGTGGGCGCACAACACCCTCGGCGCGGTGGTCCACAACGCGCTGCGGGCGCTGTTCGAGCTGCCGGTGCCGAGGCGGACGCCGGAGGCGGCCAGCGCACTGGTCGGGAAGTTCTGGAGCAGCGAGGGTTTCCGGGACGCCGAGCAGGTGGCCGACTACCGGGAGCGCGCCAAGGGCTGGGTCGCCGACTACGTGGCCGGGCTGGACACCTCGGTCGACCCGGTGGGTCTGGAGCGCTGGGTGTCCGCGCCGACCGCGCGGATCGTCGCCGAGGGCCGGGTGGACCGGATCGATCAGCGCGGCGGCGAACTGGTCGTGGTCGACTACAAGACCGGCCGGCATGCGCTGACCGTGGACGACGCCCGGGGGTCGCAGGCGCTGGCCCTGTACGCGCTGGCCGCCCGGCGGACGCTGCGCCGGCCGTGCCGTCGGGTCGAGCTGCACCATCTGCCGACCGGGGAGATCGCCGCCTGGGAGCACACCGAGGAGTCGCTGGCCCGGCATGTGCGGCGGGCCGAGGAGGCGGCGGACGACCTCCAGGTCGCGGCGGAGGCGCTGGCCGCCGGCGGTGACCGGGAGGCGCTGTTCCCTCCGGTGCCCGGTCGGCGCTGCTCGTGGTGCGACTTCCGGCGGAACTGCCCGGAGGGGCAGGCTGCGGCGCCCGAGATGGAGCCGTGGGCGCTGCTGGCGCCGTGACGCGGAGTGGGAGGGAGATCCGGCGTGCGGAACAGGCGGCAGCCACGCGGACCGCGTACCGAGCCGCTCGCGCTGGGTGCGGTGGCCGCCGCCGAGCGGCGCGGCAGGTCGAGGACGTGGGACGGCGCGGAACGTGGTACGCGTGATGGCGTGGACACGGGTTCGCGAGGTGGCGCGTTCCGCCGGGCGCTGCGCGGCTGCACCGGCGCGATCGCCGGTGGCCTGCTGGTGCTGGTGTTGGCCCTGGTCGGCGCGCAGCTCTACGCCGCACAGCACGCCACGCCCGGTCCCGGCGCGGCGATGATCGGCGGCAACGCCGCGGCCGCCGTGCTCGCAGTGGCCTGCCAGTGGTTCGCCGACCGCTCCCGCGGCTCCCGCGCCGCCGCCGCCCAACTCGCCGTCCTCGCCATCGCCGCCGCCGCCCTCTGGTTCTCCTGGTGGCGCTGACGGGTCGACGGCCGAGTTCGTGCGCCCAGGTGCGGAGACGTTCTCTCAGTGCATGCACCTGGCTCAGGGTCAGTCCGTGGCTTTCGAACGCCTCGTCCGGCAAGCGGTCCACGGCGAGCAACGCCTGGACGAACATTGCCTGGTCAAACCCGGGATCGGCGTTCCGCGCCAACCTGAGCAGGTCAGCACTGCTGTAGCGGCCGCTACGACACAGCGGTGTCTCGTTGGGACAGCGGTCCAAGTCGCGCACGTCCACGGCTTCCCGAATGCCCGTCTCGTACAGCAGCCCAAAGTTGCCGCTCGTCGTCCAACCCGTACGCACGCGGACCGGATCACGCCAGGTGGGTCGGCAGTTCCACAACGCCCGTCGCCGGACCGACCAGTTCGCCCAGCGAGTCGGGCATCACGTAGGGACCCGTGTCCGCGTACCGCAAGCGACCGCTCACACGTGCATTGTGCCTGCTCACGTCTGCGGACTCCGCGGCAGCCTGCCCGGCGACGGGGGCCGCCGGCCCAGCGGGTCAACTGATCCACGACCGCCAGGTCGGGAGCAGGGTGGCCAGGAGCTCTGCGGGGGACTCGGTGTTGGGGGAGTGCCCCGCGCCGGGCAGCACGGCGAAGTCCGCGTCCAGCCGGTCGGCCATGTCTCGCTGGGTGGCCACCGACCAGGCGTCGTCGTTCTCCCCGCAGATGACCAGGCACGACGCCCGTGCCGCGCGCAGCGCACCGGCCAGCCGGACGACCAGGTCCGGCTCGTAGCGCAGCCCGTCGGCCATGCCGAGCAGACCGACCGGCGAGGACCGGAGGAAGCGGGTGCGCAGGAACTGCTTCAGCTCATCGGGCCAGGCCGGCCAGTACGGGTCGAGCGCGTCCCTGGCCTCACGCAGCCGCAGCGCCGCCTCCATACCCTGCTCGCGCAGGATCGCCGAGCCCACGTCGAGGGCGGTCCTGCGGTCGCCGACCGGCAACTCGCCGGGTCCGCTGTCCAGCAGGGTCAGTCCGACGATGGGGGCGCCGACGAGCACCGCGGCGCGGGCCACCAGCCCGCCGTAGGAGTGGCCGAGCAGCAGTACCCGCCGGCCCTCGGCGGCCAGTTTCTCCACCAGGTCGGCCAGGGCCACGCCGAGCGGGGCCGGGCGGTAGTCGGCCTCGCGCTCGGGGCCGGGTGACTCGTACTGGCCGGGCAGGTCGATGGCGACCACCTCGAACCCGGCGTCGGCGATCGGGTCGACCAGCGGCGCGAAGTCCTCCTTGGAACCGGTGTAGCCGGGCACCAGGAGCGCGGTGACGCCAAGGTCGGGACCGTTCCCGCCGGCCGTCGCGCGCAGCGCCGCCACCGGCCCCCACCGGCCCGCCAGGTCGATGCGGACGGCGCGGTGGGGGCTGATCTGGGAGGCCGGCGGTGTCGTCACAGCAGACCAGTTTGCCGCATGCGCGGGTGGTATGTGCGACGGCAACGGGACCGGTATGCCCGTTTGGCCGGTATGCCGCGGCCCGATCAGCGCAGCGCGACCAGGGTGCCGCCGCGCTGCTCGAGCACCACCGGGCCGAGGAAACCCAACTCGATCGGTCCCCGGTAGCCCTGCCGGTCCACCCGGATCGCGCCGATCTTGGCGCCGTTGCCGGGATCGAGCACGAGCAGCCCCTCGGGCACGGGCAGCAGCAGCCGGCCGGCGAACACGGTGCCGGCGCCGAGCGTGTTCGGCAGCACCCACTGCGGGCGGAGGTCGGTGGCGGACAGCGCGATCGTGCGGGAACCGGTGAACCAGTAGATCGACCCCGGGCCGGTGGCGGTGGGCACCACGCCGCCGGCCGGGTCGCCGGTGAGGTCGCCGTTCGGCAGGTCGAGCGGCTGGGTGAGAAGCTCGGCACCGCTGCTGGTGTCCAGCACGATCAGCCGGTTCGGGTTGGGCACCGCCACCGCGACCCGGTCCGCGGTGACCGCCACCACCCGGGCGCCCCTGCCGCCGATCACCGAGCTGATCAGCACGTTCGGCTGGTCGGAGTCGCTTTCCTTGGCGTCCGGCGACAGCACGGTCACCCGGTCGCCCGGGTCGTCCGGGCAGCGTTCGACCACCGCCACCCGGCCGGTGGTCACCGCCTCCGAGCCGTAGACGCAGCCGGTGCGCGGCTGCTTGCCCGGGTTCACGATCGCCGGCACGGTGCCGTATTCCTGGGTGCGTACCAGGTCCGACCGCCAGGTCTCGATCAGCTTGCGGCCGGTGGCGGTCATGTGCACGCCGTCGTAGAGCAGCCGGGTGCCCATCTCGGCGTCACCGTTGCGCTGCGGGCCACGCCGGCCGGTCGCCCCGTCCAGCGCGGTGACCTCGCTGCAGTTGCGGGACTTGTGGTAGACGGCGACCGCGTACCCCCAGCCGGGGGCAACCGTGCACAGCGGCAGGTTCCGCCGGTACACCCAGCGCACCTGGCCGCTGAACGGGTCACGGCCGTCCACCTCGCCGCCGTCGCCGGTCACCACGTTCGGGCCGACGGCGACCGGCTGCTGGGTTCCGGCGCTGGGTGCCCGCCACACCTCGGCCAGGGTGGGCGGCATGGCGGCCGGTGCCTCGGGCACCGCGGCGACCACCGGGGTGGGCCGGGAGGTGGTGTGCCGCTCGTCGCTGAACCACCACACCACCAGGCCGGCGGCCAGGGAGACGACCAGCAGCACGGCCACCGCCGCGTAGTCCGCCGGCCGCCGCCAGCGCCGCCCGGAGCGGCGCCGCCGCGACGCGGCCGGTTGGGGCTCCATGCCGGAGCCGGCGTGGGCGGGCGCGGAGCCGTTCGCGGGTTCGCCGGCCTCGTCGGCCGGCTCGCCGGGCGGATCGGGACGCTCCGCCCGGCCGGTGTCCGCGACCCAGTCGTGCTCCGGTCCCTCCGGTCGTTCCACGTCCTCGCTCCCGATCGGCCCCGCGCGTCGGTCTGATCAAACACCATGAGCGCGGGGAAGGTGCCCCGCGCTCATGGCGTGTTCACTCCGCCGTGCCGCCGCTCTCCGCGGTGGCCTGGTCACCGGAGCGGCGCCGGCGACGGCGGCGCCGGGCCGGTCGCTCGGCACCCTCGGCGGGCACGGCGTCCTGCTTGGCCTCGGCCGCCGCGCCGGGGTGCTCGCCACCGCCGGTGCCCCGGCGACGGCGCCGCCGGCGTGGCCGGGTGCCGCTGCCCTCGCCGTCCTCGGCGGTGTCCGACTCGGCGGCCGGCTGGTCGGCCTGCCCGCGCTTGCGGCCGCGGGTGCGGGTGCGGTTCCGCCGGCGCGCCGGCTTGTCCTCGTTGGGTTCCGCGGCCAGGCCAGCCCTGGTGCGCTTGGCCAGCGGCAGCCGGCCGTCGGTCTCCGGCGGGATGCCCAGATCGGTGTAGAGGTGCTCGGAGGTGGAGTAGGTCTCCACCGGCTCCGGGATGCCGAGGTTGAGCGCGTCGCTGATCAGCTTCCAGCGCGGTTCCTCGTCCCAGTCCACCAGGGTGATCGCCACGCCGGTGCGCCCGGCCCGGCCGGTGCGGCCGATCCGGTGCACGTAGGCGTTCTCGTCCTCCGGGCACTGGTAGTTGATCACGTGCGTGATGCCCTCGACGTCGATGCCTCGCGCCGCGACGTCGGTGGCCACCAGCACGTCCACCTTGCCGGAGCGGAACGCCCGCAGCGCCTGCTCGCGGGCGCCCTGGCCGAGGTCGCCGTGCACCGCGCCGGCGGCGAAGCCGCGCTCGGTCAACTCGTCGGCGATCTTCTGCGCGGTCCGCTTGGTCCGGCTGAAGATCAGCGCGAGGCCGCGGTCCTCGGCCTGCAGCGCGCGGGCCACGATCTCGATCTTGTCCAGCGCGTGCGCCCGGTAGACGAACTGCCGGGTGCGCTCGTGGATCGCCCCGGCGTGCGCCTCCTCGGCCCGGATGTGAGTGGGCCGGTGCAGGAACGTGCGCGCCAGGGTGATGATCGGCCCCGGCATGGTGGCGGAGAACAGCATCGTCTGCCGCTGCTCCGGCACCATCCGCAGGATGCGCTCGACGTCCGGCAGGAAGCCCAGGTCGAGCATCTCGTCCGCCTCGTCCAGCACCAGCGCGCCGACCTTGCCGAGCACCAGGTGCCGCTGCTCGGCCAGGTCGAGCAGCCGGCCCGGGGTGCCGACCACGATGTCCACGCCCCGGCGCAGCGCGGCGATCTGCGGTTCGTACGGCCGGCCGCCGTACACCGCGAGCATCCGCACGCCGAGGTACTTGCCCGCGTCGGTGAGGTCGTGCGTGACCTGCAGGCAGAGCTCGCGGGTGGGCACCACGACCAGCGCCTGCGGCACGTCGCTGCCGCGCGGCTCAATGCGCTGCAGCAGCGGCACGCCGAAGCCCAGCGTCTTGCCGGTGCCGGTGCGGGCCTGGCCGATCACGTCCTCACCGGCCAGCGCCAGCGGCAGGGTCAGTTCCTGGATGGCGAAGGTGCGTTCGATGCCGGCCTCGGCCAGCGCCCTGACCACCTCGTCGCGCACGCCGAACTCGGCGAACGTGGGGGAGTCGGGCCGCACCGGAGCACCCGCCTGCAGCGGGTGCGAGGTGTCGGTTTCGGGAAGCCCGGCCTCGCTGTGCTCCAGCGCGACCGGGTCGACGGTGGTTTCCGTGCTTACCGGGATGTCCGTGTCCTCAGGGTTGTCGGCGGTCTCCGCCGAAGGGTTGTGCTCGTTGACGGTCAGGGTGATCGCCTCTCTCGTACCAGCGCGCACCGCCCTGGCCGGGCCCCTCGACCGGGCCACCCGCACCGGCCGTCACAACCGGCCCGCGTGGTGGCGCGGGAGAGCCGAGGCGTGCGCGCACCCTCCTCACGTCGGCAAACATGCCGCGGTCTCACGCCGTGTGCGGCGATCGCCGCCGGCGGGACGCCGGCGGCACACCAGCATCAGGCCGCGGCGTGCACCGCGCGTCGCCGGCGAGTCTACCTGCCCCGACGTCCCGCCGGGGGTATCTCCGGCGGCTACGCTCCATCCCCATGAGCGAGTTGGACCAGCGGTCGGCGGGCGACGGGGTGACGGACGAGGTTTCGGAGGGCGTGGTCGACCTGCTGGGCGTGCTCGCCTACGGCGAGTTGTCCGCGTTCGACCGGCTGGCCGAGGACGCGCGGCGAGCGCCGACCCTCTCCGGGCGGGCGGCGCTGGCCAGCATGGCCGCCGCGGAGATCGGCCACTTCCGCATGCTGGAGCAGTACCTGGCCGAGCGGGGTGTCGCGGTGGATGACGCGATGGCGCCGTTCGTCTCCGCGATCGACGCGTTCCACGCCTCCACCGCGCCGAAGTCCTGGCTGGAGTCGCTGGTCAAGGCGTATGTCGGGGACGCGCTCGCCGCCGACTTCTACCGCGAGGTGGCCGAGTGGCTGGACGCGCCCACCCGGCAACTGGTGCTGGACGTGCTGGCCGACACCGGGCACTCCGCGTTCGCCGAGCGGGAGGTGCGCACGGCCAGCGAGGCGGACCGCAAGCTGCGCGACCGGCTCACCCTGTGGGGCCGCCGACTGCTCGGCGAGGCGGTGACCCAGGCCCAGCACGTGGTCGCCGAGCGGGACGGGCTGGCGGAACTGATCGTCCGCGGCTCGGGCGACCTGTCCGGTATCGCCGCGCTGTTCCGCCGGATCCAGCAGAACCACGGCCGGCGGATGACCGCCCTCGGCCTTGGCTGACCCGGGCGCGCGATCGCGAAGCGTGTTCGCGACGGGCGCTCCGCGCCGGGCCACACCCGGTCGGGTGCGCGCCGGCCACCGGCACCGTCTAGCCTGGTGATCGGTCGTCAAGCACTCGATGGAGGTCAGCGTGGAGGTCAAGATCGGCGTCGCGGACAGCCCGCGTGAGCTCGTCGTGTCGAGCACCCTGTCGCCCGGCGAGGTCGAAGCGCTGGTCTCCGACTCGTTGCAGAGCAGCCGTGGGGTGCTCGCGCTGGTCGACGACAAGGGCCGCCGCTACCTGGTGCCGACGTCGCGGATCGCCTACGTGGAGATCGGACCGGCCGACTCCCGCCGGGTCGGCTTCACCGTAGGAACCTGACAGCCTGTTTCGGCACCGGCCGGACCCGCGATGACCAGCCGGTGAACGCGCCGGGGTGAAGCCCCCGCGATCGTGGATGCGGGGCGCTCGGGAGGGCGGACAGGGGCGTGCCATGCCAGCTCCGAGCCCCGGCGACGCGATCGCGGCGCGCGTTCAGAAACCAGCGGGGCCTTCGGCTGGTTCCTCCGGTGGCGCACTGGCCACCGGGAACGGGGGCGTGCTCGTGCCGCTGATCCGGTAGCGGCCCCAGAAGTCCCGGTCGGAGAGCGTGCCCTCGGCCACTCCCTCCGGCGTGCGTAGCCGCACCCGTCCGCGCCCGACCTCGGCGAAGCCGGCGACCTCGCCGTCCGCGGCGACTCGGCCGTACCAGTGGTAGCGGCCGTCGATCGGCTCGAAGTACCCGCGCAGCTCCACCCGCACGGCGAGTTCCCGCTCGCCGTCGGAGAGCACCGCGTCGCCGGTGTAGCCGTCCTCGTCGTGCGCCATTGCCTGCCCTTCCGTCACGGTTACTCGGCGGCTCGCCGCACCGCGGTGCCGCCACGGCGCCGTTCTCGATGCTCGGGTTATTCAGCGAGCCTGTGCGGTCCGCCTGCCCGGTCACCACCCCGGCCACTCCCACGGGCCGGAATAACCCTCACGGGTCGTAGCTCTCCCACCGTTCCCAGCGGCTGGTGCGGGTCGATGGTGATGCCGCTCTCCCGCAGCGCGCCGTCCAACGCGTGCCAGATCAGCCTGGTCAGGTAGTCGGTGAGGCTCTGCCGGCTCATCGACCGGCGTTCCAGCCACCAGTCCCCGGCGCTGTGCACCATGCCGACGATCGCGTGCGCCCACGGCTCGGCGCCGCCGGAGTCGACGCCGAAGGCGCGCAGGTGGTCGCCGAGCAGCGCGGCGAGCTGCGCGGCGATCATGGTCTTGTCCTCGGCGACCGGGTCCTCGCTGACCGGCCGGTCGGCGAAGGAGCGCCGCACCACGAACCGGTACAGGTCGGGGTAGTCGTCGATGGTGCCGAGGTAGGCGTCCACCGAGCGGCGGATCCACTCGTACGGCGTGCCGCATCCGGTCAGCGCCGGCACGACCCGGGACATCAGTAGCTCGGTGGCCCGCCGGCCGACCGCCACGTAGAGGTCGGCCTTGTCGGTGAAGTGCCGGTAGAGCACCGGCTTGCTCACGCCGGCCTCGGCGGCGATCTCGTCCATGCCAACGTCCGGTCCGTGCCTGGCCACCGCCCGGACCGTCGCCTCGACGAACTCCGCGCGCCTGGCCTCCCGGTGCGCCCGCCAGCGCTCCCGCCGGCCGTCCGGACCGCGGGGCTCGGGCTCCCTGCCGGACCGACCCACGCTCACCACCTCAGCCTTCCGCGACGTCCCGAGGCACGTGCGCCGTGTTCGCCACGGACCCGCCTCGAGCGATCGTCGCAGCTCCTCCTGGCGGCCCTTGACAGCTCGCCGTGGTCTTCACCATGCTACCTCAAGTAACAGTTACCTCTGGTAACACCTATGGAGGCATGGTGGACGTCCGGCTGGCGACGAGGCAAGAGGTGCGGACCTCGGACGGGGTTCGGCTGCACGTGGTGGAGTCCGGGGACCCCGGTGCCGAGCTGACCGTGCTGCTGCTGCACGGCTGGACGCTGGACCACACCACGTGGACGCCGGTGGCCGAGGCGCTGCCGGCGGCCTGCGACCGGCCGGTCCGGGTGCTGCGCTACGACCACCGCGGGCACGGCGCCTCCGACCCGGCGCCGTCCGGTACCGCCACCATCGAGCGCATCGCCGACGACGTGGTCGAGCTGCTGGACGCGCTGGCGCCCAGCGGCCCGGTGCTGCTGGCCGGGCACTCCATGGGCGGCATGACGATCATGGCGCTGGCCGAGCGGCACCCGGAGCTGTTCGTCGAACGGGTGGCCGGCGTGGCGCTGGTGGCCACCTCCTCCGGCGGGTTATCCCGGCTCACCTTCGGCCTGCCCCGGCCGCTGGCCGGCCTGATGCTCGCCGGGGAGGCCGCGGCCAACCGGAGGCTCGCGCGGATGGGTCGGCGGAAGCTGACCGGCTGGCCGCCCGCGCTGGAGCCGTTCCTCCGCTGGCTGCTGTTCGGCCCTCGCGCCCCACGGGCCCTGGTGGCGGACGCCGCGGTTCAGGTGGCCCGCTGCCACCCGGAGAGCATGGTCGGCTTCCGCGCCTCGCTCAACGCGCACGAGCGCCGCGCGGCGCTGGCGGTGCTGCGCGACCTCCCGGTGGTGGTGCTCGCCGGCGGCGCCGACCGGCTGTGCCCGCTGCCGCATGCTCGGGTGATCGCCGAGGAGCTACCGGCCGCGGACCTGGCCGTCTATCCCGGCGCGGGCCACATGCTGCCCGTGGAACGCGCCGAGGAGGTCACCGAATGGATCGTCCGGCTGGTGCGGGCCGGGGCGGCGCGCACGCCGGCCGCGCCCGAACTCGCGGAGAACAGGGAGGGCCTGACATGACCGAGACCGTGCGGGCGGCGCGGGAGGCGACGGCCGAGCGGCTGCTGAACTCCTCGGCGCGCAACTCCTACGACCCCGAGGTGGACATCGACTGGTCGGCGCCGCTGGCCGACGGGATGTACTTCCTGCCGCCGGAGCGGCTGTCGCTGTACGGCACGGACTTGTGGCGGGAGATGACCGAGGAGCAGCGCGTCGAGCTGTCCCGGCACGAGGTGTGCAGCATCGCCAGCGTCGGGATCTGGTTCGAGGTGATCCTGATGGAGCTGCTCAGCCGCTACGTCTACGACCGGGACCCGGTGCTGCGGCACACCCAGTACGCCCTGGTGGAGATCGCCGACGAGTGCCGGCACTCGCTGATGTTCGCCCGCATGATCGAGAAGATCGGCTGCCCCGCGTACGGCGTCACGCCCGGCGTGCACCGGCTGGGCCGGCTGTTCAAGCGGATGTCCTTCGGGCCGTCGATGTTCGGCACCATCCTGGTCGCCGAGGAGGTGCTGGACACCGTGCAGCGCGAGGCCATGCGCGACGAGCGGGTGCAGCCGCTGGTGCGCATGGTCAACCGCATCCACGTGCTGGAGGAGGCCAGGCACGTCCGGTACGCCCGGGAGGAGGTGCGGCGGCAGGTGCGCCGGCTGTCCCGACCCGAGCTGACCTACCACCGGTTCGTGCTGGCCAGGGCGGCGTACATGGTGGTGCGCAGCCTGATCCACCCGGACGTCTACGCCGCCGTCGGGCTGGACCCGAAGCGGGCACGCGCCACCGCCCTGGCCAACCCGCACCACCAGGAGACCGTGCGCTGGGCGGGCGCCAAGCTGGTGAGCTTCCTGACCGAGGCCGGGCTGATCGGCGGCCCCAGCCGCCGACTGTGGCGCGCGGCGTCGCTGGTCGCTTGACCCTCGAGGCCGTGCCCCGGCAGCCCGCCCCCGCCCGGGGCGGCCAGGATCAGGGGTGCTGCAGCGGGAAGCCGCCGCCGATGCCGCGCCAGGCCAGCGTGGAGATCAGCGAGATGGCCTCGTCCTTGGGCACCGCGCGCTCGGTCTCCAGCCAGTAGCGCGCGGTCACCTGGCTCACCCCGACCAGCCCGACGGCGAGCAGCCGCGCGCGCTGCGCGTCCAGCCCGGCGTCCGCCATGATCGTCTCGGTGATCGCGTCCACGCAGGCCGACGTGGCGCGTTCCACGGCGTCCTGCACCGCGGGCTCGCTGCGCAGGTCGGACTCGAACACCATGCGGAACGCCTGCCCCTCGCCGTCGACGAAGTCGAAGTAGGCGGCGACCGCCGCGCGCACCCGCTGCTTGTTGTCCGTGGTCGAGTCCAGCGCGCCGTGCACCCGCCGCACCAGTTCCTCGGTGTGCGTCTCCAGCAGCGCCATGTACAGCTCAAGCTTGCCGGGAAAGTGCTGGTAAAGCACGGGCTTGCTGACGCCGGCCCGCTCCGCGATCTCGTCCATCGCGGCGGCGTGGTAGCCGTTGGCCACGAACACGTGCTGCGCCGCGGCGAGCAGCTGGGCGCGCCGGGCGTTGCGGGGCAACCGCACGCCGCGTGCCGCCGCCGTGCTCTGCTGCGCCGTTTCGGTCATTACAGTCCTCCAGCGAGATCCCGGTCCCGGAGGGACGGAGGTCGGTCCGCTCCCCCAAGTGACACGACCTTACTCGCCGGTAGGCGTGTTCCGGGTAACCCGGCCGGCCACGCGGGCGAGATGACCCGGTTGGGGGAGGGCAGCTGACCAGCATACGGGCAGGAGTCGGTCGTCCGGGCGCATCCTTGATGATGTGACCGAGACCCGCTCGCAACCCCAAGCCGAACCGATCGTTCCCGCCCGCCCCTCGCTGACCCGGGTACCCCTTTCGGACGGTCCGCTCCCACCGCTGGACAACACGATTCCGCCGTGGCCGGGCCGGCAGGTGGACGTCGCCGGCACCCGGCTGCACGTCCGCGAGACGCCGAACACCGCGTCGGACGGATCGACCGCGGTGTACGTGCACGGGCTGGGCGGCTCGTCGACGAACTGGACCGATCTGGCCGGCCTGCTCTCCGGGCACGCCCGGGGCCTCGCCCCGGACCTGCCCGGCTTCGGCCGGTCCGAGCCACCGGACGGCTACGACTACTCCCTGCCGTCGCACGCCGGCACGCTGGCCCGGTTCATCGAGGGGCTGCACCGCGGCCCGGTGCACCTGTTCGGGAACTCCTTCGGCGGAGCGATCGCCCTGGTGCTCGCCGCGCACCGGCCGGAACTCGTGCGCAGCCTCACACTCATCTCGCCGGCCGTGCCCGACCTGCGGCCGGACGTGCGGCGGCTGTCCGATCCCCGGCTGCCGCTGGCGTTGCTGCCGGTGGTCGGGCGCCGGGTCCGCCGCGCGCTCGCCGCGCTCACCCCGCGCGAGCGGATCGAGCAGATGCTGCGGCTGTGCTTCGCCGACCCATCGGTGGTCCCCGAGCACCGGATCGAGGAGGCCGCCAGGGAGGCCGCCGAGCGGGCCACGCAGCCGTGGACCGGGCTGGCCCTCGGCAGGACCACGGTCGGGCTGGTCCGGACCTGGTTCGCGCCCAGGGCGCAGTCGCTGTGGACCCTGGCCCCGCGGGTGACCGTGCCGGCGCTGGTGGTCTGGGGCGCGGACGACCGGGTGGTCAGCGTGCGGAAGGCGCCGCGCACCGCGGAACTGCTGCCCCGCGGGCGGCTGCTGGTGCTGCCCCGCACCGGGCACTGCGCGCAGATGGAGCGGCCGCTGTCGGTGGCCAGGGCGGTACTCGGCATGTGGCAGGCCGCCGATCAGGGCACCTGGTGACGGGGCGACGAGCAACCCACGGTGTGCCACCCCGATCGGGTGGTGTGGCACTCTGGAGACCTTCCCCGTGGGCCTGCCCGGTCCGCGCGAGCGGTCGGCGTGACGACGTCCCTGGCAGCCTGCGTCCGTCGCCGGCCGGCGCGAACGCCCGAACAGCACGGTTCGATCACGGCCACGGGGGCCGCCGGGCAGTGCGACCGGCGCGGGCGACCCGAGCACATGAACGGCACAGTGCGGCGACGAAGGAGGCCGGAGGATCGTGGTCGAGCGGTCACCGTCCGGGTCCAGACGTTCGCTCTCCACCCAGGCCGAAGACTCCGCCCCCGGTTGGGACGCGGCACCGGCCGAGACGCGCTACGTGCGGGGCCGCCGGCGCACCTCCGCGGAGCCGCTCGCGGCGGCGTGGAACCTTGAGGCCGCCGCCGAGGACGAGGCGCCGCGCCGCGGTGGGTTAGGAGCGCTGCTCGCCGCCTACGGCTGGCGGATCTACGCCGTCCCGGTGCTGGTCGCGCTGACCGCGCTGGTGGTCTTCGACGCCGCACGGCCGGGCGGCGGCACCGCCGGGGCGTTCGGCCTCGCCGGGGGTTCGCCCGCGGTCACCGAGGCGCCCGCCGGGCCGGTGAACCTGAACATCCCCACCGCCGAACTGCCCGGCGGCGGCGCCTTCACCCAGGCCGGGGCCGGCACCTGGCGGATCCTCCCGGGCAACGGCCCCCGGGTGGGCACCGGCCCGAAGCTGTTCACCTACACCGTCGAGATCGAGGACGGCATCAACCCGGCCGAGTACGGCGGCGACGACGCGTTCGCGCATCTGGTGGACCAGACCCTGGCGGACCCGCGAAGCTGGGTCGGCCAGCGCACCATCGCGCTGCAGCGGGTCGACGCGGGCACCCCGAACCCCAGTTTCCGGGTGAGCCTGACCACGCCGAACACCGACCACCGGCCGGACATGTGCGGCTTCCAGATCACCTACGAGACGTCCTGCTACAACGCCGGCAACCGGCGGGTAGTGATCAACCTGGCGCGCTGGGTGCGCGGCGCCATGGCCTTCGGCGGCGACCTGCTCACCTACCGTCAGTACGCGATCAACCACGAGGTGGGGCACGCCTTCGGCAACGGGCACGTGGGTTGCGAGAGCGACGGCGGGCTGGCGCCGGTGATGATGCAGCAGACCTTCGGCGTGGCGGACAACTACGTGGCCCAGCTCAACCAGGTCGATCCGTACAACAAGAAGGCGGTGGCCACGGACGGGAAGACCTGCCGGCCCAACGCCTGGCCGGTGCCGGAGGCCAAGCCGAGCGGGTAGCCGGGCCGCTGCCGAGGGGCCGGCCCGCCGGTTAGGTCCCCGCCCGCCTGGCGGGAGCCCGGCTGGCATACCGTCGGGGAAGCATGCTGCGCCGTGTCCACGCTCTGGGACGGCTTCCGTTGCTGGAAGACACCGCGCAACGCTGGCGTTAACACCGGCGTAGGGATGGCAGTCCCTCGTCACCTGCCCGTGTAGGAGGATGCAGATGCCGCTTCCGCCGCTCGTGGAGCCCGCCGCGGAGCTGACCAAGGAAGAGGTGGCACGTTACAGCCGACACCTGATCATCCCGGACGTCGGGGTGGAGGGCCAGAAGCGGCTGAAGAACGCCAAGGTGCTCGTGGTCGGCGCGGGCGGTCTGGGCAGCCCCGCGCTGCTGTACCTGGCCGCGGCCGGGGTGGGCACGCTCGGCATCGTCGAGTTCGACGTGGTCGACGAGTCCAACCTGCAGCGCCAGATCATCCACGGTCAGTCGGATCTCGGCCGGCCCAAGGCGGAGTCCGCCAGGGACGCCATCGCCGAGGTGAACCCGTTCGTCAAGGTCAACCTGCACCAGGTGCACCTGTCCTCGGAGAACGCCCTCGACATCTTCGCCGACTATGACCTGATCCTGGACGGCACGGACAACTTCGCCACCCGCTACCTGGTCAACGACGCGGCCGTGCTGCTGGGCAAGCCGTACGTGTGGGGCTCGATCTTCCGGTTCGAGGGCCAGGTCAGCGTGTTCTGGGCGGAGCACGGCCCGCAGTACCGCGACCTCTACCCGGAGCCGCCGCCACCGGGCATGGTGCCCTCCTGCGCCGAGGGCGGCGTGCTCGGCGTGCTGTGCGCGTCCATCGGGTCCGTCATGGTCACCGAAGCGATCAAGCTGATCACCGGCATCGGCGAGACGCTGCTCGGCCGGCTGATGGTCTACGACGCGCTGGAGATGAGCTACCGGACCATCAAGATCCGCAAGGACCCGGACGCGGAGCCGGTGGAGAAGCTGATCGACTACGAGGCCTTCTGCGGCGTGGTGTCCGACGACGCGCAGCAGGCCGCGGCCGGGCACACCATCACTCCGCTGGAGCTGAAGCAGAAGATCGACCGGGGCGACGACTTCCTGCTGGTCGACGTGCGGGAGCCGCACGAGTACGAGATCGTCAGGATCCCGGGTTCCAAGCTGATCCCCAAGGACCGGATCCTCTCCGGCGAGGCGCTGGCCGAACTGCCGCAGGACAAGCAACTCGTGCTGCACTGCAAGTCCGGGGCCCGCTCCGCAGAGGCGCTGGCCGCGCTGCACAAGGCCGGCTTCGCGGACGCGGTGCACGTCGGCGGCGGGGTGCTCGCCTGGGCCCGCGAGGTCGACCCGAGCCTGCCCACGTACTGACCGCCGTGCCCGCGGGCCGGCCGAAGATCACTCCCGGCCGGCCCGCAGGCCCGCGCCGTTCCACCACATCGGCGTTGGTTCGCGATAGCGTCGCGCCCGTGACAACCATCCCGGAACCGCCGCCGCTGCACGTTCGTGCGGCCTTCGGTGCCCGCGACGTGGAACCGGAACTGATCGACGGCGGGCCGGTGTGGCGGTGCGGCGAGGTGGCGCTCAGACCGTCCGCGAGCCCGGCCGAGGCGGCGTGGGTGGCCAAGACGCTGGACGGCCTGCGGGTGCCGAACGTGCGGCTGGGCCAGCCGTTGCGATCCACCGACGGCCGCTGGGTGGTCGGTGGCTGGGCGGCCACCCGCTGGCTGCCCGGGCGCGCCGAGCCGAGGCACGACGAGGTCGTGGCGGTGTCCATCCGGCTGCACCAGGCCACCGCCGGGCTGCCCCGGCCGCGGTTCCTGGACGCCCGCAAGGACCTGTTCGCCCAGGCCGACCGGGCCGCGTGGGGCGAGGAGGAGATCGAACTCGACCAGGACCGCGGCGGCCGGCTGTTCGATCTGTTCGCCTGCTCCCGCCGGCCGATCGAGCTCACGTCGCAGGTGGTGCACGGCGACCTGTTCGGCAACGTGCTGTTCGACGGCGACGAGCCACCGGCGATCATCGATTTCACCCCGTACTGGCGGCCGGCCGAGTGGGCCGCCGCCGTGGTCGTGGTGGACGCGCTGGCCTGGGGCGGGGCGGACAGCGGCATGGCGAAGCGCTGGGCGCACCTCGCCGAGTGGCCGCAGGCGCTGCTGCGCGCCCTGCTGTTCCGGCTGGCCGTGCACGCGCTGCACCCCCGGTCCACCGAGCAGTCGCTGCGCGGCCTGGAGCGGGCCGCGCATCAGGTCACCGAGTTGCTGTGAACCGGGATCCACGATTGTGAAATGGCCCACTCGCCGGCCGAATTCGTTTGCCCGCGTGGCCCGGCTAACCGCCCCTTTTCCGCCGCCTGACCGCACATTCCGCGCGCGCCGGCGCCCGTCGCGGCCACCGTTTCACCGTCACATCAGCGCTGCTGAGCGAGCAAGTTCGCACGCCTGAAACACAACGCCACCCTGGGGTAACAGGCGCTGCATAGCGTCATTGGCAAGCGCGGCGATTACCGAAAGTCAGTCTCCGACTCCGTGGCGAACCGGCGTAACGGAGCCGGATCGTGCTGCCCGGACGGCGATATCGGGGACCGTCGCGGTCCTCGCCCGCGCCGAGCAGATGATCGAGGGAGGTGCAGGCCATTGGGGGCGACCCCGACGGGGGCGGCGACGCACTGCCCGTACTGCGCCCTGCAGTGCGGGATGACGGTCGGCCCGGGGGACGGCGCTGCCGCGCCCCGGGTGTCACCCAGGGACTTCCCGACCAACCGGGGCGGGCTGTGCCAGAAGGGATGGACCTCGGCGGAGCTGTTGGTCTCGCCGGCACGCCTGACCACCCCGCTGGTCCGGGACGGCGGTGAGCTTCGCCCGGCGAGCTGGGAGGAGGCGCTGGACCTGGTCGCCAGGCGGATCATCGAACTGCAGGCCGCGCACGGCCGGGACGCGGTGGCCGTCTTCGGCGGCGGCGGGCTGACCAACGAGAAGGCCTACCTGCTCGGCAAGTTCGCCCGGGTGGCGCTGCGCACCTCGCAGATCGACTACAACGGCCGGTTCTGCATGTCGTCGGCGGCGGCGGCGGGCGGGAAGGCGTTCGGCGTGGACCGGGGCCTGCCGTTCCCGGTGACCGACCTGGACGGCGCCGACGCGGTGCTGCTGGTCGGCGCCAACCCGGCGGAGACCATGCCGCCGTTCACCCAGCACCTGCGCAGGGCCGCCGACGCGGGCGGGCTGATCGTGGTGGACCCGCGGCGCACCCCGACCGCCGAACTGGCCGCGCTGCACCTGCAACCCGCGCCGGGCACCGACCTGGCCCTGGCCCTGGGCCTGCTGCACGCCGCGGTCGCCGACGGCCTGGTGGACGAGGGCTACGTGGCCGAGCGCACCAGCGGGTTCGAGGCGGCGTGGCGGCTGGCCGCGCGATGGTGGCCGGAGCGGGTGGAGCGGGTCACCGGGGTGTCCGCCACCGACCAGCGCACCGCCGCCCGGCTGCTGGCCCGGGCGGAGAGCGCCTACGTGCTCACCGCGCGCGGCACCGAGCAGCACGCCAGCGGCGTGGACACCGCATCAGCGTGGATCAACCTGGCGCTGGCGCTCGGCCTGCCCGGCCGGCCCGGCGCCGGCTGGGGTTGCCTGACCGGCCAGGGCAACGGGCAGGGCGGCCGCGAGCACGGGCAGAAGGCCGACCAGCTCCCCGGCTACCGGAAGATCGACGACCCGGCGGCCCGCGCGCACGTCGCCGCCGTCTGGGGCGTCGACCCGGACGACCTGCCCGGGCCGGGCCGCTCCGCGTACGAACTGCTGGACGCGCTGGGCACCGAGCAGGGTCCCAGGGCGCTGCTGCTGTTCGGCAGCAACCCGGTGGTGTCCGCGCCGCGTGCCGGGCACGTCGCCGACCGGCTGGCCGCGCTCGACCTGCTGGTGGTCGCCGACCTGGTGCTCTCCGAAACGGCGGCCGGCGCGGACGTGGTCCTCCCGGTCACGCAGTGGGCCGAGGAGGACGGCACCATGACCAACCTGGAGGGTCGGGTGCTGCTCCGCCGCCGGGCACTGCACCCGCCTGAGGGGGTGCGCACCGACCTCGAGGTGCTGCACGGCTTGGCCCGCCGGCTCGGCCAGCCGGCGCACGCGTTCCCCACCGACGCCGAGACGGTGTTCGACGAGCTACGCCGAGCCTCCGCCGGCGGCCCCTCGGACTACTCCGGCGTCACCTACCAGCGGCTGGCCGGCGGCGAGGCGCTGCACTGGCCGGTGCCCTCGGTGGACCACCCGGGCACCCCGCGGCTGTTCCTGGACGCCTTCGCGCACCCGGACGGCCGCGCCCGGTTCGTCCCGGTGGACCACCGCGGCCCGGAGGAGGCGCCAGACGAGGACTACCCGCTGGTCGCCACCACCGGGCGGGTGCTGCAGCACTACCAGTCCGGCGCGCAGACCCGGCTGGTGCCCGAACTGGCCGCCGCGGTGCCGGAGAACTTCGTCGAGGTGCATCCGGACACGGCGGCCCGCGCCGGCCTCGCCGACGGCGCCATGGCCACGGTCACCTCCCGGCGCGGCGAGGTGCTGGCGCGGGTGCGCTGCGTGCCCTCGCTGCGCCCGGACACCGTGTTCCTGCCGTTCCACTTTCCCGGCGCGCAGCGCGCCAACCTGCTGACCAACCCGGCGCTGGACCCGACCAGCCGGATGCCCGAGTTCAAGGTCTGCGCGGTGAAGCTCGCCCCCGTGCCGGAAGCCGTGCAGACGCCCGTATTCGCCACAACCGGAGGCGTCCGATGAGCCCTCGCCAGGTCGTCGTCATCGGCTACGGCATGGCCGGCGCCAGGCTGGCCGAGGAGATCCGCCGCCGCGACCCGCACGGCGACAACGTGGCGCTGACCGTGGTCGGCGCGGAGCCGCAGCACGCCTACAACCGGGTGCTGCTCTCCGCCGTGCTCGCCGGCTCGATGTCCGTGGAGTCGGTGCGGCTGCACGACTCCGACTGGGCCGAGCGGTACGGCGTCGACCTGCGGCTGGGGGTCTCGGTGACCGGCATCGACCGGGCCGCCCGGCGGGTCGTGCTGCACGACGGGTCCGAGCTGGACTACGACGCGCTGGTGCTGGCCACCGGCAGCAACGCATGGGTGCCGCCGACCGAGGGGCTGCTCGCCGAGGACGGTTCGCTGGCCCCGGGCGTGGTGACGTTTCGCACCCTGGCGGACTGCGAGCGGATCATCGCCGCGGCCCGGCCGGGCGCGCCGGTCGCGGTGCTCGGCGGCGGGCTGCTCGGCCTGGAGGCGGCGCGCGGCCTGGCCGGCCGGGGCAACCTGGTCACCGTGGTGCATCCGGTGGGGCACCTGATGGAGCGGCAACTCGACCCCTCGGCCGGGCGGGTGCTCGCCCGCACTCTCGGCGAGCTGGGCATCGAGTGCCGGCTCGGGGTGCTGGCCGAGCGGTACCTGCCCGGCGACGGGCTCAAGCTGGCCGACGGCGGCCACGTGCCGGCCGACCTGGTGGTGGTCTCCGCCGGGGTGCGCGCGGAGACCACCCTCGCCGCGGGCGCGCTGCTGGACGTGGATCGCGGCATCGTGGTGGACGACGCGCTGCGCACCAGCGACCCGCGGATTCACGCCATCGGCGACTGCGCGCAGCACCCGGGCACGGTGTCCGGCCTGGTCCAGCCGGCCTGGGAGCAGGCAGCGGTGCTGGCCGACCGGCTCACCGGTGCCGACCCGTCCGCCCGGTACCGGGGCACTCCGGTGGTCACCCGGCTCAAGGCCCGCGACGTCGACCTGGCCGCGCTCGGCGAGGTGCACGTCGACGTGGACTGCGAGGACGCCGAGGTGGTCCGGGTGGAGGACCCGGCCCGGGGCCGCTACGCCAAGCTGGTGCTGCGCGACGAGAAGGTCGCCGGAGCGATCCTGGTCGGTGCCCCGGACGCGGCCGCCACCATCACCCAGCTCTACGACCGGGGCATCCCGGCGCCCAGCGACCGGCTGGCGTTGCTGCTCGGCCGCACGCTGCCCTCGGCGGCGGTACCGGCGGCCAGCCCGGCCGACCTGCCGGCCAGCTCGGTGGTCTGCCGCTGCAACACGGTGACCAAGGGGCAGCTGGTGACCGCGTTCCGTGCCGGGAACCGCACCGCGGCGGCGCTCGCCTCGGCCACCCGGGCCAGCACCGGGTGCGGTAGCTGCCGGGAGGCGGTGTGCGGCATCGCCGAGTGGCTGTCCGAGGCGGACCCGGAAGAGCCGGCCGCCGCGTCGTGAAACGTGTACCAGAAACGCGCCGTGGCGTCTCACACGAGCGCGGGTGTGGTGTGCGGGGGAATTGCCAGCGGCGTCACGAACGGCCACGCCGGGGTAACCGCGGCCGCATAGCTTCGGCAGGACCGGAAAAGGGGTCGCGCGTACCCGCGACGAAGGAGGACCGATGAGCACTGCGGTTGGTGAGCAGGCCCCGAAGGTCGGGCAGGCCAGGGGCCGGTACTGGATCGACCACTGGGATCCGGAGGACCAGGGTTTCTGGGAGCGCAGCGGAAAGCGGATCGCCGTCCGGAACCTGTTCTTCTCCATTTTCGCCGAGCACATCGGGTTCTCCGTCTGGACGATGTGGTCGGTGCTGGTGCTGTTCCTCGGCAAGAACTACGGGTTCAGCGTGGCGGACAAGTTCCTGCTCACCACCACGCCGACGCTCGTCGGATCGTGCCTGCGCATCCCATACACCTTCGCGGTGGCCCGGTTCGGCGGGCGGAACTGGACCGTCTTCAGCGCCGCCCTGCTGCTCGTGCCGTGCGTACTGCTCGGTGCGCTGCTCAAGCCGGGCGTCTCGCTGGGCACGCTGCTCGTCGTCGCGGCGATCGGCGGCGTCGGCGGCGGCAACTTCGCCTCGTCCATGACGAACATCAACGCGTTCTACCCGGAGCGGCTGAAGGGCTGGGCGCTCGGCCTGAACGCCGGCGGCGGCAACATCGGCGTCGCGGTGATCCAACTGGTCGGCCTGCTCATCATCGCCACCGCGGGGACCGGCAACCCGAAGCTGCTGCTGTGGGTCTACATCCCGCTGGTCGTGCTGGCCGCGCTGTGCGCCGCGCTGTTCATGAACAACCTGTCCACCATGCGCAACGACACCGGCGCGGCCAGGCTCGCGCTGAAGGAGTCGCACATGTGGACCATGGCGTTCCTCTACATCGGCACGTTCGGCTCGTTCATCGGCTACAGCTTCGCGTTCGGCCAGGTACTGCAGAACCAGTTCCACTACCAGCCGTTGCAGGCGGCGTACTGGACGTTCCTCGGCCCGCTGGTCGGGTCGCTGATTCGGCCGGTCGGCGGCCGGCTGGCGGACCGGTTCGGCGGCGCGATCATCACCTTCTGGACGTTCGTCGCGATGGCCGTCGGCTGCGTCGCGGTGATCGCCGCCGGCAACGCCCACTCGTTCCCGCTCTACCTCGTCGGATTCCTGGTGCTGTTCGTGGGTTCGGGCATCGGCAACGGCTCCACGTACAAGATGATCCCCGCCATCTTCAAGGCCAAGGCGATGACCAGGATCTCCGAGGGCGGCGACGAGGCGGCGGAGAACCTGCTCGCCCGCCGCATCTCCGGCGCGGTCATCGGGATCGTCTCCGCGATCGGTGCGCTCGGCGGCGTGTTCATCAACGTGGCGTTCCGGCAGTCGTTCCTCGCCACGGGCAGCGGCACCACCGCGGTGATCGGCTTCCTGGTGTTCTACGCGCTCTGCTTCGCCGTGACCTGGACCGTCTACCTGCGCGGCGCGGCCGCCGGGTCGTCGCGCGCCGCGCTGGCCGCCGCCCGGGTGTGACCCACGTCGCCACGCACAGCCAATGACCTGCGACGGGAGCATCCCGTAACAGCCACGCAACGTCGGTGACCAGAGGTCGACACGGTTTGTGCCGAGCATGAGGGCAACGGAAACCTACGAGGAGGGACGCGTGATGCCCCAGTCGGGACGCGGCAGCCCAAGCGGCCACGGTGCCCTCTCGGGCCGTCATAGCGACCTCGCGGAAAGGAACGCCGTATGACTGCGACGCTGGTCGTCGTCGGCCACGGCATGGTGGGGCACCGGATCGTGCAGGCCCTGCGCGACCGGGACACCGGGGGGCGCTGGCGGGTAATCGTGCTCGCGGAGGAGCCGAGGCCCGCCTACGACCGAGTCGCGCTCTCCTCCTACGTGGACTCGTGGGACCCGGAGGCGCTCGCCCTGCCCGGCAACGACTACGCCGGCGACGACCTGGTCGAGCTGCGGCTGGGCGACCCGGCCGTGCGGATCGACCGCGAGGCCCGGACGGTGGTCACCGCCGGCGGCGTCGAGTACCGCTACGACGCCCTGGTGCTGGCCACCGGGTCGCGCCCGTTCGTGCCCCCGGTGCCCGGCCACGACCTGCCCGGCTGCTTCGTCTACCGAACCATCGAGGACCTGGACGCGATCCGGGCGGCCGCGGAGCGGGCCAGGACCAGCACCGCCCCGGGCCGGCGGGCCGCCATGGTGGTCGGCGGCGGGCTGCTCGGGCTGGAGGCGGCGAACGCGCTGCGCGGCATGGGGTTCTCGCCGAACGTGGTGGAGCTGGCGCCCCGGCTGATGCCGCTGCAGGTCGACGAGGGCGGCGGCGCGCTGCTCCGCCGGCTGATCGAGCGTCTCGGGCTGACCGTGCACACCGGCACGTCCACCGAGTCGATCCAGCGGGACGGGGACCGGCTGCTGGCCAAGCTCTCCAACGGCACCGAGTTGGACCTCGACCTGGTGGTGTTCTCCGCCGGGGTGCGGCCCCGTGACGAGCTGGCCCGCGAGGCCGGCCTCGAGATCGGCCCGCGCGGCGGCGTGGTGGTCGACGAGGGCTGCCGCACCTCCGACGAGCACGTCTACGCCGCCGGCGAGGTGGCCTGTCTGGACGGCAAGGTGTACGGGCTGGTCGCGCCGGGATACACGATGGCCGAGGTGGTGGTCGACCGGCTGCTCGGCGGCGGCGCTACCTTCCCCGGCGCGGACACCTCCACCAAGCTCAAGCTGCTCGGCGTGGACGTGGCCAGCTTCGGCGACGCGCACGCCGCCACCGAGGGCGCGCTGGAGGTCGTGTTCAACAACGCGGTCGCCGGCTCCTACGCCAAGGTGGTCGTCTCCGACGACGCCCAGGTGCTGCTCGGCGGCGTGCTGGTGGGCGACGCCTCCGCCTACACCTCGCTGCGGCCGATGGTCGGCCGGGAACTGTCGGTGGACCCGGCCCTGCTCATCGCCCCGGAGGGCGCCGGTGTGGGCACCGGGGTCGGCGTGGGCGCGCTGCCCGACGACGCGCAGATCTGCTCCTGCAACGCGGTCACCAAGGGGCAGATCACCGCGGCCATCACCGAGCAGGAGTGCGCCGACGTGCCGGCGCTCAAGGCGTGCACCAGGGCCGGCACCACCTGCGGCTCCTGCGTCCCCATGCTCAGGCAACTGCTGGAGAGCTGCGGGGTGGAGCAGTCCAAGGCGATCTGCGAGCACTTCGCGCACAGCCGGGCCGAGCTGTTCGAGATCGTCCAGTCCACCGGCATCCGCACGTTCAGCGAACTGGTCACCAGGCACGGCCAGGGGCGCGGCTGTGACATCTGCAAGCCGGCGGTCGCGTCGATCCTCGCCTCGCTGGGCAGCGGGCACATCCTGGACGGCGAGCAGGCCGCGCTGCAGGACACCAACGACCACTTCCTGGCCAACCTGCAGCGCAACGGCACCTATTCGGTGGTGCCCCGGGTACCCGGCGGGGAGATCACCCCGGAGAAGCTGATCGTGCTCGGCGAGGTGGCCCGCGACTTCGGGCTCTACACCAAGATCACCGGCGGGCAGCGGATCGACCTGTTCGGGGCCCGCGTGGAGCAGCTTCCGGCGATCTGGAAGCGGCTGGTGGACGCCGGGTTCGAGTCCGGGCACGCGTACGGCAAGGCGCTGCGCACCGTCAAGTCCTGCGTGGGCACCGACTGGTGTCGCTACGGCGTGCAGGACTCGGTGACCCTGGCCATCGAACTGGAGCTGCGCTACCGGGGGCTGCGCTCGCCGCACAAGCTCAAGGCCGCGGTGTCCGGCTGCGCCCGCAACTGCGCGGAGACCCCGACCAAGGACTTCGGGGTGATCGCCACCGAGAAGGGCTGGAACCTCTACGTCGGCGGCAACGGCGGGTTCGCGCCGCGGCACGCCGAACTGCTGGCCGCCGACCTGGACACCGAGACCCTGGTTCGCTACATCGACCGGTTCCTGATGTTCTACATCCGCACCGCGGACCGGTTGCAGCGCACCTCGGCCTGGATCGAGTCGCTGGAGGGCGGCCTGGACCACCTGCGCGAGGTGGTCGTGGAGGACTCGCTGGGCATCGCCGAGGAACTGGAGGCGGCGATGCGGCGGCACGTGGAGAACTACACCGACGAGTGGGCCGACGTGCTGGGCGACCCGGAGAAGCTGGCCCGGTTCGTGTCGTTCGTGAACGCGCCGGACGCGCCCGACCCGAGCATCGAGTTCGTCGAGCGGCGCGGCCAGCGCATCCCGGTCGGCTCCGAGGAACGCGGCTCCCAGCCCGCGCTGATCGCCGGACCCAAGCTGGAGGTGGTCAACTCATGAGCGCCGGCGTACTTCTTCCCGCGGAGGCGGAATCATGACCGCGCTGGTCGAGCGGACCGAGACCTGGGTGCAGGTCTGCCGGATCACCGCGCTGCTGCCGGAACGCGGAGTGGCCGCGCTGCTGCCGGACGGCAGCCAGGTGGCGCTGTTCCGCACCTACGACAATGAGGTGTACGCGGTGTCCAACACCGATCCGTTCTCCGAGGCGAACGTGCTGTCCCGGGGCATCGTCGGGGATCGGGGCGGCGTCGCCGTGGTGGCCTCGCCGATGTACAAGGAGGCCTTCGACCTGCGCACCGGTGTCTGCGTGGACAACCCCGAGGTATCCGTTCCCGTCTACCCGGTGCGGGTGGTCGACGAATGGGTGCAGGTGGGCCTGAGGTGACAACGACCGCGGTCGCGTCCGATGTGGACGTTCCGCCGCTGGCCGGGTTCACGGTGGGCGTCACCGCCGCGCGGCGGGCGGACGAGCTTGCCGCGCTGATCGAACGCCGCGGCGCCGCCGTGCTGCACGGCCCGGCGATCCGGATCGTGCCGTTGCCCGACGACGCCGAACTGCTCGCCGCCACCAGGACGGTGACCGAGCAGCCGGTCGACGTCGTGGTGGCCACCACCGGCATCGGCTTCCGCGGCTGGATGGAGGCCGCCGAGGGGTGGGGCCTGGGTGCGCCGCTGCTCGGCCGGCTGCAGGCCGCGAAGGTCGTCGCCCGCGGCCCGAAGGCCAGGGGAGCGGTCCGGGCCGCCGGGCTGGTGGAGACCTGGTCGCCGGACTCGGAGAGCAACGCCGAGGTGCTGGACCACCTGCTGGGGTCCGGAGTGGACGGTCGGCGGGTGGTCGTCCAACTGCACGGCGAGCCGCTGCCCTGGTTCGTCAGCACGCTGCGCCGGTCCGGCGCCGAGGTGGTCGAGGTGCCGGTGTACCGGTGGGCCGGCCCGGACGACGCGGCACCGCTGGACCGGCTGCTGGACGCCGCGGTCGCCCGGCAACTGGACGCGGTCACGTTCACCAGCGCGCCGGCCGCGACGAACCTGCTCTCCCGGGCGCGGGAGACCGGCCGGTACGACGCGGTGCTGGACGCGCTGCGCTCCGACGTGCTGGTGGCCTGCGTCGGTTCGATCACCGCCGGTCCGTTGGCCAGGGTCGGCATCCGACCGGTGCAGCCGGAGCGGGCCCGGCTCGGCGGGCTGGTCCGCGCGCTCGCTCTCGAGCTTCCGGCCCGGGCACGGCGGCTGCGCATCGCCGGCAGGGACGTGGAGGTGCGCGGCCAGGCCGTGCTGGTGGACGGGGACATCCGCCCGGTGCCGCCAGCTCCGATGGCGGTGCTGCGCGCGCTGGTCGCCAACCCCGGGCGGGTGGTCTCCCGCCAGCAACTGCTGCTCGCGCTGCGCGGCAACTCGGGCCGCGAGCGCGGCGGCGACGAGCACGCGGTGGAGACCGCCGTCGGCCGGCTGCGCGCCGCGCTCGGCGAGCCGCGCCTGGTGCAGACCGTGGTCAAGCGCGGCTACCGGCTGGCTGTCGAGCACGCCACGGTGGTGCGGGGATGACGCTTGTCCTCGTCGCGCACGGCACCCGCGACCCGGCCGGTGCGGTGGAGATCGACGCGATCGCGGCCGCGTTGCGCGACCGGCTCGGCGGCGTCGCGGTCGAGGTGGCCTACGCGGACGTGCGCGGTCCCGGCGTGGCGGACGTGCTGCGCGCGGTGCGCGGCCCCGCCGTGGTGGTGCCCGCCTTCCTCGCCGCCGGCTACCACGTGCGGGTCGACGTGCCGGCGCAGGTGGCGGACAGCGGCCAAGACGGCGTGGTGGTCAGCGCCCCACTCGGCCCGGCCTCGGCGCTCACCGCGGCCGTGTACGACCGGCTGGTCGAGGCCGGGTGGCGGCGCGGGGACGCGGTCGTGCTGGCCGCCGCCGGATCGTCGGATCCGCGGGCCCTGGCCGACGTGCGCCGGGCCGCGACCCTGCTGTCCGCCCACACCGGCGGCCCGGTCCGGCTCGGTTACGTGACCACCGCCGCGCCCCGGGTGCCGGACGCCGTGGCGGCCTGCCGCGCCGACGGCCGCCAGCGGGTGGCCGTGGCGTCCTGGCTGCTCGCGCCGGGGCTGTTCCAGCGCTCGCTGGCCGACGCCGGAGCCGACGTGGTGGCCCGGCCGATCGGCGCGCACCCCCGGCTGATCGACGCGATCCTGCGCCGCTACCACGACGCCCGCTGCTACCGCGAAGCCGCGTAACGGCGCCCCGTCAGCCAAACTCGAACAGGCCGGCCGCCTCCGCCGGCCGTGCTTTCCGCCAGCGGTAGCCGCGGAGATCGACCCGTCCGTCGACGGCCGGCACGCCCTCGCCGCGCAGCCGGGAGAGTTGCTCCCTGGCCAGGTGCGGCGCGGGCGTGCCGTCCGCCCGGATCACCCGGTGCCACGGGATGTCGTGCCCGTCCTCGGCGAGCACCCGACCGACCAGCCGGGGTGACGGCGCCCTGGCCAACTCGGCCACGTCCCCGTAGGTGGCCACCCGCCCCGCGGGGATCGCCGCCACCACCGCGCGCACGCTCTCCACCGTCGCCTCGTCCATGCCCGCAAGACTGGCACCGACCCCCGACAGCGCGCGCCCGGCCCGCCGGCGGGCGCGCGCCCCGGCACGCATCCCGGCCGGGACAGCCGTCCTGGCGCGCCGCCGGCCGGTACGGGAGCAGCACCCGTGCCGGCCGGTGACCGGGTCGGCAGGCGGGTCAGCCGGTGAACCTGGCGACGACCTTGGTGAAGTCCCACGGCTGCTGGCTGGTGCCGCTGCACGCGTCGCCGCCGGCGCCGCCGCCGCACGGCCGGTCGCGGTTGACCGACCAGAAGCTGAACCGGGCCAGGTGGTGCTGCTGGGCGTAGCCGAGGATGGTGCGGAAGTTGGCCAGCGTCACGGTCTCCCCGGCGTTGTCGGTCCTCCCGTTCATCGAGGAGAGCCCGATCATCCGGTACGCCTGGTCGTCGGACACCCCGAAGGCGCTCTTCACCTGGGCGTGCAGGCCGTCGACCGCGGTTTCGGTGTACCTCGCCATGTCGCCGCCGCCGGAGAAGTCGAACGGCATCACCGACCACACGTCGACCTTGGCGCCGAGTTGGGCACCGCGCCGGATCAGCCGCTGGCCGTCGCCGTCCGGCCCGGTCGTCGTGGTGCCGAACGTGACGACGACCCGGACCGCCGGGTTCTTCTGCTTGACGATCCTTAGCGCGCCCAGCACCCGGTCCTGCACGGTCGGGTTGGTGAACTCGGTGTTCTCGATGTCGATGTCGATCGCCCTGAGCTTCAGGCCGTCGATCACCTTCAGGTAGGCGCCGGCGAGTGCGTTCGGGTTGCCGCAGTGCTCGCCGAGCTTGTTGCCGGACCAGCCGCCGAACGACACGATCACGTCGCCGCCGGCCGCGCGAATCTTGTCGATCGTGGCCTGGTCGGCGCCGCCGGTGATCGGCCGGTTGCCGTCCCACTTCGGGTTGCAGCCGCCGTCGGAGAGCACGAACGCCATGGTGAACGCCCTGATCCCGGTGGCCTTCATGACCGAGGCCGGGTCCGGCGGGTTGCCCCAGCCGAGGTAGAGGTAGGGCGAAGCGGTGACCGGGTTGACCGCGGCCCGCGGCGTCGCGTTCGGGGTGCCCTGCGCGCCGGCCAGCCCGGCGGCGCCCACGATCAGCGCGCCGGCCCCCAGGACGGCGAGAAGGTTCCGCCGCACGTTTCTCATCGGGTCCTCCGTACGGGAGCGGGCGTCGCGGCCCGCTGGCGGGTGAGCCGATCGGGTACGGAAGCGGCGGCCAGGAAGTCCGGTCGGACCGGCTCGAGGATCTCAGCGCGTAAGTGGACTAGACCAAAGACCGGGCTGTCAAGAGCAGGTCATTCACTGTGAAAACGCCTCCTGGCGTGGCCGGAGATTTTGGTCTATACCAATCGTGACCCTGTAGCCGCCGCCAAGTGCAGGGGAGGACCGCACCCCCAGGAGGTTCGCCATGACATCTCCGACCCGACGGCTGCGGCGTGTGCTCGGCGCGTTAGCCGCCCTGACCGCCGCGGCGCTGGCCGTGGTGACGCTGGGCGCGGCCGCGCCTAGCTGGGCGGCCGGTGCCGGCCCGAAGGTGGCCCCGTACGTGGACATGGGCGAGTGGCCCACGCCCAGCCTGTCCGCGATGGCGCAGGCCGGCGGGGTGAAGAGCTTCACCCTCGCGTTCGTCACCTCGGCGGGCTGCAGGGCAAGCTGGTTCAACGCCTACGACCCGCGCTCCGGCTGGCAGCTCGACGAGATCAGGAAGATCCGCGCGGCCGGCGGGGACGTGAAGATCTCCTTCGGCGGCGCCTCCGGCATCGAGCTGGCCCAGGCCTGCGGCGACGCCAACTCGCTGGCCGCCGAGTACGACGCGGTGGTCAAGGCGTATCAGCTGCGGTACGCGGACTTCGACATCGAGGGCGCGGCGGTGGCCGACCCGGCGTCGGTGCAGCGGCGCTCCCAGGCGCTGGCCACCGTGCAGCGGAACAACCCCGGGCTGAAGATCTCGCTCACCCTGCCGGTGCTGCCCACCGGGCTGACCGGCGACGGCCTCAACGTGCTCCGCGCGGCGAGGAACGCCGGGGTGCAGGTCGACCTGGTCAACATCATGGCGATGGACTACTACCAGGGCCCCTCGGACATGGGCGCGAAGGCCATCCAGGCGGCGAAGGCCACCCAGGCGCAGGTGCAGTCGGTGTTCGGGGTGGGCGACGCCACCGCGTGGCAGATGGTCGGCGTCACCCCGATGATCGGCGTCAACGACTCCGGCAACGAGGTCTTCTCCCAGCAGGACGCCCGCGCGCTGGTCTCCTTCGCCAGGCAGGTGCACCTCGGCATGCTGTCGTTCTGGGAGCAGGGTCGGGACGCCAACGCCTGCACCGGCGCGCTGTACAAGTGCACCAACATCAGCCAGCAGCCGTACGAGTTCGCCAGGATCTTCGCCGGCTACACCGGCTGACCCGCGTCGTTCCCGCGCCGTGCGGCGGTCCGCGTGGCCGCCGCGCGGCGCGAACGGCGGACCGGCTCACCGGAATGGGCGAGCCGCGCGCCGGTCCTGTCGGGCCGGCATGGTTCCATCCCTGACGTGGTCACCACCGCGCCCGCGCCCCTGCTGGTCCGCCGCCCGCCGGCTCCCGCCGAGCGGCGGAACTGGGACGCGTCCGCGCGCCGCGTGCTCGCGCACCCCGGCGGCTTCCTGCGGGTACTCGGCGGCCCGGGCACCGGCAAGACCACGCTGCTCGCCGAGGTCGCGGCCGACCGGGTGCTGCGCCGCGGGGTGGACCCGGAGCAGGTGCTCGTGCTCACCCACAGCCGCAAGGCGGCGAGCGCGCTGCGCGCCCGGATCACCGCGCTGCTCGCCGCCGGCCAGTCCGGTGGCGGGCTGCGTACCGTGCGGCAGCCGCTGGTCCGCACGGTGCACTCCTACGCGTTCGCGGTGCTGCGGCTGCAGTCCGTGTTGCACGGCGAGCCGCCGCCGCGGCTGCTGTCCGGCCCGGACCAGGACGCGGTGATCCGCGAGCTGCTGGCCGGCGACGTCGAGCTGGGCGCCGAGTACTGGCCGGAGCGGCTGCGCGCCGCGCTCACCCTGCCCGGCTTCGCCGCCGAGCTGCGCGACCTGCTGCTGCGGGCCGCCGAGCGCGGCCTCGGCCCGGAGGACATGGTCCGCCTCGGCCGGGAGCACGGCCGGGACGAGTGGGTCGCCGCCGGCAGGTTCTGGCGGCAGTACGAGCAGGTCACCCTGCTGCGCGGGGCGGTGGGCACCGAATCGCCGCAGGCCGCCGCGCCCGCCCTGGACGCCGCCGAGCTGGTGGCCAGCGCGCTGCTCGCCTTCGACACCGACGCCGAACTGCTCGCCGCCGAGCGGGCCAGGGTGCGGCACCTCCTGGTGGACGACGCCCAGCACCTCGACCCGCAGCAGTACCACCTGCTGCGCCGGCTGGGGGACACGGCGGCCGAGTTCGTCCTCGCCGGCGACGTGGACCAGGCGGTGTTCTCCTTCCGCGGCGCCGACCCCCGGCTGTTCGCCGAGTCCGGATCCGGGGACGAGGACACCGTCGTGCTCACCGCCGACCACCGGATGTCCGCCGAGGTGCGCGAGGCGGTGCGGCGGCTCGCGGAGCGGCTGCCCGGCTCGGCGCCGCGCCCGCTGGACGGCCCGGCCGACCGCCGGGGCAGCGTGCAGGTGCGGCTGCTGGCCTCGGCCGCCCAGGAGGCGAGCTGGGTGGCCGACCAGCTCCGCCGCGCGCACCTGCTGGACGGCGTGCCGTGGGCGGAGATGGCCGTGCTGGTCCGGTCCACGGTCCGCTCGCTGCCGGTGCTGCGGCGGGCGCTGCTCGCCGCCGGTGTGCCGGTCGCCGTGCCGGCCGACGAGGTGCCACTGGCCCAGCAGCCCGCGGTGCGCCCGTTCCTGGCTCTGCTGCGTGCCGCCGCCGCACCGGACACCCTGGACGAGGACACCGCGGCGCTGCTGCTGGAGTCGCCGCTGGGCGGGGCCGACCCGCTCGCGCTGCGCCGGCTGCGGCGCGGGCTGCGCCGCCTGGAACTGGCCTCCGGCGGCGACCGGTCCAGTGGCGAGCTGCTGGTCGAGGCGCTCGCCACGGACGAGACCCTGGCCGCGCTGGACGACGCCGAGGCGGCACCGGCGCGGCGGGTGGCCGCGCTGCTGCGCGCCGCCCGGGAGGCGATCGCCGGCGGTGCGGGCGTGGAGGAGGTGCTCTGGTCGCTGTGGCGGGGTAGCGGGCTGGAGCACCGGTGGGTGGCGCAGGCGGCGCGCGGCGGGCTGGCCGGCGCGCAGGCCGACCGTGACCTGGACGCCGTGGTCATGCTGTTCGACGCGGCGGCCCGCTACACCGACCGGCTGTCCGGTGCGGACATCGCCGGGTTCGCCGACTACCTGTCCGCGCAGCAGATCGTTGGTGACTCGCTCGCCCCGACCGCCCCGCAGGGCGAGGCGGTGGCCCTGCTCACCGCGCACGCGTCCTGCGGTCGCGAGTGGACGGTCGTGGCGGTGCCCGGCGTGCAGGAGGGGGTGTGGCCGGACCTGCGGCTGCGCGGGTCGCTGCTGGCCGTGGAGCGGATGGTCGACCTGCTGGCCGGGATCGACCCGGAGGACATGGTCTCCGCCACCGCCCCGCTGCTGGCCGAGGAGCGCCGGCTGCTGCTCGTGGCGGCCAGCCGGGCGCGGAGGACGTTACTGGTCAGCGCGGTGCGCGGGGAGGAGGAGCAGCCGTCCCGGTTCCTCGACGAGCTGGCTGGGACCGGCGCCGACCCGGACGCGGCGGTCCGCCCGCTGTACACCCCGCCGCGCGGGCTGGTGCTCGGTGAGCTGGTCGGCGAGCTGCGGCGGGTGGTCTGCGACCCTGGCGCGGAGCCGGCCCGGCGGCGGCGCGCGGCCCGCCAGCTCGCCCGGCTCGCCGACGCCGGGGTGCCCGGCGCCCACCCGGACACCTGGTACGGGCTTCCCGAGGTGTCCTCCGATGTTCCACTGTGGAGCAGCGACGACCGGGTCGGCGTCTCACCGTCCACTGTGGAAACCCTGACCAGGTGCCCGCTGCGCTGGTTGGTGGAGCGGCACGGCGGTCAGGACGTCGCCGAGCTGGCATCGATCACCGGCACGCTGGTGCACGCGCTCGCCCAGGCCGCGGCCGAGGGCGCCGATGAGGACACGTTGCGGGACATGCTGGACCGCGCGTGGGCCACGGTGGACGCGGGCGCGCCGTGGTTCTCCCGGCGGGAACGGCGCCGGGTGGAGCGGATGGTCGAGGCGTTCCGCGCCTGGCTGGTCGCAAGCCGCGGCGAGCTGGACGAGCTGGCCGTCGAGCGGGCGCTGTCCGTTGACCTGCCGAAGGCGGAGGGCACGCCCGGCCCGTGGCTGCGGGTGCGCGGCCGGGTCGACCGGCTGGAGCGTGACAAGCAGGGCCGCCCGGTCGTGGTGGACATCAAGACCGGGAAGAACCCGGTGACCGGCAGGGAGGCCGCCGAGCACCCGCAGCTCGCCGTCTACCAGCTCGCCACCGCGCTGGGCGCGTTCGCCGAACTGGGCGCCGGCACCGAGCCGGGCGGCGCGCGCCTGCTGTACGTGTCCAAGGAGGACAAGAAGACCGGCGCGGCGGAGCGCGTGCAGCCCCCGCTGGACGAGGAGTCGGTGCACGCCTGGCTGGCCGTGGTGCAGCGGGTCGCCGAGTCCTGCACCGGCCCCGGCTACACCGCGGCGGAGAACGCCGACTGCCCCCGCTGCCCGGCCCGCACGAGCTGCCCGTTGCACCCGTCCGGAAGGCAGGTTCCCTGATGCGTTGGGCAGAGCGCGGCAGTCGGAGCGGCCATGGCACCGTGGCGTGGGGCGTGACCCGGGTACCTCGGGCGTGTGCTCGCCACACGATCACGGCCGCGGGCGGGCTGGCGGACGAGCAGGTGGGACAGTGACCGCCGTGGAAGCGCCGCCGTCCGAGGTGGTCAGCCCGCAGGAGGTGGCCGCGGCGCTCGGATTGCCGCCGCCGACCGCCGAGCAGGCCGCTGTGGTCGCCGCACCCGTCGAACCGGCGCTGGTGGTGGCCGGCGCGGGCGCCGGCAAGACGGAGACCATGGCGGCCCGGGTGGTGTGGCTGGTGGCCAACGGGCTGGTCACGCCGGACCGCGTGCTGGGCCTCACCTTCACCCGCAAGGCGGCGCGGCAACTCGCCGACCGGGTGCGGGCCCGGCTGCGCCGGCTGGCCGGCTCCGGCCTGCTGGACCGCGTCGACCCGAGCGGCGAGCGCAGAGCGGCGGTGCTCACCGGCGAGCCCACCGTGCTCACCTACCACGCCTACGCCGGCCGCCTGGTCGGCGAGCACGGGCTGCGCTTGCCGGTGGAGCCCGGCGCGCGGGTACTCACCGAGACCGCGTCCTGGCAGCTCGCCCACCGCGTGGTGGCGACATGGACGGAGGACCTGGACACCGACCGGGTGCCCACCACCGTGACCGGATACCTGCTCGCGCTGGCCGGCGAGCTGGCCGAGCACCTGGTGGAGCCCGAGCGGCTGCGCGCGCACGCCGACCGGTTGTGCGCGCTGATCGAGAACGCGCCACGGGCGCCCCGACAGCGGGCCGAACTGCCGGAGCGGCTCCGCGCGGTGGTGCACACCCAGCGGCTGCGGGTCGCTCTGCTGCCGCTGGTCGAGGCGTACGCGCAGCGCAAGCGCCGGGAGGGCGCGGTCGACTTCGCCGACCAGATGTCCCTGGCCGCCCGGCTGGCCAGCGAGCACCCCGAGGTGGTGCGCGGCGAGCGGGAACGCTACGGCGCGGTCCTGCTGGACGAGTACCAGGACACCGGGCACGCCCAGCGGGTGCTCCTGCGTGAACTGTTCGGCCGGGGCGAGCCGCTCCCGGTCACCGCGGTCGGCGACCCGGCGCAGGCCATCTACGGCTGGCGCGGTGCCAGCGCGGCGAACCTGCCCCGGTTCACCACGGACTTTCCCCGCGGCCGGGTTCCCCAGGCGCGCCGGCAGGGCGCGGTCGAACAGCTCCCCGGGCTGGTCCCGGCCCGCCGGTACGGGCTGCTGACCAGCTTCCGCAACCCGCCCGAGGTGCTCACCCTGGCCAACGCGGTGTCCGCGCCGCTGCGCGCCGCCGGCCTGGAGGTGGACGAGCTGCGCGCCCGGGACGGCGCCGGCCGCGGCGACGTGCGTTGCGCGCTGCTGCCGGACGTGCGCGCCGAGGTGGCGTGGGTGGCCGACGCGATGGCCGCCCGCTGGGCCGCCCACGTCGAGGCCACCGGCCGGCCGCCCACCGCCGCCGTGCTGGTCCGCCGCCGCGCCGACATGGCGGGCATCGCCGCCGCGCTGCGGGACCGCGGCTTGCCGGTGGAGGTGGTCGGCCTCGGCGGGCTGCTGGACGAACCCGAGGTGCGGGACCTGGTCAGCGCGCTGCGCGTGCTGGTCGACCCGCTCGCCGGCACGGCGGCCGCCCGGCTGCTCACCGGCTCCCGCTGGCGGCTGGGCGCCGCCGACCTGGCCGCGCTGTGGCAGCGGGCCGGCCAACTCGTCGCCAGCCGGGACGGCACCAGCAACCCGGACGACCCGTTCGCGGTCATCGCCGACGCGCTGCCCGGCGAGCACGCCGAGCAGGCCGGCCTGGTGGACGCGGTGGACGACCCGGGCGACCGGGCCGCCTACTCGGCGGACGGCTACCGGCGCATCCGGCAGCTCGGCGCCGAGCTGGCCGCGTTGCGCCGCCGGCTGGACCAGCCGTTGCCCGAGCTGGTCGCCGACGTGGAGCGCACCCTGCTGCTCGACGTGGAGGCGATGGCCCGGCCCGGCGGCGCCGGTCGGGCGCACCTGGACGCGTTCGCCGACGTGGTGGCCGACTACGCCGCCGCGAGCCCGTCGGCCACGCTGTCCTCGCTGCTGGACTATCTGGCCACCGCCGAGCGTGCCGAGGACGGCTTGGCGCCCGGCGAGGTGGAGGTGGCCGAGGACCGCGTGCAGGTGCTCACCGTTCACTCCGCCAAGGGGCTGGAGTGGCGGGTCGTCGCGGTGCCGCACCTGGTGCGGGAGGTGTTCCCGGCACGTCGCAAGTCGTCCTGCTGGCTGCGCTCGGTGGCCGAGCTGCCGGCCGAGCTGCGCGGCGACGCCGCCGACCTGCCGGAATTGCGGCTGTCCTCGGACGACAACCGCAAGGAGGTGGACGAGGCCCTCGGCAGGCACGCCGACGAGTTCGAGGAGCGGCGGCTGGTGGAGGAGCGCCGGCTGTTCTACGTCGCGCTCACTCGATCCGAGCAGACCGTGCTGCTCTCCGGCCACTGGTGGGGCGAGACCGGGGAGAAGCCGCGCGGGCCGTCGGAGTTCCTCACCGAGGTCCGCGACGCGCTGGCCGCCGGCGAAGGGGCGATCGGCGTGGTGGAGCACTGGGCGGAGCTGCCGGGCGAGGACGAGCGCAACCCGCTCACCGAGCATGCCCGCACGGCGAGCTGGCCGGTCGATCCGCTGGGCGACCGCCGCGCCGCGGTCGCCGAGGGCGCCGCGCTGGTCCGCGCCGCACTGTCCGAACTGGACGGGCACGGGCCCGGCACGCCCGAACCGGCCGGCGCGCCGACCGGGCCTGGCACGGATGAACCGTCCGCCGGCGCGCCCGGCGCCACGGACCCGGGCCCCGACCGGGACGCCGACGCGCGCCTGGACTCCGATCCGGACGCCCACCTGGATGCAGATCCGGGCGCCGACCCGAACGCCGATACGGACGCCGACCCGGAGGGCTGGGCGAGGGACGTGGACGTGCTGCTCGCCGAGCGGGCCGCGGCGGCGAGCCGGCGGGAGCGGATCGCGCTGCCCGACCACCTGTCGGTCAGCCAACTCGTCGAGCTGGCCGGCGACCGGGGCGCGCTGGCCCGCCGGTTGCGGCGCCCGCTGCCCATGCCGCCGAACGCGGCGGCCCGCCGCGGCACCCAGTTCCACGCCTGGCTGGAGCAGCGCTTCGGCGCCAGCCGGCTGCTCGACCTGGACGAGCTGCCCGGTGCGGCGGACGCGGACGCCCCGCCCGACGCCGACCTGGTCGAGCTGCAGCAGGCGTTCCTGGCCAGCGAGTGGGGCGAGCGCATGCCGCACGACGTGGAGGTGCCGTTCGAGTCGGAGATCGAAGGCATCCTGGTGCGCGGCCGGATGGACGCGGTGTTCGCCGAGCCGGACGGCGGGTGGACCGTGGTCGACTGGAAGACCGGCGCCGTCCCCGGTCCGGACCACCTGCCCGCGCTTACCATCCAGCTCGCCACCTACCGGTTGGCCTGGGCGGCGCTGTCCGGTACCCCGCTGGAGAAGGTGGGGGCCGCGTTCCACTACGTGCGGCACAACCGCACGTTGCGGCCCGCCGACCTGCTGGACGCCGACGGTCTGCGCGCCCTGCTCCGCGACGTGCCGGCGGGCGACCCCGGCTGACCGCACGACCCTCGCCGACCCGGTTTCGCCGACCCGGTTTCGCTGACCGCGAGCCGGCTGACCGCGCCGTCCGGCGCGCGGATACGGCCGCACCGGTTGTGGTCATGGACTGCGGGGACGAGGATCAAGTGGTGCCTGTGATCGAGCACTGGAAACTGGACAGCCCACCTGACACCCCCGCGCAGGTCGCCGTGGACCTCGTCGAACTGCGCCAGCCGCTGGTCAGCGTGGCGCGTGACGAAGAGGGGACGTGGTGCTTCGACGGGCCGGGGACGGCCCGCGAGAAGACGGAGCGCATGACCCTGGCCGACGTCCTGCACGCCTGGCCGCACGTCGCGGTGCTCCGCGACGTGCCTCCCGGTCAGGTCGCGATCTGGAACTGGGACGACAACGGCTGGCGGGTCGGCCCCCGGCCAGACACAACCGACGCGGCCGAGCTGTGCACCGACCTGGACGAGAGCCTGTGGCCGGAAGGGGTCGCCGCCGACGGTGTCGCCGTGGTCGAGCGGGCCGTGGTGACCGGCGAGGAAGAGCTCACCGACGTCCAGCGTGACCGTGAGGGCTTCTTCTTCGTCGGCCCCGGCGACGAGGAACTCGGCCCGGACGCCTACGTGCGGGTGCGGCTCTCCGACGCGGTGCGCCGCTGGCCGCACTCCTTCGGCGTGGTGCGGGCCCTGGAGCCCGGCGAGGGCGTCGAGTGGAACGCCGAGGACCAGCAGTGGGAGGGCTACCTGCTGCTGGGTTCCCCGGAGGCGGCCGAGCCCGAAGCCTGACGAGCGTCGAGGACAGTTGGACGACGATGGGTGCGTGGCGTCGCGCGGCACGCCCGGCCGGCGCCACGCACCCACCGAGCTATTGCCGTGCCCTCGCCTCGGCCACCGCCGCGCGCACCACCCGGTCGTAGAGCACCTCGAGCAACCACCGGCCGAACAGCGAGGGGCCGAACTCGGCGGCGCGGTTCTCCGGCGGCACCTCCACCCGCGCGGTCAGGTCACCGTCCACGCGGACCACGCCGATCCCGTAGTAATCCAGCTCGATGAGCGGCCACGGATCGTCCCGTGGTCCTTCGGGCAGCACCACCGCGCACGGTGCCAGGGTCATCAGCGTGCCGCAGGACCGCAGCGCCCGCCGCACCGTCGACTCGGTGACCAGCACCCCGACCAGTTCCACCGCGGCGAGGGGTAGCTGGTCGTAGACGGCGGGCTCCAGCCAGGTCCGGAACCAGGACGGCGACGGGTTCGGGGGCCAGCCGTTGCGCTTCCGCCAGGCGTGGACGTCCTGCCGCACGCGGACAACGGCCGACACGCGCTGGCCGAGGGCGGCGACGTCGGGCACGACGACACCCCGCCAGTCCAGCGCCGAAGCGGCGCGCGAGAGGTGCTGCGGCACCCGGGCATCCTAGGTCGGCTGATCGCGCTCGGGGCAGGGGTTCCAGGCGCCGCAAGGAAACCACGTGCGCCCGGCGATCCTTCCATGAGCTGCGGAGTCGCGCGGTCGACGCTGGTCCCCGCAGTGGTCCGGACCAGTTCGACGGCCGCGCGCCCGGCCCGACGCGACGCAAAACACATCGCTGAGATTAATCCGAATGGAGCAGCGCTGGGCCGTGGTTCGCCGGCCGGGCCGACGTGCCGGTAACCACATTCGCCGGCCCGCCGTGGTCCGTTACCCTCCGGCACCGTGACGGACGAGGCACCGCCAGAGGGGTCACCCATCGCCGCCGAGCGGGATGCCGTGACCGCGCTCGCCCCCGACTACGTGGTGCGGCTGCGCGAGTGGTTGTCCATCCCGTCGATCGGCACCGATCCCGCGCACCATCCCGACGTCGGCCGGTCCGCCGAGTGGCTGGCCGAGGCACTGCGGGCGGACGGCTGGCCCACCGTCGAGGTGTGGGATGGCGGTCCGGCGCTGCCCGCGGTCTACGCGCACTGGCCGGCGGCCGAGCCGGACGCGCCCACCGTCCTGGTGTACGGGCACCACGACGTGCAGCCCGTGGACCCGATCGAGCTGTGGCGGCATCCGCCGTTCGAGCCGACCCTGGTCGGCGACGAACTGTTCGCCAGGGGCGCGAGCGACGACAAGGGCCAGGTCGCCATGCACCTGCTGGGCCTGCGGGCGCATCTCGCCGCCACCGGCCGGATGTCCCCGGCGGTGTCGGTGAAGCTGCTCGTCGAGGGCGAGGAGGAGTCTGGCTCACCGCACATTCTCGAGCTGATCCGCGCCCACCGCGACCGGCTGGCCTGCGACCTGGTGGTGGTCACCGACACCGCGGTGTTCAACCGGGACGCCATCACCGTGGTCACCGGCCAGCGCGGGCTGGTCGAGGCCGAGGTGACCTTCACGAGCGGCACCATGGACCTGCATTCCGGGCGGTTCGGCGGCGCGGTGCCCAACCCCGCGGTCGAGCTGGCCAAGCTGGTCGCCGCGCTGCACGACGACGACGGCCGGGTCGCCGTGCCCGGGTTCTACGACGACGTCCGGCTCCCCTCCGATGTGGAGCGCGCCGACTTCGCCGGGCTGCCGTTCGACGAGGCCGCCTGGCTGGCCGGGCCGGGCGCCGGCGTCACCGAGGCCACCGGCGAGGCCGGCTGGTCCAGCCTGGAACGCACCTGGGTGCGGCCGACCGCCGAGGTCAACGGCCTGGTCGCCGGGTACACCGGCCCCGGGGTGAAGACGATCATCCCGCACCGGGCCAGCGCGAAGCTGTCCTTCCGGCTGGTCCCGGACCAGCGGCCGGAGAAGATCCGCGACCTGGTCCGCGCGTTCGTTGACGCGCACACGCCCAGCGCGGTGCGCGCCGAGGTCCGCTTCGGCGGTGCGTCCGAGCCGTACGCGGCGCCCACCGACCATCCGGCGACCCTGGCCGTGCGGGACGCGCTGCGGGCGGCCTTCGAGCAGGAGGTGCGGTTCACCCGCGCCGGCGGCTCCGGCCCGGCGTCCGCGCTGCACACCGGGCTGGGTGTGGCCACGGTCTACTTCGGCGTCGGGCTGCCGGACGACCGCATCCACGCGCCGAACGAGCGGGTCGTGGTGCCGTTCCTGTTGCGGGGCGCGGAGGCGCTGGCGTACCTGTGGCGGGCGCTGCCGGACCGGATGCGGGCGCGACGGGGGAGCGACGCGACATGAGTCAGCGTGACGGTGGCCAGGGCACGGGGGCCGGCGTGGTCCGGATGTCGCCGGCCCGGCGGACCCCGGTGGGGTCGGTGCTGCGCGCGGTGGCCGCCGCGGTGGCGGTGCTGCTCGGCATCGCCGTGGTGGTCTACCTCGGCCGGGCCGGCTACCGCGACGTCGACGGCCGCGGGCTGACCTTCGTGGACTGCCTGTACTACGCCGCCGGTTCGCTCTTCCCTGCCGACTACGCCGGTGTCACCCCGATCAGCACGTCCGCCCGGCTGGCCAGCGTGGTGGTCATCATGCCGCTGCGGGTGGTGTTCCTCGTGGTGCTGATCGGCACCACGATCCGGGTGCTCGACGAGCGGTCCCGGCAGGCGTACAAGATCAAGAGGTGGAGGTCCAGGGTGCGGGACCACGTGGTGGTCGTCGGCTACGGCACCAAGGGACGGTCCGCGGTCGTCGGCCTGCTCGGCGAGGGCATGCGGCCCGAGAACATCATCGTGGTCGACACCGACCAGAGCGCGGTGGACGCCGCCTCCGCGGCCGGCCTGGTCACCGTGCAGGGCTCCGGCACCAGCAACGAGGTGCTGCGCTCCGCCGGCGTGCCGGACGCCAGGGCGGTGGTCGTCGCGGTGGCCCGGGACGACACCGCGGTGCTGGTCACCCTCACCGCCCGGGAGCTGGCGCCGAACGCGCAGGTCGTCGCGTCGGTGCGGGAGGAGGAGAACGTCCATCTGCTCCGCCAGTCCGGCGCCGACCCGGTGGTGGTGTCCAGCGGCACGGCCGGCCGGCTGCTCGGCCTGGCCACCAGCACCCCATCGGTGGTGGAGATGGTGGAGGACCTGCTCACCCCGTCCGAGGGCCTGGCCATCGCCGAGCGCGAGGTGGAGCAGACCGAGATCGGCGCGTCCCCCCGGCACCTCTCCGACATCGTGCTCGGCGTGGTCCGCGGCGGCCGGCTGTTCCGGGTCGACGCCCCCGAAGCCGACGCCATCGAACCAGGCGACCGCCTCCTCTACGTCCGCAAGGCCACCCCGGCCACCGGATGATCAACGGCTGGACGGCTGCTCCTACGCATTCGGCGGCCAACCCGGCGCGGTTGAGTACGGTCCGCCCGATCATCGATTGATTGACGCACCGCTCAGGACCACGCAGTTCCTGCGTAGACAACGACGAACTGGTCGCCGGCGAGGGAGAATGATTCTTCCAGGCTGTTGAATCGGATAACCGTCTCCAAGCCGAGATGAGTGCGGTCGCGCAGCAGGTCCGGCAGTCCCCGAAGAATCAGTACCAGCGGAAACCGCCAAGCCTCACGGATCTCCTCGAATGCGTCCTCGACGGAGTCCCAGCTCAACCCGCACCATTCCGGGAACGGCAGGGCCTGCCTGACGGCCCCGATAACGTCGGATACGGACGTCGCGCCGGCCATGTCGACCTCGACAACGTTAGCTCGTGCCTCGTCGAGGTATCGGCGTAGCTCCGCCAGGTTCACCTCGTCCACCAGATAGGGAACGCTCCTGGCGTGGAGGAGTGGGGGCGAGGGCATCTGGATCCAACTGGTCAACGCACTCTCCGGAAGGTCCCGTAGTGATCGGGCGTGTACCACACCTCACCGCCGTTGCCGACGATGAGCCGCTGACTTCCTCGTGGCCCCGGTCCCGGCCAAACGTCCGTCTCATGGTAGTACCCGAGTGGCTGCGTCGGGAGGTCGCCTGCCCGGTTACCCCATGTTCCGGGAGGATAACCTCGTAGCCCGCCTTGACGGACGCCGGGCGGTGGCGTATAGCCGTTATTGATCATGTGGTTCGCCACATTATCGATCTGTTGTTTGAGATTCGGATCAGCAGTGTCAATAATTCCGTCGCGTCCTGACACGAACCGCGGTTCGTTCGAACCACCAACGGGAGTCGTGGCGTCATACGGTGTGAGGCCGAGCGGATCCATCCACACGGTTGGATTGAACACGTATGCGTGATGGTTGGGCGCCGGAGCCAGGCCGAGCGGATCGTTGCTGACGTAATGGCCGGACAGCGGATCATAGTAGCGTTGGTAGTTGTAATTGAGCTGACTTTCCGGATCGTGGTACTGGCCGGGGAATCGGAGTGGCGTGTGGGCGTCGCCATCGTCGTGGGAACTCGGAGCGCCCCATAGGGAATGTCGCGCTCGCCAGGCTATGTTTCCGTCTGGCTCGACCATCTCCGTGGGGGTGCCTACGAGGTCGGTCACAATGGCGTAGAACTTCTGGTCGAACCATTCCTGCGAGGCACCCTGATGCGGTGATCGTTCGGCCTGGACGATCGGGCGGAACCGACCCGGCTCCCATTCCCATGTCGTCGTGCGCCGCCCATGGCCCGTGCCCACCTCTGCCTGCTCGGCCAGAACGGTGCCGTCCCAGGTGAACCGGGTCTCTTCGACGACCGAACCGTCCTCGGTGAGGCGCTGCTTGGCGATGCGCCGGCCGAGGGCGTCATAGCGGTAGCGCCACCGCTGACCGTCCGGGGTCGTCACCGCGACGAGTCGGTCGTCGGAGTTCCAGGTGTAGTGCCAGGTCAACGGCTTGGCGGAAAGGCGCCGTTGCTGGCGCCTGACGACGCGACCCTGCCGATCGTGCCGGTACGAGACGTTGCCGGCACGCCGCAGGAGTGTGCCGGCATACTCCCGTAGGCCCTGCGCCTCCGTCGTGGCCCGACCCTGCTCGGCGGCCGACCAGTCGGCGAACGTGATGTTCCCGTCAAGGTCGTAGGTGTACCTCTCCGGCCGATAGGTGCCATGAACGGCGATGATGCGTCCGGCTCGGTCCAGATGGAACCGGCGTGGGCCGCCAAGCTGATCGTCGACACCGGCGACCAATCCGTCCCGGCGGTAGTGGTAGCGGCGATGCTGGAGTATCTGATTGCTGTGACTGGGACCGAATCCGACCGCGGCGAGCGTTTGGCTGGCAAGCCGGTGGTTGATATCCCATTCCTGGCTCAGGACAAAACCGGAGTCAAACTGCCGCTCGATTTCGTGTCCTGCGGCGTCATGACTAAACCACACCGTATGGCCTGTGACGTGCAGTGCGACCGGAAGATCGCCGACGCCGTACTCCCACAAGCTTTCGGCTCCAGAGGGCGTGCGTCGAACCAGTCGCCGCCCGAGAAGGTCATATGTCGACGTGACGGTGTCGCCGTTGATACTTTCGGCGAGCACGCGTCCCAGCACGTCGCGCCGGAAGGTGACGTCCGCGTCGGCGTTGACCGCGCGGGTGATACGGCCTGCCGGATCGTATTCGAACCGCGCCAGCATGTCCTCCGAGCGCTGTTCGACGACGTTACCGACCTCGTCCCGACTGAAGGTCGTGACCTGTCCGGCGCCATTGATCCGTTCGACGAGTTGGCCCGCACCGTCGCGGACGTAGCTGATGACGCGGCCGTCGAAGTCCGATTCCCGAATGGTGTTGCCGGCCGCGTCGTACTCGTAGCGCCATACTCTGCCATACGGGTTGGTGACAGCGACGAGTTGCAACTCGGTGTCGTAGGCGTAGGCCAGGCGGGCGCCGTCCGGGCCGATCTCGGCCACCGGGAGATCAAAGTGTCCTATTTCGGTTCGTGTCACGCCGCCGGCCGCGTCGACGTGCTCGACGAGGTTCCCTTCCCCGTCGTACACCCATCGTTCCGTGGAACCGTCGGGCAGCGTGCGGAAGACAGGCTTGCCTTCGACGTTCCACCCGATACGTGCGGTGTTCCCGTTGGGATCGATGACGGCCGAGACGCGACCCAAAACGTCGCGCGTGTAGCGGCTGACCGCGCCCGCGGGATCCGCGACCATTATTGGCAGGCCAGCGGCGTTTACTTCAATTCCGTGGGCATTTCCCAGCGCGTCGATGACCGCGGTGAGGTTTCCTCGGGCGTCACGCTCGAAGACGGTACGCGCGCCAGCGGGGTCCGTGGTGGCGGTCAGGTTCCCCCGGGAGTCGTATTCATGGCGCCATGTCGCGCCGTCGGGCTGCCGGACGACCGTCGGCGAACCGAACTCGTTGTACTCGGCGTGGGCCTGGCTGCCGTCGGGGCGGGTGATGGTGGTGAGGTTGCCGGCGCCGTCGTAGGTGTAGCGGGTGGTGCGGCCGAGTGGGTCGGTGCGGGACAGCAGCCGGTGGTGCGCGTCCCATTCGGAGAGCGTGGTGTTGCCCAGTGGGTCGATTTCGCGGACCACCTGGAGGCGGTCGTTGAGGTGGTACGTCGTGGTATGGCCGAGTGAGTTGGTGGATCGGGTGACCAGATTCTTCCGGTCGTAATCGAAGGTGTAGCTGAGGTAGCCGTCCTTGCCTTCGCCGCGGACGCAACGACCATCGGCGTCGTAGAAGAAGCGGTACCACATGCCGTTGCGGTCTTCCCACCGGGTCATCCGGCCGGCGTCGTCGTACTCGAACCGCATGGGCAGGTTCGACGAGTTGATGACCTCGGTCAGGCAACGGCGGTCGTCGTATCGGTAGCGCATCAGCGTGACGACGCTGGCGGTTTCGGGGTCGATCAGACGTAGCTCGGTGACGAGGCCGTCGGTCGTCTCGACACCGATCCGGTACCCGCCGGAGTGCCGAACCTCCACCAGAGTGCCGTGCACGTCGTAGACGAAGTCGATGCGGTTGCCATTGCGGTCGGTAATAGCGGTGATGGGCCGTTGCTGGGCGCCGCTCGCTGCGAAGTGCAGGGTCTGACCGGCCGGCCGGTTGGTGATCGTGTATCCGCCGTCATCGCCGACGGCCAGCGGCCATGCGGCACCCTCCTGCGGCAGCACGGGCGCGCCCACGGCGGGCAGGGGATACCTGAGCAGCATCCCGTCGGCCGCGGCGAAGTGCACCGCATCGTCGTCGACCTCGATCTTCTGGTCGAGTGTCGACGCCCAGGAACGGCCGAACCACCGACCGACCCGGTAGGTGGATTTGTGCGTGCGTGAGATCACCAGCGGCAGGATCCCGGGCAGTTGCACGTCGGTCTGGGTCTGCAGCATCACGCCTGTCGACACGTCGACCGGGTCGCCGTCCTTGGGGGTGCCGCTTTCGGTCTTCGAGTTGGCCGAGGGATCGTTGTTGTTGCCCTTGATGCTGGTGTCGTCGGACCCGCCGTGGCCGCTGGACGAACCGGGGCCGCCGTTGTCGGTGTGGGAGGGGGCGGTGGTGTCGCCGGTGCCGGGGCTGCCGGGGTCGGTGCCGGTGTGGCCGGGGGTGCCGTCGCCGCCGTGGCTGGACGGGGTGGTGGTGTCGCCCGGGGTGTGGCCGGCGTTGCTGGGCGCGGTGGTGTCACCGGGGACGTCGCCGGCGCTGGAGGGGGCGGTGGTGTCGCCGCCGGTGTGGGGTGCGTGGGCGCCGTCGTCGGCGGCGTGGGAGGCGTTGCGGGCGGCGGTGTCGGCGCCGTCCTCGGCGTTGCGCAGCCCGGACAGGCCCTTCTTGATGCCGTTCCAGATCTCTTCGAGCTTGCTCATCAGCGGCCGCAGCTTCTCCAGCGAGCCGGTGAGCTTGCGGATGACGGCGGTGATCTTCTCCATCCAGTCCGAGACCTGGGTGACCACCTGGGCGATGACCACCGGGGTGCCCAGGCCGAGGGTGCAGACCTCTTCCAGGGCGTCCTGGATGATGTCGCCGATGGCCTGGGTGACCATGTCGCGGACCAGGCCGCGGACGGTGCCGACCAGGGCGCCGACGACCTCGACGACGGTGCCGATGGTGTCGGCGGCGGTGGCCGCGGCGGAGAGGTGGTTGACGGTGTTGGTGGCGTGGTTGCGGTAGGCGTCGGCGGCCTGCCCGGTCCACGAGGAGGTCTCGCGCTGGATGGCGGTGGTGAGGTCCTGGCCGGCCTTGCCCACGGCCTGGGCGACGTTCTTCCAGGTTTTGGCGTAGGCGGAGATCTGGTCGGGGTCGCCGGCCAGCCAGTTCAGCGCGTCCTGTAACGGTTTGACGTGTTCGATGAGCCAGTTCAGGCCGTAGGAGATGAGGGTGGCGACGGGGTTGGTGACCATCGCGAGGGTGTCCAGGCCGGTGCCGAGCAGGCCGAGGCCGGCCTCGACCCAGGAGCCGGACTGCACGCCGTCGTAGACGCTGGCGGCGTCGTCGACCAGGCTGATACCGGTGTGCCAGGTGGTGGAGTCCTGCTTCTGCGCCACCAACGGATTCGTCATCTGCCGTTCCCCGGAGTCTGGATGGCGTTGAAGCCGCCGGTGTTGCCCTGCTCGGTGGTGTCGTAGTGGGACGCCGTCTTGCGGATGCCGTCGGCCACCGCGGTCACCGCGGACTGTGCCTGCTGCAGCGCCTGCAGCCCCGGCGCGCTGACGGCCAGCACGATCGGCACGAAGAGCGGGCCGGCGATCTGCCCGTACGCCTCGACGCCGACGGACACCTGCTGCGCCGCGGCCACCGCCTGGCCCAGCGTGCCGGCGATCCCGTCCAGCGTGCCGGCGTGGGTGTGCAGGTCCGCCGGCGTCACCGTGTAGCCGTCACCGGCCATCAGGCATCGCTCCTTCGCAGGATGGAACCGCCCTCGTCCCAGCCGTCGTCCTCGTCGTCCGGCCGGCGGCGCGGCGCCGGCCGGGGCGGACGCGGCGGCGGGGGCGGCTCATCCTCGGGCAGCCGGCCGATCCGGTGCTCGCCGTCCGTGCGGGGCGGCTCGGGCTCGTCGACCTCGGGGAACCGGCCGCGGTAGTTGGCCATCACGATGTCCATCGCGGCCTGGTCGTCGCCGATGGTGGACTGCATGACCTCGGCGACCCGGTCGGGCAGCCGGGACTGCGCCCGCCGCATCGCGCCCAGTACCGCCGCCGCCACCTGCGTCCCGGACATCTCCCGGACCCGGTCGGTGATCCGCAGGTCGGTGAGCGCACCGTTGGCGTCCACGGTCACCGTGACCACACCGTCCGGGGACGACTCGGTGGCCGACACCCGGGACACCTCGGCCTGCATCTCCTGGTACCGCTGGGCCTTCGCCTTGGCGTCGGCCACCCACTGGTCGAGCCGCGCGTTCACCGCCGCCGCGTTGTCCCCGACGTTCGGGCCGGTCATGCCCACCACCCCCGTTCCACGTGCTCTGACGAAAGCAGCACCCGCCCGGTTTCCAGAAGACTCCGAACGGCTCGGGTCGAGGACGTGCCGCTGGCCAACGTGGTCGGCACGGTCAACCGGCCGCACGACTTCGACGCGGACTTCCGGCTCCTCAACGGCTGCCTGCGGGACCGGTGGGAGGGCCTGGCCCGGGCCGTCGAGGACGGGTTGGAACCGCCGCCGGTGGATCTGGTCCAGCTCGGCGAGCTGTACTTCGTCGCCGACGGCCACCACCGCGTCTCGGTGCTGCGCGCCCGCGGCCGCGCGGTGGTCACCGCGCGGGTGCGGCGGATCTGCACGGTGGCCTACGCGATGGCCTGCCTGCGCGCGGCCCACCTGGCCAGCAAGGCGGTGGAGCGGCGGTTCCTGGAACGCGTGCCGCTGGCCGAGTGCGTGCGCAGCGATCTGTGGCTGGACGAGCCGGCCGACTGGCTGCGCCTCGCCGACGCCGCCGAGGCGTGGGCACTGCGCCGCACGCTGTCCGGCCGCGCCCCGTCGGATCGACGCGAACTGGCCGCCGGGTGGTGGGCGGAGGAGGTCATGCCCGTGCTGGAACGCCTCCGCGCCGCCGGCGCCGGCCTGGACCTCCGCGACGTGCAGCTCTACGTCACCGCGCTGGCCGCCCGCGACCGCCTCGGCCTGGACCGCTGGCCCACCGACCCGGCCAGCCCCCTGTGGGAGTCCGTGGCCGGTTCCCCGCAGCGCGGCTCCCTGCTGGTCCGCTTCCGCCGGGACGCGGCTACCCGACTGGTGTCACCGTGACGATCCGGCACTTCACCGGGGCACCGGACCGTTCGATGCGCGTGTCGGCGGTGAGGAGTGCCGTGCCGCGCCGCTCGGCAGCGGCGACATAGATGGCATCGGCGTAGCGGAGCGACGCCCGGGCCAGGGTCCAGGCGCGATGCACGTCTTCCCACGGCGTCGCTTCCATCGCGATCCCGAACGACTCCGCCAGCCGGAGCGCTGGATCGATGCCGGCGCCGTTCAACGGATGGTTGGGGCGGTTGGCCGCCGCGCGCAGACCGGACATGATCTCGAAAGCGAAATGCCCCGGCGCGATGAGCGGTTCGGCGGCAGGGAGCGCCGCGAGTGCGTCCCGAGCCGCCGCACCTCGAGGCCCAGGGTCAGCGACCGCGTCGATCACCACGGACGCGTCAACGATCACGACGGCCGTCGCTCAACCGGTCGGCACGTTCGGCATGCGCGTCCTCGATGGCGTCGAGCACCGCCTGACGCTCATCATCCGGCACGCTCGGCTGGCCGCGGAGCCGATCGGCCGCCTCGGCGAGCGCGGCCTGCCTGCGGAGATACACCGCTTGTGCATGGACGGCGTCACGGAGGTAACTCTGCAGGGACAAGCCTTGGTCGGCCGCAGCCGACCGAATTTGCTCAAGGTCGTCTTCGGGCACGTCCCGAATCAGCACGTTTGGCACCCGACCATGCTATCATTCGTGATAGCTCCTGTGAAAGCGTGGCTGAGTCAGTTGGCTGTCGCCCCGGGCGGCCGCGGAAACCCGTAGGCTCGCGGACTGTGAATGATCAAGTCGGTGGGTGGTCGTACCAGCGCTACTGCGGGGAACTTCAGAGGCAGATCGAGCGGTTCGTGGCCGTCGTGGCGGAGTCCGATCCGTCGACTCCGGTGCCGACCTGCCCGGGATGGACGATGGCCGACCTCATCCGGCACCACGGCACCACGGCACCACGTACCGATGGGTCGAGCACATCGTCCGCAACCGGCTGCAGCGGCGGATCCGTTCCGGCGAGGCGCCGCTCGAACTGCCCGACGACCCAACCCGCTACCCGGCGTGGCTCACCGCCGGCGCGGAAACCCTGCTGGCCACGCTGCGCGCCACCGAGCCGGAAACTCCACTGTGGACGTGGGCGGCGGACCGGCACGCCCGCTTCTGGCCGCGGCGGGTCCTGCACGAGGCCGTGGTACATCGTGCCGACGCCGAACTTGCGCTCGGCCGCACGCCGCACATCGATCCGGGTATCGCGGTGGACGGCATCGACGAGTTCCTCACCAACCTGCCATACGCGTCCTGGGTCGCCGAACGGCTGGGCGAACTCGAGGCTGCGGGCCAGACGCTCCACCTGCACGCCACCGACGGCGACGGCGAGTGGCTGATCAGCCTCGGCGAGGGCGGCTTCACCTGGACCCGCGGCCACGCCAAGGCCACCGTCGCGGCCCGCGCACCCACCGCCGAACAGCAACGTCCCGCTGTCCATGGCGCGTGATCGTATCGGCGTGCCGGCCCGGCACCGCGCGGCTCAGCGGATGTATCGCTCCGCGATCAGCGTCCGGGCCGGTCGATCAGCCGCGGTCGAAGGCGCCCTGCTTGGCGGCGTCGAGGAAGGAGGTCAGTGTGCCGCCGGCGAAGACGAGCATGGGTCCCGCCGGGTTCTTCGAGTCACGCACGGCGCCGTGGGCGGGGGTGCGGGCGATCTCCACGCAGACGTTGCCGTTCCCGTTGCTGCGGCTGCTCTTGCGCCACGCCAAGCCTGCCAGGTCCGGGGCGGACATGCTGCCCTCCGCTCGTCGCCGCTACAAGGCGCCGGCCACCTCCGCGATCACCTTCGCCGACCGGGTCGGGCTCAGGGCCATCTTCTGGAGACCGGCGAAGTTCATCGTATAGGTCTGGACCGAGGCAGAGTCCTCCACGAAGACGCCGTGTGTGAGGTTCTCCACGTACACCACGTCGTCGAAGTGTTCCTCGGCAAAGGAGAGCACGCTGAACGGTGAGCCGATCGAGGGGTAGGCGCCGACGGCGAACGGCAGTACCTGCAGTCGGACGTTCGGCAGCCTGGCGAACCGGAGCAGGGTTTCGAGCTGGGCTCGCATGACTTCCGGGCCACCGATCACCAGGCGCAGCGCCGCCTCGGTCATGATCGCCTCGACCCGGAGCGGATCGTCGCCGGACAGCCGTTCCTGCCGCGCTGTACGTGCCTCGGCCCTTCGCTGGTCGATCTCGTCGCTCGCCCTCGGCAGGGCGCGGCGGGACAGCGCCGCGGTGTAGTCGTGGGTCTGGAGCAGGCCGGGCACCAGGTCGATCGAGAAGGTGCGCAGCAGCTCCGCCTCGGACTCCAACTCGATGTAGTCCTGCGCCACGTCGAGGACTTCGTCCCTGCCGAAGTCCTGCCACCAGCCACGTTGCTGGGCCGTCTGAGCCGCGCGGAAGAAGGCGTTCCGCTCGTCCTCGGGCACGTCGTAGATCAGCGCCAGGGCGAGCACGTCGACCGGGGCGACCGGCAGGGCGCCATGCTCGATCTTGCTGAGCTTGGCCGGCGACCAGTGCAGCCGACTCGCCGCGTCGACTCCCTTCATCTGCGCCGCCTCGCGCCAGCGGCGCGCCCGTCGTGCGATCCGTCGGACACGAACGCCTGCCCGGAACTCCTCCACCACCATGCGCACCTCCGACTCGACTGTGATCACCGCGGAGCCTACGGCGTGCGATCAAGGCAAGCTGTCACCCAAGAGAGTGGCAGAGAAAATTTTCACGAAGCCAGCCTTGTTTGTTGATCGAAGTTGCCCATACCGTCCTCGGCGGCACATCGAACTGCGAAGGGGCACGTTGACTCGACAGACACGGAAGTTGGTGGCGCGGATCGCGTCGGTCAACCGGGAGATCGCCCGCACCGGGCTGTCCCTCGTGGACGGTGAGGCGCCGGCCGAGCGGGTACACCAACTGGGTCAACGCCTGGTCGAACTGGGGCAGGAACTCCAGCGCTGGCACGACCCCGACCCGGCCGGGGAGGGATAGCACCCGTGGCGCGCAACACCGCCTTTCCCCGGCACGTGCTCTGCCTGGACGCCAACTTCGCCAGCACGTGCACCACCGCCGTGGACCTCACCCCCGGCCGCAACGGCATCGTGCTCCGGCTCGCCTGCCTCGCCGCCTACACCGTCACGCTCGACTTCGACGCCACCGGCATGCTGATGGACACGCTGCGCACCGGGGACATCCGCGCCGTGCTCGCGCAGCACGACCAGCGCGGCCGGGTGTTGCTCGGCATCCCGCCCGCACCCGCTGCCCGGCGCGCCCGCAGCCGTGGCGCGGGCGCCGATGGAGCTGGAACTGCACCTTTCGCCCCGGCACAGCGTGCGGCTGGTGTTCAGCCGGTCCCGGACCGCCGAATTGCTCGACCACCTGGCGGACGCGCGTGCCGCACTGATCGCACCCCGACCGCAAGCGAGGCCCTGACGTGAACCCCGACACCTTCGGCGCCGCCGATCTCCGCGCCCTCCTGTCCCGTCGCCTCGACGGCACCAAGACCGACCACGGCGCAACGCTGTACGCCTATGGCGCCGGAGCCCGCGATGCGGTGCTGCCCGGCCGGGAGAACACGACCACCGTGCTGGCCCACCACCCGGAGGGCGCGAGCTGGTTCGTCGTGGAGGTCCGCCAGTTCTTTCCGGACCGCATGCCCGCGCTGTGGCTGGACCATGACGTGCTCCGGTCGTTGACGGCCCGCGCCGAGCGGCGCCCCGTCCCGTTCACCGTCGTGCCGACCGAGGAACCCTGAGCGGTCGCTCGGCGCCAGAGCAGGTGTCGAACCAGTAGGGCCCGAACCGCCCTTGCGGGGTCCATAAGATCGCTACCCTGAGCCTGGACCAACATCGATAACGGCCGTACGGCGGCGATGAGAGGATCAGGAGAGGCATCGTGGCGGGCTTCAAGACGCCGCCGCAGGGGATGTCGCCATCGAGGCCGTCGGCCTGGGACCTGAGGATCCGTTGGCCGACATCGGCGCCGGCGTCTACACCGCCTGGAAGATGTACCAGATCTACAAGATCGTGCGGCGGATCATCACCGTGATCGTGGCGATTCAGAAGACCTTCGAGGAGATCTCGAAGGCCGTGAAGAAGATCGGCGAGGACGTCGACGCTGTCAAGAAGCTCCTGCACGACCCGGAGATGCCGCACATCCCCAGCGTCACGGCCCCGGCAAAGTCGCACTTCAGCTGATCAGTAGCAGGTTGATGGGGCGGAGTGGGTCCCAGGCCTGATGTCGGAGGGCTTGGGCGATGTTGGTGGCGCCGTTGAGGCGTAGCACGCTGATCGCCAGGTTGCGCAGGGAGGCCATCACTCGGGGGCCGTTGCCGGTGCGGATCTGACAGCGGTCCTCGTCGAAGGTGACCTCGCGCACCCAGTGCAGGCGGTTTTCGATGCACCAGTGCCCGCGGACCCAGCGGGCGAGCTCGGCGGCGGTGGCCTGCTCGGGGGTCAGGCTGGTGACGGCGTAGGCGATCTCGGTGGTCCACTTCGTGCTGCCCGGTTTGCGGGTCTTGCGGGTGATCTGGATGGCTTGGCGCGCGTGCGGGAACACGATCCCGGTGGAGACGGTGACGACCTTGATGTGGCGCTGCTCGATGCGGCCGTGCGCGCGGTCGGCGCTGGTGTGCACCACCGGAACCTGCTTCCAGGGCAGGGCTTTCAGCTGCGCGAACAGGGCCGGCTGGTTGCCCTTGACGGTCACCAGGTAGTGCGCGCCACGCTCGAGGACCAGGTAGTCGGCGTGGGCGCGCTGGGTGTGTAGCGCATCGGCGGTGACCACCGCACCGGCCAGCTCGACGCCGGCAAGCAACGGGGCGAACTCGGTGATCTCGTTGGTCTTGTTCCCGACCTCGCGCTGGGCCAGCACCGCGCCGCGGGCGTGGTCGATCGCGCCGAGCAGATGCCGCGGCTCGGTGGCGGCACCGCCCGAGCCCCGTAGGCGCTT
>NZ_BJFL01000006.1 GCF_005405885.1 Gandjariella thermophila
CGCCGTCAAACGCGCCCGGCACAACTCCTACCGGGTCAAACGCCCCACCGACCAGAACATCCGCCATACCGGCCCGGCCACCCCCCTACTGGCCTGCCCAAACACCCAAACTTAACGGCATTGCGATCATGGCCCGTACCCCTTTCGTCTGTCGTGCCATTGGCGTGCCATTAGCCCTTGGCCTTGCCCCCACCACGTCGGCCGACGCCACGCGCCTGCTTCTTGCTCATCGCCGCCTTGGCCCGCCGGTCCATCTCCGCCGCGATCTCCCGGTCGCGCTTGCTCGTCGCGTGCTGGTAGACCATCGCCGCCCGCAACGTCGAGTGGCCCATCCGGTACATCAGTTCCCGCGTGCTGGCACCGGCCTCCGCGGCGAGCTGGTTGCCGGTGTGGCGCAGGTCGTGGAAGTGAAACTCGGGCGGAAGCCCGGCCTTCCGCTTGTTGTCGTCCCACTTCACCGACCGCCGGAAGTTGGCCCGGCGAAGCCGAGCACCCTCCGGGCTGGTGAACACGAGCGACCCACCATCCACGCCGACGAACTCCGCAAGATGTCGCCGCAGTTCCGGCACGAGCAACGCGGGCAATGCAACCGTCCGCTTGCCCGCCTCGGACTTGTCCGCTCCCTTGATCCGGCACGGGTTGCGCCTGATGATCTCGTCGTCCTTCGCTGTGGCAAAGATAGAACGCAACAGCCGCTATGCCTTCGCGACTGTCGGTTCTCCCCTGCCGTGAGCCGTTTTTATCCTGGGCTGGATGCGTTGGCAGGCAAGGTCTTGCTGATCACAGGTTGATGAGCACCGGCGTGGCAACGCCCGGATATGACGAAGCCCCTGGTAGCAGAGCTATCAACCAAGACCGTTCTGCAGATGCCAGGGGCTTCACGTGCTGTTCTACCGTGCCGCGCTGCCGTTGTCACATCAGACCCTGACCTTCGTCTCCGGCCTGGTCCGCTCCCACCGCAAGCGGCTCGGCTCGGTGTGGCGCAAGCTCAACCCCGCACGGCAGGCACTGCTGGTGCTGGTGTACCTGCGCAAGGGCGAGCCGTTCGCCGAGGTGGGCGCCGGGTTCGCGGTCTCCACCACCACATGCTGGCGCTATGTCAACGAAGTCGTCGAACTGCTGGCCGGTCGGGCCCCGAAGCTGCGCGACGCACTACGCAAGGCCAAACGCCAGGGCCTGGCCTACGTGGTGATCGACGGCACGCTGATCCCGATTGACCGGATCGCCGCCGACCGGCCCTTCTACTCCGGCAAGCACAAGATCCACGGGGTGAACCTGCAGGTGATCGCCTCCCCGGACGGGACGATCCTGTGGGTGTCCGGCGACCTGCCCGGCAGCACCCACGACACCGCCGCCGCCCGGATCTGGAACATCCTCGCCGCGCTGCGCGACGCCGGGCTGATCGCCTTGGGCGGCAAGGGCTACCACGGCTACGACCAGACCGGCCGCCGCGTGATCACCCCGTACAAGGGTCGGGTCTCCGTCGCCGCACGGGGCTGGTACAGCGGGTTGCCGGGGCCCGACCTTGCTTGGGGCTTGCCCGCCGCAGTGACGGGCTGGGTCGGCACGGAGCAACAGCGCGATCGCCGTCCACTCAACCGCGTGGGACCCCGCGTCACGCGCTCGTTTTGGTATCGGGCGATTCGTGGTTCCGGCCGGGTTGCTCAGTGGGAATATGACGAGTGAAGAACAGCGAGATCGCTGCAATGACGGCCAGCGTGGCGATTGCTGCGCGCAGCGCCTGCACGCGGGCTGACTCGTTCTCGCCGAGGATGGCGGCGGCTGTGGGGGGCGGCACTCCGACATCGGAGAGGGTTCGAGCAAGTGTCGCGTCGGATATGAAGGGGACGCCGCTGGCAAGGGTGACCTCGGCATGGGAGGTTACCTGTTTCGGCACGGCCGGGTTCTGGCTGATCCCATGCAGGAACGACGTGGTCAGTACAGCGATGAGCACTGAGCCGGCGAGCGCGGTGCCAACGGATGCGCCGAGGTTTGTGGATGTGTTCTGGAGCCCCCCGACCTCGCTGGCCTGCTGGTCGGGTACTGCTGAAACGGTCACGCTACCGAGTTGCGACGCCAGCGATCCGATTCCGAGTCCAGCCAGAAGCATGGGTCCGGTGGTGATTTCCGGGCCGGCACCGACATGAAGCGCTGCCAGGAAGGCCACAAGGCCAGCGAAAAGGGCGAACAGTCCAGCTTGAACGACACGGCGAGGTGATACGCGCGGCGCTACCTTCGGGATGCCGGCGGCCGCCAGGAGCAGGGTGATCGAAAGCGGCAGTAGTCGCGCGCCGGTTTGGAGCGCGGAGAGTCCGAGCACGATCGACAGGAAGAGGGGCACGACGAAGAACAGTCCGGCTTGGAGGAGGAACTGGAAAAAGAAGACTGTCAGCCCGCCCCGGAGTTGGCGGTTCCCCAGGATGGCCGGATCGAGGAGCGGCTCGTGGTCTCGCGAGAGTCGGCGATGTTCCCAGGCGAGGAACGCCCACAGCACGATCGCGCCAGTCAGGATCAGCCAAAGGGTGATGGAGATGCCCAGCAGATGTGGCGCACCGGCATTGGGCAGCACCCATCCCCAGGTACTTGAACGGAGCACGGCGTAGACGGTGAGCCCGAGTCCGGCGGCGGAGAGCGCCGTGCCAGCGAGGTCGAGTGTCGGGCGGCGTTCTGGTAGAGCCTCTTCCATCCCACGGGCAAGCAGGAGGATGGCAAGCACGAGCACGACCTCACCCGCGAAGATCCAGCGCCACGAGAAGTAGGTTGTCACGAGTCCGCCGACCAGGGGCCCGACCGCGACGGCCATCGCGCCGGCGGAGGCGACCAATCCATAGGCCCGCGGGCGCTGTGCGCGGCCGAAGTTGGACGCCACCAGTGCCACGATCGCCGGCATGATGAGCACAGCACCCAACCCCTCGAGGAACGACCAACCCAGAATGAGCGTTCCCAGCCCCGGCGTCAGCGAGGTCGTCAGGGAGCCACACCCGTAGATCACGCACCCGATGCTGAAGGCGCGACGCCGGCCGATCAGCGCGCCGAGCTTGCCACCGGTGATCATGAACATCGCCATCACCAGGGTGTAGAGCGTGATCGCGGTCTGAATGCCGGTGACCGTCGTACCGACATCCTCGGCCACCGTGGCGATGGACACATTCATCACGGAGGTGTCCAGAGTCATCAGGAACTGCCCGGCCGCGAGAGTGAGAAGCACTATCCCCCCACCGGACGCCGCGGCCCTCGGCGTGGCGTTCACGCAGATCAGCGTAGGTACGCTCGGTCGAGACGGCCACTTTGCGAACAGCCGTCACCGCCGGTCGGCACCAAGATATTCATGCCAAACTTTCGTGTGAAGGCGCCGGCAGGTGGCATGACCGCGCACAGCGCTCCCCTAACGTCAAACAGGTGACCAGGCCACCGCGCCAGTCGTTCGGCCGTGCCAACGACAGGGAGCCGATCGGGGCCCTCCCCGCGGCGTTGCCACGCGGCCTCGTCGTGCTGCTCGGCCTCGCCGCCCTGGTCGTCGTCGTCGCAGGCATGAAGGGCATCGCCTGGCTCGCCGGGCCGACCTTCCTCGCGTTGGTCATCGTCATCGCCATCGCCCCAGTGCGGGCCTGGCTGCGGCGCCACGGCCTCCCGGCCTGGCTGAGCACCCTGGCACTCGTGGTGCTGGTCTACGCCGTGATCATCATGCTGGGCCTAGTGCTCATGGTCTCGGTGGCACGCCTGGCCACCGTGCTGCCCCAGTACGCCGGCCGCGCCACCGCGCTCGTCGACTCGCTGACCGCGGCACTGACCCGGTTCGGCGTGGGACCAGGGCAGGTGCGTGAAGCGGCCCGTTCCCTGGACCTCGGCAAGCTCACCCAGGCGGCCGGATCCGTGCTGAGCAACGTCACCGACGCGGCTGCCGGCCTCGTGTTCCTGCTGGCGCTGCTGGGGTTCCTCAGCCTGGAAGCCCACGGTGCGGGAGCACGGCTCGCCGACATCGCCACCGACCGCCCACAGGTCGTCGCCGCGCTGCACGACTTCGCCAGCGGCACCCGCCGCTACCTGGTCGTCACCACGGTCTTCGGGCTGATCGTGGCCGTCCTGGACACCATCGCGCTGGCCCTGCTCGGCATCCCGCTACCCATCCTGTGGGGGCTGCTGTCGTTCATCACCAACTACATCCCCAACATCGGCTTCGTGCTCGGCGTCCTCCCCCCGGCCCTGCTCGGACTGCTCATCGGTGGTTGGCAACTGATGCTGTTCGTCATCGCCATCTACAGCGCCCTGAACTTTGTCGTCCAGTCCCTGATCCAGCCCCGCTTCACCGGCCACGCAGTGGGGCTGTCGACCACCGTCGCGTTCGTCTCGCTCGTGTTCTGGACGTGGGTGCTCGGCCCCATCGGCGCGCTGCTGTCCATTCCCCTGGCGCTGCTGGCCAAGGCACTTCTGGTGGACATCGACCCCCGAGCCCGGTGGGCCGACGCCCTGCTGCGCTCCCAACCAGAAAAAGAGACCTGACCGCAGGGCCGCCGACGATGGTCGACGAGGGACGCCCCACAGCGCTTTGCGCTGGTGATCGACGGCACCGCAACCCCATCCCAGAGGTAGGTCGGCTCCGCCGGGGTCCCTGGCGACCAGGTAGTTGGTGACGAACGCCAGGTTTGTCTCGGCCTGCGCCAACCAAGCGTAACCGGTGTAGAACCCGCCGGGACCTTCCGGCAGACCACCCCCGCCGACACCGAGACCCGCCGGCTGCACGACGCCCTCGGCATCGCGCTCCCACCGCGGATCCTGCACCTGGACACCGAACACCCAACAACGTCCTGACCAGGAACAACACTCACGCCTAGTGACACGACATGCCACCAGGCGCCAGCCCGTTCGCCCAGCGGACGGTGGCGGTCTCGACGGTACGGATCGTGCGGTTTGCGGCGTAAGACCGAGCGCGTCGATCAGCTGCCCGCGCTCGTTGGAACGGTCTCCGTTCAGCCACGTCGACACGGCTGCGTGCCGCAGGTCGTCGGTGTCCTCCGCGTCAGGTGGCCAGGTCGACCAGCAGGTCGTCGAGAACGAGTTCTTCGTCGATCCGCCGCGCGGCGGCGCGCATGGCGGGGCCGAGTTCGGGGTCCCAGCGCGCGTCGATCGGTGGGCCGGTCAGCTCCCGACCCAGGCCAGCGGCGACGAGACCCTGGTAAGCCCGGGTGTCGTAGCGCCAGGCGGTGACCGGCAGTCCGCGGTGCAGCACGTTGCCGATACGCAGGCCGCCCCAGTCGAAGTCACCGTGGAACCGCAGGCGTGCACCGGCGGCGGCGAGCAGCCGCAGCAGCCGCGTCACCGCTGCCCCGGGTTGGCCGTTGCTGCACACCAGTGGTGCACATGCGGACCCGAGCCGGTCCGCCGCGTCGGCGACCACAACCGGGTTCTCGCAGATCGACACGGTCCGATCGGCGACATCGAGGCGTGGTGCGTCCCGAACGAGCTGCCTCAGGGTGAGGGCGACCGGTTGGCCCGCCTCCCGCAACGCACCGAGTGCCCTTCCGGTGGCGGTGCTGCCGTCGCCGGGCAGGCCAAGGGTCAGCACGGTGGTGGACAGTTCGTCCCGCAGCAGGCCCACCGCGGCCCACACCTCGCGGCGCCATTCCGCACCCGTCCCAGCCGGCAGCCCGGCCAGCGCGCGAGCCGCACCGATCACCAGTGTCGCCAGTGGACGGTCGTCGTCCAGGGCGTGCGCGTCGCCGGTGACCCGCGCCGCGAACCGGCCCAGCGGCTCACCGGATGCCGGGAGCTGGTCGAGCACCGCGGCCACCTCGACCAGCAGCGGAACGGCCGCCTCCGGGGTGCCGGCGAGCCGCCGCACGAGCCCGCTGCCGCGCAACCGCTCGTACCACGCCGCCAGTTCCGGCCGCGCGGCTGTCGCGGTCCGCACCGGCGCGAACGCCGCCTGCCATGCGCGTTCCTGTGCCGCGGCAACCGAAGACCGGACCGCGACCGGGCCGGTGAGTGCGACCACGGCGGCCGCCAGACCGTCCGGGCAGGCGCCGGAACGGCGGAGTACCTCGTCCACCGCCGGCAGCGAAACCTGCAACGTCCGGCCGGCACGTGGCCGCCGTCCGAGCAGCCGCTGCACCGCATGCCGCTGCTCGGGTGTGGCGTCGGTCAGGGTGACGCTGCCGTCCAGTGGTTCCTCCCGTTCCAGTCGGCGGCGGACCCGATCCACCAGCCAGGCCAGGTCCTCCCCGCCGAGTAGCCGGGCAAGCCGAGCATGGTCGTGGCTCAGTTCCACAGGGCGTTCTGCTCCACGGAGGTGGTCGGCGCCTGGTCACCGGCGGTCGCCATCGAGGCCGCGTCCGGACGGGCCACCCGGACGCGTTGCCGTCCGTCCCACTCCCACGGGGTCACCAGCACCGCCGGCACGTCGTCGGTGCGCGACAGCTGGGCGATGGCCAGCCCGGACACTTCCGGGTAGCAGCCCCATTCGCGCTCACTGGTCATCACCACGTCGAGGTCGAACGCGGCCAACAGCCCCATGCACTTGGCCCGGGAATCGTCGTCCACACCGGCGAAGGCCTCGTCCAGCGTGACCAGCCGAGGGGCGTGCGGGTTGCCGGCCGAGGCGTAGTGCGACGAGGCCGCGGCGAACAGCGGCACGCTCGCGGCGAGCACCCGCTCGCCACCCGAAGCGGGGCCGGTGGCCGAACGCCACTGCCCGTTCTGGTGCCGCTGAATCACGAACCGGTGCCAGCCGCGGTAGTCCAGCGCCTCGGTGAGGTGCTCCAACCAGGTCCCCGCGGTGTTCTCCGCGCGGACCTCGGCGATCCTGGCCTGCAGGAACGCGCCAACGGCCGCGCGGTCCTCCTCGGACCAGGCATCGGAGGTCTGCCGCAACAGCCGCTCCCGCGCGGCGGCCAGTCCCGCGGGGCCGTCGTCGGCGGGCTGCCACAGCAGGCGCAGCCGCATCCCGGTGCTGGTGGGCCGCTCGGCCAGTTCGGCGTTCATGCGCGCGACCTGCGCCTCCGCGGCGGATATCAACTCCTGCAGGGTGCTGGCGACCTCGTTGACCAGGTGATTCTCCAGGATCTCCCGCTCACGCTCGTCCAGCAGCCGTTGCCGCTCGGTCACCTCGACCGACAGCGCGGCAACCAGTTCCGGCACCGTGCACGGACGGCCCTGGAACATCACGTCGACCACGATGCCCTCGTCCAGCAGTCGCGCCGAGGCCGTGTTGCCGTGCCGGGACAGGGTTTCCGCGAGGGTCTTGAACTCCTCCGTCACCCGGCGCTGTACCCGTTCCCACGCCGTGTCGTCGTCGGTGACCTCGGTGAGCTCGCGCTCCACCTGCCGGGCCAGGCGCACCGCCGGGTCCGGCGCCCATGGTGTCGCGGTGTCCGGAGTGGACAGCTCGGGTACCGCCACGGTGAGCAGACCCGTTGCCGTGAACCGGCGCAGCGACTCGGCAGCGGCCGAGCGTTCCGCGGTCACCGGTTCGAGCTGCTCGCGCAGCGTCTCCAACTGGCCCTCGGCACGGCCCCGCGCGCGGACGGCCTCGGTCCGCCGCCCGTCCGCAGCACGCCGTCGCTGCTCGCAGGAGCGCAGTTCCTCGGCTACCTCGGCGAGTTGCCGCTGCAGCTCGGCCACTGCCGCGCCGACCGTGCTGTCCAGGGTGTGGTAGTGCTCCGCGGCCTCGACCGCCGCCCGTTCGGCCGTCCCGGCCCGCTCGGCGCGCAGTGCCAACTCCGCCTCGGCGAGGCCGAGCTCCTCCCCGGCCTCACCGGCCTCCCGCCGGGCGTCGGCCCGCTCGCGCAGGGCCGGCCACAGCCCGGCGAGCGCGAGCCGGTAGTGGTGCAGGCCGTCCCGGACCGCGGCGAGTTGTCGGGCGTCCGCGGGAAGGCCAAGCTCGGCGGCGCCCTCGGCGAGTTCGCCCTCGGCCTGTTCGGCCGCCTCGGTCGCGCGCGCCAGCGCTTCCGAAGCCGCGGCCTGGCGTTCGGCCAGCCGCTCCGCCTCGGCGTCGAGGGCTTCCACCGTGGCATGCGCCGAACGCAGCCCGGCGTCATCCGGGTAATCGGCAAGCTCACCGGCGAGCGCACCGCGGCGCGCCGCCAACTCCTCGCGGCCGGCGGCGACGCTGCTGAGTTCGGCACGCACCTCGGCCAGTTCGGCGCGCAGCTCGGCCAGCCTGGCCCTGCGGGCGGCTTCCCGCGCGCCGCGACCGATGTAGACCGCGGTGGGCTTGCGCCACGCACCTTCCAGCACGCCGAGCCGGAACCGGCCCGTCGTGCTCACCCAGGTGGCTCCGCTGTGCTCGCCGAAACCGACCGCGGACAGGATCGCGACCACCGCCTCGTCGGAGACGGCCGCGGCCCGCGGATCCTCCCGGTCGACCGCCGGGCGAAGCGTGCCCGCGAGGCTGGCGGTGGGTCGCGGCGCCGAGGGCTCCGGCCGCAGCAGCACGTCGTGGGTGTCCGGCGAGATCAACTCACCGTCGGGGCTGATCCAGGCGTCAAGCATGCCGGACGCCTCCAGCGCGGCCTCCAGCCCGGCCCGGTCCTCGCTGCCCAGTTCGTCGGCGAAGTCCACCAGTTGCCACAGCGGCGCACCGACCCGACCATCCCGTGTGGACGGATCACGGGTGTGCGGCGGCGGCGGAACGCTGTCCTCGCCCCGCTCCAACCGTTGCATCTCCGCCGCCAGTTCGGCCTCCCGCCGCCGGGCCTCCTCGGCGCGGCCATCCAGGGCCGCCTCGGCGCGGGCCAACCGCCCCGCAGCGGCGTGTCCGGCCACGTCGACCGCCGCACGAGCCGGGTTCGCCCCGTCCACCGTGTCCACCCACAGCTCCAGCGCGGCAAGCACGGCCGCCGGGTCGTCGACGCGGAACTCCCGCACCGTCTCCAGATACCGGCGCGTCGCCGCCACCAGCTCGGCGCCGCGTTCCCGCACGGCGCCGGCGGCCGTCGCGCGGCGTTCGGCCAGCGCGCCGGCCTCGCTCGCCAGATCATCGACCCGCTGGCGCCGCGCCGCCACGGACCGCCGCGCCTCCTCGGCGGCCCGGATCAGCCCCTCGACGTGGTTGGTCGCGCGCTGCTGCCGGTCAACGAGCTGTTCCGCCGCCGACCGCGGCTGCCCTTCGGCGGTGTGGTCCAACGCGGCGTCCACGTCGCGCGCATGCGCCTCGGCGAGACGTGCCGTTCGCGCGGCATCGAGAGCCTCGCCCCTCGCGGCGTCCAGCGCCTGCTCCGCCGCCGACACGCGGGACTGTGCCGCGGCGGCCCTGCCTTGCCGCTTCTCCACCTGTCTGGCCGCGGCCGCACGGTCGTCGGCCGCCTGCTCGGCCTCGCCGGCGAGCCGGCGGGCGTCGTCGGCTGCCCGCTCCAACTCCCGGGCGCTGCGCATCTCCGGCCCGGCGCGCAGCGTCTTGTCCCTGGTCTGCAGGCGCAGCGTGGCCTGCTGCACCTCGGCCAGCGCGCTTTCCGCCGCTTCGAGCTCCTGCCCGGCCTCGGCGTAGGCGGTCTCGGCGGCGGCAAGCTCGGCGCGCAACTTCTCGTATGCCGACTGTGCCCTGCGCGGTTCGGCCGCCCGCCGCCGCGCGGCCGTCCGCGCGTAGCGGCGGTAGTGGTGGAGGAAGGAGTCCGCGCCCTGCTGTGCATCGCTCATCGCGGCAAGGGCGTCCCGGTCCTCCTCCAGGCTGCGGAACGCCTCCGCGACGTCGGCCACCACGGCCTGGTCCAGCGGCGGCAACGCCTCGGTGAGCGCGGTGGACAACGCCTTCTCGCTGGGGCGTTTGGACAACTGTGGTGCGCGAAGCTGGATGAGCAGGTTCACCAGCGCGGCGTAGCGCTGCTCGCCGAGGCCGAAGAGGGTCTCGTCCACCGCTCGCCGGTACTCCCTGACCCGGTCGTAGACCATGCCGTGGTCGCCGAGCGCCTCGTCCAGCCGATCGCGGGTCAACGCGGTCCTCGTCGCGTCCACAAGAGACAGATCGGCGCCGATCCTTCGCGAGGTCACGAAGAACCAGTGGCGGGCGATTCCCCTGCCGGACACCGCCTTCAGGCCGCAGCCGAGGGTGCGGAAGTCGGCGGTACCGTCCTCCCGCAGCCGGCCAAACTCCAGCCACGTGTAGCCGAGCCGTTCCGGGTGCGGATGCGCCCCACCGAGCAGCAGGTTCCACTCCATCCGCTTCTTCGGGTCGGCGTCCGGCTCCACCCGGTGCGGGCTGAGCTCGCCGTCGAGCAGGAACGGCAGGGTCAGGGCAAGCACCTTCGACTTTCCGGTGCCATTGTTGCCGCGCAGCAGCAGGCGACCCTCGCGGAACCAGAACTCCTCTTGGTCGTAGTAGAAGAGATCAACCAAGCCGGCACGTAGCGGCTGCCAGCGTTCGCGGCTCGGTAACGGCAACGGCCGGTTCACCTGGCCTCCCTGGTCGTCACGGTCTCGCGAATGGTGGGTGCGGTGATCGCGTAGCGGCCGAGGGCGGGGAGTGCGCTGACGCCATCCGGGTGCCGGCGCACCAGCCGCAGCGCCTCGAGCCGCTCGATCGCGAGCCGGACCAGTTCGGTTTCGGCGCCCGCCTCGGTGGCGCTCTTCCGCCAGAACGACCGGTGCTCCCTGGCCAGATTCCGCACCCGTTCGTGCAACTCGGTCAACGGCACCACGCGGGAGGAACCGGCGTCGGCCAGGTACTCGGCCAGCAGCAGCGTCACGTGGCCCTCGGTGCCGCTTTCCGGCATGCGGACGTCGGTGAGATCGTCGGCGGGGTCCACCATGGCGATGCCCTCGGCACGAACCTCGGGCACCAGCCCGGTGAGTTCGGTGATCCGCCGGGTGATCGCGGCCCGCTGGCTGGTCAGGTACGCGGCCTGGGCCCGGTCGAGATCCTCGTAGTACAGCACGGGCTCGTCCAGCAGGCGCCGGGTCAGCTCGTGCCGAATGGCGCGGTTGCGCAGGTCGTCGGTGTCGGGCAGAGCGTCGGCGGTCAGCGCGGCGAGTCGCTCCGGCAATTCGCGGGCGGTGACGGTGGACGGCCCGCGCGGGGTGACCAGCAGGGCGGCCAGGACCCGCCGCCGCACGTCGTAGAGAACGTCGCCGGACTCCCTGACAAAGGCTTCCTCCTCTCCCGCGACCCGGCTGAGCACGCCGAGATCAAGCAGCAGCCGGACCACGGCCACCAGGTCGCTGCGCTCGTCCCGGCTGTCCAGCCGGAACACCACGCCGGCCTCGACAAGTTCGGGGTCGGCCGCCGCCAGCACCACCTGTTCGGCAAGCCTGCCCAGGGTGATCTGGGCATCCGCGCGCTCCAGCACGGCCAGTGCCAGGCAGGCCAGCACGTACCGGCGGCGGCCGAACGGCACCCGGGTGCGGACCTCCCGCGCGGGGTAGGTGTGCTCGCGGGCGCCGGAATGCACCTTGAGCAGGCGGGCCACCTCGCTGTCGACCAGCACGCGCCAGCCCGTGTTGCGCTCGAACCAGTCACGCAGCACGGACGCGTGCCGGCGCACCAACGCGAACTCGTCCGCCGTTGGTCCACTGGCGAGCAACAACGGGCGACGCAGCAGGGCGCGGGCCGCCCTGCGCAGCTCGTCGGCCTTCGAGGCGGACAGCGCATCGGTCACGGCATGGGTCATGCGGACCGCTCCTCGACACTGTCGGCGGCCAGGTCAACGATCTCGATCAGGTGGTCCGGCCCGCCAAAGACACCGGCCGGTGTGCGGATCTGCGCGGTGCCGCCGCCCTCGAGTACGGTGAGCCGAACTTCCAGGGTCCCGTCCGCGGTGGCCGTGGTCACCGCCCGTTGGCCCGGTCTGCGGGCGGCGAGCGCGTCCCCGAGCAACTGGAGGAACAGGTCGAAGGCCGTGGCGTCCAGCTCACCGATGTCCCTCAGCCGAGTGGGGTGCGTGGTGACCAGCCGAGCACGGGCCTCGGCGGTCTGGGCCGCCTGCTGGGCGGCCCGCTCGGCCAGCAGGCGCCGGTGCTCGGCGCGGTCCACGATCCGGTTGGGCCTGCCCCGCCGCTCGTAGCTGCCGGTGCGCTTCAGTATCGGGCTGATCACCACCGGCGGTGCCTGCGCCCACGGGGTGCTGGGCGGCACCGGGTTCTCCGTCTCCTCGGCCAGGGTGTCCCCGTTGGTGGTGAGGTGGCGGGCGGAGGACAGGCCGAAGGCGGCCCGCCAGAGCTGGTGCATGGCGTCCGTGTCCGGCGCCTGAGCGAACCAGCGGGCCAGCGTGCGGAAGTCGGCGGAGCGGTCCGACCGGCCGGCGCGCCGCTCGTTGAGGCTGGCCACGACCTGCAGCAACTGCGGGATGGCCGCGCGGGCGCGGGACCGCAGCAGCTTGGCCTGGCTGGGATGGTTCGGCTCACTGACGAACCACTGCCGCAGGCCACCCCACCGTTCCCGCCAGGAGGCCAGCCCCTGCGCGAACGCGACGGCACGCGGGTCGTCCGCCTCGCCGTCGCCCGCGCCGGGAGCCGCGTCCTCCGCCTCCCGCCGTGCGGCCAGCGCCAGCAGCCGGTCGACACCGGACTCCTCGATCCGGTGCAGCAGGGTCGCTATCTCCGCCCCGGTGGTCACCAGGTCCTTCACGAAACGTTCGAGGTAGTCAATAAGCCGGTCCTTGTAGGAGCGGAAGGCGTCGACGTCTGCGTCGTGCAGGTCGATGGTGCGCTGCAACGAGCCCATGAACGCCTGCGCGTTGCCGGCCAGGTCGGTGAACCGGTCGACCAGCCCGCGCAGCAGGAGGTGCGTCTTCGCCGGGTCCGGGGCCGCAACCGTGGCCAGTTCGAGCAGCGCCCGCAACTGGGTGACGATGTCGGCGAGCGCGACGGCCTGCAGTGCACCCCGCTTGCCCAACGCCTCGTCGTAGGCGGCCAGTGCCTTTTCCACTGCTTCACCCGCGGAGGTGAGCTGGTAGAGGAAGCGGGCGCGGTGGAAATCCTCGACCGTGGTGACCCGGCTGGTGTCCGGATCAGCGCGAAGGTTGCCCCACTCCTCCAGGTTGTTCAGCGCGTCCGTCACGGTCCGGAGATCGGGAGCGGCCACGCCGTCGGGACACTCCGCGACAAGTGCCTCGTGCACGTCCTCGGGGCGCAGGTGCACCACGAACCGCCGCTTGGCCTGCATCAACACGCCCATGACCTGCCGGTACAGCTCGGCGTTCGGCGTGGTCAGGTGGGCGAACGTCTGGTACTGATGCTCTGGCACTTGCTCCTCCGGGAGTGGTCTGCGTGCCCGGTTCCCCATCATGCCTGGTGGTACTGACAGCCTGTGCAGAGGCCGTGACGGCCCGCCGCACCCCACACGCAGAATCCCCCGCCCAGCCACCCGGTCCCCGTCCGGGCGGCTCCATCCACGCAGGAACACCGCGCCGCACGTCGAGAGCGGCGGCGACACGGAGCATCCGCGCGGGGCGGTGGCGGTGGCGGTGGCGGTGGCGGTCGAGGAAAATTCTCGAACACGCTGATCCCTTCCGACTCACCCGCGGCCGACCGACGGCATCTCTCGCACGATGCGGGCGAAGTGGAATGGCGACCTCGATCACCGCCGGATCACACTCAAGCATCACGGCCAGGCACGATATGGGTCAAACCACCACCCGAAGCAGGACACCACCATCCTCAGGGACACGATAGACGATCAGGGTGAAGTCCTCTCCCGGTGGATGGATCTTGTGGTGAGAACTCTCGAGTCCCACCGAAGGCAGCACAGGTCAGCGCGGTTACCGCCTCTTGTGTAGGACCCGCCGCTGGTTCGGTGCCATGAGGGAGCTCGAACATCGCGCGTCGTAGTTCATGACACCCTGGCAGCGGTTCCATGCCGTTCGTCTACATCCACGCCGTGCTGTTCGCCGTCTAACAGCTCGTCCTTGTCGGTGGCGAAGGTGATCGGATCGTCGTAGGTTCCGGTGCCACCGGCCTGGGAATGGATCTGCGGGTAGGAGATGTCGCTACTGCCCGGCGGGTCGTTGTCCCGTGCCCCGTACAGGGTCACGAGCATGTTGTAGGTCGTGCTCGCCGGCCGGACGGGGGTGCTCGGATGGGCAGCGGCTTACCCGACTCCCGGTACGGCGAGCACCGCGCCTAACGCGAGTATGAGAGCGACAGTTTTTCGGATCACTGCGTCCTCCCGGACTGCTGGGAAACGTGCGGGGTTGCGGCGGCAAAACGTGTGGCGTGCCCGATGTGGGCGTCGGTCTCCGTGCCCGTCGGCGGCGTCTTGACCGGGCCGGGCACGGTCAACGGATTCCGTGTCTGAGAAGCATGTCCGCAGCTCAGCCGTCGATCGTGTAGCTTTCGCCGTAGACCTTCCAGTGCAGCGGTGGATCGAGGTCGAGTTGACCGTTTTGGAGCCAGACGCGTTGCTCGGTGTCCACGCGGCTGGTGTCGGAGTGCGCGGGCTCCTTCTTCATCTCCTCGACGCGTGCGTCCAGGAAGGCGTTCAGGTACGCCACCTCGTCGCCACCCTGGGACGGCGGCTGCGCGACCGCCATGGCCGCGGAGCGGATACTGTCGAACCCGTCCCGACCGTGCATGATGATCGCGTCGTAGTAGGCGAACTGCCCGAGCGCGCGCAGGCCATCCTGCTTGGCCGCGGTTACGGCCGGATTGAAGTAGACGCGATCCACCTCATCGAGCTGCGCCTGCTGGAAGTCCGGGTCCTCCGCCGCCATACGCCAGTCGTCGGGGAAGTCCGGGTCCAGACCCTCGTGTGAGTCGCTGCCGTTCACCTTCTCCAGGGCCGGCAGGTATTTGGCCAGGACGTTGTCCGGCTTCCGCTCCGTATACAGCCGGACGAGGTCCAGCATGTCGCCGGTACCGGAGCAGAAGCCGACGATGCCGGCGGTGTAGCCGCGCCCATCGTGGATGTCCTCGATGTATGTGAACTGCGCCCGCCAGTCCAGCGACGAGTTCTCGTTGCTGGACACGATCTGCCGCGCGATGTCCTTCTTGCGCGGATCGTCCAGGCCGCTGCCCGCGGCGAGGGTCACCCCAGCACCCTGGCCGGCGAGCGCGGCCACGAGTAACAGCAGGAACACGGCTTTGCCCAGGATTCGCATTCGAACACCTCCGTCTGCCTGGCTCCGGGACGCCCATGCTGGCCGGCAACGGCGGTGCACGGTCGACCAGCGGGGAAGATCAGTCCCGGTGCACAGTTTGTAAAGAAGGTTTCCGAAGGCAGAGAAAAGCAGCGGAGCATGTCGATGTCAACCCGACTATCGGCGGGTTGGCCAAGGGCGGTTCGGTCCGGGCGCACGCACGTGATCGCTCGAGGCTGGCGACGACGCGGCGGTCAGTTTCGGCAGCCGAGGGCTTCGGCCTGGGCGCTGAGCCAGGCCGATGTCATGAACGGGCACGCCGCCAACCACGGGCCGGCCAGCGGTGGGGTGGTCGCCGGCCGTGGCGGGCGTGGCCTCGGCGGGCGAGGCGTCAGCCGCGCATGCGGCTGTGCGGTGGGCGCGGGTACCGCGGAGTTCTGCGCTGCCGGTGTCGCCGGGGGCGAGGTGCTGGTCGGCGCCGGTGGGGCGCTCGAGGCTCCGCGCACCGGGGAAGCCGTGTCCACGGCCTGGTCGGTGTTCGCCGTCATGGCGATCGCCAGGACGGCGGAGAGTCCGGCGACCAGGCCGGCGAGCGCGAAAGCCAGCGTGCGGGGCGCGACCGGGAACCGCCGTGGCAGCGTCCGGTGGTTCGCGGCGTGGCGGTGCGCCACCGGCCACGGTTGGGCATGCCGGGTGGTGAGCGGGTGCCGTCTTCGCCGGCTGCCAGCCACGACGCCGTGCCGCGCGGTCACTTCGCCCCGCGGCTGGTGCGCCGCGTCCCGGGGCCCGGTCGGGGCCGGTGTTCCCACCCGGTCGCGGCCGCGGCGCTTGGCGTCCCGCAGGGCCGCGTCGGCACCCATCACGAGCGCGGCCAGGTCCGGGTCCTCGCCGGGGTGGCGGACGGCGACCCCGACGGAGGCGGTCATGTGCCGGATCGTCACCGCCGTGTCGGCGTCCACGCTGGCGGTGACCACCAGCGACCTGATGCCGTCGCGGATACGGCAGGCGACGTCCACGGCGGCGTCGAGGTCAGTGCCCGGCAGCAGGAGCAGGAACTCGTCGCCGCCGTGGCCCCCGTAACGGCCGACAAGGTCACCGTCCCCGGTGCACCGCCGCAGCACGTCGGCGACGGATCGCAGCAACTGGTCGCCGGCGTGGTGGCCGAACCGGTCGTTGACGTCCTTGAACCGGTCCAGGTCGATCAGCAGGAGCGCGGTGGTGCGGCCGGAGCGGTTGGCCAGCGCCAGGGCTCGCGGCGCCTCGGTGTCCCATCCCCACCGGTCCAGCAACCCGGTCATCCGGTCCACCGCCCAGAACCCCAGCGGCTGGCCGCACGAATCGCAGCATCGGTGACTGCCATGCTCACCGGCCGCCGCGCAGTGCTCCGCACCTCGCAGGGGGATCCCGGCATCCCCCCGGACGTCCTCGGGAGAGGACTGTTCGGAGCTCATCGACACCCCCCTTGCCGAAGACAAGGACCGAACCACCGCAGCGGATCACTCTGGCACGGACGCGGGGAATCCGCCAAGGCGCGAGGGGGATCGGCGAGTCCGGGCAGCGGGCGCGCGTGTCAGGGATGGTGCGGCGGAGGCGGGATCGTGCCGAGGTCGGGCGCCGGCTCGGGCCAGACCAGCAGCACGGCACACGGGGCGTGGTCCACCACGAAGCGGCTGGTGTGGCCGAGGCTTCTGGGTCCGAGGCGGGTGCGGTCACCGTCGCGTGCCAGGACGAGCAGGTCGGCACGCTCGGCGGCGGCCACCACCTCGCGCTCGACGCGGCCGGCGCGCTCCACCCGCGTGCACGGCCGGCCCAGGCGCTCGGCGGCGGCCCGGAGCAGCCGCTCGGCCGAGGTGGCGGCCAGCCGCTCCATCCGGGTACCGGGGTCGAGTTCGGGATGGCCGCGGCCGAGCAGGCCGGCATACGCACCGTGCCCGGCGCCCGGGACGTCCGGTCCGCTGACATGGAGCAGCACGATGTCGGTCCCCTCGGGCACATGCGTGCGGGCGGCGTCCACGCACGCCGGCCAGGTGCCCTCGACGACCCAGACGACGACGGCCATCGGTCAGCCTCCGATCACCCGCAACGAGACCCAGAGTGCCACCACGGCGAGCACCAGGCTGGCCGGCACGGTGAGCAGGCCGAGCCGGGTGAACTCGCCGAGGTCCACCTCGGTGCGGTGGGCACGCATGACCCGCCGCCACAGCAAGGTGGCCAGGGAGCCGGCGTAGGTGAGGTTGGGGCCGATGTTCACGCCCAGCAGCACGGCGAGCACCGCACCGGAACCGGCCGGAGCGGCCAGCGGCAGCAGAACCAGCACGGCGGGCAGGTTGTTGATCACGTTCGCCAGCACGGCGGCCACCGCGGCGGTGCCCAGCAGCCCGAGCAGCCCGGCGCCGCTGGGGATGAGATCATCCAGCGCCCGGGCGAGGCCGTTGTCGACCACGGCACGCACCACGACGCCCAGCGCCAGCACGAAGAGCAGGAACGGCAGCGCCGCCGCGCGGACGACGGCGAGCGGGCTGGTACCGCGGCCGGGGAGGGCACGGGCGGCGAGGACCAGCGCGCCGGCGGCGGCCACCCATGCCGGCGGCACGCCGAATGCCGAGGCGACCACGAAACCGATCAGCGTGCCGGCCACGGTGGCCAGCGCGAACACCGGGCGCTCCGGCGGTTGCCCGGCACCGGGCGGCGGGGCCCCGGCGCCGAGGTCGGTGGCGAAGAACCGCCGGAACACCGCGTACTCGGTGGCGATCGCGACCAGCCACGGCAACCCCATCAGCGCGGCGAACCGGGTGAAGCTCAGCCCGCTGGCCGCGTACGCCAGCAGGTTGGTCAGGTTGGACACCGGCAACAGCAGGGACCCGGTGTTGGACAGGTGGGTGCACGCGTAGACGTGCGGCTTGGGTCGCACGCCAACCCGCGCGGCGGTCGCGAACACCACCGGGGTGAGCAACACCACCGTGGCGTCCAGGCTGAGCACGGCGGTGATCAGGGCCGCGGTGACGAACACCTGGACCAGCAGCCGCCGCGGCTTGGCCGCGGCGGCCCGGGCCATCCAGTCCCCGCACGCGCGGAACAGTCCCTCGGCGTCACACAGGTGCGCCAGCACCAGCACCGCCGCCAGGAAGCCGACCACCGGGCCCAGCCGCGCGGTCTCGGCGGCGGCCTGGTGTACTGGTACCGCCCCAGTGCCGATCAGCACGGCCGCTGCGGGCACCGCGACCACCGCCTCGGCCCAGCCCCACGGCCGCATCACCGCGAAGGCCAGCACCAGCAGGAGCAGGGCGGCGGACAGGGCCTCCGCGAGCGGCGCGCTCAGATGCAGATCCTCTCGGGTGACTGGGCTGAGCCGGGCAGGACGGCCCGCCCGGCCGCACGACTCCTTACCCTACGACCGGGCAGGGCCGCAGGCGTCCGGCTCGGGATTCGCCCGGTCCGGCGCGAACGGATTGTGTGCCGGTCGGAAAGCTCACCGCGGGTCGCCGGCCGCATCGGCGGAGCGGGGTCGCGTGCTCGCGGCGAACGCGTCGGCCGCCGCCAGGTCGAAGTCACCGTGGTCGCTGCCCAGGCCCTGCGCGACCAGCGCCGCCGCGGCCGCACCCAGCACCGCGGCGTCGACCGGCGACCGGCCCAGCGCGACGCCGCGCAGGAAGCCGGCGGAGAACGCGTCACCGCATCCGGTGGTGTCCACCACGTCGACCGCGAACGCGGGTACCCGGTCCGCCCGGTCCCCGCTGACGATCAGCGCGCCGTCGGCGCCGCAGGTGACCGCGACCGTTCCGGCGCCCGCGTCGAGCAGCGTGTGCGCGCCGTCCAGCACGTCGTCCGCCCCGGTGAAGCCGAGCGCCTGGTCGTCGTTGGGCAGGATGTAGTCGGTGTACGGGAGCGCGGCGGCGATCAGGTCGAGACTGCCCATGGCGCCAGGGGCGAGCAGGTCCACCGAGGTCACCACGCCGTGCCCGCGCGCGAAGGACAGGATGCGGGCGGCGGTCTCCGCGCCGATCAACTCCGGCCCGCCGAGGTGCAGGTGGGTGGCCCGCTCGATCGCGGACCACGGCACGTCCTCCGGACCGTAGGTGATGTTGGCGCCGAGCAGGTGCAGCGACGGCCGTTCGCCGCTGGGGCGAATCGGCAGCACGCTGGCCGAGGTGGGGGTGTCCGCGCGGCGGACGAGAAGCTCGGTGTCGACGCCGGCCCGCCGCAGCAACCGCACCAGCAGGTCGCCGGTGGCGTCCGCGCCGATCGCGCCTGCGCTGCGCACCGAGGCGCCGAGCTTGGCCAGGGTGAGCGCGGTGCCGCCCGCGGTGCCGGCCGCGGTGATCCGGATGTCGTCGACCAGGGCGGCGCCCTGCCCCTCGGGAATGGCGTCCACCGGCCGGAGGAGCACGTCCAGCACATGCACGCCCAGCGTGATCACGTTCATCGGCGCTCAGCCTTCCGTGTGGTGCCGTACTGCCGCGCGATCGCGGCCTCGATCACGGCGGCCTGCTGCCGCTCGTCCAGCGCGCGCGGGGTGCCGAGCGCGGCGGCACGCCAGTAGACGCCGCACGCCCACTCCAGCAGCAGGGCGTGCTCGACGGCCCTGTCGAGGGTGTCGGCGTGGGTGACCGCGCCGTGGTTGGCGAGCAGCGCCACCGCCCGGCCGTCCAGCGCGGCGAGCACCGACTCGGCGAGTTCGGGGGTGCCGAAGGTGGCGTACGGCGCGACCCGCACCGACCCGCCGAGGGCGAGCATCTGGTAGTGCACGCACGGCACCTCGTCCAGCACGCAGGACAGCGCGGTGGCCATCGGCGCGTGGGTGTGCACCACCGCGCTCGCGCCGTACCGCCGGTACACGCCGAGGTGCAGGTCCAGCTCCGAGGTGGGCGCCAGCTCACCGGCCACCACGGCGCCCGCGGTGTCCACCACGGTGACCTGCTCGGCGGTGATCTCGGCGAGCACCGCGCCGGTGGCGGTCACCGCGACCCGGTCGCCGGTGCGCACGCTGACGTTTCCCGCAGTGCCGATCAGCAGTCCCTCGGCGGCCAGCCGCCGGCAGGCGGCCGCGACCTCGGCCCGGTCGCTCACCCGAGCACCTCGGCGGCGGCGCGCTCGCCGGCCCGCACCGCGCCGTCCATGTAACCGGACCAGTAGGTGGACGTCTCGGTGCCGGCCCAGTGCACCAGCCCGAACGGCTGCCGGATGGTGGAGCCGTACCGCAGCATCGTGCCGGTGCCCATGCCGGCCACCGGGCCGCCGAGCGACCAGCGCTCGTGCGTCCAGTCGTGCTCCACGTAGTCGATAGCGTTCAGCGCCTGGGGACCGAAGAACTGCGCGAACTGCCGCAGCACGCCGGCGCGCCGCTCGGCCAGCGGTCGGTTGCCCCAGTCCGCCCAGGTCGCGCCGCCGATGAAGGCCATCAGCACGCCGACCGACGCGTCCGGCGGGCAGTTGTCGAAGCACACCCGCACCGGGGCGGTGTCGCTCACCGCCATGCCGGACAGGCCCGCCGCGCGCCAGAACGGCGTGTCGTACACCGCGTCGACCTTCATCAGCGCGCCCATGGGCATGCGTTCCAGCAGTTGCAGCCGCTTCGGCGGCAGCAGCGGATCCCAGTCAATGCCCACCACCAGCGGTGGCGGCACGGCGACGATCACCTTCGACGCGGTGACCACACCGCGGTCGCTGGTGACCGTGACGGTGGAGCCGTTCTGGCTGATCTTCCGCACCGGGGCGTTGAGCGCGACGGCGTCGCCGAGTTGCTGGGCCATCCGGATCGAGATGAGCTGCGATCCGCCGACGATCCGGGAGTCCTGGGCGCCGTCGCTGGTGCCGGCCGAGCGCTCGAACGTGCCGGGGTTGCGCTCGTCGCCCTCGGTCGCGATGTACCACAGGAAGAACAGCAGCGAGACGTCCCGGGCGTCGGCGCCGAGCAGCGGCTGGAGGTAGGACTCGATCAGCTTGGCGGTGTTCGGGTTGACCGTGGTGGACTTGATCCAGTCGTGCAGCGAGGTGGCGTCCCAGTCGGCCGCGTTGGCAGCCGTCCACGGCGCGTCGACCGGGACCTGCTGGGACATCTGGTCGATCCGGGTCTGCAGCACCGCGGCGTCGGGCAGGATCGTCGGGTCGGGCGGGATCGTGCCGGTGTAGCGCTGCGGCGGCAGCCCGTTGGCCACGTAGACGTTGTCGCCCTGGGCGTACTCCTTGAAGGTCTGGATGCGCAGTTCGGCGAGCAGCGCGAGCACCCGGTCCTGGGTGGGGCCGACGAACGCGCCGCCGGACTCGACCACCGAGCCGTTCGCCAGCGTGTGGTTCAGTGTGCGGCCGCCGACCCGGTCGCGGGCCTCCAGCACCAGCACCGACGGGCCGGCCGCGGCGATCCGCCGCGCGGCCACCAGGCCGGAGATCCCGCCGCCCACCACGACGACGTCCACAGTGGACGGTAGCCGGCCGGTGGTGCTCGCGGACGCGGTCCCGGTCAGCCCGCCCGTGGCGGCAAGGGCGCCGGCGGCGGCTATCCCACCGAGCAGGTTCCTGCGGCTGAAGTCCAGTCGTCCCATCGAGACTCCCTCACGCGCCGGCCCCCTGCGAGAAAGCTGAACCCGAGTCAGGTTCGAGTATTTGTACAGTGGTGCCATGGCTACCGCAAGGCCCGCTGCCGGCTCGGTCACCAGCCGGCGCGCCCCCACCCAGCAGCGCAGCCGGGAACGCTTCGCGCGCATCCTGGACGCCGCCGCCGCGCTGATCACCGACAACGGTGTGGCGGGCCTGAGCACTCGGGCCATCGCCGCCCGCGCCGGCATCCCGGTCGCGTCGCTCTACCAGTACTTCGCCGACCGCGACGAGATCATCCTGGCGCTCGTGCAGCGGGACACCGCCGAGATGGACCAGCAGGTGGCCGAGGCCGTCGCCGCACTGGAGGAACCCACCCTCCGCTCGCTGATCACCGCGACCATGCGGGCCTTCGTCCGCGTCTACCACCGCCGGCCGGCGTTCGTGATGATCTGGTGGCGCGGCCGCACCAACCGCGCGGTGGTGGAGTTCTGCCGGGCGCACAACCGCCAGATCGCCCGCACGCTGCACGACTACGCCACCAGGGCCGGGCTGGTCGACCCCGAGGTCCCGCTGCGGGTGGCCGAGCTGGCCGTGGAGGTCGGCGACCGGGTGTTCCAGGTCGCCTTCGAACGTGACCTGCGCGGCGACCCCTGGGTGATCGAGCAGGGCATCGACCTCGTCACCGGCTACCTCGAACGCTTCGCCGCCAACGACGCCTGATCCTCGGCGGCACACGCGGCGCTCCGCATCCGCCAACCTCAGTCACCGGCAGGGACCGGCGCCGATGCCGGCAACGGTGCGCTGATCAGGCAGGCGGTACACGGCATTCCGCACGGCCTCGGCAGCAACTCGGCAACACCCGCCCGAATCTCGGCACCGCAGTAGGCCACCAGCACATCGGGTATGCGCGGCACGTCCGGGCAGGGCACGACGTGCACGACCCGGCGGGACTCACCGACCACGCCGGACCTCAGGCGCACCAGCAGGATCGGTGGCGTCACCGCGACTGTCCTTTCTGCTGGTCGGCGGGCACGGGGGCGAGGAATGGCGAGTCCGTGCCCGCCGACGGCCGGCCGCCCCGGGGGCGCGACGGGTCGACCGGAGGTCGAGCAGAGCGCAGCCGACGAGCAAGACACGCGCACCAACTGGAGATCCGGGCGCGTGCGACGGTGACGGTGATCGATCGGGTCCACCAGCGCATCAAGCCGTGCACGAGTGTTTCCACTGTCAGTGCCACCGGCACGATGCCAAGGGCGCCGACCAGCACCGCGATGCGCACCACCGGATCGACCTCGACCACGATCCATCACCTCCCGACACGGTGACCCAACTGTCGACCGAAGATCGCCGCTCAGCCCATACCGCCATATACATCTCACGGTGAGATGTAAGGTGATCATGTGGCCGAGTCGACGGGAGTGCCGCTTGTGTTGCCAGCGTGGGCGTGGCAGCGGGAGGACGTACGCGATGCCCTCCGTACCCGTGACGTTTCCGCGCTCTTCCGCGCTGCTCAGCGGTACACAGGAGCCAGCCAGTCAAGGATTGCGATTGCCACGGGGATGCTGCAAGGACGGGTCAGCGAGATTGTCCGGAACACTCGCGCTGTTACGACACTGGATCTGTTCGAACGGATAGCTGATGGCCTCAGCATGCCGGACGACGCGCGGATGCTCATGGGACTTGCACCAAGGCACCCAGCCGGGCTTGATCATCTCAGCGCAAGCGGCAGGGCCGAATTGATTGCCGTGTACCCGACTCAGTCTACGGCACTGTCCGACATACAAGGCCTGGCCAACGCCGCCAAAGAAGTGGACATATTGGCCGTGCGCGGCCTCGGGATTATCGGACTCAACGACTCGATTCTGCGGTCTTTTGTCAAGTTTGGGGCGCCAACGGTTCGCGTCCTACTACTCGACCCTGACTGCGAAGCCGCACACCGCCGCGCAAGCGAGGTCGGCGAGAGCTACGGCAGTTTCAGCAGCGGCATTCGACTGTCCATCGAACGGCTCCGTGAACTGGCGGCAGCAGGCGTGGACGTGGAGGGCCACATCTACGACCTACTGCCAACCTGGCGCGTGATCGGACTTGACAACACTCTGTTCGTTTCAGCGTTCGGAGAGATTCACGAGGGGCATACCTCACCGATGTACCGCATCGCTGGCTCGCCGCATGGTGCCCTGCATCGCGGCTTTCGTAGGTTCATGGGGGAGCTTCGCCGTACGGCGCGGCGTGTCGTGTGAAGCGGGAGGTAGCAATGGCGGTGGAGGCGGAGCTCAAGGCACGTGTGCGGGATGCCGACGCCGTGCGGAAGCGGCTCGACCAGCGCGCGCGGCCGGAGGTCAGCACGTACTGGGATCGCTACTTCGACTACCCGGACCGCCGACTCTCCAACGCCGGGCGGGAACTGCGGCTACGCACCGTCGAAACCGCCGATGGTCGGCGACGGTCGATACTCACCTACAAGGAGCCTCCGGTCGACGCGGCCAGCGGTTCGAAACCCGAACACGAGACAACCGTCGGAGACGCCGAAGTGATCGCCACGGCGCTTGCGGCGCTGGGCGTCGAGAACTTCCTCTCCTTCGAGAAGCGCTGCACGAACTACCGGTTCACCGCCCATGGTCGCGAACTACTGGCCACTCTGGTACGCGTGCCGGAGCTGGGCGATGAGGTCTTCATCGAGTTGGAGACGATCGTCGGGACCGAGGACGTGGCGGATGCACTGCGCGTGGTCCGCGCCGTGCTCGCGGAGCTCGGGGTCAGCGAGTCCGACCTGTCCAGCGAGACGTACACGGACGCCGTCGCGGCACGTCGGCAGGCCAACCGATAGCCCGGCAGGCCGTCGGTCGGCGTGGCGACCTACCGATCCACACGGACGGTCTTGACGCGGAATTCGTAACGTTGTTTAGTAACAGTGTTACGACATCGTGGGCGACGGGAGTAGGGATGCCAGCGCTGGTGCTCAGCACGGAGACCCGAGTCATCGCGGGGATCGTGCTGCTGACGATCGTGACCATCGAGTTCGGTGGCTACTTCATGACCCGCATCGCCCGCGGCGCGGTGCCGATGACGGAGTTCCAGAAGACGTTCGCCCGGGCTGGGCACGGCCACGCCGGCGTGCTGGTCACGTTGAGCCTGGTGTGCCTGGTGCTGGCGGACGCCGCGGCGCTGCCGGGTGCGACCGGATGGCTCGCCCGCCTCGGTGTGCCCGTGGCGGCACTGCTCATTCCCGGCGGTTTCTTCTTCTCCTCCATGGGGCGCGACGTCGTCCGGCCCAACAAGCTGATCTGGCTGGTCTGGACCGGTGCCCTCGCGCTGGCCGCCGGCGTCGTCTCCCTGGGCGTCGGCCTACTCACCACCTGAAGTCCGCACCTGGGCGAGGGCTCTCCCGTCCTGCGAGGTGGAACGGGCCCGAACCGGATGGGGAACTGGCGCGTACCTGTGGGTGGTGACCCGGCGGCGCGGCCGTGGCCGGCGTCCAGCGTCGGTGGCCCGCGATCGTGCCGGTGTGCCCGGTGGACCTTGGCGGGGTCCGACAGGGAGGGACGGCCGTGGCCAGCGCGAGCGGTGGTGAGTTCGAGCGAGACGTGCAGCGGACGGGGCAGGACGCCAGCGGACGGGCCGACCGGAAGGAGGGCGCGGCGCACGAGCAGGTGGGCCGGTACCGCCTGGACGGGCTGGTCTGGCGCCGCGCCGACGACGACCTGCCCGGCTTCTCCGGGGTGATTCCGACGCCGCGGAGTGACGACGAGTTGCGGGACGCGGCGCGCCGCCGGTACGGGCCGCTGCGCGCCTTCCTGGACCTGGCCGAGCGGTGCGCCGCGGCCGGCCCGACGGCGTGGCGGGCCGGCGTGGTGGTGTCCGGCAGCCGCTGGTTCCCCTCGGCTGACCCGCTGTCCGGTGAGCTGGTGGTGCGGTTGGACGAGCCGTTGCCGTTCGCCGCCGAGGAGGGCTGCCTGCTCGCGGTGTGCCCGGACGGCAAGGACGAGCGGACCCGGCTGATGCTGGCCGAGGCGCAGGACGACGTGGTCGTGCTGATGCTTCCGGACGACGCCGACCGGGCCGCCGAGTTGCGCCGCCGGTTCGCACCGGGCACCCGCGTCGTCGTCGCGCAGACCGAGCACTTCCGCCTCCGGCCGCACGCCCAGGCGCTGCGCAGGTTCCTCGACGGCGACGGCGGCGCGGGCGGATGGGCCAACCTGGCCGCCCTGCTGTGCCAACCGGATCAGCTGGCCACCCCCGCCGAGCTGCCCGAGGTGATCCCGGACCGCCGGCCGCTCGGTGAGGACCAGCAGCGGGCGGTGGCGGGTGCGCTGGCCGCGCCGCACGCGTTCTTCGTGCACGCCCCGCCCGGTACCGGGCGGACACAGGTGATCGCCGAGCTGGTCACCAGGCTGACCGCGCGCGGCGAGCGGGTGCTGCTGACCGCACCGAACCCGCTCGCGGTGGACGACGTGCTGCGCCGGCTGGCCGGCGAACCCGGCGTGGTGCCGTTACGGCTGTCCCGCAAGGACGCCCTGGTCGCCGAGGACGTGCGCGGCTTCACCAAGGCCGGCTACGACGCGATGCTCCTCAAGGACGTGCGCACCCCGGCGAACGGCGGGGTGGCGCGGTGGGAGCAGCGGTTGGCGCGGCTCGCCGAGGAACGCGCCGCGCTGGTGGCGTGGCAGGACGTCAACGCCGAGCACGCCGCGGCCCGCCAGGAACTCGACGACGCGGGCCAGGACGAGCCGCAGGTGGACGCGGAGACGCTGCGCGAACAGCGCGAGCACTCCGCCCACCGGCTGAACCTGGTGCGCCGGCAGACCGCGCAGGCGGCGGCCGAGGTGACCAAGGCGCAGGGCGGCGAGCTGGCCGTGGAGCACAGCCTGGCAGTGCGCCGGGGCAGGCGCGGCCCGCTGACCTGGCTGATGGAGCTGATCGGCATGGGCCCGGCCGGCAAGATGCGGTCCGCGTGGCGCGGGATCCACCGCAAGCGGATGCTCGCCGTGGAGGCCTACATCGCCGTGGCCGAGCGCTACGACGAGGAACTGCGCCGGCACGAGACCGAGGTCGACTCGCTGACCGACCGGGAGGAACGCGAGCGGAACAGGGCGGCGGACGCGGAGCGGACGCTGGAGTCGGTGCTGCCCCGGCTGGAGGAGGCGGCGGACCGGTTGCAGCGCGCCGGGGCCGAGCACCTGCGCGACGACACCGGCGCCGCGCTGCTGCGCATCGCCGAGCTGGAGACCGAGGAAGCCGAGCTGACCAAGAAGCTGGAGCTGCAGCGCCGCTGGTTCGAACTGGTCGGCCTGACCGGGCGGGAGGAGGCCAGGGACCGGGAGCGGGCCCGCGCCGCCGTGGGCCGCGCGCTGTCCGGCGCGGTCAACCTGGTCTGCGGCACCACCACCGCGTTCGGCGCCGACCCGGACTGCCTCGGGCTGGACTACGACACGCTGATCGTGGACGACGCCAACGCGGTCACCGCCGCGGAGTTCCTGATCCCCGGCCGCCGCGCCCGGCGGTGGATCATGTTCGGTGACGAGAACGCGTTGCCGCCGCGGACGGCGTCCGAGGACGAGCACCGGCTGCACGCGATGGCCGCCCTGCACCGCACCGAGCGGACCTCCGGCCGCACGCTGGCCGACGCGGTGGACGACCTCGCCGGCCCGTGGCGGGACGCCGAGGACGGCGAGCTGGGCCCGACTCGCGCCGCCGAGGTGCTGCGCCTGGCCAGCGGCCTGCGCGACGGCGGCGCCTGGGCGAACGAGCTGCGCGGCGGTTACGCCGAGCAGTTCGGGCGGCTGCCGGGCGGCCAGGACGCGCCGGAGGCTCGGCTGGTCACCGCGATCCGCGAACCGCTGACGGCCAGCGTCTTCGACTGGTGCGTGCGCAACGTGGACAGCCGGCTGCGCTGCCGGCTGATCCAGCAGCGGCGGATGCCGGCCGAGATGGCGGAGCTGGTGCGGGTACCGGTCTACCGCGGCCGCTACGACACCCCGGCACCGGAGAGCGGCGAGCCGGCGGGCACCGCGCCCGCCGAGTTCGGCGACCCGGTGACGTTCCTGGACACCACCGCGGCCCCGGAGCCGTGGGACACGCCGGACGGCGCGGCCGGCTTCGTCAACGAGTTGGAGGCGGACTGGGTGCGCGGGGTGTGCCAGCAGTGGGAGGAGGAGTTGAAGGCCGGCGGCGCGAACGGCCGGCGGCGGGTCGGCGTGCTCACCTTCTACCCGGCCCAGGCCCGGCTGATCCGGCGCAAGCTGGGGCATCCCCGGTATCCCGGGTTCGGCCACCTGGAGTTCACCGTGGTCGACTCGATCGACCGGCTGCGCGGCCAGCGCGCCGACGTGATGATCGTGTCGTTCTGCCGCGCGTTCGGCCGGCCAGCCGGGAAGGGCGCGCCCGAGACGCCGGTGTCCGCGGTGCCGGCGGGAGCCGCGCCCAGCTCCACGGCACCCCGCCCGACCGCGACCGGCCCCGCGCCGGCCGGTGAGCGGGTCGCGCTCGCGGACAGTCCACTCCGGACGGGCAACGGCCGGCCTCCCGAGGGGTTCGCCCGCGAGCTGCGGGACCCGCGCCGACTCGCCGTCGCCTGCACCAGCGCGCGGCAGGCGCTGGTGCTGATCGGCCACGGCGACACGCTGCGCCGGCTGGGCGGTGCGGCGGAGGCGCCGGAATCCTTCTACGCCAACCTGTTCCGGCTCTGCGAGCGGGGCGGCGTGACCCGGCGCGACGACTGGGCGCCCGGGCGCCGCGGGAGCGAGCGGTGATCGAGTTCCGGCCGGTGGACGAGGCCCCGCCCGAGGGGCCGCCGGCGCTGCGGATCAGCTGGGTGCGGCTGCCCATGCTGTGGTGGCGGAAGGTGTCCGTGGTCGAGGTCGACCAGGTGAAGCTGGACCCGGTGGACCGGTTCATGGTGGAGGCGGCCACCAAGCTGGGCCGCCTGGACGCGGCGACCTTCGAGGATCTCACCGGCCTGCCCGAGCTGGCCTTCACCGCCCTCGGCCGGCGGCTGTGCACCATCGACCTGCTGGCGCCGCGGGACGGCGACTTCGTCGCCGGCGGCGACGCCGCGCGGGCGCTCGACGAGGGCACGGTGAGCCAGCGGCGCAGCACCGCGCTGGACTTCCTCTACCTCCCGGAAACCGACGACCTGCTGGTGGTCGAGGACACCCTGGCCGACTTCGAGCGGGACGGCCCGGCGCCGTTCGGGGTCGCCCCGATCCCCGCCGAGCTGCACGGCACCACCCTGCACGGGCTGCTGTCCGGCCGGATCGGCGAGCGGCGGGTGGCCAACCTGCCCGCGTCCGTGGTGGCGCTGGATCCGCGCGGCACGCCGGACGAGCCGATCAACAGCATCGCCGGCGGGAACCTGCGGCCGTCGGTTCCGGTGTGCCCGGCCGTCGAGGGCACCGCCACCGTGCTGCTCGACCAGGAAAGACCCCAGGCGACGCTCACCGTGACGTGGCACCGGCGCGGCGAGGACGCGGACGCGCCGAGCACCGTCGACATCAGCGGCGCCGAGGGCCTGATCGAGTCATGGCGGCGGATCGCGGAGCGGCCCGGTGAGCCGGAGCACCGGGCCGCCGCGGTGCGCGCGCTCACCGGCGTCGCGCTGCCGGCCGACGCGCTGCGGCCGGCCGGGCCGGGATGCTTCTCGCTCGCGCTCACCGGCCGGTACGCACAGGCGGTAACCAGGCAGGGTGCGCTTCCCCGCCGGGTCGGCCTGGAGATCCGGGCCGAGCAAGTGCACCTGCTCGGCACCGTGGAGTTCACCCCGGCCGACGACGAGGCGGAGCGGATCTTCGCGCTGGAGGAGTTCGTCGGCCGGCTGGCCGAGCGGCCGGCCGGGGCGGTGGACGTGGTGGCCGCGGAACCGGAGACCGTGCGCGAGGTCGGCGGCCCGCAGGCGGTGTGGCGGCGGGCGTGGCAGCTCGGGCACCGGCGGATGGTGCACGCCCTGCGCGAGGCGGAGGACTTCGACTATGCGCGGAACTGACCGGCGCCGCACCACGCCGGCGACCCGACCGGACCTGACGGCTCCCGAAGAAGGTCCACATCGGACGGACGCGCCGGGCGATGCCGACGCGCACCGGCTGGACCTCGGCGGGTTGCACGCCGAGGAGGGGTTCTTCCTGCTGCGCGGGGCCGAGCAGCGGCCGCTGCCCGCGGTGAAGGGCGAGCGGACCTGGCGGTTCTGCGGCACGTTCCGCGGATCGCCGCGCACGCTGCGGGAGGCGGTGTTGGAGCTGATCCGCTCGGCCCGCCGGAAGGTGTTCGTGACCAGCTTCCTGCTCGGTGACGACGAAGTGGTGGACGCGCTGGCGGCCACCGCCGACCGGTTGCCCGGCGGCGTCTACGTGATCAGCGAGCTGGACGGTGCCGGCCTTGCCCGTGGCCTCGCCCGGCTCGCCGCCGGGGACGAGACGTCGGAGGAGGTCCGGGAGCAGGCGGCGGCGCACCGGCGGCGGGTGGGCTTCCTGGCCGGCAGTGGGGTGCGGGTGCGCGGCCACCCGAACTGCCCCGCCGCGTTCGTCGTGGTCGACGACGAGACCGCGTGGCTGGGCACGGCGAACCTGGACACCGCCGCGTTCACCCGGCTCGGCGAGGTCGGCGTGGTGATCGGCGACACCACCGAGGTGGACCGGCTGGCCCGGCTGTTCGCCCGGATGTGGCTGTCCGGCTGCACCCTGCGAATGCCCGACGCGGGCGAGGACGCCGAACCGGTGCGGCACGAGGGGGTGCCGGCGGACTTCGACGTGCCGGTGGCCACAGTGGACACTCGGCCGGGGGTGCTGTGGACCGGTCCGGACCGGCGGGGCGTGCTGGACGGCGTGCACGACGTCATCGGCCGGGCCGAGCGGGACCTGCTGCTGGCCGGGTTCACCCTCAACGGCATGCTCGGCCGGCCCGACCTGCTGGTGAACCCGGTCGCCGGGGCGATCGGCCGGGGGGTGCGGGTGCGGATGCTGGTCCGCGCCCGCAACGAGTGCGACCCGCACCGGCGCGACGCCGGCCTGCTGCACGAGCTGGGCGTGGAGATCGTCGCCGACGACGTCAACCACGCCAACGCCGTGGTCGCCGACGGCCGGCACGGCATGCTGTTCACCGCCACCTTCGACGCCGAGCACGGCATGGACGCGGGGCCCGGCGCCGAACTCGGCGCCCGGCTGGACGGCACCGGCGCCCTGGACGGGCTGGCCGGCTACCTGCGTCACGCGATCGACACCGCCACCCGCGACTACGTGTACCGGCCCATCGCCCGGCGGCTGGCCGAGGACCTCGGCGCGAGCTGGCAGCACCGCTGGCCGCTGCCCGGTGAGGTCGCGGTGCGCGCCGATCCGCCGGTGTGGCAGCGGCTGGTTGACGCCGCGCGGCAGGACCGGCAGGAACCGGTGCTGTGGCGGCGGAACGGCGGCCCGGTGGAGTTGCTGCTCGGCCGGACCCGGCTGGCCCTGCGGCCGCATCGCGACGGCGAGTACCGGTTGGACGAGCTGGGCCGGGCGGACCGCACCGCCCGGGACGAGTTGGCCCGCTGGTGGCGGGCACCCGGCGACGGCGAGCAACGTGGCTACTGCCCCGCCGTGCTGCACCGGATTTCCTGAGCTGGGAAAGGGGCACGGGCGGGCGAGGAGGAACACCGCCCGTGCCGCCCGCTCTCAGTGCTCGTTCCTGAACGCGCGCCGCGATCGCGTCGCCGGGGCGCGATCGGGACCCGGCACTCCGGTCGTGCCTGACCGGTACACGCCGGGCAGCATCCGCGCCGGTCAGCCGCCGTCTCGTGACGGAGGGGTTGTCCCACAGCACACCGGCCGATTTCCGCGGAATCGCGGCATGGTCCTCGGATCTATCTCCCTGGCGGCTGCCTCCGGCGGCTCCATTCATCCAGCCGTGTTCCGCATCGCACCGCGTCCGGGTGGTCCACCAGTGCGTTCGTGTGACGTCGACCCCCGGCCGGAACCTCGCGCGGGGTTGGTGAGTTAATGGTGCTGGGCGGACGTATCGCGCCCGCCGCCGCGGCCGGTCCTCGCACACGACGCCGCGGACCCGGCCGGACAGCACTCGTTTCCGCACATCCGCTGATCCGAAACGAAGGACGACCCGTGAGCGAGAGCTTCGTCATCGACGCCGACGAGTTGCTGCCACCCTCCGGTGCGGTGCCGCACATCCAGGCGCCGTCCGCCGGCGCGCCGGACACCGGTCAGCTTGGCCCCGGCAGCTGGGGCATCGCCTCGCCGAGCAACCACCCACTCTTCCCGCATGCCGTCCGCCCGGCGACCGAGCGGGCCATGGACACCATCCGGAAGGCCGCCGAGGCCATCGAGCAATACGCGATCGAGGCCCAGGAGGTGGCGAACACCTGCCAGGACCTGGAACGCGAGATCGCCGGCCTGCTCAGGGAACTCGCCGCCGACCTCGACGAGCCCGAGCCCGACTCCGCGCCCGAGTCCCGGCCGGAGCCGCTGGCGGTGCCGGTGGGCGCGCTCGGCGAGGCATAGCCGCGCACCGCCACGGGGTAACCCGAGTTCGGACCGGCATTCCCCGTGGTCGTCACCGGGCCCGGCGCCGGTGGCGTGGAGGAAGACCAGATGGCACAGCGCGACGAGGAACACCCGGACGGCCGCGAGTTCTCCGAGAGCGAGCGGCGCGATCCGGCCGAGACACTGGACGCGCTGGAGCGACGGGTGCTCGGCGCGCACCCGGAGGACCTGCACGACGTGCACGACGACGCCGAGCACGCCGACGCCGCGACACACGGCCAGGACCTCGACCCCGAGGACCTGGCCGGTGTCGACGGCCGGGCCACCCCGCAGGCCGAGCCACCCGCCTGACCCGCCTGCCGAACCGGCGAACCGCCGTCTGGCGGGCGCTACGGCGTGGAGCGCATCAGCCCGAGGCACCGGTCGTCCGGCCGCGGGAGCAGGCCGCGATGCACTGGATGACCTGGGAGGACACCGTCCTCTCCCTGGAAGCCCACGGGCCGCGGAATCCCTTCCGCGACCGGCCGATGGACGCGATGGTCGCGTTCATCCGCATCTGCGCCCACGGTCATCTCCCTGGTGCCGTAATGGGTGTCCTCGAACGGTGTGACCACCTCGACGGCCGGAGCGGGACGGAACGCGTCCGCGTCGACCACCTTCAGCGCCACCTGCATGCGGGGTTCCCGGTCCTGGGGCACCTCGGCGACGAACACGTACGGACCCTCGCCGTTGCGCAGCAGGCCGGAGTTGTGGTCGGTGGCGAACTCCAGTTCGAGGCCCAGCGCCTGGACGAACTTCGCGGCCTGCGACCATCGAACTCGACACCGGCCTTCGGCCGGCGGGCCCGCGAAGGGTGCTACCTCGGCGCCGCGTCGTCCCGCTGCGGCCTGCTCACAGGCCGGCGAGCAGGTCGGTTTCGGTAATGCCGGGGCCCTGGCCGTCGCGGATGAACCATTCGGTGCCGAACGCGTAGCGGAAGGCGTCGTCCGGCATGGCGAGGAAGAAGGACTGCTCGCTGATCTGGCTGGCGTGCGCGCGCATCGCCCGCCGCTTGTGGTCGACGTAGGCGGAGACGTCCACCGCGGCGGTGATCATCGACTCCGGCTTGCCGAAGTCGGGCCTGTCGCGGATGTCCGGACCCGGCGCCTCGGCCGCGCCGGACCGCTCGGCGAACGCGGCCATCCCACGGAGGATGTGGTCGCGGTTGATGGTGTTCTGGTAGACGCGGGGCGTGCCGGCCAGTTCGGCCGCGCGCACGCCCACCCGGTGCACCTGAATGTGGTCCGGGTGACCGTAGCCACCGTTGTCGTCGTAGCAGGTCAACACGTCGGCGCGTTCCTCGCGCAGAACGGCGGCCAGCTTCTGCGCGGCGTCCTCCACCGAGGCGGTCCAGAACGAGCCGGGCGCGTCGTTGGTCGGCGTGCCCATCATCCCGGAGTCCACGTAGCCGAGGAACTCCACCCGCGCGACGCCGAGGATCTCCGCGGACGCGTGGGTCTCCGCCACCCGCCGCTGCCACAGTTCCTCGCCCTCGTCGAGGAAGCCGTCCGGAACCTCGCCGTGCTCGCCGCGGGTCGCCACCACGAGCACCGTGCGGTGCCCCTCGTCGTGGGCCTTGCGCAGCACGCCCCCGCAGCCGATGCACTCGTCGTCCGGGTGGGCGTGGAAGGACACCAGGGTCGCCATAGGCGACACGGTACGCACGCTCACCCGGTGCGGTGAGCGCGACCGCCACGGTCTTGCACCATGAAATGAAAACCGATATCAATTTCAGTATAAGAGACCCATCGGATGACGGAGCAGCCCGTGAAGATCGCGTTCGTCGGCAAGGGCGGCAGCGGCAAGACCACGCTCGCCTCCCTGCTCACCAGCCATCTCGTGGCGCAGGGCCGGACCGTGCTGGCCCTGGACGCGGACATCAACCAGCACCTGGCCACCGCGCTCGGCGCCACCGATGCGGAGGCGGCCGCGCTGCCCACGCTCGGCGAGCACCTGCCGATGATCAAGGAGTACCTGCGGGGCCGGAACCCGCGTATCTCCTCGGCCGACGCGATGGTGAAGACCACCCCGCCCGGGTCGGGCTCGCGGCTGCTGCGGGTGGTCGAGGACAACCCGATCTACGCCGCATGCGTGCGCGAGGTCGGCGGCGCGCGCCTCGCGGTGACCGGCCCGTTCGCCGAGGGCGACCTCGGCGTGGCGTGCTACCACTCCAAGGTCGGCGCGGTGGAACTGCTGCTCAACCACCTGGTCGACGGCCGGGACGAGTACGTGGTGGTGGACATGACGGCGGGCGCGGACGCGTTCGCCTCCGGGCTGTTCACCCGGTTCGACGTGACGTTCCTGGTGTGCGAGCCGACCGTGCGCAGCGTCGGCGTGTACCGGCAGTACCTCGGCTACGCCCGCGATTTCGGGGTGCGGATCGCGGTGGTCGGCAACAAGGTGTCCGACGCCGAGGACGTCGACTTCCTGCGCGACGCGGTGGGCGACCACCTGCTGGCCTGCGTGACCCGCTCGGGGCACGTGCGCGCGGCGGAACGCGGCGACGTGCGGTCGATCGGCGCGCTGGAACCGGAGAACCGCGCGGCGCTGGACGCGATGCGCGCCCTGGTCGACGCCACCGGCAAGGACTGGGACACCTACCAGCGGCACGCCGTCGAGTTCCATCTGCGCAACGCCGCCGCCTGGGCCAACGACCGGGCGGGCGAGGACCTGGCCGGCCAGGTCGACCCCGACTTCGTGCTCGGCCCGGAGGCGCTGGAGCGGTCCGGCGTCACCCCGGCCACCGCACGGTGACGAAAGCCATCCCCGACAAACCGGAGGTTCCCGTGTCCCTTGACGTGCCCGCCACCCTGCTGGACCGCGCCGAGCGTGGCGAGGTGTCCGACGCCGAGTTCGTCGACTGCGTCCGCACCTCACTGCCCTACGCCTGGCGGGTGATCAGCGCGGTGGTCGACGACCTGCGCGCCGGTGACGAGGAGTTCGCCGACCACGCCACCCCGCCGCCGAGCGAGGCCGAGCGTGGCCAACTGCTGCGCGCCCTCGCCTCGGACGCCATCCGGGGCGGGCTGGAGCGGCACTTCGGCGTGCGGCTGGCGTTCCAGAACTGCCACCGGGTGGCCGCGTTCCGCATCTCGGCGGTGGACGGCGCGGGCTACCGCGCGTTCATCTCGCCGCGCGGCCAGTTGCTCAACCAGAGCCCGGAACTGCGCGACTGCTGACCGCCGTGGCCGGCGGGCAGGGCGGGAGCAGCCGGCGGGTGCTGCCCCTCGGCGGGTCGCGGTAGGCGTCCGGGTCGCTGAACCGGCAGCCGTAGTCCGGTGCCGCGATCACCGCCGGGTCGCCGACCGCGTCCGCCGCGGGCCGCTCGCCGGTGTCCACCCAGCGGACCAGGTCGTGCCAGGCGGTGGCCACCTCCCGGGTGTCGAACTCGCAGTGGCCCACCGTGCGGATCACCCGCTGGGCGAGGAGCTGGCCGCGGCCGTGCCCGGCCACCGCGGCGGCGTAGACCTGCTCCATGGAGAACGGCACGAACTCGTCGTCCAGGCCGTGCAGGCTGACCACCGGCCCGGACGGCGTGCCGAGCACCCGCGGCACGGTGGTCAGGGAGGGCAGGAACCGGGCCAGCGGGTTGGCCGGCGGAACGCGCCGCACCGTGGTGTTGACGTCGACCGGCGCGTCGGGCTGGTAGACGGTGCCGATGTTGGTGGCCACCTGGTCCGGGCCGCTCCCCCGGCCGCTGCCCTGCGGTGACGCGCCCAACCGGAACAGGAAGTCCTTCCAGTACGCGAAGGCGGCGTCCGCGCCGGGACGGGGACCGCCGGTGCGGTTGGTGACGATGGCGCGCAGTTCCGCGCCACGCTCGCCCACCACGTCCGGGCCGGTCGGGGTGAGCCGGTTCAGGCCGAGCGCCTGCTCGATGCGCGGCACCACCGCGGTGAGGTAGTCCTCCGGCGCCGGGTAGGCGCGCACTCCGGCCAATGCCTGCGCGACGAGCTGGTAGTCCAGGAAGTAGTCGAACAGGGCGCGGTCGCCGAGCGCCCCGCACATCGGCAGCGCGCCGGCGTAGAACCCCGGGTACTGCTCCATCGAGCGCGCGATCACGTGCCCGCCCATGGACACGCCGGCCAGGAACACCCGCCTCGGGCGGCCGACCAGGTCACCGAACAGCGTGGCGACGTCGTGCGTGGCGAGTACAGGACGGCGCCCAGGACCAGGTAGACAGCGCGGGGCAACCGCATGACACACCTCCGTGCCGGCGACGGTAGCCGAGCCGGGAGCCACAGGCCGGTCGCACGATCGGTCTGGTCTGTTGCCGGCGACCGCAACGCTGGGTCGGTCCCACGGATGGGCACGCACCGCCCGGCGCCTTCGGCCCGAAACGCGGACAGATTTCGCCCTGAATGGCTGCCAGACTGGGCACATGTTGGAGACCTCGGCCCGGCTGCTGCGCCTGCTGTCGCTGCTGCAGGCGCGGCGGGACTGGTCCGGCGCGGCGCTCGCCGAGCGGCTGGAGGTGGACGTCCGCACCGTGCGGCGGGACGTGGAGCGGCTGCGCGCACTCGGCTACCCGGTGCACGCCACTCCGGGCGTGGCGGGCGGGTACCGGCTCGGCGCCGGTGCCGCGCTGCCACCGCTGCTGCTGGACGACGACGAGGCGGTGGCGGTGGCCATCGGGCTGCGCACCGCCGCGGGCGGCACGGTCGCCGGCATCGAGGAGACGTCCGTACGCGCGCTGGCCAAGCTGGAACAGGTGCTGCCGTCCCGGCTGCGGCACCGGGTGAACGCGTTGCAGTCCTTCACCGTGCCGCTGGGGCACGCCGGGCCGACCGTGGCCGCCGACGTGCTCACCGTGATCGCCGGCGCCTGCCGGGACCACGAGCGGCTGCGGTTCGGCTACCGCGGTCACCACGGCACGGAGAGCACCCGCACCGTGGAGCCGCACCGGCTGGTGCACACCGGCCGGCGCTGGTACCTGGTCGCCTGGGACGTCGACCGGCGGGACTGGCGCACCTTCCGGGTGGACCGGATCGCGTCCCGCCCGTCCCCCGGCGCGCGGTTCGCCCCGCGCCGGCCGCCCGCCGACGACCTCGCCGGCTACGTCTCCCGCGCGGTGTCCTCCGCGCCGTACCGCTACCGGGCGCGGCTGACCATGTACGCCCCGGTCGCCGTGGTCGCCGAGTGGGTGCCGCCCACGGTGGGCACGCTGGAGCCGCTCGACGACCACCGTTGCCTGCTCTACACCGGCGCGGACTCGGTGGCCGCGCTGGCCGTGGCCATCGCCGCGATCGGGGTGGACTTCGAGGTGCACGAGCCGCCGGAACTCGTCGAGCAGGTCCGTGCCCTGGCCGCGCGGCTGGGCAGAGCGGCGGGAGGATCCAGCCAGCCGCGCCAGGTCAGCTCGCCGAGCGGTACTGGTGGGCCCGTTCCAGCCACTCCGGCCGGACCGGGAGCACCTCCTCGGGGTACGGGATCGGGTCGGCGAACCGCCAGCGTTCCCCTTCCGCCCCGACCTCCCGGGTGAGCACGCCGAACCGGACGAGCAGGTGCGCCACCTCGCGCATGGTGGCCGGCATGGGCAGGCCGAGTTCGGCCAGGCCGGCGGCCAGGTCGTCGTGGTGCTGCTTGTTCAGCCGCTGCTCCTCCGGGTCGGCGTGCGGGTCGGCGCCGTCGACGTGGTCCTCCCAGTCCGGTGGACTGTCCAGGTCGATCACCGTGCGCAGCGGCCGGAGCAGGGTGTCCAGGTCCGCGACGGCGCCCTCGGCGTGCGCCGAGGCCACCTGGGAGACCAGATGGATCGCGGACGGCGGCAGCAGGCAGAACCACCCGGAGCGGAGGATGCGGTTCATTCCGCTGCTGGCCTGCTCCGCGTAGGGCTGCGGATCGGGTTCGGTCACGCGGTCATCGTCGCCCCGCACGGCCGGGTGCCGGCCGTGACGCGCGCGGCCGGTCGCCCGATCGTGGCCAGTCAGGCGCGGGCGACCAGCAGCTTCTTGCCGTCCGTGGTGTTCACCTCCACCGCGGCCACCTGGTCGGGCGGGATCAGCGCCAGCGCGTCCACCGTGGTCCCCGCCTTGCCGTTGGCCGAGGCCAGCCAGCTTCCGGCGGCCTCGCGGCGCCCGTCGTCGCCGACCACCCAGATGCGGCACCGGGTGCCGGCCGGCACGCCGACCACATCGGCGTGCAGCCGCACCCAGCCGGCCGCCGGAGCGACCGCCACCGTCATGTGCGCGCCGGTGGCCGGGTCGGCCGCGGTGAGCATCCGGGTCCCGGGCGGCTGCGCGGTGTTCTCGTCCTGCGGCGGCGGGTTCAGCGCCACCGGCTGCTGCGGAGCGGTCATCCTGCCGACCACCGCACCGCCACCGACCAGCGCTCCGGCCAGCGCCACGACGCCGGCGGCGACGGCGATCCGCCGTCCCACCCGGGAGCCGCCGCCGCGGTCGTCCCGTATCCGGCGCAGGGTCCGCTGCAGGAGCAGGTCGCCGCCGGGCGGCGGGCCCTCGATGAACGCCTCCGGCGGGACCTGGCGCAGCGCGCGCTCCACCGCGGTCAGCTCGGCCAGTTCGTGCCGGCAGCCGGCGCACCTGCCGAGGTGCGACTCGACGGAATGCCGGGCGGCGCGGTCGAGCACGCCGAGCGCGTAGGCGCCCAGCAGCGAGCGGTCGATCTCCTGCTCGCTCATCTCGCCACCGTCCTTCCCGCGAGCCCGCCCGCGACCCTGTCGCCGGGACGCCCCACACCCGTCCTCGTCACACCCCGACCAAACGCCCCGTGCCGCCCCGATCGCCAGGCCTGGCGGCCCCCGCGCGTGCCACGCCCACCCTGGGTGCCGCGGCTCGGCAACCGCATCACCGAGCCCCCTCCCTGGTTCGTGCGGGCTGATTGACGCCGACGATGCCGCGCAGCGCGCGCAGTGCGTAGTAGCAGCGCGATTTCACCGTGCCCGGCGGGATGCCCAGCGCCTGCGCGGCCTCCACCATGCTGCGGCCGCGGTAGTAGATCTCCACCAGGACCTCGCGGTGCTCGGGCGACAGCGCGTCCAGTGCCTCCAGCACCACCATCGAGTTGACCACGTGGTCCGCGTGGTCACGCTCCACGGGGCCGTTCGCCGAGTTCGGTGACTGCTCCGCCACCTCGGTGGGGCGCGCCGCTCTGGCCCGCGCCCGGTCGGTGACGATGTTGCGCGCGACCGTGAGCAGCCAGCCGCGCACCGAGCCCTTCCGGTTGCCCAGCACCTCGGGGTGCTTCCAGGCGCGGAACAGCGTCTCCTGCACGACGTCCTCGGCCGCCGCGCGATCGCCGGTCAGCCGGGTCGCGTAGGCCAGCAGCATTCCCCCGTGCTCGTCGAAGACCGACTTGATCAGGGCCTCGTCCACGGCGGTTGACCCGCGATCGGATCGACGGGCTCCGAACCTCACGCGCTTCCTCCCGAGCTCCGAAGGCATCGACCGCCCAGTCGGCATCGGTAATCCGGTGCGGGAGGAAGGCGTTCCCTCCGCGGCACCGGAAACCGCGCGTGCATGTCCGGCCCGGGCAGCGCGGTCGGCGGCAGTGAGCGAGCTCACCATCGCCATCTCCCGGTCGCGCGGCCCGCTGCCGAACCGGACGAACCTGCGATGGCGCGACCCACCGGGGCCGGCGTTCGGCAACCCATCGGCAGTCTCCCTGTTGCTGCGCGGTCGGCCGCGGGAGCGTGCCCGCGGCCGTTCGTCACGTGGTTACACGGCTGGCGGGCCGGAAGGGTTCACCGCGCGTCGGGGCGGCGGGGCCGCCGGCACCCGGCTGACCGGTCGAGCACGGGGCCGGAGGGGCCGGCGACCGCAGTCACCCAGGAATGTGATGAATGTCACAGGTAACGTTTAGCCGCCCGGGCGCGATGGTTACACCCACCCTGAGGGTCCACAACGGACGAACGCGTACCGGACCGCGCCGCCGGGCATCGTCGCAGGTGACACCCCGAACGGCGGCGTTATTGGTCCGTGATGTAGCCGGGTAGCACGGACGATACCTGCCCTCAACAGGGGTGTAGCAACCCTCACAAACTCCAAGCCGGTGACGGGGCAGCGAGTGGCGATTTTCCACAGACCTGTTACGTTCGGTCCACATGACCAGCGCGCACCCGAAACCCGGGAATCTCGGTAACGGGTCGTCGACCGTGTCCGTGGAGCCGCCCACGCTGGCTGACGGGTCGGCGCTCTGGCGAATTGCACGTGATTCTGGGGCACTTGACCTCAACTCGTCGTACGCGTACCTGTTGTGGGCCCGCGACTTCGCGGGCACCTCCGCCGTGGCCAGGCACGACGGCAATGTCGTGGGATTCGTCACCGGATACGTGCGGCCCGATGCGCCGGATACCGTCGTCGTCTGGCAGGTCGCCGTCGACGCGTCACACCGCGGTGGCGGCGTGGCCGGAAGACTCGTCGACCATGTACTGCACCGTGCGGTCCGCACCGGCGTCCGCTACCTGGAGACCACCATCACTGCCGACAACGCCGCGTCGATCCGGCTGTTCACCGCGCTGGCCGAGCGCTGGGGCGCCGAGCTGTCGCGCAGCGTGCTGTTCGGCGCGGAGCTGTTCCCGGACGGGCACGAGGCCGAGTATCTCTACCGCATCGGCCCGCTGGTCACGCCGGCCCCGGCCGCACCGCCGGCCGACCGGGTCGGCCCCCACGCGTGATCACGGAACCGACGAGAAGATCGAACGGAGCAACCGTGAATATCTTCGAGACCATCGAGTCGGAAGTTCGGAGCTACTGCCGCTCCTGGCCGGCCGTATTCGACAAAGCCAGCGGTAGCTGGCTGAAAGACGAGAACGGAAAAGAATACCTCGACTTCTTCGCGGGGGCCGGGGCGCTGAACTACGGCCACAACAATCCGGTGCTGAAGGAGGCGCTGCTGGACTACCTGTCCGGCGACGGCGTCACGCATGCGCTGGACATGAACACCGTTGCGAAGCGGGATTTCCTGGAAGCCTTCTCCGACATCGTGCTGAAGCCGCGCGGGCTGGACTACAAGGTCCAGTTCCCCGGTCCCACCGGGGCGAACTCGGTGGAGTCCGCGCTGAAGCTGGCCCGCAAGATCACCGGACGGGAGTCCGTGATCAGCTTCACGAACGCTTTCCACGGCATGACTCTGGGCGCGCTGGCGGTGACCGGCAACTCCATGAAGCGCGGCGGCGCCGGAATTCCGCTGGTCCACGCCACGCCGATGCCCTACGACAACTACTTCGAGGGCCAGTATCCCGACTTCCTGTACTTCGAGCGGCTGCTCGAGGACGCCGGCAGCGGACTCAACGAGCCGGCCGCGGTGATCGTGGAGACCGTGCAGGGCGAGGGCGGCGTCAACGTGGCCCGGCCGGAATGGCTGCGCGGCCTGGCCGAGCTGTGCCAGCGGCACGACATGCTGCTCATCGTGGACGACGTGCAGATGGGCTGCGGCCGCACCGGGCCGTTCTTCAGCTTCGAGCTGGCCGGCATCCAGCCGGACATCGTCACCCTCTCCAAGTCCATCAGCGGCTACGGCCTGCCCATGGCGCTCACCCTGATCAAACCGGAGCTGGACCAGTGGGAGCCGGGCGAGCACAACGGCACCTTCCGCGGCAACAACCCGGCCTTCGTCACCGCGGCCACCGCGCTGCGCACCTACTGGAACGACGACCTGCTGGAGAAAAGCACCCTCGCCAAGGGCGAGCAACTCGGCACCGTGCTGCAGGAGATCGCCGACGCCAACCCGGGTGTCGAGGCGCGCGGCCGCGGCCTGGCCCGTGGCCTCGCCTTCGAGCAGCCCGAGCTGGCCGGCAAGGTGTGCGCCGCCGCGTTCGCCCGTGGCCTGCTGATGGAGACCTCCGGGCCGCAGAGCGAGGTGGTGAAGCTGCTGCCGCCGCTCACCCTCACCGACGAGGAGCTGACCCAGGGCATCGAGCTGCTCACCGCGTCGGTGCGCTCGGTGCTCAAGACCGCCTGACCCGAAGAGATTCCCCGTAAGGACAGTGAGGAGGCGACGTGATCGTCAGGTCGGTCGACGAGATCGACGGCACCGATCGGGACATCCAAACCCCGAACTGGCGCAGCAGGCGCATCATTCTGGCCAAGGAGAAGGTCGGCTTCTCGGTGCACGAGACCACGCTGTACGCGGGCACCGTGAACGACTTCTGGTACGCCAACCACGTCGAGGCGGTCTTCGTGGTGGAGGGTGAGGGCGAGCTCACCGACAAGGAGACCGGCAAGACCTACCAGCTGCGGCCCGGCTCCCTTTACCTCCTGGACGGTCACGAGCACCATCAGCTTCGGCCGAAGACCCAGATGCGCACGGTGTGCGTGTTCAACCCGCCGGTGACCGGCCAGGAGGTGCACGACGAGAACGGGGTGTACCCGCTGATCATCGAGGACGACGAGACGGTGGCCGCTGGCGAGTGAGCCGCCGGATCGCGACCCCGGCCGGGCCGCGACAGCCTTCGAAGGATCATGTCAAGCCGCGGCGCGCGCGGTGGTCGACAGGGTGAACTCCGCGGACACTCGCGGAAGAGGAGGCGAGCATGACTATTGCCGACACCAGGACGGAGGACCGGTACCCCACCCGCGTCTTTTCGGAGCCGAAGTGGATCGAGCGCACCGACCCGACGGTGTGGCCCGGGTTGGACTCCGGCCCCATCGACGAGGAAACCCTGCGCTCCTACGACAGTAAGGGGTTCCTGACCATCGAGCAGCTCCTCAGTCCGGCTGAGGTGCAGACGTTCTGGCAGGAGCTGGAGCGGCTGGCCAACGACCCGGCCGTCCGCAAGGACGAGCGGACCGTCATCGAGAAGACCTCCAACGAGGTGCGGTCCATCTTCGAGGTGCACAAGACCAGCGAGCTGATCGCGGAACTGGCCAGGGACCCGCGGGTGCTGGACCGGGCCAGGCAGATCCTCGGCTCCGACGTCTACGTGCACCAGAGCCGGATCAACTACATGCCCGGATTCAAGGGCGCCGGGTTCTACTGGCACTCCGACTTCGAGACCTGGCACGCCGAGGACGGGATGCCCGCGATGCGGGCGGTGAGCATCTCCATCGCGCTCACCGACAACTACCCGTACAACGGCGGCCTCATGCTCATGCCGGGTGCCCACCGCACCTTCGTCTCCTGCGTCGGGAACACACCCGACAACCACTACAAGGAGTCGCTGAAGGAGCAGGAGATCGGCACGCCGGACCGGGACAGCCTCACCCAGCTCGCCGCCACCCACGGCATCGAGCAGTTCACCGGCCCGGCCGGCTCGGCGCTGATGTTCGACTCCAACTCGATGCACGGCTCCGGCAGCAACATCACGCCGTACGCACGGTCAAACATCTTCATCGTGTTCAACAGCGTGGAGAACGCGCTGGTGGACCCGTTCGCGGCGAAGAACCCGCGGCCGACGTTCATCGCCAGCCGCGACTTCACCCCGCTCACCCGCTGACAGCTGTTCCGAAACCGGACCGACCCTGCGATGACGAGTGTCGGAACACGCCGGGGCGAGTTCAGGAACAAGCACTGACGGCGGCCACCCGAGGAGACCGGTGATCCGGCAGGGTCACCGGCGGTCCGGTGTGGACACCCGTGGGGGCCGTGGCAGGCGCCACGGCCCCCACGGGCCTGGGTGACGGGGTCAGGAGGACGCCGAGGAGCCGAGCGTCTGCTTGATCCAGTCGGTGTGCGCGACCACGTTGGTGTAGATGCCCGGCTTCTCCGGGCAGCTCGCGGTCTGGCCCCGGCTGGTGGCGCCGACCAGCGCGAACCCGTTGCCGTCATGCACCACGGCCGGGCCGCCGGAGTCGCCGTAGCAGGCGCTGGCCTGGCCGCCGTGGTTGTCCATGCACAGCTCCCGGTCCGGGTCGAACGGGCTCTCCTGGCTGGTGCACTGCTTGCCGTCCACCACCTTGGTGTCCAGCTCCTGCAGCTTCTGCGGCGGCTCACCGCAACCGCGCACCGGGCAGGTCAGCCCCCATCCGATCTCCCGCACGTCGGTACCGGGCTGCGGGGAGGTGCCCGCGATCTTGATCGGCTGCGCCTGCACCGGCTTGGCCAGGTGGACTAACGCGATGTCGTAGTCCCCGGTGTTCTGCGGGTCGTACTTGGGGTTCACCACGAACTTGTCCGGCGTGGCCACCTCGCCGCCGCTGGTGCGATCAGTGGTGCCGATCCGGTACTGGAACTCGCTCGGCTGCTGCCCTTCCACGCAGTGCGCGGCGGTGACCAGCCACTGCTTGTCGATCAGCGAGGCGCCGCAGTTGTGCTCGCCCTGCGTGGTCTGCATCGACGCCATGAAGCTGTAGGTCTGCGTGGCGTCGTGGCCGCCGACGATGAACGGCTGCGCGGCCGACGCCGGCGCGGCCCCGGCGGTGGGTACCGAAAGCGCGAGGCCGGCGAGCACGGTCGCGGCGAACGCGAGAAGGCCCCGGCCCAGAGAACGTGCGGACATGTCCTCTCTCCTTCCGCTCCCTGACGTCCTGCCAAGGAGATGGCCGGACGCTACGGGGCGTGACCGCCCGCCAGTACCCAGCGATGGTTGCGACCTGGGCCGACGATCGCTCTCCGCCGAACGGAGCAGCGCCGCGCCCGTACCGGCAGGATGGCGGGGTGCAGGTTCGCCCCGTCTCCCCGGAACGCCTGGTCACGGAGCTGGCCGAACGGATCGACGCGTGCGGTGGCGCGCCGTGGCCGCGCGTCGCGGTGGACGGCCCGCCGGCGGCCGAGCCCGCGGCGCTGGCCGACGCCCTGGTCGACCCGCTGCGGGTGCGCGGCCGCCAGGTGCTCCGAGTGTCCACATGGGACTTTCTCCGTCCTGCCTCGTTGCGCTACGAGCACGGCCGGACCGATCCCGACGCGCGATACGAGGACTGGCTGGACGCCGGGGCGCTGCGCCGCGAGGTGCTCGCCCCGCTGTCGCCGGGCGGCTCCGGCCGGGCGCTGCCCTCGCTGTGGGACGCGCGCGTCGACCGGGCCAGCCGGGCGGGCTACGTGGAACTGCCCGAGGGAGGCGTGCTGCTGCTGGACGGCGAACTGCTGCTCGGCCGGGGCCTGCCGCTGGACCTGACGGTGCACCTGTGGCTGTCACCGGGCGCGCTGGCCCGCCGCACTCCGGCCGAGGAGCACTGGGCGCTGCCGGCGTACCGGCGCTACGACGACGAGGTGAGCCCGCAACGGGTGGCGGACGTCGTGGTGCGGGTGGACGACCCCCGCCGCCCCGCCGTGGTGGACCGCCTGCACTCGGCGGGCTGACCGGCCGCGCTCACCGCGGGGCGCGCGGCGACACCCCGGCCCCGGTTGTCGCCACAATTTCACCAGCAGTCTTTAGCGAAACCGGTCGGCGGTCAAGGCCGGCCGCACGCCGGGACCGGGCAGTCAGCGGCTACCAGCGCACCGGTAGCTCACGCACACCGAACACCGCGCCGCCGTGCTGCAACCGCAGGTCGGCTTCGGGCGCGGCGAGCCGCAGGCCGGGCAAGCGCCGCAGCAGCCCCCGGAACGCGCCGCGCAGTTCCAGCCGGGCCAGCAGCGCGCCGATGCACTGGTGTACGCCGTAACCGAACGCCAGGTGGCCGCGGGCGTCCCGGCGCACGTCCAGCCGGTCCGGGTCGGCGAACGCGGCCGGGTCCCGGTTCGCCGAGGGCAGCAACGCGATCACGCCTTCCCCGGCCGCGATCCGCTGCCCGCCGATCTCCACGTCCGCCACGGCCGCGCGAACCACGCCGTTCTGCACCACGGACAGGTAGCGCAGCAGTTCCTCGACCGCGCCGTCCACCAGGCCGGGATCGGCGACCAGCGCCTCCCACTGGTCCGGGTCCCTGCGCAGCGCCAGCACGCCCAGCGCGATGGTGCTCGCCGTCGTTTCCGGGCCGGCGACCAGCAGCAGCATGGCCATGCTGACCAGTTCCTCGTGCCGCAGCCGCCCGGTGCGCACCTGCCGGCGGACCAGTCGGCCGATCAGGTCGTCGGTCGGCTCCGCCTCCTTCGCGGCGACCAACCCCTCGATGTAGTCGCGCACCGCCGCGTTCGCCGCCTGGACCTCCTCGGCCGGCCGCGACCAGTCCAGCCGGACCTCGATGTGCCGCTGGAACTCCGCCCGGTCGGCGAACGGCACGCCCAGCAGCGCGCAGATACCGCGGGACGGCACCGGGCGGGCGAAGGTCCGCACCAGATCCGCGCCCGGGCCCACGCCGGCCAGCGCGTCGAGTTGCTCGGCGACGATCCGGTCGATCTCGGGTTGGAAGGCGGCCAACCGACCGGCGCCGAACTCGGTGCCCAGCATCCGGCGGAACCGGGTGTGCCGCGGCGGGTCGTAGGAGAGGAAGGTGCCAGGCGGGGGTGGGGGCTCCTGGATCGGGCGTAGCTGGGGGAATCCCGGTGCGGTCGGGTCGGAGGTGAACCGCCGGTCACGTAACACCGCGCGCACGTCGGCGTGCCGGGTGACCAGCCAGGCGCGCTCACCGTTGCGCAGCACCACTCGGGACACCGGTTGCTCGGTGCGCAGCCGGCCGTACATCGGCGCCGGGTCCAACCGCTCGCCCCGCACCGCGGGAAAGGGGCATTCGACGGGCGGGGACATCGCCGCACCTCCCCCGGCCGTGATCGTCTCGATCGCCGGGGCCATGGTAGCGGCGGTCGCGCGGTGCCCGATTGGCGCGCGCTTTGGCAGCCTGTTCCAGGACCGGACGGACCTCCGATGACGAGCACGGGAACGCGCCGGGGCGAAGCCCCGCGATCGCGGGGCGGGGCACCCTGTCAGGAATAACCGGGATGTCATGTCCCCGTCGCGTCCCGGCGACGCGATCGCGGCGCGCGTTCGGGAACAGGCACTGACAAGCGCGCCTCGCTCCGTTCCAGGAGCGGCACGTCACCGTCGGATGCTGGCTAGTCCTCCAACTCGCGGCCGCGCAGCCAGCCGATCTCGTTCGCCTCGGCCGCGAAGCCGCCCGCGCCGGGACGCTCGGAAACGGCGTCCTCCCGCTCCGCCGCCGACATCCGCCACCAGCCGGAGCAGCCGCGCGGGCAGGGGTGCTCCATCTCGCGGACGACGAACCCGGTCTGGGTGGGCACCGGCTGCTGCCAGGTCAGCACGCCCGTTCCGGCGCACAGGTCACATTCGCCGCCCGATCCGTCACCGCCCGGGGACCTGGCCGAGCCCTCCGCAGTCACCACAGGGCTTACCGCCAACCATTCCGGACCCGAGACACCTCGGGCATTCCACCATCCGCGCCTTCGGCGAGCACGCGTTCACGCCCATTTGGCTACTCCGTTGCCGACCGACACACAACATTCCCAACACGATCGTGGGAATTATCGTTCAAACCACCAACAACCCACGGCCGGTATCCCGATCCCGCCGAATGGCCGCCGGCACACCGGCGAATGGCGCCCATGCCGTGCGACCGGTGGGCGCACCGGCGGTACTGACCCGGCCCGGGCTCAGCCGGCACACTGGGGCCCGTGCATGCGTCATTCCCGGACACCGCCTACCCCGCCGACCCCTACCCCGGCGCCCGGCCCGAGCACAGCTTCGTCCATATCGGACGGACGGGTTGGCCGGTGCGCGCCGAACCGGGCACCCCGGCCGGGTGGGCCGTGGAGCCGGGCGGCACGGACCTGGACGCGTGGCTGGCCGAGCACGGCGCCGCGCCGCTCGCCGAGCGGGTGCCGGTGCTCGCCTACGGTTCCAACCGCTGCCCGTCCAAGGTGACCTGGCTGCGTGAGCAACTGGGCTTAACCGGTCCGGCGGTGGTGCTGCGCGCGCGGTGCGAGGGGCTGGCCGCGGTGTGGTCCACCGGGTTCCGGGTGGTCGACGACCAGCGCCCGGCGACCCTGGCCGCCGCCCCCGGCACCGTGGAGGAGCACGCCGTGTGGCTCGCCACCCCGGAGCAGGTGCGCGTGCTGGACCGGTGCGAGGGCCGCGGCCGGCGTTACCGGCTGGCCCGGGTGCACACCGGCCGGGTGGTGCTGGCCGACGGCGCGGTCGTGGACGGCGTGCTCGGCTACGTGTCCTGCTCGACGGAGCGGCAGCCGCTGCTGGTGGACGGCGCGCCGGTGCGCTGCGCCGAGCTCGCCCAAGACGCCGCCGCGGCGCTCACCGGGACACCGGCGCCCACCGACGGTCTGGACTGCGGCACAGTGCGCGGCGAACCCGACCCGCTGGACTGGCCGGACCGGGTGTTCGTGTACGGCACGCTGCAACCCGGCCAGCCCGCGTGGCGGCTGGTCGAGCCGGAGTTGACCGGGCGGCCGGTGCCGGCCACGGTCCGCGGCACCCTCTACGACACCGGACTCGGGTATCCCGCGCTGCGCCTCGGGGACGGCCCGGGCGTGCCCGGCCACGTGCTGCGGCTCGCCTCGCCCCGGCGCGCACTGCCGGCGCTGGACCGCTACGAGGGCGAGGAGTACCGCCGGGTGCGCACCACCCTGCCGGACGGCCAGGTCTGCTGGACCTACCTGTGGACGGAGCCGGTGGACGGCATGCCGGTGCTGCCCGCGGGCTGGGCCGCGGCCGGCTGAACCGGCCCACCCGATCGGTGCGCCGAGCAACCTCGGCGGACGCCCGATCCGTCCGCTCATCGACAGGTCTGGGGAACCTTCACCCGGATGTGCGTCCGAACCGGTGATTCTTCACGACGCTGGCCAACCGGCCGATCGGACACGCGTCTTCGCGGGTAGATGGGGGTACGCGAGCCGGGAGGTGGACACCATGACGGGCATCGGCAACCGAATCGTGTTCGGCGTGCTGGTCGCGGCCAGCGGCCTGCTGCTCGGTGCGTGCAGTGGCACGCAGGGCGCGGAGCCCTGGTCGTCGAACGGCACTCCGACGCCGACCACCACGACGGCGGCGATCAGCCAGCCGGCCGCCGCCGGCGCCACGCCGAGCGGAGCCACCAGCGTGCCGGCCACGTCGCCCGCCGGCGAGCGGCCCACGACCAGCGGGCAGGCCGCGCCGGCGCCGCCGGCCACCACCCGTTGCTCCGCGGCCGTGCTGCGTGGCCGGGTCGAGCCGGGCTCGCCCGGCGCGGGCCAGCGCTACGCGCGGCTGGTGGTGACCAACACCGGCCGGGCGCCGTGCACCCTCTACGGCTACGGCGGCCTGCAACTCGTCGACGGCTCCGGCCGGCCGGTCCCCACCGACCTGCGCCGGGACGAGCAGCCGGGGCCGACCATGGTGCGGCTCGCGCCGGGCGCGTCAGCGGCGAAGAACCTGCACTGGACGATCGTGCCGTCGGACGGTGAGCCGGACACCGCGCCGTGCGAGCCGGCGGCCGCGACCATCTCCGTGATCCCGCCGGACGAGACACAGCCGTTCCAGGCGGCGTGGAACCTCGGCGAGGTCTGCGGCCACGGCCGGATCGGCGGCAGCGCGTACTACGCGGCCTGACCGAACTCCAACACGTCGGGAGGTGCCTTCGGCCGCCGCGGTGTACTACGTTCGGCCGCGTGACGGTGCGGTTCCCGTCCACGGACGGCGAGATCGAGGGCTATCTCGCGGTTCCGACGCCGGCGGTGTCCGGCGCCGGACCGTGGCCGGGGGTCGTCGTGGTCCACGACGCGCTCGGCATGTCCGACGACATTCGGAGCATCGCGGAACGCTTCGCCACGGCCGGCTACCTCGCCGTGGTGCCCAACCTCTACAGCCGCGGCGGCTTCCTGCGCTGCGTGCGTGCGGTGTTCGGCCAACTTGCCGCGGGCAGCGGGCAGGCGTTCGACGACATCGACGCGGCCAGGAAGCTGCTCGCCGACCGGGACGACTGCACCGGCAGGGTCGGCGTTGCCGGGTTCTGCCTCGGTGGCGGGTTCGCACTGCTCGCCGGTCCGCGCGGGTTCCAGGCTTCCGCGCCGTACTACGGGGCCGTCCCGAAGGACACATCCGTGCTGCGCCGCTCCTGCCCGGTGGTGGCCAGCTTCGGCGGTCGGGACCGCACGCTGCGCGGGGCCGCCGCGAAGCTGGAGTCGGCGCTGACCGAGCTGGGCGTGCCGCACGACGTCAAGGAGTACCCGGACGCCGTGCACAGCTTCGCCAACCGGATGCCGCTCGGTCCGTTCGCCCCGCTGGCCAGGGTCGTCGGCTTCGGCTACCACCACGACTCCGCCGAGGACGCCTGGCGGCGCGTGCTCGGTTTCTTCGCCGAGCACCTGCGCTGACAGCCTGTCCCGGAACGGGACGGACCTGCGATGACGAGCACGGAAACGCGCCGGGGCGAAGCCCCGCGATCGCGGGGGCGTGGCGCCCTACCAGGAATAACCGGAGTGTCATATCCCTGTCGCGCCCCGGCGACGCGATCGCGGCGCGCGTTCAGGAACAGGCACTGACGGCGGCGCGGTCGAGGTCGCGGGACATTTCCCCTTTACCTGGAGCGCACTCCAGGGCATAGCGTTCCGGCTGCCGGAGCAGGCGCACGAGCAACCGCCTGTGGTCGCGCTTCGGCCACCGCCACGATCACGGAGGCAGGGCACCCGTGCGCAGCAAGCCGACTTCGTACTCGAATCGTGCCCTGCCGACGGGATCGTGGGCGCCCAGACTCGCGGACAAGAAGGAGCAATCGTGTCCAACCATGTCGCCGTGACCGTGCGGGTCAACGGCGTGGACCGGGAGATCGAGGTCGATCCGCGGGCCACACTGACCGAGACGCTGCGCGACCGGCTCGGCCTGACCGGCACCAAGAAGGGCTGCGACCGGGGTGAGTGCGGTGCCTGCACGGTCCTGGTCAACGGCCGGAGAGTGCTGTCCTGCATGACCCTGGCGGTCACCGCGCACGGCGCCGAGGTGACCACCGTCGAGGGGCTGTCCTCCGGCGGTGAGCTGCACCCGGTGCAGCGCGCCTTCCTGGAGAACGACGCGTTCCAGTGCGGTTTCTGCACCCCCGGTCAGGTGATGTCGGCGGTGGCCTGCATCGCCGAGGGCCACGCCACCTCCGACGACGAGATCCGCGAGTGGATGAGCGGGAACATCTGCCGCTGCGCCGCCTACCCGCAGATCGTCGCCTCGGTCGCGAAGGCCGCCGCGGAGTTGGGCGGTGCCGCCCGATGAGGACGTTCAGCTACCACCGCGTGTCCGATGTGGACGTCGCGCTGGCCGCGCTTCGCCAGCCGGAGACGCAGGCCATCGCCGGCGGCACCGAACTGGTGAACTGGCTCAAGGAGGGCATCGAGGCGCCGGCCCGGCTGGTGGACATCACCGGCCTGCCGCTGGCCGGCGTGGAGTCCACTCCGGACGGCCTGCGGATCGGCGCGCTGGCCCGGATGAGCGACGTGGCCGCGCACCCGGTGGTCCGGGACCGCTACCCGGTGCTGGCGCAGTCGCTGCTGCGCGCCGCCTCGGCGCAGCTCCGCAACATGGCCACCATCGGCGGGAACCTGCTGCAGCGTACCCGCTGCCCGTACTTCCGCGCGGACACCGCGCTGCCGTGCAACAAGCGCGTGCCCGGCTCCGGCTGCGCCGCCCGGCACGGCGACACCAGCGCGCAGGCCATCTTCGGGTGGAGCGAGCACTGCGTGGCCACCCACCCCTCCGACCTGGCGGTCGCGCTCGCCGCGCTGGACGCCACCATCGTGGTCCGTGGCGAGGCGGGCGAGCGGCGCATCCCGGCCACCGAGTTCCACCGGCTGCCCGGCGACGAGCCGGAGCGGCATACCGAACTGCGCGCCGGCGAGCTGATCACCGCGGTCGAGGTGCCCGCCGAGTCGGGTGCCGAGCACTCCCACTACCTCAAGGTGCGCGAGCGGGTGTCGTACGAGTTCGCGGTGGTCTCCGCCGCCGCGGTGGTCCAGCTCTCCGGGACGACGATCACCGGAGCCCGGCTCGCTCTCGGCGGCGTCGCGCACCGGCCGTGGCGGCTGGGCGGCGCCGAGCAGGCCGTGGTCGGACTGTCCGTTTCGGACCGGCCGGCTCTGCTCGCCGCCGTCGCCGCCGACTTCGGCGACGCCCGCCCGCTGCCGGGCAACGAGTACAAGATCACGCTCGCCCAGCGGGCCGCCGTCCGCGCGTTGCAGGCAGCCTGATGCGTGAGTCAAGCCGCGGCACCCGAGGTGACCACGACGCGCGTCCCGGCCGCCAGGCCCCGCGATCGGGGCGGCAGGGCGCCTCACCGGCCGAAGTGACCCAAGAACCTCCGGCGCGCCCTGGCGACACGATCGCGGATGCGCGCGAACTCGCGGAACGAGAGGCCGCCGCATGACAACGGGACTGACCAGGCCGGACGGGCCGGCCAAGCTGACCGGCACCGCGCATTACGCCGCCGACGCCGACACATCGGACGCGCTGGCCGCCGCACTCGTCACCACGACCGTGCCGAACGGGCGGCTGACCGCGCTGCACACCGCGGACGCCGAGGCCGCGCCCGGCGTGGTACGCGTGCTCACCCGGGCCGATCTGCCGCCGCTTGGTGAGCTGTCCACGCCGCCGCTGGGCTTCCCGGTGCCGCCGCTGCTCGAGGACACCGTGCACCACGAGGGCGAGCCGATCGCCGTGGTGCTCGCCGAGACCTGGGAGCAGGCCCGGCACGCGGCCACCCTGGTGCGGGCCGAGTACGCGGACGTGACGCCGGCGGTGCCGTTCGGGCAGGCCGAGGACGTGGTCCCGCACGGCGGTCTGGTGTTCGGCGAGACCGACGAGTCGAAGGGGGACGTGACCGCCGGTCTCGCCGCCGCGGACGTCTCCGTCACCGCCACGTACACCACCGCGGACCGGCACCACAGCCCGATCGAGCCGCACGCCACCCTGGCCCGGTGGGACGGCGACCAGTTGGTGCTGCACAGCTCGGTGCAGTCCGTCTTGTTCGCCCAGGCGGCGCTGGCCGCGCTGTTCGGGGTGCCGCCGGAGAACGTGCGGGTGTTCTGCCCGTTCGTCGGCGGCGGCTTCGGCTGCAAGGGTTTCGTGTGGCCGCACATCCCGCTGGCCGCGGCCGCGGCGCGGGTCACCGGGCGGCCGGTGAAGCTGGTACTCACCCGGGCGCAGATGTTCACCCTCGCCGGGCACCAGCCGGCGACCCGGCAGACGGTCAGCCTGGGCGCCACGTCCGACGGCCGGCTCACCGCGCTGCGGCACACGAGCAGCAACGCCTCCGCCCAGCTCGGTGACTACTGCGAGAACACCCCGCACGGCTCGACGTGGATGTACGCCAGCCCGGCGATCGAGACCAGCACGAGGATCCAGCGGCTGCACCGTCCGGGACCGACGCCGATGCGCTCACCCCACGAGGGGCCGGGAATGTTCGCGCTGGAATCCGCCATGGACGAGCTGGCCCACGAACTGGGCATGGACCCGGTGGAGCTGCGACTGCGCAACGAGCCCGAGGTCGACCCGCTCACCGGCGAACCGTTCTCGTCCCGGAAGCTGGTCGAGTGCCTGCGCGAAGGGGCGCGCCGGTTCGGCTGGTCCGAGCGGAATCCGGAGATCGGGTCCATGCGGGACGGTCATGAGCTGATCGGCTGGGGCATGGCCGCGGCCACCATGGACAGCCCGCGCTCCCCGTCGTCCGCCCGGCTGCGGATCGACCACACCGGGCACGTCGTGGTGGAGACCGGCATGCAGGAGATCGGCACCGGATTGCCGGCCATGGTGCAGGCGGTGGCCGCGGAGACCCTCGGCTGCCCGCCGGAGGATGTGGCGGTGCGCCACGGCGACTCGGATTTTCCGCCGCACACCGGCACGTTCGGGTCGATGTCCACCATGGGCCTCGGCTCCGCGGTGCGAGCGGCGGCCGAGTCGGCGCTGGAGAAGCTCGGCGCCGAGCCCGGTGACCCGCTGGCCGGCGCCCTGGCCGAGGCGGGACTCACCGAGCTGGAGTCCGAGGGCCGCTGGTCGCCGGAAGGCGGTGGCATGACCCGCGGCCGGACCGGGGGCTACTCGATCCACACCTACGGCTCGATCTTCGTGGAGGTGCGCGTCGACCCGGACCTCGGTCTGCTGCGGATGAGCCGGGCGGTGGGCGTCTACGCCGGCGGGCGGATCCTCAACCCACTGGCCGCGCGCAGCCAGATGATCGGTGGCATCACCTGGGGCTACGGCCAGGCGGTGCTGGAGCAGTCGGTGTTCGAGCCGAATCTCGGCCGGTTCCTGTCCAAGAACCTGGCCGGCTACATCGTCCCGGTCAACGCCGACATCGGCGAGATCGATGTGTCCTTTGTGGACGACGACGACCGCGTGGCCAGCGCGATCGGCGCGAAGGGCATCGGCGAACTCGGCGCGGTCGGGGTGTCCGCCGCCATCGCCAACGCCGTCTTCCACGCCACCGGCCGCCGCGTCCGCGACCTCCCCATCCGCATCCACCACCTGCTGCCCTGACCGCTCGGCTGCCCGGCTGACCTCTCCGGCCGGGCAGCCGAGCATCACGCGGCGTTCAGCGGCAGCGGGAAATGACGTCAGCGGTGGCGGGGAGGTCTCGGCGTCGGCACCAGGCAACGAGCCGCTCGATGACTTGATCGTCGCTGATCCGTTGGTCTTCGGGGAGCCATCGACGGCGCACCATCTCGACAAGTGAAGCAATGGCTCGCGGCGGGCCCGCATCCACGGCGAACGCCAGGAAGGCGTCTGGGCGTTGCGGTTCCAAGCTGGTCAACCGCTCGATCTCCGCGCAGAGGCGCACATCTGCGGTGACGAGGACCTCGCAACCCGACCACAGCGCCGCTGCCACCACGTGGCGATCCTTGGGATTCGACATGAGCCGGACAGAAATGTCCACGACGCCCGGCCATTCCACCTTGGCCTCGGGAAAGGCCTCCTCCATCGCGGACAGCAGCCGATCAACGGCTCGCACGTCCATCTCAGCAGGGAGGTGCCGCCGCACCTCCTCCAGCACACCGACGCTCCAGCGGGGTTGGAACAGCCCTTCCTCCCCCAGTGTCAGTAGCACGTCCCGAAGCCGAGCGGGGACAAGCACATTGGCATCTAGGAAGGCGAGAAACGGCACACGGCGACGTTATCGATCAAGGCAGCAAGCGTGGTCACGGGGGCTAAAAATCATCCGAATAGAGTCCGTGCTCCCGGGACACGGCTGCCATGTCGTCCAGAGCGCGCTTGCGCCCCCTCCGAAGCTCCTCCGTGTAGGCGATGGCATCCGCCAGTCGGACCCGACGATGGGTACCCCGGTATACGTAGGGAATCTTTTCCTCGTCAAGCAGCCGGCACAGGTACGTCCGCGAGACCCCAAGAACCTCCGCGGCCTGGCTTGTCGTCAGGAGCTGACCCGTGTTGGCGACGACCACGCCCTCGCCCCGTGCGAGGCGCGCGAGGAGGTCACGGAGCGCACCAGCGACCTGGTCGGGCAGCACGAAATCACGTTGTCCCAGCCGAACCACCACGTCGCCATCCGACTCGGCGAGTGCCTCAGCCAGGTCGGCCACCACGTCCCGATCAGCCGGCGGCTCGACGCGGCGAGCCAATCGCATCTCCAGCACCATGTCGACCCCTCCCCTCGTGCGCCATCATCCGACCTAACTGACATAAGTGCAACCCATGGGGATGTGGACCACCCAGTCGCCGCGCCGTGCACACGGAAGGTGACACACCATCATGATGACCTCGGTGGCGGTACCCCGGTGGGGGTTCTGCCCGCCCGGGCACCGGTCGACGGGTTGATCCATCGGATCACTCCTTCCTCGGCGTCTCCGGCCGGGGCGGGCCTCAGGTCGCCAAACTCACGCCCGCCCCGGCCGCGATAGCGATGGTCGCCACTTGTTGCGGATCTTGGAGCAGCCCAGATCATCTTGATCACAATCTTTCACCATGACGATCACGGGACGGGAAAGGAATTCACCTTGCCCGTCCAGCCGGCACTGCGGTAATCCTGAACCACGGGATCAGGGGGGACAACAGAAGATCGCGGAGTCACACTGACCAGGGGGGGAACATGGCTCGGTGGAGACCGCTTCCGGGCGACCTGGATCCACGGGTGCGCCAGTTGGTCGTGCGGTTACGGGAACTCAGGGACACCGCCGGGATCGGCGCGTCGGCGCTCGCGCGGAAGACGACCTACAGCAGGTCGTCCTGGAACCGCTACCTCAACGGGCGGACAATGCCCCCGCGCCGGGCGGTGGAGGAACTGGGCCGCCTGGCCGGGGCTGACCTGCCCCGCCTGCTCGCGCTGTGGGAGCTGGCCGAATGGGGGCGCGCCGAGTCTCCGCCACCACAGCCGGCCGACGAACCCGTGGCAAGCGGACCGGAGGACGCGCCGAGCGAACCGGAAGGCACACCGAGCGGACGGCCCCCACGGTTCCGGCGGCGATGGGTTCTCGTGGCAGCCAGCGGCCTCGCCGTGCTGGCGGCGGCCGGCGCGGCGGCCTGGTTGACCGGGCTCGGTAGCCCGGGCCATTCGCGGCCTTCCGTGCGGCCGGAGGGTCTCGGCTGCGACTACTCCCGGCGCGACGGTCGGCTCTACGCCGGGCACAGCACCACCTCGGACCGTTTGGTGGCGCTGCACGGGGACGGCGAGGACGTCGTGGAGGTGCAGTGCCTGCTGGCACGCCACGGCTTCGACCCGGGGCGGATCGACGGGCTGTTCGGAACGCGCACCGAGGCGGCGGTGAAGCGGTTGCAGCAGGCGGGTGGGGTGCCCGCCGACGGCATCGTGGGACCGCAGACATGGCCCCTGCTACGCGCATGAGCGGCCGGTGGCGGCCGCTGCCCGGCTCCCTCGATCCGGAGGTGGCCTACCTCGTCGGCGTGTTGCGGGGCCTCAAGGACCGCTCGGGGTTGAGCCTGGCCGCGCTCGCGCGGCGCACGCCGTACAGCAAGTCGTCCTGGGAGCGGTACCTCAACGGGATCAAGCTGCCACCGCGGGACGCGGTCGACGCGCTGGCGCGGCTGACCGGTCAGCCGGTCGACCGGGTGCACGCGCTGTGGGAGCGGGCGGAGACCCGCTGGAGCGGCCGGGCCGCCGGCCCGCAGCCATCCGGTGCCGAGCCCGAATCCGAGGCGCCGGCGGCGAGCCGCCCCACCACGGCAGGCCGCCTTCCCGGTCCGCGAGGGCGCTCGGCGCTCGCGGTGGCCGCCGCCATCACCGGTGCCGCCGTGCTGGGCGCACTGGTCCGGTTCACCGGCATCCTCGGCGGCTCCGCCGCGTCGGAGCCCACCACACCGCCGTACACGGTTGGGTGCTCCGGCGCCCAGTGCGCCGGCCACGACCCGGAGGCGATGGCGTGCGCCGTCGACGCCGCGTCGTTCGCCGTGCTGACCGTCGGTGCGGCGTCGCTGCACCTGAGGGTCAGCGACGCGTGCGGCGCCGCGTGGGCCCGAGCGGCCCGCGTCACCCCCGGCGACCGGGTGCTCGTGGTCGCCCGGGACGGCCAGTCCGAGTCGGTGGTCATCGACGCGGATGCCGCCGCGGCACCGTACGTCTACACGCGCATGCTCGCCGCGCACCGGCATTCCGAGGTCCAAGCATGCCTGGAAGCCCGCGACGGGGGCCGGAGATGCACGCCGTGGGGCGCCGACCGTCCGGTGCCGGCGCCGCCGGTGACCGCCCCGCCGGTGCCCACCTGGTGAACCGGGGAACACCGGTGGGCCGACATCCGTCACGCCCCGCGGTGGCCGGCGTGGGCGGGCCCGGGGCCGGCTTGCGACCGCGACCGCAGGCCGTCGCCACGTCGAAATGATCGTGTTGGCACGCCTATCATCCCGGGCGTGACGGAGGACGTGGCGGCGGTGTTCCGTCCCGTCGCGGACGATCTGGCTTCGGCCGGCCACTCCGTGCGGCTGGACCCGGACCCCAGCGAGACGCACGACGGGCGGCAGCGCGCGCAGCTCATCCTGGACGGCGAGGTGCTCGGCAGCCTTGTCGTCGACCCCACGCGCGGCATGAACACGGCGTTGCTCCTGCTCGCCGATCTCACCCAGGACTTCCTTGTGGGCAGGCGGCAGCGGCAGGACGACGGGACGCCGTGGCCGGCCTGCGTCGCCGGTCACCTGCACCCCATGCGGATCGTCTACGGGCTGGACGACCCGGTGTGGACCTGCCCGCGCGACCCCCGGATCAACGTGCCGATCGGCAAGCACCCGGGCCGCCCCTTCGACCTACCCTAGCTTGACCTTGGCCCTTGGAGTGTCGGGTGCGGGCCACCCCGACATGGATGAAGCCCTCAGTTGATCTTTCCTTCTCGCGACGGCGGGAAGATCAGGGCCCACTGCCGCCGAAGGTCATTCCCGCGGGCCCGTGCTCCCTTCCGCCATGTACAGGAGTTCGACGAGATGCAGCGCGCGAACCCGGGAGCCGCGTGCGCGCAGTCCCTGCCGCAACTGCCGCAGGCACCCGGGGTTGACCGCGACGACATAGTCGACGCCCGCCTCCTCGATCGCCGCGAGCTTCGGGGCCAGCACCGTCCTGCTGTCCTCCGGCCGAAGCACCGAGTACGTCCCCGCCGCGCCGCAGCACGTGCCGGCGTTGGGCAGTTCCACGTAGTCCGCGACAGCGCCGATCAACTCGCGCGGCTGGCGCGTCACGCCCATCCCGTTGCGCAGATGGCAGGAGTCCTGCAACGCCACCCGCGTACGCCGACCGCCGACCCGGACCTCGCCGAGGGGCAGGTGCCCGACCTCGACGAGGTACTCGCTGAGTTCCTTCACCCGGTCACGGCCGAGATGAGCGCTCAGATGAGCCGCGCAGCCCCCGGCGGTGGTGACGATCCGCCCGGGCAGGCGTGCGCCGATCTCGCGTGCCAGCTCGGCTCCGCTGGCGGAGTCACCGTTGTGCGCGTGCAGCGCCCCGCAGCAGCCCTGGCCGGCGGGAGCGGTGACCTCCGGGCGAAGGCGTCGCACCGCACGGCTGACCTCCGGGTACAGCCCACGCTCGACACAGCCCAGCAACAGTGCCGGTGATCCTTCCCGGGCCCGGGCGCGCGCGTGGCGTCGCACCAGGCCCTGGAGCCGGAGCAGCCACGCGCGGCGCACCACCGCCATCAGCACGCGCGCCAGCCACGGTCGCCGCATGCCCCGCCACTGGTGGTCGCGCCACTGTTCCAGCAGCGCGCCGTATTCGACTCCGGCCGGGCAGACCGTCTCACAGCTACGGCAGCCCAGGCAGAACGACGCCTGCTCGACAAGCGTGGGATCGCCGTCGTCGAGGTGGCCCGTCTCCAGTGCGCGCATGAGCGTGATGCGCCCGCGGGGCGACGACGCCTCGTCGCCGGTCAGCTCGTAGGTCGGGCACGCCGGAAGGCAGAAGCCGCACGAGATGCACCGGTCCAGCAGGTCCTTGCCGAAGATGCCACCTGCGGTGGGCTCGGTCATGATCCCAACTTTCCGGGGTTGAGGATTCCGGCCGGGTCGAAGGCGTTCTTGACACGCCGCAGTAACGCGAGCTGGTCGGTGCCGATCCGGTCGGCGAGGTAGGGACGTTTGGCGGCGCCGACCCCGTGCTCACCGGTGATCGTCCCGTCCAGTTCCACGGCGCCGGCGAAGATCTCGGCGAACGCCTTGTGCGCCCGTTGCACCGCGTCCGTGTCGTCCGGGTCCAGCACGCACGTCGGATGCAGGTTGCCATCGCCCGCGTGCCCGAAGGTGGCGATCAGCAGGTCGTGCCGGGCGGCGATGTCGTCGATCCGGTCCACCATCTCCGCCAGCCGCGGCCGGGGCACGGTCGCGTCCTCCAGGATGGTGAGCGAACCGAGCCGCGACAGCGCCGGCAACGAGCAGCGACGAGCCGCCAGCAGGGCCTCGGCACGCGCCACGCTGCCGGCCAGGGTCACGTCGAGCGCACCGGCCGCTCCGCAGATCTCGGCGATCCGGGCGAGGTGGACGGTGACCATCTCGCCGTCGCCGTCATCGCCGAACAGCAGCAGCGCTCCCGCGTCCGACCGCAGCCCGAGGTGGGCGAAGCGCTCGACCGCGTCGATGCACTTCTCGTCGAGGAACTCCAGGGTCGCCGGCACGATCCCCGCCGCGATGACGGCGGTGACGGCGCGGCCGGAGTCGGCGAGCGAACGGAAGTACCCGACCCCGGTGCCGCTGTGGGACGGTTTGGGGAGCAGGGCCACGGTGATCTCGGTGATCACCGCGAGGGTGCCTTCCGAGCCGGTGAGCAGCCGGGTCAGGTCGTAGCCCGCGACGTCCTTCCACAGCCGACCGCCGGTGCGGATGATCTCGCCGGTCGGCAGCACCGCGGTCAGCCCGAGCACGTAGTTGCGGGTGACGCCGTACTTCAGGCCGCGCAGGCCACCGGCGCACGTGGCCACGTTGCCGCCGACCGTGGAGGCGGTGCGGCTACCCGGGTCCGGCGCGTAGCACAGCCCGGCCGCCTCGGCCGCGTCGGCGAGCCGCGCGGTGGTCACGCCGGGCTCGACCCGGGCCAGCAGCTCGTCACCGCTGACCTCCAGGATGCGGTTCAACCGGGTGAGCACCAGCACGATCCCGCCCGCCTCGGGAACCGTGGCGGCGCACAGGTTCGTTCCCGCCCCGCGCGGCGTCACCGGGATGCCGTGCGCTGTGGCCAGCTTGAGGATCTCGGCCACCTCGGCGGTCGTACCCGGAAACACCACGGCATCCGGATACGCGTGGAACAGCGGGGTGGCGTCGCGGGCGTAGGGGGTCAGGTCGCCGCGTTCGGTCCGCACGTTGGCCGCTCCCACGATGGCGACCAGCTCGTCGCGGATCCGCCGTGGCAGCGCCGTCACCGTCCCACCATCCAGCCCAGTACCGGGGTGGACTGCAGGTAGACCAGCGCGCACATGCCGCAGAGCAGGACCAGGCTCCAGCCGAGCACGCGGCGGAACAGCACACCCTCCCGGCCGTCCATGCCCACCACCGTGGCGGCGATCGCCAGGTTCTGCGGCGAGACCATCTTTCCCAGCACGCCGCCGGAGGAGTTCGCCGCGGCGAGCAGGTAGCCGGAGAGACCGGTCTGCCGCGCCGCCGTCAACTGCAGCAGGCCGAACAGCGAGTTCGACGACGTGTCCGATCCCGTCACGGCCACGCCGAGCCAGCCGACCACGGGCGAGAGCAGGGCGAACATGCCTCCGGCCGCGGCGAGGACGACTCCCAGGGTGACGGTCTGGCCGGAGAGGTTCATCACGTAGGCCAGCGCGAGGACCGCCATCACCGTGACGATCGTCCACCGGAACCGCACCAGCGTCGCGCCGTATGCGCGCAGTGCCCGCGCCGGGCCGACGCGGTAGATCAGCGCGGTCAACACCCCGACGATCAGGAGGATCGTGCCGGCATTGGCGAGATCGACCTTGAGGGCGGTCGACACGGGCTTGCCGGCCGCGTTCAGCACGTGCAGTCCCGGCCAGGCGATCGACCATCCGGCGTGCGCCTTGAGCCAGGCCGCCACCGGCCCCAGGGTTGTCGCCGCGAAGAGTGCCACCACGATCAGGTAGGGGGCGAAGGCCAGGGCGGCCGACCCGCGGCCGCTGCGCCGGTCCATCACCGCGTCGAGCTCGCGGCTCTCCCCCGCACCGCCGGCCATCACCGGGACCGGCGGCGCCCCGCTCAGCTCCTCCCGCGGCTGCCACACCCGCAGCATGGCGATGACGGCGAGCGCGCCGGCGAGGGCGGCCACGATGTCGGCGATCTGGTACCCGACGAAGTTCGCGCTGACGAACTGCGCGCCGGCGAAGGCGAGGCCGGCCACGAGGGCGACGGGCCACGTCTGCCGAAGGCCACGGCGACCGTCCACCATGAACACCAGGACCAGCGGCACCACCGTGGCCAGCACCGGCGTCTGCCGGCCGACCACGGCACCCAGCGTCGCCGCGTCCAGCCCGGTGATCTGGCCGAGAGTGGTGATCGGTACGGCGATCGCACCGAAGGCGACCGGGGCGGTGTTGGCCACCAGCGCCACCGCGGCGGCCTTCGCCGGCCGCAGGCCGACCGTCACCAGCATCGCCGCGGAGACCGCCACCGGCGTTCCGAAACCGGCCAGCGCCTCCAGCAGGGCACCGAAGCAGAACGCGATGATCACCGCCTGGATGCGCTGGTCGTTGGACAGCGAGCCGAAGGCGCGGCGCAGCACACCGTCCCACCCGGTCAGCTCGGTCAGCCGGTAGATCCAGATCGCGTTCAGGACGATCCAGATGATCGGGAAGAGCGCGAACACGGCTCCCTGCGACCCAGCGAGCGCCGCCTGCGGGGGCGGCATCCGGTAGCCGACCACCGCCACGGTCAGCGCCGCGGCGAGCGCGACGAGCGAGGCCTTCCACGCCTTCCATCGCAGCCCCCCGAGCAGCACGAACAGCGTCAGCAGCGGAAGCGCGGCGCACAGCGCGCTCCACCCGAGAGATCCCCATACGGGCGCGTAGGTCTGTTGGTAGGCCGCCATTGGCCCTCCCTGTCCTCACCGGCATCGACCGGCCATGTGTCGTGACTCTCGTACGATTGTCAGACAATGAGCCATGTATGCATGACTGTCAACAACTCACCGACAGGCACTTGTGGGAGGATGCGGGTGAATCGATGAGGAGGAGCGATGGCGCGGCAAGCGGTAACCCCCCTGTCCACGGTCTCGGTCGTCGACGCCCTCGTCACCTCACTCCGCGACCGGGTGCTCAACGGCGAGCTGCGCCCGGGGACCACGCTGGCCGAGAACGAGATCGCCAGCGCGTACGGCGTTGCCCGCCCCACGGCCAAGAGCGCGATCTCCGCCCTCGTGTACCAGGGCCTGTTGCACCGCGACGCGAACAAACCAGCGACCGTGCCCCGCCTCGGCCGCCACGACATCGAGGACCTCTTCCTGGTCCGCATGCCGCTGGAACTCGAGGTGATCCGGTTGCTCAGCGACCTCGGGAACGTTCCGTTCCACGAGGCGGAACGAGCGGTGGCCGACCTCGGCCACCTGGAACCGTCCACGTCGCACAGCACGTTCGTCGAAGCGGATCTCCGGTTCCACCAGGTTCTCGTGGACGCGGTCGGCAGTCCCCGGCTGAGCCGGCTCTACCGGACCATCCAGGGCGAGATCCACCTGTGCATGGTGCAGACCCGGCACACCCTCGGCCGCCGTCGCATCGCGGCCGAACATGGCGCGGTGCTGGAGGCACTTCGCGCGGGCGACACCAACCAGGCCGTCCAGCGGATGCGTGAACACCTCGACGGCGCGCGTGAGTCGCTCCGGCAGGTTTTCGAGGACACGCGCTGACTCACCCGGTGTGGCTGCTGGCTACCCGTTCGACCTGCCGTAGTCGGGCGCCAGTTCGGCGAACGGACAGCGAGCTGGACGGGCATTCAGGTCGCTGCGGGAGAATCGTCCGCACAATGGGCGAGGAAGAGTTCGAGCTGCTGATCACCGTGGTGGTCGCGGCGGACGACGGCGAGCATTCCCGCGGCGCGTGCCAGCGGTGGCTCGATCGGATCGGTGGCACGGTGGTCGGCTCGCGGGACTGCTCGGACGAGGAACCCGGGTGCTGGGCGGTGACGATCCGGCGGCACAGCGGGGTGAGCGCGGTCCCCGGCGATCCGGCCGGGCTGGCCAGGGCGGTGCGGGTGTTCGTGCGCACGTTCTGCCCCAGGGCCGGGGTGCCGCGCATCGCCTGCGAGCCGCCCGTCGCCTGGACCGTGCTGGACGATCCAGAAGTGATCGGCGAACTGGTGCCGGGCGGCGAGCGGATGCTGGTCGAGGCATGGTCGGGGGTCACCGCGCAGCTCCCGCCCACCGGGCAGTCGGCCGACGCCGCGCCCCGCCGCACCGACCGGAACGGGAAACCGTCCAGCGCGCTGCGGCTGCGGGTGGACGTGGCCGCCGAGCGCGTCACTGCGGCGGAGTGGCGGGCACGCGTGCTGGCCGCCCGGATCAGCCGGCGCGCCACGATCATCGGCTCGGCCGAGCACCAGGGCCTGCAACGGGTGGAACTCGATCTCGGCCTCAGCACCGAGCCGCCGGACGGCGCGGTGCTCGCCGGGGCGGCCGCCCTCGGCAACACCGGCTGGTCGGAGCTCGAGTACCGGGACCGCACCGCGGTCGTCCGCTGGGCCGCCGATCCCCGGCCGGCCTCCGGCATCGCCGCGCTGGAACTGTGCGCGGAACCCGCCGCCGAGCGCGGCGACGACCCCGAATCCCCGGCCGGGCACGGCGGGCACCCGGAGGCCGTGGCCGACCCGGAACCGGCACAACGCCCGGCGGAGGGTTGACGCCGCACGCGAAGCAAGATGTGTGACACGTCACCCTCAACGCGCCGTGTTGCCCCGGACACAGCTTGTGACCAGGCCTCCCGCGCATCCGCACCCGGGCGCTAGCACCGTTGGCCGGCACCGGGTGCAGCCCTTCGGCGGATCATCCCGCTGACTGCGCCGGGAAAACCGGTACTAGGTTCAGCCCCGAGCGGCCCGGGAATGGGCCGCGGGTCGAGTCGGAGGACATCCGCGACATGTCGAACATCCAGGCGGTTCGGGAAAGCATCGCGCAGGCCAACCAGGTGGCCCAGGAGAGCGTGCCCGCACTCCAGCAGGCCAAGTCGTCGCTGGAGAACGCCCAGTCGGTGCTGCAGCAGGCCACCGAGGGCAGCCAGCAGAGCGACGCCGAGCAGTCGTACGCGCTGCTGGCCCAGGCGATCAGCCAGATCGAGGAGGCACAGCAGACCGTGGCGGCGGCGATCTCCACCGCCGACGGCTACGCGACCCGCCTGTAGCCGCCCCGTGCTGGTCTTCGAGATCAGGAACGCGCTGCTGGCCGTCCGGGAGCAACTCGACGACGGCTACCGGCTCGCCGCCGAGGCGCGCGAGCGGATCGAGGAAAGCATCGCCATGTTCACCGAACTCGGCCGCGCGCACCCGGAGTCGTTGCTGCCGCCGGAACTGGGCCGCGCCCACGAGCAGATCACCGAGGCGCGGGCCCGGATCGCGGCGGCCGCGGAAGCGGTGGACCGGTACGCGGCACTCCTGTGAGCGCGCGGAATCCGCCGGCCGGGCACCGGAACCGACCGATAGCCTGTACGGATCATGGGGTGCCTTCCCGCCGTGCGTGGCCACCGTGAGGGGCGAGGTTGAGCAGGCGAGCTGAGCGCCGCAGGCGGATCGAGGAGAGGTTCGAGGCGTTCCGCCGCGCGGTCGCGGCCGCGCTGGGTGCGGCGTCCCGGGAGCAGCGGCGTGCCGCCACCGAGCACGCGCGGACCATGTTCGAACTGTGGCTGCGCCGCACCGGCGTGGACCAGGCGCTGGCGGACCCGTCGTTCGGCGACACCCTGCGCAACCCGGTGCTGGCGGAGCGGCTGGACGCCGTGCTGGCGGACCGGGAACTTGTGTTCGCCGACTGGACCGCGCACGGCCCGGACCGGCTGACCGAACTGGTGGACGCGGCGGCGCCGGGCGCCGCGTCCCGGCCCTGGCAGGAGTGGCTGGGCCAGCCGGGCGAGGCGGACGGCAGCGGCGGGGTTCCCGAGCTGTGGCGGATCGGCACCGCCGTGGTGACCGCCGCGCCGTACGAGCAGCGCTTCCCGGTGGCCGTGCCGCTGCTGGACCACGCACACCTGCACGTACTGTCCACTCCGGACAGCAGGCAGGTGGCCGACGCGCTGGTGGAGACGCTGCTGCTGCGCGTGCTCAGCTACTTCCTGCCGGGCATGGTGCACGTGCACACCTGGGACATCGGCCAGCTCACCGGCCCGCTGCCCGGCCTGTACCCGCTCACCAGGGCCGGGCTGCTCACCGTGCACGACCCGACCCGGCTGGACGAGATGCTGGACGACCTCGCCGAGCACATCAGGCAGGTGCACACCAGCCTGCTCACCGAGGGGCACAGCTCGGTGCGCGCGGCCGGGCGGCGCGGCGAACCATGGCGGGTGGCCGTGCTGTTCGGCAACCGCCAGGCGCTGCCCGAGGACACGCAGCAGAAGCTGCAACGGGTGGCCCGCAACGGGTTGGCCGCCGGCGTGCAGCTCGTCGTGGTGGACATCCCGCTCACCGTGAACTGTCCGATGGAGACGGTGGTGCTGCACGACGACCAGACCGCGCGGTGCACCACCAGCGGGCCGCACGCCGTGGTCACCGTCGATCCGCCGCTGCCGAGGGCCATGGTGCCCCGGGCATGCGCCGAGATCGCCGACGAGTTGGAGGAGCGCCGGGCCAGGGTGAGCACGTTCGCCGACCTGCTGCCGGCGACGCGGTGGGCGGAGAGTTCCGCGACCGGGCTGTCCGCGCCGGTCGGGTTCCGCGACGGCGAGCCGGTGTGGCTGCACCTCGGCGACGCCTCGCCGCACGCGCTGGTCGGCGGACCGAGCGGGTCGGGGAAGACGAACTTCCTGTACGGGATGCTGGGCAGCCTGGCCGCCCGGTACTCGCCGGACGAGCTGGAGCTGTACCTGCTGGACTTCAAGGAGGGCGTGTCCTTCGCCCAGTTCACCCCGGGCCGCAAGGACCCGAGCTGGCTGCCGCACGCCCGGCTGGTCGGCGTGAACGTCAACCAGGACCGGGAGTTCGGGCTGGCCCTGCTGCGCTTCCTCGCCGAGGAGATGCGCCGCCGCGCCGACGCCGCCAAGCAGCACGAGGTGACCAAGCTGGAGGAGTTGCGCGCGGAGGACCCGGGCGGCCGGTGGCCCCGGATCGTCGCGGTGATCGACGAGTTCCAGTACCTGTTCGCCGAGCGCGACCCGGTCACGAACGAGGCGGTGCTGCTGCTGGAGGACGTGGCCCGGCGCGGCCGGTCGCAGGGCATCCACTTGGTGCTGTCCAGCCAGGACGTGTCCGGGATCGAGGCGTTCTGGGGCAAGCCGGCGATCTTCGAGCAGTTCATCGTGCGGATCGCGCTGCCCAAGGCGCGGCGGGTGCTGGTGGACCACAACGATGCGGCGATCACGTTGCCCCGCTGGCATGCGGTGGTCAACCACGAGTCCGGGGTGCGGCACGGCAACGAGGTCGCCCGCATCCCGGACGCCACCGGCCGGGGCACCTTCGACGTGCTCCAGCACGAGCTGTGGCAGCGCCGGCCGGAGCATCTGACCGAACCCCGGCTGTTCGACGGCGGCCACGTGCCCTCGCTGGTCCGGCTCACCGACTTCTGGGCGCTGCGGCCCAGCGGGTGGGCGCCCACCGCGCTGCTCGGCCAGGTGATCGACGTGGCGGGCAGCGCGGCCCGGGTGGAACTCGTCCGCACCCCCGGCCGCAACGTCGCGGTGGTCGGCTCGATGGTGGCCGACGCGGCAGGTGTGCTGGGCGCGGCCGCGCTGTCGCTGGCCCGGCAGCACCGGCCGGGCGAGGCCACGTTCACCCTGGCCCGCCTGGTGGACGACGCCAAGGACCCGGTGGACGTGCTGGCCGCCCGGCTGCGCGCGGCCGGGTCACGGGTGGACGTGGTGGAACTGGACGACGTGCCGGAGCACCTGGCGCGCACCGCGGAACGGCTGACCGAGCGGCTCACCGCGTCCAGCGCGGACTCGCCGGAGCCGCACTACCTGGTGCTGTTCGCCGTGGACGCCGCGCTCACCCTGCTGGAACGCAAGGAGAAGCCGGGCACGCCGAGCGGGCTGGACCGGCTGCGACAGGTGCTCAGGCACGGACCGGAGACCCGCACCCACGTCCTCGGCTGGTGGCGGAGCGTGCAGCGGCTGAAGGCGACGCTGCCGGTCGGCTCGGTGGACGACATCGGCTCCTGGGTGGCCTTCGACGTGCAGGGCCAGGAGCTTTCCGCGCTCGCCCCGGGCCTGGTGATCTCCTGGTCGCCGCGGCCACGGCGCGGCCTGTTCTTCGACCGGTCCACACACGCCCGACCCCAGGTCGTAATCCCGTTCGACATCACGGAGGAAGCCAGATGAGTGAGCTGCCGGCGAGCGAGCGGTACCGGGAGATCGCCGGCTGGGCGACCGACGCGATCGAGCGGATGCGCGAGGCCGACCGGGAGCGGGCCACCGAGCTGGAGCGCGAACTGGCCGCGATCGAGCAGCGGATGGCGCAACTCGCGGTGCAGGAGCGGGTGGTCAGGATGGGCGTTCAGCTGCACTGGGAGGCGGCCGTCGAGGCACTGTGGAACGAGCGGTGGCTGACCATCGGCCCGCTGCCCAAGCCGGACGAGCGCGTCCCGGAGGGCAGCCACCTGCACTTCGACGCCGAGGTGGGACGGACCTACCATGCCCTGGAGGAGTCGTTGAGTAAGCGCTCGCTCATACGACGGCGGTGAGTGCGGTCACGTCGCGCGCCGGCGTATTGTTCGATAGTTGTAGAACGAGACGGCGTCGCACACGACAACGGCGTCGCACCCCGTCCCCACCGAACACGCTTGGAGGTCACGGCGATGACCGTGCCATCGACAGCACTGGAGGTCCGCCTGGCGTCCCGCCCGCAGGGCTGGCCGACCGAGGACAACTTCGAGATCGCCGAGGTTGCCGTACCGAAGCCCGAGGCGGGCCAGGTGCTGGTCCGCAACACGCTGATGAGCGTGGACCCGTACATGCGCGGCCGGATGAACGACGTGAAGTCCTACGTCCCGCCGTTTGCGATCGGCAAGCCGCTGGAGGGCGGCGCGGTCGGCGAGGTCGTCGAGTCCACGGTGGACGATCTCAAGCCGGGTGACTTCGTGCTGCACGGCCTGGGCTGGCGGGAGTACGCGCTGCCCGACGCCAAGCACGCCACCAAGGTCGACCCGAACGTGGCGCCGCTCGGCGCGTACCTCGGCGTGCTCGGCATGCCAGGGCTGACCGCCTACGCCGGGCTGCTCGAGGTGGCCGCGTTCCGTGAGGGCGACGCGGTGTTCGTCTCCGGAGCGGCTGGCGCGGTCGGCCAGGTCGCCGGGCAGATCGCCAGGCTGCGCGGCGCGTCCCGGGTGATCGGCAGCGCTGGCTCCGCGGCGAAGGTCCGCTACCTCACCGACGAGCTGGGCTTCGACGCCGCGTTCAACTACAAGGACGGCCCGGTGGTGGAGCAGCTTCGGGCGGCCGCCCCGGACGGCATCGACGTCTACTTCGACAACGTCGGCGGCGACCACCTGGAGGCGGCGCTCACCGTGCTGAACACGCACGGCCGGGCGGCGCTGTGCGGGGCGATCGCGCAGTACAACGACACCGCGCCGCCCCCGGGGCCGCGCAACCTCGCGCTGGCCATCACCAAGCGGCTCACCCTGCGCGGGTTCATCGTGATGGACCACCAGCACCTGCAGCAGGACTTCGTCCGCGAGGTCGGCAGCTGGGTCCGGGACGGCAAGCTCCGCTACACGGAGACCGTGGTGGACGGCGGCGTGCGCCGGGCGCCGGAGGCATTCCTTGGCATGCTGCGCGGCCAGAACACCGGCAAGATGCTGGTCAAGCTGGCCGACTGAGCCCTAGGCGGGCGGCGGCGGGAGGACCCGGCCGGCGCGGACGACCAGGGTGGCCGCGGGCCGCTCGGTGACCGCCGCGGCCACCGTCTCGGCCGGCAGCACCACCAGGTCGGCGGCGTTGCCCTCGATCAGCCCGTGACCGTGCTCGCCGAGCGCGGCCGCGCCGCCCCGGCCGGCCACGTCCACGCACATCTCGACCAGCGTCCGCTCCCGCATGCCGTTGCGCTCGGTCAGCTCCGCGGCGCCGCCCAGCGGGTCACCGCCGTGGCCGAGGCCCACCCGCACGCCGGCGCGGCGCAGCTTGCGTAGCGGTAAGTCCGCCGGCCGGCCGGGCACCACGGTGGTCACCGCGACGTCGTGCTCGGCGAGCAGGTCGACCAGCCGGTCCTGGCGGTCGGTGTCGACGGTGCCCAGGGCGTCGCAGTGGCTGAGCGTCACCCTGCCCCGCATGCCGAGCGCGGCGACCCGCTCGCAGACCAGTTCGATCTCGAACGCGCCCAGCTCGCCGGGGTCGCGCAGGTGCAGGTCGACGCCCGCGCCGTGCTTGTCGGCCAGCCCGAAGACCACGTCCAGGTGGCGCACCGGGTCGCGGTCGGTCCCGGCCGGGTCGAGCCCGCCAACCAGGTCGGCCCCGGTGTCGAGCGCGGCATCGAGCAGGTCCTCGGCGCTGCGCTCGCCGAGCACGCCGCGCGCCGGGTAAGCGACGAGCTGCACGGTGAGCCGGTCGGCGTGCGCGCGGCGGGCGGCGAGCGCGGCGTCCAGCGGGCCGAGCCGTGCCTCGGCGTCGACCGGCACGTGCACCCGCGCCAGCATGGTGCCGGCCGCGGCCAGCCGGGCGAGGCCGTCCGCGGACCCGGCGTGCGAGTGGGCGTCGACGAACGCGGGCAGCAGCGCCCCGCCCCCGCCGCCGACCTCGGGCACGCCGGGAGCGGGCGGCAGGTCCGCGCCGATCCTGGCGATGCGGCCGGCCCGGCACAGCACGTCGACCAGCGGCGCGCCCGGCACGCCCGGCCACGGGCGGACCGAACGGATCAGCAGATCACCCGACATGCGGCGAGGCTAGCCGCCGGCTGTTCGCTCCGACAGGACCTTGCCCGGATCGGGTCGCCTCCGGGACCGCGCGTACCAGCCGTGATCGGTGGTTGACCGCGAGTGCCAGCGAGTCGCCCACGGGGTCCAGGCGTGGAACAGCCTGTCAGGCGCTCAACGGGTGGGCAGCAGCTTGCCCGGGTTGAGGATGCCGGTCGGATCGAGCGCACGCTTCGCCGCACGCAGCACCTCCACGCCGCGCGGCCCGATCTCGCCGGCCAGGTAGGGGGCGTGGTCCACGCCGACCGCGTGGTGGTGGGTGATGGTACCCAGCGGGGCCGGGCCGAGCGGGCCGTCCCGGTGCTCGGCGATGGCCCGGCAGGCGGCCGCCTTGGCGTGCTGCCACTGGCCGATCGGGTCGTCCTCGGCGCGCGGCACCAGCACGGTGAAGTACAGCGAGGCGCCGGTCTCGTAGGCGTGCGAGACGTGGCACATGACCACCGGGGCGCCGGCCGGCCCGGCGAGCGCACCGATCAGTGCGCGCCGCACCGCGTCCCGCAACTCGGACAGCCGGGACCAGTGGGTGGCCGTCTCCAGGGTCTCGACGCACACCCCGGCGTCCAGCAGCGCGTCCCGCTGCCGGGGGCCGGCGAACCGGCCACGCCGCCACGCCTCGCCGGCCGGGCGGCCCAGCCGGACCGCGCCGTACCGGCGCAGCACGCGCATGGCGGCGGCGCGGCGCATGGCCAACTCCCACGGCGACGCGGTGTCCCAGCCCAGCACCAGCAGGCACGGCTCGGCGACCCGGCGGGCGGCCAGGTACCCGCGCACCGCGGCGCCCTGCCATCCACCGGCCAGCGCCAGCGACACCTCGGTCTCCGCGTCGTCGGACAGCCGGGTGACGTCGGCCAGCGCGTGCCGCTGGGCCAGTTCCCGCACGGCCGCGCTGCCCGCCTCCCAGCCGTCCAGCACGATGCCCTCGTACCGGACCACCACCGGCCGCGGCCGCACCCGCAGCGCCACCTCGGTGATCACGCCGAGGGTGCCCTCGCTGCCGAGCACCAGCCGGCGCAGGTCCGGGCCGGCCGCCGAGGCGGGCGCCACCCCCAGCCGCCACTCCCCGGCCGGCGTGGCCAGCCACACGCCCTCCACCATGTCCTCGAACCGGCCGTAGCCGCTGGACGCCTGCCCGGCCGACCGGGTGGCGGCGAACCCGCCGATGGTGGCCCGCTCGAAGGACTGCGGCAGGTGGCCGAGGGTGAACCCGTGCTCGGCGAGCAGCCGCTCCGCGTCCGGGCCGCGCACCCCGGCCTGCAGCACGGCGACCCGGGACACCGGATCGACGGACACCAGCCGGTCCAGCCGCACCAGGTCGAGCGCGACCACGGCGGGCTTGCCGCCGCGCAGCGCCGTCACCCCGCCGACCACCGAGGTGCCGCCGCCGAACGGGACCACGCCGACGTCGTGCTCGGCGCACACCTCCAGCACCCGCTGCACCTCACCGGGGTCGGCCGGCAGGACCACCGCGTCGGGCACCGCCAGCTCACCACATCCCCTGTGCCGCAACAGGTCCAGATAGGACAGTCCGCCGGCGCGGCCGAGCCGGGCGGCGCGGTCGGTCAGCACGTGCCCGGCGCCGACCGCCGCGGCGAGCGCATCCCGCGCGGCCGCCGGCAGCGCCGACTCGGGGACCCGGAACGCCGAGTCCGGCCCGACCGGGACCCGCGACGTACCGGTGTCCAACCCGATTCGCGCCCGCAGCCAGCGCAGCGCGTGCGGTGGCAGGTGCGCGTTCGCACCACCGGCGGCCGTCCAGGTGCCACGCAGGGTGTGGTCGATCTGGCTCACGCGGTACAGTGTGACACATGGCGCCTCAACGTCACAGCGTTGCGGTCCGTCCCCTGGGCTCCGCGGCCGTCCACGGGCACCGGCCACCGGCGAACCGCGTCGGGGACGACGTGCTGCTCGACGCGGCGCGCGCGTGCGTGCTCGCCGTCGGCTTCCGCCGCACCACGCTCACCGAGGTGGCCCGCCGCGCCGGGGTCAGCAGGATGACCGTCTACCGCCGCTTCCCGGACGCCCGCAGCCTGGTCGCCGCGCTGATGACCCGGGAGTTCCGCGGCCTGCTCGACCAGGCGGCGGTGGAGGCCGAACGGGCCGCTGCCGGGGGCGTGCGGCAGCGGCTGGTCGCCGCGACCGTGGCATGCGTGCACCGGCTGGTGGAGAATCCGTTGCTGCGCACCGTGCTGGAGTTGGACCCGGAACTGCTGCTGCCCTACCTGGTCGAGCGGATCGGCAGCACGCAGCGGCTGGCCGAGCAGTTCCTCCGCGAGCGGGTGGTCGCCGGGCACCGGGACGGTTCGGTGCGCCGCGGCGACGCCGACGCCCAGGCGAGGATGCTTTTCCTCACCGCCCAGGCGGTGGTCCTCGCGCCGCGGCCGGCGATCTCCGGCGTGGCCATGAGTACCTTGCTGGACGAGTTGGCCCACCATCTCGACGCGGCGCTGCGCCCACCCGCCGACGCACTCCCTCCCGCGGAGGCGGCAGACAACCCCGCCGATGCACTCCCTCCCGCGGAGGCGGCGGACAACCCCGCCGACGCACTCCGCTCACCGGAGGCAGCGGACAATACGGCCGACGCTGGAGGCGCCCGGTGACCATGACCCCGTTCCCCGCCGGATCGCTGCGGGCCACCTCGCTGAACGCCGCGCGCCGCGCGACCGACCTGGAGTCGGTGGCCGGCGGCGAGACGGTCGACGTGCTGGTGGTCGGCGGCGGGGTGACCGGCGCGGGCATCGCACTGGACGCCGCGTCCCGCGGCCTGTCCGTCTGCCTGCTGGAAGCGCACGACCTGGCGTTCGGCACCTCGCGCTGGTCCAGCAAGCTGGTGCACGGCGGCCTGCGCTACCTGGCCCACGGCGAGGTGGGCCTGGCGCACGAGAGCGCGGTGGAGCGCGGCGTGCTGATGACGCGCACCGCGCCGCACCTGGTCCGTGCGCTCCCCCAGCTCGTCCCGCTGCACGGCCGTAACCCCCGGGCCGAGCCGCTGGTGATGGCCGGGCTGCGGGCCGGCGACCTGCTGCGCCGCCTCGCGAGGACGCCGACGCGGGTGCTGCCGCCGCCGCGCCGGGTGCCGGCGGTGGAGGCGCTGGCCCTGGTGCCCGGGCTGCGCCGCGCCGGGCTGCGCGGCGGGTTGCTGTCCTTCGACGGCCAGCTGGTGGACGACGCGCGGCTGGTGGTCGCGCTGGCCAGGACGGCGGCCGGGTTCGGCGCGAAGATCCTCACCCGGGCCAGGGTGCTGGGCCTGGACGGCGGCGGCGCCGAGGTGCGCGACGAGCTGACCGGCGAGGAGTTCCGGGTGGCCGCCCGCGCGGTGGTCAACGCGACCGGGGTGTGGGCCGGCCAACTGGTGCCCTCGGTGCGGCTGCGCCCGTCCCGCGGCTCGCACCTGGTGCTGGACGGCGAGGCGGCCGGGGTGACCGGAACCGCGCTCACCGTCGGAGTACCGGGAGCGGTGAACCGGTTCGTGTTCCTGCTGCCCCAGCCGGACGGCCGGGTGTACCTGGGGCTGACCGACGAGCCGGTGGACGGCCCCCCGCCGGACCTGCCCACGGTTCCCGAGTCCGATGTGGACTTCCTGCTGGACGTGGCGTCCTCGGTACTGGACCGCCCGCTGCGCCGCGCCGACGTGCTTGGCGGGTTCGCCGGGCTGCGCCCGCTGGTCGACGTTCCCGGGGCGAAGTCACGCAGCGCCGATCTGTCCCGGCGGCACGCCGTGGTCACCGCCGCCAACGGCGTGATCACCGTGGTCGGCGGGAAGCTGACCACCTACCGCAGGATGGCCGCGGAGGCGGTGGACCGCGCGATGGCCGAGCGTGGCCTCGCTGGCGGCCCGTCCCGGACGGTGGACGTGCCGCTGGTCGGCGCCGCCCCGCCGGACCGGCTGGCCACCCTGGACGCCCCGGCCCGGCTGGTGATCCGCTACGGCGCGGAGGCCGGGCGGCTGGCCGCACTGGCCGAGCTGGACGCGGCGATGGCCGAACCGGTGGCCGAGCGGACCGGGGTCACCGCCGCCGAGGTGGTGTGGGCGGTGCGGCACGAGGGCGCGCTGCACGCCGACGACGTGCTGGACCGCAGGACCCGGATCGGCCTGGTCCCCGCCGAACGGGAGGCCGCCGAACCGGTGGTCACCGAACTGGTCGCCAGGGCACTGGACGGCGTCAGCAGTTAGCGCGTCACCGCGCACGCCGATTTCGTTCACCCGAACCGGCCGCCCGCCGGCCCGAATCGAGCGCCCGCGCACCGAAAACCGAATGGCCACCTGGCCGCGCGCCGTCCCAGCGGTGCGCCATTTCGGATGCCGTTTCCGCAGCTCCCGGCGTGGGACGTCCCCCTTCGCACCGCCTTGCCGTGCCGATCTGGCGCCGCCCACGTCGTGCCCGCCACGCTTCCGGCGACGGCGCATTCCGCGCCGGTCAGGGAAGGGATCACCACACCCTTTCGCACGGAAAGGACACATTCGGATGCGACACATTTCTCGCGTGACCAAGCCCGTCGTCGTCGCCGCACTCGGGCTGGCCGGGGCGCTCGGCGCCACCGCTCCGGCGAGCGCCCAGAGCGCTCCGGCAGCCGCCTACAACTGCACCCCCGGCTACTTCTGCATGTACAGCGGCTGGAAGGGCGGCGGGCACCGCTGCCAGTACCGGGACAACACGCCGAACACCGCCGACGCGTGCTCGTTCATCCGGGCGGGTGAACCGGTGCGCTCGGTGTGGAACGGCACCGGCAAGACGGCCACGTACTACACGAACACCAACTACCACCACCGGGTGGGCAGCACCAAGCCCGGCCACGGCGGCAACCTGCAGGGCGACTACCAGATCCGGTCGATCAAGTTCTGACAGCCTGTTCCAGAACCGGACCGACTCCGCGGTGACGAGTATGGGAACGCGCCAGGGCGAAGCCCCGCGATCGCGGGGGCGGGGCGCCTGGTCAGGCACGACCGGAGTGCCGGGTCCCGATCGCGCCCCGGCGACGCGATCGCGGCGCGCGTTCAGGAACAAGCAGTGATCGTCACCCCGGACGGGCGGGGTGCGGTCCCGCGGAACCCGGGGCCGCACCCCGCCCGCGGCCGACCACCGGACCGCCGCGGTCGGTACCCTCGGAACGCTGGCCGGCAGGCGACGCCGGACGCGGCCACCGCGGGGACGAGTGCGCTCGCGGTGTGGTCGCCCGCCGGTCGCGGAACGGGGGTGGACGGCGCATGCACGACACGGTGCTGGCCGTGGACCGGATCGCGAAGCGCTACGGCGACGTGGTGGCGCTGGACGGGATGACCTTCGACGTGCGTGCCGGGGAGCTGTTCGGGTTCGTCGGCAGCAACGGCGCCGGCAAGACCACGACCATGCGCATCGTGCTCGGCGTGCTCGCCGCGGACGCCGGCGAGGTCCGCTGGCGGGGCCGGCCGATCACCCTCGCCGACCGCCGCCGGATCGGCTACCTGCCCGAGGAGCGCGGCCTGTACCCGAGGATGCGGGTCCTGGACCACCTCGTCTACCTCGGTGAGCTGCATGGCATGGGCACCAACGCGGCGATCGGCGCGGCCGAGCGGTGGATCAGCCGGATCGGGCTGCGCGCGCACCGCGACGACCGGGTGCAGCAGCTCAGCCTGGGCAACCAGCAGCGGGTGCAGCTAGCCGCCGCGCTGGTGCACGCCCCCGAGGCACTGGTGCTGGACGAGCCGTTCTCCGGGCTCGACCCGGTGGCGGTGGACGTGCTGGCCGCGGTGCTGCGCGAGCGCGCCGAGGCCGGCGTTCCGGTGATCTTCTCCAGCCACCAGCTCGACCTGGTGGAGCGGCTGTGCGACCGGGTCGGCATCGTCCGCAGTGGACGGATGGTGGCCTGCGGCACGGTGGACGAGCTGCGCGCCGGCGGGTCGGCCCGGCTGACCGTGACGGCGCCGCAGGCCCCGCCGGGCTGGGCGGACGGCCTGCCCGGGGTGCGGGTGCTGGGCACCGAAGGCCCGCGCACGCTGCTGGAACTGGCGGACGGCGCCGACGACCAGAGCGTGCTGCGTGCCGCGCTGGCCACCGGCCCGGTGCAGGAGTTCAGCCGGCACCGCCCGTCGCTGACCGAGCTGTTCCGCGACGCCGTCACCGCCGAGACGAGAGCGGCATGAGCGAGCCGGAGCCGGGATCGGGGCGCACCGTGCTGCTGGTCGCCCGGCGGGAGTTCCGTACCCGGGTACGCAGCCGCTCCTTCGCGATCGGCACCGGACTGATCGTCGTGCTGCTGGCCGGGCTGGTGCTCATGCAGTCGCTGCTGTTCGGCCGGTCCGAGCACACCACGGTGGGCCTCGCCGGCCAGGCCACCGCGCTGGCCGCGCCGCTCCGGAGCACCGCGCACACGCTGGGCAGGGACGTCGACGTGCAGGAGGTGACCGGCCCGGCCGCCGGCGTCGAGGCGGTGCGGTCCGGCCGGCTGGACGCGCTGGTCACCGGCGCCCCGGACGCGCTGCGGGTCACGGTGAAGGACCAACTGGACGGCACCGTGCGGGCCGCGCTGGTGAGTATCGTCCAGCAGCAGGTGCTGGACGCCCAGTTCGCCGAGGTCGGCCTGGATCCCAAGCAGGTGAGCCAGAACGTCGCCGCGGCAGGAATCCGGGTGACCGCCCTGGAACCGGCCGACCCGCAACGCGGCCAGCGGCTGGCGCTCGGCTTCGTCACCGCGTTCGTGCTGTACTTCTCGCTGGTCTTCTTCGGCTCCGCCGTGGCGCAGGGCGTGGTCGAGGAGAAGTCCAGCCGCGTGGTGGAAGTCCTGCTCGCCACGGTGCGGCCGTGGCAACTGCTGGCCGGCAAGGTGCTCGGGCTCGGCGCGGTCGGGCTGCTGCAACTTCTTGTCATCGGCGCCGCCGGGGTGGGGCTGGCCACTGCGACCCACGCGCTGCCCGTGCCCGGTGCCGCGCTCGGCGCTCTCGGCGCCGGGGTGCTCTGGTACCTGCTCGGTTACTTCCTCTACGCCACGGTGTTCGCCGCGGCCGGTTCGCTGGTGTCCCGGCAGGAGGACGTGCAGGGCGTGCTCACCCCGATCATCCTGGTGATCGCGGTGGCCTTCGTGGTCGGCGTCAACCTGCTGCTGCGAGACCCGGCGGACCCGGCGAGCACCGTGCTGTCCCTGCTGCCGCCGTTCGCCCCGGTGCTGATGCCCGGCCGGATAGCCGCCGGCGTGGCACCCGCCTGGCAGGTGCTGCTCGCGGTGTTGCTCGCCCTGGCCGCGATCGCCGCGCTCACCTGGCTGGGCGGCCGGATCTACGCGGGCGCCGTGCTGCGCACCGGCGCCCGCGTCCGCCTCCGCGACGCCCTCCGCTGACCCGATCCCCATTGAGCGGGCTGAACGGCGCCTTCGCGTGCCCACGAACCCCCGTTCAGCCCGCTCAATGGCGGGATTGGGATCAGCGCTTCACGGCGGAGTAGCGGCGCAGGGCCTCGCGGCGCTCGTGCGGGTGGTCGACGATGGGCATCGGGTAGCCGCCCGGCGGGCCCCCGGGGAACAGCCACGGGCGGTGCACCCGGGCGCCGGGGATCGCGCGCAACTCGGGGACGTAGCGCCGCACGTAGTCCCCGTTCGGGTCGAACCGCTCGCCCTGCCGGATCGGGTTGAACACCCGGAAGTACGGCGCGGCGTCCACCCCGCTGCCGGCCACCCACTGCCATGCGTGCTGGTTCGCCGCGAGGTCGGCGTCGACCAGGTGTCGCATGAAGTGCCGCGCGCCCCACCACCACGGCAGGTGAAGGTCCTTGGTGAGGAAGCTGGCCACCACCATCCTGGCCCGGTTGTGCATCCAGCCCTCGGCGAGCAACTGACGCATGCCGGCGTCGACGAACGGGTAGCCGGTGCGGCCATCGCACCAGGCGGCGAACCGCTCGGTCGCCTCGTCGCCGGAGGCGTAGGTCATCCGGTCGAAGCGGGCGTCCGCGTTGTGCCGGGCGGTGTCCGGCCGGTGCCACAGCACGTCCGCGTAGAACTCGCGCCAGGCCAGCTCGGCACGGAACGCGCGGGCGCTCGGGCTGCGCTCCCACCAGCCGCCCAGGTCGGCCAGCACGGTGCGCGGGTGCAGGCAACCGAAGCGCAGGTAGGCAGACAGCCGGCTGGTGCCAGGCAGGTCGGGACGTTCCCGGCGGTCGTGGTACTGGGCCAGCCGGTGGTCCCGGAAGGCGGCCCAGGCGGCGAGCGCGGCGGTCTCTCCCGCCTCGGGCAGCTCGACCCCGGCAAGGTCCGGGTCGTCCGGCAGCCGCGTGCCGCCCGGCCAGTCCCGCGCGTCACCGTGATCCAGCCAATCCACTGTGGATGGTCCGGACTCGTACGGTTCCGGCCATCCGTGGCGCAGCCAGGACCGGTAGAACGGGGTGAACAACCGGTGCGGCCGGCCGTCCTGGGCAACCACACTTCCGGGGGGCACCGCGTAGGGCGAGCCGCTGCGCACCAGTGCGACGCCACGCCGGTCGAGTTCCCTGGCCACCCGGTCGTCCCTGGCCCGCCCGTACGGTCCATGATCGGCGGTAACGTGTACGCTCGCCGCGCCCAGCTCGGCCGCGACGGCGGGCACCACCCGCTCCGGGTTTCCGCGCACGACGAGCAGGCGGCCACCCAGTTGCTCGCGCAGCGCCCGCAGGCAACGGAACAGGAACGCGATGCGGGGCGCACCCGCCGGTCGGAGCAGCGCGGGGTCCAGCACGAACAGTGCGAGGACCCGCGAGGCTCGCTCGGCGGCAGCGAGCAGCGCCGGGTGGTCGCCGAGCCGCAGATCGCGGCGGAACCACAGGAGGGCTGCCAGCGGCACGAGCGACGACGCTACGGTGGGCGCGCCGGAACCGCACGGGGACGGTGGCACGACAGGGTGAGAAGGGGGCGACAATGACCGCACCGGGCTCGGCGACTCCGCAGCAACCGCAGGAGCCGGAGAGACGACCGGCAGACACGACCGCGCCGCCCCCGGGCGGTACGACGACGACGGCGGCGGCCGAGGCCGAGCGCACCGAGGCTGACCGCGCCGACGCCGCGGCGATCGGCCCACCCGCGCCGCCGGGGTATCCGGTGCAGCTCTACCACCCGAACCCGGAGGAGCACACCATCACGCCATCGAACCCGGCGCCCTGGTCGCCCCTGGTGCCTCAGGACGACCGGCCCGCTCCGAGACGTTTCACGCAGTTCACCCGGTCACCGATCGGGCTGGTGCTCGGCCTGGTCGGGGTGGCCGTGGGCGCGGCCTTCACCTACCTGCTCAGCGTGACGCCGGACGCCGCGGGCGGGGCGATGGTGACCTTCGATCCCGGCCGGACGCTGGTGCTGCTGCGCAATCTGGGCCAGCCGGCGGCGTTCCCCTCCTGGGAGGGGCCGCTGGTCGTGCTGGCGCCGTTCCTGCCGCTGATCCAGCTCGTGGTGGTGCCGCTGCTCAGCCTGCCCGCCGCGCGGGCCGTGGGCCCGAGGCTGACCAGCCGGGCCCGGCTGATCTGGCTGGCGTTCTTCCTGCTGGTGACCGGTGGCGGGATCGCGGCAACCGTGCTCGGCGGTCCGGGCCAGCCGCTGTACCTGCTGCACTGGCTGGGCAGCACGCTCGTGGTGGTCGCGCTCGCCGTTCCGCACCGACCCGACTGAACGTTTCCGGGACGCTTCCGTTGCCGGCGGCGGCCCCCATCTCCGCCCCGGTGGCTGCGCCCGCACCATCGCGAGAGCAGTCCCGGGGCGGTCGTGACTGGCGCGTCAGCGCTCGGTGACGGGCACGTAGGTGCGCTCGCCCGGCCCGACGTACACCTGGCGCGGCCGGCCGATCTTGGTGGCCGGGTCCTTCATCATCTCGCGCCAGTGGGCGATCCAGCCGGGCAGCCGGCCGATGGCGAACAGCACGGTGAACATCCGGGTGGGGAAGCCCATCGCCCGGTAGATCAGGCCGGTGTAGAAGTCGACGTTCGGGTACAGCTTGCGCTCGATGAAGTAGTCGTCCCCGAGCGCCCGCTCCTCCAGCCGCTTGGCGATCTCGAGCAGCTGGTCGTCGCCGAGCTTGCCGAGCACCTCGTCGGCGGTCTTCTTGATGATCGCCGCACGCGGGTCGTAGTTCTTGTAGACCCGGTGGCCGAAGCCCATCAGCTTGACGCCGGCCTCGCGGTTCTTCACCTTGCGCACGAAGGTGTCGACGTCCCCGCCGTCCCGCTCGATGCCCTCCAGCATCTCCAGCACCGCCTGGTTCGCGCCGCCGTGCAGCGGACCGAACAGCGCGTTGATGCCGGCCGAGATGCTGGCGAAGAGGTTCGCCTGGGAGGAACCGACCAGCCGCACGGTCGACGTGGAGCAGTTCTGCTCGTGGTCGGCGTGCAGGATGAACAGCTGGTCCAGCGCCTTGGCCATGACCGGGTCGACGTGGTAGGGCTCGGCCGGGAAGCCGAAGGTCATCCGGAGGAAGTTCTCCACCAGGCCCAGCGAATTGTCCGGGTAGAGGAACGGCTGGCCGACCGACTTCTTGTACGCGTAGGCCGCGATGGTCGGCAGCTTGGCCAGCAGCCGGATGGTGGACAGGTCGACCTGGGAGTCGTCGAACGGGGTCAGGCTGTCCTGGTAGAAGGTGGACAGCGCGGACACCGCCGAGGACAGTACCGGCATCGGGTGCGCGTCACGCGGGAAGCCGTCGAAGAACCGCTTGAGGTCCTCGTGCAGCAGGGTGTGCCGGCTGATCTTCTGGGCGAAGTCGTCGAGCTGCGTCCTCGTGGGCAACTCGCCGTAGATCAGCAGGTAGCTCACTTCGATGAAGTTCGACTGCTCGGCAAGCTGCTCGATCGGGTAACCGCGGTACCGGAGGATTCCGGCGTCACCGTCGATGTAGGTGATCTGCGAGGAGCACGCGGCGGTGTTGACGAAACCGGGGTCGAGGGTGACCAACCCGGTTTTGCCCAGAAGTTTGCCGAGTTCGATACCGGAAGCACCCTCGGTCGCGGGTACTACCGACATCTCGTGCTCGCCGCCAGGATGGCGCAGCGCGACGGTACGGGTCCGTGACGGGCTTTCCGTCGAATCTGGCGCAGTCGTCGCGTCGGGCATGCAAGTCCCTCTCACGCTCGGACGGGGCCAGTGCTGATGGCTCGACTCCGACGTGCAGGTCGCAGCCCGTTTCAGACGCGGTTCCGGGGTGACCGCACCGCAGCACCGCCCCGTTGGGGTCCTGTCACTGTCACGCTAGTAGCCTGCGCACCCGCCGCGCATCAGTCGTGTTAACCGATTCCGTGAGTTGGGACCGGTATCACATGGTCACCGCGTCCCGGCAATGCCGCCGGCCCGGTATCGCCCGGCCCCGTCCCGGCCGGCGTTCCCCGGCTTCGGGCCTGGTCGGGGCGGCGCACGCGGCGCGAGGCCGGCCGGTCGCCCGAGGGGGTGGGCCAGCTCACGGCCGGGCGCGGGCCAGCCGGGTGGTATCCGGCGATACCGGGCGAACCGACAGCACGGCGAACACGGATGACCACCTGATCGGTCCGCACCGCTACCTCCACCCGGTCCCGCCCATCACCAGTTGCGACGAACCGGCACTCTGCGTAACACAGATCCACTCCCGCCGGGGAAAGACAAATGAAAAGTGTTGGCCAATAATTGTTCCCCGGCGGCCGCCACTTTCCTTCCTCGTATACGACGCGGAGGCAATGATGCTGGTAAACCTTCTTGGTCTCGGACTGGTCGTCGGCCCGGCGTGGTGGCTCTTCTACCACCCGTGGTGGTGACCGAAGAAGACTCGATGGTGCCCCGCCCATCCAGGGCGGGGCACCATACGCCAGGCCACAAAGGCACGCGATTCGAGAACGGCCATTACCCACGAATTGGGTAGGCCCGGATCGCGTTTACCGTTCCGTCGCCGCGGGCGCCGCGGCCAGTTCGGCGGCGAACGGCGGCTCGGCTCCGGCCCGCGAGCAGGTGACCGCCGCGGCGGCGCAGGCGAAGCCCAGCGCGTCCCGCCAGGCGGCCGCGTCGAGCGCGCGCACGGCGTCCCGGGCGAGCGCACCGTGCCGGTGCAGCCAGGCCAGCAGGGCGCCCTGCACGGTGTCCCCGGCGCCGATGGTGTCCACCACGTCGACCGGCACCCCGGGCACCTCGACGACCTCCCCGGCGCCGGTGAGCGCCACCAGCCCGTCCCCGCCCCTGGTCAGCACGATCGCCACCGGCCCGGCCTGCTGCCAGTCGCGCAGCACGGCCAGCACGTCCGCGCCCGGTGCGGCACCGGCAAGCCAGCGCGCGTCCTCCTCGGATACCTTGAGCAACCCGACATCCGGCAGCCAGGAGGCGAACCGCGCCCGGTAGCCGGCCGGGTCGCCGATCAGCACCGGCCGGACGTTCGGGTCCAGCACGGTGAGCAGGCCCCGAGCCGCCTCGCGCCGCAGCACCGCCTCGTAGACGCTCGCCCCCGGCTCCAGCACCAGGGACAGCGTGCCCAGCGACACCGCCTCGGTGCCGTCCGGCAGCGGGCCGGGATCGGTGACCAGCCGGTCGGCGGTGCCCTCGACGTGGAACGAGTAGCGCGCCGAGCCGTCCGCGCCCAGCCCGACCACGGCCAGCGTGGTCGGCTCGTCCCCGCGCTGCAGCAGCCGGACGTCCACACCGGACGCATGCAGCCGGTCGAGCAGGGCGTCGCCGAAGTGGTCGGTGGAGATCCGGGACAGGAACGCCACCGGGGCGCCCAGCCGGCCCGCGGCCACCGCCACGTTGTACGGCCCACCACCCAGGCGGGGCAGCAGCGGGCCCAACTCACCGTCCATGGTGGACGGATCGGGCACCAGGTCGACGAGGGCCTCACCGCCAACGACGATCATCCGATCCCCTTTGTCCGTCGGTTCGCGCGCCGTGACGAGCCACGGCTCGCTTTGCTCACTTCGACCACCACGCCTCCCACCGGACCGCTCAGGATCCCTCCGGAGCCAGGCCGCGCAGCAGCAGTTCGGCCAGCGCGGCGAAGGCGTCCGAGTCTGACACCCCGGTGCGCTCGGCGATCCGGCCGTCCTGGATGCCTTCGATGGCCAGCCCGACCATCTCCGCCACCAGCGCCGCGTGCACCTCGCGGAACACGCCCTGGCGCACGCCCTCCCGGATGAAGGACCTGATCCGCTCGGCGGCGGCACGCGCGTTGGCCTCGTAGGTCGCGCGTGCCGGCGGGAACGCGGCGACGTCCGCGATGAACTCGGGTGAGGCCGGCCGCAGCGCCTCGGCGGCGCTGTCCAGGTAGGCGCCCACCCGCTCGCGCACGTCCGCGATGCCAGCGATGCGCTGCTCGATCCGCGCGGTGGCGCCCTTGAAGTAGTGGCCGACCACCCGGACGGCGAGTTGCTCCTTGCTCGGCGCGAGCGTGTACAGCGTCGACTTGGAGCAGCGCAGCCGGCTGGCCAACTCGTCCAGGGTGAGGTGGGCGAAGCCCTCGGCGAGGAACAGCGCCTCCAGGCGGTCGAGCAGTTCCGCCTGCCGCGCGGTCGGCGCAGCCCGGCGCAGCGAGACCCGGCGTACCGGGCGCACCCGGCTCTGGGAGACGTCGGTGCTGGTCATCCCGGAGAGACTGCCATACCCCCCGAGTACCGGCGTTGTGACACGCACCACGTTGAGAGAGTACTCTGGTACGTCCGAGAGTACCGATATCAGTATCGGATCGCGGCCCACCGGAGGACGCCGTGCCCGCCCAGCGCCTGTTGCCCAGCACCGAGGCCGAGGACCTGATCGCCCTGGTCCGGGAGATCGCCCGGGACGAACTCGCGCCGAAGACGGCCGAGGCCGAGGCGCACGAGCGGTTCCCCCGCGAGGTGTTCCGGCTGCTCGGCAAGAGCGGCCTGCTCGCGCTGCCGTACCCGGAACGCTTCGGCGGCGGGGCGCAGCCCTACGAGGTGTACCTGCAGGCGCTGGAGGAGATCGCCAGCGCGTGGATGTCGGTGGCGGTCGGCGTCTCGGTGCATGTGATGTCCTGCTACCCGCTGGCCACCTTCGGCACCGACGAGCAGCGCGAGCGGTGGCTGGCCGACCTGCTCGCCGGGGACCTGCTCGGCGCGTACGCGCTGTCCGAGTCGCACGCCGGCTCGGACGCGGCGGCGCTGGCCACCCGGGCCGTCCGGGACTCCGACGACTACCTGGTCACCGGTACTAAGGCGTGGACGACGCACGGCGGGGTGGCCGACTTCTACACCGTCATGGTGCGCACCTCCGACGACGGCGCGCGCGGCATCACCTGCCTGCTGGTCGACGGCGGCACGCCGGGGATCAGTGCGGCACCCCCGGAACGCAAGATGGGGCTCACCGGCTCGGTCACCGCGCAGGTGCATTTCGACGGCGTGCGGGTGCCGGTGGCCCGGCGGATCGGCGAGGAGGGCGAGGGGTTGAAGATCGCGCTGTCCGCGCTGGACTCCGGCCGGCTGGGCATCGCCGCGTGCGCGGTGGGGCTGGCCCAGGCCGCGCTGGACGAGGCGGTGGCGTACGCGAGGCAGCGCACCCAGTTCGGCCGGCCGATCATCGAGTTCCAGGGGCTGGAGTTCCTGCTGGCCGACATGGCCGCCGCGGTGGAGTCGGCGCGGGCCACCTACCTGGAGGCCGCCCGGCGGCGGGACCGTGGGTTGCCGTTCCGCCGCCAGGCGTCCATCGCCAAGCTGGTCGCCACGGACACCGCGATGCGGGTGACCACGGACGCGGTGCAGGTGCTCGGCGGTGCCGGCTACACCCGTGACTTCCCGGTCGAGCGCTATATGCGCGAGGCCAAGGTGCTGCAGATCTTCGAGGGCACCAACCAGATCCAGCGCATGGTCATCGCCCGCGACCTGCGGAACGGCTGATCCCCACCCACCGTTCAGCGGGCTGGATGCGGGTTTGAGGGGCTCGGAAACGCGCGTTCAGCCCGCTGAACGGGGATTCAGTGCTCCCGGTAGAACGGGTCCTCGACGACGCCCTCGCCGGCGGCCTCGTCGTAGTGGTAGACCTCGCGGCCGCGGACGAACACCCGCAGGGCGCGGCTCATCACGTCCAGCGGGTCGCCGGACCAGATCACCACGTCCGCGTCCAGGCCCGGCTTCAGCGCGCCGACCCGGTCGTCGATGCCCATGATCTGCGCCGGGTTGACGGTGATCGACCGCAGCGCGGTGTCCGCGTCCAGGCCCTCCTTGACCGCCAGGGTGGCCTGGTGGACCAGGAAGTTGATGGGCACCACCGGGTGGTCGGTGGTGATCGCGATGCGCACGCCGGCGCGCGCCAGGATGCCCGGGTTGCGCAGCGACCGGTGGCGAAGCTCCACTTTGGACCGGTTGGTGAACAGCGGCCCGATGATCACCGGAATGCCCTTCTCCGCCAGCAGGTCGGCGAGCAGGTGGCCCTCGGTGCCATGGTTGACGATCAGCCGGTAGCCGAACTCCTCGGCGAGCCGCACCGCGGTGGCGATGTCGTCCGCCCGGTGCGAGTGCTGCGACCAGGGCAGTTCCCCGTCCAGCACCCGAACCAGCACCTCCAGCGTGGGGTCCCGGTCGAACGGGGTCCCCTCGGCGGCGGCGTGGTCCCGCTTTGCCCGGTAGTCCTGGGCGCGGATGAACGCGTCCCGGATCACCGCGGCCACGCCGAGACGGGTGGACGGCAGCCTGTCCTTCTCGCCGTACACCCGCTTCGGGTTCTCCCCCAGCGCGCTCTTCACGCTGGCCGGATGTTTGACCACCATCTCGTCGGCGGTGCGGCCCCAGCACTTCACCGCGACGGTCTGCCCGCCGATCGGGTTGCCCGAGCCGGGTTTGATCACGGCGGTGGTCACCCCGCCGGAGAGCGCGTCGGCGAACCCGGTCTCCGCCGGGTTGATCCCGTCCAGCGCGCGCAGCCGGGCGCCGTTCGGGTCGGTCATCTCGTTGCCGTCCTTGCCCTCCCAGCCCTCGGCCTCCTCGTAGACGCCCAGATGGCCGTGCGCCTCGACGAAGCCGGGCAGCACCCACGCGCCCGCCGCGTCCACGACCTGGGCGTCGTCGGGTACGTCGACGTCCGCGTCCGCGCCGACCGCGGCGATCCTGCCGTCCCTGATCAGCACGATGCCGCCGCCGACGGGTTCGCCGTCGACGGGCACCACGTAGCCACCGGTGATCGCGATATCCATGGTTAGCCACGCTAACGGCCAGTGCGGGCCGGGGAAAGGATCGACTCCCCGCTCAGCCCAGCGGCCGGAGCCCCCACCGGCCACTCCACCGCTCGCCGGGGGTCAGCGTGAGCAGGTCGATCCCGGAGTTCAGCGCGTCCGGCGGGCAGGTCATCGGCTCCACGGCGACGGCGCGGCCGCGGCCGGGGAAGGCGTCCGGCGTGTACACCTGCACCCAGCGGAAGTCCGGGTCGGCCCACAACTCCACACCGCCGTCCGGCCCGGTGAGCCGGTGGTGCACCACCCCGTCGTCCTCGGGCAGGCAGCCGCCGAACGGCGTGTCCAGGTTCACCCCGGCCAGCGGCCGCCCGGACCGGAAGTCCAGGTCGGTGCCGTCCACCGGCCGCGCCGGGCCGGAGGGCACCATCCGGTCCGGGTCCAGGGGCAACACGGTGGACGCGGCCAGCCGTAGCTCGCAGTCGTCCGTGGCGGACCGGCCGGCCCTCGGATACGGGTGGGTGCCGACGCCGAACGGGACCGCGCGGTCGCCGACGTTCTCCACCGCGTGCGTGACGGTCAGCCCGGCACCGTCGACGGAGTACGTGATCGTGGTGCGCAGCGGCACCGGCCAACCCGGCGCCGGCTCGACGTCGATCTCCAGGGTGACCGACGAGCCGGTGTGCTCGACCACCCGCCACGGCCGCCTCCGGACCAGGCCGTGGATCGCGTTGCCGCGGGCGGGTTCGGTGACCTCCAGGTGCTGTGGCTCGCCGTCCAGCGTCCAGCGGGCGCCGGCCACCCGGTTCGGCCACGGCACCAGTACGCAGCCCGCGCCCATCGGCGGCGACGCGTCCTCCGGGTAGCTCTCCGCGAACGGCACGCCGTCCACCTCGAACACCCGCAGCCCGGCGCCGACCTCGGTCACCACCGCGCGCGCCGAACCGTCCACGATCTCCCGTTGCCGCCCGGTCGGCCCAGTCACGCCCGTGACTCTAGGACCTGGCGGCACAGCCGGCCGGACACGGCCGGCGGGCGTGGGCCGTGCCGACCGCGGGACGCCTTATCCGGCAGACCCCCACCTGCCGGAGGGCGCCCGCTCCCCCGGTCGGCACGGCCTCGCCCCCTCCCCTGGACTGTATTCATTTGTTGACAGGACGCACGACGATGTAAGCAAAGCCCGGCGGGCACTGTCAATGGCTGTATGCGGTGTGATATCCAGACAAGGACAACTGTTGACAGCCGGGAGGGGTGGGGGTGGCATGAGCGGATCCGAACGGCGCAGGCGGAGCTTCGCCGAGAAGCTGGGTCACCTGATCGCCACGGTCCATCCGCCGAACCGGGGCCCGTACAGCTACCGGGAGATCGAGGCGGGCATCAAGGACCACGAGGGGGCGATGACCGCCGGATTCGTCCAGCAGCTCGCCGCCGGACGGCAGCCCCACCCGCGGATGCACCACATCGAGGCGCTGGCCGACTTCTTCGGCGTACCTCCGGCCTACTTCTTCGACGACGAGGTGGCCCGCGAGGTCGACGCCCAGATCAGCAGGGTGATCGACTGGCGAAACACCGAGGAGGGCGAGATCGCGCAGCGAATCAGTGCCCTCAGCCCGGAACACCGCAACGCGGTCAGCGCCATGGTCGACCACCTCGCCGCCTACCAGGCCCAGCCGCGTGACCGGCGGCGCCGCCGCAAGCCCGCCAGCGGGACGTGAGACCGTGCTCGCCGCGATCGGGTGGGTTCCGGGAACAGGCCCACGGTGCCGGCGGTTGGTACTTCCGACGGTTCTGGTTGAGCTGGGCGAGGGTGGGTGTACCTGTGCCTCGCCATCGCGGCCGTCGGGGTTTCCGCCGCGATGATCGCGCCGGGGACGCTGCGCCTCACCGCACCCGTCGAACCGTTTCCGAACGCCACCCGGCTGGCCGGCAACGGGCTCGCCATGGTTGCCGCGTTCTTCGTGCACTGCCTGCTCAGCCATACCGTGTTGGCGCCGGGAAGGGTGTCGCGGGCGATCCGCCGGCAGGCCGGGATCCTGCTGGCCGCGCTGGCGGCGATGACCGTGCTGCTGGCCAGCGCACCGCTGCCCGCGTCCAGCCCCGACTTCGTCGCCGCGTACGCCGGCGATCCGCACGTGCTCGGCTATGTCCTGCTGTTCTGCGGGTACGTCGGCTTCGCCGCGGGCCAGTTCATTCGCCTGATCCACGACTACATCCGGCTGTCCGACCGCCCGTGGCTGCGGCGCGGCCTCACTGTCGTGCAAATCGGCGCCGGGTTCTGCGTGTGCTGGGCCATCGCCAAGTGCACGGCCGCCGTCGTCGTGTACCTCACCGGGCGCCCGCTGGCGGTGGAGAACCCGGTCTCGGCGAACCTCTCCGCCGCCTGTATCGGCCTGGTCGCGATCGGAAGCACCATGCCGACCTGGGGGCCGGTCGCCGCGGCTCCCCTCCGCTGGCTCCGGCACCACCGCGCCTACCGGGTGCTGCACCCGCTGTGGGCGGCCCTGCGTGATGCCATTCCGGAGATCACGCAGGCCGCCGGCGAGTCAGACACCGACCAGCCGCGCGACATCGGATGGCGCCTCGCGCGCCGCGTCATCGAGATCCGCGACGGCCTGCTGCTGCTCGCCCCGTACCGCGACCCGTCGACCGGTGCGGCGGCCCGGCCGGAGAACCACGGTCGCCGGCCCGACCCCGCCGCCGCTGCCGAGGCAGCCGAGATCGCCGCGGCGCTGCGAGCCCGGCGGGCCGGTGCCGCCCCGGCGGTCGCGGTGCCGCGGCCACCCGAACACCAGGCCGAGGACCTGGCGGCGGAGACCGCGTGGCTGCGGCGAGTCGCGCGTGCGTACCGTCGTCACCTGCTCTCCGACCATGACCGTGTCCCGCAAGGGGGAAGGAGTCCCGTGAGCAGCGCTGAACCCGTCGTCGGGCACGACCGCGAACCGGACGGCCCTGGCGCGGCCGAGCCTCCGGCGCGGCGCACCGCGCCGGACGTGCTCGCCCGGGTGATCACGGAGGTGCTCGCCCCGTGGGTGATCGTGCTGGTGCTGCCGCTGGCCGTCGCCTGGCGGGCGACCCACTCCCCAGGCGGCATGATCGCCTGGGGACTGCTGGTGTCGGTCACCAGCAGCATCCTCCCGATGGGGGTCATCGTGTGGGGAGCCCGAACGGGCCGGTGGGACGGGCACCACGTGCGTAACCGCGACGGCCGCCTGGTGCCCTTCCTGGCACTGATCGTCTCCAGCACGGTGGGGCTGGCGCTGCTGTTCGTGCTGGGCGCCCCGTGGTTACTCACCGCCCTCGACATCAGCATGCTGACCTCGCTGTTCGTCACCGGCGCGATCACCGCCAGGTGGAAGATCAGCATGCACGCGGCGGTCGCCGCCGGGGCGGTCGTGGTCCTCGCCGTGACGTACACGCCGATCATGTGGGCGCTCGCGCCGCTGGTCGCCGCGATCTCCTGGTCACGCGTGCGCGTCCGGGACCACACCACGGCCCAGGTCGTCGTGGGTGCGATCGTGGGCGCCGCCGTCGGCGGCAGCCTCTACGCGGCGCTGATCTGATCGGCGCTCCGCTGATGATCAGCGGGATGCGGTACCGCCCGCCGTCCGGCTCATCTTCGGCGAACCGCGCCCGGTTGCGGCGGCGCTGTGCTGGACTTGGTGCCCGTGTCGATCCGCAACCTGGTGCCCGCCGGCCTGTTCCTGCTCACCGCGCTCGGCGCGTGCGGGGTGCCGGCCCAGCCCGACCCCCCGCCCGGCCGCGCCGCCACGCTGTCCCCCGACGTGATCCCCTACGACCAGGTGGAGTTCCGCACCAACCGGCGGCCGGTCATTCGGCCCGGTCAGGAGTGCCTGGACATCGACGCCCAGCTCGCCGCCCGGCTCGGGCTGTCCGGCGACGACGCGTACCGCAGGCCGAGCCAGCAGGTCAACGGTGGCTGCTCGTTCCCGGACGAAGACCAGACGGTCGTCGCGGGCGCGACGCAGCCGTTCGGCGAGTTCTGGCGGGCCAACGTCAAGGACCAGGGCGTGCCCGGCTCGATGTACACCGGGCTGGCCAGCTTCCAGCGGAAGATCCTCGACGGTCGCTACTACGCCGTGGAGTACGTGGGCGGCGACTACCCGGAGCCGTACGCGGACCAGTGCGCGCTGGTGGTGGACGTCGGCTCGGTCAACCCGCTGGTCGTGCAGATCGGGCCGTACCGCGGCACCAACGACCTCGACGCGGTGCGCCGCACCCGGTGTGCCCGCGCCGAGCAGCTCGCGCTGCAGGTGCTCGCAGCGCGGGATCCGGGCGGCGGCAGCCGGGTCGGCTGATCACCGGGCGTCGCGTCCGCGCAGGGACAGCACGCCGAGGGTCAGCACGCCGGCCAGCAGCAGCGTGCCGGTCAGCACCGGCAACGCGTCAGACCGCGTGCCCGCCAGCAGGTTCAGCAGCCCGAACGGGTCCAGGAACCACACCACCGGCCACGGCTCGAAGCGGAACGCGAGCAGCACGGTCACCACGTAGTACACGGTGATCCCCGCGGTCGGGTTGGGCAGCAGCAACGCCACCGCCAGGCACACCAGCAGGCTCAGCAGGTTCCCCACCGCGATCACCGCGAGCACCCAGCCGATCCGCTGGTTGAGGTAGAGCTGGAAGCCGGACTGGCCGATGTGCGACACCGCCACCGGGTAGAACACGCCGAACTCGGCGGCGGTGAGCGTCAACCAGACCACGCCGAGCGCCCCGGCCTGCGCGGCCGCGTAGCGCAGCCGGGACGGCTGGAGCAGCAGGGTGAGCTGAACGCTGCGGTAGTGCCACTCCCCGCCGATCACCTTGATGACCGTGGCGTGTACCAGCATCCCGCCGAACTCGGCGCCCACCACCGCGCCGAGCACCTGCTGCGCCGCGGTCGCCGGCGCACTGGCGACGGTGAGCAGCCCGAACAGGGTGACGCCGGCCAGGTACAGCGGAGCCAGGGCGAGCATGATCCGGTCGGACACGGTGCCGAACAGCTTGCGCAGCTCCACGGCGACCAGCGCGGGGAACGGCACGCGGCGGTCGGCGCGCTGCTGCCACGCCGAGTTGGCCAGCGCCCCGGCCTGTCCGATCGGAGTGTTGACCAGCTCGGGCCGCGCGCCCGGCGGTAACCCGTAGCTCCAGCCACCCGGCGGCCCGGCCGTCGACTGCTGCGGCGCGGCCGGCACGGCATGGGGTCCGGACGGCACGGCATGCGGTCCGGTCCCGGCGGGCCACGGCGCGCTCGGGACGGGCTGCGGTCCGGAGACCTGGCCGGGGTACGCCCCGGACGAGATGTCGTGATGCGGGCCGGTCACCCTGGTGTCCCCTCGGTGAGCTGGAAGAACACGTCCTCCAGGTTGCGTTGCTCCTCGCGCAGGCCAAGCAGCCGGATGCCCGCCTCGAAGGTCACGTCGGAGACCTGCTCCACGCCGGCGCAGGCGAGCAGGAACCCGTCCGGTCGCGGCTGCACCTCGATGCCGGCCCAGCGCAGCACCTCGGCGAGTTGGTTCATGTCCTTCGCGCGGACCAGGCAGCGGTCGGTGGTCGAGGTGAGCATGTCCATCGGGCCGTCCGCCACGATCCGCCCACCGTTGATCACCAGCACGCGGTCCGCGGTCTGGTCCACTTCGGACAGCAGGTGGCTGGACAGCAGCACGGTTCCGCCCCGCGCGGCGTGCATGCGCAGCAGGCCCCGAATGGCCCGGATGCCGTCCGGGTCCAACCCGTTGATCGGCTCGTCGAGCAGCAGCAGCGGCGGGTCGGCGAGCAACGCGTGCGCCAGCGCGACGCGTTGCCGCAACCCGAGGCTGTAGGTGGCGATCCGGCGGTTGGCGAACCCGGTCAGGCCGACCATGTCCAGCACCTCGTCCACCCGCCGCGGCGGCAGCCCGGCGAGCCGGGCGGCCATCCGCAGCTGGCCGCGCCCGGTCCGGCCCGGATGGGTCGCCGAGGCGTCCAGCAGCGCACCCACCGCGTAGCACGGGTTGCGCCACGCGGTGAACGGCCGGCCGCCGATTCGGGCCTCACCGGCGGTCGGCACGGTCAGCCCGCAGATCATCCGCAGGGTGGTGGACTTCCCCGCGCCGTTCGGGCCGAGGAACGCGGTCACCGTCCCCGGCTGCAGGTCGAAGCTCACCTGGTTGACCACCGGTCGGCCGCCGTAGACCTTGGTCAGCCCGCGCACGCTCAGCACGCCGCACACCGTAACGATCGCGCGTCCGCCCTCGGGTGAGTTCCGCGGAACGCGGGTCAGTGATCCGCGCCGGTGGGCGCGCGATACCGCCAGAAGGCGGGCAGCAGCACGACCGAGAGCACCATCAGCAGCACGACCAGCACCCCGCCGCCGGAGGCGGCCCACCGGGTGCCGACCGCGGCCGCCACCGTACCGTGCATCAGGTCCGCCAGCCGTGGGCCGCCGGCGACCACCACGGTGAAGACACCCTGCATGCGGCCGCGCATCTCGTCCGTGGCGGCGGCCTGCAGGATGGCGTTGCGGAAGACCATGCTGACCATGTCCGCCGCGCCGCCGACCGCCAGGCAGCCGGCGGCGACCGGCAGCGAGGGCGCGATCCCGAAGCCGACCATGGCCAGGCCCCACGCCACCACCGCCGCGGTCACCCCGACTCCGTGCCGGGAGACCCGGGACAGCCAGCCGGAGCACAGCCCGCAGAGCAGCGCGCCCAGCGGGATCGCCGCGTACAGCCAGCCGAGCGCCGAGCCGCCCCCGGGCGGGTCGCCGAAGCTGCGCTCGGCCATCTCCGGGAACAGCGCCCGTGGCATGCCGGCGACCATGGCGATGACGTCCGCGAGGAACGAGGCGAGCAGCACGCCGCGGGTGGCGAGGTAGCGGAACCCGTCCGCCACGTCGCGCAGCCCGGCCCGGCGGGGCGCGGAGTCCAGCGGCGGCAGCGGCGGCAGCCGCCACACCGACCACAGCGCCAGGCACAGCGCCAGCGCGTCCGCGAGGTACAAAGTGGACAGCCCGACGGCGGGCAGCAGCGCGCCGGCCAGTAACGGCCCGAACACCGCGCCGAAGGTGAACACGGTGGAGCCGAGCGCGGCGGCGGCCGGTAACTGCTCGACCGGTACCAGCCGGGCGATCGACGCGCTGCGGGTGGGCTGGTTCACCGCGAAGAACGCCTGCTGCAGGCCGAGCAGGGCGAGCACCACCCACACCGAGCCCAGCCCGACCGCGGCCTGCAGCCACAGCAGCGCCGAGGTCACCGCCAGGCCGGTGTTGGTGACCAGCAACAGCCTGCGCCGGTCCACCGCGTCCGCGACCGCACCGCCCCACACGCCGAACACCAGCAGCGGCACCAGCGCGACCGCTCCGGACAGCCCGACGTACCCGGACGAGCCGGTGAGGTCGAACACCTGCTTGGGCACGGCCACCGCGGTGAGTTGGCTGCCGATCGCGGTGACCGCGGTGGAGGCCCACAGCCGGCGGAACGGCGCGACCCGCAGCGGGCGCGTGTCCAGCACCACCGCGCCGAGCAGCCGGCGCAGCCCGGTGCGGGTGGGTGGTGCGGTGTGGTCGATGGTCTCGTCCCGCGCCGCCCCACTCCCCGCACTCACGTTTCCTTAGCGTAGGGCAACGACCGCCGCTGGCAATCGGTTTACCGGATGGCCGGCGTCACATGCCGACAATTCACGGGTCGCGCGAGGATCGAACCGTGGGCGGACACCCGGGACGCGGGGCGCGGCTGACCGGCCCACCGCTCGAGCTTTGAGCTACGGGCCGAGCCGCTCGATCTTCCAGCCGTCCCGGTTGAGCCGGTAGCGCAGCCGGTCGTGCATCCGGTCCTCCCGGCCCTGCCAGAACTCCACGATCTCCGGGCGGATCCGCCAGCCGCCCCAGTGCGGCGGCACGGGTACTCGCTCCGCGTCGGCGAACTGCCGCTCGATGTTGGCCAGCGCGGACTCCAGCACGCCCCGGTCCGCCACCACCCGGGACTGCGGCGACGCCCACGCGCCGAGTTGGGAGCCGCGCGGCCGGCTGAACCAGTAGGCCGCCGTCTCGGCGGGGTCGACCTTCTCCACCGTGCCGCGAATGTTGGCCTGCCGCTGCATGGCGAACCACGGGAAGGTGGCCGCGGCGTACCGGGTGGCCATCAGGTCGTGGCTCTTCGCCGAGGTGTAGTTGGTGAAGAACACCAGCCCGCGCTCGTCCAGGCCCTTGGCCAGCACGGTCCGGGAGGACGGGTGACCCTGCGGGTCGGAGGTGGCCAGCACCATCGCGTTCGGCTCGGCCAGACCGAAGTTCGCCGCCTCGTCCAGCCAGCGCTGCAACTGCTCGTACCAGGTGTCCGCCAGTTCGGATTCGTCCAGCGAGCCGCCCTCGTAGGAGGCCCGCATCTTCGGCAGTTCGAGCGCGATGTCCGACCTCGCCATACCGATCACCTTCCCCGGACGAGCAGTGGTAAACGCCGTGTCGGTGGACCGTACGGCCTGGCAGCGACCGGCGAAACCACCTCCCCAGTGATGCCCGACACCCAGGAAATGACGGTGCGTACGAAAACGTCAACGGAATCCATTCCGAGAACAATTCAGAATCCCGCTTCGGGCGTTCCGCATCGCGGCGGCCGTCACGGCATCGTCCTGCGCCACCGGTGGTGCGCGGATCGATGCCTTCGCCGCACGCGGCCCAGCCCGGGTGCGCGGCGGCCTCGGGCAGCGCCCGCCGCCTTCCGCGTGCCGAACCACCGGGCGGCGGCCGACGCTGAATCGTGACCAGTCGTGACGCACGCCACCGCGCCCGGACGATTGCCGAGGCGCCCGCTTCCGGGGGATCGTTGCGGCGGCCGTTCCGGGTTGCCGCACCGCCACCCGCCGCCGGCCGGAACAATGGAGTCGGAGCACCGGAAAAGGGGCGTAGGTGGGCGCACAGCAGCAGCCCGAGGGCGGCGACACCGGCTTCCGCCCGGGCCTGGAGGGCGTGGTCGCCTTCGAGACGGAGATCGCCGAGCCGGACCGGGACGGCGGCGCGCTGCGCTACCGGGGCGTGGACATCGAGGACCTGGCCGGCCGGGTCACCTTCGGCAACGTGTGGGCGCTGCTGGTGGACGGCCGGTTCGGGCCCGGCCTGCCGCCGGCCGAGCCGTTCCCCATCCCGGTGCACTCCGGCGACGTCCGGGTGGACGTGCAGGCGGCGCTGGCCATGCTCGCGCCGATCTGGGGTTACCAGCCGTTGCTGGACATCTCCCGGGACCAGGCCCGCGAGCAGCTCGCCAGGGCGGCGGTGATGGCGCTTTCCTACGTGGCCCAGTCGGCGCGCGGCATCGGCCGGCCCGCGGTGCCGCAGTCCCGGATCGACCAGTGCACCACGATCACCGAGCGGTTCATGACCCGCTGGCGCGGCGAACCGGACCCGGCGCACGTCAAGGCGGTGGACGCGTACTGGGTGTCCGCCGCGGAGCACGGCATGAACGCGTCCACCTTCACCGCCCGGGTGATCGCCTCCACCGGCGCGGACGTGGCCGCCTGCCTGTCCGGCGCGATCGGCGCGATGTCCGGCCCGCTGCACGGCGGGGCGCCCGCCCGGGTGCTGCCGGTGATCGAGGAGGTGGAGAAGGTCGGCGACGCGCGGGCCGTGGTGCGGGGCATCCTGGACCGCGGCCAGCGGCTGATGGGCTTCGGGCACCGCGTCTACCGGGCGGAGGACCCGCGCGCCCGGGTGCTCCGCCGGACCTGCCGGGAGCTGGGCGCCCGCCGCTACGAGGCGGCCGAGGCCCTGGAGCAGGCCGCCCTCGCCGAGCTGCGGGAACGCCGGCCGGACCGGGCCATCGAGACCAACGTCGAGTTCTGGGCGGCGGTGATCCTGGACTTCGCCGACGTGCCGCCGCACATGATGCCGGCGATGTTCACCTGCGCCCGCACCGCCGGCTGGTGCGCGCACATCCTGGAGCAGCAGGCCACCGGCCGGCTGGTGCGCCCGTCCGCCCGCTACGTCGGGCCGGGGCCACGTCGCCCCGACGAGGTACCCGGCTGGGACGAGATCACCCACGGGTGACCACGCGACGCACCGCCGACCACCCGGAATGTGGCCTGCGACACCCCTGGGGTCACCGGTTCGTCATCGGCCTGCAACACTGTGCCTGCCCAGATGTTCGGGTCGTTCGGTGCTCGAGGGAGCCGATGCTCACGGTGTTGCCACCACACGGACCGGCCGCACGGGCCTGGTGGCCCGTGGTCGCCGGTCGGTACCGGCGACCCGCACTGGCACCCTGTCCGGCAACGGCGCCGGCCCGCGGTTGTCCCTCGGTTCTGGCTCAACGAAAGGCGCCGACATGACGCAGACCGCCGACCGCACCACCCTGCGGCTTCCCGATGACCTGAAGCCCTCCGACGGCCGTTTCGGCTGCGGTCCCTCCAAGGTGCGCCCCGAGCAGTTGGCGGCGCTGGCCGCCGAGGGTGCCGCAGTGATGGGCACCTCGCACCGCCAGAAGCCGGTGAAGTCGCTGGTCGGCCGGGTCCGCGCGGGCCTGCGCGAACTGTTCTCCCTGCCCGAGGGCTACGAGGTGGTGCTCGGCAACGGCGGGACCACGGCGTTCTGGGACGCGGCCGCGTTCGGCCTGGTGCGCGAGCGCGCCCTGCACCTGTCCTACGGCGAGTTCTCCAGCAAGTTCGCCAAGGTCACGCAAGGAGCGCCCTTCCTGGCCGACCCGGTGGTGGTGAAGGCGGAGCCGGGGGACGCGCCGGAGCCGGTGTCCGACCCGAGCGTCGACCTGATCGGCTGGGCGCACAACGAGACGTCGACCGGGGTGATGGTGCCGCCCACCCGCCCGGCCGGTAGCGAGGGCAAGCTCATCGCCATCGACGCGACCAGCGGCGCGGGCGGGCTGCCGGTGGCCGCCGCCGACTTCGACGTGTACTACTTCGCGCCGCAGAAGTCGTTCGCCTCGGACGGCGGGCTGTGGCTGGCGCTGCTCAGCCCGGCGGCGCTGGAGCGGGTCGCGGAGATCGCCGAGTCGGACCGCTGGGTGCCGGAGTTCCTGTCGCTGACCACCGCACTGGACAACTCCCGCAAGGACCAGACGTACAACACCCCGGCGGTGGCCACCCTGTTCCTGCTGGCCGACCAGATCGAGTGGATGCTGGCGAGCGGCGGGCTGGAGTGGTGCACCAAGCGCACCGCCGAGTCCTCCGCGCGGCTGTACTCGTGGGCCGAGGGCACCGAGTACACCACCCCGTTCGTGGCGGAGGAGGCCAAGCGGTCCCAGGTGGTCGGCACGATCGACTTCGTGGACACGGTGGACGCGGCCACGGTGGCCAAGGTGCTGCGCGCCAACGGCATCGTGGACGTGGAGCCGTACCGCAAGCTGGGCCGCAACCAGCTTCGCGTCGGTATGTTCCCGGCGATCGAGCCGGACGACGTGACCGCGCTCACCCGCTGCGTGGACTGGGTCGTCGAGCGCCTGGGCTGACCGGCCCCGGCACCCCCCGCGTTTCGGAAGAAGCGCCGAATGGGATGCGGAAGACCCCCGGATGAGGCATGATCGCGGGGTGGATCTCACCAGGCTCGGCGCGCCTCGCTCGTCAAGTAGGCACGCCGAACTACCGTCCGCACCTGGCGAGGTGAAGTCATCGGGGAGGCCGTGATGCGAGCGCTGCGGGTGGTCGGGCTCGACGACGACGGGAAGACCGTCATCCTCGAGGACCCGGCACGCGGTGAGCGCTTCACGGTTCCCGCGGACGAGCGGCTGCGCGCGGCCGCCCGGGGTGACATCACCCGACTTGGCCAGATCGAGGTCGAGCTGGAGAGCCAGATGCGTCCCCGTGAGATCCAGGCGCGTATCCGCGCAGGAGAGTCCGTCGAGCAGGTGGCCTCGGCCGCCGGCCTGCCCACCAGCCGCGTGGAGCGGTTCGCCTACCCGGTGCTGCTGGAGCGCTCGCGGATGGCGGAGCTGGCGCAGCGCGCCCACCCGGTCCGCGAGGACGGGCCGGACGTGCAGACCCTCGGTGAGGTGGTGGCGCACGCCTTCGGCCTGCGCGGCCAGGACTACGCCGGGACGAACTGGGACTCCTGGCGCGGCGAGGACGGCCGCTGGGTGATCCAGCTCCGCTGGCAGGCCGGCCGGTCGGAGAACCGGGCGCACTGGGTGTTCCACCCCGGCGCGCAGGGCGGCACGGTCACCACGATGGACGACCTGGCCGCCGACCTGATGGACCCGAACCCGAACCGCACGCTGCGCACCGTGCGGCCGGTGACCGAACTCGCCAAGCAGGCGCTGGCGCTGGAGGCCGCCGAGCACCCGGCGGTGCCGGCCGAGCCGGCCGCCCGGCGTCCCGAGCCGGAGCCGGCGGCACCACCCAAGTCGCGGAGCAGGGCCAAGTCCAAGGCGACGGCCGAGGCCAGGACGGAGCCGGAGCCGCGGCCCGCCGCGGAGCGCACCAAGCCGGCCGCCGAGCAGCCGCCGCCGGCCCCCGAGCCGGAGCCGGCCGCGGCCAAGCCGCAGAACAACGGGCGGAAGAGCGAGCCGGCCCCGCGCCGCGGCAAGAAGGGGCACCCCATCGTGCCGTCCTGGGAGGACGTGCTGCTCGGGGTGCGTTCCCAGCGCGGCTAGCCGCCGGGGTTCCTAGTAGGCGGGGACGTCGTCCAGCAGGGCGGCGTCCAGGTCCTCCTCCGCGCACCACGTCTCGGCCTGCTTCCGACTCAACCGGCTGGCGCCGGGCGGCCGACCGCGCCCGGTGCGGATCCACCCGTCGGTGGCGAGCAGGAAGATCCGCTCGCCGCGCTGGGCGAGCAGCCGGCCGCGGGGAAACGCCATGGTGGGTTCCGATCGCAGGTAGCGCACCGGTTCCGGCTGGCCCATACCGCCGATGATGCCGGCCACCCGACCGGTCGCAACCGCTTGACCTCTACCGCACTGGAGCCGGCAGCTTGCCCCCGGGCGAAAACCGGATGCCGACCCGCGGGCTCGTTTGTACCGTCACTCCTGGTGTGAGGGGGACTTCATGGCTGCCCGGGCAGACCATCCACGAATCCGACGACGATCCACGCTGGCCGCCCTGCGCCGGCTCGGCCCCTACGTGTGGCCGGAACGCTGGCCGCTGATCGGCTCCGCGCTCGCCGCGCTCGCCTCGATGCTCTGCGGTCTGACCATCCCGCTGGTCACCCAGCGGATCGTGGACGGGCCGATCGCCCACCACGACGCGGGCCACCTGCCCTGGTTGGTGGCCGTGGTGCTGGCGCTCGGCGCGGCGGAGGCCGGGTTGTTCTTCGTCCGGAGGCGGCTGGTCGCCCGGCCGACCACGACGATCGAGGCGCGCATGCGCGCCGACCTGTACCACCACCTGCAGCGGCTCCCGGTGGCCTTCCACGACCAGTGGCAGTCCGGGCAGTTGCTCTCCCGAGCGGTCGGCGACCTGTCCACGGTCCGCCGGTTCGTCGCGTTCGTGCTGACCTTCCTCATCGTCAACGGGCTGACACTGCTGGTCGGCATCGGGGTGCTCTTCGCGCTGTCCACGCTGGCCGGCGTGATCATGGTCGCCGGGGCGGTGCCGCTGGTGATCGTCTCGGTGCTGTACGAGTCGCGGTTCAAGGTGGCCGCCCGGCGCGCCCAGGACCAGCAGGGCGAACTGGCCACCACGGTGGAGGAGGCGGTGCTCGGCATCCGGGTGCTCAAGGCGTTCGGGCGGGGCCCCGACCTCGCCGCCCGGTTCGCCGGGCAGGCCCGCGAGCTGCGCGGCACCGAGCTGTACAAGATCAGCATCCTGGCCCTGCTCTGGGCGGTGATCATCGCGCTGCCCGAGTTGGCGCTCGCCGGGCAGATCGCGGCCGGCACGGCGGCGATCGCGCACGGTGCGATGACGGTGGGCACCCTGGTCGCGGTGGTCACGGTGAGCACCTACCTGCGCTGGCCCACCGACTCGATCGGCTGGCTGCTCGCCGAGGCCAACCAGGCGGCGTCGGCGTGCGAGCGGTACTGGGAGGTGCGGGACGCGCCGCGGACGGTCGGCGGCCCGCCGCGCCCGAGGCCGCTGCCCGCGGCGCCGCGCGGCGCGCTGCGCCTGGAGGGGGTCCGGTTCGGCTACCCGGGCGCGTCGGCCGAGGTGCTGCGCGGGGTGGACCTGGAGATCCGGCCGGGCGAGACGGTCGCCCTGGTCGGCGCCACCGGGTCCGGCAAGACCACGCTGGCCGCGCTGGTGCCCCGGCTGGCCGACGTCACCGGCGGCCGGATCACCGTGGACGGGATCGACGTCCGCGACCTCGCCCTGGCCGACCTGCGCCGCGTCGTGGCCACCGCGTTCGAGGACCCGGTGCTGTTCTCCATGAGCGTGCGGGAGAACGTCGCGCTCGGCCGGCCGGAGGCCACCGAAGCCGAGATCCGCGCGGCGCTGCGGGTGGCGCACGCCGAGGAGTTCGTCGACGCGCTGCCCTGGGGCCTGGCCACCCGGATCGGCGAGCAGGGCCTGTCCCTGTCCGGCGGGCAGCGGCAGCGGCTGGCGCTGGCCAGGGCGGTGGTCGGCCGGCCGGCGGTGCTGGTGCTGGACGACCCGCTGTCCGCGCTGGACGTGCACACCGAGGCCGAGGTGGAGGCCGCGCTGCGCCGGGTGCTGCGGGACACCACCGCGCTGATCGTCGCGCACCGGCCGAGCACGGTGCGGCTCGCCGACCGGGTCGCGCTGCTCGCCGGCGGCCGGATCGCCGCCGTGGGCAGCCACGCCGAGTTGCTCACCCACCACCCCGGGTACCGGTCGCTGCTGACGACGGGCGCCGCCGCCGAAGCCGGTGGCCGGCCCAACGAGGAGGTGGCCGCGTGGTGAGCACCACGCAGGAGAGCACGGTCCGAGTGCAGCCGGCGGACGAGGACGAGTCCTGGCGCGGGGTGGCCGCCGAGGACGTGGCCGAGCTTGACCACGCGGTCAGCCTGAAGTTGCAGGCCCGGTCGCGGCGGCTGCTCGGTTCGCTGCTGCGGCCCCGGCTGGGCGCCTCGCTGCTCGCGCTGGCCATCGTGATCGCGGAGAACGCCGCCCAGCTGGCCGGTCCGCTGCTGATCGCGGCGGCCATCGACCGGGGCGTGCCCGCCGCGGTCGCCGGCCGGCCCGGGGCGCTGGCCTGGTGCGTCGCCGGGTACGCGGGAGTCGGCCTGGCCTCGGCCGCGCTGCGGCACGCGTTCCTCCGGGTCTCCGGCCGGGTCGGCCAGGACCTGCTGCTCGATCTGCGGCAACGGGTGTTCCGCCAGGTGCAGCGGCTGTCCGTGTCGTTCCACGAGTCCTACACGTCCGGCAAGGTGATCTCCCGGCTGACCAGCGACCTGGACTCGCTGGACGACCTGCTGGAGATGGGCCTGGACGGGTTCCTGTCCTCGGTGTTCTCCGTGGTCGGAATCGCCGGGCTGCTGCTGTGGCTGGACCTGCCGCTGGGTCTGGTGGTGCTGGCCGGGTTCGTCCCGCTGACCCTGGTCACCCGGTGGTTCACCAGCGCGTCCCGGCGGGCGTACCGGAACACCCGGGGTGCGATCGCCAAGGTGATCATCCAGTTCGTGGAGACCATGAACGGCATCCGCGCGGTGCAGGCGTTCGGCCGGGAACGCCGCAACGAGTCGATCATGGGTGAGCTGAACGACCGGTTCCGGGTGGCCAACGCCGAGGCGATGCGGGTCACCGCCCGGTTCGTGTTCGCGGTGCGGCTGGTGGGCAACGTGTCGCTGGCCGTGGTGCTGGCCATCGGCGCGTGGCGGGTGGCGCACGGTGGCCTTGAGGTCGGCGTGCTCGCCGCGTTCACCCTCTACCTGCGCCGGTTCTACGACCCGCTGGACGACATGGCGATGTTCGCCAACGCGTACTCCTCGGCCGCGGCGGCGCTGGAGAAGATCTCCGGGCTGCTGGAGGAGGTGCCGGAGCTGCCCGAGCCCGCCACCCCGGTGCCGCTGGCCCGGCCACGCGGCGAGATCCGGTTCGCCGGAGTGGAGTTCCGCTACGGCCCGCGCACGCCGGTCGTGCTACCCGCCTTCGACCTGCACGTGCCGGCCGGTCAGACGGTGGCGCTGGTCGGCCCGACCGGCGCGGGCAAGTCCACCATCGCCAAGCTGGTCGCGCGCTTCTACGACCCGACCACCGGCACCGTGTCACTGGACGGGGTGAATGTCCGGGACGTGGCCGACGCCGAGCTGCGCCGCGCCGTGGTCATGGTCACCCAGGAGAACTTCCTGTTCTCCGGGTCGGTCGCGGACAACATCGCGCTCGGCCGACCGGACGCCAGCCACGCCGAGATCGAGGCGGCCGCAGCCGCGGTCGGCGCGCACGAGTTCATCGCGGCGCTGCCCAAGGGCTACGACACCGACGTGCGCAAGCGCGGCGGCCGGCTGTCCGCGGGGCAGCGCCAGCTGGTGGCGTTCGCCAGGGCGTTCCTCGCCGACCCCGCGGTACTGGTGCTGGACGAGGCCACCTCCAGCATGGACATCCCCACCGAGCGGGCGGTGCAGGCGGCGCTGGAGACGGTGCTCGCCGAGCGGACCGCGCTGATCATCGCGCACCGGCTGTCCACCGTGCTCATCGCCGACCGGGTGCTCGTGGTGGACGGCGGGCGAATCGTCGAGGACGGCCCGCCCCGGGCGCTCATCGCGCGTGCCGGCGGCCGGTTCGCCGACCTGCACCACGCGTGGCGGGAGTCGCTGGCGCTGCAGCGCCAGGGTGACTAGTGCCGTGGTGCCGGGCGACCGGCTGTCAGTGCTTGTTCCTGAACGCGCGCCGCGATCGCGTCGCCGGGACACGGCACTCCGGTCGTGCCTGATGAGGCGCCCCGCCCCCGCGATCGCGGGGCTTCGCCCCGGCGCGTTCCCATACTCGCGGCTGTCAGAACGCGAGGGTGATCAGCAGGCCCAGCCAGGCCAGCACGATGCCGCCGGCCACGCCGTAGGCGACCCAGCGCCACACCAGCACGTTGCGGCCCAGCCACAGCGAGGGGGCGAGCCCGCCGGCCACCATCACGTTCGCCGCCACCGCCAGCCAGGGGTTGGTCCTCGCCAGCCCGACGGACAGCGTCAGCATGGCGAACACCACCACGGCGGCGGCGAACGCACTCACCGTGAGCCCGGTCGCCCACGGGGTACGCGGCGCGGACCGCCGCGCGCGGTGGCGCGGTGTGGCAGGAGCGGCCGGCTGCCCCGGGGGCTGGCGCACCACGAACACCTCGCCGGTGAGCGGGTCGGTGTAGCGGACCGGCGTGCCCATCACCTCGGCCAGCCGCTTGGCGAGCTGCCGGCCGCGCCGGGACACCAGCGCGGTGGCGGTGCCCGCCGAGCCGTTCGCGGTGGCTCGCTCCACCACCTGCGCCACCTGGGCCCACTCGTGCAGGGCGTCGCACAGGTCGGCGCCGAGCGGGAGGCTGTCCGGGGCGACCTCGACGGTTTCACCGCCCGCATCCACCCGCCGGCCGGCCAGCACCGCTCGGCCGGCCCGGGCACGCAGCTCCACCGGACGAATCCTCCCCTGACTCGCGGACATCATCCCCCCGTGAAGGTAGCGCGAACCGGCGTTCAGCGGGCTGAACGGGCCCGCACCGGGTTACCCGGAGCCGTCTCCAGGCGGGGCGCGGTCAGCGCGTAGAAGGCCACCGCCGCGGCGGTGGCCACGTTGAGCGAGTCGACGTCGCCGGTCATCGGGATGCGCGCCGCCACGTCGGCCGCGGCGATGGCCGCCTCGGACAGGCCCGGCCCCTCCGAGCCGAACAGCAGCGCCAGCCGCTCGTCACCCCCGGTCAGCTCGGCCAGCGGGATGGCCGACCGCCCCGGGGTCAGCGCGACGACCCGGAAGCCGTGCCGGCGCAGCACGTCCAACTCCTGCGGCCACGCGGTGAACCGGCCGAACGGCACCCGGAGCACGTGCCCCATGGACACCCGCACGCTGCGCCGGTAGAGCGGGTCCGCGCAGCCCGCGCCGAGCAGCACCCCGTCGATGCCGAACGCGGCCGCGTTGCGGAACAGCGCACCCAGGTTCTCGTGGTCGCCGACGCCCTCGAGCACGGCCAGCCGCCGCGCGCCGGCGGCCAGCGCTTCCACCTCCGGCTGCGGTGCCCGGTCCGCGGCCGCCAGCACTCCCCGGTTCAGGTGAAATCCGACCACCTCGGCCATCACCGCGGCGGAGGTGACGTAGGCCGGCACGTCCAGCCCGGCCAGATCGGGCAGCAGGGCGTCGATCCGGCGACGCACGCCCAGCAGCCCCCGCACCGGGTACGGTGAGGCCAGGAGTCGTCGCACCACGACGACGCCCTCAGCGATAACGAGTCCCCGGCCGCCCGGACGATCCGGGCGGCGGTCCGCGGTCGAGAGGTCACGGAAGTCGGCCAGCCGCCCGTCATCGGGGTCGTCGATCTCGATCACGTGCGCCACGTGCCCAGTGTCCCAGCCCTCGACTGGGACGACGGTCGGGCGGGTAGTCCGTGACCGGACGAACCGGGCCGGTGCCCCGTCAATCACTCAACGTAGAAGCGATTGACAGAGTGCACCATTTCGGCCGCTAGCGAGATACCCATCCCTGTGTCACGGTTGGCGTCCGCGACGCTGCTGGCGACCAGGCCGACCGAAGGGGAGGCGGCATGGGAAGGGAAGTAGCCAACTGGGCGTTCAGCCGGGATGATCGTCAACGCTATCGGGCCAAGATCCAGCGGTGCCTGGACGCGCTGGCCCGGATGCTGGCGGAGAACAGCTTCTCCTTCCCCCGCCAACAGATGGGCATGGAGATCGAGCTCAACCTGGTCGACGACGGGATGCGGCCGGCGATGACCAACGCCGAGGTGCTGGAAAAGATCGGCGACTCCTCCTTCACCACCGAACTGAGCCAGCACAACCTGGAGATCAACGTTCGGCCGCGGCCCATCGCGGGGGACGAGACGCTGCAGTTGGAGCAGGAACTGCGCGGGTCGATCCGGCGCGCCGACGCCAAGGCGCACGACGTGGGCGCCCGGCTGGTGATGATCGGCATGCTGCCCACCCTGGGCCGGGAGCATTTCGACCGGCGGTGGCTGTCCAGTAACCCGCGGTACGCGATCCTCAACGACCAGATCTTCGCCGCGCGGGGCGAGGAGATGGTGCTCTCCGTGGAGGGCACCGCCATGCCGGGCCGGCAACCGGAACGGTTGCGCAGCTACGCCGAGTCGATCCTGCCGGAGGCGGCGTGTACCTCGGCGCAGTTGCATCTGCAGGTGGCGCCGGAGGACTTCGCCGCGCACTGGAACGCCGCGCAGTGCCTTGCCGGTGTGCAGGTCGCGATCGGTGCGAACTCGCCGTTCCTGCTCGGCAAGGCGCTCTGGCACGAGACCCGCATTCCGCTGTTCCTCCAGGCCACCGACACCCGCCCGAAGGAACTACAGAACCAGGGTGTCCGGCCGAGGGTGTGGTTCGGGGAACGCTGGATCACCTCGATCTTCGACCTGTTCGAGGAGAACGTGCGCTACTTCCAGGCGTTGCTGCCGGAGACCTCCGAGGAGGACCCGGTCGCCGCGTTGGAGGCTGGCCGCTGCCCGCAACTGTCCGAGCTGCGGCTGCACAACGGCACGGTGTGGCGGTGGAACCGGCCGGTGTACGACACCGCAGACGGGGTCCCACACCTGCGGGTGGAGAACCGGGTGCTGCCGGCCGGCCCCACCGTGGTGGACCTGCTTGCCAACGCCGCGTTCTTCTACGGCGCGCAACGCGCGCTGGCCCGCCACGAGCGTCCACTGTGGACGCAGATGTCGTTTCAGGCGGCCGAGGAGAACCTCTACGCCGGCGCGCGAAGCGGCATGGACGCGCAGCTGTACTGGCCGGGCATCGGCTGGATCCCGCCGGACGAGTTGGTGCTGCGCCGGCTGCTGCCGCTGGCGCACGACGGGCTGCGGGACTGCGGTGTCTCCGACGCGGCACGGGAGCGCTACCTCGGGGTGATCGAGCAGCGCTGCCTCACCCGCCGCACCGGGGCCACCTGGCAGCGGCGTACCGTGGCGCTGCTCGAGGAGGGTGGCCAGGATCGGCCCACCGCACTGGTCAACATGCTGCGCCGCTACATCGAGTTGATGGACGCGGGCGAACCGGTGCACACCTGGCCCATCGGCGGGTGACCACCCGGACGGCGGCGGGCGGTAGCCCGGATGGCGCTAGCTCCGTTCCCCCACCCGTCTCGACACTGTGCCTTGTTCCGAAGTTCGCGTCATTCGGCGGGCCCCGTGCGGTCCACCGGGCCTCCCACCACACCGGCCGCTCGCACGAGCCTGGCGGCCCGTGGCCGCTGGGCCGGTACTGAATGACGCACTGTGGGTGATGGTTGGCCCACTGATCGTGTGGGGTGAGCGGTGGCGATCGCGCAGAGCTGGTGGCGGCTGGCACTGGTGTGCGCGGTGTTCGCCGGCGCCGCCGCGGTGCTGGGCTGGAAGGGCGCGCTGTTCGGCGCCCGCCCGGTGCTGCGGGCCGCGCTGCGGGCCACCGTGCAGCTCGCCGCGGTGTCCTCGGTGGTCGCCGTCGTGCTGCTGTCGGTGCCGCTGTCCTGGCTGTTCCTCGCGGTGATGGCCACCGTGGCCACCGCGACCGCGGCCACCCGCACCGGCACCGGGTGGCGCGGCGCCTGGGTGGCGGTGGCAGTGCTCGGCGGCACCGCGCCGGCCATGGCGGTGCTGCTGGGCAGCAGCCTGCTGCCGATGCGCGGGACCACGCTGGTGCCGGTGGGTGGCATCCTGCTCGGCGGCGCGATGACCGCGAGCACGCTGGCCGTGCGCCGCGTGCTGGACGCGCTGGAGCAGCGGCGCGGCGAGTTCGAGGCGGCGCTCGCGCTGGGCTTCACCGAGCCGGAGGCGGTGCGCGAACTGGTGCGCAGGGCCGCGGCGGACGCGCTGCTGCCCGCGCTGGACCAGACCCGCACCGTCGGTCTGGTCACGCTGCCCGGGGCGTTCGTCGGCATGGTGCTCGGCGGCGCACCGGCCTGGCAGGCGGGCGCGCTGCAACTGGTCGTGCTGCTCGGGCTACTTCTGGTCGAGTCGATCGCGATCGTGGCCGTGGTGGAACTGGTCGCGCACGGGCTGGTGCGCCGCCCGCGCGAGATGGTGTGAAGGGCCGCGCCGCGGCCCGGTGAGCACGCGCGGCGGCGAGGCGGTGCGGGTGCCCTTCCGGACCCCGCCCCGGGCGGCCAGCACCAGGCCACCGAAGACGCCGGCCAGCACGGTCACCACCCCGCCGACGACCAGCGGCGACCGTCCGGTGAAGTGCGCGGCCAGCCAGCCCATCAGCGGCCCGCCGATCGGGTTGGTCCCCAGCATGACCAGCATGTACAGGCCCATCACCCGGCCCCGCATGGCCGGGCTGACGGCGAGCTGCACGGTGCTGTTCGCGGTGGTCATGAAGGTCATCGCGGCGATCCCGGTGGGGATGAGCACGAGTCCCACGGTCCACAGCGTCGGCATCACCCCGGAGACGGTCTCCAGCGCGCCGAACGCCAGCGCGGCGACGACCAGCAGCTTCGGCCCGGGCTTGCTGCGGGCGCTGCGCCGGGCGGCCAGCGTCGCGCCGCTCAGCGTGCCCAGCGCGAGCAGGGTGGACAGGAAGCCGTAGGCGTCGGCCTGGCCGTGGAAGACGTTGCGGGCCACCACGGCGAGGCTGACGTAGAAGTTCAGCCCAAAGGTGCTCACGAAGAACACCATGGCCAGCACGATGACCAGGTCGATCCGGCCGCGCACGTAGCGCAGCCCCTCGACGAGCTGGCCCTTGCGGGCCGGCACCGGATCGCCCCGGTGCAGCTCGTCCGGCCGCATGGCGGCGAGCCCGGCCAGCACCCCGACGAAGCTGGCCGCGTTGGCCAGGAACACCCAGCCGGTGCCGATCGCGGTGATCATTACTCCGGCGATCGCCGGGCCGACCATCCGCGCCAGGTTGAACGTCATCGAGTTGAGCGCGACGGCGTTGGTGAGCTGCTCCCGGCCGACCATCTCCACGACGAAGGACTGGCGCACCGGGGTCTCCACCGCGGACACCGCGCCCAGCGCCAGGCACAGCAGGTAGACCTGCCAGAGCTGGACCAGGCCGGTGACGTCGAGCAGGCCCAGCGCCAGCGCGCACAGCCCGAGCCCGGATTCCAGCACCAGCAGCAGCCTGCGCTTGTCCATCCGGTCGGCGAGCACGCCCGCCCACAGCGACAGCAGCAGGGTGGGCAGGAACTGCAGCGCGGCGGCGATACCGAGGGCGACCGGGCTGCCGTGCGAGAGATTGAGCACCAGCCAGTCCTGGGCCACCCGCTGCATCCACACCCCGATCAGCGAGACGACCTGGCCGGACGCGTAGTAGCGGTAGTTGCGGGTGCGCAGCGAGGCGAACATGCCCCGTGTGGGGGTCCTGCGGCGGGTCTCAGGCTCGGTGGGTGGGAATGCGGTGGGGTACGAGATGTGCTCTTTCCTGGCAGATCCGCTTCCGCCCACGTACGCCGGCACCTCCGCTGTCTACTGCCCCGCCATTCGATCGATGATCTCCGCCGCCCGGCCGAGCAGGTCCCGTTCCTCGCTGGTCAGCTCGGCAAGACGCTTGTCGAGCCAGGCCTCGCGGGCGGACACCTCGGCCTCGATGTAGTCCACGCCCGCCTCGGTCAGCTCCACGATCGCCTGCCGGCCATCGGTGGGGTGCGGCCGCCGCGATACGTAACCCAGCTCCTCCAGCGCGGCGATGACCCTGGTCATCGACGGCGGCTGGACTCCCTCCTTGGCGGCCAGCTCACCCGGGGTGAGCGAGCCGCATTTGTGCAGGCAGGACAGCGCGGAGAGCTGGGTGAGCGAGACCACCGAGCTGGTGCGCTGCGCCCGCAGCCGCCGGTTCAACCGCACCACGGCCAGCCGGAGGCGGCTGGCCAGGCCGGGGTTCTCCTGGGCGGACTGCACCACCTCGTTAGTGTACCTCACGAACTGTCCCCGGTGTCCTAGGGTGCGAGCGCGGACTGGATCGGGCCGACCGCGAAGTAGGCCACGAAGGCCACCGCCACCACCCACATCAGCGGGTGGATCGCGCGAGCCTTGCCGGTCAGCGTGCGCAGCAACACGTAGCTGACGAAGCCGGCGCCGATGCCGTTGGCGATGGAGTAGGTGAACGGCATCACCACGATGGTGAGGAAGGCCGGTAGGCCGACCGTGAAGTCGGCGAAGTCGATGTCCCGGATCTGCGCGATCATCAGCGCGCCGACCACGACCAGCGCGGGCGCCGCCGCCTCCACCGGCACCACCTGGTACAGCGGGGTGAGGAACATCGCGGCGAGGAAAAGCACCCCGGTGACCACGTTGGACAGCCCGGTCCGGGCACCCTCGGCGATCCCGGAGGCCGACTCCACGAACACCGTGTTGGAACTGGACGAGCAGGCGCCGCCGGCCACCGCGCCCAGGCCCTCCACGAACAGCGCCCGGCCGACGCCGGGCAGTTGACCGTCCCTGCCGACGAAACCGGCCTCCTTGCCCAGGCCGGTCATGGTGCCCATGGCGTCGAAGAAATTCGCCAGCACCAGGGTGAACACCAGCAGCGTCGCGGTGATCGCCGGCAGCCGCGTCCACGCACCGAAGGAGAACGCGCCGACCAGCGACAGGTCCGGCAGGCCGAGCACGTGCTGCGGCACCGCCGGATAGCCGAGGTCCCAGCCCTTCGGGTTGCTGCCGTGCGACAGTCCGGCGTGCACCAGCGCCTCGACCACGATGGCCAGCACCGTGGTGATCAGCACACCGAGCAGGATCCCGCCGCGGACCCGCCGGGCGACCAGCACGCCGGTGATGATGAGGCCGGCGACGAACACGGCGGTCGGCCAGGACCCGATAGACCCGTTGATGCCCAGGCCGACCGGGACAGTGGTGTTCGCCGCGTCCGGCAGCCGGCGCACGAAGCCGGCGTCGACCAGCCCGATCAGTGAGATGAACAGGCCGATACCGACGGCGATGGCCGACTTCAGCGGGGCGGGTACGGCGTTGAACACCGCGGTGCGGAAGCCGGTGGCGACCAGCGCCAGGATCACCAGGCCGTCCACCACGACCAGGCCCATCGCCTCCGGCCAGCTCACCTGGGGCGCGATGGTCACCGCGAGCAGCGTGTTGATGCCCAACCCGGTGGCGATGGCGAACGGGTAGTTGGCGACGAGTCCGAAGAGGATCGTCATCACCCCGGCCACCAGCGCGGTGACCGCGGCCACCTGCGGCACCGGCAGCACGTGCCCGAGCACGTCCCGGTGCGCCGAGGCGTCCGTGGCCGAGTAACTGCCCAGGATCAGCGGGTTGAGCAGCACGATGTAGGCCATCGTGACGAAGGTGACCAGCCCGCCGCGCACCTCGCGGCCCACGGTCGACCCGCGCTCAGAGATCCTGAACCAGCGGTCCAGCGCCGGCTTCTTCCCGGTCGTGGTCACGGTCGTCATGGGGCCCCTGTCCACTGTGTCTCATTCGGAAGTTCGCGTTGTCCAGCGCCCGGCGCCGGCTCCCGGTGCTCGTCGCCACACCGCCCGCTCCCGCCCGCCACGGCCCGCGGTCGCTGCGGCAGGTACCGAACAACGCTCACCCATGCTCACCCGGTCGTGTGCCGGTAGCCTGCCTGACGTGGGCGAGGAACCTCAAACCGTCCGGCCGTCCGGACCCGGCCGGCCCGGCGGTGCACTGCCCCGCCCGCCGTCGCTGCCGCCGCGGCTCGCCGATCCGGTTCCGGTGCTCGCGGTGGGCACCACGCTGTGGCTGCTCGCGTTCGTCACCCTCCTGGTGGCGCGAGTCGGTTTCGGGTTCGACCGCCCGGTCTGGCTGTGGACCACGCTGTGCGGCGCGGTGCTCGGCGTGATCGGATACGGCATCTTTCGCTGGCAACGCGCTGCCGCCCGCCGCGACCCGCGCAACTCCCAGCGCGGCTTAGGCCTCTGAGGGCGGTGTCCGGAAGCTCACATCGATCCCGACATGCCCGCCCAGGCGGGACCGATACGCCATCACCTGTCCCCAGTCCCTCCATGCGACGCACCGTGGCAACGCGGCTGCCGACGCCGTATCCGTGCCGTCCACGTGACGGCGCCGCTTCACCGCGCTGAACCTGGTTCACCGCGCCGCTGCTGGTCCAGGCTCGGCGTCCCGGACAACGCCTGTGGGCTCCCCGACTGGCATGTCCGGGGAGCCCACAGGTGCGGCAATCTGTATTCCTGATGCTCCCCAGTCACGAATACTGGACAGTCTGTGGCGATACCGCCACGCGGGTGGCAGGAAGTGACGTGAACCTCGAGCGCAACTTGTCAGCGACAAGCAGGTGGATGCAGCCAGTTCACCATGTGCAGGTGAATCGTTCAACATGATGAAGGGAGCCAGGAATATCTGCGGTCACGGTGTTTCGCCCGGAGTCCGGAAACTTACATCGATTCCTACCTGCTCACCCAGGCGCGAGCGGTAAACCATGAACTGTCCCATCGCCTGCCGAAGGTAAGACTCGCCCGACTCCATATGTGAGATGTCCGGGGATGTGTCGGTAATACGCCTACATTGGCGTTCCATCTCCGCAGTGATCTCCGTCAAGGCCGCCACGGTCGCCACCAAGGACCCCAGACGTTCGTACGCCTGCTCTGGAGTAAGCGTCACCGGGTCGTGGTCTGGAGGTCACGGAGCACCCTATGGATGTCGTTGAGTAGCTCCACATTCGCAACCTTGGCCCGCATGACGCCCCCTGTTGATCCACAGCGACTGTGTTGGTGAGACCAGCCTATCGGTTGGAAGTTGGTCGCGGCCGGTGTCGTCTCGTCGGCCCGGTAGCGGCCGCTCGGCTCATTGAGTCGCATCAGGCGCAGGCTCGGCGTCCCGGACTCGGTCGGCTCGTAATCGAGCAAGCGGCGCCTCGTGCGGCAGGATCACGTAGCCGTGGGCGCACTCGAGACCGGCCGAGCCGTGCGAGTGCCAGGTGTCGCAGCGGTGCCCCGCGGCGGTCTCGTAGAACGGGCCGGCGCCGCCCGCCGGCCGAGCGACCGGTGTTTGTCGAAGCCTCATGGCGTACTCCCCCGAACGTCGCATCCTGATCGTGGGTTGCGCGGCGAGGGCCCCGGGGTGGCCACGGGGAGGACGACGACCCTCGCCGCGCGTCCTGTCACTCCGGGGCGACCTCACCCCGAACGAAAGGAGCCCGCAGAGTTGGTTGCGAGACGTGGTTCGCGTTGCATCCCTCGATCGCACCAACGGCGACACGGCGCTCGCGCAGTCGTCCCACCCGCGCGAGACGGTGACCGACACGCACTCCGCCGCCGGACGAAGGAGACGCCTCCGTACTCCATAACGGTGATGCTCCCGCTGCTATCGCAGCGGCCACCACCTGCCCTTGCAGTCACCGCAAATGACCGTAAATCCTGAGCACAAGCTGAAACCTTTCGCGGATCAAGCCTGGAATCAGCCCAGTAGGTCAACGAAAGCCAACAGCCATCTGAGCACTGCTCGTATGCGTATACTTCATCAACGGGCTATCGTTGACCCCATGAAATCCCAGCCTTCGATGGCTACACCCCGCGTGTCGGCCGGCGTCGTCGCCCTGCACGGCGACGCCGTCGCCATGGTGCGCACCACGTACAAGGACTACTGGGACGTCCCAGGCGGGTACGTCGAGCCTGGCGAGTCGCCGGAGTCAGCGTGCCGCCGTGAAGTCCGCGAGGAACTTGGGATCGACGCCGGACGCCTGGTCTTCGCGAGCGTCGATTGGGCACCGAACAAGGGCGAGGGTGACAAAATGCTCTTCCTTTTCGCCGCTCCTGACATCGGCCCGGCAGAACTCGCGGCTGCACACTTCGATGATGGGGAAATCGCCGAAGCCAGATTTATTCCACTTGCCGAGATTGGCGATTACACGATCCCTCGGCTGTCTCGTCGGCTCCGCGCAACGGCGGAAGCGATCAGTGCTGGGAGCGCGGTGTACCTGGAGCACGGTGTTTCGGCGGCGAGTAGGGCGAGTTGACCGGCCAAGTCAAGCCAGGTAGTTGACCGGGTCGGTGATGAGGGCGGCGAGGAGGTGGCGGTCGGGCCAGCGAGCGAGGACCCAGGCGAGCGCGCGGGCCAGACCCTCCGGGGTGTCCTCGGCATGGACGCGGCCGTCCTCGGTCACCCACCACGGGACCGCGCGGTCCGCCGTCTCCACCCGGACCAGCAGTTCGTCGTGCACCACGACGTCGCCGGCGGGCACCGGGCAGCCGAGCAGGTCGCACGCGACCACCACGGCGCCCAGTTCGGCCCAGCCGACGGGCTCGCCCTCGCTGATTACCTCGGCGACCACCTCGTCGGAGGCGAGTGGCAGGTCGAACAGGTCGGCCAGGGACCGCGCGGCGCTCGGCTCACCCTCGCCGGCCGGTTCGGTGCCGAACGGCTCCGGGCCGGCGGACACCACGCGCTCGGCCGGCAGGACGCCCAGCGACCACGGCCGGTCCAGCACCACCGCGTCGTCCGCGGCGACGGCGTCGCCGGACAGCACGCGTACCCGCTCCGGGGGATCCAGATCGGACACATCGACCCGACCGGCGCGCACCGCCTCGGCCAGCGCGGCATGCGCCCAAATCGCGGCGCCGGCCGGCACCGGGCGGCTCTTCTCGCCCAGCCGCCGCACGAGGTCCACCGCGTCGTCCACATCGGACACCGCGAGGTCGGCGCGCACCCCGACGGCGGTGAGCAGGGACTCATCCAGCCCGATATCCGGCAGCGGGTCGTAGAGGCCGGCCAGGGACCGCGCCGAGGGCAGCCGCCAGTCCCGGGGCGGCCGGCCGGCCAGCACCGCGTTGCGGGCCAGCCACCACGGCGTGTACCCGGTGCGCTGGTAGAGCACCCGCCGGGTGTCCGGGTCGGCGGTGAGCAGCCGCAGTGCCTCCGGCCAGCGTCCCTCCGCGACCAGGTCGAGGTGGGGTACCGCGACGAGTTCGGTGACCACGTCGTCGGCGACCGTGGCCCACCAGCTCTCCTCGTCCGGCAGGCCGTGGTCCGGGCCGCTCGGCGCGTCGTCGGTGAGCAGGGTGAAAGAGTCGAGCACGCCGATTCCGGTGAGCACGTCGCGGGGCCAGCGCTCGGCCACCGTGCCGTCCAGCACACCGAGCGGGCCGCCCGCGCCGAGGGCGGCCGGGTCGAGGATCTCCCGCAGCGGTGCGTCCGGCAGCACCAGCTCGTCGGCCCTCCGAGGCTCGCCGTCGGCGTCCGGCAGGGCGAGCGCGGCCAGCCACGGCCGGCTGCCCCGCTCGGCGCCGGCCTGGCCGACCAGCCGCAGCACCACGTCGGCCAGCGGCTGCGGGTCGGTGCCGGACACCGCGTCGGCCACGCTGCTCTCCACCGCGGCCTGCAGCGCGGGCGCGTCGAGCAACTGGTCGGCGTCGGCGCGGCGGGCGCCGAGCCGGGCCAGCAGCGGGTGCGTGGCCTCCGGGTGGACCACCCGCAGCCCGGCGACGTCCAGCGAGGACAGCATGGTCGGGGTCGGCGAGTCGGCCTCGGGCAGCAGCACGCCGCGCGGGCCCAGCACGGTGCGGCCGTCGATCAGCGGCACCGGCAGCCCGCCCAGTTCCTCCCGGGCCGTGACGTCCTGCTCGGCCAGCGGGTCCAGGGCCGCGTACAGCCGGTGCCACCACGCCGGCGGCCGGTCGACTCCGGTGACCGCCGCCACCACGTCGGCCACCCGCAGCCGGGGCACGTCCAGCGCGGCGAGCGCGCGGGCGTGCCGGGACTCGGCGAACTCGGCCGGCAGCAGCCCGGTCAGCACGCCGCCGAGCAGTCCGGCCAGCTCGGCGGAGGGCAGGTCGAGCACCTTCGCGTCGCGCGGGGCGACCTCGCCGCCGGCGGCCAGCGGCAGCCAGGCGGAAGTGCGCAGCTCGGCGAGTACCAGCTCGCGCAGCTTGCCGTCCACTTCGGACAGCGGGAAGCCGGGAAGCGGCACGAGTGCGGTGCGCTGCTCCGGCGGTAGCGCGGTGACCAGGGTGGGGTAGGCCCTGACCGCCTCGGTGAGCACCGCATCCGCCGCGCGCCCGGGCAGCAGCCGGCGCCGGGACGGCTCCACCGGCACGGTGGCGAGCAGCCGGGCGGGCACGCTGGTCCGCTCGTCGGTCGGCGTCGGCACGTGCAGCACGTCCTCGCGCAGCGGCGCGGCGGCGCCGTTCTCGGTCAGCGGCACCGCCCAGCAGACGGTCCACTGCGGACGCTCGCGGGCCTCCACGCCGAGCCCGGCGAGCTGTTCCTCGGACAGCTCGCCGCTGGTGCGGCGGACCAGCCAGCGCACCGCCCGGCCGCCGCCGTGCAACACCACCACGCCCTGGCCGGTGTCCTCCCGCCACCAGGCGCGGTCGCCCATCTCGATCCTGGCCAGCCCGGGCAGGGCAAGCAGCAGGTCGGGCGCGTCCTGCTCGGCCGAGGCGAGCAGCGCGTCGGCGTCCACCCCGGGCCGCAGCGGCAGCCGCACCTCGGTGGTGAAACCCTCGGGTGGCGGCGGCTCGCCCTCCTCGACCGGCCACGGCAGCCGCAGCACGGGCACCGCGCCCTCCCGCGCCGCGGCCATCTCGGCCAGTTCCGGGTGCGCGGCGATGGTGCTGCTGGTCCGCTCGGCGGAGAACGAGACGCCACCGGAGGTGGACATCACGCGGGGCGCGTCGGTCACCGCGAGCACCGCGGCGAAGCCGATGCCGAACCGCCCGACGCTGCTGCCGTCCCGCTTGGCCGAGGCGCGCAGCGAGGCCAGCGCGGCCACGCCCTCGGCGTCGAGCGGCGCGCCGGTATTGGCCACCCGCAGCTCGCCGCCGACCACGGACAGCCGAAGCACGCCGGCGGTGCCGGCCTGCATGGCGGCGTCCGCGGCGTTCTGCGCGAGTTCAACCAGCAGCCGGTCCCGGTAGGCGCCGTAGCGGAGGTCCTCCTCGGCGTTCGCGTCCTCCCGGAACCGGGTGCGGGAGCCGCGCCAGGCGTCCAGGACCGCGGTGCGGAGCGCCTCCGTACCGAACGGATCACCGAAGGGGGTGCCCATGGTCACCGCTTCTCGGCGGCCGTGCCCTCCGCACCCGCTGTGTCTACTGTGGACGACCCGGCGGTCGACTCCACGTCCAGCTCGGCGTCGTCGTAGACGAGCTCGGCCACCGGGACCGGGGACGCGGTGTCCACCTGGATCTCGGAGTGTGCCCCGCAGCCGTACTCGACGTGCACCACGTGCCCGTCCGCCGGCGACATCTCGTTGGCGCACACCCCGAACGCCGCCCGCAGCGAACCCGGCAGCGGCAGGTAGAACCCGCACGTGCCGCACGGCTCCGGAGCGCTGCGCGCCATGTCGCTGTCCGGCCCGAACTCTCCGTGCTGCCAGCGCTCCGCGGCCGCCACCCGACCCTCCCGGGACAGCAGCCGGGCCCGGCCGAGCCCGATCTCGCCGGCCACCTCCAGCATGGCCTGGTCGTCCGAGTCGACGTAGCCGGGGACCAGCCGGGGGTCCTCCGGCTGCGCCGGCAGCAGGTCACCGACGCCGAGGTCGCCGGCGCGGACCCGCTCCTGCCACGGCACCCACTCGGGGGCCACCAGCGCGTCCGGCCCGGGCAGCAGCACGACCTCGCTGACCGTCACCGGGGTGCCCGGCTCGGCCGTGGCCACCGTCACCGCCCATCGCCAGCCGCGGTAGCCCGGGTGCAGCGTCTCGAACAGGTGCGTGGCGGCGGCCGGGTCCTCGGCGTCCACCCCGACGTGCCGGCCGACCCCGTCCTCGCCGGCCTCCGTCTCGGCGGCGGCGCGGGCCAGGTCGACGGCGGCGGCGAGCACCGGGTCCGGGCGCAGGCCGCCGTCGGGGCCGTCGGCGTGTCCTGCGGGACGGCTTCCTTGCGTCGGCGTGGGGGTCACACCCCGATTGTGCCGCACGTCTCCCGAGGCCAGCCGCCCGGCTAGGGCCCGGGCGAGGCCAGCGCGGCACGCACGATCCGCAGCGCCTCGGCGTGGTCGATGCCCAGGCCACGGACGGTGGCAGCGTACTCCCGGGCGGCCGCCTCGGCGCGCTCCCTGGCGAGGTCGCCGGCCGGGGCGACGAACGTCCCGGCGCGGCCCCTGGTGACGACCAGGCCGGCCTCCTCCAGTTCGCGGTACGCCCTGGCCACGGTGTTCACGGCGAGCCCGAGGTCGGCGGCGAGCCGGCGAACCGTGGGTAGCCGCGCCCCCACGGCCAGGGTGTGGTCCGTGATCCGTTGCGCCAGCTGGCGGCGGACCTGCTCGTACGGCGGCACGCCGGAACCGTGGTCGATGCTGATCACGCCGCCTCCTTTTCCGCGGGTTCGCGCGCGACCGCGGGTGCGTGCCCATCACGCGATCGGCCGCGCGCGGCAAAGTCAACCGTCCGGTCATGTGATCGTCGCGGGTGGCGGGAAACGGCGCATGCGGAGCCACCGTGGGGCAGGATGAGGGCATGGTTCCGCCCGGTTCCGCCGACCCGCCCGGCGGCGCCGCGCGTGGCCGTCCCGGCTGGAGCGGCGGGCGCCGGCGCCGGGACGTGCCACGGCCCCCGTCGCGGCCGTCGACCGGGCCGTCGGCACGGCCGGAGGCGCCCACCCGATGGCGCTCCGAGTGGTACCCGGATGACGAGGATGCCCCGCCGTCCAGTGCGCGGCACGGCTTCACCGAACCACCCCGGCCCCGGACCGCCGGGGACGACGGGCCGGCGCCGCCGCGCAAGCTGACCGTGACCAGGGTGGTGTTCTGGCGCGGCCGGGTGTTCACCCGGCGGGCGGTGCGCGCCTACCGCGGCGCGCTGCACGCCGACGGCGCCGACCGGTCCGGGCTGGCCGCGCTGACCAGGGCGGTGATGCTCAATTACGCCACCGACGCGACGCTGGCGGTGGCGCTGGCCAACACCCTGTTCTTCTCCGCCGCCACGGCGGAGAGCAAGACCAAGGTGGCGCTGTACCTGCTGGTCACGGTGGCGCCGTTCGCGCTGGTCGCGCCGGTCATCGGCCCCGCGCTGGACCGGGTGCAGCAGGGCAGGCGGGTGGCGCTGGCGGTGTCCTGCCTGGGGCAGGCGCTGGCCGCGGTGGTGATGGCGCTGCACTACGGCGACTGGCTGCTCTACCCGGCGGCGCTGGCCACCATGGTGCTGTCCAAGTCGTTCACGGTCCTCAAGGCCGCGGTCACGCCGAGGGTGCTGCCCGAGGGGATCACCCTGGTCAAGACGAACGCCCGGCTGACCGTGTTCGGGCTGGCCGCCAGCGCCGTTTTCGGCGCGCTCGCCGCGGGGCTGGCCAAGCTGTCCGGTTCACCCGGGGCGCTGTGGTTCACCGCCGTGCTGGCGGTCGTGGACGCCGCACTGTGCCTGCGCATCCCGTCCTGGGTGGAGGTCACCGAGGGCGAGGTGGCCACGTCGCTGCGGGCCAGGCCGCGCCGGCCGAGGCGGACCCCGATGGGCGGCCGGGTGCTGGTCGCGCTGTGCGGCAACGGCACGATCCGGCTGCTCACCGGGTTCCTCACGCTGTTCGCCGCGTTCGTGGTCAAGGCGCAGACCGAGCACTCGCCGCTGCGCCAGGTGCTGCTGCTCGGCATGATCGGCGCGGCGGCCGGGATCGGCAACTTCCTGGGCAACGCGGTGGGCGCGCGGGTGCACTTCGGCCGGCCGGACCAGGCTGTGATCGGCTGCCTGTCCGGTGTGCTGGCGGCCACCGTGCTGGCGGCGGTGCTGCCGGGCATCGTGACCGCCGCAGTACTCGGGCTGATCGGCGCGACCGGCAGCGCGCTGGCCAAGGTGAGCCTGGACGCGACCATCCAGGACGACCTGCCGGAGGCGGCCAGGGCGTCGGCATTCGGCCGCTCCGAGACCGTGCTCCAGCTCACCTGGGTGTTCGGCGGCGCGCTCGGCGTGCTGCTCCCGCCGACGTACTGGATCGGTTTCACCGTCATGTCCGCCGTGCTGGCGCTCGGCCTGGCGCAGACGGTGCTGTACCGGCAGGGCGCGTCGCTGCTTGGCTACCTCGGCCGCTGGACGCGGCTCGCCGACCGCTTCGGCCGGGGCCGGCGGGAACCGGAGCACACCAGTCCATTACCCACCGAACCAGCGGGTGGGCGGTCCGAGGGCGCGACCGGCACCACGTAGGCTCGACGGACGTGCGCCGAGTCGTTCTTCCCGCCGTGGTCGGCCTCGCCGCGCTGGGCGTGGCCGGATGCGCCGCCCCGCCGCACCCGGAGGTCACCTTCTACTCCGCCGGGCAAGCCGTCCGCACCGGTCCAACCCAGTACTGCGATCACCAGGGCGACCAGTGCGGCGCCGACCCCCGGGCCGGCGCGGTGCTGCGCGTGCCGGCCGGGAAGCCGGTGCAGATCTCGGTGCCCGGCGAGGTCGGCGACGCGGCGTGGCAGGTGGTGTTCCGGTACCGCGAGCCGGGCGGCGCGGAGCAGGAGGCCCGTAGCTCGGTGTTCGCCCCGGGCGACCGGCTGGCCTACACGCTGGTGCTGCCGCACGCCGGGGACCGGCTGGAGACCGCCGAGGTGCAGCGGTTCGGCGGTCTCGCGGCCGGCCCGGACGGCCTGGAGTACCTGATCGGTGCCACCTGGGTGCTCTCCGTGGACGAGCGCGGCTAGCTAGGGTCCAACTCCCTGGCCACCGCGCGCACCACCTCGGCGATGCGCTTGGCGTTCTTCCGGTCCGGGTAACGACCTCGGCGCAGCTCCGGCTGGACCTTCGCCTCCAGCAGCTTGATCATGTCCTCGATGAGGCCGTGCAGCTCATCGGCGGGACGGCGACGTGCCTCGGTGACGGAGGGCAGCGGATCGATCAACCGGACGGACAGCGCCTGCGGCCCGCGTCGCCCCTCGGCCATGCCGAACTCGATGCGCTGGCCGGCCTTGAGCGTCTGGACGCCCGGCGGCAAGGCGGAGGCACGCACGTACACGTCCTCGCCGCCGTCCTGGGTGACGAAGCCGAAGCCCTTCTCCGAGTCGTACCACTTGACCCTTCCGGTCGGCACTGTGCTCACCGTTCCCTCATCGTCTGGTCCGCGTCGTGGCGCGGCGACGTCCGGAGACGTCCCCCGCACGACGAACGCGCCCCAGGGCGTGCCCAGGACGCGCTCCATCAAGCGTAGCGAGGAATGCCGGCGCCGGGGGATCTGGTTACCGGACTAGGCTTCCCGCCATGGCCATGCCCACCTCGCGGAGCGCGTTCCTGCCGGTCGCCGTCGCGGTGTTCGCCGCCGGCCTGGTCGCCGTGCTGGCGGTGCTGGCGCTGTTCGCGTCCGGCCGGCACGACCTGCCGGTCTGGCTGTCGGCGTGCGCCATGCTCACCCCGGTCGGCCTCGCGCTCGGCGTGGTCGGCGCGGTGCTGGACGGCCGCCGGCGCTGACCCGACAGTCCAGGACGCGCACGGTCGCCCGGCCGTCCGGGGCCGCGCGACCGTGGTACGAATCACCCTCCCGGACCCGCGCATCGGAACAGGAGAAAAGCCGTGGACCCGTTGCACCGCCAGGGCTTTCATTCCCTGCGTGCCGGCGGCCTGAACTGGGATTCCCTGCCTCTTCGGCTGTTCGTCAGCGGCAACGCGAAATGCTGGAATCCCGCGGACATCGACTTCGACCGGGACGCCGAGGACTGGCGCGGGTTGGCCGGGGCGGAGCGCACCGCGCTGGCGTACCTGGCCGCGATGTTCGTCGCGGGCGAGGAGGCGCTCGCCGGGCACGCCCGGTCGTTCATCGCGGCCATGTCCGGCGAGGACCGGTTCGGCGACGTCATGTACCTGACCCAGTCCGGCTTCGAGGAGGCCAGGCATGCCGAGGCGTTCCGCCGCTGGCTGGACGCCGTGGAGCTGGCCGGCGACCTGCAGCGCCACGTGCTGGACAACCCCGGCTACCGGACGCTGTTCTGCGAGGCGCTGCCCGAGGCGATGCGCGCGCTCGACGACGATCCCACGCCCGCCAACCAGGTCCGGGCCAGCGTCACCTACCACCACATCATCGAGGGCACCCTCGCGCTCACCGGCCATCTCGCCTGGAGCAGGCTGTGCCGGCTGCGCGGCATCCTGCCCGGGATACAGCAACTGCTCCGCCACGTCGGCGACGACCAGCGCAGGCACATGGCCTGGGGCACGTTCACCTGCCGCAGGCACGTGGCCGCGGACGACGCCAACTGGCACGTCGTGCTGCGCCGCACCGCCGAGCTGCTGCCGTACGCGCTGAGCGCCATCCAGTGGGTGCACGAGCAGTTCGACGAGGTCCCGTTCGAGCTGAACGTGCACCGGCTGGTCGGCTACGCCGCCGATCGCGCCCAGCGCCGGCTGGGCGCGATCGAAGCGGCGCGCGGGCTTCCGGTGGACCAGATCGACGTCGACCGCGCCCCCGAGCAGTTGGAGGAGCGGTTCTTCGCCGAGGACGCCGCCACGCTCGCCGTCACCGTGCCGCGATAGCCGCCGTGCCGCGCCAGCCGCCGCTCAGCCGCCGACGTGCTGGTGCAGGCAGAGAATGTTGCCCTCGGTGTCGACGAACCAGGCCGCCTTCTCGCCCTGCATGTCCGCGATGTGGTCGCGCGTCCTGAGGCCGGGCATGTCGTAGTCCTGGAAGCGCACGCCGCGCCGCTCCAGATCGCTGATCTCCCGGCGGATGTCGGGCACCTCGAAGCTGAGCACGGTGTGCTCGCTCTGCGCGCCCGGCTCGGCCGGCCGCAGCGCGATCATGTCGCACTCGCGCTCGCCGTCGGCGATCCGGAACAGGTGCATGCCATCCGGTGAGGTGCCCGCGTCGGCCAGGCCGAGCGCCTCGGCGTAGAAGTGCGTGGCCCGCTCCACGTCGGCCACCGGCAGGATGGTGGTGGTGTGGCTGGTGGTGAGCACGGGGACCTCCTCGTCGCTCCTGCGGCCGGCCCCGCGCCGGCCGGCGGACACCGTCACCGTCCCTCCGCACCCAACCCGCGGCTACGGTCGAACGTCCCCTGTCGGGCGAACCCGGTCCCACCCCACGGCGCAGTGCGGTGCCGCGTCCCCGGTCGACATGCGAACTTCGCAGGTCACCCCGGTGATGGCGGGCGCGAAGCGGGGTTCTAGGTTTTGCGCTGGACCAACACTGGCGCACCGAGGGAAAGGACACCGTGGCGGTGGACCGGCAGCCGCTATCCCGCCGGCGAGTACTGGGCCTGGGCGTCGCCTCGGCGGCCACACTCGCCGGGTGCTCGACGCCCCCGCGCGCCGCGCCGCCCGCGACCACCCAGCCCCGGCCCGTGGAGCCCACCCCAACGGCGACGTCGTCGTCAACCCCGGCCGCGCTCGTCGGGCCGGCGGTCGAACTGGTCCGCGGCGACGGCACCCGGCCGCAGGTCGCGCTGACCTTCCACGGCGCCGGCGACCTCGGCATCACCCGCCGGGTGCTGGACATCCTCGCGCAGCACCGGGCGAAGGTCACCGTGCTCGCCGTCGGCACCTGGCTGGCCGCCAGCCCGGACGCCGCCAAAATGATCGTGGACGGCGGGCATGAACTGGGCAACCACACCTGGAGCCATCCCGCGCTGTCGCATCTCGCGCCGTCCGCGGTGCGCGCGGAGATCGAACGCTGCCGGGACCGGCTGGTGCAGCTCACCGGCTCGCCCGGCGGCTGGTTCCGGCAGTCCCAGGGTCAGCACGCCACCCCGGATGAGCTGGCCGAGGCGGGCCGGGCCGGGTACTCCAGGGTGCTGTCCTACGACGTCGACTCGCTGGACTGGCAGGACCCCGGGCCGGCGACGATCCGCCGCGCCACGGCCGCCGCCCGGGCCGGCAGCGTGGTCAGCATGCATCTCGGCCACGAGGGCACGGTCCAGGCGCTTCCGGGCATTCTCGCCGACCTCGCCGACCGGGGGTTGGTCCCGGTCACCGCGAATGACCTCCTGAGGTGACCACTTGCGTCGAATCCTGATTCCCTCGCTGTGCCTGGTCGCGCTGGCCGCCGCGTGCTCTCCGGCCCAGCAGCAACCGGCCCCGAGCGCCGGTACCTCGGCACCGGCGTCCGAGACGTCGGCCGCGACGTCGACCGAGCCGTCCGAGTCCCCCACGGCCACCACGGCACCGGGACAACTGGCGGCGGAGGGCGGGCTGCCCGGCATGCCTCCGGTGACGGACGCGCACAACGTGTACGCGTCGGCAGCCGCCGGGATGGTTGCCGACGCCGTCAAGGGCGACCGGCCGCTGGTGTACGTGCCGCACACCAGATCCGGCGACGTGTGGGTGATCGACCCGACGAACTTCCGGGTGGTCGGCAGGTACCCGGCCGGAAGGGAGTTGCAGCATGTCGTGCCGTCCTACGACATGCGCACCCTGTACGCCACCGACGACCTGGGCGACCACGTGTTGCCGTTCGACCCGAAAACCGGCCAGCCGGGCAAGCCGTTCCCCGTGGTGGACCCGTACAACATGTACTTCACCCCGGACGGCGCGTTCGCCATCTCGGTCGCGGAACGGATGCGGAAGCTGGTCTGGTACGACCCGCACGGCTGGCAGATCAGGGGCGAGACGCCCACCCCGGACTGTGCCGGCGTCGACCACGCCGACTTCAGTCCCGACGGCAGGACGGCGGTGTTCACCTGCGAGTTCGCCGGCCGTGTCGCGGTCATCGACATCCCGTCGCACCGGCTGCTCCGCATGATCGACATGCCGCAGCGGCACACCCACATGGGGCCCCAGGACATCAAGCTCGCCCCGGACGGTTCCGCCTACTTCATCGCGGACTCGGACGCAGGCGGCGTGTGGGTACTGGACGGCGCCGCGACCCGGGTGCTGCGGTTCATCCCGACCGGCATGGGCGCGCACGGCCTGTACCTGGACCGGGAGGCCAGGCGGCTGTTCGTGACGAACCGGCACGAGGGCAGCGTCAGCGTGCTGGACGCCTACACCGGGACGGAGATCACCAAGTGGCGGATGCCCGGCGGTGGCAGCCCGGACATGGGCGGGTTGACCGCCGACGGCAGCCAACTGTGGCTGTCCGGCCGCTACGACCGGGTCGTCTACGTGATGTCGACCCGGGACGGATCGATGATCACCAAGATCCCGGTCGGCGACGGCCCGCACGGCCTGTGCGTCTGGCCGCAGCCGGGCCGCTACTCGCTGGGGCACACCGGCATCACCCGCTGACCGGGCGTCCCGACGCCTACTCCGAGACGGTGGCGAGCTGGTCCATCTCCTTGTGCGCCTCGCGGATCTGGGTGGCCGCCCACCTCGCCGACCGGCCGTAGCGGCGGCCGAGTTCGGCTGCGGAGAGTTCCTCGCCGCGTTCGGCCGCCGTGCGGTAGTCGGCTCGGGCCCGCCTGCGCTGCTCCTCCAGGGGCAGCGCGGTGTGCGGGTCCGCCGCGTCGTTCGGCCGTGCGGCGCCGCCGGTCCCGGGTTGCCCCGCGTCGCCCGGCACCGCACGGGCCAGGATCGGTGGGACCGCGGACCGCGCCGGCACGCTCGTCGCCGAACCGTTCCTGGCAGCACCGTTCCCGGCAGTGGCGCTCCTGCCAGCACCGTTCCCCGTGCCACGGTTCCTGGTCGCGCCGTTGTTCGTAACGCCGTTGTTGCCGGCGCCGTTGTTGGTGGCGCTGTTACCGGGGTAGCCGGTCTTGGCGGCGCCGTTCCCGGTCGCGGCGTTCGCGGCAGGCGTGACCGGCTGGCTCGGCGCGCCCGCGGTCGGGGCGAGTCGCCGCACCGCCGCGACGTCCTCGCCGGCGGGTGCCGGCGGCTGATCGGGTGAGTTTGCACCGCTCACGGGGATCTCCGCGGCGGCCGCCGTCCGGACCGCCCTGCGCCTGCTCAGCGCCAGCAGCGCGGTACCCGCGACGACCATGAGCCCGTCCACCACGAGCGGACCCACGTGCGCGTTCCACTGGTCCTCGCCCCACGCGAGGAGCAGCGCGGCCATGTGCCGGTAGCTCAGCAACGCGGCGCCGGCGGCAACCGTCCCGGCACCGGCGTACCGGGCCAGGTCCCACATCCAACCGCGCGGCCACGGCACCCGGGTGAGCACCTCGATCGCGCCCAGCAGCGCCAGCGGCCAGAACGCCGCGGCGATCTGCGGCCCGATCTCCGGAGTCCAGCCCGGACCGGCGCCCGGCGGAGGTACCCGGGCGTGCGCGACGTTCGCCGCGACCGACGCCACCGTGCCGCCGACGAAGGCGGCCCAGGACACGAGCCAGGCGTCTCTGGGTTTCTCCTTGCTGGCTTCGCTCACCGCAGTCCGTCCCTCCTCCGGGTCCTGGCCGTAGGGCAAGGTAACGGACCACGCTGGCGGCGACGAACCCGGAAGAGGGAACGGCCTGCTGGCTACGCGTGCCGCGCCCGCGCCGCGTCGCCGAGTCCGAGGATCTCCACGGCCCGCTCGCGCATCTCCACCTTGCGCACCTTGCCGGTCACGGTCATCGGGAACTCGTCGACGATGTGCACGTAGCGCGGGATCTTGTAGTGCGCCAGCTTGCCGGTGCAGAACTCGCGCAGCCGCTCGGCCGTCAGCGGCTCGGCACCCTGCCGGAGCCGCACCCAGGCCATCAGTTCCTCGCCGTACTTCTCGTCCGGCACGCCGATCACCTGCGCGTCAAGGATGTCCGGGTGGGTGTAGAGGAACTCCTCGATCTCGCGCGGGTAGATGTTCTCGCCGCCACGGATCACCATGTCCTTGATCCGGCCGGTGATGTTGACGTAGCCGTCGTCGTCCATGACCGCGAGGTCGCCGGTGTGCATCCAGCGGGCACGGTCGATGGCCTCGGCCGTCTTGTCCGGCTGTTCCCAGTAGCCCAGCATGACCGAGTAGCCGCGGGTGCACAGTTCCCCCGGCGTGCCCCGCGGCACGGTCAACCCGGTCACCGGGTCGACGATCTTGATCTCGACGTGCGGATGCACCCGACCCACCGTGGACACCCTGCGGTCCAGCGAGTCGTCGGCGCGGGTCTGGGTGGAGACGGGAGAGGTCTCCGTCATGCCGTAGCAGATGGTCACCTCGGTCATACCCATCCGCTCGACGACCTGCTTCATCACCTCGACCGGGCACGGTGAGCCGGCCATGATCCCGGTACGCAGGCTGGCGAGGTCGTAGGAGTCGAAGTCCGGCTCGGCAAGCTCGGCGATGAACATCGTCGGCACCCCGTACAGCGAGGTGCACCGCTCCGCCTGCACTGCCTGCAGGGTGGCCTTCGGCTCGAACGACGGGGCCGGGATGACCATGCACGCACCGTGGCTTGTGGCCGCGAGGTTGCCCATGACCATGCCGAAGCAGTGGTAGAAGGGCACCGGAATGCAGATCTTGTCGGCCTCGGTGTAGCCGCACAGTTCGCCGACGAAGTAGCCGTTGTTGAGGATGTTGTGGTGGGACAGCGTGGCGCCCTTGGGGAAGCCGGTCGTCCCGGAGGTGTACTGAATGTTGATCGGGTCATCGGCGCTGAGCCGGGACTGGGTGTCCGCCAGGGGCGCCCGGTCGGCGTTCCGCCCCGTGTCCACAACGGACGTCCACTCCGAACTGCCGATCAGGAGCACGTCGCGCAGGGCGGGACAGTTCGGGCGCACCTCGGCGATCATCGCGGCGTAGTCGGAGGTCTTGAAGCTGGGCGTGGCCACGAGCGTGCGGATGCCGGCCTGGCCCAGGACGTACTCGAGTTCGTGAACCCGGTAGGCGGGGTTGATGTTGACCAGGATGGCGCCGATCTTCGCGGTGGCGTACTGCGTGAAGACCCACTCGGCGCAGTTGGGCGCCCAGATGCCGACCCGGTCTCCCTTGGCGATCCCCAGGTCCAGCAGGCCGAGCGCGAGCGCGTCAACCTCGGCGGCGAGTTCGCGATAGGTCCAGCGGCGACCACCGGCTCGGTCGACGAGGGCAAGGCGATCCTCGTACGCGGCGACCGTCCGGTCGAAGTTGTCGCCGATGGTGTCGCCGAGCAACGGCGCGTCCGACGTACCCGACGCGTAGCTGGGCAACGCGGGAGAACCGGGGTTCGACACGGTGCACCTCCTCGTGCGCGGTGAGCCAGGGCACCATCCTCGCCGCCAAGACCATCTGGCGAAAGATGCCTGCCGGCCTCTCCCGATCCAGATGCTCGCAGCAACCACGCACCCAACCGCGCCGAACGCCCGAGCCGGCCCCAGCCCGGCTCGCCACACGGCCGAACGGAACCCCAACACACACGTGCGCTAGTCGACCAACGCCACGGACGTGATTCGGTGCAGCGGGTACCGCCGTAGCTCGCCGTGCGACTCGTCAAAGCCTTCCAGCATTCCGCCGCCCGCGCTGACCGGCTGGACGACGCGTTGGCTCGCGATTCCGTGGGAGTCCACGAATCCGACCCAGACACTCCGCCGGTCCCGGATGGCCTGGTGCAACACCGCCAGCGCGGCCGAAGGACCGAGAGATTTCCCGGACCCCGCAGCACCGCGCGCTGCCGCGGCGTGGTCGCCGGCTCGCACCTTCCGGACCAGTTCGGCCAGCTGTTCCTCGCTCGGTGCGCCGGATCCGGACACCGACCCACGGCGGGGAGCACCGGAACGGGCGGGCACCCGCCGACCCCGGGGCCGCAGATCGAGGACCTGCCCGTCCGGTCCCTCGGCCGCGGGGGTGAAGCCGGCGGCCCGCAGGCCGTCCAGCACCTCGACCAACGGCAGCGGGCTGACCAGCACGGTCGGCGCGATCCGGCGCAGCTCCAGCGGGCCCAGGTCCGGCTTGGCCAGTACCTCGCTGATCAGCACCGGGTCGTCGCAGCGCAGGAACGAGCTCGCCGCACCGCCGCGCAACTGCCCGTGCCGGCGCGCCACGTCATCGATCAGGTAGGTCAGCGACTGCGGCACCGGCGTCCGCGACCGGCTCTGGAACAGCTCGTGCAGTTCGGTGGCCGTCCGCCCGGCGTCCAGTGCGCGCCGCACCGAGGACTCGCTGACCCGGTACACCGTGGCGCTTCCGGCCGACTCCACGTCCGCGACCAGCGCGATCTCCTCGGCCAGTTCGGGTTCCAGCGGGCCGGGGGCGACCACGGTGAGATCGGCCTGCACGAGCACGTGGTCCAGCGGCGTCGGCAGCGCGCCCGCCATCCGCGCCGCCGCGCTCGCCGGGCTCTCGGCGAGCAGCGCCCGGCCGGCGCCGCTCAGCGCACCGAGCGCGACGATGCCCAGCGCGGTGGCCTCCCGCACCGTCCACCGCACGACCTCGTCACGTAGCCGGCCGCCGCGCCGGGGCGCCCGCCAGGCCAGCACCGCGGCCAACTGGTCCACGTCCGGCGCACCGCTGCCCGGCGGCAGCTCGGCCAGCGCGTCCAGCACCCGCCGCCGCTCGCGTGGCGCCAGCGGTCGGCGCAGCTCCTCCCCGAGCGGGTTCAGCAGGCGGTCACGCTCGTCCCGCAGGCCGACCAGCCCGGGTAGCCGAGGCAGCTCCAGCCATGCCTGGGCAAGGGACACCCACCGCTGCTCGGGGCGGGTGCGCAGCCAGGTGTCGACCACCGTGGTGGGCACCCACTCCGGCTCGGCACCGTCGCTGGCCGCGGCCAGCCCGGCGCCCACCACCAGCTCGACCAGCAGCGCGGCGCGCCCCTCGTCCACGTCCAACGCCCTGGCCAGCCGGCGCAGTTCGCGCACGCCGAGCCCGCCGGAGCGGAGTACCGGCGGCGGTTCGGAGGACCACAGCTCGATCAGGCCCTCGATGTGCCGCAGCAGTTCCAGCGCCTCACCCGCCGCCGTACCGTCCACGGTGGACTCTTCGCGCGCGGAAACGTCCATCGGCGGCTCGTCCACTTCGACCGTCCGCATGAGACGACCGCCGCGCAGCGCGAGCGCCACCTCCCTGGGCAGCTCCACGGTTTCCGCGTCCCGGCGCACCAGCAACCTCCTGGCGAGCAGCCGCTGCACCGGGGTCTCGGCGTGCTCCAGCGGCACCGTCCTGGCCGCGTCCCTGGTGCGCCCGACCGGCGGACCGGCGGCGAGGGTGTCCAGCAGCCGGCGCTCGGCGGGGTCCAGTTCGGTGAGCGTGGTCGCCAGGTCCGCCTCGGCCAGCTCGGGCACGGACCGGCCGAGCCCGCCCGGGAAGGCGGGGGCGGCCTCGCGCGCGGCGGGCACCACGGCGAGCTCCTCGTCCGGCCCCCAGGCGATGGCGATGCCGCGCAGCCGGTCCACGGCCGGCCGGACCCGCTCCGGCGGCACGGTGTCGCCGAACGCCGCCGCCACGGCGCCGAGCGTGACCGGCTCGGCGTCCGCGTTCAGCACGAGCAGCGCCTCGAGCACCGCCAGGGTGAGCGTGTCCAGGTCCTCGCAGGCCCGCGCCACCGAGGTGCGGGTGCCGACCCGGGTGGCCAGCACAGTGGTGTCCGCGGGCGGTGGGGTGGCGACGTCCGGGCGGGCGCGAAGCAGTGCCACGAGCGCGTCGTCATGCTGCGCTCGCAGCCAGTCGGCGAGTGAGATGCCGCCCATCATGCCCAACGTTATCCGGTGCGCCGCCGGGGTTTCCGCCGCCGCCCACCCGACCGGCGAAGGCGGCACGGGACGAGGCTCACGTTTTTCCCGGTCGAGGTCGGCTGCGGCGGCCGAGCCGCATCAGGCAGACTTGTGCCTGACGTAACACCCCCGACCTGGGCAAGTCCCGAGGAGGAGCCGTGGCCAAGGCCGCCCGCCGTGCCGACCGCGTCGACCCGCAGTGGCCGGAGAACCCGGACGGGTCGCACCCGGTGAGCGAACTCGCCAGCGACCTTCAGGGGGCGCTGTCCCCCTTCGGCGACGTCACGTTCCCACTCGAGGCGGACAAGCTCCCCTACCGCCACCCGGTGACCAAAATCAACAAGTGACCGCGGGGCGGCCCGCCGAGTCGTTGACGTTTCGCATATCTTCGCCCGTTAGGCTTCCTTGCTGGTCAGCGCGTACCTGACGGCAGGAGGAAGCCATGCCGGTCCCCGGGCCCGGTTACTCGATCACCATCCGCCTCGAGGCGCCGCCCTCGGCCACCGCGGCCGGGGACATCGCCTCGGCGGTGGGCAGGGTCGGCGGCGTGATCACCGCGTTCGACGTTGTCGAGTCGCACGCCGACCGCATCGTCGTCGACGTCACCTGCAACGCGCTCTCCGCCAACCACGCCAAGGACATCACCGACGCCCTGGAGGCGTTGCCCGGCGTGGCCGTGCGCAAGGTCTCCGACCGCACCTTCCTGGTGCACCTCGGCGGCAAACTCGAGGTCTCCGCCAAGGTGGCGCTGCGTAACCGGGACGACCTCTCCCGTGCCTACACGCCCGGCGTCGCCCGGGTCTGCCAGGCGATCGCGGCCAACCCCGAGGACGCCCGCCGGCTGACCATCAAGCGGAACACCGTGGCGGTGGTCACCGACGGTTCCGCGGTGCTGGGCCTGGGCAACCTCGGCCCGGCCGCGGCCCTGCCCGTGATGGAGGGCAAGGCGGCGCTGTTCAAGAAGTTCGCCGGGGTGGATGCCTGGCCGGTGTGCCTGGACACCCAGGACACCGAGGAGATCATCCGCGCGGTGGAGTTGATCGCGCCGGTGTACGGCGGGATCAACCTCGAGGACATTGCCGCGCCGCGCTGCTTCGAGATCGAGCGCCGGCTGCGGCAGAAGCTGAACATCCCGGTCTTCCACGACGACCAGCACGGCACCGCCATCGTCGTGGTGGGCGCGCTGCGCAACGCGCTCCGGGTGGTCGGCAAGTCGATCGAGGACTGCCGGGTGGTGGTCTGCGGCGTCGGCGCCGCCGGCTCGGCGATCATCCGCCTGCTGCTGCACAAGAACCCGGCCGACGTGCTGGCCGTGGACGTCGACGGCATCGTGCACAACGACCGCCCCGGCCTGGACGAGAACCTGGGCTGGATCGCCGCGCACACCAACCGGGACAACCGCAGCGGCACCCTGCGCGAGGCGCTGGTCGGTGCGGACGTGTTCATCGGTGTTTCCGCGCCGAACTTGTTCGGCGCCGAGCAGGTCGCCACCATGGCGCCCGATCCGATCGTGTTCGCCCTGGCCAACCCGGACCCGGAGATCGACCCGATCGAGGCACAGCAGCACGCCGCCGTGGTGGCCACCGGGCGAAGCGACTTCCCCAACCAGATCAACAACGTGCTGGCCTTCCCGGGGTTCTTCCGCGGCCTGCTGGACGCGCACGCGCACAGCATCACCGACGCGATGCTGCTGGCGGCGGCGAACGCGATCGCCGACGTGGTGGACGGCGAGCGGCTGAACGCGAGCTTCGTGGTGCCCAGCGTGTTCGACTCGGCGGTGGCGCCGGCCGTCGCCGAGGCGGTGCGCCGGGCCGCCGAGCGCGACCCGGGCGCGTAGTGCCGGCCGCCGGCCCGGCACACGCCGCCGGCCGCCCGCCGACCCGGCCTAGCATCGCAGCATGAGCGAGGGTCTGACCCACGTGGACGCCACCGGCGCGGCCCGGATGGTGGACGTCTCCGGCAAGGACGCCACCGCGCGCACCGCTGTCGCGTCCGGAGTGCTGCGCACCACGCCCGAGGTGGTGGACCTGCTCCGGGAGGGCCGGCTGCCCAAGGGCGACGCGCTGGCCACCGCCCGGATCGCCGGCATCATGGGCGCCAAGCGCACCCCGGACCTGGTGCCGCTGTGCCATCCGATCGCGATTTCCGGCGTTCAGGTGGACCTGACCCCGGACGGGGACGCCGTGCACATCACCGCGACGGTGCGCACCACCGACCGGACCGGCGTGGAAATGGAGGCGCTCACCGCGGTGGCGGTGGCCGGACTGGCGCTGCACGACATGGTGAAGGCCGTCGACCCGGCCGCGGTGCTGGACGCGGTGCGGGTGGACCGCAAGGAAGGCGGCAAGACCGGCGCCTGGACCCGCCCGGAGAACCGGTGAGGAGCACGATGAACGAGCGAACGGCCCGGGTGGTGACCGCCTCGAACCGCGCGGCCACCGGGGTGTACGAGGACCGCGGCGGACCGCTGATCGTCGACTGGCTCCGGGAGCGCGGGTACCGGGTGGACGGCCCGGTGGTGGTGCCGGACGGTGACCCGGTGGCCGAGGCACTGCGCCGGGCCGTGGTCGACGGCGTGGACGTGGTGATCACCACGGGCGGAACCGGGATCGCGCCGACCGACCGGACGCCCGAGGCGACCCGGTCCGTGCTGGACTATGAGGTTCCCGGGCTGGCCGACGCGATCCGCGCGGCCGGACTGCCGAACGTGCCCACCGCGGTGCTCTCCCGCGGCGTCGCCGGCGTTGCCGGCCGGACCCTGCTGGTGAACCTGCCGGGCTCGACCGGCGGGGTGCGGGACGGCCTGAGCGTGCTGGCCGACGTGCTCGACCACGCGGTGGACCAGCTACACGGCGGGGATCACCCGAGGGCGGACCAGGCACCCGGCCCGGGCCACGCACCCGAGCGGCTCCGGCATCACCACGAGCCCGCCGGCCACGGTCAGCCGGCCGTGCTGCGGGCCGCGGTGAGCGCCGAGCCGCTGTCCGTGGACGAGCACGCGGCACTGGTCGGCGACCGCGCCGCGGGAGCCGTGGTCACCTTCGCCGGCGTGGTGCGCGACCACGACGGCGGGCGCGGTGTCCGCGAGTTGGAGTACGTCGGCCATCCCAGCGCCGGGGACGTCATCGCCGAGGTCGCCGCGGACGTGGCCGCCAAGCACCCGGGCACCCGGGCGTTCGCCGTGAGCCACCGGCTCGGCGTACTCGCCGTCGGCGATGTGGCACTGGCGTGCGCGGTGTCCGCGGACCATCGCGCGGAGGCGTTCGCCGCGTGCGCCGACCTCGTGGACGAGGTGAAGCACCGGCTGCCGGTGTGGAAGCGCCAGGTGTTCGACGACGGCACCGAGGAGTGGGTGAACTGCCCGTGACCGGTGACCGGTGTTCGGTTGGAAATCGAGCGGGTTTAGGGGGAGGGCCCCACCGCCGGGGGGTAACGATGGGGCCCTCGTCTACTCGGCGCGAAGGCCGAGCAGGCTCACGCGGTGGCGAGCTGCTGACCGGGGAAGATCAGGTTCGGGTTGCTGATCTGCCCCTTGTTCTTGTCATACAGCGCCTGCCAACCGCCCTGAATGTTCAGCTTCTGAGCGATGTCGGACAGCGTGTCGCCGGTGACGACGGTGTAGCTGCCGGGGTTGCTCGCCGGGGCGGCGGCCGCCTCGGGCTGGACGGCGGTCTGCGGCGCGGGCTTCGGAGCCGCGACGGCCTTCGGGACCGTGACGGTCTTCTTCGTCGTGGACGAACCGGAGCCGGCCTTCTTCGAGCAGACCGGCCACGCCCCCGGGCCCTGGCTGGCCAGGACGTTCTCGGCGATCTCGATCTGCTGCTCACGAGTGGCCAGGTCGGCACGGGAGGCGTACTTCCCGCCGCCATACGCCTGCCAGGTCGACTGGGTGAACTGAAGGCCGCCGTAGAAGCCGTTGCCGGTGTTGATGTGCCAGTTGCCAGAGGACTCGCACTGAGCGAGCGCATCCCAGTCCAGGCTGGTTGCGGCCTGGGCAGGCGCTGCCATCGCGATCGGGGTAGCGACGACGGCACCGGCCAGGGCGGCCTTGGCGACGGTACGACCGGCAGTGGACTGCTTTCGGTGCTTGCCTCGGTAACCCATTTGCCTCTCTGGACAACCGCGCCTACGAGGCGAACCGCCGGGTTCGGGCCGCAGCGCAGCCCGGCCGGCACTGCCGGCCTGATCCCGGTTGTGGGGCGCTGGCCGCGCCCGCGCGTGGTTCGTCGTCCCTGTCCGGCTGTGTCTTTCGCTCGGGGTTTGGGTACCGGGAGCCGATGGACAGGGATCGGCGCTCGGACTCCCGGTTCTTGCGGTGGTCGGTCGGGGCCAACCGAGAAGCGACCGTACGTAACCGCGAGCCAGAGTCCAAATGTCTCAGTATGTGACCGTAATCACAGTAACGTCTCGGCACGACCAACGATCGCGCCTGTTTTCGCAGCTCAACGCGTCGTTACCAGGCCGTTTCCATCTTGAGATCGATCACCCACGGTGAGGCTTGGCTCACGTTTGTTGGGCGGCACTGCGCCTTCCGAGGGGTGCCCGGACGGGGGCGAGCCGCCTGCGGAATCGGTGCAGGAACCCGGTCCCGATTGCCCTGGTATGTCCGTTTTGACTGCGAACTGTGACCGAGTCCACGGCGCTCGGGCGGCTCTGGTGAATCTGGGGTGTTCCCTAGGCGGCCTCCGCTTTACGCCCTCGGCACCGTGCCCTAGCATCCGGCCGAGCGGGTGACAAGCGGCTTGCCGAGTGATGACCACTTCACGGGGGAGGTGATCGCGCCGCGAGTCCGGCTTCGGGGGAACGCCGGGCGTCAGCCGCCGGCGAACGGCGGCAGCACGTCGAGTTCGGCGTCCTCGGGCACCTGGGCGTGGAGATCGCGGACGGCCATCCCGTCCAGCAGGAAGCTGCACGCGGTGAGCACCTTCGCGAGCCGGTCGCCGTGCTGGTGCTCGACGAAAGCGACCACATCGCGCACGGTGGCAGGGTCGGGCAGCTCCACCTTCTCCTCGGGCACGCCCGCAGCGGCCCGCGCACCGGCGAAGTAGCGCACGGTCAGCCGAGGCACTCCTACCCTCCGATCGCGCTCATCGGCCGGTCCGGCTGGGCGAAGTCGGCCCGGTTGATGCCGTGGCCGGCGGGCTTGGCCCACATCACGTCCCGCCAGATGGTGGCCAGCTCGTCGTCGCCCGCGCCGGCACGCAGGGGACCGCGCAGGTCCGTCTCGGTCTGGCTGAACAGGCAGGACCGGAGCTGCCCGTCCGCGGTGAGCCGGGTGCGGTCGCAGGCCGCGCAGAACGGCCGGGTGACCGACGCGATGATGCCGACCACCGCCGGGCCGCCGTTGACCAGCCAGCGCTCGGCCGGAGCGGCGTCGCGCGGCTCCTCCGCCGGGCTGAGGGTGAATTCCGTGCTCAGCCGGTCGAGGATCTCCTCAGCGGTGACCATGTTCCTGCGATCCCAGCCGTGCTGCGGGTCCAGCGGCATCTGCTCGATGAACCGAAGCTGGTAGCCGCGCTCGAGGCAGTAGCCCAGCAGCGGGACGGCCTCGTCGTCGTTGATCCCGCGCATCAGGACCGTGTTCACCTTCACCGGGGAGAGGCTGGTCTCCCGCGCGGCTGCCAGGCCCGCCAGCACGTCGGCCAGCCGGTCCCGGCGGGACAGCGTCTCGAACCGCTCCGGGCGGAGCGTGTCCAGCGACACGTTCACCCGGTCCAGCCCGGCCGCCGCCAGCGCGCCGGCCCGCCGGGCCAGGCCGATGCCGTTGGTGGTCATGGAGATGTTCGGCCGGGGCCGCAGCGCGGCGGTCGCCTCGACGATCCCTTCCAGGCCGCGCCGGAGCAGCGGTTCGCCGCCGGTGAAACGCACCTCGGTGACGCCCAGCCGGTGCACCGCGAGCCCGATCAGCCGGATCAGTTCCTCGTCGGTGAGCAGCCGGTCCTTGGCTAGCCAGTCCAGACCCTCGGCCGGCATGCAATAAGTACAGCGCAGGTTGCAGCGGTCGGTGAGGGAGACGCGAAGGTCGGTGGCGACGCGACCCCACCGGTCCAGCAGCGCCGGCGTGTCGGGACGTGACGGGTCGTGAACCGTGCCGCGCACGTTCGGAAACCCGAGATCCACCGTCATCTCCATCAGCCTAGTCCGCCGGACCGACACGGCAATGGACCCGGAGCACACCGACCACACGTTGCCGGTGGACCCGCGGTCGGACGCGGCTACCCTTCCGGCAGAGAAAGTCAATCAGAGGCTAAGCCTCTTAGCATGGGAGTCTGTTGCGGACCAAGAGGAGTGAGTGCCGATGGCGGGCTCGTCCGGGCAGGCGGCGGCCTCCGCGGACCGCGTGCGACGTCTCCTGGCCCTCGGCCGCGAACTGAGCAGCGTGACCGTGATGCTGCACAGCCGCGTCGCCGAGCAGCTTGGCCTCTCCACCACCGACCACAAGTGCCTCGACCTGGCGATGCGCGCGGACGGACCGCTGACCGCCGGCCGGATCGCCGAGCTGTCCGGGCTGTCCACCGGCGCCGTCACCGGCGTCATCGACCGGCTGGAGCGCGCCGGCTACGTCAGCCGGCTCCGGGACCCCCACGACCGGCGCAAGGTGCTCGTCCAGGTCAACGAGGTGGACGAGAAGCGGTTCACCAGGCTGCTCGGTGACTTCGTCGCCGACCAGCAGCGGCTGGCCGCGGACTACTCGGACGAGCAACTGGCCGCCATCGAGGACTATCTCGCCCGCACCATCGAGAACCAGCGCCGGCATATTGCCAGGTTCGACCGGTAGCCCCGCACCCCGTGGTCGGGAGACGATGACCCCATGGCGGAGCAGGAGCAGACCCGGTGGAACTACCTGATGGACATGGACGGGGTGCTGGTGCACGAGGAGCACCCCATCCCCGGTGCCGAGGACTTCCTCGCCGAACTGCGGGAACGGGAGATCCCGTTCCTGGTGCTCACCAACAACTCCATCTACACCCCCAGGGACCTGCGCGCCCGGCTCGCCCGCAGCGGCTTCGACGTGCCGGAGAGCGCCATCTGGACCTCCGCCCTGGCCACCGCGAAGTTCCTCGACTCGCAGCGGCCGAACGGCTCCGCCTACGTCATCGGTGAGGCCGGGCTGACCACCGCGCTGCACTCCATCGGTTACGTGCTCACCGACCGCGAGCCGGACTACGTGGTGCTCGGCGAAACCCGGACCTACAGCTTCGAGGCGATTACCCGGGCGATCCGCCTGGTCGAGTCGGGCGCGCGGTTCATCGCGACCAACCCGGACTCGACCGGGCCCAGCCGGGAGGGGCTGCTGCCGGCCACCGGTGCGGTGGCCGCGCTGATCGAGCGGGCCACCGGGCACAAGCCGTACTACGTGGGCAAGCCCAACCCGCTGATGATGCGGTCCGCGCTGCGCGCGCTCGGCGCCCACTCGGAGAGCACGCTGATGATCGGCGACCGGATGGACACCGACGTGCGGTCCGGGCTGGAGGCGGGCCTGCAGACGATCCTGGTGCTCTCCGGCATCTCCACGAAGGAGACCGCCGAGCGCTACCCGTACCGGCCGACGAAGATCGTCAACTCGGTGGCCGACCTGATCGGCCAATCCACGAACCCGTTCGCCGAGTCCTGAGTCCGCCTGGCCTATCGTCAGTGCCGTGGCGACGGAGGAGCCCGCACCCGGCGGGCCGCTGTTTGTGGTGGGTGACGTACACGGGCATCCGGAGGAGCTCACCGCGGCGCTGCGACATGCCGGCCTGCTGGACGCCGACGGCGGCTGGGCCGGCGGCGCGGCGAGGCTGGTCTTCCTCGGCGACTTCGTCGACCGCGGCCCGGACGGCGTCGGCGTGATCGAGCTGGTCATGCGGCTCGCCGAGACGGCGCCCGAGTCCGGCGGTGAGGTCAGGGCGCTGCTGGGCAACCACGAGATCCTGCTGCTCGGCAGGTACTTCTTCGGCGACACCGCGGTGCCGGATGGGTACGGTCCGCGCAGCTTCGAGCGCAGCTGGCGGATCAACGGCGGGCTGCCGGCCGACCAGGAGCGGCTGACCGACCGGCACGTCGACTGGCTGCTGGACCGCCCGGCGCTGGCGCTGGCCGACGACCACCTGCTGATGCACTCCGACACCACCGCCTACCTGGAGTGGGGCACCAGCATCGGGCAGATCAACGCCGCGGTGCGGGACGTGCTGCACGGCGACGACCTGGCCGAGTGGTGGGAGTGCTGGCGCCGGCTGACCACCCGGTACGCCTTCCGCGGCGCCCGCGGGCCCGAGGTGGCCGACGCGCTGCTGGAGACCTTCGGCGGCGAACGGATCGTGCACGGCCACAGCGTGTTCGCCGACCAGGTCGGGCTGCTGCCCAAGGAGATCACCGAGCCGCACCTGTACGCCGACGGCAAGGTGCTCGCGGTGGACGCGGGCCTGTTCGACGGCGGTCCGTGCCTGGTGGTCCCGCTGCCGTGGCCGGCCGCCGAGGCGCCCTGAGCGCCCCCTAGCCGCGCGGGGTGGCCAGCCGGCGCAGCCGGGCCCAGCCCGGCCCGGCGTCCGCCCACGCTCCGCTACCGGCCAGCACGGCGATGGTCGACGTCTTCACCTGCTGCCGATCCCCGGTCAGCAGGGCGACCAGGTCCTCCAGGCCGGGATTGTGGCCGACCAGGACGACGGTGTGCGCGTCGCCGGGCAGGTCCCGGGTGACGGCCAGCAGCGTCTCCGCGGACGCCTCGTAGACCCGCTCGTCCTCGCGCACCGCGGGCGGCGTCTTCAACTGGCCGGAGACCAGCTCCCAGGTCTGCCGCGCCCGCACCGCCGGCGAGCACACCACCAGGTCGATCCGGTCCAGGTGCGTGCGCAGCCACCTGCCGGCCGCGGGAGCGTCCCGCCGGCCCCGGTCGGCCAGTGGCCGATGGGCGTCCGGCGTGTCCTCCGGCCACGCGGACTTCGCGTGCCGGAGCACGACCAGGCTGCGGGGGGCGGCCATCACCGGCCGCCCGGCACGCTGGAGGAGCGCATGGCGCCGATGATGCCGCACCTCGCGGCGGCGCGGCAGCCGGCCGCCGAAACGACGCTCGCGCGGGAGACGGCCTGGGGGTAACCGTCACCCGCGCGAGCGCGAAACGGGTTCTAGCCGGCCCGTACCGACATCCACTGCCGCATGGCGTGCTCGACCAAGGTGATGAGCGTCTGCTTGGTCGACTGCCGGTTGCGCGCGTCGCAGGTGACGATCGGTACGGTGTCGTCGATGGTGAGCGCCTCGCGCACGTCCTCGATCCGGTGGTGCAGCATCCCGTCGAAGCAGTTGATCGCCACGACGTAGGGCAACTGCCGGTCGTCGAAGAAGTCGATGGACGCGAAGGCGTCCGCGAGCCGCCGGGTGTCGACGAGCACGACCGCCCCGATCGCACCGCGCACCAGGTCGTCCCACATGAACCAGAACCGGTGCTGCCCGGGGGTGCCGAACAGGTAGAGGATGAGGTCGCTGTCCAGCGACACGCGACCGAAGTCCATGGCCACCGTGGTGGTGACCTTGCCCGGCGTCGCGCTGAGGTCGTCGACGCCCACGCTCGCCTCCGTCATCACCGCTTCCGTGGTGAGCGGGACGATCTCGGAGACGGAGCCGACGAACGTGGTCTTGCCGACGCCGAACCCGCCGGCCACCACGATTTTCGCTGACGTGGTCGCCTGGCGCGCGATGTTTTGCGAGTTGCGGGAACTAGAGCCTGCGGAGACCACTGAGCACCCTTTCAAGGAATTCAATGGAAGGCCGGTCCCCCACAACCAGACCGCCCTGGTGGATCAAAACGAGTCCCATGCTGGCCATGTCGCCAATGAGCACGCGCACCACCCCCAGCGGCAACCGCAGGTGCGCGGCGATCTCGGCGACCGAACGGGTCTCCACGCACAACCCGCAGATGGAGCGGTGCTCGGGCAGCACCGCGGCGTCCCGCTCCATCCCCCGGTCACTGGTGGACACCAGTGCCTCGATCGCCAAGTCGTAGTCGGGACGGGTCCGCCCGCCCGTCCGCGTGTAGGGACGCACCAGCGAGCCCGACTCGACCACCGGGTCCGGCTCTGGTTCCGGAGCCGGTCTGACCTCCTCCACGGGTGCGGGGTCGTCCGCGATCCCGTGCCCCCCGAACAGGTCGGCACTCGGCCCGCCGAAGAGCCCCATGCCGTAGCCCTCGATGTCCAGACGGCTCGGCACGTCATCGAACCGGTAGTGCGACTCCTCGTCGGAACCGTAGTGCGAAACGTTGTTCAACCCATGCTGAGGCATCTCGTCTGGTCCCTGCTCCGGCAGCTCGTGCAGCTCACGCTGCGAGACGTGGTCCAGCCGGTCATTCGCCTCGTACACGCCGCCCCCAGCCTCGTCGTCCCCGAAGTAACCGGCGTCCGGCTCCTCGAAGCGGAATCCGCCCGACGCCCACTCCTGGTAGTCGAAGCCGTTGTTTCTGAACGGGCGCCTCGAGGCCCCGGGGTTGATGGCCATCATCGCTCACCGCCGCCCCTCGAGCACTATCTCCGAACCGCGCCCTGCAGCTGCGCTCGCAACTCCGGCGTCAGCTGCTGACCCACGCGCTCCACGAGCAGTGTCATCTCGTAGGCGACCAGGCCGATGTCACAGTTCGGCGCGGCGAGGACGGCGAGGCAGGACCCGTCGCTGATGGACATCAGGAACAGGTAGCCGCGCTCCATCTCGACCACGGTCTGGTTGACGGCGCCGGCCTCGAAACACCGTGCGGCACCCTGGGTCAGGCTGACCAGCCCCGAGGCGACGGCGGAAAGCTGCTCGGCGCGGTCCCTCGGCAAGCCCTGTGAGCCGGCGAGCAGCAGGCCGTCCGCCGACACCACGACGGCGTGCGCGACCCCGGGCACACGGCGCACGAAGTCCGTGATGAGCCAACCAAAGCTGCCGGATTGCTGAACGGACGCGCTCACTCCTGCTCCTCGTCACGATGGCCCTGGGATGGACTGGAATCAGCGTATGCCTCGATCAGCGCGTGTCGACCCCGCTGAACGCCTTGCTGGAAACTTGCCATTCGGCCGCGCACGGCGTCCGGCGAGCGCTTGGGGATCGGCGCCCGCGGGGCCGCGGGTTGCGGTGCCGGCTGCTGCGACTGCGGTCGAGGCGCCGCGGAGCCGGGAACAAGTTGCGCCTTGGGCACGCGCTTGGGCAAGCCCGCCGAGGTGATGCCCTGGTTGATCGGGTTGAGCAGCGCCTGGGCCCGCTGCCATCCCTCGTCCGCCGGCGACTGCCATGCCGCGGCTCTGGCGTCCGCGGACGAGTCGGCGGGCTGCTGTTCCGAGCGCCTGTGCGCGCCCCGCTGCTCGCCGGCCGTGTGCTCGCCGTTGGCATCGGCGGCGACCTCCCCGGTCGCCTCGTGCCGCGGCCGGTGCTCGTGCGCCGTCTCGTCGGTGCCGTCCCGCTCGGCCGGGGCGGCCTCGTCCTCGGTACCGTCCACACCCGCATCGGCCGCCGCCGCGCCGTCGGAGGACTCGGCGAAGTCGTAGCCGCCGCCGGACGGGACCGGCTGCACCTCGTCGGGGGGTGTCTCCGCCTCCACGGCCTGGAACCACTGCGAGAGCACGGCCTCGTAGATGGGCAGGCGCTCGGTCGGCGCGTCCACGTCGTGCTCGACCTCCTTCGACGACGCCCCCCACGCGCCGCCCAGCTGCGCGGTCTCCGGCGTACCAGCGGGCGCGAACACGCCGGTCGCCGGTTCGTTTTCCGGAGCGTCGCCGGGCACGGCCTCATCGAACGAGGTGAACAGCGAGGTCGTCACGTCGTTCGCGGTGTCCTCGGTCCGCGCGCCGGTGCCCTCACCCAGTGCGTTCGCGTCGCCGCCCGCGCCAAGCGCCGGCAGGTTGGTCGCCGTGGGTTCGCCGTTCGGGCTGGTCACCAGCGGCGCGGACGAGCCGGTGTCGTCCGGCCGGATGCGCGGCATGGAGCCGGTGAACGCGTTGGCGATGCCACTGGCATGGGTGGCCGCCCTGGTCGTGGCGTTCTCGCCGGTGGTCTCCGCCGGCACGGGCGGGAAGGTGGCTGACGGGAACGAGGCCGACGGCGAGGGCTGGGAGGGCAGCGAGCCCGGTGCCGGTCCCTCACCGGGAACGTGCACCAGCCCTTCGGGCACCAGCACCAGCGCCGTGGTGCCGCCCTCGATGTCCTCGTTGGCGCGCAACCGCACCCGGACGTCGTGCCGCTTGGCCAGGCGGGCGACCACGTACAGACCCATCCGGCGGGACACCGCGACGTCCACCTCGGGCGGGTTGGCCAGTCGCTCGTTGGCGTCGGCGATCTCCTGCTCCAGCATGCCGACGCCGCGGTCCTGGATCTCGATGGCCAGCTCGCCGCGCCGGGTGCGGGCCGAGCGCACAGTCACCTTGGTGGCCGGGTCGGAGTACGCGGTGGCGTTGTCCAGCAGCTCGGCGATCAGGTGCACCAGGTCGTTGACCGCGCGGCCCTGCACGGACAGCTCCGGCGAGGGCAGCACCTGCACCCGGGCGTACTGCTCGACCTCGGAGACCGCGGCGCCGATCACGTCGGACACCGGCACCGGCTTGGTCAGCCGCCGGCTCAGGTCGGTGCCGGAGAGGACCAGCAGGTTCTCGCTGTTCCGCCGCATCCGGGTGGCCAGGTGGTCCAGCTCGAACAGGCTGGCGAGCTGGTCCGGGTCCTGCTCGTCCTGCTCCAGCCGGTCGATCAGCGCGAGCTGCCGCTCGACCAGGGTCTGGCTGCGCCGGGACAGGTTCACGAAGATCGAGTTGACGTTGTCCCGCAGCAGCGCCTGCTCGGCGGCGAGCCGGACGGCCTGGCCGTGCACCGCGTCGAACGCCCTGGCCACCTGGCCGACCTCTTCCTTGGTCTCGACCGGCACGGGGTCGACGCCCTGGACGGCCGCCTCCTGCGGGTTGGGGTCGGCCATGATGCGCTGCACCGCCTCGGGCAGCCGCCGGTCCGCGACGTCCAGCGCGGTGCGCCGCAGCACCCGCAGCGGCCGCAGCAGCGAGCGGGCCACGAACAGCGCCATCAGCACGGCCAGCAGCAGCGCGCCGAGCACGCCGGCCGACTCGATGATCGAGTTGTTCCGGGACTGCGCGGCCAGGTCGTTGGTCCGGCTCTGCAACTGGTCCAGCAGCGACCGCTCGACCTGGTCGGTGAGGTTGACGGTGAGCGTGCTGGCGATGTCCCAGCGGTCCGCGTCCAGGCCCGGCCCGGTGACCGGCTGCCGCTGGGTGGCCCTGGCGAGCGCGGCCTCCTCCATGTTGTTGGCCTGGTCGACGATCAGGCCGGTCACCGTGTCGTCGTAGATCCGCTGCTGGGCCGGGGTGGCTTCCTTGCGGAAGTCGTTCACCGCGGCGGCCAGTTCCGCGTCGGCGGCGAGCACGTCGCGCTGCTGGGTCGGGGTGATCTGACCGGACTGGAAGACCTCCAGCAGCAGCGCACGGCGCCGGGAGTCCTGCTCCTTGGCCCGCGCGATGGCGTTGGTGGCCAGTTGCAGCCGGGAAAGGTCCGGCTGGCTGATCGAGGTGACCGTCTGGTCGGCCAGGTCGAGCAGGCTCTGGATGGAGTCGGTGTAGGCGCGCAGCGCGGCGTCCGCCGGGTACTGGGTGCTCTGCACCGCCTGCCGCAGGCTGGACAGCCGGGTGAGCTGGTCGGTGGTGCGGCGGAACGCGTCCGCCGCGTCCGGCGAGATCTGCCCGCCCAGATCGTTGACCTTGCTCTGCAGTGCGTCCACCGAGTCGTTGACCCGCTTGCGCTGGCGGTCCAGCACGGTCTGGTCGCCGGTGTGGTTGGCGGCGACGAAGCGCACCGTCAGGTCCCGCTCCCGCTGCAACTGCTGGACCACGTCCGCGACGGTGGCCTGCAGCTCGACCTGCTTGTTCAGCTTGGCCAGCGCGGCGGCGTCGCCCAGGTCCGTGCGGACCCGCAGGCCACCGAGAAACAGCGCGGCCACGGTCGGAATCATCAGGACGGCGAGCACCTTGGTACGCAGCCGCCAGTTACGCAGCCGCCAGCGGCCGCTTTTCTGCGCGGTCGCGGGGAACATCGAGGCATCATCCACCGCGACGCCGGCCTGTGTCTGGTCCCCGGCGCCGCCGTTCAGCCCAGGTGAATCGGTCACAATTCCTTCACGCTGTGCAGCCAGTCCTTCACCCGATCCGGGTCTTTCCGGGCGGGCGCTCTGCGCCCCGCCGAACCCGCTGGGACCTCTCTCTCCTCGGGCCACCCTGGGCTTCCTCTTCCAGCAGCAGTTTCCCGGCCCTTCCCCGGACCGAGGTCGGACTCGTGAAACGGGCCGCATTCCAGCACACCAAGGGCACCGCTCGCCAGAGAGGGACCCGGGGTGCGGGCGTCGGAGGCACGCTTCCGGAGCCACCGCCGCTAGCCCGGGGAGCCTAGTGGGCGGAGCCACGAACGGGGAAGCCTCCAGATGCACTCACCGTATTCACACGGTCTGTCAATTCATACCTCCGGGTGGCTACCATGCCGCCAGCCGGCGACGAGCGGCGCGTGCTCCGACCGAGGGGGCGCCACGCGGGAACGAGTCCGGCGAGGTCAACGAGGCACGGAGGCGGCGAGTGGTGCGCAGGGGTCCCGGAGCGGCACGTCGCGCAGCGGCGTTCCTGATCAGCGCGCTGACGCTGGTGGCGACGGCGGGATGCAGCTTCTTACCGGGCGGCGGCGGGTCGCAGGCGCAGCAGGTGGAACGCAACACCCTGCGGATCGGCGTGCTGCCCGCGGTCGACGTGGCCCCGCTGCGGCTGGCGCTGAACAACAAGCTGTTCGAGAACGCCGGGCTGCAGATCGACCTGGTCTCCGAGTCCAGCGAGGCCGACGGGCTGCGCCAGCTCGACGCGGGCACCCTGGACGTGGCGTTCGCCAGCAACGTCACGCTGTTCAAGAACGCGGCCGCGGGGCAGGCACTGCAGCTGCAGGCCGAGGCGTACCAGGCCGGCACCAACACGATGGCCCTGGTCACGCTGCCCAACTCCGACTACACCGACCCGTCGGCGCGGCCCGCGCCGAGGATCGCGGTGGACAGCGATCCCGGCGTCGGCACGCTGACCACCCGGTCCGTGCTCAGCACGGTCGGCATCGACACCACCAAGATCCGGTTCACCCAGATGCCGTTCGGCGACATGACCGACGCACTGAAGAACGGTTCGGTGGACGCGGCGTGGATGGTCGAGCCCTACATCACCAAGGCGCAGAAGCAGCTCGGCGCGAAGATCCTCACCGACACCGCGCGCGGCGCGACCCTGAACTTCCCCATGTCGTCCTACGCGACCAGCAGGAAGTTCGCCGACGCCAACCCCAGGACGCTGCAACTGTTCCGCTCGGTGCTCGGCCAGGCCCAGCAGATGGCCGCGAACCACCTGCTCGTCCAGGACGTCCTGCACCAGTACGTCGACGTGGACATTCCCACCGCCGCGTTGGTCTCGGTGGGCGTCTACCCGACCTCGCTCAACCCGGTCCGGCTGCAACGGGTGGCCGACATGATGGAGACCGCGGGCATGCTGACCACCCGACTGGACGTGCAGCAGCTCATGCCGCCGGGCACGACTACCTAGCGGAACGCGGACGACCGCAGAGCACCGGGTACTACTCCGAACGAGTGAATTTTGCCGACGTCCCGGGGATGACCGGCCGCCGACATCGCTGACCGGCCCGTTCGCCGCACCGGCCGGCGCATTGGCAGACTGGGGTGTCCGGACATCCACGGGAGGAGTTCGTACCCGGTGACGACCGACGGCCCGCTGATCGTGCAGTCCGACAAGACGCTGCTGCTCGAGGTCGACCATCCGCTCGCCGACGAGGCGCGGGTGGCGATCGCGCCGTTCGCCGAGCTGGAGCGGGCGCCCGAGCACGTGCACACCTACCGGGTCACCCCGCTGGCCCTGTGGAACGCGCGCGCCGCCGGCCACGACGGCGAGCAGGTGGTGGACGCGCTGGTCCGGTACTCCCGGTACCCGGTGCCGCAGCCGCTGCTGGTCGACATCGTCGACACGATGGGCCGGTTCGGCCGGCTGCAGCTCGCCAACGACCCGGCGCACGGGCTGGTCATGGTGTCGCTGGACCGCGCGGTGCTGGAGGAGGTGCTGCGCAACAAGAAGATCGCCCCGATGCTCGGCGCCCGGCTGGACGACGACACGGTGATGGTCCATCCCAGCGAGCGCGGCCGGCTCAAGCAGGCGCTGGTCAAGATCGGGTGGCCGGCCGAGGACCTGGCCGGCTACGTGGACGGCGAGGCGCACCCCGTCTCCCTGGTCGAGGACGGTTGGCGGCTGCGCGAGTACCAGCGGCAGGCCGCGTCCGCGTTCTGGGCCGGCGGGTCCGGCGTGGTGGTGCTGCCCTGCGGCGCGGGCAAGACGCTGGTCGGCGCGGCCGCCATGGCGGAGGCCCAGGCCACCACGCTGATCCTGGTCACCAACACCGTCGCCGGCCGGCAGTGGAAGCGCGAGCTGGTCGCCCGCACCTCGCTCACCGAGGAGGAGATCGGCGAGTACTCCGGGGAGAAGAAGGAGATCCGGCCGATCACCATCGCCACCTACCAGGTGATCACCCGGAAGACCAGGGGCGAGTACCGGCACCTGGAGCTGTTCGACTCCCGGGACTGGGGCCTGGTCATCTACGACGAGGTGCACCTGCTGCCCGCGCCGGTGTTCCGGATGACCGCCGACCTGCAGTCCCGCCGCCGGCTCGGGCTGACCGCCACGCTGATCCGCGAGGACGGCCGGGAGGGCGACGTGTTCTCGCTGATCGGCCCGAAGCGGTTCGACGTGCCGTGGCGGGACATCGAGGCGCAGGGCTGGATCGCGCCGGCCGAGTGCGTCGAGGTCCGGGTCACCCTGACGGAGAGCGAGCGGCTCGGCTACGCCACCGCCGAACCGGACGAGCGGTACCGGATCTGCTCCACCGCGCGCACCAAGCTGCCCGTGGTCCGGGCCATCCTGGACCGCCATCCCGGCGAGCCGACCCTGGTCATCGGCGCCTACCTGGAACAGTTGGAGGAGCTGGGCACGGCGCTGAACGCGCCGATCGTCCAGGGCTCCACCCGCAACAGGGAGCGCGAGGCGCTGTTCGACGCGTTCCGCCGCGGCGAGATCCCCACGCTCGTCGTATCCAAGGTGGCCAACTTCTCCATCGACCTGCCCGAGGCGTCGGTCGCCGTCCAGGTCTCCGGCACCTTCGGCTCCCGCCAGGAGGAGGCCCAGCGGCTCGGCCGGCTGCTCCGCCCCAAGGGCGACGGCCGTCAGGCGCACTTCTACTCGGTGGTCTCCCGGGACACCCTGGACACCGACTACGCCGCGCACCGGCAGCGGTTTCTCGCCGAGCAGGGCTACGCCTACCGCATCGTGGACGCCGACGACCTCCTCGGCCCCCGCCTGCCCGGCCTCGGCTGAACCCTTATCCCGGCGCGGCAATTTGTCGTACCCCGGCGCTACGGTCCGCGCGTGGGACTGATCGCCGATCTGCCACCCGGTGAACGGCCGCGCGAGCGGTTGTTCGCCGCAGGCCGCGCGGCTCTTGCCGACCGCGAGCTGCTGGCCTTGCTATTGGGTACCGGCAACAAAGGCGGAATAGGTGCCCACGAACTCGCCGAACGCCTACTGACGAGATTCGGAACGCTCCACCAACTTGTTCGGGCACACCCGGCCGATCTGCTGGCGGTACCCGGTGTCGGACCCGCCAAGGCAGCCGCGCTGCTCGCCGCCTTCGAGTTGGCACTGCGGTCGGCGACGTCCACTCCGCCGGCCAGCATCCGAAGTACCGAAGACATCGCCAGGTTGGTCGCACCGCTGCTGGCGAACCAAAACAGAGAACTCCTCGTCGTCGTGGTGTGTGACAGCGGCAACCGAGTACTGGGGGTGGAGCCCGTCGGCACTGGCTCGGCGGAACGGGTCTCGCTACCGGTGCGGGAGGTGCTCGTCGCCGTGCTCCGCAGGGACGGGCGCTCCTTCGCCCTGGCGCACAACCATCCGGGTGGTGATCCGACACCGAGTGCCGAGGACGTCGCCGGAACCCGGCGCACCGCCGACGCCGCGAAGGCATCCGGTCTCCGACTACTCGACCACGTGGTCATCGCCGGTGCTCACTGGCAACGCGTGACGTTCTGACCTCCACTCAGTCGGCGCACGGTCCTGAGACCACTTCGTCCACCCACAGCACCCGAGCCCGGATCAACGGCGCTTCGCTGAACACCACAGGGACCATCTCGGACGACTGCAGGCTCATCCGAAAGTTGCCTTCCACGCCGATCACCTCGACGTAATCCTCGAAGGCCATCCCGCGACCCGACCGTCCACCCGCTCGCCGAAGTCCTCCACCACGGCGAACAGGCGCGGCGCGTGGTTGGCGACCATTGCGCGGACGAGTTCCCCGTACCTCTCCTCGCTGAAGCGCGGCGCGGGAACCTCCGTCGGTGCCCCCGAAGCGTCTGCCGTCATGATCCCTCCCGACCCCGCCGGCCACGTCCGACGACGGGCCGAACCGATTCCGATGGCCGCTGACACTATTCGCTGACATCAAAGATCGGCGACTACACGATCAGGTGATCTTCTTTGATGTAAGAAGCTCACGGCAGCGATCACCCAGATCGAGGAGGTCCACATGGCTGGTTCGTCGGCACCGCTACGCAGGCTCGGTGCGGAGTTGCGCAGGCTTCGGGAAGCGACCGGACGCACGCAGGCGGACGTGGGCGGTGCCATCGGCCGCACCCACGCCACCATGGTGAACTGGGAACTCGGCAAGACGAAGATCAGCAAGTCGGACCTCGTCTGCCTGCTGGCCGAACTGCGTGCGCCGACCGACGTCCGCAAGGACCTCGAACGCCTACGTGATGAGATCAACCAGACCAGCGGCCAGTGGGCCACCTACGGTCTCCCGGACTGGCTGCGCCCGCTGTTCAGCTTCGAACAGGACGCCACCGCGGTGACCACCTTCGAGCCGACCCTGATCCCCGGCCTGCTGCAGACCGAGGACTACGCAAGGACCATCCACATTGCCGGGCCGCACATCACAGCTCCGCCGTTCGTGGAGCGCTGGGTCGCCGCGCGGATGCAGCGCCAGCAGCGACTCGCCGGAAAGAACGCCATCAAAGTGCATGCCTTGATCGCTGAATCCGCCCTTCGACTGCAAGTCAGTGGTCCAACGCTGATGGTCGCCCAGTTGCGGAAGGTGCTCGAGGTCGCCCGCCGCAGGAACGTGACGGTGCAGGTCGTGCCCGCTGAGCGCGGGGCGCATCCGGCCGTGCACAGCAACATGACCGTGCTGCACTTCGCCGACGCACGCGCCGACCCGCCGCTCGGCTACTTCGACGGTCCGTTGGGCGGCTACCTGATCAGCGACCCGGGTGACGTGGCGTCAATGATCAGCATGCTGGACGACGTGCGCCGGGTGGCGCTTGCTCCGCATGAGTCGACGGACATGATCGCTGCCATACTTGAGGAGTACCAGAAGAAAGGCGGCGATGATGGCGGAGACGTCCGCGACGAGGTGGCGCAAGTCCAGCCGTAGCAGCTCTGGCGGCAACTGCGTCGAGCTAGCCCTCCTTCCCGGCGGCCGGATGGCTGTCCGGGACAGCAAGTGCCCCCAGGCCGGCACGTTGGTCTTCCCCTCAACGACGCTGACGGCCCTGCTCACCAGCGCCAGGAACGGCCAGCTCGACCTCTGAACCCGGACCCTCCGAGGGCTGAGACCGATCGTGGGCCACAGCCCTCGTCACGCCTACAACTCCCCGCCGAACGCCGCGTTCAACAACGACGGCCGCAGCGCCGCTTCCAACTGACGCCGCTGCTCGATTAGGCTGCCAAGCCGGTTCCGCACCTGGTCGAGACGGTCAGCTATCTGATACTGAACATCGATCGGTGGAACTGGAACCATGATTCTTTCAAAACTCGCCTGCGAGAGAGTCCGATTACGATCGGCCGAGCCGGGTGAGGCCGCCCCTACTTGCGCCAAACCCTCTTCACTCAGCAAGTAGTGACAGAGGAAGCGGACGTCGATTTCTACCGAACGGCGAGGAACATAGAACAGGAATCGATTCGACGCAACGAGGTCCGTATCATCCTTGGTGGTCACCGAGATCGCCCCTTCCCACGCCTTGATGTTACTCAGCGCAAGCGCGCGACTCGGAAACTTAAAGTAGCGCAGCTTACTCAAATCAGCACCACGCTTTTTCGGATAGCGAATGATCCCCTTTCCAAAGGAGCGCATACCCATGTATCGGTACTCATGCTCAGGATCCACCTCTATCGGATAGCGCTCCAGCTCGACCAACTCACCGATAGCCCTCTTGGAGTACTCGTTTCCGAACAGCACCCTGGACATGGCAGGAGCAATGCTTCGCTCCAAACTGTCCCGCTTCTTGCCAATCGCGAGCATTACATCCAAAAACCGGTCCAATATGGCAGCTATGCGTCGCTGCTCCTCCAGCGAAGGAAGCGGGATCAGGAAGTTATCGATCGTTCGCGGCGACAAAGTCTGATTACGCTTGACGCTGCCAGTACTACCCTTACGAAGCAGCGCCATGCCGGGATCGCTCATAAAGAAATAGGAAACGAAGTCGAGGTCGACTTCAGTCGAAATGGGCCTGTAACTGAGGAAGCGCTGGGAGCCAACCGTCCCCTGCTCGTTGGGCCCGGAACGGGCTACCGCGCCTTCCCATGCCATAATGTTACTGAATATTATTCTATCGGGGTAAACATGGTAGTACTTGAGCTTACTAAGATCTTCCCCGACGACGGGCCCTCGATGAAAGATCCCTCGGCCAAATGATTTGATACCGATCTGAACATACCGCTCTGTTGGGTCAACCACGAGAGGAACGCGCTCTAGTTCAAAAACCTCCCCAAACCGCACCAGCCTAATCACCGGGTGGCCTCCAGGGATGACTGGAGTTCGGCGAGAATGGCGAGGATCTCATGTTCGGTCTCGATGAGTTCCTTAACCAGCTCGTGCGGTGGCCGGTGGGCGAGGTCGTCGCCACTGCTGGGGTTGGGAACGTCGAGGTTGAAGCCCGCCTCATGAAGCTGCGTGGCCGACACCATCCAGGCCCGATCGTTCTCGACGCGCCCGTCGCGTCCACGCCCGCCCCACCACGCGGTGCACTCGGCGAACTCTTCGAAGCGCATCGGCTTCGTCTTGGTGTAGCGCTTGCTCCCAGCCGGCGGAACGATCTCGTAGAACCACACGTCTCGGGTTGCCCAGCCCCCGATGTCGTGGATCTGCTCTGCCTTGCGACCGTCGGCGCGCTTCTCGAAGAACAACAGATTGGACGGGATCGAGGTGTAGGGCGCGAATACTCCGTCCGGCAACCGCACCACGGTGTGCAGGTTGCATTCCTTGAGCAGCCGCTCCTTGATCCTGGTGCCCACGCCCTCACCGAACAGCACACCATTGGGGAGCACGATTCCACAGCGACCGCCCGGCTTAAGCTTGTCCAGGATCGCGGTGAGGAAAAGCCACGCAGTTTCGGCCGTCTGGTACTTCTTGGGAAACGCCTTGACTACGTCTGGGCTTTCCGCACCGCCGAAGGGTGGATTGGTGACCACGACGTCGACCTGGGTAGCTGGTGAGGCGCTCTGGCGAAGCAACGCAAGCGCGTTGCCGGACTCTACCTGGGGCACATCCACCCCATGCAGGATGAGGTTCATCATCGCGAGCAGGTAGGGCAACGGTTTCTTCTCGATGCCGCGGATGGACCGCTCGATGTCGCGTCGCTCGCGGACCGACTCGGCCCGTTCCATACCAAGGTGCTCAAGTGTTTCCACCAGGAATCCGCCCGTTCCGGCGGCAGGGTCGAGCACCGTCTCACCAGGCCGGGGGTCCACCTGCTGCACAATGAATTTGGTCAAAGGCCGGGGCGTGTAGAACTCTCCGGAGTCGCCGGCCGCATCGCGGACCTCCTGCAGCATCGACTCGTACAGCTCCGCCATCGCGTGCACGTCTTTACTGGAGGTGAAGTCGACCTTGTTGATCTCGTTGAGCACTTCGCGGATCTGGTACCCGGAGCGCATCCTGTTCTCGACGCCCTGGAAGACGTGGCCGATCTTGCTGGCGAGGTCGGCGCTGGTGCTGGTGTCACCAAGCGCGCGCAGGCGCGGCAACAGGTCGTCGTTGATGAACTCGACCAACGGTTCGCCGGTGAAGCGATCGTTCCCGGCCCACGTCCGCCAGCGGTAGTTTTCCTGAAGCAGCGGCTGGTAGTCGGGACGCTCGACGGGCCACTCCTGTTCCTTGTCGTCGAACGCCTTGAGGAAGAGCATCCACGAGAGCTGCGGCAGGCGGTCCAGGTCCCCATTCAGGCCCGGGTCGGTGCGCATCAGGTCGCGGATACGTTTGATCACCGACCCCAGCCGTTGCCTAGGGGCCGCGGGTTCCTGCTCTGTAGCCTTACGACGAGCCAATGCCGTCCTCCTCAAGTTCATTGGCGAGCGCGTGTCGCCAGTGTGTGGCGACCAAGGCGTGGGCGTCGGCGACGGAGAGCCCGGTCCGTCCGATCTCGGCAGCGTTGTGCGCGAAGGGCTTCTCCCACGCTGTCGGCGGACTGGCCAACTCCCTCGGGACGGTGTGCGTGCCCCTGATCTTGAAGACGTGCCGCACGGCCTGACACAGCTCACGATCGGCCGGAACGCCGTCCTCAATGAGGATCACCAGGTCGGCCAGGTCCTTGACCCTGGTCGAGGTGCCACTGATGTAGGTGCGGGTCAGCGCGTGCAGCTTCTCGGCGAACTGCTGACGCAGATCCGTCACCAGTACCTCACGTGGCGGGATGCCGGCGAAACCCAGCAGGTCAGGGAGCAGGCGCCGCTCCACCCCGTCGATCTCTTCCGGCCGCGCGACGATGTCCAAACGCTGCTCGGTGAACCGCTTGCCTGCTAACTGCGACTCGATGGTGAACCGCCAGGCAGGCCGACCGTAGGCGTCATCCCGCAGTCGCGTGCCGGGCCGGACACCGAAGACGAACCACTCGCCGTCCACGTCGTCGAGCAGCGCTTCCAACAGGAACTCCCGCACCTCTTCGGGGTTTTCTGGGTCGGCCACGGCGCCATCCTGCAGCACAAGATCGACATCGCGGGTCGCCCGCGCCTGACCTGGGCGGCGGAGTTCGACTGCCATACCGCCCTTGAGCACACAGGCGTCGGGAGCGTTGGCCGAGAGCCGAGCGAGGATCCGGGTGAAAACCAGGCGCCGACGCAACCACTGTAGGTCGCGCCCGGTTTCGACGGACTGCTGATTCAGCCGTGACTCGATAGCCGCGCGTAGCGCCGTGGGCGACCGGTAGCGCATGCTCATTCATCCACCGTCCGCAAAGCGCGCTCTACGCCCAGTTCGGCACGGTCACCAAGAGCCGCCGCAGCATCGCGGAGCCTGCGCCGCGTCGTCCTCCCCTGTTGAAGGGCGTCGATCACAGCACTGGCGAGCAGTTCGTCCGGCATCGCCTCGGCGGCACACTCGGCGATCGCGCGGGGCACCGTGGTGACGGTGTATGCACCACGGTCCTCCCGGTACTCCGGTGGCGTCACCACGTGGTGCAGCACCACGAAGTCCGACTTGCGCCGGAAGCCGGGCGGCACGGAGAGGTGAACCTTCGCAGGATCGACGTCGCCCAGGTTGTGCGCCGCCAGTGCGCTCTGGTGGCTGACCACCGCCTGTCCCTTCGCCCACAGCCACGCCCGCACCAGGTGGTCGTCGTCGGACACCGGCCACTCGCGGAGCCGGAAGAGACCGCGCTCCACCCGGATCCAGTTGCCGTGATCGACGTGGAACTTCTGGTTCTGGTAGGTGCAGCCGAGGCGCAGTGCCTGCGCCGCGGTGAAGTAGCCGTGCTGACGCGCGGCAACCTCGGCGACCGCACGGCGGCGGTCCTGTCGCGACGTTCGCACCGGACGATCATACACGGCGGAAAACTACATTGTTATAGTAGTTTTGAGCATCAAGATCGTCAAAAACTACAAGTCAGCCAGCCCGGAACAGGCGCCGACCTAGGTCATCGATGGCTTCATGGAGCTGTTCCGCCCCGCCGAACACCCGTGCGATCTCCAGGACGCTGCCGCGCTCGGACAGCGGCGCCGTCCTGAGAGCACTGGTCGACAGGTCGTCGATGCCATGGGCAGCGTACTTGTCCAGGATGGTCGTCAGGACCTGACGGGCCTCGGGAGACAACCCATCGAGGTACTCGCGCTCGCGCGCGGTGAAGCGCGCGACGCGTTCCCGGCGCGACATCAGCGGCCAGTCCCACGCGAGGTAGAGCAGGAGGTCGATCGGATCGCAGTCGGGCTGGTGCAGGCGGACGCTCAATTCGTCCACATCGAACAACAGCGCATCACCGAGAAGTTCGCGCAGTTCCCTGCGGCCCCTGACGGTTGCCCACTGTTCCAGCAGTTCGGCCGGTCCCTGGCCGAGGGCCTGCGCGCGCTGGCGCACCCAGCGCTCCAGCCGGACGGGACGTAGACCGCCGTCGACGGCGTCCATGATGTAGAGCTGTTCGCCGACCAGGTGCACGTCATAGCCGTCGACCACGTGCTTCCGAGAACGCCGGGTGATGTCATCGATGGCATCGGGATCGCGCACCACCTCGTCGTGGCCAGGTTCGCCGCCGTCCGGAGGAAGCTCTCCGGCGTCCTGCTGCTCGTACTCCGGTTCGGGCTCGGCCAGTTCCGGTTCGTCATCGACCTCCAGCGGCTCCGGGACGTTCTCCTGTGGCTCGGTGCCGTCGACGTCACGCACCCGAACCGGTGGCCCATCGAAGTTCGGGTCCTCGAACTTCCGGGTGGCGCCGGTGAAGTCGATGATGGTGAAGTACTCCTTGCCCGAGTCCGGGGCGAGCCTGGTGCCTCGACCGATGATCTGTTTGAACTCGACCATCGACTCGATCCGTCGGAACAGCACGATCGTGCGCACGGTCGGTACGTCCACGCCGGTGGACAGCAACTGCGAGGTGACCGCGACCACCGGCGTCGGGGAGTCCTCGCGCTGGAAGTCGTCCAGGAGTTCCACTCGGTCACGCTCGTTGGACGTGATGCGCACGACCCACCGACCGTTGTAACGCCGCATGAGGTCGGAGTTCAGGTTGACGAGTTCCTCGCGCATCCGGGCGGCGTGTTCCTGGTCGACGCAGAATATGATCATCTTCTGCGCCTCACCGGTGCGGCGCAGGTACTCCGTCAGGTACCGGGCGACTTCCCTGGTGCGTTCTGGGAGGACGAGTGTTCGCTCGAACTGGGCGAGGCCGTAGGTGCCCGCCGGGACGAGCTGACCGGCCCGGTCCACGGTGCCTTCCGGGATGTCCACACCGTCGATGTCCCGGTCGAGGCGTGCCCGGATTACCTCGAACGGTGCGAGGAAACCGTCAGCGATGCCATCACGCAGGCTGTAGGTGTAGATCGGTGCGCCGAAGTAGCCGATGGTGTCTCGGTCGCCCTCCTGGACCGGCGTTGCCGTCATCCCCAGCTTGACCGCCGTTTTGAAGTGGTCCAGGACCTCGCGCCAAGAGGAGGACGCCGAGGCGCTGCCCCGGTGGCACTCGTCAACGATCACGAGGTCGAAAAAGTCGCGCTCGAACTCCTCGAACAGCGCCGAGCGTTCCTCACCACCCGCGTCGAGAGCCTGATAGAGGGCGAAGTAGAGGTTCTTCGCCTTGCTGACGTTGCCCCTGATCCTCGTGACTGGCCCGTCCTCGCCGTCACCGAACATTGGGCGGAAATAGTCCCGCAGCGGCTGGGTCACCAGGACGTCGCGGTCGGTCAGGTAAAGGACTCGCGGCCGAGGTTCTTGGTGACGTGCACCTCGAGGCCAGTGGTTCTTCCACAGCACGTACACCAACTGCGCGGCCAGGGCCGTCTTGCCGGTGCCCGTGGCCATTACCAGCAGCAGCTTGCGGTCGCCAGCGGCAATCCGCCGGAGCGTCCGCTGTAGCGCGACATGCTGGTAGTAGCGCGGCAGCTTGGGGTTACCCCGCATGTCCTGGGCGTCGCGGCTGTACGGGGTGGTGAAGAAGCGGATCGCCAGGTCAGAGGCGAGTTCAGACGCTTCGCGGTAGTAGTCCCACACCTCGTCAGGCGACCGGAAACGAGCGACGTGACGTTCGGTCTGCCGGCGCATGTCGATCTCGATGATCTCGTCGCCGTTGGTCGCGTATGCGAGCGGCACGTCCAGCTTCTGCGCGTAGCGGCGAGCCTGCTGGACGCCGTCCCGGACGTCCTTGATCGAACTTTTGCATTCCACCACGCAGATCGGGTGACCGGCGTGCAGCAGGGCGAAGTCGGCCCGCATCGGCCTATCCCGCCGCACCCTGCCCTGCACCACCGTGCGCGGCTCCCCGGTGATCGGGTACTCCTGCCGCCACGTGTGTTCGCTCCACCCGGCGTCGCGAAGCCGGGGCACGACGTGGTTGCGGATTGTCATGGCTTCGGGCCGCGGCAGCTCCGGCACCGTCTATCGCCCCTTCCGTAGATCAGCAGTAAGGGTGCCAGGGATCATCGGCTCGGGTGAAGGAGTCGTTACGCCAGCGCGATGGATGGGGCGCCGAGTGTCAGCGCCACCACCCTGAGGCACCAGATGCGGTGCGCCGACAGGCCAGTGGGACGATCGCCTCGTGGCGGACTCACGGCTGGACACGGTCGGCACCGTGGCGGTGTACGCGGTGCCGATGCGGGACCGGTTCCGGGGGATCACCGTGCGGGAGGGGGCGCTGCTGCGTGGCCCGGCCGGTTGGGGAGAGTTCTGCGCCTTCGGTGACTACGACGACGCCGAGTGCGTGCCGTGGCTGGCCTGTGCGCTGGAGTCGGCGCGCGGGGACTGGCCGGCGCCGGTACGGGACCGGGTCCCGATCAACTGCACGGTGCCCGTCGTCCCGCCGGAGCGGGCGCGGGAGATCGTCGCAGCGTCCGGCTGCCGCACGGCCAAGGTGAAGGTGGCCGACCCCGGGTCGTCGATCGCCGAGGACTGCGACCGGCTCGCCGCGGTGCGGGACGCCCTGGGGCCGGGCGGCCGGGTGCGGGTGGACGCCAACGCGGCCTGGGACGTGGACACTGCGTTCCGGGCCATCCGGGATCTGGACAGGGCGGCCGGCGGGCTGGAGTACGTGGAGCAGCCCCGCCGGACGGTCGAGGAACTGGCCGAGGTGCGCCGCCGGGTGGACGTGCGGATCGCCGCGGACGAGTCGATCCGCCGCGCCGAGGACCCGCTGAAGGTAGCGGTGGCCGGCGCGGCGGACGTGGCGGTGCTCAAGGTCGCGCCGCTCGGTGGGGTGCGCCGGGCGCTGGCGGTGGCCGAGGCGTGCGGGCTGCCCTGCGTGGTGTCCTCCGCGGTGGAGACCAGCGTCGGACTGGCCGCCGGGCTGGCGCTGGCCGGCGCGCTGCCTGAACTGGACTTCGCCTGCGGGCTGGGCACGCTGTCCCTGCTGCGCGCCGACGTGGTGGCCGAGCCGCTTTGCCCGGTGGACGGCTGGCTGCCGGTGCCGCGCGGCGCGCCCGCCCCGGACGGCGCGTTGCTGGACGCCGTCACCGCGGACGAGCCGACCGCCGCCCGCTGGCGGGACCGGCTCGCCCGGGTGGACGCCCTCATTCGCGGTTCGTATTCCGCGGGCTGAACGGGGGATTCCGAGGCGCTCGAAACCGCGTCCAGCCCGCGGAATGCGGGTTCAGCCGCGGTTGCGGAGGACGAAGTAGACGATCAGTGCGAGGGCGATCACCCCGACGACGGGAAGCACGCGCTTGAGGACCGGACCGGCGGCGGTGCCGAGCAGGTTGAGCGCCTCCGGCTCGGCGGCGGGCTGCTGCGCCTGCGGCGCGCCGCCGGACCCCGCGGTTTCCGCGCCGGCCTTCCCGGCTCCGGTGGTCTCGGCGGACTCGCCGGCCGGCTCCGCGGTGGCCGACTCGGCGGCGGTCTGTCCGGCGACCGGCTCCGGGGCCAGCCGGGCGGCGAGGTTGGTCGCGAACGTGTTGAGGATCTTCCCACCCACGTCGGTGATCATGCCGCGGCCGAGTTGGGCCGGCCGGCCGGTGATGCTCAGGTCGGTGGTGACGTTGGCCGTGGTGCCCGAGCCGTCCGGGCGCAGCTCCACGGAGACCGTGGCCGAGGCGGTGCTGTTGCCCCGCACGTCCTTGCCGGACGCCTTCATCACGGCCTTCCGGTTCTGCTCGTCGGTCTCCACGAACTGGCCGGAACCCTTGTAGGTCAGGTTCACCGGGCCGAGCTTGACCTTGACCGAGCCGTCGAACTCGCCGCCCTCCACCCGTGACAGCGTTGCGCCCGGCATGCACGGGGCGACGAGCTCCGGATCGAGCAGCGCCTTCCACACCACGTCGATCGGGGCGGGCACGCTGAACTGGTGCTCCAACTGCATCGTCTAACGACCTCCTCCGCACGCGCCGGCCGTGCCCGGCACCCCGTCACCGGGGCGCCGGGCACGGTCCGCGGGTGGTACCGAGCCGGTTGGTGGAAACGCTCAGCCGGCCGCCGCAGCGGTCACCGCCCGGCTGGTGAGCACCTCCACCAGGTGACGCCGATAGTCTGCGTCGGCGTTGGCGTCGGTGACCGGTTGGGTGCCCTCCGCGGCGTGCTGCGCGGCCGCCCTGATCGTCTCAGCGGTGGCCGGCCGGCCGATCAGCGCCTCCTCCACGCCACGCGCACGCACCGGGGTGGACGCCATGTTGGTCAGCCCGACCCGCGCCTCGGCGATGCTGCCGCCGTCGACCCGGACCGCGGCCGCGACCGCCACGATCGACCACGCCTGAGCCACCCTGTTGAACTTCTCGTAGTGCGCGCCCCAGCCACTGAACTTGGGCACCCGCACCTGGACCAGCAACTCGTCCGGGGCCAGCGCGGTGGTGAAGTAGTCGACGAAGAAGTCCTCCGCCGGTACCGTGCGCCGGCCGTTCGGCCCGGCCACCACCATCTCCGCGTCCAGCGCCAGCGCAGGGGCGAGCAGGTCGCCGGCCGGGTCGGCGTGCGCGAGCGACCCGCCGAACGTGCCGCGGTGCCGCACCTGCGGGTCCGCGACCGTGTCGGTGGCCAGCGCGAGCAGCAGCGCGTGCTGCCGCACCAGGGGGTCACGCTGCACGTCGTAGTGCGTGGTCATGGCCCCGATCACGAGCCGGTCGCCGTCCTCGTGGACGCCGCGCAGCTCGGCGATCCGGCCCAGGTCGACCACGGTGGACGGCGCGGCCAGCCGCATGCGCAGCACGGGCAGCAGGCTCTGCCCGCCGGCGAGCACCTTGGCGTCCTCACCGGCCTCGGCCAGCGCCCGCACCGCTTCCTCCACGGTGGACGGTGCAACGTAGTCGAACGCCGAGGGGATCACTGGTCACCTCCGTCGATGGAGCCGAGGCCACCGCCGGCTTCCGCACCGGTGGCCATCTCGGTGGGCGCCGCCCCGGCGCCACGATGGATGGCGTGCCACACGCGCATCGGCGTGCACGGCATGTCCACGTCGTTGACGCCCAGGTGGCGCACCGCGTCCACGACGGCGTTGACCACCGCCGGCGTGGAGGCGATCGTGCCCGCCTCGCCGACGCCCTTGACACCCAGCGGGTTCGTGGTCGCCGGGGTCTCGGTGCGCGCGGTGGTGAAGGTGGGCAGGTCCGCCGCGGACGGCACCAGGTAGTCCGCCAGCGTCGCCGTGGTCAGCGTGCCCATCTCGTCGAACACCGCCTCCTCGTAGAGCGCCTGGGCGATGCCCTGCGCCAGGCCGCCGTGCACCTGGCCCTCCACGATCAGCGGGTTGACCACCTTGCCCACGTCGTCCACGCAGACGTAGGAGCGGATCCGCACCCGACCCGTCTCGGTGTCCACCTCGGCCGCGCACAGGTGGGTGCCGTGCGGGAAGGAGAAGTTCTCCGGGTCGAAGGTGACCTCGGCGTCCAGGCTGGGTTCCACGCCCTCGGGCAGGTCGTGCGCGGCGAACGCGGCGAGCGCCACCTCCTGGATCGCGGTGCCCCGGTCGGTGCCGCGCACGGCGAACCGGCCGGCGGTGAACTCCAGGTCGTCCTCGGAGCATTCGAGAAGGTGCGCGGCGATCTTGCTGGCCTTCTCGATCACCCTGTCCGCGGCCATGGCCGCCGCGACCCCGCCCACCGACAGCGAGCGGGAACCGTAGGTGTCCATGCCCTTGTGCGCGGACTGGGTGTCCCCGTGGATCACCTCGACGTCCTCGAACGGCACGCCGAGCTTGTCCGCGATGATCTGGCTCCACGCCGTCTCGTGGCCCTGGCCGTGCGGCGAGCTACCGGTGATCACCTCGACCTTGCCGGTGGCCAGCATGCGGATCGCCGCATGCTCCCAGCCGCCCGCCCCGTAGGACAGCGAGCCGAGCACCCGGGACGGGGCCAGCCCGCACATCTCGGTGTAGGTGGACACGCCGATGCCGAGCTGCACGGCGTCCCCGCGCTCCCGGCGTTCGGCCTGCTCCCGGCGCAGCGCCTGGTAGTCGAACAGCCGCTTGGCCTCCTCGGTGGCCGCCTCGTAGTTGCCGGAGTCGTAGGTCAGCCCGGCCACCGTGGTGTACGGGAACTCCTCGTGCTTGATCCAGTTCTGCTCGCGCACCTCCAGCGGGTCCTTGCCCAGCTCGGCGGCCAGCTCGTCCATCATCCGCTCGATGGCGTAGGTGGCCTCCGGCCGGCCGGCGCCCCGGTAGGCGTCGGTCCACGTCTTGTTGGTGAAGACGTTGGTGCAGCTGAACCGGTACGCGGGCAGCTTGTAGATGGCGTTGAACATGAACGCGCCGAGAATCGGGATGCCCGGGGTGACCAGGCCGAGGTAGGCGCCCATGTCGGCGAGCAGGTCGACCTTGAGGCCGAGCAGGGTACCGTCCCGCCGGGCGGCCAGGGTGAGCCGCTGGATCTGGTCCCGGCCGTGGTGCGCGGAGACCATGCTCTCCGAGCGGCTCTCCGTCCACTTCACCGGACGACCGATCCGCCTGGCGGCCAGGAAGGTCAGCACCTCCTCGGGGGTGACCTGCAGCTTGCCGCCAAACCCACCGCCGACGTCCGGCGCGATCACCCGGATCTTCTGCTCCGGTACGCCGAGCGTCATGGCCAGCATCAGCCGCAGAATGTGCGGCACCTGGGTGGCCGACCACATGGTGATCTGCTCGCCGGTCGGGTCGACCACCACCGAGCGGGGTTCCATGAACGCCGGGATCAACCGCTGCTGCCGGAAGCGCCGTTCCAGCACCACGTCGCCGCGCTCGCGGGCCTCGGCGATCACCCGGTCCACGTCCTCGCCGGTGCCCGCCTCGCCGGAGTCGAACACCCACGTCGCGCACCTGTTGGTGCCGAGGTCCTGGTGGACCAGCGGAGAGCCGTCGGCCAGCGCGGCCTCCATGTCCAGCACCACCGGCAGGTCCTCGTAGTCCACGTCGATCGCCTCGACGGCGTCCCGCGCCTCGGCCGCGCTGCGGGCGACCACCAGGGCCACCGGCTCGCCGGCGAAGCGCACCTCGTCCACGGCGAGGGCGGGGTGCTGGGGCGAGGCCATGTCCGGGGTGATCGGCCACGCGCACGGCAGGCTGCCCTGCTGCTCGGCCAGGTCCGTGCCGGTGAGCACGGCGATCACGCCGGGCATCGAGCGGGCCGCCTCCGCGTCCAGGCGGGAGATCTTCGCGTGCGCCAGCGGGCTGCGCAGCACCGCCATGTGCAGCAGCCCGGGTAGCGCGATGTTGTCCGTCCACCGGGTCCGGCCGGTGATCAGGCGCGCGTCCTCCTTGCGGCGCCGGGGCCGGCCGAGTTCCGGTTCGATCGTCGCGGTCATGCTGCTACCGCCTCCCTCACGCGCTCGATCCGGCTCATTCCCCGCCTCCCACGGCGTGCGCGGTGGCGCCCTCGCTGACCCGCTCCACCTCGGGGCCGGCGCCGGGCCGCATCCGCTCGGCGGCGTCCCGCACGGCCCGCACGATGTTCTGGTAGCCGGTACACCGGCACAGGTTGCCCTCCAGCCCCTGCCGCACCGCGTCCTCGGTCGGCTCGGGGTTGTCGGCCAGCAGGTCGATCGCCTGCATGATCATTCCGGGCGTGCAGAACCCGCACTGCAGCGCGTGGTTGTCGTGGAACGCCTGCTGCACCGGGTGCAGTTGGCCGTCCCTCGCCAGCCCCTCGATGGTGGTGACCTCGCAGCCGTCGGCCTGCACGGCGAGCACCGAGCAGGACTTCACACTGTGGCCGTCGAGGTGGACGGTGCAGGCGCCGCAGTTGCTCGTGTCGCAGCCGACCACGGTGCCCACCTTGCCGAGCCGTTCCCGCAGGTACTGCACCAGCAGCATGCGTGGCTCGACCTCATCGCTGTACGTGACTCCGTCGACGGTGACGGTGATGCGCATGGGCCCTCCATGACGTGCCCGCGCGGTGCGCCCGCCGTATGAACCCGGGCGCCCGGCTCGGCTCCCACGGCAAGGCTCCCCACGCGTCGGTGACCGGACTCACACCGGAGCCTCCCCCTCATGGCGGCGTGGGACAAGTCCCGGAGGGCCCTCCGTGCTGTTCCAGATGGCGGAACAGCACACGGTAGCTCGGTCAGCGGCCGCCGGCGCGGGTGATCACATCACCCGATCGGGCGTGCGGTGGATCGGGCCTTCCAGCGTGGACAGCCGATCGCCACGGCCGCCCCAGCGCAGCGCGATGATCTCCGCGGCGATGGAGACCGCGGTCTCCTCCGGGGTGCGCGCGCCGAGGTCCAGACCGATCGGCGAGGACAGCCGGGCCAGTTCGGACTCGGTGAGCCCGGCCTCCCGCAGCCGCTTGAGCCGGTCGTCGTGGGTGCGGCGGGAGCCCATCGCGCCGACGTAGCCGAGGTCCAGCCGCAGCGCCACCTCCAGCACCGGCACGTCGAACTTGGGGTCGTGGGTGAGTACGGCGACCACGGTGCGGTGGTCCACCCGGCCGGCCTCGGCCTCGGCGGCCAGGTAGCGGTGCGGCCAGTCCACCACCACCTCGTGCGCGTCCGGGAACCGGCTGCGGGTGGCGAACACCGGCCGCGCGTCGCACACGGTGACCCGGTAGCCGAGGAAGGTGCCCATCCGCGCCATGGCCGCGGCGAAGTCGATGGCACCGAACACCAGCATCCGCGGCGGCGGCTCGAAGGAGTTGACGAACACCGCCATGCCCTCACCGCGGCGCTGCCCGTCCGGGCCATAGTGCAGCGTCCCGGTCCGGCCGCTGAACAGCATGCCGCGCGCGTCGTCCACGATCGCCGCGTCCGCCCGGTCCGAGCCGACCGTGCCGGCCGAGCGGTCCGGCCAGACCACGATCCGCCGGCCGATCCGGGCGGCGTCCGGGTGCTCCACCACGGTGGCCACCGCGACCGGCTCCTCGTCCCGCACCGAGCGGACCAGGTCGTCCAGTTCCGGGAAGCTGGGCCGGTCGATCTTCTCCACGAACACGTCCAGGATGCCGCCGCACGTCAGGCCGACGGCGAAGGCGTCGTCGTCGCTCACCCCGTAGCGCTGCAGCACGGGCTGGCCGCCCGCGACCACCTGCTCGGCCAGGTCGTACACGGCGCCCTCGACGCAGCCGCCGGAGACGCTGCCGTGCGCCGACCCGTCCGCCGCGACCAGCATGGCGGCGCCGGCCGGCCGCGGCGCGGAGCGGAACGTGGACACCACCGTGCCCAGGCCCACCGACTCGCCGGCCGACCACCGGCGGTGCAACTCGTCCAGCACGTCACGCACGGCGCACCTCCGAAAGCAACTCCTGCAGGGTCTGCACGCTGTGCCCGGCCAGCAGCCCGTCGACGTGCGGTAGCGCCACCCGGATCCCCGACTGAACCGGAACGTACCCGTCCCGCCCGGCGTGCGGATTCACCCACAGTACGGCGTGCGCCAGCCGGCGCAGCCGGGCCATCTGCTCGCCGAGCAGGCTCGGATCGCCGCGTTCCCACCCGTCGGAGAAGACCACGACCACCGCCTGCCGGGCCGCGCCGCGCTGGCCCCAGCGGTCCAGGAACGCCTTGATCCCCTCGCCGAGCCGGGTACCGCCGGCGAAGTCCGGCACCGCCCGCGCGGCCGCGGTCAGCGCGTGCTCCGGGTCCCGCTGCCGAAGCTGGCGGGTCAGCCTGGTCATCCGGGTGCCCAGGGTGAACGTCTCGGTGCTCGCCGGGGCCGCGCGGGTGACCACGTGCGCGAACCGCAGCAGCGCGTCCGCGTACGGACTCATCGACCCGGACACGTCGACCAGCAGCACCACCCGCCGCGGCCGCCGGGCCTTGTGTCGGCGACGCAGCCGGGCCGGCTCGCCGCCGGCGGCGAGCAGCGCGCGCAGCGTGCGGCGCGGGTCCAGCTCACCGCGGCGGGCCGGGCGGAGGCGCAGCGCGCTGCGCCGGGGCGGGTCCGGGCGGAGCAGCGCGATCAGCTCGCGCAGGTGGGCCCGTTCCGCGGGGCTCAGCTCGCCGATGTCCCGGTGTCGCAGCACCTCCACGTCGCTGGCTGCGGCGCGCAGCGGCGGCTGCTCCGCCCCCTCTCCGTCCCCGGACTCCAGCGGGGTCAGCGCGGCGATGCGCGGCGGCGGCTGGCGCTGCTGCGGCGCCGACGGCGACGGCCGGGACGTGGCCAGCCCGAACCAGGCGGCGAACCCGGCGTCGTAGCGGGGCAGGTCGTCCGGCTCGGCGCACAGCGTCAGCCGGCCGGCCCAGTAGAGCTGGCTGGGCTCGGCCGCGTCGAACTCGGCCACCGCACGCAGGTACGCCTGAACCCGTTCCGGCCCGCACCCGACGCCGGCGTCCCGCAGCGCGCGGGCGAACCCGACCAGCCCGGGCACGGGATCTCCGCCGTGATCCGCTGCACCCACATCGGCGATTGTGCTCCCGGCGGCGGCCGGTCGGCGAACCCGTCAGCGGGCGAGCACGGCGTCCAGCCCGGAGGCGAGCACCCGCTCGGCGTCCTCCCGGTACTTCAGCACGGTGCCGAGGGTGACCGCGGCGGCCTCGGTGTCCAGCTCGGTGCGGCCGAGCGCGGTCAGCGCCTCCGCCCAGTCGATCGACTCGGCCACGCCGGGCGGCTTGAGCAGCTCCAGCTCACGCAGCCGGCGCACCGCGCTGGCCACCTGGGTGGCCAACCGCTCGGTCACGCCGGGCAGCCGGCGGCGCAGGATGGCCACCTCGCGGGCCAGGCTCGGGTGCTCCAGCCAGTGGTAGAGGCAGCGGCGCTTGAGCGCGTCGTGCACCTCGCGGGTGCGGTTGGAGGTCAGCACGGTCAGCGGCGGCACCTCGGCGCGCACCTCGCCCAGCTCCGGCACGGTCACCGCGTTCTCGCTGAGCACCTCGAGCAGGAACGCCTCGAACTCGTCGTCCGCCCGGTCGATCTCGTCGACCAGCAGCACGCACGGGGACTGCTCCAGCGCCCGCAGTAGCGGCCGGGCGAGCAGGAAGCGCGAGGTGTACAGGGAGGACTCGGCCTCGTCCACGTCCAGCGTGCCGCCGGATGCCGCCTCCAGCGCGCGCAGGTGCAGCAGCTGGCGGGGAAAGTTCCAGTCGTAGAGCGCCTGGGCGGCGTCGATGCCCTCGTGGCACTGCAACCGGACCAGCGGCACGTCCAGCGCCTGGGCCAGCGCCACGGCGAGCGAGGTCTTGCCGGTGCCCGGCTCGCCCTCGCAGAACAGCGGCCGGTGCATGCGCAGCGCCAGGAACGCCGCCGTGGCCACGCCCTCGTCGGCCAGGTAGCCGACCCGCTCCAGCTCCGTGGCCAATTCGTTCGGGGACGACATCGGCGCCCAGCCCATTACCGCCATGACCTGACATCGTGGCCGACCGGGGAGCCTCCGGCCAAACCCGGAGCCGGGGCCGGCCCGGTCCTCAGGGGCGGACCAGGGACGTTCCCGATGTTGGCGGGACGTCCCGGCGCGCAGCCTGGAGGCATGGCTGACGACATCTTCAACCAGGCAAGCAACACGGTCCGGAAGTTTCGGCGCAGCCGGGACGACCGGATGATCGCCGGCGTCTGCGGCGGCGCGGCCGAACTGCTCGGCGTGGATGCCGCGATCCTGCGCGTGCTCATGGTCGGGGCGACGCTGTTCGGTTTCGGTGCTCCGGCACTGGTCTATCTCGTGTGCTGGATCGTGGTGCCGGAGACCAGCTAGCGCCGGCCAAGATTTTTTCGGCGGGACGTATCCACGGGGCGGCGGGGCGCCCCTGTCTCAGCGTCGGGCCAATCGCACGGCTGGGGGGCCTGCGGTTGACGGCGAGAGGGGACGACGGCGGGGCCCGGTACGAGGGGGCCGGGCCCTCGCCGTCGCTGTCGAGGGCGCGGATCGAGGACACCTTCGCCACGGTTGGGGGTGTGAAGGGGCCTCGGCGCGAGCGCGCCACGACGCTCGCGTAACCGCGCGGATCGTGGGCGGCGTGGGCCGAGGGGGAGCCCACCCGCCCACGATGCCGAATCGGGCCGGTTCGGCCAGTTCCGCCACGTTCCTTCCGCCTTCTCCGCCGCCTTCTGCGCCCGTTTCGGGGCTGTGTTAGGCCATCTGGCGCCATTCACACAGACATTAAGGCGATCTGTATCTCGTCCCTTCAGGCGTACTCCTCTTGGGCATCACCCGTTTGTGGCACCGACGCGGTGTTGGGTGCGTCACACGGGTGCTCGTCCTTGCAGTCAACCTGAGGAGGGGGACGGACGTGAGCAGGCCCACCAGCGAGGAGATCGGCGAGTTCGAGGAGGAGTTCATCGGTGCGGCGGCCGCCACCGTGACCGCACCGGACCCGGCCGAGACCGTGGCCGGGGAGCACCCCTTCGAGACCACCCAGCCCAGCCCGGAACCACCGGCGGAGCAACCGGCACCGGCCAAGCCGGACCCGGAGCCGTTCCGCCCGATGGGCGGCATGCCCGATCCGTTCAGCCCGCCGCCGTCGAAGTAGCCGGGGGCGCACGCACCGCGACGTCCGGGGGCAAGCGGAGCAGGCCGAATGGAGCAGGAGGCCGGGGAACACCCCGGCCTCCTGCTCCATTCGAGTGAATTCCGGTGGTCCCCGGTATCCGCGCCGCTCGCTGGTCCTCATCTGACCAGGAACGAACGGCACGGTTTCGGGAAAAGGTGAGGAAACCGTTGCTGACCACCGCAGCGACTGGGGGCAGGATTCCGTGGAGTCTTTCCACGCGCGCGGCGACGATCCCGGCGCGCGTTGCCGACTTGCGACGGGATTCGGGGGTGGAGCCGATGACTGGACGGCCGACCGCCAGCGCCAGCCCGCACTGGGCCGAGCTGACCGGACATGACCGGCACGCGGCGTGCCTGCTCGCCGCGCGGGCGGGTGATCGGGAGGCCCTGGACGCGCTGGTCGTCGAGCTCACCCCGCTGGTCTGGCATGTGGCGCGCGGCCAGGGCCTGGGCCGCACGGAAGCCGAGGACGTCGTGCAGACCGTGTGGCTGAACCTGCTGCGGAACCTGCACAAGGTCTCCGAGCCGAAGGCCCTGGCCGGCTGGCTGATCACCACGACCCGCCGAGCGGCCCGCCGGGGCAACGGCCCCACCGCGGACCGGGAGGAGCCGCTGACCGACGACGCGGCCGCGATGGTGCCCACCGAGCAGGGGCTGCCCGAGCCGGAGGCGGTGCGCAACGACCGGGACCGCCGGCTGTGGAGCGCCTTCCGCCAGCTCCCGCAACGCTGCCAGGAGTTGCTGCGGCTCACCGTGCTCGCCGGCCGCGCGGAGTACCGCGCGGTCGCCGAGGCGCTGCGGATGCCTCGCGGCAGCATCGGCCCCACCCGGGGCCGCTGCCTGAACCTGCTCCGCAGCCTGTTCGCGACCGAAGGAGGCTCGCCGTGACCCCGACCGACCGCCCTACCGGGTGGGACAACGGGGACGTGTCCCCGACGAACATGTCGGGGGCGGACGCCCAACTGCTCGCCGAGCTGGACGAGCTACTCGACATCGCCGACCCGGTGCCGGCCGACCTCGTCGACCGGGTCAGGTTCGCCATCGACTTGGAGAACCTGGACGTCGAGGTGGCCCGGTGGGAACGAAGTGACGAACTCGCCGGGGTGCGGAGCAAAGGCCGGCCGAGCACGATCACCTTCACCGTGGAGGACCTGACCGTGATGGTCAGTCTCAGCCCGGGCGTCGGCGGCTACCGGTTCGACGGCTGGCTGGTACCCGGCGGGCCGCACACCATCGAGGTCCGCGTGGACGGCCACGGCTCCACCAGCACCGCCGCCGACGAGGGTGGCCGCTTCGCGCTGACCGACGTCCCCCGCGGGCTCACCCAGATCCTGGTGCACCTCGCCGCGCCCGTCGGCCAACTGGTCCGCACGGTGGCCACGCCGACGATCGTGCTCTGATCCTTCCCGGCGCGCAGACACCCGGGTGCACAACCCGGCGGCACGGCGTTCGGCGGCTGTGGTGACATAGATCCCATGCCTGGCGCGCCCACTGTTCGACCGAAGCGAGTACCCGGTGCGCAGGTCGAACCGGCCAGGCTGGTCGCCCGCGCCGCAGAACTGCAGCGCGCCGCGCGGGCCGCCGCGGCGGCGTTCCGGCCCAGCGAGGCGGTCCGGCTGCTGAACCGGGCATTACGCACCCTCGACCGGGCCGCCGGCGGCCAGCCACCTCCCGAGGAGCAGACCGCGCTCCGCGTCCGGATCCTGGTCGGCCTGGCCTACGTCGAGGCGGAGACGCGCAATCTCGATGCCGGGCTGGCCCGCCTGCGCACGGCGCAGGAGTTGCTGTCCGGTCTCGGCGGCGAGCGGCAGCATCTCGCGCTGCAGGGCATGGTGCACAGCCAGCACGGCATCATGCTGGGCCGGGCGGGGCGGTTCGACGACGGCATCCGGGCGCTTGACGACGCGGTCGCCGTCATGGAACTCGCGGTGGCGCGGGACGCCGCCGACCCTGGCGCACTGGGCACCGTGCTGATCAACCGCGGGTTGATGCACACGGCCGCCGGACATCCCGGGCTCGCCGCTCGTGACCTGCACCGCTGCGTCGACATCGCCGGCTCGGCGCAGCCGCCCGCCGCGGCGCCGAGCACCGACCAGCTTCCGATCATCGCCGCCAAGGCACACCACAACCTGGGCGCGCTGGCACTGCGCGTCGGGGACGTACCCAAGGCGCTGCGGTACTACGAGGAGGCCGGCGAGCTGTTCCGCGAGCTATCCCCCAGCTTCCTGCCCAAGCTGCGGATGGACCAGGCCGAGGCGCTGCTCGCGGCCGGCCTCGCCGAGGAGGCGGCCAGGCACCTGGACGAGGCGCTGCCGGAGATGCGCCGGCACCGGGACCACCAGAATCTGGCGGAGGCGGAGGCGTTCCGGGCGGCCGCCGCGCTGATCGACGACGAGCCCGCGCTGGCCAGGAAGCTGGCGACCTCGGCGCGGCGCCGGTTCCTCCGCCGCGGCAACCGGGCCTGGGCCGCGATCGCCGCGCTGACCAGGCTGCGCGCCGAGGCGAAGGCGCCGCTGGAGCGCGGCAGGGTGCCGGCCACCCTGCCGCAACGGGCCCAGTCGCTGGCCGAGGAACTGGCCGCGCTGCGCCTGATCGACGAGTCCGCAGTGGCCACCATGCTGGCGCTGCGGATGGAGCTGCGCCGCGACGCGGTGGACACGGCGAGCCGGCTGCTCGACGCGGTGCCCGCGCCGCGCCGGGTGACCCCGACCGACCACCGGATGCTGCTGCGGCTGTGCCGCGCCGAACTGGCCGTGGCCCGTGGCGACCGCCGCGCGGCGTTCGCCCAGGCCAGAGCGGGCCTGGCCGAGCTGGGCCGGGTGCGGGACCGGATGGGCGGGCTGGAACTGGTGTGCGGCACCGCCGTGCACGGGCGGGAACTTGGCGAGCTCGCGGTGCGGCTGGTGCTGGACGGCCCGGTCACCTCGGGCACGGCGCGGCGGCTGTTCACCTGGCTGGAGCGGACCAGGGCGCAGGTCTACCGGTACGAGCCGCTGCCGCCGATCGACGACCCGGTGCTCGCCGAACGGGTCGGCGAGTACCGGCACCTGAGCCGGGCGCTGCAGGAGGCCCGCCGGGACGGCGCCCCGGTCGGCGAACTCGCGGCCCGGCACGCCGCGCTGCAGCGTGAGGTGATGCGGCTGGGCTGGCGGGACGGGCCGTGGGGCCGACCGCGGCCGGTGGCCCGGCTGACCGACGTCGCCGAGCGGCTGGATGGCCGTGCACTAGTCAGCTTCGCCACCTCGGGCCAGGAGATGGTGGCCGTCGTGGTCGTCGACGGTCGGGCCCGGCTGGTCCGGCTCGGCGGGATGACCGGCGCGGTGGCGGCGGCCAGGGAACTGCACGCCGACCTGGACGCGCTGGCCCCGGACCACCTGCCCGCGCCGCTGGTCGAGACGGTGTCCGCGTCGGCGCGGCGCCGGGCCGAGCGGCTGGACGCGCAGCTCGTCCGGCCGCTGGCACCGATCGTCGGCGACCGGGAGCTGGTCGTGGTGCCCACCGGGGCGCTGTACGCGGTGGCCTGGGGCGCGCTGCCGTCGCTGCGCGGTCGGCCGGTGGTGGTGGCCCCGTCCGCCACGGCGTGGCTGGCAGCGGCAACCGCACGGCCGGCGGGTGGCCGCGCGGTGCTGGTCGGCGGGCCGGGGCTGCCCGCGGCGCTGGGCGAGGTCGGCCGGCTGCGCGCGCACCGGCCGGACGCGGAACTGATCGACGTGGGCCGGGCCACGGTGGGCACGGTGCTGAAGGCGCTGGACGGCGCGGGACTGGCGCACCTCGCCGCGCACGGCGCGCACGAGCCGGAGAACGCGCTGTTCTCCCGGCTGGAACTGACCGACGGGGCGCTGTTCGCGCACGAGACCGCGCGGCTGCGCCGGCCACCCGAGCACGTCGTGCTGGCCGCCTGCGAGCTGGCGCTCAGCCGCATCCGCCCTGGCGACGAGGCACTCGGCTTCGCCGGGGCGCTGCTCGCCGCGGGCGGGCGGACGGTGACCGCGGCGACCACCAGGGTCGGCGACGAGGCCGCGGCCGCCGCCATGGCCGACTACCACCGGCTGCTGGCCACCGGACGGGCGCCGGCCGCGGCGCTCGCCGAGGCCACCGCGGCCAACCCGCTGCGCCGGCCGTTCGTCTGCCTCGGCGCCAGCGGGTAGGTCCGGAACAGCCCGAGGGCCGGCCCGCGGGAGCGGACCGGCCCTCGGCTGGCGTCAGCGCGGATCAGAAGTCCATGTCGCCGCCGGCGCCAGGGGCGGCCGGGGCCTTCTCCTTCTCCGGCTTGTCGGCCACCACGGCCTCGGTGGTGAGGAACAGGGCCGCGATCGACGCCGCGTTCTGCAGCGCGGACCGGGTCACCTTGGCCGGGTCGATGATGCCGGCCGCGATGAGGTCCTTGTACTCCCCGGTGCCCGCGTCCAGGCCCTCGCCCGCCTTGAGGCCCTTGACCCGCTCGACCACGACGCCGCCCTCGAAGCCGGCGTTCACCGCGATCTGCTTGAGCGGAGCCTCGACGGCGATCTTGACGATGTTGGCCCCGGTGGCCTCGTCGCCGTCGAGCTTCAGGCTGGCGAAGGCGGCCTCGGCGGCCTGCAGCAGGGCCACGCCACCACCGGCGACGATGCCCTCCTCCACGGCGGCCTTGGCGTTGCGCACCGCGTCCTCGATGCGGTGCTTGCGCTCCTTCAGCTCGACCTCGGTCGCCGCACCGGCCTTGATCACGGCCACGCCGCCGGCCAGCTTGGCCAGCCGCTCCTGCAGCTTCTCCCGGTCGTAGTCGGAGTCGCTCTTGTCGATCTCGGCGCGGATCTGGTTGACCCGGCCCTGGATCTGCTCGGCGTCGCCGGCGCCCTCGACGATGGTGGTCTCGTCCCGCGTGACGACGACCTTGCGGGCCTTGCCCAGCAGGGACAGGTCGGCGTTCTCCAGCTTGAGGCCGACGTCCTCGCTGATCACCTGACCACCGGTGAGGATGGCCATGTCCTGCAGCATCGCCTTGCGGCGGTCACCGAAGCCCGGAGCCTTGACGGCGACCGACTTGAAGGTGCCGCGGATCTTGTTGACCACCAGGGTGGCCAGCGCCTCGCCCTCGACATCCTCGGCGATGATGGCCAGCGGCTTGCCGGTCTGCATGACCTTCTCCAGCAGCGGGAGCAGGTCCTTCACCGAGGAGATCTTGGAGCCGAACAGCAGGATGTACGGGTCGTCGAGGACGGCCTCCATCCGCTCGGCGTCGGTGACGAAGTAGCCCGAGATGTAGCCCTTGTCGAAGCGCATACCCTCGGTGAGCTCCAGCTCCAGGCCGAGAGTATTGCTCTCCTCGACGGTGATGACGCCTTCCTTGCCGACCTTGTCCATCGCCTCGGCGATCAGCTCACCGATGGTGGAGTCGGCCGCGGAGATGGACGCGGTGGCGGCGACCTGCTCCTTGGTCTCGACCTCCTTGGCGTTCTTGAGCAGCTGCTCGGCGACCGCCTCGGTGGCCTTCTCGATGCCCCGCTTCAGGGCCATCGGGTTGGCGCCCGCCGCCACGTTGCGCAGGCCCTCGCGAACCAGGGCCTGAGCCAGCACGGTGGCCGTCGTGGTGCCGTCGCCAGCGACGTCGTCCGTCTTCTTGGCGACCTCCTTGACCAGCTCGGCCCCGATCTTCTCCCACGGGTCCTCGAGCTCGATCTCCTTGGCGATGGAGACGCCGTCGTTGGTGATGGTCGGCGCGCCCCACTTCTTCTCGAGCACGACGTTGCGGCCCTTCGGGCCGAGCGTCACCTTGACGGCGTCGGCGAGGGTGTTCATGCCGCGCTCGAGACCGCGGCGGGCGTCCTCGTCGAACGCGATCATCTTGGCCATTGCGGTGTGGTCCTCCGGAAGTGGACACCGCAGACCCCTGTCGGCGCCTGCGGTTTAAGGACACGTGCTCGGCCAGGCGCGGTGCCCGCGACGGACGACCGGCTCCAGGAGTCCCCAGGGACCGGCCTCACCGTCCCGACCTTGACAGGTGCGGCCCGGGCGGGTCACACCTGGCACTCGGAGGGTCCGAGTGCCAATGTCGTGTTTAGCACTCGACCCCGGAGAGTGCAAGACGACCCGGCTAGCGCGAAGTGACCACGTGCGGGTTGGTGGGCAACTGGTTTCCGCCGCCCGGACCGACCGCCACGCTGCTCCCCGGAGCGCCGGTGGGCGTGCCGCCGCCCGCGCCGCTCCCGCTTCCCCCGCTGGCGAACACGATCACCAGGACCACGATCACCACCACCGCGGCCGCGGCCACCAGCACCGGCACCAGCCAGCGGGACGTTCCCTCCCGGTCCCGGGTGAAGGTGGCCGACGACCCCACCGGAACCGGCGGGCGCAGCCGCACCGGCTCGGCCGGCGGCTGGGGCGCCGCGGGCGACGGGTACCCGGCGGCGGGCCGGTAGGGCGCCGGCGCGGGCGGCCGGGGATACCCGCCGGTGGCCGGGGCGGCGTCGACGGAGGTCTCCCGGCGGGCCGGCGGCGGGCTGCCCGGCCTCGCCACCGGGGCCAGCGCGGTGCGCGCCGCGTTGACCATCTCCTGGCAGGTGGCGTACCGCTGGTTCGGGTCCTTGGCCATGCCCCGGCGGACCACCTCGTCAATCGCCGGCGGCAGCACCACGTAGGAGGTGACCGCGGGGATCTGCGCGCCCAGGTGGCCCTGGATCACCTCGGGCACGCTGCCCCGGTACGGCGGCCGGCCGGTCAGGCAGGCGAACAGCACGCAGGTGAGCGCGTACAGGTCGGTGCGGCCGTCCACCGGCTCGCCGCGCAGGTGCTCGGGCGCGGCGTAGGTGGGCGAGCCGAGGAAGTCGCCGCCGCGGGTGCGGTGGCCGGTGGCGCCGCGCCGGGTGAGCCCGAAGTCGGCGAGGTAGACGTGCTCGCCGGCGGCCTCCCGGGTGGTCACCAGCACGTTCGCCGGCTTGACGTCCAGGTGCACCAGGCCGTCGCCGTGCACGGTGTCCAGCGCGTCGGCGACCTGGCCGAGCAGCGCGAGCGCGCGGGCCGGCGAGATCGGCCCGTCCTTGATCAGGCTGGCCAGGTCGGAGCCGTCCACCAGCCGCATGGCGATGTAGAGCAGCCCGTCGACCTCGCCGAAGTCGTACAGCGGCACGACGTGCGAGTGGTCCACCGCCGAGGTGTTGCGCGCCTCGTCCACGAACCGCTCGCGGAACTCCGGGTCCTCGGTGAGGTGCTCGGCGATCACCTTGAGCGCCACCTTGCGCCCCAGCCGGACGTCGGTCGCCCGGTACATCACGCTCATGCCGCCACGGCCAAGCACGCCGTCGATGCGGTAGTGACCAAGGCGTCGCCCGGTGAGGTCCTCCGACACGAGAGCGCAGCCTAACGGTCGCAGCCGGAGGTCCGCTTTCCCTACGGGACAACGACCCCGCGGCCGGACGAGCGGCGGCCCGGCGATCCAGCGGATCGCCGGGCCGTCACGCAGCTAAGCCTTCAGACCTTGCGGACCTCCGCGGCCTGGCTACGGCCGTCGCGGCCGGCTTGCACCTCGAACTCCACCCGGTCCCCCTCGACGAGGGTGCGGAAGCCGTCCATCATGATCGCCGAGTAATGAACGAAGACGTCCGGCCCGCCATCGGTGGCGATGAAGCCGTACCCCTTTTCCGAGTTGAACCACTTGACCGTGCCGACTGCCACGGCGTCCTCCTTGATATGTAGCGCACGGCGCCCTGGAGCACCGCTTGGAGCGTCCGCCACGCTACCGGAGAAAACGACCTCCGCCACCCTGTTCCGCGACGCGAATGTCCGTGCCGTCGCTCGGATGTGGCCCATTCCGCCCCGGTGATCAGGCCGGCGCTCAGCCCCGCTGGCCGAGGCCGTTGGCGCCCAGCCAGTGGACCATCCCGAGTGGGTTGCGGGTCTGGGTGAGCACGATGCCCGGCCCAGCGAAGTCGAAGACCAGCCCCTCGCCGGTGCGCACCGACTGGTGGCCGCCCTGGCTGACCGCCCGCAGCCGGGTCTGCATGGCGTCGGCGAAGGCGACCACGTGACCGGGCTGCACGGTGATGAACTCGCCGGCCCGCAGGGTGACCACGTCCAGCGCGCCGTAGCAGGCCAGCACCGCCGCGCCGGTGCCGCCGAGGTGGGTGAGGAAGCCGTCGTCGGAGCCGAGCAGCACGCGGAACCCCGGCCACTGGGTATCCAGCCGGGCGGTGCCCGCGGAGGCCAGCCAGGCGTTGCGGGCCACGCACCAGCCCGCCGTGCCGTCGAGTTCCAGTACGTGCAGGTCGCCGGGCAGGCTCGGGGCGACGTCCACCCAGCCGCCCTCGGCGGGTGCGGTGAACACCGCGGCCGGCGGCGGGTTGTTGCTGCGGGTCAACGACTTGAGCAGGCCGCTGCGCGGTTTGCTCTCGATGGAGATGCCGTAGCTGGTGGCCAGCATCGCGCCCGGCTCGACCTGCACCGGCTCGGCCGGGGCAAGGAGCAGCCGGGCCACCCCGAACCCCGGCGTGTGGCGGGTGCGGACCTGCACGCTTCCTCCTCCACTCCTCCGCAGGTTCCCGCGCCTGCGGCCCCGGGGTGGGAGTCTGTCACGGCCAGTTGGCCGCCACGCCGTCCTGCCGAGGGAGGATGCACCCGTGTCGAACTCGTCACGGACCAGCCAGCAGCCGTTGATCAGCGTGGCCGAGCACCGGGCCACGGTGGCCGGGCTGCTCGGCCGGACGCCCGCCGTCCGGCTACCGCTCGCCGACTGCCTCGGCCTCGCCCTGGCCGAGGACCTGACCGCGCCCATCCCGCTGCCCTCGTTCGACAACTCGGCGATGGACGGGTACGCGGTGCGCTCTGTGGACGTGGCGGGCGCCAGCCAGGACCGGCCCGTCGAGCTGCCGGTGGCCGAGGACGTGCCGGCCGGCCGCACCGACCTGGTGCCGCTGCAGCCCGGCACCGCGCACCGGATCATGACCGGTGCGCCGGTGCCGCCCGGTGCGGATGCCGTGGTGCCGGTCGAGCACACGGACGCCGGCACGGAGCGGGTGCGGTTCCTCTCCGCCGCCGCGCCCGGTCGCAACGTGCGCAAGGCCGGCGAGGACGTGACCGAGGGCGCCACCGTGCTCGCCGCCGGCACCGAGCTTGGTCCGGCGCAGCTCGGCCTGGCCGCCGCCGTGGGCAGGGCCGAGCTGGCGGTGCACCGCCGCCCGAGGGTGCTGGTCCTGTCCACCGGCTCCGAGCTGGTCGAGCCGGGCGCCCGGCTACAGCCGGGGCAGATCTACGAGTCCAACGGGATCATGCTGGCCGCCGCGGTGCGCGAGGCCGGTGGCGAGGCCGAGTTGCTCCGCTTCGTGCCGGACGACGTGGCCGAGTTCCGTGCCGCCCTCTCCCCCCGTTTGTCCACTGTGGACCTCGTGCTCACCTCCGGCGGGGTGAGCGCGGGCGCGTACGAGGTGGTCAAGGACGCGCTCGCGGAGCACGGCGTGCGGTTCACCAAGGTTGCCGTGCAGCCGGGCATGCCGCAGGGCGCCGGGCGCTACCTCGGGGTACCGGTGGTGACGCTGCCGGGCAACCCGGTCAGCTCGCACGTGTCCTTCGAGGTGTTCGTCCGCCCGGCGCTGCGGGCCGCCGCCGGGCACGCCCAGCCGCACCGGCCACGGCTGTCCGCCGAGTTGGCCGAGGCGGTGCGCTCGCCGCGGGGGAGGCGGCAGTACCTGCGCGGCGACCACGATCCCGCCACCGGGCGAGTTCGTCCGGTCGGCGGGCCGGGCTCGCACCTGCTCGGCTCGCTCGCCGTGGCGAACTGCCTGATCGAGATTCCGGAGCAGGTCACGGAACTGCCACAGGGCTCGACCGTGGGCGTGGTTCCGCTGCGTTGATCGGTGAGGGTCGCGGTCACATGTGGGTGACCCCTAGGCTCTACCCGGTCCCAGCCGCCGGATCGCGCGAATCACCGGCACCATGGCCACCAGCAGCACAGAGTGACGAGATGTGAGCGCTGGCTCACGGTCCGCCATTGATTACTGACTGTGACATGGGTTACACTTCGCTTCTCACCGCGGTGACAAAGGCATTCCACGTCGGGAGGATGCCGTGACCGTCCCGCGACGAGCTTCCGCGTGGCCGGGCGCCGTACCGGTCGCGCCGGGGCCGTCGGCCGATCGGTGGGGCGCGAGGAGCTGGGCGCCCGGCCGGTGCGTGCGCCGTCGGGGGGCGCACGGGCCGGCCGGGGCAGCCCCGTTCGGCCGGTGCCCACGCGGGCGCAACGCACCCTGGTCGCCACGTGGCGTAGCGTGTGCCGCACATCGACGCCACATCACGAAAGACCAACGGATCACGACCCGATGACCGCCGACCGCGAGCGCCGCTCCGGCGCCTTCCTCCCCCATCTGATCGAACTGGCCCGCGAGACGGTGCCCCCCATGCACCCCGCCGGCCGTCCGTTCGTCCTGGCCGGCGCCATCGCCTCCGTACTGCTGCGCCGCCTCTGGCGCCCCGCCGGGCTGGCCGGCTGGCTGGTCACCGCGTGGTGCGCGTGGTTCTTCCGCGAGCCGGCCCGGATCGCGCCGAGCCGGCCAGGGGTCGCCGTGGCGCCCGCGGACGGCACCGTGTCCCAGGTCGCCGAGGCCGTGCCGCCCGCGGAGCTGGGCCTTCCGGCCACCCCGATGCTCCGGGTCAGCGTGTTCCTGTCCATCTTCGACGTGCACGTGCAGCGCGCTCCCGCCGAGGGTGAGGTGCGCCGGATCTCCTACCGGCCGGGGAAGTTCCTCTCCGCCGACCTGGACAAGGCCAGCGAGGACAACGAGCGCAACGCCCTGCTGCTGCGCACCGTGGACGGGCACGACTTGGTCTGTGTACAGATCGCCGGCCTGGTGGCCCGGCGGATCGTGTGCTCGGTTGGCGAGGGCGAGAAGGTCGGCGTCGGGCAGACCTACGGGCTGATCCGCTTCGGCTCCCGCGTCGACCTCTACCTGCCCACCGGCAGCCGGGTCCTGGTCGAGCCCGGCCAGCGCACCGTCGGCGGGGAGACGGTGCTCGCCGAGCTGCCCGCGGCCGGCCCGAGCGGGACGGGAGGCTGAGCATGACGCGCGGCGCACCTCCCGGTGTTCGGCTGCTGCCCAACGCGATCACGGTGCTCGCGCTGTGCGCGGGGCTGTCCGCCGTGCAGTTCGCGCTGAACGGGGACCCGGTGGGCGCCGTGGCGGCCATCGCCGTGGCCGCGGTGCTGGACGGCCTGGACGGCCGGCTCGCCCGCCTGCTGGACGCCACCAGCAGGTTGGGTGCCGAGCTCGACTCGCTGTCCGACGCGGTGTCCTTCGGCGTCGCGCCGGCCCTGGTGCTCTACGTGTGGGGGTTGCACGGCTACCGCACCGGCTGGGTGGTCGCGCTGGTGTTCGCGGTGTGCATGGTGCTCCGGCTGGCCCGGTTCAACACCCTGCTGGACGACGACAGCCAGCCGCCGTTCGCCAAGGAGTTCTTCATCGGCGTGCCCGCGCCGGCCGGTGCGCTGCTGGCGTTGCTGCCCCTGGTGGTCACGCTGCAGGTCGGCCGGGGCTGGTGGTCGGCGCCGGTGACGGTGTCGGTCTGGACGATCGGTGTGGCCGCACTGCTGATCAGCCGGGTGCACACGCTGTCGCTGAAGACGATCCGGGTGGGGCCGCGGGCGATGGCGCCGCTGCTGGTGCTGGTCGCCCTGCTCGCCGCGGCGGTGATCACCTATCCGCTGGGCGCGCTTTCCGTGGCGATGCTCGGCTACCTGCTGCACCTGCCGTACGGGGCGTACCGGTACCGGTGGCTGGCCAGGCACCCGGAGGCGTGGGACGTGCCGCCGAGCCAGCGGCGGGCGATCCGCCGGGCGCACGGCGCGCGCCGGCTGAGCCTGCGGCCGCCGCTGCGCCGCCGGGTGGCCGGCGCGGCCCGCCGCGCGGTGCGGCTGCCCCGGCGCGGTGGGCACACCGCCCGGCAGCCGGACACCGGTCGGGTGCTGGAGATCTACCCGCCGGCCGGCGAGCCGCACAACCGCCCGCCACAGGGCCGGGACCGGCGCCGCTCGTGGCCGCCGATCGGCCTGCGCCGCGGCCAGCGCTGAGTCCCGCGCCCGGCGCGCGGCCACCGAGAAGCTGCTCGGCGGTTGAGCAGGACCTCCTAGGCTGGGCAGCGTGATCAGGCTGACCACCCGGCTGACCCCGTCCGCGCTGGACACCCGGCGCGGCATCGTCCGGCTGCACCGCGAGGTGCTGGACGCACTGGGGCTGCGGCCCTGGGACGCGGTCCGGCTCACCGGCGCCCGGGTGAGCGCCGCGATCGCCGCGGCCGCGGACGGCGGTGCGCCGGGCGTCGTGCTGGTGGACGACCTGACCCTGTCCAACCTGGGGATCGCCGAGGGCGCCGAGGTGGTCGTCGCGCCGGTGGAGGTCGCCCCGGCCCGCGCGGTAACCGTCGCGGGATCGCGGCTGGCCAGTGCGTCCGTGCCGCCGGAGACGCTGCGGCTCGCGCTGATCGGCAAGGTGCTCACCCCCGGGGACGCGGTGTCCCTGCTGCCGCAGGACGTGGCACCCCCGCCCGGGGCCGACGCGTCGGAGGCCCGCAGCCGGCTCGCCTCGGCCATCGGGCTGACCTGGACCAACGAGCTGCTCACCGTGACGGCGACCGACCCGGACGGGCCGGTCGCGGTGCAGCCGTCCACCGTGGTCGGCTGGCGGGACGGGGCGCGCACCGGGGACACCCCGCGGACCCCGACCCGGACTCCGACCCCGGCACCGGCACCCGCTCCGGTCGAGCCGCCGGCCGCGCCGCCGGTCACCGATCTGGTGGGCCAGCAGGACGCGGTGCGCCGGCTGACCGAGTGGCTGGAACTGACCTTCCGCCGCCCGGACCTGCTGGCCCGGCTCGGCGCCACGCCCCGGCTGGCCGCACTGGTCAGCGGGCCGGAGGGGGTGGGCAAGGCGACCCTGGTGCGGGCCGTGGCGCGGGAGGTCACCGCGGAACTGGTCGAGGTGGCCGCGCCGAGCGTCGCCGCGCTGGAAGCCGGCGCCGCGGCCCGGCGGGTACACGAGGCGATCGCCACCGCGACGGCCGCCGCCCAGCGCGGCGGGGCGAGCGTGCTGCTGGTCACCGACGTGGACGCGCTGCTGCCGGCGGGCGACCCGCCGCCGGTGGCCACCGTCGCGCTGGACGAGCTGCGCTCGGCGGTGGCCACCGCGGGGCTCGCGCTGGTCGTCACCAGCGCCCGTCCCGAAGCCGTCGACCCGCGGCTGCGCGCCCCCGACCTCGTCGACCGGGAGCTGGTGCTGCCCGCCCCGGACACCGCCACCCGCACCGAGCTGCTCCGGGTGCTGCTCGCCGAGGTGCCGCTGGAGTCCGATGTGGACCTTGGCCGGATCGCCGACCGGACGCCCGGGTTCGTCGCCGCCGACCTGGCCGCGCTGCGCCGGGAGGCGGCGGTGCGGGCGGCGCTGCGCCAGCGGGACGCCGACGAGCCCCGGGTGGGCCAGCGCGACCTGCTCGGCGCGCTGGACACCGTCCGGCCGCTTTCGATGTCCACTTCGGACATCCTCAGGGTGGGCGGGCTGACCCTGGACGACGTCGGCGACATGGCCGAGGTGAAGCAGGCGCTCACCGAGGCGGTGCTGTGGCCGCTGTCCTATCCGGACTCCTTCGCCCGGCTCGGCGTGGAACCGCCGCGCGGGGTGCTCATGTACGGGCCGCCCGGCTGCGGCAAGACGTTTCTGGTGCGCGCGCTGGCCGGCAGCGGGCGGCTCAACGTGCTTTCGGTGAAGGGCGCCGAGCTGCTGGACAAGTGGGTCGGCGAGTCGGAGCGAGCGGTGCGCGAGCTGTTCGCCCGCGCCAGGCAGGCCGCGCCGACGCTGGTGTTCCTGGACGAGGTGGACGCGCTGGCCCCACGCCGCGGCCAGTCCGCCGACTCCGGGGTGGCCGACCGGGTGGTCGCCGCGCTGCTCACCGAGCTGGACGGGGTGGAGCCGATGCGCGACGTGGTGGTGCTCGCCGCCACCAACCGGCCGGAGCTGGTCGACCCGGCGTTGCTGCGCCCCGGCCGGCTGGAGCGGCTGGTGTACGTGCCGCCGCCGGACGCCGCCGCGCGGGCGGAGATCCTGCGCGCCGCGGCCCGCAACACGCCACTGGCCGGGGACGTGGACCTCGCCGCGGTGGCCGAGGAGCTGGACGGGTACTCGGCGGCGGACTGCGCGGCGCTGGTCCGGGAGGCGGCGCTGACCGCGATGCGGGCCTCGCTGGACGCCACCGAGGTCACCGCGGACAACCTGGCCGCCGCGCGGCGGGCGGTGCGGCCGTCGCTGGATCCGGCCCAGCTCGCCGCGCTGGCCGGGTACGCGGCGGCCGCGCGGTGACGCGCCACTCGGCCGCCGCTATTTGTCGGCGGCGACGCCCTTGTAGTCGTTGGTGACGATCATGATGATCCCGTCGGGCAGGTTGCGGATGCCCTCGAACCGGGGCTCGTAGCGGGCCTGGAAGCGCTCGGCGAGCTGCTTGGCCGCTTCCACCTCCGGCGTGCCCGGCCGGAAGTACACCGTGGTGGTGGGCACGTTCTGGGCGCCGTAGTTGCCCACCTCGACCACGTTCCAGCCGTCCGCCCGAAGATCGTCGGCGGCTCGGTTGGCCAGGCCCTTGATGGTGCTGTTGTTCAGCACCCGCACCGGGGTGCCGGTGATGCCCTGGCCGGCCGGCGGGGCGGACGGGGCGCCGCTCGCGCCCGGGGCGGGCGGCGGCTGGTTCGGCGCGGAGCTGGTGCCCGTCGGCGGCGGGGCGGTGATGGTCGCGGGCGGCCCGCTGCTGGCCGGCGCACCGCCGGTGGGGCTCGCGGTCGCACTGCCGCTCGCCGGGCCGCCGGCCTGCGGGTTGCCGCCGCCGGGGGCGAAGAGGCTGACCAGGCCGAGCACGAAGGCGGCGCCGGCGACACCGAGCAGGGTCAGCCCGGCGACGCGGGCGGGGCGGTAGGGGCTGGACGGGTCCACGGGACTCACTTCGGCTCGATGCCCAGCCGGCGTGCCGCCCTGGCCTTCTGCCTACCCGTTCGCAGCCGCCGCAGCCGCTTGACGAGCATCGGGTCGGACTGCAGCGCGGCCGGCTTCTCCAGCAACGCGTTCAGCACCTGGTAGTAGCGCGTCGGCGACATGGCGAACGACTCGCGGATGGCCTGCTCCTTGGCTCCCTGGTACTTCCACCACTTGCGCTCGAAGGCAAGCACTTCCAGCTCGCGACTGGTCAGACCAACCGCCGGCGGTTCCGCCGGTTCCAGGGCCTCTGCGGCGTCCATCTGGCTCCTAGCCTCACGGTCCGGTTCCCTGCGGCACGCAGCAACCACATCCGTGTGATTCCCGGGGATCATTACATCACGCGCCGGTGCGCCCGCGACGGCGATCGGGCGGCGCGTCCGGGCTAGGGTCTCGAGGCATGGCAGTCCATCCGATCCGGATCGTGGGTGACCCGGTGCTCGCCACCCCGACCCGCAAAGTCGAGCGGTTCGACGACGACCTGCGCACCCTGGTGGCGGACATGTTCGACACCCTGGCCGCCGCCAACGGCGTCGGGCTGGCGGCCAACCAGATCGGCGTCGACCTCCGGCTGTTCGTCTACGACTGCCCGGACTCCCAGGGCGTGCGGCAGCGCGGCGTGGTGGTCAACCCGGTGCTGGAGACCTCGGAGATCCCGGAGACCATGCCGCACCCCGACGACGACCTCGAGGGTTGCCTGTCCGTGCCGGGCGAGGTGTTCCCCACCGGCCGCGCGGACTGGGCCAGGGTGACCGGGACCGACGCGGACGGCCAGCCGGTCACCGTGGAGGGCACCGGTTTCCTGGCCCGCTGCCTGCAGCACGAGACCGACCATCTGGACGGGTACCTCTACCTGAGCCGGTTGATCGGCCGGAACGCCCGCGAGGCGAAGCGGATGGTCAAGCGCAACGGCTGGGGCGTGCCCGGCCTGTCCTGGGACCCGGCCACCGCCAGGGATCCGTTCGCGGAGGACTGATCCGCCGGCCCGGCCCCCCGGTGATCTTCGCCGCGCTGACTCCGTCATTCGCCCACCGTAGATCGCGCCTCCGACAGAAACGCCGGTCCGGCCGGAACGTCAGGAGGAGCGGCGCCAGGGCAGGAACGGCAGCGCGGCCAGTTCCGGGTAGCTGCGGCACTCCGCCAGCGCGTCGTAGCCGCCGGCGAGCAGGTGCGCCTTGATCCGCCGCGCCTCTCCGGCCTCGGTGGACTCGCCCACCAGCAGGAACGGCAGCAGCAGCCGGTAGGTCTGCACGGTGGTCGGCCGGTGCCGGGCCTCCGCGCGCAGCACCGCACGGCTCACCCGCAGCTCGTGCTCGTTGCCGGTCATGGCGCCCGGGTAGCCCTGGTGATCCCACTCCCAGCGGCGCTCGTCCGCCATGGTGCACGGCACGCAGTCCCGGTGGCCGGTGCCCAGTTCCGCGCCGCAGGCCGCGCACTCCAGCAGGCTCATCGCCCAGTCCGTGCACGTCCACGGGTGGCGGCCGACCTCGTCGGCGAGCACCGCCTCGGCCAGTTCGCGCTCGTCGCCCCCTCCGGGCACGACCCCCTCCCCGGCCAGCAACGCCTGCCAGTCGACCAGCCAGAACTGGTCGACCAGCTCGGTGCACACCACGCAGGACGGGTAACTTCGGCCGGCCAGCACGGCGCAGGACGGGCACGACCGGACCTCGGCCGGTCGGGGCACCCGACGAGCACCTGGTGGGAACGCCTGGACCGCTGCCACGCGAGCACGGTACGCGAACCCGCGCCCGGATCGGTGGCGTGCCACGTCCACCGAACGTGCCGCGAGCACCCGTGGTAGGTGGACGCCGACGTGCGAGTGATCGGCGTTGGCACCCTCAGCCGAACGTGGTTATGGTCGCGGGGACAACTACACACCCCGCGGGAGCTCGCACCAGAGCGGGCTGAGAGGGCGGCTGGTGTCGGTCATCACCGACCCGGTGCCGCCGACCGCCTGAACCTGACCGGGTAATGCCGGCGTAGGGAGGAATGCGCCGTGACGGCTCTTGACGACCGCTCCGTCCGTCCCACCGTGACCACCGGGCCGATCACCGGATCGCGCAAGGTGTACCAGGACGTCGGCGACGGGCTGCGGGTTCCGTTCCGCAGGGTCGACCTCACCAACGGCGAGCACTTCGACATCTACGACACCTCCGGGCCGTACACCGACGCGGACGCCACCATCGACATCCACAGTGGACTGCCGAAGCTGCGTGCGGAGTGGATCGCCGCGCGGGAGCCGGTGAACGGCGCGGTGACCCAACTGGCCTACGCCAAGGCGGGCACGATCACCCCGGAGATGCGGTTCATCGCCGCCCGCGAGGGCGTCGACCCGGAGTTCGTCCGCTCCGAGGTGGCCAGGGGCCGGGCGGTGATCCCGGCGAACCGGCTGCATCCGGAAACCGAGCCGATGATCATCGGCAAGAACTTCCTCGTGAAGATCAACGCCAACATCGGCAACTCCGCGATCAAGTCCTCCATCGAGGACGAGGTGGAGAAGATGGTGTGGGCGACCCGGTGGGGCGCGGACACCGTGATGGATCTCTCCACCGGCAAGCGGATCCACGAGACGCGGGAGTGGATCCTGCGCAACTCGCCGGTGCCGATCGGCACGGTGCCGATCTACCAGGCGCTGGAAAAGGTCGGCGACGACCCGGCCAAGCTGTCCTGGGAGGTCTACCGGGACACCGTGATCGAGCAGTGCGAGCAGGGCGTGGACTACATGACCGTGCACGCCGGCGTGCTGCTCCGGTACGTGCCGCTGACCACCAACCGGGTCACCGGGATCGTCTCCCGCGGCGGGTCCATCATGGCGGCCTGGTGCCTGGCGCACCACCAGGAGAGCTTCCTCTACACCCACTTCGAGGAACTCTGCGAGATCCTGCGGACGTATGACGTGACCTTCTCGCTGGGTGACGGCCTGCGGCCGGGGTCGACGGCGGACGCCAACGACGAGGCCCAGCTGGCCGAGCTGCGCACGCTCGGCGAGCTGACCAGGATCGCCCGCGAGCACGACGTGCAGGTGATGATCGAGGGCCCCGGCCACGTGCCAATGCACAAGATCGCGGAGAACATGCGGCTGGAGGAGGAATGGTGCGACGAGGCGCCGTTCTACACCCTCGGGCCGCTGGCCACCGACATCGCGCCGGCATACGACCACATCACCTCGGCGATCGGCGCCGCGCAGATCGCCTGGAACGGCACGGCGATGCTGTGCTATGTCACGCCCAAGGAGCACCTGGGCCTGCCCAACCGGGACGACGTGAAGACCGGCGTGATCACTTACAAGATCGCCGCGCACGCCGCCGACCTGGCCAAGGGGCACCCGCGGGCGCACGAGTGGGACGACGCGCTGTCCAAGGCGCGGTTCGAGTTCCGCTGGGTGGACCAGTTCAACCTGTCGCTGGACCCGGACACCGCGCGGGCGTACCACGACGAGACGCTGCCCGCCGAGCCCGCCAAGACCGCGCACTTCTGCTCCATGTGCGGGCCGAAGTTCTGCTCCATGAAGATCACTCAGGACGTGCGGCGGTACGCCGAGGAGCGCGGCCTGTCCACGGTGGAGGCCATCGAGACCGGGATGCGGGAGAAGTCGCAGGAGTTCCGCGAGCACGGCGAGCAGATCTACCTGCCGATGGCGGAGTAGACGATGGCTTCGCTGGTTCCGGCGCCCGGGGTGACCCCGCCCCGGGCGCTCACCATCGCCGGCTCCGACTCCGGTGGCGGCGCCGGGTTGCAGGCCGACCTGCGCACCTTTGCCTGCTGCGGGGTGCACGGGATGACCGCGGTCACCGCGGTGACCGTGCAGAACTCCGTGGGGGTGAGCGGTTTCACCGAGATGCCGGCCGACGTGGTCGCCGCCCAGATCCGGGCGGTGGCCACCGACATCGGCGTGGACGCGGCGAAGACCGGCATGCTCGCGTCGACGGAGATCATCTCCGCGGTGGCGGACGCCTGCGACGCCGTGGGCATCGGCGGCTCGGATGCGACGCCGTTCGTGGTGGATCCGGTCGCGGCGTCCATGCACGGCGACCCGTTGCTGCACTCCGACGCCCTGGACGCGCTGCGCGGGTTGCTGTTCCCGCGGGCCACGTTGGTCACCCCGAACCTGGACGAGGTGCGGCTGCTGGTCGGCGTCGACGTCACCGAGCCGTCGGGGCTGCGTAAGGCGGCCAGGGCCGTGCACGAGCTGGGTCCCCGCTGGGTGCTCATCAAGGCCGGTCATCTGGCCGGTGCGCCCGACTGCGTGGACGTGCTCTACGACGGCTCGGAGTTCGTCGAGCTACCCGGGCCTCGGGTGGACACGGCGCACACGCACGGCGGTGGGGACACGCTCGCCTCGGCGATCACCTCGGCGCTGGCCCATGGCATGGACCTGGTCGACGCGGTGCGGTTCGGCAAGCGGTTCGTGCTGCGGGCGGTGCGCGAGTCCTACCCGCTCGGCGCCGGTGTCGGCCCGGTGTCGCCGCTGTGGCGCATCTCGCCGGAGCGCGTTTGACGCTGGCCGGGGTTGGAGCGGCGTTGTGCCACCCCAACACGCGGACAAACCCCGCCAGCGCCGCTCAGGAACTCGACCCTTCCTCGCCGATCAGTCTCTCGAGCGCGGGAAGCGCCGCGATCAGTGCGAGGCGTTCCTCGTCGCTGAGCCGCTCCATTCGTCGTTGAAGCTCCTGGATCCGGCTGGAGCGCACACCCGAGATCATGCGTTCGCCGTCCGGGGTTGCCGAGGCCAGCCACGCGCGGCCGTCCACCGGGTCCGGCTCCCGCCGGGCATATCCCGCCTCCACCAGCCCGGCCACGATCCGGGACAGGGTGGGCGGCGCGACGCTCTCCTTGCTGGCGAGGTCACCGAGCCGCATCGGACCGCACGCGACCAGTGTGGCCAGCGCGGACAGCATTCCGTGGCCCATGCCGGGCGCGCCGGCCCTGCGCAGGGACCGGAACAACCGCCCAACCGCCAGGTAGACCCGGCCAGCGGCCTCCTGCACCTGGGCTTCCGTCGTCGGAGCTGACACCTTGCCCTCGCCTCCCACTGCACCCGGCCCGCGCCGCGGGCGTGCTCCTTCCATGATGGCGCGTCCGTGCGGTGGGCAGCGGGTCGGTGGATGTGGCGGGGCTCAGATCCCCGGACTGGACGCCTGCGCCCAGAACCGCTTCGGGATGCGTCCCGCGGTACGCGCCAGGCGCCCGGCGTCCACCGCCGCGCGCATCGCCGCGGCCATCCGCTCGGGATCTTCTGCCCTGGTCACGGCGGTTGCCAGCAGCACGGCGGAACAGCCCAGTTCCATCGCCAGCGCGGCGTCCGACGCGGTCCCCACCCCGGCGTCGAGCACCACCGGAACGGACGAGCGGGCCACGATCAACTCGATGTTGTGCGGGTTACGAATCCCCAACCCGGTGCCGATCGGCGAGCCGAGCGGCATCACCGCCGCGCAGCCGGCCTCCTCCAAACGCAGGGCCAGCACCGGATCGTCGTTGGTGTACGGCAACACGACGAACCCGTCGTCCACCAACTGCCGTGCCGCGTCCAGCAGTTCCACCGGGTCGGGCAGCAGGGTGCGCTCGTCGGCGACGACCTCCAGCTTGATCCAGTTGGTGCCGAGTGCCTCCCTGGCCAGCCGCGCGGTGAGCACGGCCTCGGCCGCGGTGCGGCAGCCCGCGGTGTTCGGCAGCGGCTCGATGCCCAGGCGCCGCAGCAGGTCCAGCACCCCGCCGCCGCCCGAGGCGTCGACCCGGCGGATGGCCACCGTGGTCAGCTCCGTCCCGGAGGCGATCAGCGCGCGTTCCAGGACGGCGAGGTTGCTCGCCCCGCCGGTGCCCATGATCAACCGGGAGCCGAACTCCCTGCCGGCGATGGTCAACGGGTCGTCCACGTCTAACCTCCCTGAACCGCGGTGAGTACCTCGACGACGGCGCCGTCGCGCACGGCCGTCGCCTCCCACGTCGCCCTGGGCACGACCTCCCCATCCATCGCCACGGCCACCCCGGACGGCGGAGCACCGAGCCGCCGCACGATCTCGTCGACGGTGGTCCCCTCGGCCCATTCCTGCGCCTCGCCGTTCACCCGGACGATCATGCTTTCCCTCCACTGTTCCCTGTCAGGAAGTCCGCGCCCTCCGGCGGCACCGTGCGTCCGGCCAGGTACGTCGCCACACCGGTGGCTCACACGGGCCTGGCGGCCCGTGGTCGCCGGTCCGGCGCTGGACAACGCGCACCGGAGACCAGACGGTCGGGCTTGGCCACCGAGACCTCGGCGGGGGCAGGCTCGCCGCGCAGCAGGGCGAGCACCGACTCGGCGGTGACCGGGGCGAGCAGCATGCCGTTGCGGTGGTGCCCGGTGGCCACCAGCACTCCGGGCTCCAGCCAGCCCACCAGCGGCAGGTTGTCCATGCTCCCCGGCCGGAACCCGGCGGTGCACTCGACCAGCGCGTACTCGGCCACCCCCGGCAGCAGGCGCTCGGCGTCGTGCAGCAGGTCGCGCACCCCGCCGACGGTGACGTCCGCGTCGAAGCCGGCCTCGTACTGGGTGGCGCCGAGCACCAGGCCGCCGCCGTCCCGGGGCACCAGGTACACCGGCCGCCCCTCGACCAGGCCGCGTACGGTGCGGCTGGGCGGCGGCAGCGCGGACGGCCGGGCGCGTAGCCGCAGCACCTCCCCCTTCACCGGCCGGACCTGGTGCGCCAGCACCGGATGCAGCCCGGCGCTCCACGCCCCGGCGGCGATCACCGCGACGTCGCACGCCACCGCCGATCCGTCGGCCAACTCCACCGCCCCGGAACGCACCGACCGCGCCTCGGCGGCGACCGGAACCACACCCGCCGCCTCGCTGGCGGCGCGCAGCGCGGCCAGCAGCATCCGGTTGTCCACCGCCAGGTCGCCGGGCACAGACAGTCCACTTCGGAGGGATGGGCTGAGCGCCGGCTCCAGCTCCCGCAGTTCCCGAGGGCCGAGCCGGCGCACCTCACGACCGAGCCGGCCCAGGTAGCCGGCCAGCCGGTCCAGCTCGTCGCGGTCGGCGGCGTCCACCGCGGCGACCACGGTGCCCCCGGTGCGCAGGCCGGGGTCCCGGCCGGCCGCGGCGCGCAACCGCTCGGCGAACGCCGGCCACCGGGCCAGCGACGCGGAACCCAGTTCCAGCAGGGCTTCCTCGCCGGGCCATGCCTCGGTGATCGGGGCGAGCATCCCGCCGGCCACCCAGGACGCCCCGGAGCCCGGCCGCGGATCGATCAGCCGCACGTCCAGGCCCGCCGCGGCGGCAAGCCAGGCGATGGACGAACCGATGACCCCGCCGCCAACGACGGCAACCCTCATGGACAAGGCACTCACGCTCCCTGCGCCGGCATGACCCGGATCAGGTTCGACGGTCGGGGCGGCAAGCCCCCTCTCAGCCCGGTCCTCCGGGCTCCCGTGCGGACCAGCCCCCACGGTAGCACCGCGAACCTGTCCCCTGGGTTACCGTCACGACGTGCCGGGACTCGACGGAGAACAGATCAGGACGCGGCTTGCGGACGCGCGGCTGTACCTGTGCACCGACGCCCGCCGCGACCGGGGCGACCTCGCCGAGTTCGTCGACGCGGCGCTGGCCGGCGGGGTGGACATCGTGCAGCTCCGCGACAAGGGCGGTGAGCCGCTGGAGGCCAGGCAGGAGTTGGCCGCGCTGGAGGTGATCGGCGAGGCGTGCGCCCGGCACGGCGCGCTGCTCGCGGTGAACGACCGCGCCGACGTGGCGCTGGCCGCCGGCGCCGACGTGTTGCACCTCGGCCAGGACGACCTGCCGGTGAGCTGGGCGCGACGGATCCTCGGCGACGAGATCGCGGTCGGCCGGTCCACGCACGACGCGGCGCAGGCCGAGGCGGGCGCGGCGGAACCGGGGGTGGACTACTTCTGCACCGGGCCGTGCTGGCCGACGCCGACCAAGCCCGGCCGTACCGCTCCCGGCCTGGATCTGGTACGGCACACCGCGTCGCTGGGCACCGAGCGGCCGTGGTTCGCCATCGGCGGGATCGACCACGAGCGGATCGACGAGGTGCTGGCCGCCGGCGCCAGCCGGGTCGTGGTGGTGCGGGCGATCACCGGGGCGGACGATCCCCGGGACGCCGCCCACCGGCTGGCCGCCCGGCTGCGCGGCTGACCGGCGGGTGCCCCGGCTCCCGTGGCGGCGGGAAACCGGGGCAGCCAGCGGGTAACTTCTCAGCCGGTGACCAGCCGCAGCCCGTACGCGGACAGCGCCGGGTTGACCGGGGAGAAGTAGGTGGTGCCGCCCCAGGTGCAGTCGCCGGAGCCACCGGAGGTCACGCCCTGGGCCTGGTTGCCGCTGATCCATGATCCGCCGGAGTCACCCGGTTCGGCGCAGACGTTGGTACGGGTCAGGCCGGTGACCGTGCCCTCGGCGTAGTTCACCGTCTGGTTCTTGGCCTGGATCGTGCCGCAGTGCCAGCCGGTGGTGGACCCGGAGCGGCAGACTGAGGAACCGACCGCCGCCGCGGTGGAGCCCCGCACCGCGACGCTGGTGCCGTCGTAGCGGTTCACCGTGCCGACCAGGGACCACGACGAGCTGGTCACGTCGACCTTGCCGTAGTCGCCGCCGCTGCCGAAGTGGCTGCCGTTGATCCGGCCCAGGTACACCTGGTTGTACCCGTAGGCGGAGCCGCCGCTGGCGGTGCAGTGGCCGGCGGTGACAAAGTGCTTACCGCCGCCCGAGTCCACCGCGTTGAACCCGACGGAGCAGCGGAAGTTCGAGCCGTACCAGGCGTCACCGCCGCGCACGTTGTACAGCAGCCGCGGCGCCGCCGACTCGGTCACCACCCGCACCATGCCGCCCTGCGCGCGGGCGCCGGACAGGAACGCCCGGGTGGCCGGGTCGGCGCCGTCGCCGTTGACCTCGACGACCACCGAGTTGCTCTGCGGGTCGACGTACCAGCCGTTGACCGTGCGCGGCGCGGGCATCGCGTCCAGCGCGGCCTTGGCCGCGTCGAGCTGCCGTTCCGTGAATGTCACGACCCTGGCGTCGGCGCCCGCGGCGCGGACCGCCTCTGCCCTTCCGGCGTCGGTGACGCCGACGACCAGCCGGTTCGCCGCGGCGTCGAACCAGGCGCCGCCGAAGGCCTCGCCGAGGCTCGCCTGTAGCTGCCGCTCCACCGTGCCGGCATGCGCTTCGGCCAGCAGCCGTGCCGTGGCCTGCCGCGGGGTCAACCCGAGGTCGCGCTGCATGGCGGCGAGGATTTCCGGCGAGACCTGCGGGTCCTCCGCCGAGGTCACCGACATTGCCGGCGAGGTTCCGGCCATGGCAGGTAGGCTGGCAGCGGCAACGACACCAGCGGCGAGTAATGCGGCGCCGGCCAGTCGGACCGCACTCGTGCGGTTCATCTGTCGTCTCCCTCATCTTCGGGTGCAGGGAATCCCGGGAGGGCCCGCATGCAGGGGTGGGCACCCCGGGAACCGCAGGGGGACGGGCGGTGGGGCGGCAGCAGGGGCCGCCCCACTCCCCAACGCGGGGATTCAGAGTGTGGCACCGAAGACGGCAAATTGGACGCGCCGTGCGCTAATTGACATTTAACACGGTAACGGTACGGAACGTTTCCGCAGGATGGATTCACGTGCCGAATTCGTCGCGCACGACGAATCGGTCAACGGAATGGCGTTCGGCGCACGAATCCCTAGCGGGTTCCGGCCGGCCGGAGGTGGGTCGGCGGCCCCTCCACCCCGCAGTGCAGGCACTCCCCCGGCGACGGCGACTCCGCCGGGCGCTTCGCGGCGGGCGCGGCGCGCAGCACCCGGTTGTCCACGCCGATGGCGAGCAGCCCGCCGACCGCGGCGGCACCGGCGCAGATCGCCAGCGCGGCCTGCCAGCCGGCGGTCAGCGCGGCCGGCTGGGCGTACCGGCTGCCGCTGAGTCCGACCGCGGCCGGCAGCGCGGCGATGGCCAGCAGCGTGCCGGTGCGGGCCACCGCGTTGTTCACCCCGGAGGCCACGCCGACGTACCGGTCCGGCGCCGCGGCCAGCACGGTGGCGGTGACCGGGGCGACCACGGCGGCCAGGCCCAGGCCGAACACGAGCACCCCGGGCAGCACCGCGTCCAGGTAGCCGGTGCCCGGCACGGCGCGGCGGAGCAGCAGCATCCCGGCGGCGACCAGCAGCGGCCCGCCGACGAGTTGCGAGCGTGGCCCGATCCGCTGGGCCAGCCGGCCGGAGCGGGCGGACAGCAGCAGCATGATCACCGTGATCGGCAGCCCGGCCAGCCCGGCCGCGGCCGGCGGGTAGCCCAGGGAGACCTGCAGTTGCAGCACGAGCAGCGTGGTCACCCCGCCCAGCGCCGCGTACATCAGCAGGGTGAGCGCGTTGGCCAGGGTGAACGTGATGCTGGTGAACAGCACGGGCGGCACGATCGGGTCGGCGCCCCTGGCCTGCCGCACACCGAACGCGGCGAGCGCCGCCACCCCAACCGCCGCCGCGACCACCACCAGCGGGTCGGTCACGCCCCGGGCGGGCGCCTCGACCAGCGCGGCGGTGACGCCGGCCAGGCCGGCCGCGCCGAGCACCGCGCCCGCCACATCCGGGTGGCCGCCGAGCCGCTCGTCACAGGACTCCGGCACGTACCGGCCGGCCAGCCACACGCACAGCACCGCCAGCGGCGGGTTGATCAGGAACGCCAGCCGCCACGACCACACCTGCACCAGCAGCCCGCCGACCAGCGGGCCGACCGCGGTGGCCACGCCCGCCAGCCCGGACCAGGCGCCGATCGCCCTGGCGCGGTCGTTGCGGTCGAACGCGGACTGCAGGATGGCCAGCGACCCGGGAGTGAGCAGCGCGGCACCGACGCCCTGCAGCACCCGCACCGCGACCAGCGCCTCGGTGTCCGGCGCGAGCCCGCACAGCAGCGAGGCGGCGCCGAACCAGATGACCCCGATGACGAACACCCGGCGCCGGCCGTACCGGTCGCCCAGCGAGCCGGCGATGAGGATCAGCGAGGCGAGGGAGAGCAGGTAGCCGTCCAGGATCCACTGCAGCCCGGCCACGGACGCGCCCAGTTCGTGGCCGATGCGGGGCAGCGCGACGTTGACCACGGTGCCGTCGAGGAAGGCCATGCCGGAGCCGACCACGGTGGCGGCCAGCACCCCGCGCCCCTGGCTGCTCCCCCAGGCGACCGCCATCTAGCTGCCCGGGCGGTTCAGCGTGGCGACAAACTTGTAGCGGTCACCGCGGTAGACGGAGCGCACCCACTCCACCGGCTTGCCGTCCGTGTCGAAGGAGTGCCGGGACAGCAGCAGCATCGGCATGCCCACGTCCGCGCCGAGCAGTTCGGCCTCCTCCGGGCTGGCCAGCGCGGTTTCGATGGTTTCCTCGGCGTGGCCCATCTCCACCCCGAACTTCTCCCGCAGCACCTGGTACAGCGACCCGGTCTCGGCCAGGTAGCGGCGCAGCCCGCGGAACCGGCCCAGCGCGAGATGGGTGGTCTCGATCGCCATCGGCTCGTCGTCGGCCAGCCGCAGCCGGCGCAGCCGCAGCACCTTCGCACCGGTGCGCACGCCGAGCAGCCGGGCCAGGTCGGCGTCGGCCGGCTCCTCGGCCGCCTCCAGCAGCCGGGACGAGGGCTGCCGGCCCTGGGCCCGCATGTCCTCGGTGTAGGAGGACAGTTGCAGCCGCTGGGCGACCTTCGGTTCGGCGGCGAAGGTGCCCTTGCCCTGCACCCGCAGCAGCCGGCCCTCCACGGTCAGTTCGGCCAGTGCCTGGCGGACGGTGGTCCGCGAGACGTCGAACTCGGCGGCGAGCGAGCGCTCGGTGGGGATCGGGGAGCCGGCGGGCATGGAGCGCAGCATGTCCAGCAGGTGCCGCTTCAGCCCCCAGTACTTCGGCTCGCGCTGCACCCGGCTCCGGCCACCGTCCACGGTGCCGGACGACGTCGTGTCGAGCATGGCAACCTCCTCCGGGTCGCTGCGGGTGCCGCGGCCTGACACGATCATGCACGCTCCTCCGGCTCTTCCCAGCGCCCCTGACCAGGATGCCTTGTCGACCCCGGGCACGGGCGCCGAACCCACCAACCCAGGCGTGTCGTCACGGTCATCGGATGACTTCACAACGTCTTGGCAACTGCCTTGACAGCGAGTGTGGTACGGACCACGCTCTCCTTCCACATTGGTCTACACCATTGGTCGCCCGGTCGGGCCGGGTGGAAGGGGAAGGGCGGGAGACGTGAAGCGCTGGACAAAGCTGGTCGTCGGCGCCGCGGCGGTGGCGCTGGCCACCGCGGGCTGCGGCTCGGGCGGAGGCTCGAGCGACGCCGGCGGCAAGACCCTCACCGTGTGGCTGATGTCGGGCTCGGCGCCCACCTCGCTGACCGACGCGCTCAACAAGGAGTTCTCCGACGCCCACCCGGGGGTGAAGGTGGACTACCGGGTGCAGCAGTGGGACGGCATCCAGCAGAAGCTGACCACGGCGTTAACCAGCAACAATCCTCCGGACGTGATCGAGCTGGGCAACACCCAGACCGCGCAGTTCGCCGAGCAGGGCACGCTGCTCGACCTGTCCGACTCGGTGAACGACCTGAACGGCGGCCAGTGGCTGCCGGCGCTGAAGGAGTCCGGCACCTGGGACGGCAAGCAGTACGCCATGCCGTTCTACGCCGCCAACCGGACGGTGATCTACCGCAAGGACCTCTTCGCCAAGGCCGGTATCACGGCGCCGCCGGCGTCCAACGCGGAATGGCTGGCGGACATCGACAAGCTGAAGGCGGCGAACGCCACCGACCCCGACTTCCAGGCCCTCTACCTGCCCGGCCAGGAGTGGTACACGCTGCTGTCGTTCATCTGGGACGCCGGCGGTGACGTGGCCAAGCAATCGGGCAAGAGCTGGCAGGCCACCCTGGAAGCGCCGGAGGCCAAGGCGGGCGTGGCGTTCTACCAGCAGCTCGTCAACGCCTCGGGCACCAGGGCGCCGAAGGACACCGACGAGGCCAAGCCGCAGCAGTCGGACGTGTTCGCCCAGGGCCACGTGGCCATGATGATCGGGCTGCCGTGGGAGCTGGCCGGCGCGGTCAAGGCGAACCCGCAGCTCTCGTCGCAGACCGGGGCGTTCCCCATCCCGTCCCGCACCGCCGGGCAGGCCGCCCCGGTGTTCCTCGGCGGGTCCAACGTGGCCATCCCGGCCGGCAGCAAGAACGCCGACCTGGCCAAGCAGTACCTCAAGCTGCTCAGCGGCGCGAAGTACCAGTCCCAGCTGGCCAGGGCCGGTTCCGTGCCCGGCACCTCCACGGACACCAGCGGGCTGGACGCCACCGAGGTGGGCGCCGCCATGGCCAGGGCCGCGCGGCACGGCAAGGTCACCCCGATCACCCCGAAGTGGGGCCCGATCGAGTCCGGGGAGAACCCGCTGAAGAGCATGCTCACCGCGGTGCTCACCGGCCAGAAGAGCATCGACGCCGCCACCGCCGACGCCAACCGGGCGATCGGCCAGGCGCTGTCCGGCTGAGTCGCGATGACGGCGACGGAGAACCCGCCGATCGTGACGCCGGTGCCGGCGCGGCCCGCCGTGGCCCGCCGGCACCGGCGGCCGGGCGTGGCGGCCCTGCCCTACCTGCTGCTCGCCCCGGCCACGCTCACCCTGCTCGTGCTGCTCGGCTGGCCGGTGCTGTCCGTGCTGCTCACCAGCTTCCGCCGGCTGGACCTGCGGGAGCTGGTGCAGGGCAAGGTGGTCTGGGTCGGGCTGGACAACTACCGCGCGGTGCTCGGCGACCCGACGTTCTGGACGGTCACCCTGCGCACGCTGGCGTTCACCGCCGCATGCGTGATCGCCACCGTGGTCGGCGGGCTGGCCGTGGCGGTGCTGATGCGGCACGTCGGCCGGGCGGTGCGGACCGTCCTGCAGGTCAGCCTGGTGCTGGCGTGGGCGATGCCGTTCCTCGCCGCGACCACGGTGTTCCAGTGGATGTTCGACCAGAATTACGGCATCCTCGACAAGACGCTGGTCCGGCTGGGCCTCACGTCGTTCGCCGGGCACTCCTGGTTCACCACCGGATTCTCCACCCTGGCCGTGATCGTCACGCTGATCACCTGGCAGGGCATCCCGTTCGTGGCGTTCACCCTGTTCGCCGGGATGCTCGGGGTGCCGGCCGAGCAGTACGAGGCGGCCGCCATCGACGGGGCGAGCGGCTGGCAGACCTTCCGCGCGGTGACCTGGCCCGCGGTGCGGCCCCTGGTCACCCTGGTCACGTTCCTGTCCCTGCTGTGGGACTTCAAGGTGTTCCCGCAGGTGTGGGCGATGCGGGAGGGCGGACCGGACGGCGGCAGCACCACCCTCGCGGTGCTGCAGTACGTCAAGGGCATCGCGGGTAGCCACTTCGGAGTGGCCGCCGCGGTGGCCGTGCTGATGATCCTGGTGCTGGTCGGGCTGACCGCGCAGAACCTCCGGCTGATGCTGCGGGCGCAGGAGTACCGATGAGCAAGAAGATCACCATCTCGGTGGTGGCCCTGCTGGTCGCGGTGGTGTTCGCGTTCCCGACGTACTGGATGGTGGCCACCGCCCTCAAGCCGTCGCAGCTCCTGCTGTCCTCCGGCTACGACCTGGTGCCCACCGCGGTCACCGGCCGGCACTTCGCCGACGCGGTGGCCAAGCCGAACTTCCTCACCTACGTGCGCAACAGCCTGGTCGTCACGCTCGGCGCGGTGCTGTGCGCGCTGGTCGCCGGGCTGCTCGCCGCGGTCCCGCTGGCCAGGCTACGGTTCCGGGGCCGGCGCGGCTTCCTGCTGCTCCTGCTGGTCGCGCAGATGGCGCCGTTCGAGGCGCTGCTGATCCCGATGTACCTGATGATGCGGGACCTCGACCTGCTCAACCGGCTGCCCTCCCTGGTGCTGGTCTACTTCGCCACCACCCTGCCGTTCACCGCGTGGACACTCCGGGGCTTCATCCTGGGCCTGCCGGCGGACCTGGAGGAGGCGGCGATGGTGGACGGCTGCGGGCGGTGGGGGGCGTTCCGCCGGGTCACCCTGCCGCTGCTCGGCCCCGGCCTGGTGGCCACCTCGGTGTTCGGCTTCATCACCGCGTGGAACGAGTTCCTGTACGCGCTGGTGTTCATGCAGGACGAGAACCGGTTCACGCTGCCGGTGTGGCTGTCGTCGTTCCAGAGCGTGTTCGGCACCGACTGGGGCGGCACCATGGCGGCGTCCACCCTGTTCACCGTGCCCGTCCTGATCTTCTTCCTGGTCGTGCAGCGCAACCTGGTGTCCGGGATGACCGCCGGCGCCGTGAAGGGGTAGCAGATGAACCAACGACTGCACCGGCTGGCGTCCGGCGTGCTGCTGCCCGGATTCGCCGGCACCCGCGCACCGGCGTGGCTGGCCCGCCGGATCGAGGCCGGCCTCGGCGGCGTCGTGCTGTTCGGTCGCAACGTGGTGGACGACGCCCAGGTGGCGGCGCTCACCGCGGAACTGCGCGCGGCCCGGGACGGCGTGCTCGTCGCCATCGATGAGGAGGGCGGCGACGTCACCCGGCTGGACGCGCGGCGCGGCTCCGCGGTGCCCGGCAGCTACGCGCTCGGCGCGGTCGACGACGCCGACCTGACCAGGGCGGTGGCCGCCGGGATCGGCGCGCGGCTGGCCGGCTGCGGCATCACCGTCAACCTGGCGCCGTGCGCGGACCTGTCGCTCACCCTGGACGACCCGATCATCGGGGTGCGGTCGTTCGGCGCGGACCCGGCGCTGGCCGCCCGGCACGTGGCCGCGTTCGTGGCGGGCGTGCAGTCCACCGGGGTGGCCTCGTGCGCCAAGCACTTCCCCGGGCACGGCGCGGCCACCGCGGACTCGCACACCGAACTGCCGGAGCTGCCCAGGACCCCGGCCCAGCTCCGGGACACCGAACTGGTGCCGTTCCGGGCCGCGGTGCGCGCCGGGGTGCGCGCGGTGATGACCGGGCACCTGGTCGTCCCGGAGTGGGGCCCCGAACCGGCCACGCTCAACCCGTGCGCGATCGGCGTGCTGCGCGACGAGATCGGCTTCACCGGCACGGTGATCACGGACGCGCTGGACATGAAGGCGGTGTCCGGCTCCGCCGGGATGGCCGACGGCGCGGTGCGCGCGCTGGTGGCCGGGGTGGACGGGCTGTGCGTGGGCGGCGAGTTCACCGAGGAGGCCACGGTGACCTGGCTGGCGGACGCGCTGGTGGCCGCCGTGGTGGCCGGGCAACTGCCGGAGGACCGGCTCGCCGAGGCGGCGAAGCGGGTGGCCGACCTGGGCGCCGCGCCGGCCGCCGTGTCCGGCCACGACCCCGAACTGGGCCGGCTGGCCGCCGAGCGGGCGCTGCGCGTGCGCGGCCGGCTCGACCTGCCCCGGCCGCCGCTGGTGGTCGACCTGGTGGTGCCGCCGACGATCGCGGTGGGCGACGTACCGTGGGGCCTGGGCGCGCACCTGGCCGAGCTGATCCCGGACGTCGAGGTGCTGCGCACCGAGCGGGCCAGCGCCGAGCAGGTCGCCTCGGCCGCCGCCGGCCGACCGGTGATCGTGGTGACCAGGGACGCGCACCGGCACCCCGCCGCGCGTGACCTGGTGGAGTCGCTCGCTAGCATTGGTCTAAACCTTGTCCACCTGGAGACCGGAGTCCCCGGCCCCGACCTGGGCGCCACCGCCCGGATCGACACGCACGGCGGCGCGCGGGTCTGCCTGCGGGCCGCCGCCGAGCGCGTCGCCGCGGCGGTGCGCAGCGAGCAACCGATCAGCGAGGGAACGTGATGACCAGCTCGGACGGCGGCAAGCACATGGCCGCGGAGATCGCGGAGCAGCCGGCCGTGCTGGGCGGTCTGCTGGCGCGGCGCGCGGAGATCACCTCGGTGGCGGAGCGGGTCCGGGATCGGCGGCCGCGGTTCGCGCTGCTCGCCGCGCGCGGCTCCAGCGACCACGCGGCGCTGTACGCCAAGTATCTGATCGAGGTGCTGCTGCAACTGCCAGCCGGCCTGGTGTCCCCGTCCACCACCACGCTGTACGGGGCCCAGCCCGACCTGGCCGGCGTGCTGCTGGTCTCGGTCAGCCAGAGCGGCGGCTCGCCGGACCTGCTGGAGGTCACCGAGTCGGCCCGGCGGCGGGGAGCGCTGACCATCGCGGTGACCAACACCCCCGGCTCCCCGCTGGAGCAGGCCGCCGAGCTGGCCGTGGACATCGGCGCCGGTACCGAACTCGCCGTCGCGGCCACCAAGACCTACTCGGCGACGCTGCTCGCGCTGTACCTGCTCGTGGACGCCGTGCGCGGCGGGCGCGGCGAGCACGCCGCCGGCCTGGCAGAGCTGGCCGCGCAGACGTTGGACGGCTCCGCGGCGGCGGTGGCCGAGGCGGTGCGCCGGTACCGGTTCGTCGAGCGGGTGATCACCACCGGCCGGGGCTACTCGGCGGCGACCGCGGCCGAGGCGGCGCTGAAGCTGGCGGAGACCAGCTACCTGGCCGCCCGCGCGTACAGCGGGGCCGACCTGCTGCACGGGCCGGTGGCCGCGGTGGACGAGGAGACCGCGGTGCTCGCGGTGACCAGCGCCGGCCACGGCGGCGCGGCCATGCGCGAGGTGCTGGATGTGGTGCGGCAGCGGGGCGCGGACGTGCTCGCGCTCGGCTCGGCGGCGGACACCGTGCCCGCCGCGCTGCGCATCCCGGTGCCGGAGACGGCCGAGGAGGTCGCGCCAATCCTGGAGGTGCTGCCGGCACAGCGGCTCGCCCTCGGCCTCGCCCTGGCCCGGGGCGGCGACCCGGACCACCCGCGCGGCCTGCGTAAGGTCACCCGCACCCGGTAGCAGCGCGGCGACCGACCGCCGGGAACACAAGAACCCGCTCCACCGAGGGGGCGGGGTGGAGCGGGCAAGTCCCACACTACGCCGAACGGAGCAGCGCGCAAACGGCGGTCAGAGCACGTTATTCTGGAAACAGACATCGGAGGTTTATCAAGGATTCGAGGGTGCCGTGGCCGTCACGGATGACGCGATCCTGCGCGTCAAGGAGATGATCGTCTCCGGCGAACTCAAGCCGGGCGACCGCCTGCCCAGGGAGGCCGACCTCGCCGAGCGCCTGGGCCTGTCCCGCAACTCGCTGCGCGAGGCGGTGCGGGCGTTGTCTCTGGTGCGGGTGTTGGACGTGCGGCAGGGCGACGGAACCTACGTGTCCAGCCTCCGCGCCGACGACCTGCTCGGCGCGCTGTCCTTCGTGCTGGAACTGCACCGCGGCGAGGAGTCCGTGCTGGAGGTGCTGCAGGTGCGCCGGCTGCTGGAGCCGGCGGCCGCCGCGATGGCCGCGCAGCGCATCGCGGAGCAGGAGATCGCCGAGCTGCGCGAGTTGTGCGACGCCGCCGAATCGGCCGAGTCGGTGGCGGAACTGGTCGAGCACGACCTGCGGTTCCACCGGCGGATCGCGGAGGCGTCCGGCAACTCGTACCTGGCTCAACTGCTCGACACGCTGGCCGGGCCGACCGTGCGGGTGCGCATCTGGCGGGGCATCACGCAGAGCGGCGCGGTGGACCGGACGGTCGCCGAGCACCGGGCCATCGTCAACGCCCTGGCCGCGCACGAACCGGAGCTGGCCCGCGCCTGGTCCACCGTGCACGTGGCCGGCGTGGAGCAGTGGCTGAAGGATCTGACCTAGCCGGCGAGCCGGTACACCCGCTGGGCGGTGCCGCCGAAGATGGCGGCCCGCTCGGCCGTGCTCAGCGCCGCGGTCAGCCGCTCGGCGGTGGCCACCACCTCGGCGTAGTCCGCGGCGAGCAGGCAGACCGGCCAGTCGGAGCCGAACATCAGCCGGTCGGCGCCGAACGCGTCCAGCACCACCTCGACGTACGGGCGCAGGTCCGCCACCGTCCACGACGCCCAGTCCGCCTCGGTGACCAGCCCGGACAGCTTGCAGGTGACGTTGCCGTGCGCGGCGAGTTCGCGGATGAGATCCGCCCACGGCCGCACCTCGCCGCCGGCGATCGGCGGCTTCGAGCAGTGGTCCAGCACGAACGGCACGTCGGGTAGCGCCGCGACGGTGCGCACCGCCGCCGGAAGCTGGTGCGGCAGCGTCAGCAGCTCGTAGACCAGCCCGGCCTCGCCGACCGCGGCCAGCCCGCGGCGCACGTCCTCGCGGGCCAGCCACTCCGGGTCCGGCTCGCCCTGCACCTGGTGCCGGATGCCGCGCAGCCACGGCCCGCCGGGTGCCTCGCGGAGCACGGCGAGGTCGTCGGCCACCGCCTCGGCGGTCAGGTCGGTCCACCCGACGACGGCGCCGACCAGCGGCGAGGACTCGGCCAGGGCGAGCAGTTCCGGTGTCTCCTCCGGCACGGTGACGGTCTGCACCAGCACGGTGGTGGTGATGCCGGCCGCCGCCACGTGCGGGGACAGGTCGGCCAGGCCGAAGTCCCTGCGGATCGGCGACATCGCCGCGCCGGTGATCCACGGCTGGTCCCGGGCGCCGAGGTCCCAGACGTGGTGGTGCGCGTCCACCCGGATCACGAGCTCACCCCCGTTGGCACCGGGACGTCGCCGCGCAGCAGGCCCTCGGCGCGCAACTCGTCCCACAGCTCGGCGGGCACCGGCTCGGCGAGCAGGCCGGCGTTCTCGGTGACCTGGGCGGCGTTGTGGGTGCCGAGCACGACGGACGCGACCGCCGGGTGGCCGAGCGGGAACCAGGCGGCCGCTCGCGGCAGGGTCACCCCGTGCCGGCGGCACACCGCGGCGATCCGCCGGGCCCGCTCCAGCAGCGCGGGCGGCGCGGGCGCGTAGTCGTAGGTGGCGTGCTCCGGCACGTCGGGCCGGGCCAGCAGGCCGGAGTTGAACACCCCGGCGGCGAGCACGGACACGCCGCGCTCCGCGCACAGCGGCAACAGGTCGTCGGCGGCCGGCTGCTCCAGCAACGTGTACCGGCCGGCCAGCATGACCACGTCGATGTCGGTGTGCCGGACGAACCGGGCCGGCATCTCGCACTGGTTCATGCCCACGCCGATGGCGCCGACCACGCCCTCGCCGCGCAGCCGGGCGAGCGCCGGGTAGGCCTCGGACACCGCCTGCTCCCAGTGGCCGTCCGGGTCGTGCAGCAGCACCACGTCCACCCGGTCCAGGCCGAGACGGTCCAATGAGGACGCCAGCGACCGGCGCACGCCGTCGACGCTGAAGTCCCACACCCGCCGGTGGCTGGCCGGCACCGCGAAGCCGGCCGGATCCATCCCGCCGCCCGGCCACGGCTCCAGCAGCCGCCCGACCTTGGTGGACAGCACGTACTCGGCGCGCGGCCGGCCGGCCAGCGCCGCGCCGAGCCGCCGCTCGGACAGCCCGAGGCCGTAGTGCGGGGCGGTGTCGAAGTAGCGCACCCCGCAGTCCCAGGCCGCGTCCACCGCGCCGCGCGCCTCGGCCTCGGACACCTCGCGGTACAGGTTGCCGACCGGCGCCGCGCCGAAGCCCAGTTCGGTGACCTCCACAGTGGACCGTCCGAGCCGGCGGGTCCTCACGGCACTCCCTTCGCCAGCGCCTGCGGTAGCTCCCAGACCAGTTTCACGCCGGGCGCGGCGCCCGAGTAGTCGTCCTCGACCTCCAGCAGCTCGGCCATCCTCGCCTGCCACGGCACGTTGGCCGGATGGTCCCGCAGGTGCGCCCGCATGGCCGCGTAGTCCTCGCATTCGACCAGGTGGAACAGGTCCCGGCCACTGCGCCAGATCCGCCACGAGCGCACCCCGGCCGCGCGCAGCGCCGCGTCCAGTTCGTCCGGGATCCTCGCGTGCACCCGGTCGTACTCGGCCTCCTTGCCCGGCCGCAGCCGGGTGTGCAGTGCGACGGTCTCCATGAATGACCTCCGGCCGGCCTTACGTGAACTCCAGACCGGTCACCCGGTCCGCCCCGGTGATCATGGAGACGATCTCCTCGGGGCTCACCTCGCTGGTGTCCCGGCGGCCGACCATCTGGCCGTGCCGCAACACCCAGATGGTGTCGACCAGGTCGAACACCTGGCGCAGGTTGTGGCTGACCATCAGCATGGTGACCCCGCGCCGCTTGAGCCCACGGATGATCTCCTCGACGCGGGCGGTCTCCTGCACGCCAAGCGCAGCCGTCGGCTCGTCCAGCACGATCACCTGCGAGCCCATGCCCGCGGCGCGCGCGATCGCCACGCCCTGCCGCTGGCCACCGGACATGCCCATCACCGAGGACCGCAGGTCGGGAATGTGCACCCCGGTGCTCTCCAGCATCTTCCGCGCCTCCGCGCGCATGGCCGACCGGTTGAGGACGCTGAACGGGCCGAGCCTCACCCGGTACTTCTCCCGGCCGAGGAACAGGTTGGCCACCACGTCGAGGTGGTCAGCCAGGGCGAGTGTCTGGTAGACGGTCTCGATGCCGGCGCGGCGGGCGTCCAGCGGCGAGTGGAAGTGCCGCTCCTGCCCGTCGAACCAGATCCTTCCGCCGTCCGGCCGTTCCGCCCCGGTCAGCACCTTGACCAAAGTGGACTTTCCCGCCCCGTTGTCACCGACCAGCGCGGCGTGCTCGCCGGGGGCGATCTCGAAGTCGACGTCCTGCAACGCCGCCACGCCACCGAACCACTTGGAGATTCCCTCCGCGCGGAGAATCGCGTCTGCCATGGTCGAACTCGGCTTTCCTTGTCGAAGCTCTCGACCACCGTGGACTCGACGGTCGCCGATCAGTTGCCCTGGTGCCCCGCCCGGGCCGGGCGGGGCACCAGGGGTCGGTGTCACTTCATGTTGACGTATTTCAGCCACGGGTCGTCCGGTGGCAGCGGCGGGTTCGCGCAGCTCGGCTGCAGGATCGCCTGGATCTCCCTGTCGTTCATGTTCTGGCTGGTGACCGTGTAGACGCCGGTGTCCTCATTGGTCACGTTCACGTTCTGCCGGATGTGCTGCACCGCGGCGATCACCGAGTCGAAGCCCATCCGGAACGGGTTCTGCACGATCAGCGCGCTGATCTCGCCGGACTTCAGGCCGTTGAGTTCGTCCGGCGCGGCGTCCCAGCCGACCAGCACCGTCTTGCCCTGCTGGCCGCGCTGCTTGATCGCCTGCGAGGCACCGATCACGGACGGCTCGTTCGAACCGAACAGGCCGTTGAGGTCGGGGTGCGCGGTGAGGATGTTGTTGGTGACGTCAAGCGCCTGGTTGGAGTCGCTGTGGTCGGCCTGGTCGGCCACCAGGTTCAGCCCCGGGTACTGCTTGAGTCCGTCGACGAATCCCTGCTTGCGCTGGTTGTTGGTCATCGAACCGGGCTGGAACTCCAGCAGGGCGACGCTGCCGTGGCCGTTCAGCTTCTCGTTCATGATCTGCGCGACCTGCTGGGCGCCCTTGATGTTGTCGGTGGCGAACAGCGGCACGTTCTGCGGTGTCGTGCCCGAGTCGATGTTGTAGACCGGGATCTTGGCCTGCTGCGCCTTCTGCGTGACGGGCACCAGCGCCTGGGCGTCGGTCGCCGCGTAGATCAGGCTGTCCACCCCGCGCTGGAGCGACCCGTTGAGCAGGTTGAGTTGGCCGGTCACGTCGGTCTCCTGGGAGACCCCGTTCCACTCGATCTTGACGTTACCCAGCTTCTGCGCGGCGCACTCCGCGCCGTCCTTGACGTGCGTCCAGTAGTCGAAGCCCACGGCCTTGGGCACCACCGCGATCGTCAGTTGCTTCGACCCCGGGGCCGAGCCACCGCCGCCGCCGCAACCGGCAAGCGCCGGCACCAGAACGGCGAGCACCGCGGCCGGCACCATCCATCGTGCTCTGAAACTCATCGGTATCTCCCTTGACCCGATCTCCTGCCCGGTGCTGTTACCCAGCACGCACTGACTGACGTACTGACTGCTGTATCCCTCTGGTGCGCTCGGTGATGCGCCTGCGGCGGAAGTAGTCCCAGGCGACGGCGATCCACACGACGATTCCGATGATCACGTCCTGCAGGTAGATGTTGACGTCCAGCAGCACCGAGCCGTCCCGGATCACCTGGATCAGAAAGGCGCCGATGATCGCGCCGGACACCGTGCCCTGGCCACCGAAAAGGCTGGCGCCGCCGATGACGGCGGCGGCGATCGCCTCGAGTTCCAGGCCGGTGCCGAAGTTGGGTTGGCCGGAGGACACGCGGGCGGTGGCGATCATGCCGCCGAACCCGGCGAGCAGGCCCTGCAGGACGTAGACGAGGACCAGGTACCGGCCCACCGGAATACCCATGAGCCGGGCCGAGTCCTTGTTCGAGCCGATCGCGTACGCGTACCGGCCGAGCTTGGTGCGGGTGAAGATGAACGCGAACACCACGATCACGCCGACCAGGCAGATGGCCGGCACCGGGATCGGACCCAGGTACCCCTGCCCCAGCGCGTTGAACCCGGGAGGCAGGCCGTAGACGGCGACCGCGCCGGTGGACATGAACGTCAGGCCGCGGGCCACGCCCATCATGCCGAGCGTGGCGATGAACGGGGCCAGCCGCACCCAGCTCACCAGCGCGCCGTTGACCAGCCCGGCCACGCCGCCGAGCAGCACGCCGGCCACGGTGGCCAGCGGCCACGGCAGGTGCGCGTCCACCATCAGCATCGCGCCGAGCACGCCGGAGAGCGCCGCCACCGACCCGACCGACAGGTCGACACCAGCGGTCACGATCACCAGTGTCGCGCCCACCGCGATGATCGCCGTGACGGCGCCCTCCACCACCACCTCGCTGAGGTTGAGGTAGGAGAGGAAGCGCGGGGACAGGATCGACAGCACGACCGCGATGACGATCAGCGCGGCCAGCGCCGCCGCCTGGGAGACCAGGTCGCCGAGCCGCTGGCGCAGGACCGACCCGCGGGCCCGGCGGGCACCCGCCGGCGGGGACTCCTCGCCGACTCTCCGGCCACCGCCCGCACCGCCTGTCCGTGTCATGTCCGCTCCCGTCGCTACGCTCTGCCCGCCTGAGTTCACCGCCGTCCCTCCGGCCCTGTCCAGATCAGGAGCGCGGTCGCAGGCGAAGTCCCTGCATCCCGCCGTCCACGCCGAGCACCGTTCCGGTGGTGGAACCGGAGAGCGGGCTGGCCAGGTAGGCGATCGCGTGCGCGACCTCCTCCGGGGAGACCAGCCGGCCATGCGGCTGCCTGGCCGCAAGCAGCGCGCGTTCCGCCGCCGGGTCCTCGGCGTCGTCCACCAGCCGGCCGATCCAGGGGGTGTCCACGGTCCCCGGGGCGACCGCGTTGACCCGGACGCCGTCGCGCACGTGGTCCGCGGCCATGGCCAGGGTCAGCGCGTGCACCGCGCCCTTGCTGGCCGAGTACAGGGCGCGCTGCGGCAGGCCGGCCCAGCCGGCGACCGAACCGGTGTTGACGATCGCGGCGTGCGCGGACCGGCGCAGGTGCGGCAGCGCTGCCCGGGCCACCCGGGCCATGCCGACCACGTTGACGTCCAGCACCCGGTGCCACTCGGTGTCGTCGTTGGCGGTCACGTCGCCGCGCGCGCCGACGCCGGCGTTGTTCACCAGCACGTCCAGGCCGCCGAACCGCCGCACCACGGCGTCCACCGCGGCCCGCACGCTGGTGTCGTCGGTGACGTCGCAGGGCACGACGGCCAGCGTCCCGGGGAGGGCCTCGGGCTTGACGTCCAGGCAGGCCACCCGGGCGCCGCGGCCGGCGAGCAGCCGGGCGGTGGCCAGCCCGATCCCGGACGCCCCGCCGGTGACCGCGGCGACCAGCCCGTCGAACTCGCCGCTCACGGACTACTCACCGTCCACTCCGGACCGTCCGGAAAACGGAACCGGCGCAGCGTGGAGTCGTACATCCTCGCGGAGAAGCCGGGGGCGTTCGGGGCCACGTACCGGCCGCGCACCACCATCGCCGGGTCGTGGAAGTGCTCGTGCAGGTGGTCCACCCACTCGATGACCCGGCCCCCGACCGAGCCGGACACCGCGACGAAGTCGAACATGGACAGGTGCTGCACCAGTTCGCACAGGCCGACCCCGCCGGCGTGCGGGCAGACCGGCACGCCGAACTTCGCGGCCAGCAGCAGGATCGCGACGTTCTCGTTCACCCCGCCGACCCGGGCCGCGTCGATCTGCACCACGTCGATCGCGTCGGCCTGCAGCAGTTGCTTGAACACCACCCGGTTCTGCACGTGCTCCCCGGTGGCCACCCGGATCGGCCGCAGCGCCTCGGCGATGGTGCGGTGCCCCAGCACGTCGTCCGGCGAGGTCGGCTCCTCGATCCAGTACGGGTCGAACGGGGCCAGCTCGCGCATCCAGGCGATCGCGGTCGACGTGTCCCACCGCTGGTTGGCGTCCACCGCGATGCGCACGCCGTCCCCGACGACCTCCCTGGCCAGCTTCATCCGGCGGACATCCTCGGCGAGTTCGCCGCCCACCTTGAGCTTGATCATGTCGAAGCCGTCCTGGACGGCCTGCCGGGCCAGCCGGGCCAGCTTCTCGTCGGAGTAGCCGAGCCAACCCGGCGAGGTGGTGTAGGCGGGGTAGCCGTCCGCGACGAGTTGGTCGATCCGCCGCTGCCGGGTCGGCTCCGCCTTGCGCAGGATGGCCAGCGCCTCGTCCGGGGTGATCGCGTCGGTGAGGTAGCGGAAGTCGACCAGGCCGACGATCTCCTCGGGTGTGAGGCCGGCCAGGAAGCGCCACAGCGGCAGCCCGGCGCGGCGGGCGGCCAGGTCCCACGCGGCGTTGACCACGGCGCCGATGGCCATGTGCACCACGCCCTTCTCCGGGCCGAGCCAGCGCAGCGGCGAGTCGCCGACCAGTTCGGCGGACAGCGCGGCGAGTGCCTCCGCGGTCTCCGGCACCGGGCGGCCGACCACGAACGGGGCCAGTGACCGGATCGCGGCGGCCTGCACGTCGTTGCCCCGGCCGATGGTGAACGCGAACCCGTAGCCGTCCGGCCCGGAGTCCGTGTGCAGCACCACGTACGCGGCGGAGTAGTCCGGGTCCGGGTTCATCGCGTCCGAGCCGTCCAGCTGCCGGGAGGTGGGGAACCGGATGTCCAGCACCTCCAGGTCGACGATGCGTGCCACCGACTCCCCCTTATGCCTGTGCGAAAACCTGACGCTGCCGGCCGAGCCCCTCGATTTCCAGTTCGACCACGTCACCCGCGCGCAGGAACGGCTTGGGGTCGGGGGCGCCGAGCGCTACGCCGGCCGGTGTACCGGTATTGATGACGTCCCCCGGGCGCAGCACCATGAAGCGGCTCAGGTAGCGGACCAGCTCGGCGACCGGGAAGATCATGTTTTTGGTGTGCGAGTCCTGCTTGGGATCGCCGTTGACCCACAGGCGGATGACCAGCGCCTGGGGGTCGGGCACCTCCGAGGCGGGGACCAGGTACGGCCCGAGCGGGTTGAACGTCTCGCAGTTCTTCCCCTTGTCCCAGGTGCCGCCGCGCTCGATCTGGAACTCCCGCTCGGAGACGTCGTGAGAGACGACATAGCCGGCCACGTAGGACAGCGGGTCGTCGTCCGGTTCCAGGTACCGGGCGGTGCGGCCGATCACCACGCCGAGTTCGACCTCCCAGTCGGTCTTGGTCGACCCGCGCGGGATGAGCACCTCGTCGTACGGCCCGACCACGGTGTCCGGTGTCTTGAGGAAGACCACGGGCTCGGCGGGGATCGTGGCGCCGGTCTCGGCGGCGTGGTCGGAGTAGTTCAGCCCGATACAAACGATCTTGGTGATGCCGGCGAGCGGCGCGCCGACCCGATCGCCGGACCCGTCGCCGGGGTCGTCCAGCGGGGGCAGCCCGCCGGCGTCCAGCGCCGCGCGGGTGCGGGCGATCCCGTCGCCTTCCAGGAACGCCCGGTCGATGTCCGCGGTCAGCGGCTGGAGGTCGTAGACCCTGCCGTCGCCGGCCCGGACGGCGGGACGTTCGGCGCCGGGCGCACCCAGGCGGAGGAGTCGCACGCCGTGCCTCCCTGTCGAGTCGTCGGACGATACATCCGATGTATAACCGCGCGAATAGCGTGGCGTCTAGCCCCATCGGCCGACAACCTCGGAGGTTTGGTCGGATGAGCGCCCAGGACGGGCGTGTGGTCGGCGTGGACGTGGGCGGCACCTCCACGCGGGCGCTGCTGGCCGGCGTGGACGGCAGCCGGCTCGGCACCGGCACGGCCGGGGGCGCCAATCCCAACTCGCACCGTCCGGAGGAGGCCGCCGAGCGGATCACCACCGCGCTGCGCGCCGCGCTGGCCGGCGCCGACCCGGGCACGGTCAGCGCCGGCGTGGTCGGCATGGCCGGCAGCAGCCGGCTGGCCGACCCGCGGGTGGCCGAACTGTTCGACGCGGCCTGGCGCCGCGCCGGCCTGCGCTGCCCGATGCGGGTGGTCGCCGACTACGAGGCGGCGTTCGCGGCCGGCACCGCGGAGCCGGACGGCACCGCCCTGGTGGCCGGCACCGGCTCGGTCGCCGCGCGGATCGAGAACCGCAGGCGGGTGGCCACGGCCGGTGGCTACGGCTGGCTGCTCGGCGACGAGGGGTCGGCGTTCTGGCTGGGCCGGGAGGCGGTACGGGTGGCGCTGCGCGCGCTGGAGTCGGCAGCGCCGCCGGGAGCGCTGGCCACGGCGGTCCTCGGCGCGGTGCTGGGCGAGGCGCCGGCGGCGGGCGGGCCGGACGCGGCGCGGCGGCAGTTCGCCGCGCTGATCAGCGCGATCAACGGCGAGCCGCCGATCCGGCTGGCCCGGCTGGCGCCGCTAGTCAGCAGGGCCGTGGCCGAGGGCGACCCGGCGGCCGCCGCGGTGGTGGCCGAGGCCGCCCGGCTGCTCACCGATGCGGCGATGGCCGTCCGCCGCGACGGCGAGACCACGCCGGTGGTGCTGATCGGCAGCCTGGTCGGCCCGGCCAGCCCGGTCGGCGAGCGGCTGCGCGCAGAACTGGCCGCCCGCTGTTCCGGGCCGGTGTACGTGGCCGACGACGGCGCCGCCGGAGCCGCCTGGCTGGCCGCGGTCGATCTCGCCGGCCCCGCGGCGGGCCGGCCTATCCGGTGCGGGGATGCCGCAGGCCCGGATGGTCGGCGGGCAGCGAGCGGCGCAGCACCCACCAGCTCACCGTGAGGCAGGCGGCGACCAGCGGCCAGGACAGCACCACCCGGGCCACGCCGAGCGCGAGCACCGCGTCCGCCCACCACAGCACGCCGAACACGGCGACGCGCAGCACGTACTGCGCCACCCACACCCAGCTCGCCCGCGCGTAGCCGCGCAGCAGGTCGGGATCGCGCCGCCACCGGGTGCGCTGGCCGATCACCGCACCGACCACCACGCCGAGCAGTGGCCAGCGCACCACGATGCTGCCCGCCCAGGCCAGCGCGCTCGCCGCATTGGAAACCAGCTGCACCAGGAAGAAGTCGACGGCACGGCCGGTGCGCAGTGCGACCAGCGCGGCCACCGCCACGGCCAGCAGGCCGAGCACCACCGCGCGCGGCCGGTCACCCCGCACCAGCCGGACCACCGCGACCAGCACGCCGACCGCAAGGGCCGCCAGCGCTCCCAGCGCCACCGACCGGTCGAGCAGCAACCAGCCGAGCACGAACGCCAGCGGCGGCAGCGTCGCGTCCACCGCGCCGGACCGCCCGCCGAGCAACGACACCAGCGTCTCGCCGCCGGCGCCGCCCTTCGCGTTCCCTTCGGCCGCCTGCTCGCCGGCCTCGACCAGATCCCGTCGTTCCCGCCGCCGCACGGTCATCAGCCTGCCCGAAATGCCCGACCGCGGCCAGGGCGGTGGACCTGAACTGGGCGGACGCACTCTCCCGCCGGAAACGGTTTCGCCGCGCCCGGCAGCGGGCCACAATGTGATCTCCGACGCCACCTGGGGAAGGAAAGGCGGATGACCCGACCCCTGCTGGCCGTGGCCTGGTCGATCGCGCTCGTCGCCGGCGCCGGCCTGACCGGCTGTTCCGGCCCGGCCACACCCGCGGCGCGGCCCACGATCGGCCTGGTCGTGCAGAACACCGAGGTCGGGTTCGCCAAGCAGTGGAGCGCCGGTTTCCGGGCGGGTGCCCAGCTCGCCGGCGGCGTGGACGCCACGGTGACCGGCCCGCCCACCGATGACGGGGCCATGGAGGTCGACCTGTTCCGGCGGTTGACCGGCACCGCGAAGGCCGGCGTCGCGGTCGCGCCGCTGACGCCGGAACTGCTCGCCGGTTCCGAGGCCGATGCGGTGGACAGCGGGATCCCGGTGGTCGCGGTGTCCACGCCGCCCGCGCCGGGGTCCGGCGTCAAGCTGCTGATCGGCAACGACAGCTACGCGCTCGGCGAGCAACTGGCCGACGAGCTGATCAGGCGGTTACCGCCGAACGCCACCGGAAAGGTCATCCTGGGCAACGTCGCCCCCGGCCTGGCCGGGCAGGACGCCCGGGCCAGGGGGATGCGGGACCGGCTGACCCAGCGGATGCCGAACCTGCGCGTGATGGGTCCGTTCGACACGCAGAAGGCGCGGGCGGCGAACCTGTCCGCCTGGCAGCTTCTGGTCACCGCCAACCCGGACGCCGTCGCGTTCCTGGGCACCGGCGACCTCGACGCGGTCAACCTGGCCAGCATCCGGGCCAGCACCGGGGGCACCTGGCTGGCCGCCGGGTACAGCGTCGACCCAGAGGCGCTGCGCGCGGTCAAGGACGGCCGGCTGTTCGCGGTGGTATCCCCCGACCACTTCCTCACCGCCGCCATCGCCGGATGGCTGCTGGCCGAGCACGCCAGGACCGGCCGGCCGCTGCCGGAGGGCTGGTACGCACAACCCGGCCTGGTGGTGACCTCGGCCAACGTGGACGAGATCAGCTGGCGGGAGTCCTCCGACGCGAACCGGCTGGCCTGGTTCAGACCGCAGCTCGACCGGGCCACCGCCGGCCTCGCCGCGTTCCTCCGGCCGCTCGACCAGGTCAGGTGACGTGCCCACGGCACGGGACTCGGTCCGGGGGATGATGCGATGCTGAGCAGGGCGATCGAGGCACGCGCCACGGCACGGGCGGCGCTGGCCGGGCTGGCCATCGGCCTCATCGCGCTGACCGGGCTGTCGCTCGCTAGCAGCCTGAGCATGGAGCGCACCACGGCCCGGATCGACCAGCTCAACGAGATGAGCGACCGGTGGCTGCAGGTGCTGCAACTCGTCGACCTGGCCGACCACGCGATGACCGACTACCTGCGGTCCTACCGCAGCACCGTCCTGCGCCAGCCGCTCGCCTCGGCGGCCGGCTCGGCACAGGACGGCCTGCGGTGGATGCAGCGGTACGGCGCGCCCGACGACGTCGACACGGCGGTGCGGGTGGGCGGCCTGTACGCCGACTACACGGAGATCCTGCGGAACATCGTCGCCATGGGCGACCGGGGCGACACCGCCCAGGTGAGCATCCAGGCGGACCTGGCCAAGCTGGCGGTTGTCTCGCTGCGCAAGCAACTCTCCGCGATCATCCAGGTCAAGCGCCTGCAGACCAGCCAGTACCTCAGGGAAGCGGACAGCGCCAACCGGGCGCTCCGGTTGGCCATGTTCGGCACGTTCGCGGTCAACCTCGGCCTGGTGGCACTGTGCGGTGCCGTGTTGATCAACTACCGGCGCCGGATCCTGCGCCAGGTGGCGAAGAACGAGCACGAGGCGCTGCACGACGCGCTCACCGGCCTGGCCAACCGGACCCTGCTGGGCCGGCGCACAGCGCACGCCATCGACCAATCCGGGCAGGACGGCAGCCACGTCGGCCTGCTGCTGGTGGACCTCAACCGGTTCAAGGAGGTCAACGACACGCTGGGGCACCTCTGCGGGGACCGGTTGCTGCAGGCGGTGGCCGCGCGGCTGACCGGCGCGGTCCGCGAGAGCGACACCGTGGCGCGGTTGGGCGGCGACGAGTTCGCGGTGCTGCTGCCCGGGCTGGCCTCCGGCGCCGAGGCCACGCGCGCCGCCGACCGGATCGGCCGGGCGCTCGCCGCACCGGTCGAGCTGGACGGGCTGTCCCTGGAGCTGAGCGGCAGCATCGGCGTCGCCGTCCACGCCACCGACGCCACTGACGCCGACGAGTTGCTCAAGCACGCCGACATCGCGATGTACGCGGCCAAGCGCGGCCGGCTGCGGTACGTCCGCTACGAGGCCGGCCTCGACACGCACACCACGGCGGATCTCACCCTGGTCAGTGAGCTGCGGAGGGCGATCGACAACGGGGAGCTGGTGCTGCACTACCAGCCCAAGGCGGTCATGCGGGACGGCACGATCTGCGGCGTCGAGGCGCTGGTGCGCTGGCAGCACCCGCGGCGGGGCCTGCTCGCCCCCGGCGAGTTCGTGCCCGCCGCCGAACGCAGCGGCCTGATCGAACCGCTGACCAGCCGCGTCCTCGGCATGGCGGTCGAGCAGTGCGCCCGGTGGCTGGCCGCCGACCGGCGACTACCGGTGTCGGTCAACGTCGGCGCCCAGTGCCTGCACAACCGGACCTTCCCCGGGCAGGTCAGGCAGGTGCTCGCCGAGCAGGACGTGCCGGCGGACATGCTCACCCTGGAGATCACCGAAAGCGCGATCATCATCGACCCGGTTCGGGCCGGCGAGGTGCTGCAGGAGCTGGAGGAGATCGGTGTGCGGCTGTCCATCGACGACTTCGGCACCGGGTACTCCTCCATCGCCTACCTGCGCAGCCTGCGGGTCCACGAGATGAAGCTGGACCGCGCCTTTGTCACGGACATGTGTTCCGACTACGGCAACAGCGCGATCGTGCGGGCGCTGCTGGATCTGGCCCGCAACTTCGAGCTGCAGGTGGTCGCCGAGGGGGTCGAGGACCGTCGCACCTGGGTGGTGCTGGCCGCCCTGGGCTGCGACCTGGTCCAGGGCTACTACCTGAGCAAACCCCTGCCGCCGGACGAGCTGGACGACTGGCTCGGCCAGGACCGTGCGCATCGGGTCGGTCATTCCGCGCCGAGCAGGCGGCGGGCCACGTAGTCGGCCTGCCGGGTGGTCTCCGGCAGCCGGAACCGCGGGCACAGCCGCAACACCAGGTCGGAGGCCGCGCCGAGGTCGATCCGGTGCCCGACGGACACGAACACCGGCTTCACCCCGTCCTGGGTGCGCAGCGCCCGGCCGACCACCTCGCCGTCGTCCACCAGCGGCGACCAGTCGCCACGCCGTGGCCCGGGCGGCCGGTACCCGACCATGGCCTGCTTGGCCACGCCGACCGTGGGAATCCCGGTGAGCAGCCCGATGTGGCAGGCCAACCCGAACCTCCTGGGGTGGGCCACGCCCTGACCGTCGCAGATCATCACGTCCGGGGTGGTCGCCAGCCGCTCCAGGGCGTCCAGCAGCGCGGGAAGCTCACGGAACGCGAAGACGCCGGAAACGTACGGGAACCGTGCCTCGCCGAGCACCACGGCGGTGTCCACCGGCCGCAGGGTGTCGATGTCCAGCACGACGGCGGCGGCGGCCAGCCGGCCCGACGGCACCGCGTAGGCGACGTCCAGCCCGGCGACCGTGCGCGGCGCGAACCCGGCCGGCGTGCGGGCGTCGACCAGCGGCCGCAGCAGGTCCTGCATCCGCACCGCCTCGTCCACAGTGGACGGCCAGGTAGCTGGTCGGTCAACCCGCACCCACCCAGCCTGCCGGAGCGGCAACCGGTCCGCGCGCCAAGGGCGACGACCGATCGTGCACGGACGGCCGGGTACCGCGCGAGTCACCCGGCGACCGCCGGGCCTACTGGCCAGTAGGCTTCGGTGGCGTAGGTGTCGCGGCGGGAGGCATATTGATCTGTCGGTCGGCAAGGTCACGTGCGCCGGCTTGATGAGGGAGGGGACACCGTGCAGCGCTGGGAGAGCTACGTCGCGATCGGGGACAGCTTCACCGAGGGTCTCAACGACCCGGATCCCGGCGGCGGCTTCCGAGGCTGGGCGGACCGGCTCGCCGAGATGCTGGCCGAGCGGGCACCCGGCTTCCGCTACGCCAACCTGGCCGTCCGGGGCCGGCTGCTGCGCGGCATCGTGGCCGAGCAGGTACCGCTGGCCGTGGAACTGAAGCCGGACCTGGTCACCCTCGCCGCCGGCGGCAACGACATCCTGCGGCCCGGCGGAGACCCGGACACGCTGGCCGAGGTGTTCGAGCAGGCGGTGGTCCAGCTTCGCGATGCGGGCAGCGACGTGGTCGTCTTCACCGGGTTCGACACCCGGGGGACGCCGGTGCTGCAGCGGGTGCGCGGCAAGGTCGCCACCTACAACGGGCACCTGCGGGCGATCGCCGACCGGCACGGCTGCCAGGTGGTGGACCTGTGGTCGATGGACGTGCTGCACCACCCGAGGGCGTGGAGCGAGGACCGGCTGCACCTGTCCGCGGACGGCCACGAGCGGGTGGCGCTGCGGGTCGCCGACGTGCTCGGCCTGCCCGGCGGCGAGGGCTGGGACGCCCCGTGGCCGCCGGTGCCCCGGCAGGACTGGGTCAGCATGCGGCGGGAGGACCTGCGCTGGGCGCGGCAACACTTCGTGCCCTGGCTCGGCCGCCGGCTGCGCGGCCGCTCCTCCGGCGACGGCATCCAGCCCAAGCGCCCGCACCTGCTTCCGCTCTGATTCACCCCGTAGGGTCATCCACTACGTCGGACAGGGACGCAGTGGTGGAGGGGTGCGTGCCGCGAGATCCGTCCACAGTGGTCGACCGGGCCGTGGGCTGCCTGCTCGGCGGTGCGCTCGGCGACGCGCTGGGCGCTCCCGTCGAGTTCGTGCCGCTGGACGGTATCCGGCGCGAGTACGGCCCGAACGGCATCGTCGAGCCGCCCCGCCCGGCGCTGGTGAGCGACGACACGCAGATGACCTTGTTCACCGCCGAGGGCTACCTCAACGCCTGGGTGCGCGGCCACGCCGAAGGGGTGTGGGAGCCGGACCAGGCGGTGTGGCGGGCCTACCGCCGCTGGCTGGCCACCCAGCAACTGGACGGCCCGCCGCAGGGCGCGGCCGGCCTGCTCTCCGAGGAGCGGCTGTACGCCAGCCGGTCACCCGGGCTGACCTGCCTGCGGGCGCTGTCCGCCGACGAGCCGCCGTCGCGGGAATGCCCGCGCAACGACGCCAAGGGCTGCGGCGGCGTGGTGCGCGCCGCCCCGGCCGGGTTCGCACCCAGTTCCGCGATCGCCTACGACCTGGGCTGCCGGTTCGCCGCGCTCACCCACGGCCACCCCGCCGGCTGGGCCCCGGCCGGCGCGCTGGCGCTGCTGGTCCACCTGGTCGCGGTGAAGCGCCGACCGCTGGGCGAGGCCGTGGACCAGGTGATCGGCCGGGTGCTGCGGGACGACGCGGCGACCGGCAGCGCGCTGCTAAACGCCGTGCGGCTGGCCGAGCACGGTGATCCCGGCCCGGACCGGGTGCAGGAGATCGGCCAGGGCTGGCTCGGCTCCGAGGCGCTCGCCATCGGGGTGTACGCGGCGCTGGCGGGCCGTAGGCCCCGCCGGTTCGCGGACGCTCTGCGGCTGGCCGCCAACCACTCCGGGGACAGCGACTCCACGGCGTCGATCACCGGGCAGATCCTCGGCGCACTGCACGGCACCGCGGCGCTGCCCGGGGCCTGGCTGGAACGGCTCGAACTGTGCGACGTGCTCACCGAGGTGGCCACCGACCTCGGATTGTCCACTGTAGACGTCAATTTCGATCATCGCAGGTACGCCCGGCAACCCGTGGTCTGACAGCCCGTTTCCGAACCGGACCGACCCTGCGATGACGAGTATGGGAACGCACCAGGGCGAAGCCCCGCGATCGCGGGGGCGGGGCGCCGGGTCAGGCACGACCGGAGTGCGGGTCCCGATCGCGCCCCGGCGACGCGATCGCGGCGCGCGTTCAGGAACAAGCACGGACATGGCGAGGCCCCGCGCCGTCCGTTCCCGATTACGGACGGGCGGGGCCGCACCCGATCAAGTTGGTCAACAGCAGTTCGGACCTCACCCCGAGCAAGAGGCCCCGAGCTGCTCTTGATCAACGAACGCAGGAACGGGAGCGTTTGGACCAACCCAGCTCTCCCCTTGGTCCGCCGTGCTCCCTGAACTGCGTGGCAAACCTAACAGAGCACGCACCCTTGATCACAACCCGCCCCCCGCGGTGGGTTCGGTCACCGCGGAAGATCACGATCACTCCCGATTTCCGCGCTGTGCAGGGAAAACGCCGCTTCGCAGACACGTCGATCAACAGGGGACGGATAGCACGGACGGATCTTGGTTGCCGGAACTTGTCCTGAATTTCACCCGTTCGGCCCAAGATTCACTGGACGGGTCCGCGGCCGGCAGCAGAATGCCGTCCAGCCCTGGCGAGCGGAGCACCCTCCGGTGCTCGTCCACCGCGTACACCAATCCACGGCAGCCGCGAGATCAGCACCAACTGGCCGACCAGCAGCAGCGCCCCATACAGCCCGGCGAGCCGGCCGAGCGCGGTGAGCGGGGCACCGGGCCGGGACGGCCCGGCCAGCCTGCCGCCGAGTACGAACACGTCGGTGACCCACAGCAGGTTCAGCCACAGCGCGCCGACCAGCCAGCCAGCGGCGTCGGGACGGCGTCGCACGGCGGGAATCGATCGCGCTGGCACGGTCGTCAGGAGCACGTGATCGAGCATGCTGGCGGTTCCTGAGAGCGCACTGGCACGAAGCTGTCGAGTTGCTGTCCGTTGGCCCGGCGCCTCCCACCACGGCGGCGCTGGCGCACCATAGGCTGCGTGCACAGCGAGGACGGCGACCGACCGGTGCGGGTGCTGGTGGTGGACGACGAGCCGCACATCGCGGACCTGGTCGCCACCGTGGCCCGCTACGAGGGCTGGGCAGCGCACAAGGCGCTGACCGGGACCGACGCGCTGGCCGCCGTGGGCAGCTTCGACCCGGACATCGTGGTGCTCGACGTCATGCTGCCCGACCTGGACGGGTTCACCGTGCTGGACCGGCTGCGCGACGCCGGGGTGATGGTGCCGGTGGTGTTCCTCACCGCCAAGGACGGCACCGCCGACCGGGTGGCCGGGCTGACCCGGGGCGGGGACGACTATCTGGTCAAGCCGTTCTCGGTGGAGGAGCTGATGGCTCGGCTGCGCGCGGTGCTGCGGCGCAGCACCGGGGCCACCTGGCGGCGTTCCGTGCTGCGGGTCGCCGACCTGACGCTGGACGAGGACAGCCACGAGGTGCGCCGCGACGGCCAACCGATCTCGCTGACGCCCACCGAGTTCGAGCTGCTGCGCTACCTGATGCGCCGGTCCCCCGCCGTGCTCAGCAAGGCGCAGATCCTCGACCACGTCTGGGACTACGACTTCGGCGGCCGCTCCAACGTGGTGGAACTGGTGGTCTCGCACCTGCGCCGCAAGCTGGACCACGGCCGGGAACCGCTGATCCACACCGTGCGCGGGGTGGGATACGTGCTGCGCAGGGTTTCGACGTGAGGTGGCGGGGGCGGTGGGTCTCGGGGTGGCGGCGGCTGCGGCTGGGCACCCAGATCTCGCTGCTGCTCGGGGTGCTCGCCCTGGTGGTGTTCGGCCTGGTCGGCGTGGCGACGGTGACCAGCATGCGGAGCTACCTGGACCGCCGGCTGGACGACCAGCTCGCCCAGGTGCACGCGGAGGAGTGCCGCGAGGTCACCGCGGGGCCGGGCATCCGGCAGGTACCCAAGGAGTGGCTGGCCGGTGTGCTCGATGTCGGCGCGGACGGCACGGTCACCCCGGAAAGCCGGCAGATCGGCCTGCCGCCCTGGCTGAACGCGACCAACCTGGCGGTCTCGGCCAGCCGGACCGGGTCGCCGGTGCGCGGACCGCTACCCGCGGCCGCCGGGGATGCGCGATACCGCGGCATGGCCAGCGACCTGGGGCCGGGGCGGGTGCTGGTCACGGCGGCTCCGGTGGAGCCGCTGGACGAGACGGTGACCCGGTTGGCCGTGGTGGAGACGGTGACCTTCCTCGCCGCGCTCGCCGTGCTGGTCGGCACCGGCGGCCTGGCGTTGCGCCGGGGGTTGCGACCGCTGGCCGAGGTGGCCGCCACCGCACACGAGATCAGTTCCATCGACCTGACCGGCCGGTCGGCCAAGGTGGGGCTGCGCGCCGGAGGCAGCGGCGGCGGGATCGAGGTCACCGAACTGCGCCAGGCGTTCAACGTGATGCTCGCGCACATCGACTCGTCGCTGGAGGCGCGGCAGCGGGCCGAGGAGCGGCTCCGCCGGTTCGTCGCGGATGCCTCGCACGAGCTGCGCACCCCGCTCACCTCGATCCGCGGCTACGCCGACCTGTTCCGCTACGCGGCGGCCAACGCCCCCGAGGAGCGGGACGCCCACCTAGCCCGCATGCGCGACGAGGCCGAGCGGATGAGCCTGCTGGTGGACGACCTGCTGCTGCTCGCCCGGCTGGACGCGGCGCACCCGGCGGCCGAGGCACCGCTGCGGGCCGAACGGGTCGACCTGGCGGAGATCGTCACCGCGGCGGCGGAGGCGTTCCGCGCCGCCCATCCCGACCACCCGCTCACCGTGACGTCCCCGGGCGACCCGGGGCCGGTCGCGGGCGACCCGATGCGACTGCGCCAGGTGCTGGACAACCTGCTCACCAACGCCGCGGTGCACACCCCGGCGGGCACCGCGGTCGGTGTGGTGCTGCGGGTCGAGCCGGCCGCGGTCGAGTTGGCGGTGACCGACGACGGCCCCGGCATCCCGGCCGAGGCGCAGGCCAGGGTGTTCGACCGGTTCTACCGGGTGGACGACACAAGGGTCCGCTCGGCCACCGGTGGCGGCACCGGGCTCGGTCTCGCCGTGGTGCGGTCGCTGGTTGCCGCGCACGGCGGCACCGTGGAGCTGGCCAGCCGGCCGGGCCGCACCGCGTTCACGGTCCGGCTGCCCCGGCCGTCCTGACCCCCACCGGTCACCCGGAGGACCGGGACGCCGCCCACAGGTCGATGCCGGACTCGACCGCGTGCCGGTCGATCTCGGCGAGCTCGTCGTCGGTGAACGGCGGGGCGCCCAGCGCGGCGACGTTCTCCTCGAGCTGGGCCACCGAGCTGGCCCCGACCAGCGCCGAGGTCACCCGCGGGTCGCGCAGCACCCAGGCCAGCGCCGCCTGCGCCAGGGTCTGCCCCCGCCGGCCTGCGATCTCGTTGAGCGCCCGCACCCGTGCCAGGTTCTGCTCGGTGAGCAGCGACGGGGACAGCGACTTCTGCTGGCTGGCGCGGGAACCGTCGGGAATGCCGCCGAGGTACTTGCCGGTGAGCATGCCCTGGCCGAGCGGGGAGAACGCGATGCAGCCGGCGCCCACCTCGGACAGCGTGTCCAGCAGTTCCGTTTCCACCCAGCGGTTGAGCATCGAGTACGAGGGCTGGTGGATCAGCAGCGGCACCCCGGCCATCCGCAGGATCTCCGCGGCCTCCCTGGTCTTGGTCGGCGAGTAGGACGAGATGCCGACGTACAGCGCCTTCCCCTGGTGCACCGCGGAGACCAGCGCGCCGATGGTCTCCTCCAGGGGAGTGTCCGGGTCGAACCGGTGCGAGTAGAAGATGTCGACGTAGTCCAGGCCCATCCGGCGCAGCGACTGGTCGAGCGAGGCGAGCAGGTACTTGCGCGAGCCCCACTCGCCGTACGGGCCGGGCCACATGTCGTACCCGGCCTTGGTGGAGATCAGCAGCTCGTCGCGGTACGGGGCGAGGTCCTTGGCCAGGATGCGGCCGAAGTTCTCCTCCGCAGACCCGTACGGCGGGCCGTAGTTGTTGGCCAGGTCGAAGTGCGTGATGCCCAGGTCGAACGCCCGCCGCACGATCGACCTGCCGAGCTCGAACGGCCGGTCCCCGCCGAAGTTGTGCCACAGACCGAGCGAGATCGCTGGCAACCTGAGCCCGCTCCGCCCGCACCGCCGGTAGGACATCGCGTCGTACCGGAAGGGGTCGGCGGTGTAGGGCATGGCGCTCCCGATCTGGTGGGCCCAGCTCTCCCGGCCGGCCACGGTACCCCGTCGGGGCCACTACCGGCGGGTGCCGGGTGTTCGCCACGTTCGGCCGAGCGCCCTGCTCCAACAGTGGTCATTTCGAGTGGCGGGGAGGAGATCGGCGGGTGCGGCGCCGCGACCCGGAAGGAGCCGGCGAGGGGACTCGAACCCCTAACCACCCGCTTACAAGGCGGGTGCTCTGCCAGTTGAGCTACGCCGGCGCGCCCCGTGGGCGAGACCCATCGTAAGCGCCCGAACCGCACGCTACCTGCGACGAACGGGCTGCCCTCGGTGTGCTCCCGTTCGTCCGACCGGAGGTCAGGTGCGCCGGCCGGGTGGGTGATGCGGTCACCGACGTCCCTGGCTATCCCCGTTGAGCAGGGCAGACGGTCGACCACGCGCAGTGTGCGCATATCGCCTGTTCCGGGTAGCCCGATCCGGGGTGGCATAAGACACGTCGGCCGGCAGCAACAGTGTGGTCGGCCACGCCGATGCCCCACGGGACAGAAGCTCGGAGGTGAGGATCGTGGTGTTCGCAAGGCGGGCCCCAACAGCGCTGCTGCGTGGTCGGCGTGACCACGTGACCCGGCCGAGCATGACTCGCCCGCCGACTCCTTACGGCACCGCGTACGCCCCTGGCCGGCCCATTTACGGCCCGGAGGTGCCCAGCGAGTCCACTGTGCACCTCGTGCTGGACCTCGCCCTGCGCATCGGTGAGGTGCAGATGGCCAGCGGGGCCGGCGCCGCGGACGTCACCGCGACGGTGATCGCGGTGACCGCGGCATACGGGCTGCGCTGCGAGGTCGATGTGATTTTCACCTCGATTTCGGTGTGCTGCCACCGTGGCTCGCACGCCGCCCCGGTCACCTCGCAGCGAGTGGTCCGCGCCCGCAGCCTCGACTACACCCGTCTGTCCACAGTGGAGGCCCTGGTCCGGAAGATCACCGCGGGCGAGGTCGGCGCCGAGGACGCGCTCGCCGAGCTGGAGCGGGCCACCAACGCGCCTCACCCCTACCCGCGCTGGGTGGCCACCGCCGCGTGGGCGGGCATGGCCGCGGCGGTGACCTTCCTGCTCGGCAGCGGGCCGGCGCTGGGCCTGGTGGCCGCGGCGATCACCGCGGTGATCGACCGGCTCGGCCGGGTGCTCAACCGCAGGGCGGTCCCGTTCTTCTTCCAGCAGGTGGTCGGGGGGTTAGTGGCCACGGGCGCCGCACTCGGGCTGAGCGCCACCGGGCTGCTGCCGGACGTGCAGCCCTCGCTGGTGGTCGCCGCCGGCATCGTGGTGCTGCTGTCCGGGCTGTCCGTGGTCAGCGCGGTGCAGGACGGGATCACTGGATACAACGTCACCGCGGCGGGCCGCACCATGGAGGTGACGCTGGCCTCCGCCGGTCTGGTCGCCGGGGTCGCGCTGGCGCTGCGGGTCGGGACCCAGCTCGGGTTGCACGTCACCGTGCCGAGCGACTTTGTCCCGCTGCCGATCACGTCCCTGCCGGTGCAGGTGTTCGCCGGCGCCGCCGCCACCGCCTGCTTCGCGCTGGCCAGCTACGCCCCGCTGCGCGCGCTGGTGGTGTCCGCCGCCGCGGGCGCGGCGGGCGCCGGCTGCTACGGCGTGCTGCTGCACGTCGGCGCCGGCGGGCTGGTCGCCTCCGCGGTCGCCGCCACGCTGATCGGCCTGTCCGGCGCGCTGATGTCCCGCCGGCTGCGGCTGGCCCCGCTGGTCGTCGCGGTCTCCGGGATCACCCCGCTGCTGCCCGGTCTGACCACCTACCGCGCCATGTACGAGCTCACCGTCGTGAACAACATCAGCGGGCTGTCCAGCTTGTTCCTCGCGCTGGGCATCGCGCTCGCGCTGGCCGCGGGCGTGGTCCTCGGCGAGTTCCTGGCCCAGCCCCTACGCACCGGCATCGGCCGGCTGGAGCGGAAGTTCGCCGGGCCGCGGATGGCCGGCCCGCTGAACCCCGTCGCGCAGCGGCTGGACTGATCGGGGATGACGGGCGGGTGACCGGGCGCGGTCGCCCGCCGGTCCGCCGCCGACCGCCGCGCCGGCGGCGCAACGCCGCTGGTCCGATGCGACGAGCCGGCTCGGACATCCGTGCCGACCAAGTGTGACGGCGGCGACGACGGCACGTGGTCGGCAGGCCACCGCACTAGCCTCGGAGATGCTCCCCACATGTGTCCCATCCACGAGGAGGCGCGCCCAGGTGAGCAGCACCGGACAAGATGGAACGAGCGCCGACTTCATCGTCGTGGCCAACCGGCTGCCGGTGGACTTGGAGCGCCTTCCGGATGGCAGCGTCAACTGGAAGCGCAGCCCAGGTGGCCTGGTCAGCGCGATCGAGCCGTTCCTGCGCTCGCGCAGCGGTGCATGGGTCGGCTGGCCGGGCGTGGCCGGCGAGGAGGTCGACCCCTTCGAGGAGGAGGGCCTCTGGCTGCACCCGGTGACGCTGAGCGCGCGGGAGGTGCAGGAGTACTACGAGGGCTTCTCCAACGCCACGCTGTGGCCGCTGTACCACGACGTGGTCGCGCCGCCGGTGTTCGACCGCGCGTGGTGGGACACCTATGTGCAGGTCAACCGCAGGTTCGCGGACGCGTGCGCGAAGATCGCCGCGGAGGGCGCGGTGGTCTGGGTGCAGGACTACCAGCTCCAACTGGTCCCGGCGATGCTCCGCGAGCAGCGTCCCGATCTGCGCATCGGCTTCTTCCTGCACATCCCGTTTCCGCCGGTCGAGCTTTTCATGCAGCTACCGTGGCGCACCGAGATCATCCGCGGCCTGCTCGGCTCCGACCTGGTCGGCTTCCACCGGCCCGGCGGGGCGCAGAACTTCCTGTGGCTGGCGCGTCGCCTGGTCGGGCTAGAACCGAGCCGCGGCGCGGTCGGCGTGCGCACCCGGCCGGGCGTCGTCCAGGTCGGTGACCGCACCGTCCGGGTCGGCGCGTTCCCGATCTCCATCGACGCGGCCCACCTGGACAGCCTGGCCAGACGCAAGGACGTCCAGCAGCGGGCCAGGGAGATCCGCGCGGACCTCGGCAACCCGCGCAAGTTGATGTTGGGCGTGGACCGGCTGGACTACACCAAGGGCATCGACCTGCGGCTCCGCGCGCTGCACGAGTTGCTCGACGAGGGCAGGGTGCACGCCGAGGACGTGGTCATGGTGCAGCTCGCCACGCCGAGCCGGGAACGCGTCGAGCAGTACCAACTCATGCGCCAGGACATCGAGCGCGAGGTCGGCCGGATCAACGGGGAATTCTCCAGAGTGGGTCACCCGGTGGTGCATTACCTCCATCAGTCGGTCGACAGGAAAGAACTCGTCGCGTTCATGAGCGCCGCCGACGTCATGGTGGTGACTCCGGTCCGAGATGGTATGAACCTCGTCTGCAAGGAGTACGTGGCCTGCCGATACGATCTCGGCGGTGCCCTCGTACTCAGCGAGTTCGCCGGCGCCGCCGCCGAACTCACCAGCGCCTTCCTGGTCAACCCGCACGACCTCGACGGGGTCAAGAACGCGCTGCACGCGGCCCTCACCGTGGACCCGGCCGAGGGGCGACGTAGGATGCGCGCGCTGCGTCGGCAGGTGCTGACGCACGACGTCGACCGTTGGGCACGGTCGTTCCTCGAAGCGCTGGGTGCGCAGCCCGCTTCGTGAAAGCTTTGTCCACAATCCGCCGGAGACCTTGAGGAGAACCGTGACCGCCGAGGCCCTTCCTGCCGAGCTGCGTCGTGCGCTTGTGCGGTTGGCTCGTACGCCGCGGTTGTTGGTGGCGTGTGATTACGACGGGACGTTGGCGCCGATTGTGGCGGATCCGGAGCGGGCGTTGCCGTTGCCGGAGTCGGTGGGGGCGTTGCGGTCGTTGGCGGTGTTGCATGAGACCACGGCGGCGGTGATTTCGGGGCGGGCGTTGCGGGATTTGGCGACGCTGTCGCGGTTGCCGGGGGAGGTGCATCTGG
>NZ_BJFL01000007.1:0-6296 GCF_005405885.1 Gandjariella thermophila
GTTGCCGGTGGGCACATCGGTTCCGTCGACCAGGACGAGTCGGCCGCGGATCGCCTCTTCGAGGTTCGGAACGTGCAGGCACAACGCCTGCCCGATCAGCGGAAGTATGGATCGATAAACTCTCGATACGGTCGACTGGCTGACTCCGAACAGGTCGCCCACAGCCGCCTGGTTCAGATTCTGCCGGACGTATACCAAGGTGAGTACGACAGCGCGGTATAGTCCCACCACTGGAGGCCAGACTTGCTTTTTATTGCAGGAGGCGATCTGCCAAATGCGAGCAACAAGCTCCTCGATCTGGTCGGCAGCAAGTCCTGTAGTAGACTGGTAACGCAACGGCCCCGCCTGTAAGTCGTGTTCTGTGGTAGGAAAACGATCTTACCTGATCGGGGTCGTTGCCCTACTTTGAGGTGATCAAGCCGGCCTGAATAACGCTCGAGGATGTCGCCCGGTCTTATCTCGTAGCGGGCATCGTATGCATAGCCAGACGGAACCGCCTTGTTTTCCTCAGGGCGAAATTCCCCCCAAGTCATCGCACTAACCTTAATGACGCCCCATTCGCCTTCTTCGGCAGGCCGCGGCTCGCACGCAAATGACTTTCCTGCTTCGATTCTGTCGAGCACATCAGCAAGGCACCCCAGCCGCCATCCAGATGGAACAGAAGCGCCGGGAAGGGCACCCCCGAAAATATGCCATTGCCTCATTGCACTGACAAGGTGCTTGATGCGCGCTCCAACATGATCGAGCTGAGAGCCGCCGACATCCAGGCGCGAGAGGTGGTCGTCGAGGGCGGCGACGATGCGGCGCTGCTCAGTGAGGGGTGGGAGAAAAATCGGCCACTCTGCGAGCCGCGCTGCCCCTAGGTGGTAAATACCGACTCCGCGCGACTTTTCAACAAAGGCACCCTGAATTGCCTGATACTTGAGGTAGTACATAAGGAACTTGGGATCCGCGCCGTAGCTCCGCACACGGATGAGCGTATTCTGGAAGCAGCAGCCATCGATCTCACCGTTCCAAATGGCAGGTTTGCCGACTTCGCTGGGAGTACCCGAGGCCTCACCCAGAACGATGTCGCCTGGTTGAAGCCGGTACACCTCGGCTTCTTCGTCGGTGAAGTTCATCTCCTTCACGTCGTCGAGCTTCAGACCGTCCCATCCGACGTTGGCGGCCCGAATGTATGGGCGCATGTGCGTGCCTTGATGATTCTTCGGTGATCGCTGCCGGCCGAGCCGGACTTCTGCTATCTCATCGAGACGAACTCGCACCCAACCCTTCGGCAGATCGTCGGTCACGCGCTCAGCTCCTGGTTCAGCTCGTCGAGGAGGGACTGTGCCCGGTCGGGGCCGAAGGCGGCGGCGAAGCCCTGGGCGCCGCCGCGGTCGGTGAAGGGTACGCGGTGGAAGTCGTCGACCTCGATCACGGCGCTCTTGGATACCACGTCGACCACGCGGCGCAGCCACCAGAGTTGCTCGTCGGTGTAGCGGGCGCCGGCCTGCTCCTGGCGGGCCAGCCACGCGGCGAAGCGCTCCTCCACGATCGACCGGTACGGGCGGACCTTCTCGTCCAGGCCGAGTTCGTGGCGCAGGACGCCGATGAGGTCGACCACCCCGGCGGCGTGCGCGGGGCGTTCGGCGGCCTCGCCGAGCTTGGCGTAGGCGTCCACCAGCGCGTCCGGCGTCCACGAGTACGGCGGCCGCTCGATCCGCCTGGCCAGGTCCTTGAGCCGGTGGTACACATCGCGCGGGTTCTTGCGTTCGCGGAACGCCAGATCCAGGACGGCGATCTCCTTCTCGTGCGTCTTCATGTAGTCGCGGAACGAGGAGACGATCTGCTCGGCGCGTTCCTCGGCGGTCAGCCCGCGACTGACGGTGATCTCGTCCTGGCTGACCTCGTCGATCACCAGGTCGTGCGCACGGCGTAGCTCGAGGATGCGGGTGCGCAGGTCCGGGTTCTCGGCCAGCGGGCGCACCGCCTCGGTGACCAGCTCGCGCACCGCCTCGTCGCCGCCGGCCTCGAACGCCTCGGCCCGGCGCTCCGGGTCCGAAGCGTGGAACAGGCCCTTGGTGATCTCCTGCAGCGGTTGGCCGGCCAGCGTGGCGAGTTCGTCCCGCTCGTCGTCGCGGAGCTGCTTGTTCAGCTTCGCCAGGCGCGCCGCCAGGGTGGAGACCTCGTCCGGGTCCAGGGTCAGCGACGCGGCCTTCCGCAGCAGTTGCTCCAGGCTGATCTGCCGCTCGGTGAACTTCTCCAGCACCCGGGTCTCCGGGCGCGGCTTGTCGGTCACCCCGACCGCGTCCACGATCACGAAGTGCGTCTTGGCCTCCACGTCGGGCGTCACCCGGCGCAGCTCGGCGGGCTCGATGGTGCGCGCGCCGCGCCCCTTCATCTGCTCGAAGGTCGACCACGTCTTCGGCTCGCGCAGGAAGAACACGCACTCCAGCGGCCGCACGTCGGTGCCGGTGGCGATCATGTCGACGGTGACCGCGATCCGCAGGTCGGGGCTGTTGCGGAAGTCCTGGAGGCGATCCTTCGGCCGCTGCGCCTTGTGCGTGATCTTCTGGCAGAACGCGTCGCCCTCGCCGAACACCGTGCGGACGATCTTCACGACCTCCTCGGCGTGCTCGTCGCTGCGCGCGAAGATCAGCGTCTTGGGCACGTATTGGCGGCGGCGTGCGTGCTCTCCCTCGCCGACCGGCGGGAAGATATGTGTGAACAGCCTGTCGTGGAACTCCTGGATCACCGTGCGCAGCCGGTCCTTGCTGATCACGCTGCGACCTTCCTGCGCCCCGGTGTAGACGTAATCCTCGTCCAGCTCCTCCAGCCGCTCCCGCCGGGTCTTGGTGTTGCGCACCGGCACCGTCGTGCCGGCCTCGATGGTCGAGCCCTGCTCGCCGATGCGGGTGCCGATCCGGTACACCTCGAACGGGACGTTCACGCCGTCGGCGACCGACTCCTCGTAGGAGTACTCGCTGACGATGTTGCGCTCGAAGAACCCGTAGGTGGCCGGGACAGGTGTGGCGGTCAGCCCGACCAGGAACGCGTCGAAGTACTCCAGCACCGCGCGCCACTTGCCGTAGATGGAGCGGTGGCACTCGTCGATGACGATCAGGTCGAACGTCTCCGGCGGGATGTTCGGGTTGTAGGAAACCTCCGCCGGGCCGTCGACGAGTTCGTCCGCGCGCTCGTCGGCCAGGTCGTCGTCGGCGTCGGGGACCTCCCGCCCGGTCAGCGCCAGCCACAGCCGCTGGATCGTGGACACCAGAACCTTGGTGGACCCGAGCACGGTGGAGCCGGACAGCATGTCCGACGAGTACAGTTCGGCGAACTTCTTGCCGGTGTCCGGGGTGACGAAGTTCCGGAACTCGCCCAGCGCCTGCTCGCCGAGGTTGTTCCGGTCGACCAGAAACAGGATCCGCTTCGCCTTGGCATGTTCCAGCAGGCGGTAGCTGAAGCTGGCCGCGGCAAATGTCTTGCCCGCTCCGGTGGCCATCTGGATCAGCGCGCGGGCGTTGTTGCGCGCCAGGGACGTCTCCAGCCCGCGTACGGCGTCGAACTGCGCCGGCCGCAGCCTGCCGCGGTCCAGCGGAATGTCCGGTAACGCGGTCAGCTTCGCGCGGAACGTCGGCCGCTCCGGGTCCTCGTCGGCCTCCTGCATCCACTGGGCCAACGTGTCCGGCTGGTGCACGGCGAAGATGCGCCGGGTACGGGGCTTCGGGTCCAGCTCGTTGCGGAACCGCGTCTCGTTGCCGTCGGAGACGTACTGGAACGGCAGCACCGGCCGCCACGCGGCCATCCGCTGTTCCTTGGTCAGCTCGGTGGCGTAGCGGGAGGCCTGCTGCTGCGCCGCGGACAGGTCCTCGCCCTCCCGCTTGGCCTCGATCACGCCGACCAGTTTGCGGTCCACATAGAGCAGGTAGTCGGCGTAGCCGGCCCTGGTGTGCATCTCGCGTACGGCCACGCCCCGCGCGGCCAGCAGGTTCATCTGGTTGACGTCCTGCACCGACCAGCCGGCGGCGGTGAGCAGCTTGTCCAACTGCTCGCGTACCTGTGCCTCGGTCAGCGGCGGGCGCACCGCGTTGCGCGCCCGCCGGATGAAGCTCTCGCGCTGGCTGGTGCTGACCTTCGGCGGCTTGGCCGTCTCGCGTTCGGCCTCCAGCCGCCTGATGGTGCCGTTGAGCTGGTCGGCGACCGCACGCCAGTGCTGCTGCTCGGCGCTGACCTGCGCGAGCTGCCGTTCCACCAGCTCGCGCGCCCGCTTCTCGCGTTCCAGCGTGCTCTGCGCGCCGATCAGCTCGGCCTGAGCCTCCTCCAGCCGGCGGCGGTGCGCGTCAAGGTCCTCCTGCAGGCGGGCGAGTTCCCGGCGTTCCGCCGCCGAGGTGGGGGCGGGCTGTTGCTCGGGTGTGGGCGGCACGAACCGGCGCACGGTGCGGTCGTCGGTGACGGCCCGGTGCACCCAGTCGGCCAGGAAGAAGCACCGTTCGACGGCCCGCAGGGCCTTTCGCCGGTCGGCGTAGTACTCGTGCACCGCCTCGTTGCCCGACCTGCGGATCTCGTGGAACGCGTCCAGCACCGAGCCGCGGAGCACCCCGACATCGGCCAGCGCCTGCAACCGCGCCGTCTGCTTGTCCGTGTCCACCCGCGTTCCGGTGGCCCGCAGCAGCCACTTGGCCAGCGCCTCGCCGAACTGCCGCGCCTTGAACAGCGCGGCCGGCGGATCGGTGAACACGTACGCCTCGGCACCGACTCCCAGGGACGCCAGGAGCGGATCGTGATCGAGGAGGAAGCCGAAGTTGATGGAGCTTGCCAGCTCGCGTCCCCCTGGACCGACAGCCATCCTGACTCCTCCCCGTGATCGGCCGAGCCGGCCAGGCTAACAGACCACCTTCCCGTTGCCTATCGCCTCGGAATCGAAGGGGCTTACCGGTCCGAGCAGCCTGGGACTTCACGCAGACCACCGGGTCGGCCGTTCCACCCCATGCACGGCGGCGTGCTGCCATAATGATCGCGAACCACGCCGTGATCTCGGGGGGACCATGGGCCGGGTCAAGGTCGACTTCCAGGAGCTGCGGTCGGCGCAGCAGGTGATGGCGAAGACGCACCGCCGTATCGATGAGCTGCTGGCGTCCCTGTCCACGCAGGTCGATGCGCTGGCGCAGGAATGGGAGGGCGCAGCGTCGGACGGGTTCCAGCGGACGGTGCGCGAGTGGCATGCGGCGGCCGCCGACCTGCAGGACCAGCTCGCCGCACTGCACAACATGGTCGGCAACGCCCACGACAACCACGCCACCGTCGTGCGCTCCAACACCGCGATGTGGCGAGGGTGAGCGCCCGTGCCACTCGCGCTACTCGAGGCGCGTCAGGAGTCGCCAGCCGTCGCGGCACACATCGAGCCCGACGACTTCGGCCGGGTGGCCCAGGTCTTCGCCGATCAGCAGCGGGCCATCGGCGGGATCATGGAGTCGCTGAGCCGCGACTTGCAGAGCGCCGGTGCGTGCATTGGCAAGGACCACACCGCCGGCTACTTCGACCAGACCTACCAGCCCGCCGCCTCGACCGTGACGGATGGCCTGTGCGCGCTGTTCGACGCGGTGGGTGCGGTCGCGCAGGGCCTGGCGAAGGCAGGTACCGACCATTCCCGCGCCGACGCGATCAGCGCCAGCAACTGGCGCACCACCGACTACCGCACCTACCAGGTCCAAACCCAGACGTCGCCGTTGGCACCGCGGGTACCCGGACTGCGCGGCTACTCCCCCGGCTGGCTGCCCGGCGTCCTTGAACCGGTATGGCCGACCAAAAACGACAATCTCCCGAGCGTCGCCGCCGCGTGGCGCAACGCCCAAGCCAGGCTGCGGGACGTCCAACTCACCCTGCACGGCGCGCTGACCGGTCTCGTCGGCAACAACCAGGGCGAGGATCTCCAGGCGCTGGAGGAGTTCTGGGGCCGGTTCGTCCACGGTGATCAGGCGATCTTCACGGCGCTGGATCGTGCGATGCAGGCGCTCGCGCAGGGCGTCACCGAATACGGCGCGATGGTCGATGATTTCGGCGACCAACTCAGACAGGCCATCATCCAAGCGGCGCTGGAAGCCGGCGCCGAGGCGGTGGTCGCCATCCTCATCAACGTGGCCACCGACGGATTGGGGCTGGTCCTCGGCGGCGCCGAAGGGGAAGCCATCGCCGCCCGCGCCGTGGAACACGTCGGCGAGGTCTGCGCTAACCTCCTGGCAGCGCTGCAAGTAGCCAGCACCATCCAGGACATCGGCGTATACGGAACCACTAACCTCGCCGCGGCCATGACC
>NZ_BJFL01000007.1:6393-216570 GCF_005405885.1 Gandjariella thermophila
ATCGCCGCCCGCGCCGTGGAACACGTCGGCGAGGTCTGCGCTAACCTCCTGGCAGCGCTGCAAGTAGCCAGCACCATCCAGGACATCGGCGTATACGGAACCACTAACCTCGCCGCGGCCATGACCAAGGTCCCGCAACCCAACCTCACCACCCAAGAGGCCTGGCAGGCCGGTGATGATATCGGTCAGCCTGGACAGCTCGACCCCGCCGAACGTGCGATAGTTGGTCAGCTGCGCGAAAATGGCCACATCATCAGGGAGGTGGAGAACAGAAACATCGAAAAGACACCCGACATACTCGTGGATGGCGAGCCTACCGAGCTGAAGACGGTTGATGCGGGCGGCGGAAAGATCGCAATCTTCAACAAGCTCAAGAAGGCCGAACTCAAGGGTGGCCAGGCGCCCAACGTGCTGATCGACGCCCGGGCGACTACCATCAGCGTTGACGAGGCGCGTGAAGAAATGGAAAGTTACCTGAGTAAGAGTCGCGGCGTGCTCCAGCGGGTTACCATATGGCTCGCGAACGGGCAGAAGGTGACCTGGCCCGACGGATACGAGGGGTTGTAGTGTCCGCTGAATACGAGATCTTCGTACGGCCACGGATGGCAGGAACGGAGCTAAACCTGTTGGATGACCTGACCCGCATTGCGCACGCCGAATTCACCCCCGTGAAGCCCGACCAGGAAGACTGGTATATCGCTCGGCCCGAGCGCGGAGCCATAGAGGTCGACTTTCACACCGACTTCTTGGACGACCGCGACATACCTTTTAGCACCCACCCGATCTGTATCACGGTACACAAGCCACGTGAAGGCACGTTGCAAGATGCCGAAATGTTCTCGCAAGAAATCTACGGCGAGCTCGTCCGTACCGATCGGTACGACTGCTTCCTTGTGTTCAACATGGAACGACTTCTCGCCATCCACCAACGATGAGTAGCCCGATGGCGGCACGACTGCCTGCCAGACCTGAACGCCGACGCGCAGCCGTTGACGACCTCCGAAGCGAAGTCAGTCCGTTCACTACAGAAACGGATCGTCGAACACGAACAGAAACTTGCCGGACTTGGCCACCGACGGCTTGGGACTAATTCTGGGCGACGCGAAAGGCGAAGCCGTCGCCGCCCGCGCCGTGGAACACGTCGGCGAGGTCTGCGCTAACCTCCTGGCAGCGCTGCAAGTAGCCAGCACCATCCAGGACATCGGCGTATACGGAACCACTAACCTCGCCGCGGCCATGACCAAGGTCCCGCAACCCAACCTCACCACCCAAGAGGCCTGGCAGGCCGGCGATGACACCTCCCCGCCCGGCCGATTCGACGCGGACGGCGACAAAGGCGAGACCGCCATCGCCTCCTACCTCAAGGAACGCGGGCACGTCGTCATGCCCATCAACGAGGACCATGGCAAGGAGGAACGAACCGCCGACGCGCTCATTGACGGCCAACCCGTTGACTTCAAGAAGATTGTGGGCTCGGGGTCAAGGACTCTGAGAACCGCGCTAAAAGGTAGCGAACGCGGAGACAGGCAGGCTGAGGAAATTTTTGTCGACGCCCGCAGCTCCAGCCTCGGCCGCGAGCAGCTCAAAGCACAACTACACGCATACTTCTCCGGCCATGGTCAGCCGGGCAGTGCGGGTATCATCAAGCGTGTGACCGTGCTCGCGAACGACGGCTCTCGCCTCACGTACCCTGACGACTACGGGGGGCTCTGAGCATGTCCGCAACCTTCATGCTCTTCGTCCGGCCTACGGGGGCCACGGACGGTCGTGAACTGATCGACGACGTCAGCAAGGTCTGCGGTAAAGACTTCAAGAACTCTGGCCACGACGGTGAGAACGAGTACATCGCCAAGGTGACGAGCGGCCCCTTGATACTCGACCTCAGCTTCGGCTATGACGACGAGGGTGACCCCACGGACCCCTTCCCGTTCGGAAAATTTCCGTGGAGTTTCACACTGTTCGATTCACGTGATCCCTACTGGTCGCAGGTCGCTTTGCAAGATATTCACTCCGCCTACGAAGGCCTGACGGCAACAGGGAAATACGAGTGCGTGCTCGTGCATGTCGAGACCGAAACCTTGATCGCCCACAACGTTGCATCTCAGCGCCGGTCGTAGTAGCGATGTCGAGCTCTTGCCGGCGGTTTGGGCCTGTCGGCGAGGAGAATCGGGAAGCCATCCTCGCGGACGCGAGCAAAGTTTGCGGTGAAAGGCTCGAAAAACTCCGGATACCACGCGCTCGGCCGTTCGAGTGAGGACGGGGGGACAACAGGATCCGGCAGTCGGCCGCGCGGAGCACCACGGCGTTCCGGATGGCGGCGGCCAGGGACGGCGCGTCACCGGCCATCGGGAAGACGACATCGCCGGTCGTCACCTCGATCTCGGTGTAGCTGCGCTCCTGCCCCGTGGCGGCGGCCAGTGCGTCGTGCCGGTGGCGCATGAACGACCGGTAAGCGCTCCCGTCTCGCCACAGGGCCAGGATGTAGGCCCGGCCCGTCGTGGTGTCCCAGCCGCCGACCTGCCCGACCAAGCCCGGCTCGGCGCCGAGCGGCGACCACCGGCGCTGCGCGGTGGAGAACGCCTCGCGGAAGCGCGGTGGCACGGCACAGCCAATCCACTTGCAGAGCACGTCGCAACTCCCCCGGCTACTCGGTCGCCCAGCCGACGGCATTGTCGAAGCTCCACATTTATGGAGGTCAATCTTTTCTGGCGGGCGTGGTTCCGCCGTTCGGCGGGCGGGTCAGCACCGGCTGGCGGGGCACCAGCCGTGGGGTGTGACGCTGCGGCGGCGGCCGTCCGGGGGTGGCGGGAGGTGGCCGTGCAGGTGCCAGCGGTGGCCGTCATAGGACCAGTGCGCGAACTCCTCCTCCCAGGGACGGTTGAGTAGCAGCAGCCGCTCGTGCAGTTCGACCTGGGTGGCGTGGAACGCGCGAAGCCGAGCCAGGCCCCGGCGCAGGCCGGCGAGCGCCGGAGAACGGCGGCGGGAAGGGTCGCACGGCTGGCGGTGCGGTAGGTGCGGCATGGCATCCAGCCTTCGCCGCCGGGGCCGGCCGCAACAGCGGCAGAAATGTCGGCGAGCACAGATATCCTGCCAAGTATGTTGCGCGACGTCGCCGCCGTCCTCGGGGACGAGGTCCAGGTCTTCGAACTGGCCGTGCTCTGCGAGATCTTCGGGATCGACCGGTCCGGCGACGGGCTGCCCCGGTTCGACTTCGCCATCTGCGCCGCCGACCCGCGGCCCCGCCCGGCGGTCGGCGGGATGTCCGTACAACCCGGTCACGGCCTGGAGCGGGCGCTGACCGCGGACCTGGTCGCGGTTCCGGGCTGGCCGGTGGACGGCCCGCCGCCGAGCCGGGAGGTCGTCGACGTGCTGCGGGCGGCGGTGGACCGCGGCGCCACGGTGCTCAGCGTGTGCTCCGGGGTGTTCGTGCTCGCCGCCGCCGGCCTGCTGGACGGCCGGCGCGCGACCTGCCACTGGTACCACGCCGACCGGCTGCGGGCGCGCTACACCGCCGTCGCGGTGCAGCCGGACCGGCTGTACGTGGCGGACGGCCCGGTGGTCACCAGCGCGGGCACCGCCGCGGGTATCGACGCATGCCTGTACCTGGTCCGCCGCGAACTCGGCGCCCAGGTCGCCAACGGCATCGCCCGCCGCATGGTGGTCCCCCCGCACCGGGACGGCGGCCAGGCGCAGTACGTCGAAACGCCGGTGCCCCGGCGGCGGGGCGGGGACGACCTCGGGCCACTGCTGGAATGGCTGCAGGCGCACCTGGACGAGCCGCACTCGGTGGCGACGCTGGCGGCACGGGTACACATGTCGCCGCGGACATTCGCCCGCCGCTTCGCCGCCAGCACCGGGACGACGCCGCACGGCTGGATCACCCGCCAGCGGGTGCTGCTGGCGCAGCGCCTGCTGGAGGAGAGCGACCTGGACGTGGAGACGATCGCGCGCCGGTGCGGGTTCGGCAACGGCGAGGCGCTGCGGCACCACTTCGCCCGCAGCCTCGGCACCACGCCCACCGCCTACCGCAACACGTTCGGCCACCATCTCACGCCCGCCGGGACGCCCAGCCCGCTCGCCGCCGCACGCTGACCGGGCGGCGTCTGTCACACCGGTCAGGCCAGGGGCAGCAGCACGCGGAAGGTGGTGCCCCGGTCGGGGGCGCTGTACAGCTCGATGCGGCCGTTGTGCGCTTCCAGGATGGCGGCACTGATGGCCAGGCCGAGGCCGGCTCCGCCGCCACGCGTACGGGCGCGGCTGCGGTCGGCCCGGTAGAACCGGTCGAACACGTGCGCGGCCGCCTCGGCCGGGATGCCCGGGCCATCGTCGTGCACCTCCAGCAGGCCGAGCGCGCCGTCCGGGAGCCGGTCGGCGCCCGCGGCGGCGACCGGCCACCCGTTCCTTTCCTGCGCGGGCCGGTGGGCGACGGTCAGCCGCACCGGGGTGCCGGCCGGGGTGTGCGTCAACGCGTTGGTCACGAGGTTGCCGACCACCTGGCGCAACCGGTGCTCGTCGCCGAGCACGCGCACCGCCCCGCTGCCCGGTACCAGGGTCACCGGGCGGTCCGGTTCGCGGGCCTTGGCGTCGTGCACCGCGTCCCCGGCGAGCACCAGCAGGTCGACGTCGGTGATGTCGAGCGCGCGTTCCTGGTCGAGCCGGGCCAGCAGCAGCAGGTCGTCGACGAGAATCCCCATCCGCTTGGCCTCGGACTCGATGCGGCCCATCAGCCGTTCCACGTCGGCCGCGCCGCCGCGCCGGTACAGCTCGGCGAACCCGCGGATCGAGGTGAGCGGGGTGCGCAGCTCGTGCGAGGCGTCCGCGACGAACCGGCGCAACCGCTGCTCGGACCGTTCCCGCGCGTGCAGCGCCGCGGACAGCCGGCCGAGCATGACGTTCAGCGCGGCGCCCAGCCGGCCGGTCTCGGTGCGCGGGTCGTTCTCCGGCACCCGGCGGTCCAGGTCTCCGGCGGCGATCGCCTCCGCGGTGCGCTCGATCCTGGTGAGCGGGCGCAGGCCGACCCGGACGACCACCGTGGCGGCCACCGTCAGCAGCACCAGCACCACGCCGCCCACGGCGGCCTCGATGATCAGCAGGCGTTCCAGCGTGGCGTCCGTCCCGGCCAGGGACAGTGCCGCGACACCGATCTCGCCGTCGGGCAGTTCCACCGCGCGGACCCGCCACTCCCCGCTGCCGGACTGGTCGGGCACGGTGAACGGCCGCCCGTTGTGCTGCCAGACCGCCTCCCGGCTCAGCTTGGGCAGCTTCGGGCTGCCCGCCTGACCGCTCTGCTGGCCGATCTCGTACCGGGGTGTGCCGTCCGGTTCGAGCACGGCCATCCGGAAGTCGCTGGGCAGCCGCACCCGGACCGGGGCTTCCGGCGGCGGTCCGGACGGCGGCGGTCCGGCGGCGAACCGGTGGCTGAAGTCGTGCAACTGGCCGTCGACCCGGTCCATCAGCGAGTGCCGCAGCAGCAGTTCGCTGGCCCCGATGAACGCGGCCAGGCCGAAGGCGGAGCACACCAGGAGCGCGGCGAGCAGCCTGCCGCGCAGGGTGAGCGGCCGTCGGGCGAGGGCGGCTGCTCTCACGGGGCGCCCGCGACGGCGGTCTCGCGGGGCAGGCGCAACGTGTAACCCACACCGCGGATGGTGTGGATCAGCGGCGGGTGGTGAACGTCGATCTTGCGGCGCAGGTAGCTGATGTAGGACTCGACAATCCGGCTGTCCCCGCCGAAGTCGTAGTTCCACACCCGGTCCAGGATCTGCGCCTTGCTGACCACCTTCTCCGCGTTGACCATCAGGTAGCGGAGCAGGTTGAACTCGGTCGGCGAGAGCTGCACCAGCCGGCCGTTGCGGCGCACCTCGTGCGCGTCCTCGTCCAGCTCCAGGTCGGCGTAGGTCATCTTGCCGTCGTCGAACTCCGCCTCCCGCGCTGGCTGGGTGCGGCGGAGGATGGCCCGCAGCCGCAGCACCACCTCTTCCAGGCTGAACGGCTTGGTCACGTAGTCGTCGCCGCCGGCGGTGAGACCGGCGATCCGGTCCTCCACGGCGTCCCGGGCGGTGAGGAAGAGCACCGGTACCTGGTCGAGCGAGGCCCGCAGCTGGCGGGCGAGGTCGAACCCGTCGCAGTCCGGCAGCATCACGTCGAGCACCACGATGTCCGGCCGGACCTCCTTGGCCGTGCTCAACGCGCGGGTGCCGTTCTCGGCGGCGTGCACCTCGAACCCGCTCAGCCGGAGTGCGGCGGCGAGCAGTTCGAGGATGTTCGGCTCGTCGTCGACCACGAGCACGGTAGCCGGATGTGCGTCGTCCACGGTGCACCAGCATGCCGGTCCAGGCTGAGAGGAATCTAGGAGCTTGCTGAGAAACCACGACCGGGTGCGTGGTTGTTTCCCCAGGTCAGGGAAACAACCACGCGGTACTCAGCGCGCGCGGCAGTCGTAGAGCGCCTGGGCACCCCCGCCGAACGGGCCGGGCAGCGCCTGGTCCTGGGCCGGCTGCGGCCGCGCCGTGCCGCCGTACGCGCTGGGGTCGACCAGAGTGCAGTGCTGCTCCACCCACTGGGTGCGCTCGCTGGCCGTGGCGCCGCCGCGCCCGCCGGAGGCGGTGCCATCCCGTCCCGCTCCCCCGCGCTCACCGCGGCCGCCGAGCAGCACGAACCGCAGCTGTTCCTGCCGCACCCAGTCGGCAAGCTGCTCGGCGGTGGGTGCCGGGTCCCCGCCGCTGAACCCGCCCATGCCGATCACGGTCGCGTCGCTGCCGATGATGTAGGACTCGGCGGCCATCGCCCCGCCCTCGACGGCGAGGGTGATGCTGGCTCCGCCGGAGTTCCGCTCCGCGTAGCCGAGGATCCTCCGCTGCTCGTCGGTGAGGTCGCCGCGCAGCGCGCCGCGTAGCTGCGCGGGCACCTGGCCGCGGGAGAGTTCCTGCACGATCTCCTCCGCCTGGGCGCCGGACGGGCCCGCGAACCCACCGCCCTGCGCCGGGCGCTGGCCACCGCGGCGGAGGGCTCCAAACGCGCCACCGGGCGGGCCGGCCTGGGCCATCGCGCCGCCACCGGCCTGCCCGGTGCCGAACGCGGTGGCCGCCGACCACACCGCCGGGGCGAGCAGCAGCGCGACCACGCCGAGCGCGGTGGCCGCCCGGGGCAGGGCGGGGCCACGGGCCGGCATGCGGCCGGCGACCAGCAGCACCACGGCGAGTACCGCGACCACGGCCACGGCGTAGCGCAGCCAGCCGTACCACGCGGTGTCCCGGGAGATCAGCACCCACGCCCATGCGGCGGTGAGCACCACCGCGCCGGGCAGCAGCAGCCACGCCGTGCCGCCGGGCCGGCGGTAGGAGCGCCACAGCACGGCCACGCCCGCGGCGGTGAGCGCGGCCACCGCCGGCGCCATCTCGGTGGTGTAGTACGGGTGGAAGATGCCCTGGGCGAAGCTGAGCACCACGCCCACGACCAGCAGCCAGCCGCCCCACAGGAACCAGCCGGCCCGCTCGTGGGCGCCGTCGGGCTGACCGGGGTTCAGCCGGTCATGCGCGCCCGGAACCGTGGCACGCGTGCGACGTAGCCCTGCCACGGCCGCCACGACCAGCACCAGCAGGCACAGCGGCAGCAGCCAACTGATCTGCCCGCCGACCTGCTCGCCGAACATGCGGGTGATGCCGGCACCGCCGCCGAACGGGCCGCCGCCACCGCCGAAGCCGCCGCTGCCGGAACCGCCACCGGGCCCGCCGGGGACACCCGCGCCCGCCGGTCCGCCGGGCCCGCCGGGCAAGCCGCCCGGGGCGCCGCCGCGGCCGCCGCCGGCGCGGCCGAAGGACTGGCCGAGGATGCGGCCGAAACCGTTGTAGCCGAACACCAGGTTGAGCACCGTGCCGTCGGTGCTGCCGCCGATGTAGGGCTTGGGCGACGGCCACACCGCCACCAGCGCCACCCACCACATCGACGCGACCAGCATGGCCACCCCGGCGAGCAGCAGGTCCACCACCCGCCGGCCGATCGATGTCCGCACCCCGACCAGGTAGGCCAGCGCGAACGCCGGCACCACGATCCACGCCTGCAGCATCTTGGTGACGAAGCCGAACCCGAGGAACACGCCGGCCAGGGCCAGCCATCGGGTCGCCGCGCCCCGACCGGCCCGCGGGTCGACCGCGCGGGTGAACGCGTACGCGGCGGCCACCAGCAGCAGCACCATCGCGGTGTCCGGGTTGGAGTCCCGGTTGATCGCCGCGGTCACCGGGGTCACCGCCAGCACCAGGGCCGCCAGCAGGGCCACGTTCGTCCCGGCCCAGCGGCGCACCGCGGCGTAGAGCAGCGCCACCGCGGCCACGCCCTCGAGCACCTGCGGCAGCAGCACCGACCAGCCGTGGTAGCCGAAGATCGCGGTCGAGGCGACCATCGGCCAGAACGCCATCGGCGGCTTGTCCACCGTCACCACGCCGGCCGGGTCGAAGGAACCGAACACGAAGTTGGTCAGGTTCTTCGACATGGACTTCACCGCGGCCGCGTAGTACGGGTTGCCCCAGCCCTCGCTGCCGATCCGCCACGCGTACAGCACCGCGGCCAGCGCGCAGATCGCGGCCAGCGCGATCCTGTGCCAGCGAGGATCGACGGTTGCCGGCGCCTGCGGGGACGCTGCGGTGGTCTCCTCGACGTATTCCGCCGCCGCGGTCATACCGGTTCCTTTCGTTCCGTGGGTTCGCACCAGACGACCGTGGCGCCTGCCGTGCTCGTTCCTGATGCCGCGGGTCGACGCGGTCATCCGCTTGCTTCCTGTGTCGTCGCGGCCCCGGCCCGGTCGGCGAACACCCACGCGCGCAACAGCACGAACCGGCCCGCCGTGCCCACCACCGAGGCGACCAGCAGCACGGCCACCTCCAGCCAGCGGGACGGGTGGGCCACCAGCGCCTGCAACGCCAGCAACGCGCCGGAGGTCAGCGCGTAGTACAGCGCGAAGACGATCAGTCCCTGCAGGTGCACCCTGCGGGTGGAGCCGCCGGTGCCGGCGAAGGTGAGCCGCCGGTTCGCCTCGGTGTTCAGCAGGGTGGTCACGACCAGCGCGATCAGGTTCGCCACCAGCGGCGGCGACCACGAGCGCAGCACCGCGTAGAGCGCCGCGGTGGACACCGTGGAAGCCACCCCGATCAGCGCGAACACCACCACCTGCCAGAGCAGCCCGGCGTCCCGCCTGCCCAGCACCGCGTCCGGGTGCGCCGGTCGCGGTTCCGGCCGCCGCGGCAGGTCCGCCACCCGGGCGGTGCCGGACGCCTTCGCCCGCGCCACCCGCAGCAGCCCGCGGATGTCCTCCCACGCGGTGCGCACCACGTGCACCCGGCTGTCCACGTCCTCCACCCAGTCCACCGGCACCTCGTGCACCCGCAGCCCGTTGTGCTCGGCGAGCAGCAGCAGTTCGGTGTCGAAGAACCAGGCGTCGTCACGCACGTGCGGCAGCAGCGGCCGGATCACGTCGGTGCGCGCCGCCTTGAAACCGCACTGGGCGTCGGAGAAGCGCGCCCCGTGGGTCAGCCGGATCATCGCGTTGTAGCAGCGGGAGATCAGTTCGCGTCGCGGGCTGCGCACGGTGCGCGCGCCCGGCGCCAGGCGGGTGCCGATCGCGATGTCGGAGTGCCCGTTCACCAGCGGCACGACCAGCGGCAGCAGCGCGTCCAGGCCGGTGGACAGGTCGACGTCCATGTAGACCACGACGTCCGCGTCGGTCCACCCCCACGCGGTGCGCAGCGCGAGGCCGCGGCCCTTGCGGTCCAGGTGCAGCACCCGGATCCGGTCGTCGGACTCGGCGAGTTCGGTGGCCACCCGCAGCGTGTCGTCGGTGCTGGCGTTGTCCACCACGGTGATGGTCCACTCGAAGGGCAGTTGCTCCGCGAGGTGCGAGCGCAGCACCGCCAGGCAGCCGGGCAGCGCGCGTTCCTCGTTGTGGACCGGCACGACCACGTCCACCGTGGCGGTCCGCCCCACCGACCACCGTTTCGCGCCGGCGCCGGGAACGCCGTCGCGTTCCCTCGCCATCGCGGCACCACCCATCCGGGATCACCCCCGCCATCCGCCTGCCATGTGGAGCCGTTCGGCTCGGTATCCAGGTATGGCGGGTCGATGTGCGAGCACGCTGTGCGGAACCTCAAAGATCCCTGGGAACGCCGGATTTCGCGCGCGGACAAGACAAAACCGGAGCGGCCGCACCACCACAGGATGACGCCCGGGCGGGTGAGGACTCGGGAGCTTAACAGCGTCCTCACGCAGGCGCTACCGCTCACCGGAACGGACTAGCGAAATTGGTCTAGGCCAAAGCCTTGACATCGTCAGTGGTCTAGTCCAAAGTTGTGAATCACCCGTACGGCCGTGACGCATCACACAGATCAACTGCGCGGCGTACCGCTGGGCGTCCCGCCCATTCGTGGCCGGCAGGCCCCGCGATCGGGGCGGCGGAACGCCGTTCCCGGGGACGCGCCGCGGCCGGCGTGTCGGGTGCGCGGTGCCGGCCGACCGGCCCGCCGCACCCCGGTCTTCGACAGCGAGGAGGACAGCAGGTGCAGCGGTTGAAGGTGGCGTCCTACGCCCTGGCCGCCTCCGCCGTGCTGGCCGGCGCCACGGCCATCGCGGCGAACGCGAGCGACTTATCCGCAACCACGGCGACGCCCAACGCCGCGTTGGGCAGCAACTGGTACGGCGCGGCGCCGTACGTGATGCCCCTGGACAACGACCCGCCGGACCTGTCCCAGGTGATGGCGGCCACCGGGCAGAAATCGTTCATGCTGGCGTTCATCCTGGCGCCGGGCGGCGGTGGCTGCACACCCACCTGGGACGGCACCGCGGCGGTGTCCTCGGACACCGCGGTGGCCGGCATGATCAACACGGTACGCGCGAACGGCGGCGACGTGGAGGTGTCCGTCGGCGGGTACGGCGGCACGAAACTCGGCCAGACCTGCGGCACGGCCGAAGCCACGGCGGCGGCGTACCAGCAGGTGATCGACAAGTACCAGCTCAAGGCGATCGACTTCGACCTGGAGGAGCCGGAGTACGAGAACACCGCGGCGATCAACAACGAGGTGGGCGCCGCGCAGATCCTGCAGCGCAACAACCCCGGCCTGTACGTCTCGATCACCACGGCCGGCACCGCCGAGGGCACCGGCTACTTCGGACAGAACGTGCTGAACACGGCCAAGAGCCTCGGCTTCACCCCGGCCAACTACTCGATCATGCCGTTCGACGGCGGGTTCAACGGGGCGAGCAGCCAGATCAGCGCCCTGGAGGCGTTCCACACCAAGCTGATGAACACCTTCGGCTGGGACAGCGCCACCGCCTACCGGCACGAGGGCGTCTCGCAGATGAACGGGCGCTCGGACACCGGGGAGTACTTCCGCCAGGCGGACTTCCAGAGCGTGCTGGACTACGCCACCGGCCACGGCCTGTCCCGCTACACGTTCTGGTCGGTCAACCGGGACCGGCAGTGCAGCCCGGCGGAACCCGGCACCACGTCCGGCACCTGCTCCAGCGTGACCCAGGGTCCGTGGGACTTCACCAAGTTCACCGCGAAGTTCGCCGGCGCCACCCCGCCCACCGGGACGACCACGACGACCACCACGACCAAGCCGCCCACCCAGGGCTGCAGCGCACCCGCCTGGAACCCCACCACCGCCTACAACGGCGGCGCCGTCGTCTCCTACAACGGCCACACCTGGACCGCCAAATGGTGGACCCAAGGCGACACCCCCGGCAACAACAGCCAGAACGTGTGGACCGACAACGGCCCCTGCACCGCAACCACCACAACCAACCCACCCACCCAGGGCTGCAGCGCACCCGCCTGGAACCCCACCACCGCCTACAACGGCGGCGCCGTCGTCTCCTACAACGGCCACACCTGGACCGCCAAATGGTGGACCCAAGGCGACACCCCCGGCAACAACAGCCAGAACGTCTGGACCGACAACGGCCCCTGCGGCCAGTAGCCCCGGGTGCGGCGGGTGGATCCCCTGCCTGCCCGCCGCGCCCTTTCCAGCACTCCACGGTGCTCCCTGCACACCACCGGAGGAACCAGCATGCGATTAACAAATTGGCGGTTGTCCAGGACGACGGCGGTAGTCGCGGCCATGAGTGCCGCGGCGGTCGTCGGGGGCCTGGCCACGGTCGCCGGCGCCGGCGCCGCACAGCCAGCCGTTACCACCACGGCCGCCACCAGCGGCGGGACCAAGGTCGCCTACTACGACCAGTGGAGCATCTACCAGAACGCGTACTACCTGAAGAACGTGGACCAGCAGGGCATCGCGGACAAGCTGGACTACCTGATCTACGACTTCGAGAACATCGACCCGGTCAACCTGACCTGTTTCGAGACCACCAAGGCGACCGACCCCGATCCGGGCGGCGAGAACGACCCGAACGCGGGTGACGGCGCCGGCGACCAGTTCGCCGACTACCAGAAGACCTTCGACGCCGGCATCAGCGTCGACGGCACATCGGACACCTGGAACCAGCCCATCGCCGGCAACTTCCACCAGTTGCAGGAGCTGAAGAAGAAGCACCCCAACCTGAAGGTGCTGCTGTCGATCGGCGGATGGACGTATTCCAAGTACTTCTCCGACGTGGCGGCCAGCGACGCCGCCCGGAAGAAGTTCGTCGGCTCCTGCATCGACATGTTCATCAAGGGCAACATCCCGGCGGCGGGCGGCTACGGCGGGCCGGGCACCGCGGCCGGCATCTTCGACGGCTTCGACATCGACTGGGAGTACCCGGCGTCCAGCGGCGGCCACCTGGGCAACCACACCAGCCCGAACGACACCGCCAACTTCACCGCGCTGCTCGCCGAGTTCCGGGCCGAACTGGACGGTCTGGGCGGCAGGCACTACTACCTGACCGCCGCCGTGCCCGGCGGGCAGGACAAGGTCGCCAAGATCCAGACCGATCGGATCGGCCAGTACCTGGACTTCGCCGACGCGATGACCTACGACATGCACGGTGCGTGGGACGCGACCGGACCGACCAACTTCCAGGACCCGCTCTACCCGTCGCCGAACGACCCCAGCACGGCCATCCCACCCGGCAGCGAGAAGTACAACATCGACTCGATCGTCAGGGCCTACACGGCGGGAGATGCCGCCTACGGCATCCCGGGCGGTTTCCCGGCGAGCAAGCTCAATCTGGGCGTGCCGTTCTACTACCGCGGCTGGACCGGCGTGCCGGCCGGCAACAACCACGGCCTCTACCAGAGCGCCAGCGGGCCGTCCGCCGGGAAGGCGCTCAGCGGCAACGTGCCCGGTGTCGCCATGTACAAGGAACTCACCGGCATCGTGGACAATCCCGCCGACACGTTCTACGACCCCACCACCCGATCCGCGTGGTTCTACGACGGCACGAACTTCTACGCCGGCGAGTCGACCCAGTCCCTGCGGGACCGCGCCGACTACGTGCACTGCAACGGTCTGGGCGGCGTGATGATGTTCTCGCTGTACGACCTCGACCCGAACGCGACGCTGTTCAACACGCTGGTCAACGACGTGAACGGCAGCACGGCCGGCTGCTCCGGACCGCCGCCGCCCACGACCACCACCACGACAACGACCACCACGACCACCACGACCAAGCCGCCCACCCAGGGCTGCAGCGCACCCGCCTGGAACCCCACCACCGCCTACAACGGCGGCGCCGTCGTCTCCTACAACGGCCACACCTGGACCGCCAAATGGTGGACCCAAGGCGACACCCCCGGCAACAACAGCCAGAACGTCTGGACCGACAACGGCCCCTGCACCGCAACCACCACAACCAACCCACCCACCCAGGGCTGCAGCGCACCCGCCTGGAACCCCACCACCGCCTACAACGGCGGCGCCGTCGTCTCCTACAACGGCCACACCTGGACCGCCAAATGGTGGACCCAAGGCGACACCCCCGGCAACAACAGCCAGAACGTCTGGACCGACAACGGCCCCTGCGGCGGGTAGCCGGGAGCCACGGGGTGCGTTCCCGCGTCGCCCAGCGCCCAGCGACGCCGGTCTGCCCGCGCCCCGCACCGGCGGGGGCCGGATGGTCCCCGCGGTGCCGGATCCGCCGTCGAGCGGACCCGGCACCGCGGCGGGCGCGTCCGGCCCCCGCACCGTTGCGCTCCGCCCGATCAGCCCTCGGCGCGCAGCCGGGCCACGAAACTGAACCGGTCGCCGCGGAACAGCGAGCGCACCCGCTCCACCGGCCGCCCCTCCACGTCGTAGGCCACCCGGTGCAGCAGCAGCATCGGCATGGCCGGATTGGTGCCGATGAGCATCGCCTCACGCGGCGTGGCCAGCACCGTCTCCAGCCGCTCCCGCGCCTCGCCGAGCGTTACACCGAACCGCCGCTGCAGGCACGCGTACAGCGAGTCGGCCGGGTCGAACTCCTCGACCAGGGTGGGGAACCGTTGCCGGGACAGGTAGGTGGACTCCAGGCCGATCCGCTCCGCGCCGGCCAGCAACACCCGCTCGAGGTGCACCACCGGCGCGCCCGGCTCGATCCGCAGGTCCACGGCCAGGCCGTCGTCGGCGGGCAGCTCCTCCACCGTGATCGCGGTGTGTCCGGGTGTCACGCCCTGCCGGCGCATCCCCTCCGTGTAGCTCATCAGGCTCAGCGGTTGCACCAGTTTCGGCGGTGCCACGTAGGTGCCGCTGCCGTGCCGGCGCTGCAGCCGCCCCTCCAGCACCAGTTCGCTGACCGCCTGCCGCAGCGTCACCCGGGACACCCCAAACCGTTCCGCCAGCTCCCGCTCGGCGGGTAGCGCCGCCCCCTCCCCGAGGGCCCGCACCAGCGCCAGCAGCTCCGTCTTCACCGCGTAGTAGCGGGGCACCCGGCCGTGCTCGGGAATGCCCGCGCGCACCGGGTCGCCGGCCCGGTGCGCCGGCACCCTGCCCTGCTCCGGCGTCGAGCGAGAACACAGCCCGGTCACCCCGCCCGGCTCGCTGGCGCGCACTGGCGAAATTCGGTCGCCGTCCACCACCATCACCAGCCGCCGGTCCCCGAGCGGCTCGCGCAGCCGCGCCCGCAGGGTGGACAGGGTCACCGGCGACGCGTCGTCCCCGCCGGCCACCACCGGCCCGCCGGGGCTCCGATGCGGCGACCCGGTGCCGCGGCCGCGCAGCGACAGCTCGACGGTCACCTCGGAGCCGGTCTCGGAGACGAACCGTTCGGCGAACCAGGTGCCGGGGCCGTGGGTGAGCTGGACGGCCACCGCCCGCTCGTTCTCCTCGGTCCACCAGACGGGCCTTCCCAGAATGCTCTGCGCCACGCACCCAACGTGCTGGGTTCCCGGTGGTCTGGGTACCGCCACGGTGGCGACACGGCTGTGAGCCCGCCGACAGCAGCCGGTCAGCGCCCCCAGGGTCTCAGCTGGTCCGCGCGGACGACGCCCAGTCCACGCCGAAGGAGCGCAGCCGCCGCGGCCCGGTGTCGTGCCGGGACGGCGGCGGGCCGACGGTCGCCCGCGCGCCGGAGACGTGCGCCCCGTCCGCCGAGGCCAGCACCGGTTCCAGGACCAGCCCGCGCACCTCGGGTACGTCCTCGGCCAGCGCGGCCACCCGCAGGACCAGATCCTGCAGCGCCTCCAGGTCGGCGGGGTCGCCGCCGCGGTAGCCGGTGAGCAGCGGCGCGGCCCGCGGTGCCCGCACCAGGTTGGCCGCGTCCGCGTCGGTGAGCGGGACCGCGCGGTACGCCCGGTCACCGAGCAGGTCACTGGCCACACCGGACAGTCCGAACGAGACCAGGGTGCCGAACGACGGATCGTCCTGCAGGCCGATCACGCACGAGTTTCCCTTGGGGGCCATGCGTTGCACATACATCTCGTCCACTCCGGACAGTCCATGCAGGGCCGTGTAGGCGCCGCGCACGCTCTCCGCGGTGTCCAGGTCCAGCCGCACGCCGGCCAGGTCGGTGCGGTGCCGCAACCGCTCGGCGGCCGACTTCAGCGCCACCGGGTAACCCAGCTCCTCCGCCGCGGCCACCGCCTCGTCCGCCGTGCCGACCACCCGGAACGGCACGACGCGGATGCCGTAGCAGTCCAGCAGGCGCACCGTCTCGGCGTCGGTGAGCAGCCGCTCCTCCCCCTCGGCGGCCATGGCATCGGCGACCAGCCGCCGCGCGTCCTCGGCGCGGACGCCGTCCGGCCGGGCGAAACGGCCCTGCGGCGCGGACCGCCACTCGGCGTACCGGATCACCCGGGCCAGCGCGAACACCGCCCGCTCCGGGCTGGGATAGGACGGCACCGAACCCCGCGTCGGTGCGCCGTCCGGGCCGGGCACGGCCAGTTCCTCGGGCACGCCCTCCAGGGCCAGGAAGGTGGACACGATCGGCTTCCGCCGGCTGCACGCGGCGCCGGCCACGGCCTCCCGCAGCGCCCGCGCGTACGCCGTGCCGGGCACCGCCAACGGCGGCACGAACACCACGACCAAGGCGTCCACGTCGTCGCGGGACAGCGTGGCGCGCACCGCCTCGGCGAAGTCCGCCGGCCCGGCCTGCGACCCGACGTCCACCGGCTCCGACGCCAGGATCAGGTCCTGGGACAGCGCGGCGTCCGCGGCCAGCACGCCGATCGCGGTGGAGTTGCCCACCACGGCGATCCGCCGGCCCTGCGGCAGCGGCTGGTGGGCGAGCAGCAGCGCGGTGTCGAAGAGCTGCGCGAGCGTCTCCACCCGGAGCACCCCAGCCTGCTCGAACAGCGCCCGCACGCTGGCCTCGTCCACCGGGACCGAGGTGGCGGCCAGCTCCGGCCGCACGGCGTGCCGGCCCGACTTCACCGCTACGATTGGCTTGCTGCGTCCCAGCCGGCGGGCCAGCCGGGCGAACTTGCGCGGGTTGCCGAACGACTCCAGGTACAGCAGCACCACGTCGGTGGCCGGGTCGGTCTCCCAGTACTGCAGCAGGTCGTTGCCGGACACGTCGGCGCGGTTGCCCGCGGACACGAAGGTGGACAGGCCGAGCCCGCGGTCCGCCGCGTCGGCGAGGATGGCCGTGCCCAGCGCGCCGGACTGGCAGAAGAACCCGGTGCGGCCGCGGCCGGGCAGCCGCGGCGCGAGGGTCGCGTTCAGCCGCACGCCCGGGTCGGTGTTGATCACGCCGAGTGCGTTCGGTCCGACCACCCGCATGCCGTGTGCCCGCGCCTCGGACACCAGCCGCAGCTCGGCGCTGCGCCCGTCCGGCCCGGCGTCGGCGAACCCGGAGGAGATCACCACCAGCGTCTTGACCCCCTTGGCCAGGCAGGCGTCCATCACCTCGTCCACCCCGGACGCCGGCACCGCGACCACCGCGAGGTCCACCTGGTCCGGGATGTCCAGCACGGACGGGTAGGCGCGCACACCGCGCACCGAGCGGTGTTCCGGGTTGACCGGGTAGACGGTGCCGGCGAAGTCGGCGGCGAGCAGGTTCCGCAGCACCGCGTGGCCGATCTTGGTGTGGTCGGTCGAGGCGCCGATCACCGCGACCGAGCGCGGATGCAGCAGGTTGTGCACGCTGCGCGCCTCCGCTGCCTGCTCTCGGGCGCGGGCCACGGCCACCGACTCCTCGGTGGGGTCGATGGCGAACTCCAGGTGCAGCACGCCCTCCTCGAACGCCCGGCTGACCTGGTACCCGGCGTCCCGGAACACCCGGACCATGGTGCTGTTCTCCGCGAGCACCTCGGCGACGAACCGTTTCAGGCCGCGTTCCCTGGCCGCCGCCGCCAGGTGCTCCAGCAGGATCGAGCCGAGGCCGCGGCCCTGGTGGTTGTCCTCGACGACGAACGCGACCTCGGCGGAGTCGCTGTCGCCGAGCCGGTCGTAGCGGCCGACGGCGACGATGTCGTTGCCCAGCATGGCGGCGAAGGCCACCCGGTCGGCGTGGTCGACGGTGCTGAAGCGCTCCAGGTCGCGCTTGGGGATGCGGGGGTAGGGGCCGAAGTAGCGGAAGTACCGGGTGCGTTCGGACAGCCGGCCGTGGAAGGCGAGCAGCCGGTCCGCGTCGTCCGGGGTGATCGGTCGCAGGTGCACCGTGCCGCCGTCGCTGAGCACGACGTCGGCCTCCCAGTGCCTCGGGTAGTCGTACGGGTCGGGTGCCGCCTTCCGACCGCTCGGGTGGCTCCGGTCACCCTGGTCATCCTCGGGAAGCGAACGGTCCACTTCGGACCCTCCTTGTCGCCACCGTGCCCGGCCCCGCGGGGCCGGGTATCTCCGGGTGCGTCCGCGACCGCCGTGGCGCGGCCGCGGCGGTACGGCGCCTCGCCGCCCGGCCGGTCCTGCCTGGCGGAATCCCGCCCGTGGCCGCCATGCCCTAGTCCCTCGGGTCGTCCGGATCGAGACCGTGCAGCGGGAACACGGCGTTGCGCACCGCCCGGATGGCGCTGTCCACCTGCTCGTCCTCGGTGCCGTCCCAGCGGGCGAACCCGGGATCGACGCCGTCGGTCATGGATGTCGGCAGCGGCACCCGAGGCGCGAGCCGGCTCGTGTGCGCCACCCAGTCCGCCGGCAGCGGCGTGTTCGGCTCCACGTCCCGGTCCAGCACGGTGGCCAGCAGGTGGGCCCAGGACCGCGGCACCACGCGCACCAACTCGTATCCGCCGCCGCCGAGCACCAGCCACCGGCCGCCGGCGTAGCGTTCCGCGAGGTCGCGCAGCGCCCGGAAGATGGCCAGGTGGCCGTCCACGGACAGGGACAGGTCGGCCAGCGGGTCCTCCCGGTGGGTGTCCACGCCGCACTGGGTGACCAGAACCTGCGGCCGGAACTCGGCGAGCACCGAGGGCACGATCGCGTGGAAGGCGCGTAGCCAGGCCGCGTCGTGGGTGGCAGGCGGCAGCGGGATGTTGACCGCGCTGCCCTCCGCGCCGTCGGCGCCGACCTCGCGCGGGTAGCCGGTTCCCGGCCACAGGGTCATCGGGTGCTGGTGCAGCGAGACGGTGAGCACCCGGGGGTCGGTGTAGAAGGCGGCCTGTACGCCGTCGCCGTGGTGCACGTCGACGTCGATGTAGGCGACCCGGTCGAAGCCGTTGTCCAGCAACCAGGAGATGGCCACGGCGCAGTCGTTGTAGACGCAGAAGCCGGCCGCGTGGTCGCGCATGGCGTGGTGCAGCCCGCCGGCGATGTTCACCGCCCTGGCCACCTCCCCAGCGGCGATCCGGGCGGCGGCCAACAGTGAGCCGCCGACGACCAGGCTGCTCACCTCGTGCATGTGGTCGAACACGGGGTTGTCCGCGGTGCCGAGCCCGTGCCCGATGTCCCAGCCGGCGGTGGGGGCGGACTGCACGGCGGTGAGGTAGCCCGGGTCGTGGATCCGCTCGATGTCGCGGTCGGCCGCGGGTTCCGGGGGCAGCAGATCCACCCCGTCCAGCACGCCCAGGGAGCGGGCCAGCCGGACCGCGAGGTCCAGCCGGACCGGGTTGAACGGGTGGTCCCCGCCCAGGTCGTAGCCGAGGAGCGCGGAATCCCACACGATGGCGGCTGGCGTACCCATGCGGGCACCCTAAGCCACGCCACCCCGCATCGGCCCAGGGGCGAACGGCCACCGTCGCCGGCGGCGGCGGCCGGATCTGCTGAGGCAGCCGGATATCGACGGCTCAGCCGCATCGGCGGCAGCCGGATGTCGGCGACCGCAGCCAGGTCGGCGACTCAGCCCGGTTGGTCGCCGGTGGCCAGCGGTCGGGCCGGATCGGTGCACCAGTGCGACCAGGATCCGGCATACAGCGCCGCCGGCCGCTCCGCGCTGGTCACCCCGGCCACCTCGAGGGCGAGCACCACGGAGGTCGCGGTGACGCCGGAGCCGCAGTACGCGCCCACCGGGCGGTCGCCCCGGGCACCCAGCGCGGCGAACCGCTCCGCCAATTCGGCCGGCGCCCGCCACCGGCCGTCGCCGCCGATGTGCTGGCTGAACGGGGCGTTCACCGCGCCCGGCAGGTGGCCGGCCCTCGGGTCCACCGGCTCGGTGTCGCCGCGGTAGCGCTCCGGCGCCCTGGCGTCCAGCAGCAACCCCTCCCGCGCCAGCCGGGCGGCCGCGTCGGCATCCAGCACCGGCATCGCGCCGGGCCGCACCTCGATGTCCCCGGGAGCGGGATGCGGAACCTCCGTGGTCACCGGGCGTCCCTCGGCGACCCACGCGGCGTAGCCGCCGTCGAGCACCGCGACCCTTCGGTGGCCGGCCCAGCGCAGCAGCCACCACGCCCGCGCCGCGGTGGACCCGTCACCGGCGTCGTAGGCCACCACGGGATGGCCGGCCCGCACCCCGGCGCGGCGCAGCACCTCCTGCAGCGTGTCCGGCTCGGGCAGCGGATGCCGTCCGCCGGCGCCAGGCTCGCCGGCCAGCTCGGTGTCCAGGTCGACGAACACCGCGCCGGGCAGGTGGCCGCGCTCGTAGTCAAGCCGCCCCGGTGGGCCGCCGAGCCGCCAGCGCACGTCCAGCAGGGTCGGACGCTCGCCGGCCGCGACCGCGCGGGCCAGGTCACTGGTGCTGATCAGCGGGTGCATACCTCCATCCTGCCGCGCCCCTGCCGGCCCGCGCCGCCGGCCCGGGACGACTCCGACCGCCCGAGTGGGGCACCGCGTCGGTGTCGGCGACTAGCATCAATGGCGACGAAGGAGAGCCGGTGTGAACGACCTCATCGACACCACGGAGATGTATCTCCGCACCATCTTCGAGCTGGAGGAAGAGGGTGTGGTGCCGCTGCGCGCGCGCATCGCCGAGCGGCTCGGGCAGAGCGGCCCCACGGTGAGCCAGACGGTGGCGCGGATGGAACGGGACGGGCTCCTGGTGGTCGCCGAAGACCGCCACCTGCGGCTCACCGAGAAGGGCCGCGAACTGGCCATCGCCGTGATGCGCAAGCATCGGCTCGCCGAGCGCCTGCTGGTGGACATCATCGGCCTGGAATGGGAGCACGTGCACAGCGAGGCGTGCCGCTGGGAACACGTGATGAGCGAGGCGGTGGAGCGCAAGCTGGTCACGCTGCTCGGCCACCCGACCACTTCCCCGTACGGGAACCCGATTCCCGGGCTGGACAAGCTCGGCGCCGGGGAACCGGCTCCGCCCGCCGAGGCTGACCTGGTGCGCATCGACGAGGTGGCCCGCCGTGGCGGCGGCCGGGTGGTGGTGCGCCGCATCGCCGAGCACGTCCAGCTCGACCCGGATCTGATGGCCGAGTTGAAGTCGATCGGCGTGATGCCGGGGAACACCGTGGACATCACCCCGACGGCCGGCACGAACCGGCGCATCTGTGTCCGGGGCAAGGGCGAGTCCGCGGAACTGGCGCCGGCCGTCGCCCACGCCGTCCTCGTGGCCGCTCCCTGATGCGGACTTCGCACCGCACGTCGCCGGCGCGGCGAGCCGCCGACGCCTTCGCCGCCCACCATGGGCGCGCGGCCGAGGGGGTGTGGTCCGCCCCGGGCCGGGTGAACCTGATCGGCGAGCACACCGACTACAACGACGGCTTCGTGCTGCCCTTCGCGCTGCCGCACCGGATCGCCGTGGCCGCGGCCGCCCGCGGCGACGGCATGCTCGCCGTCACCACGATCGGCGACGACGGCAAGCCACAGCACGCCGAGCCGGTGCGGGTGGCCGAGCTGGCCCCGGGCCGGGTGTCCGGCTGGGCCGCGTATCCGGCCGGCGTGGCGTGGGTGCTGCGTGACCACGGGATCAGCGGCGGAGCCGATCTGGTGGTGGCCGGGGACGTGCCATCGGGCGCCGGGCTGTCCTCCTCGCATGCGTTGCAGTGCGCCGTGGCGCTGGCGCTGCTCGGCCTGGCCGGAACCACGCCCGACGAGTCGGCCGGCGGTCCCGGACGGCTGGAGGTCGCCCGCTGGGTGCAGCGCTCGGAGAACGACTTCGTCGGTGCCCCGACCGGCCTGCTGGACCAGACCGCCTCGCTGTGCTGCACCGCCAAGCACGCGCTGTTCCTGGACGTGCGCTCGGGCGAGTCCGAGCAAGTGCCGTTCGACGCCGCTCAGGGAGGGCTCGCGGTGCTGGTCATCGACACCCGCGCCAGCCATTCCCACAGCGAGAGCGGCTACGGGCAGCGCCGGCAGGGCTGCGAACGCGCCGCCGAACTGCTCGGGGTTCCAGCGCTGCGGGACGTCACCGGCGAGGGCCTCGCCGACGCGTTGGCCGCGCTGCCCGAACCGCTGCGCCCGCTGGTGCGGCACGTGGTGACGGAGAACGACCGGGTGCTGCGCACGGTAGACCTGCTGCGCGCCGGGCAGCTGGCCGATACCGGCCCCCTGCTGACCGCCTCGCACAGCAGCTTGCGGGACGACTACCGGGTGTCCTGCCTGGAACTGGACGTGGCCGTGGAGGCGGCGCTCGACGCGGGTGCGCTGGGTGCCAGGATGACCGGCGGCGGGTTCGGTGGCTCGGCGATCGCGCTGGTGCCCGAGGAGCGGGAGAGCGCCGTCCGCCGGGCGGTGTCCTCGGCCTTCGCCCGGCGTTCGCTGACCGCCCCGCGCCTGTTCACGGCGGTGCCCTCGGCGGGCGCCGGCCGCGACGAGTGACGATCGCCCCGCGGTGGGCACGCGATCAGGAAGGCAGGCAACACGGTGAAACTGCTCGTGACTGGCGGAGCAGGGTACGTCGGCAGCGTGTGCGCGGCTCGGCTGGTGGAGGCGGGGCACGAGGTCGTGGTCGTGGACGATCTGTCCACCGGGCACGCCGACGCGGTTCCCGAGGGCTGCCGGTTCGTCGAGGGCGACGTCTCCGAGGTGGCCGGCTCCCTGCTGGGCGAGGGTTTCGACGGGGTGCTGCACTTCGCCGCCAAGTCGCTGGTCGGCGAGTCCATGCAGGATCCGGCCAAGTACTGGCACGGCAACGTGGTGACCTCGCTGCGCCTGCTGGAGGCCATGCGCGAGCACGGCACGCCGCGGCTGGTGTTCTCGTCCACCGCGGCCACCTACGGCGAGCCCGACGAGGTGCCGATCGCGGAGACCGCCCCGCCCCGGCCCACCAACACCTACGGCGCCACCAAGCTCGCCATCGACATGGCGATGGCCAGCTACGCGGCCTCGCACGGGCTCGCCGCGGTGAGCCTGCGGTACTTCAACGTGGCCGGCGCACACGGGCGGTTCGGCGAGCGGCACGCGGTGGAGACCCACCTCATCCCGATCGTTTTGCAGGTGGCGCTCGGGCAGCGGGAGCAGGTGCAGATCTACGGGGACGACTGGCCGACCGAGGACGGCACCTGCGTCCGGGACTACATCCACGTGACCGACCTCGCCGACGCGCACCTGCTCGCCCTGGACCGCGCCAAGCCCGGCGAGCACGTCGTCTACAACCTCGGCAACGGCACCGGCTTCTCGGTGAAGCAGGTGATCGACACCTGCCGCGAGGTCACCGGGCATCCGATCCCGGCCGCGGTGGCGCCGCGCCGGGAGGGTGACCCGGCGGCGCTGGTGGCCTCCAGCGAGCGCGCCCGCCTGGAACTGGGCTGGACGCCCCAGCGTCCGGACCTCGCCGACATCGTCGGCGACGCATGGGCGTTCACCCGGCAGGCCCTGCGAGTCTGACCCGCCCCGAGCTGTCCCGGGGCTCGCCACCGCCACCCCGCCACGGCTGGTCGACCACCGCCCGCGGTTGATGCGGGGAGCCGCCGCGGTCATCGGGATTCCCCCGCCTCGATCAGCCGTTCCGCGTCGGCGGCGGCGTCCGCGGCGAGCACGGCCAGCCGGGCCGGCGGCAGGCCGGCGTCGAGGGCGCGGCGGAGCAGGCCGGCCAGCCGGTGCCCGGGATGCGCGGCCTCGGCCGTGTCCAGCGCGATGCCGGCCAGCGCGCCGTCCCCGCGCAGGTACGCGGCGAAGGCCAGCAGGGTGGCCGGTTCCGCGCGTTCCGGCACCGGGGTGCCCCTGGTCAGCGCGAGCCACAACTGCTCGGCGGCGGCCGCGTGCGGACCGTCCGCGGTGGCCAGGCACGCGTCGCGGACCCGGTGGTCGGCCAGCGCGACGGCCAGCCGGACCACCTCCTCGTCGCCGAGCACGAGCCTGCCACTCGCCATGTCGGTGATCGCCTGGTGCACGGCGACCAGATCGCGGACGACGGCCGCCGGTCCGGCGAGCCGCCGGTCCAGTTCGGCGGCCTCCGCGGCCAGTTCCAGCCGGGCGGAACGGCGGGCCAGCGCCAACCCGTCGACCGGGGCGAGTTGCGCGGCCAGTTCCTCCCGGCTGGCGTAGGTGACCGCGCCGGCGAGCGCGGTGGCCGCGGCAAGCGGGCTGCTCGCCGGGTCCGGCACCTGCCCGGTGCAGCAGCGGTCCGGGTGGTAGCAGGCCCAGGCGGCGCCGGCCACGGTGGCCGCCACCCACGCGGCGTGGACGACCGGAATCCCGCGGGCGGTCAGTGCCCGGCCGGTGAGGTCGACCAGGTCCTGATGCGGGAGGTCGGGCGGGTCCGCCGTGCCGCCGCCGATCACGGCCAGCCACGCTCCGGTCGCGTCGAGCCGGTCGACCGGCAGCAGCAACTGGGACACCACCTCGGCATGGTGCTCCCGCGGTGGCAGGTCGGTGCGCAGCGTCAGCCCGACCCGGTGCGCTTCCTCGCCGTGCAGGATGACCAGCACCAGCGAGTCGATCGGGTGGAAGCCGAGCAGGTGTGGCACCGCGGCGATCAGGTCACCGGCGTCGCGGAGCCGGATGCTGGGGCGCAAGGGCGTCGTCATGGCTCCACGATCGACCAGGGAAGCCGCCGGGGAGGGCGTCGAACCGTCCGCTGTGGACAACCGGGGCGGCTGTGCACAACCCGGCGAGAACGCCTGCCAGAAGCCGGAATTCGTCAGGGGTGCCCGCTACCCTGCTGTCTCCACCCCGGGGTGGAGACAGCGATCCACCCGGAACCCAACCACGGGCCGACGCGCGGCGGACCCCCAACCGGCCATGCTGCCCGCCAGGCGCCGGCGGCGTGCCGGCGCCGGCGGAGAGGGGAGATGTCGTGTCCGCGTTGCAGGCCGTGGTCTCTGTCGCCATCGCGGCGCTGGTGCTGGTGCGGGTGATCGGCCGGCAGGTGACCGGTTCGCCGGTGACGGCCAGGTCGCTGGTGCTGATGCCCGCCGTGCTGCTGGTGATCGGCGTCGCCGGGATGGGTAACGTGCTCGGCTCGGCGTCTACCGGCGCGCTGCTGCTGTTCGGCGCGGACGTGGCGCTGCTGGTGCTGGTCGGCCTGGGCCGGGGCGCCAGCGTGGCGCTCGGTGAGCGGAACGGGACGCTGTATCAGCGGGGCACCCGGCTCACCCTGCTGCTGTGGCTGCTCACCATCGCGCTGCGGGTCGGCTTCGCCTTCGCCGGGCACCTGCTCGGGGTGGACGACCGGCTGGCCGGCGCATCGATCGCGCTCAGCATGGGGTTGACCATCGGCGCGCAGAACGTGGCCATCTGGTGGCGCGGGCAGCGGCTGGGCGTGCCGATGGCGGTGCCGGCCGCACGCCGCTGACCGGCTGTTCCGCCACCGGCCGGCGGCGGCATGATGCGCGGCGTGCTGGAAGATGCGGCCAACCTGCCGCGCCCCTGGGCGGCCATGGCGCGCTGGCTGCGGCTGATCCCCGCGCCGGTCCTGGTGCTCACCACCGTCACCCGACCGGGCCCGCAGCTGCTCGGCGGCGGCAAACCGGTGCTCGTCGCCCTGGTGGCGCTCGCCGTGCTCGGCAACCTCAGCCAGCTGCCGCAACTCCGCCTGCCCCGCCGGCTGGTCCGCACCGGGTTGCTGATCTTCGTCGTCACCAGTTGCCTGCTCACCGTGGCCGCGCCGGGCAGCAGCGCATTCATCAACCCGTTGCTCGGCGTGCACTGGGCGGTGCGGCGCAGCACCAACACCCTGGCTACGATCACCGTGGTGGTCGCCTGCGCCGGGCAGATCACGGGCGTGCTGCTCCGCCACGACTCCGCCGTCGCGGCGTTCGCCCTGGTGCTGGGCACCGTCGCGGTGGCACTCAGCGGGCTGGTGTGGCGCAGCAGGGAGGCGCGGACCGAGCAGACCCAGCTCGCGCTGGCCCGCGAGCAGCAGGCGCGGGAGGAGCACGCAAGGGCCGCGGCGCTGGCCGAGCGCGCCAGGATCGCCCGGGAACTGCACGACGTGCTCGCCCACTCGCTCGCCGGGCTGTCGCTGAACCTGCAGACCGCCCGGCTGTTGCTGGCCAGGGAGGGTGCCAGCGCCGAGGTGATGGCCCGGATCGAGCAGGCGCAGCGGCTCGCCGCCGACGGCATCGCCGAGGCGCGGCAGGCGGTCGCGGCGCTGCGCGACGATCCCGTACCGCCGCACCGCCGAATCGCCGACCTGGTCGCGGCGGTGCGTCTGGAAGGCGCCGCCGCGGCGGACGTGGTCGTCGACGGCACGCCCCGCGAGCTGCCGGCCGAGATCGCCCAGGCGCTGCACCGGGTCGCGCAGGAGGCGCTGACCAACGCGCGCAAGCACGCGCCGGACGGCACGATCCGCGTGGTGCTGGAGTACCGCCCGGAGCACGTCGTGCTCACCGTGTCCAACACCGACGGACGGCCGGCACCGACCGTCGTGGCCGGCGGCTACGGTCTGGTCGGCATGCGGGAACGCGCCGAGCAGGTGGGCGGGGAGTTGGAGGCGGGACCGGTGGCCGACGGGTGGCGGGTGCGGCTGGTGGTTCCGGCATGAGGACGGGGTTTCAGTGATCGGGAGCGCTCCGGCCGCCGGGCCGCATGATCGGGGAGGCAGGGCCCGTGCGCGGCAAGCCGAGGCCGGTCACGGGCCGGGCCCTGCCGACGGGATCGTGGGCGCGCGCGGACTCGCGGCACAGAAAGGGGGCAGCATGACCGCGGACCCGGTGCGGGTGGTGGTCGCCGACGACCAGACCGTGGTTCGCGAGGGACTGGTCACCCTGCTCGGGCTGCTCCCCCGAATCGACGTGGTGGGCGCCGCCGCGGACGGCGAGGAGGCGGTGCGCCTGGTCGGCGAGCACCGGCCGGACGTGCTGCTGGTGGACCTGCGCATGCCGCGCTGCGACGGGGTCACCGCGACCCGGCGGGTGGTCGCCAACCACCCGGACACCGCGGTCGTCGTGCTGACCACCTACGCCGACGACGAGTCGGTGCTCGCCGCGCTGCGCGCCGGCGCCCGCGGCTACCTCACCAAGGACGCCGACGCCGAGTCCATCGCCAGGGCGCTGCGGGCCGCCGCGGCCGGGCAGTCCATGGTCGACGCCGACGTGCAGCGCCGGCTGGTGGCCGCGGCGAGCGACCCCCGCGACCGGCGCCCGGCCGGGCAGCTGCCGGAGGGCCTCACGCCACGGGAGGTGGAGGTGCTGCGGCTGATCGCGGCGGGGCTGTCCAACGGGGAGATCGCCCGCCGGCTGGTGGTCACCGAGGCGACGGTGAAGACCCACGTCAACCACCTGTTCGCCAAGGCGGGCCTGCGGGACCGGGCACAGGCAGTCGCCTACGCCTACCGGATGGGCCTGGTCGACTAGCTCGGGCGCGACCGCTTCGGCTCTGAAGGCAGGGTGGCACGCCACGGTCGAAACGCTCCGGACCAGCTCACCGGAGTACGAGGTCGTAGCGCACCTCCGAGGTGGTCACGCCCCAGGGTGCGGCCGGCGGCCGGCGCTCCGTCTCGGTGAAGCCCGCGCCGCGGTACAGCGCGGCCGCGGCGCGGAGCAGGTCGATCGTCCACAGGAACACCCGGTGGTAGCCGGCCGTGCGGCAGTGCGCGACCGCGTCGTCCAGCAGCCGCCGGCCCAACCCGCGGCCGCGCACCTCGGGCTCCAGCAGGAACCAGCGGAACTGGCCGACACCCTCGGCGGCCGGGCACACCGCGGCGCTGCCCAGCAGCCGGTCACCGTCCCGCACCAGCCAGAACCGGGTTTCCGGCCAGGAAGGGGCGAGCACGGCGGCGGCCACGCCGGAGGCCACGTAGGCCTCGAACCGCTCGTCGAGGCCGTACTCGGCGCGGTAGAGCCGACCGTGCTGCCCGATGATCGCGCCGAGTTCGCCGGCCCGCAGCCGGACGTCGATCGCTGGCTCACCCATGGCGCCTCCAACCGTTCGGTTGGAACGCTACAACCAAACGGTTGGAATATCTAGGCTGGGCCGGTGAGCACCGAACCGATCCGGAACCGGATCCTCCGCGCGGCCGCCGAGGAGTTCGCGCGGCACGGCTTCGAGGGCGCCCGGGTGGCACGCATCGCCGCGGCCGCCGAGGCCAACAAGGAACGCCTGTACCACTACTACGGCAACAAAGAGGACCTGTTCACCGCGGTGCTGGACGAGGCGATGCGGCAACTGGCCGCGGCCGAACCGTTCGCCGCCGACGACCTCGGCGGGTACGTGGCGCGCATGGTGGACTTCCACCGGGAACACCCGACCCTGGTCCAGTTGCTGCTCGCCGAGGCCCGGCACCACGGCAGCGCGCCGCTACCACACGAGTCCGACCGCGCGGCCCACTACCGGCGGCGCGTCGAGGCCATCCGGCAGGCCCAGCGGCGGGGCGCGGTGCGCACCGACGTGGACCCGGAAACGCTGCTCTACGCGGTGCTCGCGCTGGTGGCGACGGCGTCCGCGCTCCCCCAGCTCACCCGGCTCATCCTGGGCGCGGACCCGGTGGAGGTGGCCGGCCACGGTGAGCTGCGCGCGGGCCTGCGCCGGCTGCTGGACGTGCTCACCACACCGCGACCGTGACGGGGCCGTGGCCAGCACCGGGGACCGGCCCCGGTCAGCCCTTGGGGGCGAGCGCCTCCAGCACCTCGTCCGCCCGGCGCAGTGACATGGCCGGATCCACGTCCGGCGAGCCGATCTCCGGGTCGAAGTTGAGATCCACGAACACCTCGGTGATGCCCTGCTCGGCCAGTGCCTCGACGTCCCCGCGGATCTGGTCCAGGGTGCCGGTGAGCGGCCTGCGGTCCGCCGCGCCGGCCGGGCGGACGCGTACCACGCCACGGCAGACGAACCGGAGGGCGTCCGGGTCCCGGCCGGCGTCCTCGGCCGCGGCCCGCACGGCGGCCACCGACTGTCCGATGGTGGTCAGGTCGGCGCGGCTGCTGCTCACCCAGCCGTCACAGAGCCGCCCGGCGCGGCGCAGCGCCGGCTCGGCCGCACCACCGAGCAGGATCGGAGGGTGCGGCCGCTGCACCGGCTTGGGTTCCATCCTGGTCGGCGGGACGCGGTAGAACTCGCCGTCGTGCGCCACCACCTCGTCCGTCCACAGTGTCCGCAGCAGCCGGATGAACTCGGCGCCCCGCCGACCTCGGGCGTGCTTGGATGCGCCGACCGCGGTGTACTCCTCGTCCGACCAGCCGTTGCCCAGGCCGACCTCGAGCCGGCCGTGGGACAGGATGTCCAGCGTGGTCAGCTGCTTGGCCATCAGCACCGGGTTGGAAAACGGCATGTTCAGCACGGCCACACCGAGCCGGATGTTTTCCGTGCGCGCCGCGGCGTAGGCCAGCGCCACGATCGGATCCTGCACGCTGCGGTAGGTCTCGCCCCAGGAGTGGTCCACCGGGGCCAGCAGGCGCTGGAACGTCCACAGCGAGCGGTACCCGAACTGCTCGGCCCGCTGGGCGATGTGCAGCAGGTTCTCCTCGGTGGCCCAGGAACCCGATACCGGAGCGGCGAAGCCAATGTCCACACCTGAACGCTACGACATCACCCGAGACCCTCGCATTCGCTGGCGTTGTTCGAGCAGGCGGCAGCGGTCACAGCGCCGACGGCGCGGGCCCCACCAGCACGGCCGGCTCGTCGGGAGCACCGCCAAGCCCGGCCGGACCGGTGTTCTGCCGCGCGATGATCCACCCGGCGCACAATGGGCATTCCCCTTCCACGCCGGAATGGGCGGAGAATGGTCCGGCAGAATCCGGGTCAGCGCGCCTGTGCGATGTACGACTCGAGAAGCTCTTGGTCGTCCTCGAGTTGGCTGATCCTGCTCTTGACCACGTCCCCGATGCTGACGATGCCGGCGAGTTTCCCGTCGACCAGCACGGGCACATGCCGAATGCGGTTCTCCGTCATCATCACGGTGAGCCGGTCCACCGTGTCTGCGGGGGTACAGGTGACCACCGCGGCGGTCATGATCTTCGACACCGACTGGTCGAGCAGCCGCGCACCGCGCTCGTGCAGCCGCCGCACGACGTCACGTTCCGAGACGATGCCGACCACCCGCTCGCCGTCGAGCACGACCAGCGCGCCCACGTTGTGCTCGGCCAGCAGCCCGAGCAACTCGGTCACCGTCGCCGACGGTTCCACCGTGACGACCGCCGAACCTTTTCGCCGCAACACGTCCGCGATCCGCATGATGGGCGCCTCCCATCCGCTGCCGGCCGGTGACCTTTTGTCGGAGGCTAGTTGCCCGGGCACGGTTACGGAAGGGCGCGAGCGGATTGCCGCCACGATGAACACGTACGGAGCAACTGCCGCTAGTGATCGGTGACACCGCGCCATTCTGGATCGAGCAACCCTTCCGGTACCGCGGAATCTCGGGGTGATTTCCGGTCGGCGGTCAGGACTTTCGCCCCGTAGCGCCGGGTCAGCCGACCAGGTCGGCAAGCCGGTCGACCTGGTCGACGTCCGTCGCCCAGCAGTACAGGATCACCTCGTCCGCGCCGAGCGCGGCGAACTGCGCGATCGCTCGGCGCACCGCCGCCGCGCTGTCCAGCATCCCGTCGGCAACGGCGCGGGTGTCGCCGAGGAAGGCGTAAGTACCCGCCGATGGCGTCGCGGGCCGCGTCGAGCACGTGCTGCGGCCCGATCGCGACGTTCGCCTGGGCAAGCAGCCGCGGCTGGCCGGCCCGTCCCGCGGCCGCCCACTGACCGCGGACCTGGTCGAACAGCCGTTCCAGGTAGCTCGGCGGGGCGGCGCCGATGAAACCGTCGCCCCAGCGGGCCACCCGCGCGGTCGCGCGCTCTGCTTCGCCAGCAGCACCGGGTCGCGCAGCGGGGCGAGCAGCACCTCGGTCTGCACCCGGATGCGGGACGTGGCACCGGCGATGCTCGCCAGGGTCACCAGCGGTTCGGGGTTGTGGTAGACGAGCCGGTCGAGCAGGGCGAGCGTGCTGAATGGACCCGCTTCCGCGCGGCCGCCCAGGACAGCAGCGCCTCCGGCTCGTCGACGGGCATGCCGAGACCGATCTTCATCACGTTGGCACCTCCGGAAGGGCAGGATCAACTGTGCCGCCCCTCCGTGACACCACGCGGTGCCGCTCCCGTTCTGCGGCATGGTTCCTCGGGCGCGATCCGATCAGAGTGCCGCGACCATATCCGTGCCCTGGCGGGCACCGCACCCGGATTTCCGACCGCGCGCGGCGGCGCAGGACCCGTCCCGGCTGACCTCCGCACCGGTGCGCCCGGTCGGTGTGGCCTGCCGCGGCGGGAAGTTAGCGCCGCCGCCGGGTCCCCGCCCGACAGGTATGCCCTCCGCGGCCCGGGATGCTGGCGCAGGGCGCCCATTCCGGGACTCGACCGTCACTGATCTCGCGAATGATGTCCGGACCGCCTGGTCCGGGTCTCCGGCAGGACACCAGCGGGGAGCCAACGCCGCCGTCGGCTCCCCGCGTGCTCAAGAACCACCTTCCGGCCCGGCTGGGCCGGGAATCAGCTGCAGCCGGAGGTGGAGCCGCAGCCCTCGCAGACGTAGCAGGAGCCGGCGGGCCGCATCTTGGTGCCGCAGGTCATGCACAGCGGCGCGTCCGCGGCCTTGCCGTGCCGCAGTTCGAGCAGTTCGGTGGAGCTACCCACCCGTTCCGGGCTGATCGTCTGGCCCGGTCGCCGGCCGGGTTCGTCGGCCGCGGCCGGCTGCGGCGAGGCGTCCACCGTGCTGCGCAACGTCTCCAGGTCGACCTCGGAGGACGGCCCGTTCTCACCGTTGACCTGCGCGGCCCGCTCCTCGGCGGTGAAGATGCCGAGCTGGGCGCGCTTCTCGTAGGGCAGGTAGTCCAGGGCCAGCCGGCGGAATAGGTAGTCCAGCACGCTGGTGGCGATCCGCACGTCCGGGTCGTCGGTCATGCCGGCCGGCTCGAAGCGCTGGTTGAGGAACTTCGAGACGTAGAACTCCAGCGGAATCCCGTACTGCAGGCCAACCGAGATCGACATGGAGAACGCGTCCATCACACCGGCCAGGGTCGAACCCTGCTTGCCGAGCTTGATGAAGATCTCGCCGAGGCCGTCGTCCGGGTACGAACCGGCGTGCAGGTAGCCCTCCGCGCCGCCGACCGTGAACGACCACGTTTGGCTCGGCCGCTTCTTCGGCAGGCGCTTGCGCACCGGTCGGTACTCGACCACCTTCTCCGGTTCGCCGGACTTCCTGGCCGTCTTCCCGGCGGACAGCGGCTGGCCGACCTTGCAGTTGTCCCGGTAGATGGCCAGCGCCTTGAGGCCGAGCTTCCAGCCCTCGAAGTAGATCCGCTCGACGTCCTCCACGGTGGCCTGCTCGGGCATGTTCACCGTCTTGGAGATCGCGCCGGAGATGAACGGCTGCACCGCCGCCATCATCCGCACGTGGCCCATCGCCGGGATGGACCGCTCCCCCATCGCGCAGTCGAACACCTCGTAGTGCTCGGGACGCAGCCCCGGGGCGTCCACCACGTGGCCGTGCTCGGCGATGTAGTCGACGATCGCCTCGATCTGCTCGTCCACGTAGCCCAGCGACTTCAGCGCGCGCGGCACGGTCTGGTTGACGATCTGCATGGACCCGCCGCCGACCAGCTTCTTGAACTTCACCAGCGCCAGGTCCGGCTCCACCCCGGTGGTGTCGCAGTCCATCATCAACCCGATGGTTCCCGTCGGCGCGAGTACCGAGGACTGCGCGTTGCGCCAGCCGTTGACGGCGCCGATCTCCAGGCACTTCCGCCACTCCTCGGTGGCCACCTTGCGCACCGCCACGTCGTTGGAGTGGTAGGTGCGGATCATGTCGTTGGCCGCGGCATGCTTGCGCATCACCCGCTGGTGCCCATCCGCGTTGCGGGCGTAGCCCTGGTACGGCCCCACGACGCCGGCCAGCTCGGCCGAACGCCGGTAGGCGACGCCGGTCATCAGCGAGGTGATCGCCGCGGCGAGCGCGCGGCCGCCGTCGGAGTCGTAGGCGTGGCCGGTGGCCATGAGCAGCGCGCCCAGGTTGGCGTAGCCGATGCCGAGCTGCCGGAACTTCCGGGTGGTCTCGCCGATGGCCTTGGTCGGGAAGTCCGCGAAGCAGATCGAGATGTCCATCGCGGTGATGACCAGCTCGACCGCGCGGACGAACAGCTGCGCGTCGAAGGTGTTGTCCTCGCGCAGGAACTTCATCAGGTTCATCGAGGCGAGGTTGCAACTCGAGTTGTCCAGGTGCAGGTACTCGCTGCACGGGTTGGACGCCGTGATCCGGCCGGACTCCGGGCAGGTGTGCCAGTCGTTGATCGTGTCGTCGTACTGCAGCCCCGGGTCGGCGCACTCCCACGCCGCCTGGGCGATCTTGCGGAACAGCCGCTTGGCGTCGACCTTCTCCAGCACCTCGCCGGTGGTGCGGGCCCGCAACCCGAACTCGCCGCCCGCCTCGACGGCGCGCATGAACTCGTCGGAGACCCGCACCGAGTTGTTCGCGTTCTGGTACTGCACCGAGGCGATGTCGTTGCCGCCCAAGTCCATGTCGAAGCCGGCGTCCCGCAGAACGCGGATCTTCTCCTCTTCACGGGCCTTGGTCTCGATGAACTCCTCGATGTCCGGGTGGTCGACGTCGAGGATGACCATCTTCGCGGCCCGGCGGGTCGCGCCGCCGGACTTGATCGTCCCGGCGGATGCGTCCGCGCCGCGCATGAACGACACCGGACCGGAGGCGTTGCCGCCCGAGGACAGCAGCTCCTTGGAGGACCGGATGCGGGAGAGGTTCACCCCCGCGCCGGAACCACCCTTGAAGATCAGCCCCTCCTCCTTGTACCAGTCCAGAATGGACTCCATGGTGTCGTCCACGGAGAGAATGAAGCACGCCGACACCTGCTGCGGCGACTTGGTACCGACGTTGAACCAGACCGGCGAGTTGAAGGCGAACACCTGGTGCAGCAGCATCCAGGTGAGTTCGTGCTCGAAGACCTCCGCGTCGGCGTCACTGGCGAAGTAGCCGTGCTCCACGCCCGCCCGGACGTAGGTGCCGACCACCCGGTCGATCAGTTGCTTCAGGCTGTTCTCCCGCTGCGGGGTGCCCACCGCCCCGCGGAAGTACTTGCTGGTGACGATGTTCGTCGCGTTCATCGACCAGAACTCGGGGAACTCGACACCGCGCTGCTCGAAGTTGACCGAGCCGTCCCGCCAGTTCGTCATCACGACGTCCCGACGCTCCCAGGTCACCTCGTCGTACGGGTGCACGCCCTCGGTGGTGAACACGCGAGTGATCCGCAGGCCGGGCGCCCCCTTGCCACCCCGCCGCCTGGCGGCGTTCTTCGTGCCCGACCCGGACTCCGCCGCACCACCCGCGGCCGGGGTTCCGACGGTCTCCGTCATAGCCTCGTCCCTCTCCTCGGTTGCTCGCTCGTGTCGCTCGGCCCCGTCCGGGCTCCCCGTCCGGTTCGGTCCAGCCGACCTGCCTGACATCTGCGTGGATCGGTTGGTCCGTTGTGTGTTCGTCCGCGCTCGCCGTGGTGTCGGGCATGCCTTCGCGGGCGGTGTGGCCCGCGCGCCGGCTCAGCCTTCCGAGACGGCGGGTTCACGCGCGGGACCCGCCTTCTCGGCCTTCTCCGCCTTCGCGGGCCTGTCGGCCTTCGCGGGCTTGTCAGCCCGCTCGACGCCGTCGACCTCGGCGCCGTCCCCTCGGCGGGCCGCGCGCAGGCCGGCGATCTCCTTCTCGAAGTCCTCGACGGAGGAGAACGACCGGTACACGCTCGCGAACCTCAGGTAGGCGACCTCGTCGAGGTCACGCAGCGGGCCGAGGATGGCCAGCCCCACCTCGTGGCTCGGGATCTCGGCACATCCAGCGGAGCGGATCTGCTCCTCGACCCGGTGCGCCAACTGCTGCAGGGCGTCCTCGTCGACCGGGCGGCCCTGGCATGCGCGGCGCACGCCGCGCACCACCTTCTCGCGGCTGAACGGTTCGGTGACTCCGGAACGCTTGACCACCGCGAGCACGGGTTCCTCGACCGTGGTAAACCGGCGGCTGCACTGCGAGCAGGACCGCCGACGCCGGATGGCCTGGCCCTCCTCGACCTCCCGGGAGTCGACCACCCGGGACTCCGGGTGGCGGCAGAACGGGCACCGCACCCTGCTCACCTCTTCCCCAGCACATGCCACCGCGCGGGCCTGCCACAACGGCGGGTGACGAGCACCAGCCTATCCGCGGCGCCCCGGTAGCACCACCGCGCAACCCCAACTTGTGGACAAACTACAACGGTGTAACCACTAGATGTTGTGTCGGCACACTAAGTCCATGGGGTTGCGCGGCGCAAGCCGACACGGCCGCGACGCGCCGAGTTCACCGAGTGGCGCACGCCTCAATACCTGGCGTAGCGACCCGGCCACGCCGTGACCCGGGGAGGCGCGAGCACCACGGATCGCGGGACACGAGCGGCGCGGGAAAGGGCGGGAAAGGAACGCCGCACCCAAGAAGGTTCTGAGCAGGCAGAACGCTGGCCGAAGACCACGACCGCGGTGAGCGCACCCGAGCCCCGCCACGGCGAACCCGCGCGGCCGGCCGGAACGCCGCCCTACGGGCGGAAGGAGGCTGACACGCCGGCCGCCGGGCCGGACGGCGCCGGGGACGGCGCGCTCAGCGCGCCCACCAGACCCAGACCCACGACCGCCAGGCAGGCCAGCGCGGCGATCCCGACAAGCGAGACAACCGGATGGGCGGACGGCCGTATCCGGCAATGCGCCGGCTCCGGGCGGCGGCGGACCAGCACCGCGCGGCCACCGGGGGCCCGGTACCGGTGCCGGCCGGCCGGCCGCGCGGGCCGCGCCGACACCTCCGCACCATCGAGCACCAACCGTGTGCCGTGTCGCGGTGTACCGCCGGGCACGGCGACCCGGCGCTGGTCGACTCCGGGGGTGCGGTGCAGCAGCACAGCCATGACGCCTCCCGTGACGGGGAACGAGCATCTTCCAGCCGACTCGAACAACCGTTCGATCGAACGCCCGTGCGAATGTCTACCACCCACCGTCAGGGAAGTCGAGACCCCGGGACCGAATCCTTCGAACAGGTGTTTGATCTGGCGGTCGAATCGGACTAGCGTCTTCGGTGAAGATCGGATGCCGGCCCACGGCCTGGTCCGGCGAAGGAGGCAACACGGTGGCACGCACGGGGGACCACATCGAGACGCGAACGGGCAGGCGTGGCCCGGGACGGCCGACCGCGGCAGAGATCAGCAAGGAACTCGGCACCGATGTCCGCGCCCTGCCGGAGCCGGCCGACGGCGGCGAAGGCACCGCCCTGACACCCCGCCAGCGCCGCGTGCTGGAAGTGATCCGTAGCTGGCTGGACCGGCACGGCTACCCGCCCAGCGTGCGGGAGATCGGCGAGGCGGTCGGGCTCACCTCGACATCCTCGGTGGCCCACCAGCTGCGGGCCCTGGAGCGCAAGGGCTACCTCCGCCGTGACCCGAACCGCCCCCGCGCGGTGGGCATGTTGCCGCCCGATGTCGAGGTTGCGGCCGAGCCGTCCGGCACGGACCAGCCCGAACCCGCCTACGTGCCGCTGGTGGGTCGCATCGCCGCCGGTGGCCCGATCCTCGCCGAGCAGAACATCGAGGAGGTCTTTCCGCTGCCGAAGGAGATCGTCGGCCACGGAGAGCTGTTCCTGCTCAGGGTGGCCGGTGACTCCATGGTCGACGCGGCGATCACCGACGGCGACTGGGTGGTGGTCCGGCAGCAGCCCACCGCCGACAACGGCGACGTGGTGGCCGCGATGATCGACGGCGAGGCGACCGTCAAGACATTCAAGCGCCGAGACGGGCATGTCTGGCTGATGCCGCACAACCCGGCCTACGAGCCGATCCTCGGCGACGAGGCCACCGTGCTCGGCAAGGTGGTGGCGGTGTTGCGGCGACTGTGAACCCGGCGTGCGCAGCGTTGCGCCTCTCGGTGCCGCGCTGCGCCGCCTGGCGGTGCGGCCGTGGCCGCACCTCGATCGTGACTACCGCCTACTCGACCAGCCAGCCGGCGCGGCTGTGCCACCGGCTGGTCGGTGCCCGGACGGTCAGCGTGCGGAGGGGCGGTTCGGTTCCGCCGTGTTCTGCGCCGGCCGCGCCGACTCAGAGGCCCGTGCCGACTCCGGCGGCCGTGTCGCCTCGGCGGGCTGTGCCGGCTCGGGGCCCTGCCGTGCCGACTCCGGCGCCGGTCGCGGCGGCTCCGAGCCCTCCGGCGGCGTGCTCGGTCCCGCGGTTACCTGCGGAGGTGCGGACGGCTCTCCGGCGGGCTTGGAATCCGACTTGGATTCGGACTCGTGATCCTCCGCGCGCATCTCCGCCTTGAAGATGCGCAGCGACCGCCCGATGCCACGAGCCGCGTCCGGCAACCGCCTCGCCCCGAACAGCAGAACGAACACCAGAGCCACCAGGGCCCAGTGCCACGGGCTGAACTCGCCCATCAGTTTCCTCCTGCCCAGTGGACTCCTCAGAGCCTGCCCCGGTAGCCGGCGGACCTGCGATGACGACCGCGGGAACACGGTACGGCCTCAGGAACAGGCGCTGACACCACCGTAACGCGGCAGGGCATCGACCGGTATCACGCCGGGCTGCCGTCCCGCCCGAAACGTTCGAGCAGGCCGGCCAGGTCCGGGCGCACCAGGGCGCTGAGCTGGGTGCCCTCCGCGGTGTACTCCTGGGTCAGCACCTCGCCCTCGCCGTGCACCCGGGACACCAGTTCGCCCTTCGTGTACGGCACCAGCACGTTGACCAGCACGTCCGGCGCCGGCAGCAGTTCGGCGATGCGTCGGCGCAGCTCGCTGACACCGGTGCGGGTCTTCGCCGAGACGAACACCGCGTCCGGGAACAGGTGCCGCAGCCGGGCCCTGGTCACGTCGTCCGCGGCGTCGATCTTGTTGACCACCAGCAGCTCGGGCGGCATCTGCCCGGTGTGCTGCTCGCCGATCTCGGCCAGCACCTCGCGCACCGCGTTCACCTGCCGCTCCGGCATCGGGTCCGCGCCGTCGACGACGTGCAGGATCAGGTCGGCGTCCGCGACCTCCTCCAGCGTCGAGCGGAACGCCTCGACCAGCTGGTGCGGCAGGTGCCGGACGAACCCGACCGTGTCGGTGAGCGTGTAGGGCAGCCCGTCCGGGGTGACCGTGCGGCGGGTGGTCGGGTCGAGGGTGGCGAACAGGGCGTCCTCGATCAGCACGCCGGCGCCGGTCAACACGTTGAGCAGGCTCGACTTCCCGGCGTTGGTGTAGCCGGCGAACGCCACGCTGGGTACCGCGTTGGCCATCCGGCGCACCCGCTTGGTCTCCCGGACCGTGCCCATCGCCGCGATCTCCCGGCGCAGCTTCGCGATCCGCTTGTGGATCCGCCGCCGGTCGGTCTCCAGCTTGGTCTCACCGGGACCGCGGGCGCCGATGCCGCCACCCCCGGCGACCCGGCCACCGGCCTGCCGGGACATCGCCTGGCCCCAACCACGCAGCCGCGGCAGCAGGTACTGCAGCTGGGCCAACTCAACCTGCGCCTTGCCCTCCTTGGACTTCGCGTGCTGGGCGAAGATGTCCAGGATCAGCGCGGTCCGGTCGATCACCTTGACCTTGAGCTTCTCCTCGAGCTGGCGGAGCTGGCCGGGAGACAGCTCACCGTCGCAGATCACGGTGTCAGCGCCCAGGGCAACAACCACGTCCCGCAGCTCGCGGACCTTGCCGGAGCCCACGTACGTGGCCGGGTCCGGCCGGTCGCGCCGCTGCACCAGGCCCTCCAGCACCCGCGAGCCGGCGGTCTCGGCAAGCCTGGCCAGCTCGGCAAGCGACGCGTCGGACTCCTCCGCGGTGCCCTCGGTCCACACCCCGACCAGGACCACACGCTCCAGCCGAAGCTGCCGGTACTCGACCTCGGTGATGTCGGCAAGCTCGGTGGACAGGCCCGCGACCCGGCGCAACGCGCTACGGTCGGCGAGTTCGAACTCTCCCGTCGAAGGCTGCGGTTCGATGCCGTCGTCGGGGCTGATGGGAAATTCGCTCATACTCCTTCCATCGTCCCACTCGCGGCCGCTTCTGCCGAGCGGGTTTCCCGCGATGGGCTACTCACCACGGGTCAACGCCACGCGGGGGTCCGTTCGTTCCCACCTCCGCCAGTTCCGGGCGCCGCTCCCGCCGCCGCGCCCGCGAGGCGACCGCGGCCCGGCCACCGCGGTACGACCGTGGCCCCGGCTGACATTTCGCCTACCCGATCATCACCGTCTTGGTGGTGCCGGTTGCCCCGGAAGAGCGGATAGCGTCGCGGCGCCACCGACGCCGACCGGGGAGGCGACCGCGTGCTGCACACCGAGGTCCTGCTCGACGGGCTGTACTTCGGCGAGGGACCGAGGCATGGCCCGGACGGCCGGCTGTACCTGTCCGACTTCTACGCGCACGAGGTGCTCGCGCTCGACCTGGCTACCGGCGCGCGGGAGCGGATCTGCCAGGTGCCCGGCCAGCCCTCGGGTCTCGGCTGGCTGCCGGACGGCCGGCTGCTCGTGGTGTCCATGCTCGACCGGGCGGTGTGGCGGTTGGAGTCGGACGGGCGGCTGGTGCGGCACGCTGACCTGTCCACCGTCGCCACCTTCCACGCCAACGACATGCTCGTCGACCCGCGGGGCCGCGCCTACATCGGCAACTTCGGCTTCGACCTGCACGCCAGGCTCGCCGAGCAGGGCACCGAGGCGCTGCTCGCGCCGGACGCCGACCCGCCGGGGGCGGCACTCGCGCTGGTCCGGCCGGACGGCGAGGTGCGTGTGGTAGCCGAGAACCTGAAGTTCCCGAACGGCACGGTGCTGCTGGGCGGGACCACGCTGGTGGTCGCCGAGTCGCTGGGCCTGCGGCTGACCGCGTTCGACATCGCCGCCGACGGCACCCTGCACGGCCAGCGGGTGTGGGCCGACCTGCGGCCGCAGTCGATCGTCCCGGACGGCACGTGCGTGGACGCCGACGGCGGCATCTGGGTGGCCACGGCGCTGCAGAACCGGGCATACCGGGTGACCGAGGGCGGCACGGTGACCGACGCGGTGGAGACCAGCCAGCCGTGCTTCGCCGTGGCGCTCAGCGGCGCCGACCGCCGCACCCTGGTCTGCTGCACCGCGCCCAGTTCGATGCCCGGCGAGGTGGCCGTGGAGCGGCTCGGCCGGCTGGAGGCCGTCCAAGTCGCCGTGCCCGGGACGGGCTGACCACGGCCGTGAGCCACGAGCGCGGGGCCGCGCCTACTCGCCGCCCAGCGCCTCCCACCACGCCGCGTCCAGCTCGCCACGGGCGAGGAGCACCGCAGGACCGGTGAGCGTGCTGGTGTGCTCGTCGACGCGCACCCGCACCCGGCCGCCGGGCACGTCCACGATGCACTCCCCGCCGGCCTGGCCACCGAGGTCGAGCACGGCGGCCACCGCGGCGACCGTGCCGGTCCCGCAGGACCGGGTCTCCCCCACGCCGCGCTCGTGCACCCGCATGCGCAGCATGCCGGCGCCGACCGGCTGGACGAACTCGACGTTGACCCCGTGCGGGAACAGCACCGGGTCGTAACCGGGCGGCACGGTCAGGTCCAGGTCGTCCACCGATCCGTCGACCAGGCAGGCCAGGTGCGGGTTGCCCACGTCCACGGCGACGCCGTCGAACGCCCGGCCGCCCACGGTGGCGGTGGAGTGCCCGAACACCTTGGCCGGTCCCATGTCCACGGTCACCGTGCCGTCCTCATGCGTGGTGACCGGGCGCTCCCCGGCCCGGGTGCCGACCACCAGGTCGCCCGGCTCGACCAGGCCGGCGTCCAGCAGGTACCTGGCGAACACGCGCACCCCGTTGCCGCACATCTCGGCCACCGAGCCGTCCGCGTTGCGGTAGTCCATAAACCACCGCTCGCCGGCCACGTCCGCGGGGGCGTCCGCGACCGACGCCGCGCGGGTCACCCGCAACACGCCGTCGGCGCCCAGGCCGCGGCGGCGGTCACACAGCGCGCGCACCCGCTCGACGGTCAGTTCCAGCACGCCGTCCGGGTCGGGCAGCACCACGAAGTCGTTCTCCGTGCCGTGCCCCTTGACGAACTCGACTCCGGCCACCGCACCAGGCTACGGGGTGAGATGCCGGCACACCGCGTGGACCAGGTCGTGCCGGCCGGCGTCGAACCAGGTGATCCGCCGGTCCCTGCGGAACCAGGAGCGCTGCCGGCGGACGAACCGGCGGGTCGCGCGGGCGGTTTCCGCGGCCGCGGTGGCCAGGTCGTAGCGGCCGTCCAACGCGGCGAGCACCTGCTGGTAGCCCAGCGCCCGGGAGGCGGTCCTGCCCTCGCGCAGCCCCCTAGCCTCCAAGCCGCGCACCTCGTCCACCAGGCCGGCGGCGAACATGCGTTCGACCCTGGCGTCCACCCTGGCGTCCAGGTCGTCGGCCGGGCGGTCCAGGCCGACCAGCACGGTGCCGTAGTGCGCCGGCCCCGGCCGGGGCATGGTGGCCGAGAACGGGCGACCGGTGATCTCGATCACTTCCAGGGCGCGCACGATCCGGCGACCATTGCCGGGCAGGATGGCGGTGGCCGCCACCGGGTCCACGTCGGCCAACCTGCGGTGCAACGTCACCGGCCCCACCCGGGCCAACTCGTCCTCCAGCCGGGCCCGCACCGCCGGGTCGGTGCCGGGAAAGCGCAGGTCGTCCAGTACCGCCTGGACGTAGAGCCCCGAGCCGCCGACCAGCACCGGCACCCGGCCGGCGGCGAGCAGCCGCTCGATCGTGGCGCGGGCGTCCCGCTGGTAGGCGGCGACCGACGCGGTCTCGGTCACCTCCAGCACGTCGATGAGGTGGTGCGGCACGCCCTGCCGCTCGACCTCGGAGATCTTGGCCGTGCCGATGTCCATGCCCCGGTAGAGCTGCATGGCGTCCGCGTTGACCACCTCGCCGCCGAGGCGCAGCGCCAACTCGACGCCAAGCTCGGATTTACCTGTGGCCGTCGGGCCGACCACGGCGACCGGGCGCGGCTCGGCACGGCTCATGCCGGGTCCCAGACGGCGATGTGGTAGGCGACCCCGAACGGGTTGAGCAGCTCGGCGTGCTTGCCGCGCCACTCGTGCCCCGAGGCGAGCGCCGCACCGGCGAGCACCTGCCAGGCCGCCCGGCCCGCCGCGCCCAGCTCGGCGGCCGGCGCGACGTCCAGGTCGAGCAGTCGCCGCGGGTCGGCGTCGGCCAGCGCGTCCCGCACCTGCTCGTCGAACGGCGCGGCACGCGGGTCCGGCAGCGCCTGGGCGTGTTCCGCATACTGGTTCGATCCCTCGCCAAGCACCAGCAGGCCGACCGGTCGCGGCCCGCCCGCCTCGGCGGCGAGGCGCTCGCCGAGGCGGACACAGTCCGCCGGGGGCAGTTCCGGGGGCACCAGGTCGGCGTGGACGCGCTCGGCGCCGGCCCGCTCCCGGAGCCATCCGGCCACCAGGGCGGGCAGCGGCAGCCGCGGGTCGGCTTCTCCCGCCGCGCCGTCCGCGGAGAGCGTGACCGGCACGTCCACCCCGAAGCCGGCGAACGTGCCCCGGGTGTGCGGGGCGATCCGCACGGGCCCGGCCGGGTCCGCGCCCACCGCCAGCCACACGCCCGCGACCTGCGCCAACTCCGCGGCGACCGCCACGGTGGCCCGCCGCAGCGGCTCGGTCTCCGCGGCCGCGCCGGCCACCAGCTCGGGCACCAGAAGCGGCGGATGCGGCACCACGGCGGCACGTCGGATCACGCCCGACCACGCTACCGGCCGGAGGTGGAGTTCCGAGGCGAGCCCTGACCTGTTTGAATTCGCCCCTGGGGTATCCGACGACCGAAACGTCGCGGTGCCCGGGTTGCTGGGCCCCGCCCGGGGCGGGGCGCCCGCGGAAGGCGCGGGCAAAGGCGGGCAGGCAGGAGGGAGCCGGCATGACGGACCAGGACGGAACCCCGGAGACCAGCGAGAACGGAACCGCGCGGGTGGTCCCTGCGGCCGAGGCGGCCGAGACGCCGGTGGCACCCCCGACCGTGCCGGTCGCCGTCGAGGATCCGGCTCGCTGGGGCCGGGTGGACGAGGACGGCACAGTGTACGTGCGCACCGCCGAGGGCGAGCGGGCGGTGGGCTCGTGGCAGGCCGGTGAGCCGGCCGAGGGCCTGGCGCACTTCGCCCGGCGCTTCGACGACCTGCGCACCGAGGTCGAGTTGCTGGTGACCAGGCTCGACTCGGGCGCCGGCGACCCGAAGCAGGCGCTGACCAGTGCCAGGCACCTGCGCGAGGGGCTGGCCGAGGCCGCCGTCGTGGGCGACCTGGCGGCGCTGGTGGCCCGCGCGGACTACGCGGTGGCCAAGGCGGAGCACGCGGTGCAGGCCGTCAAGGCGGCCCGCGAGGAGGCCAGGGCGGCCGCGGTGGCCCGCAAGGAGGCGCTGGTCGAGGAGGCTGAGCACATCGCGGCCGAGTCCACCCAGTGGAAGGCCGCGGGCGACCGGCTGCGGGAGATCCTCGAGGAGTGGAAGACGGTTCGCGGCGTGGACCGGAAGACCGACGAGCACCTGTGGCGCCGGTTCTCCCGGGCCCGCGACGCGTTCAACCGGCGGCGCGGCTCGCACTTCGCCGAGCTGGACCGGCAGCGGGCCACCGCCAAGGCCCGCAAGCAGGAGCTGGTCGAGGAGGCCGAGCAGCTCGCCGACTCCGACGACTGGGGTCCCACGGCGGCCCGGTACAAGGAGCTGATGGCCGAGTGGAAGGCCGCCGGCCGGGCACCCAAGGACGCCGACGACGCCCTGTGGAAGCGGTTCCGCGGCGCCCAGGACAGGTTCTTCTCCCGGCGCTCCGCCGCGTTCAGCGAGCGGGACGCCGAGTTCGCGGAGAACGCGCGGCAGAAGGAGAAGTTGCTGGCCGAGGCGGAGCAGATCGACCCCTCCGCCGACCTGGAGGCCGCCCGCAACCAGCTCTACAAGATCCAGGAGCGCTGGGAGCAGATCGGCAAGGTGCCGCGGGAGCGGATCCGGGAGCTGGAGGGTCGGCTTCGCGCCGTGGAGGAGCGGGTGCGCGCCGCGGTGGACGCGCAGTGGCGGCGCACCGATCCGGAGGCGCAGGCCCGGGTCGAGCAGTTCCGCGAGCGGGTGGAGCAGTTCGAGTCGCAGGCGGCCAAAGCACGGTCGGCGGGCGACACGCGCCGCGCCGAGCAGGCCGAGGCGCAGGCCGCGCAGTGGCGGGAGTGGTTGGCCGCCGCCGAGCAGGCCGTCGCCAGCCGCTGACAGCCTGGTCGGCCGGGCTGCCGCATCCTGCCGGGTCACTGCCCGTGCCCGGCGAGCCCGGCCGCGCACTCGCGTGATCCCCGTACCTCCGCCCCGTTCGATCCGCTCACCGCGGATGACCGAGCGGGGCGCTCGGCGCACATCGCCATGTTTGTTTCTGTTCGGTCCGGTTGCGCAGATGCGAAGAACGGAGCATTGACCACCATAAATCAACACAGCTAAGGTCCAGACCAGTCAGGACTCACCGCCGCCGACCTGGCCGGGTCCGCGCCCGCACGGCACCGTCGCCCGCGCTCGCGCGAGCCCCGCAATGTCCCTGCCGGTGCCTCGTGTCGGCGGCACCCTCCGCCGGCGCGCGTGCACCTCGACGACGAGGAGGCACGGTGCGCAGAGCCCTGCTCGCCCAGCTCACCGCGTTGGCCATGCTGGTGGCGGCGACCTTCGTCACGCTGTCCACCACCCTCATCCCGACCGCGTCGGCCCTGGAGAACGGCCTCGCCCGGACCCCGCAGATGGGCTTCAACAACTGGAACGCCACCCACTGCCGGTCCGACTTCAACGAGGCGATGGTGAAGTCCATCGCGGACATCTTCGTCTCCTCCGGCCTCAGGGCCGCCGGCTACCAGTACGTGAACATCGACGACTGCTGGGCTCTCCCGCAGCGGGACACGAGCGGCAACCTGGTGCCCGACCCCGCCCGGTTCCCGCACGGCATCAAGGCGCTCGCCGACTACGTACACAGCAAGGGCCTGAAGTTCGGCCTCTACTCCAGCGCCGGCACCAAGACGTGCGACTCGGCCGGGTTCCCCGGCGCGCTCGGGCATGAGCGGCAGGACGCCGCGCTGTGGGCGTCCTGGGGCGTGGACTACCTGAAGTACGACAACTGCAACAACCAGGGTGTGGACGCGCGGCAGCGGTACACCGCGATGCGCGACGCGCTGGCCGCCACCGGCCGGCCGATCCTGTTCTCCATCTGCGAGTGGGGCCAGAACCAGCCGTGGACGTGGGCGCAGAACGTGGGCAACTCGTGGCGCACCACCGGCGACATCGGCGACAACTGGGCCACGATGTTGTCGATCTTCCAGAAGAACCTGCCGCTGGCCCGCTACGCCCGGCCCGGCGCGTGGAACGACCCGGACATGCTGGAGGTCGGCAACGGCGGGATGACCGACACCGAGTACCGCAGCCACTTCAGCCTGTGGGCGATGATGGCCGCTCCGCTGCTGATCGGCACCGATCTGCGCAAGGCCGGTTCGGCGACGCTGGACATCCTCACCAACCGGGACGTGATCGCGGTGGACCAGGACCCGCTGGGCATCCAGGGCCAGCAGGTCAGCGCGGCGGGCGGCCGCTATGTGGTGGCCAAGCCGCTGGCGAACGGCGACGTCGCGGTGGGGCTGTTCAACGCCGGCGAGGGCACCGCGACGATCAGCACGACCGCGGCCGCCATCGGCCTGGGCAACGCCCACCGGTACCGGCTACAGGACCTGTGGAGCAGGTCGTCCCGCACCACGACCGGTGCGATCAGCGCGTCGGTGCCGGCGCACGGCACGGTGGTCTACCGGGTGAGCCGGCTCGGCGCGACCCCCGCTCCCTCGGCCGGTACCAGCCAGCTGTCCGCGCTGCCCTGGGCGCTGATGAGCAACGCGTGGGGGCCGGCGGAACGGGACCGCAGCAACGGCGAGGCGCCCGACGGTGACGGGCGCACCCTCACCGTCGGCGGCGTCACCTTCGTGCACGGGCTGGGTACCAACGCGCGCAGCGAGATCCGCTACGACCTCGGTAGCAGGTGCACCCGGTTCACCGCGAGCGTCGGCGTGGACGACGAGGTCGGCGACCGCGGCTCGGTGGTGTTCCAGGTCTACGCCGACGGGCGCAAGGTCGCGGACAGCGGCCTGCTCCGCGGCACGGACGGTGTCAGGCAGATCAGCGCGGACGTGTCGGGGGCGGCCTTACTGCACCTGACCGTGCTCGACGGCGGGGACACCGCCGACTACGACCACGCCGACTGGGGCAATGCCACGATCACCTGCGCCTAGCCCCGCGCCAGGTTCGGCGGCCGCGACCAGGCGATGCGGAACCAGGCGATCGCCATGACCAGCAACGACAGCACGGCCAGCACCAGCCCGGCGCCCGGTCCGGGGCCGGGCTGGTGGCTGTGCGTGGTCTGCTGCGACCAGATGGACAGCACGCCGACGACCAGGGCGAGCCAGCAGCCCAGCGCGCACACCCAGGACATACCCCACCGCCGGGTGGTCAGCCCAAGCGCCGAGCCCAGCACCCCGAAACCCATCGCCAGGTAGCCGAACACCCGGGGCAGCACGCCCACCCCCGGCGGCGCCTGGCCGAGTAGCACGTTCATCCCGCTGGTCCCGCCGGCCCACGGCAGCACCGTGGCCACCAGCAGCACCAGCACGGCGATCGCGATCACCAGCGCCCGCGCGCCCGGATCGATTCGCCGCAACACCGACCGCTCGACCTGGTCGATCTCGGCGCGCAGTTCGGCGATGTCGTCCGGTTCGTCCGGGCGGCCGGAACTTCCCCGGGCGTTCACCGTGCCTCCTTCTCCGCGAGTTCGCGCGCGACGTGGTCTAGTTGGCTGAGACGGCTTGACGCACGCATCAGGGAGCCTCGCACCCCCCGACGGCGACGGCCTCCGTGGGTGGCTGGCCGAACGACGGCAGGCCGAGGCTCACGCCGGAGGTCCTCGGGCGCTGGCCCGCCTCGGCGTTGTCCCCCGCGCGGGTGCGCCGGTGTGCTACCAGCGGCCCGTCCGCGACCAGGTGGTGCGGGGCGGCGTAGGTGACCGTCGCGTGCACCACGTCGCCGGGACGCACCGGGCCGTCCACGCCCCCCTGGTTGAAGTGCACCAGCCGGCCGTCCCGGGCCCGGCCGCTCATCCGGTGCGTCGCGGTGTCTTTGCGGCCCTCCCCCTCGGCGACCAGCACCTCGACCGTCTCGCCAACCAGCCGCTTGTTCTGCTCCCAGGAGATCTCCTCCTGCAGCGCCACCAGCCGGTCGTAACGGTCCTGCACGACCTCCTTGGGCACCTGGTCGGCCATGCCCGCCGCCGGGGTGCCGGGCCGCTTGGAGTACTGGAAGGTGAACGCGCCGGAGAACCGCGCCGCGCGCGCCACGTCCAGGGTGGCCTGGAAGTCCTCCTCGGTCTCGCCGGGGAAGCCGACGATGATGTCGGTGGTGATGGCCGCGTCGGGCATGGCCTCGCGGACCTTCTCGATGATCGACAGGTACCGCTCGGACCGGTAGGAGCGGCGCATCGCCCTGAGGATCCGGTCCGACCCGGACTGCAGCGGCATGTGCAACTGGTGGCAGACGTTCGGCGTCTCCGCCATCGCGGCGATCACGTCGTCGGTGAAGTCACGGGGATGCGGGGAGGTGAACCGCACCCGCTCCAGGCCGTCGATCTCGCCGCAGGCGCGCAGCAGCTTGCCGAACGCGTAGCGGTCGCCGAACTCGACGCCGTAGGAGTTGACATTCTGCCCGAGCAGCGTCACCTCCAGCACGCCCTCCGCGACCAGCGCCCGCACCTCGGCCAGCACGTCACCGGGGCGCCGGTCCTTCTCCCGGCCGCGCAGCGCGGGCACGATGCAGAAGGTGCAGGTGTTGTTGCAGCCGACGGAGATCGACACCCAGCCCGAGTAGGCCGACTCCCGGCGGGCCGGGAGCGTCGACGGGAAGACCTCCAGCGACTCCAGGATCTCGACCTGAGCCTCGGCGTTGTGCCGGGCGCGTTCCAGCAGCGTGGGCAGCGAGCCGATGTTGTGCGTGCCGAACACGACGTCCACCCACGGGGCGCGGCGGACGATCTCGCCACGGTCCTTCTGCGCCAGGCAGCCGCCTACCGCGATCTGCATCCCCGGGTGCTGCTTCTTCACCGGGTGGAGGTGGCCGAGGTTGCCGTACAGCCGGTTGTCCGCGTTCTCCCGCACCGCGCAGGTGTTGAACACGACCACGTCGGGCACGGCGCCGCCGCCGGTCACGGGCACGTAGCCCGCGTCCTCCAGCAGCCCGGCCAGCCGCTCGGAGTCATGCACGTTCATCTGGCAGCCGTACGTGCGGATCTCGTAAGTCTTACCCACGCCGCTCGTGCTCACGCCTACACCGTATCCCCTGGTCAACCCGCTGTTCCGCTGGCGCGACAGGCTGAATCGCGTGCCAGCGAGCCGCGTTCGAGAAGCACCCTGTGGATCTTCTGGACGGGCGGTCCGCACCGTCGCCGCGAAGGACCGCCGGCGCCTAGGTTAGATCCCTCCGGGCCATCCGCCACGCGCGGTCGTTGGTCCCGCCGCGCGCCCGCACGTCCGTAACCGTGCCGAGCCACGCGTCGTACAGGCCCCATCACGGAGCGCGAGACCCCGGCGAGTTCCCGCGCCGTGACTCCCAACCTTTCGACGGCCGTGAGGGGTCCGCCGACCGGGAGCCGTGCCGCCCCGCGCCGCGAGATCAGGTCGTCGGGGACGACGCGAGCACGATGATCCACTCCGGGATCGGTACGTCTACCAGGACTGATCGATCCCCGTAAACCCTTATGGCGCAATGAATACGGCCATAAGATCCGCAGCCGTTTGTACGTTTCACATACATCCGATTACCGCATGTAGTTACTCCATTTGGCGGAACGCCGACGTCGTCGCGGTGGGGACTATCTCGGCGTACTACACAAACCCCCGGCTCCTGGCTCTATCCGTCCCCCGGCCATCGAGTCGGGGGATGGAAGGAGAGAACATGCCCCGAGGTTCTCTGGGCCGAGGTCTGCTCGCGTTCGCCGCGACAGCGCTGGCCAGCCTGGCGATGGCGGCACCAGCCGCCAGCGCCTCGCCGGCCCATCCGTTCATCATCGGCGGTACCCCGGCGACGCAGACCTACAGCTTCATGGCGTCTCTGCAGTCGCCCGACGGTCAACATCACTGCGGCGCCTCACTGATCGACAAGCAGTGGCTGGTCACCGCCGCGCACTGCGTGGAAGGGCAGCAGCCCAGCAACATGCGGATCCGGATCGGTTCGACCGACCGCACCAGCGGCGGCGAGTTCGTCACCCCGGACAAGTTCGTGCCCAATCCGCAGGCGAGCCAGACGCAGGCCGGCTATGACATTGCGCTGATCCACCTGCCCCAGGCGGTGCAGGCGGCACCGGTCAAGATCGCTGGCACGTCCCCTACGCCGGGCACCGCGCTGCGGCTGATCGGCTGGGGACAGACCTGTCCGAGCCAGGGGTGTGGCGAGCCGCCGCAGCAACTGCAGCAGTTGGACACCAAGACGGTCGACCCGTCGCAGTGCAACGGCGGCGCGTTCGATGCGCAGCGTGAGCTGTGCATCGACAACCAGGGCGGCAAGGCGAGCGCCTGCTACGGCGACTCGGGTGGTCCGGCCGTGGTGCACGACGGTGACGGGTGGGCCCTAGTCGGCGCGACCAGCCGTGGTCAGGCCCAGAACTGTCCGGACAAGCCCGGCATCTACACCAACGTCGTGGCGCACACGGACTGGATCAAGCAGACCATGAGCTCCGGCGGCGGCTCGCAGCCGCCGGGTGGCCAGCCGACGCCGCCGGGCGGCCAGCCGCCGTCGCCAACCCCGCCGGGCGGTCAGCCGCCGGTTCCCACCCCGCCGGGTGGCGAGCCGCCGTCCCCGATGCCGCCGGGCGGTGGCGAGCCGACCCCTCCGGGTGGCCAGCCGCCGATGCCCCCTGTCGGCCCGCCCGGCATGCCTCCGTTCCCGCCGGGAGGGCCCTGCTGACCCGCGGAACGCGCTACGTGTAGCGGGGGTCACGAGACCGAATCTGTCTCGCGACCCCCGCTTCCGCGCTGCGCGCCGACGCGCGTTCCGAACCGCGTGATCGCTCTCCGGCCCCCCGCGGGGCACCGGGAGGCGGATCCGGATGGCGCGGCGCCGTGGCACGATGCTGGCGTGTCGCGCCTGGCCGGTCGGTTCGGCGTCGCGGCGGTCGTCGCCGTGACGCTGCTGACCGCGCTCAGCGGATGCCGGGACGCGTTCACCGGGCTGCGGCTGTCCATCGCCACCGGCGGCACCCAGGGCGTCTACTACGTCCTCGGCAACACGCTGGCCGACGCGTGGACCGGGCAGCTCGGCATTCCCCGGCCCACGGTGCTGTCCACCGCCGCCTCGGTGGACAACGTCGACCGGCTCCGGGCCGGCACCGCGGACGTGGGCTTCTCCGCGGCGGACGTGGCCTCCGCCGCGGCGGCCGGCGGCCCGCGGCCCGGCCAGCACGCCATCCGCGCGCTGGCCCGCATCTACGACGACTACGTGCAACTCGTGGTGCGTGCCGACGTCCCGGCGCGCCGGCTGGCCGACCTGCGCGGGCTGCGCGTGTCGATCGGCCTGCCCAACTCCGGCGTCCAGGTGATCGCGCAGCGGCTGCTCACCGCGGCCGGCCTGTCCGAGAAGAACGACCTGCAGGCCCAGCAACTCGGCATCGACGAGTCGCTGAACGCGCTGCGCGACGGCCGGATCGACGCGTTCTTCTGGTCCGGCGGCCTGCCCACCGGCGGGGTCACCGAGCTGGCCAAGTCCGTGCCGCTGCGCATGCTGGACCTTTCCGACGTGGTGCCCACGCTGCGCCAGCGCTACCCGGACTACAGCTCGGCCACGGTGCCGGCCTCCGCCTACGGGCTGCCGAACGCCGGCCCGGTCACCACCCTGGTGGTGCACAACTACCTGCTGGTCACCGACGCGATGCCGGACGACGTGGCGGAGGCGCTGGTGCGGGGGGTCTTCGACGCCCAGCCGGCGCTGGTGAAGGCGAACGTGGCGGCGCGGTCGATCGACGTGCGCGCGGCGATCGAGACGGCGCCGGTGCCGCTGCATCCGGGCGCGCTGCGGTACTACCGCGCGGTCAAGGTGTGACGCGTCCTGCCGGGCACGGCGCGCGCCGGTGTCACCGGTGACCGTCCGAGTCGGCGGGAAGTCGGACGGTGACCCGCAGGCCGCCGCCCTCGGGGAGATCGAGTTCGACGGTGCCGCCGACGCGTTCCACGAGCTGCCGCACGATGGCCAATCCCAGCCCGGAGCCGCCCACGTTCTGGTGGGCCTGGCTGCGCCAGAACCGGTCGGTGGCCCGGTCCAGCTCCTCCGGCCGCAGGCCGGGGCCGTGGTCCCGGACCGCCACCCGCACCCAGCCGTCCCGGCGCCGCACGTCCACCTCGACCAGGGTGTCCTCCCCGGTGAACTTCAGCGCGTTGTCCAGCAGCGCGTCCAGCGCGGTCTCCAGGCCGCGGGGCGGGGCGAGCGCGGTGCCGCCGCGCTCGCCGGCGAGCACCAGCCCGACACCACGCGCGGTGGCCGCCACCTGCCAGGCGCTCAGCCGGTCGGCCACCACCCGGTCCACGTCCACCGGCACCGGGTCCACCGAGCTGCCCTCGGCCCGGGCCATGGCCAGCAGCTCGTCCAGGATCTGGTTCAGCCGGTCGGTCTCCGCGACCGCGGCGACCTGGTGCGGCCCGGCCTCGGCGTCCACGTGGCCCTCCAGGTTGCCCAGCCGCAGCCGCAGCGCGGTGAGCGGGTTGCGGAGCTGGTGGGAGGCGTCCGCGACGAACGCCCGCTGGGCGGCCAGCACCTCGCTGACCTGGGCGGCCATCTGGTCGAAGGAGCGGCTGAGCTGGCGCAGCTCGGGCGGTCCACCGCCGGCGCCGACCGGCTTCACCTCCCGGCCGGAGACGACCGCGGCGAGCAGCGCCCCGGTGGCGTCGTCCAGCCGGCGCACCGGCCGCAGCGTCCAGCGCACCACTGGCAGCGCGAGCATCACCGCGAGGCCGAGCGCCAGCACCGCGCCCAGTACCAGCAGGCCCCACTGCTCGAGCACCCGGGTGCGGCTGCCGCCGGTCGGTGACACGGTCACCGCCGCGCCGCGCACCTCGCCGTCCACCAGCACCGGTTCGGCCAGCACCAGCGGCCTGGCGTCCCAGGGCAGCAGCAGCGAGCCGGCCTCGGGGAACCGGCCGGCCAGCGCCGCGTTCACCGCGTCCCGCACGGGCGTGGACGCCACGTCGATGCCGTCCCGCGAGGCGGCCACGATCTGCCCGTCCCGGTCGAAGACCGCCACGGCGATGCCGTAGACATCGTCGTACCGGCGCAGTTCCGGGGCCATCAGCCACGGCTGGTCGTCCAGCAGCGGCCGCTGGGCCAGCGAGGCGAACCAGCTGGTGTCGGTGAGCCGGTCCAGGAACAGCCGGCGCTGCTCGCTGCCGGCCACGCTGGCGCCGAGCGGGATGCCCATGCCCACCACGACCAGCACGACCAGCGAGAGCACCACGCCGAGCAGCCGGGACCGCACGCCACACCGCCCCTACCGCCCGGCCGACGCGTCCCCGGCGTCGGGCCCGGCCTCGTCCACGGTCCGCTCCGGTGTCGCGGCCGGCGTGTCGGCGGGTGCCTTCCCCAGCCGGTAGCCGACCCCGCGCACGGTCTCCACCAGCCACGGCCGGCCGAGCTTGGTCCGTAACGTGGCCACGTGCACATCCAGGGTGCGGTTCGCGCCCGGCCAGCTCCGGCCCCACACCTCGACCAGGATCCGCTCCCGGGTGCACACCGCGCCGCCCGCGCCGACCACCAGCGCGAGCACCTGGAACTCCTTGCGGGACAGCGACACCGGTTGGCCGGCCACGGTGACCTCGTGCCGGCTCAGGTCCACCTCGACATCGCCGACGCGGACCACCTCGGAGGCCGCCGCGCCCGGCCCGGGGTCGGCGCGCCGCCGCCGCACCGCGTGCACCCGGGCCACCAACTCGCCGACGTCGTACGGCTTCACCAGGTAGTCGTCCGCGCCGGCGTGCAGGCCGAGGATGCGATCGTCCACCTCGCCACGCGCGGACACCACGATGATCGCCACGTCACTGGCCGCACGGATCTGGCGGCAGAGAGTGACGCCGTTGACGTCCGGGAGGCCGAGGTCGAGCAGCACCACGTCCACCCCGGACAGGTGCTCCAGCACTCCCCGCCCCTCGGCGAGCCGGTCCACCGTGAAGCCCCGCCGGTTCAGCGCCGGGACGAGGGCGTCGGCGACTCTGTCGTCGTCCTCCACGAGGAGCACGTGCACCTTGTTCTTCCTCCCGACAAATCATCCGATTGTGTGACAAAGTTGAGACCCTAAGTCTTGCTCAAGCCGGCTGGACTGGCGCGGTACGGCACACCTACGTTTCCCGCCTACGCACAGCCATCCTGCTCTGGAGGGACCGATGACCGCGACACCGTCGCCGCCCATGATCCGGATGGTTGGCGTGCAGAAGCATTTCGGCCCCCTGCATGTCCTCAAGGACATCAACCTGGAAGTGTCCCGGGGCGAGGTCGTCGTGGTCCTGGGTCCCTCCGGTTCGGGGAAGTCCACGCTGTGTCGCACGATCAACCGTTTGGAGTCCATCGACTCGGGCACGATCGAGGTCGACGGCCAGCCGCTACCCGCGGAGGGTAGGCAACTCGCCCGGCTGCGTGCCGATGTCGGCATGGTGTTCCAGACCTTCAATCTGTTCGCCCACAAGACCATCGTCGAGAATGTCATGCTCGGGCCGGTCAAGGTGCGTAAGGTGAGCCAGGCGGAGGCCAGGAAGACCGCCGTCGAACTGCTGGAACGGGTCGGCATCGCGGACCAGGCGGAGAAGTACCCGGCTCAGCTGTCCGGCGGCCAGCAGCAGCGCGCCGCGATCGCCAGGGCGCTGGCCATGCGGCCCAAGGTCATGCTGTTCGACGAGCCCACCTCGGCACTCGACCCCGAGATGATCAACGAGGTGCTGGACGTGATGACCACGCTCGCCAGCGAGGGCATGACCATGCTGGTGGTCACCCACGAGATGGGTTTCGCCCGCCGCGCCGCGCATCGGGTGGTGTTCATGTCCGACGGTGAGATCGTCGAGGACGCCCCGCCCGAGGAATTCTTCGGCGCACCGAAATCGAACCGGGCCAAGGATTTCCTGGGCAAGATCCTGACCCACTGAGTTGGCGGCGCCGTCGGCGTCGCCGAGAAAGAGCAGGAGAATCGGGATGAGGGTTCGCACTCTGGCGGTGGGGTTGCTGGTCGGCAGCCTCGCCCTGACCGCATGCGGCAAGCAGGGTGGCCCCAGCCAGCTGGGGTCGGCCCCGTCGCAGGCCCCGGCAACCGGCGTCACGGTTGACGGGTCGCCGACGTTCGACAAGATCAAGGCGCGCGGCCGGGTGGTGATCGGGGTCAAGCAGGACCAGCCCTACCTGGGTCAGCTCAACCCGACCACGCACAAGTACGAAGGCTTCGACATCGAGATCGCCAAGCTGGTCGCGGCCAAGCTGGGCTACGGCGAGGACAAGATCGACTATAAGCCGATCCCGTCGCAGTCGCGCGAGCAGGCGATCCAGAACGGCGACGTGGACTTCTACGTCGGTACGTACACCATCAACGACAAGCGGAAGCAGCAGGTGTCCTTCGCCGGGCCGTACTACATGGCCGGCCAGGACCTCCTGGTGCGCAAGGACGACACCTCCATCACCGGGCCGACGAGCCTGAAGGGCAAGAAGGTCTGCTCGGTGACCGGCTCCACGCCGATCCAGCGGGTGCGCGACCAGCAGTTGACCGAGCCCAACAACATCGTCGAGTTCCAGGGCTACCAGCAATGCGTCGACCAGTTGCTCTCCAAGCAGGTCGACGTGGTGACCACGGACGACGCGATCCTCAAGGGCTACGCCGCGCAGAGCCCCGACCAGCTCAAGGTGGTCGGCAAGCCGTTCTCCCAGGAGCCGTACGGCGTCGGCCTGGCGCACGACGACAAGGCGCTGCGGACGAAGATCGACGACGTCCTGCAGCAGGCCGAGCAGGACGGCACCTGGAAGCAGATCTACGACGCCACGCTCGGCAAGTCGGGTTCGCCCGCGCCGACGCCGCCGCAGATCGACCGTTACTGATCAGGCCACGGTGGGGCGGTCCCGGTTCGCCGGGGCCGCCCGCCGGGCGAGGCGTCCGAGGGGCAAGCCGTGATCGACGTCCTGGTCAACAACTGGCCACTGTTCGCCGAGGGTTTCGTCAGCACGATCGAACTGTTCGCGCTGGCCGCCATCGGTTCGCTGGTGCTCGGCACGATCCTGGCCACCATGCGGGTCAGCCCGGTGCCGGTGCTGCGGACGGCCGGAGCCGGCTACGTGAACATCGTCCGCAACACGCCGCTGACCCTGGTGTTCTTCTTCTTCGTGTTCGCCTACCCGCGGCTGGGCCTGGTGGAGCTGTCGTTCTTCACCCTCGCGGTCGTGTCGCTGACCGTCTACACTGCGGCGTTCGTCTGTGAGACGGTGCGTGCGGGAATCAACACCGTGCCGCTCGGCCAGGGTGAGGCGTCCCGCGCGCTGGGCCTGACCTTCCCGCAGACGCTGATCAGCGTGGTCGTGCCGCAGGCGTTCCGTTCCGTGGTGCCGCCGCTGACCAGCGTGATGATCGCTCTGCTGAAGAACACCACGATCGCCGCCGGGTTCTCGGTGCACGAGGCCGGTGCGATCACCCCGGCGCTGTCCGAGCGTGGCGAGCCGATCCTGCTCGGCATGCTGTGGATCGTGATCGGCTTCCTCATCCTCGTGCTGCCGCTCAGCGCCATGCAGCGCACCCTGGAGAAGCGCTGGAGGGTCGCCCGATGAGTTCCGTCCTCTACGACATTCCCGGCCCGAAGGCGAAGGCACGCAACGCGACCTTCGGGGTGGTGGCCAGCCTGGTGGTTATCGCCGTCCTCGGGTTCATCGGCTACCGCTTCGCGGCCACCGGCCAGTTCGACCCGCTGAAGTGGAGTTGGCTGGAGTACCAGACGATCCAGCTCGACCTGCTCAACGCGCTGAAGGCCACGCTGTCCGCGTTCGTCGTGGGCGCCGCGCTGGCGCTGGTCTTCGGCGCGGTGTTCGCGCTGGCCCGGTTGTCCGACCACGCCTGGCTGCGGGCGCCGGCCGCCGTGGTGGTGGAGTTCTTCCGCGCCATCCCGCTGGTCATCCTGATCTTCACGCTGTACTACGCGCTGCCGAAGGCCGGCGTCACCGTCGGCGTCTTCTGGTCGCTGGTGATCGGGCTGACCCTGTACAACGGCTCGGTGCTGGCCGAAGTGTTCCGGGCCGGCGTCGAGGCGATGCCGAAGGGCCAGAGCGAGGCCGCCTACGCGCTGGGCCTGCGCAAGAGCCAGGTGATGACCACCGTGCTGCTGCCGCAGGCGGTGCGGGCGATGCTGCCGACCATCATCAGCCAGCTCGTCGTGCTGCTCAAGGACACCGCACTCGGCTTCCTGATCACCTACCAGGAGCTGCTGTTCGAGGCGCGCTACCTCGGCGGACTGGGCGAGTTCGGCCGGCCGATCATTCCCACCGCCATGGTGGTCGCCGCCGTCTACATCTCGCTCTGCATGCTGCTGTCCTGGCTGGCCAACTACCTGGAGCGGCGCAACCGCCGGAAGGTCCGCTACGCGGGGGCCGCCGTTGCCAAGCCGACCGTGGCGGAGACGCAGGACGAGCTGAAGATCGACACCCTGCAGGCGGAGTAGAGGCAGAATCGGCGCATGACGCTGCGCGTGGGATCGGTCGTGCTGGGCGTGTCGGACGTCCGGCGCGCCATGGACTTCTGGACACGGGCGCTGGGTTACGTGCCGCGCGACGAACCCGACGACACGTGGGTGGTGCTCACCCCGCCGTCCGGCGACGGCCCGAACATCTCGCTGGGACGGTCCGAGACACCGGTGCAGGACCGGCCACGGGTGCACCTGGACCTCTACACCGCCGACCAGGCCGGCGAGGTGGACCGGTTGCTCGCCCTCGGTGCGACCCGCGTGGACTGGGCCGACTACCCGGAGGGCGCGGACTTCGTGGTGCTCGCGGACCCCGAGGGCAACCGGTTCTGCGTGATCGACCACCGCTGACGCGGGTCACTCGCCCGCATCCGCAGACCCGAGCAGCCGCGCGTAGTTGGCCAGCGACCGCTGGTAGCGCGGCAGGTGCGGAGCGAGCGCGCCGAGCGCCAACGACACCGCCTCCCGCTCGTGTCCGACGTCCACCAGGGCCAGGGCCAGGAAGGCCCGCACCGCGTCGTCCAGGTGGTCGTGGCCGGCCTCCATCTCCGCGCGCAGCAGGGCGACGCTCTCTTCCGGCTTGCCGATGTTCCGCAGGCTGCTCGCCAGCTGGATCACCGCGCGACGCCGCCGCTCACCGGTGAGCCCGCGGTCCAGCGCCTCCCGGTACAGCGGCACGGCCCGGTCCGAGTGACCGGTCGAGTCCAGCGAGCAGGCCCGCTCGAAAACGCCCACCGGGTCGTCCGGGGGCAGCTCCGCCGCCAGCTTCTCGATCAGCGTCAGGAACTCCGCCTCGCCGTACTGGTCGAACGACGCCCACGCGCCGGCCAGCCGCCCCTCCCAATCCGCCTCGCTCACCGCATCAGCCTGCCAGGTCGCGACGCCGCCCGGGTGGCTATCGCAGAACCTCGTCGAGCCAGTCGAAGGTGCGCTGGTCGAACAGGGACCGGTTCCACGCCTCGCAGTGCCCGGCGGCGCCGTCCGCGGCGGTGTAGCGGACGAGCGTCTTCTCGCAGCGCAGCGCGTCGAACAGCCGCTCCGCGCCGACCGCGATCGGGTCACCCTCCGCCCAGGCCACCATGGTCGGGCAGGTGATCCGCTCGACAACGTCGGCGATGCGGTAGCGGGCCAACTCGGCGATGTACTCGGCGGGGCCGGGAACGCCGTGCACCCACAGGCCGCGCTGGAACAGCCGCCAGCGCACCGGCGGCGACGCGGCGGCCCGCACGAAGAACGGCTCCAGTTCGTGCGGGTCGACCTCGGGCAGCCGGGCGGCGAGGTCGGGCGGCAGCACGGCGCGCATCGCGTCCAGCGGCTCCCACTGCCCCGGGTCGGCCACCAGCGCGGCGATCCGGCGGTCACCGCTGGCCGCGCGGGGCGCGAGGAAGCCGCCGAAGCTCCAGCCCATCACCGCGATCCGGCCCGGGTCGACCTCGACCCTTCCGACCGCGTAGTCGAGGACCGGCCGGATGACGGTCTCCCAGTCCGGCCGCATGTGCAGGCCCTGCTTGATCAGCGCCCGGCCCTGACCGGGACCGTCGACCAGCATGCAGTGGTAGCCGCGCCGGACGGCGGGCACGGCGTGCGAGAAGTACATCTCGTGGATGTTGGAGTCGTACCCGTTCACAGCGACCAGGGTCGGCCGCGCGGTTGCGGAGTCGTCCGCCAGGCACAGGTAACCGGGCAGCGTGGTGCCCTCGAACGGCACCTCCACCCGCTCCATCGGTGGGGCCGCCAGCGCGGCGAACTTGTCGAAACAGGACGCCTCCAGGTCGAACGCGGTGACCAGGCGCGGATCGACCGGCGCGCCGAACAGCGGGTAGAACGAGACCCGGTAGTAGGTGCTGGCCCGCAGGTACGCCTCGCGCGCGCTCACCCGGTGGCCCCGCTCGGCGCTGGCGTCGCCGAGCCGTTCCACCCGATCGGCGGTCTCCATCCATGCCGCGTACCAGCCGTCCGCGTCACCGCCCGCGATTCGTGCGGCGGTGGCGGCGCACTCGCCGTACTCGGCACCACCCCGGGGCATCGTGGCCAGCGCCCGCTCGGCGAACATCTGCCACAGCGGATCGTCGAACAGTGCCTTCATGCGGGCTTCGCGGGCCTTCCGGGACGGCGCACGCGTTCACCATGGCACGCTCCAACCCGTCCGGCCGCCCACACACGGCCGTGATCGCCGGGGTTCACTCCCCCGGGTTGCTACCGAAGTCGGTCAGCCTTGGCCGCGGCGAGGAAGGCATTCCAGTTGCGCCGGGGGAAATCCAGCACCGGACCGGTGACGTTCTTGGAGTCCCGCACGCCCACGCTGGCCTCGCCGACCGCCACCTCGACGCAGTCCTTCGTCGGACCACCGCTGCGGCTGCTCTTACGCCACGCCATGCGCCCCGGGCGCCGAGTTGTCATGCCGGGCCTCCCCTGGCCGGTCTAGTGTTTGCCCACTGGGCAAACAACGACCGGGATTCTTCCACGCCCAGGGCCACGTCGGCGATGCAGTTGAACTTGCGGCGGTACACGCGGATCGCGGCCGGGTCCTCCAGGAAGACGGTGGCCGTATCGGTGTCCGCGTGCGCCACCGGGTCGTGGTCGGCGAACTCCAGGAGCCTGGCCGGATAACCCAGGGCAGGCGAGGCGGGCGCGGACAGCGGCACCACGCGGATGGTCACCTGCGACCAGTTCGCCATCAGCGCGAGCCGGAGCATCTGCTCATGCATGACCTGCAGGCCACCGACCACGTGGTGCAGCGCGGCCTCGTGGAGGTAGAACGTGGCCTGCGGGGGACGCCACCGCTGCAACACACTCTGCCGGGCCATCCGGGCCGCCACGAACGGCTCCAACTCCGCCGCCGGGCCGTCCCAGAACCGTGCCATGATCGCCCGAGCGTAGTCCTCGGTCTGGAGTAAGCCGCTGATGAGCACCGGCTCGTAGCCACTGATCGCGGTCGCCGCACTTTCCAGCATGATCATCGTGCTGAGTTCATCCGGGAGGTACGGCTGGTGCGGCCTGAGCAGGTAGCCGGTGTCCCGTTCCCGGACCAGTTGCTTGACCCGCTCCACCGTCTCCGCGTCGGCCCGGCACTGGCCCAGGTACAGGAAGACGTTGGCCTCCGGGGTGGTGCGCCGCCCGGTTTCCATCAGCGTCAGCCGTGGGCGCGACCAGCCGAGCCGGCGCGCCAACTCGGACCCGCTGAACCCGGCCCGCACCCGCGCCTGGCGCAGTTCGTCGCCCAACTCCCGCAGGCGCACCGTGGACCTCTGCTGAGCCTTCATGGCGCGCAACGCTATTGCGCCGAACCGCGCAGCGGCGACGAACGACACCAAGATCCACCCCAACGCCGCAGCCCGTCGCGCCGGTTTTCCCTGGCGTAACCCGTCGGCGGGAATGCACTCCCGCCTGGTGCCGCGCCGACGGGACACGGCACCGGGCGGGGCGGCGGTCAGCGCTTGCGCCAGGGGAGAAGCCGGAGGATCGGGTCGTACTTACGGTCGACGACGCGTTCCTTCATCGGGATCAGCGCGTTGTCGGTGATCTTGATGTTCTCCGGGCAGACCTCGGTGCAGCACTTGGTGATGTTGCAGAAGCCCAGGCCGTGGTCGGACTGCGCGACGGCGGTGCGGTCCGCGCCGGTGTTCTCCTCCAGGCTGTCCAGCGGGTGCATCTCCAGTTCGGCGATGCGCATGAGGAACCGGGGGCCGGCGAAGTTGGCCTTGTTGTCCTCGTGGTCACGGATGACGTGGCAGACGTTCTGGCACAGGAAGCACTCGATGCACTTGCGGAACTCCTGCGACCGGTTCACGTCCTGCTGCTGCATCCGGTACTCGCCGGGCTGGAGGTCCTTCGGCGGGCTGAACGACGGGACCTCGCGAGCCTTCTGGTAGTTGTAGCTCACGTCGGTCACCAGATCCTTGATCACCGGGAAGGTCCGGATCGGGGTGACCGTGATGACCTCGTCCGGTTCGAAGATGGACATCCGGGTCATGCACATCAGCCGGGGCCGGCCGTTGATCTCCGCCGAGCACGAGCCGCACTTGCCGGCCTTGCAGTTCCACCGCACGGCAAGGTCGGAGCACTGGGTGGCCTGCAACCGGTGGATGATGTCGAGGACGACCTCGCCCTCGTTCGCCTCCACGGTGAAGTCCCGCAGCTCACCGCCCTCGGCGTCGCCCCGCCACACGCGGAGGTGCGCCTGGTACCCCATCAGCTCTCCTTCCCGAGCCTGGCTCGGTGGCTTTCCAGTTCCTCTGGCGTGAAGTACTTCTGCAGCTCGTCGTACTCGAACAGGTCGAGCAGGTCGCCGCGCATGGCCGGCTGGGGCTGCTCGGTCACGGTGATCCCGTCATCCTCGACCGTGCAGGGCAGCAGCTTGCGCCGCCAGTCCGCCTCCATCTGCGGGTAGTCGTCGCGGGTGTGCCCGCCACGGCTCTCCGTGCGCTGCAACGCCGCCTTGGCCACGCATTCGCTGACCAGCAGCATGTTGCGCAGGTCAAGGGCGAGGTGCCAGCCGGGGTTGTACTGGCGGTGTCCCTCGACCACCACGTTCTTGGCGCGGCGCTTGAGCTCGTCCAGCTTGGTCAGCGCCAGTTTCATCTCCTCGCCCTTGCGGATGATGCCGACCAGGTCGTTCATCACCTGCTGCAGCTCACCGTGCAGGGCGTACGGGTTCTCCTGGGTCTCGCCGTCACCGCCCTCGAACGGGAGCACGGCGAGCCGCGCCGCCGCTTGGACGTCCTCTTCGGACAGGCTGGGCCGGCTGCCCAGGGCCGCCACGTAGTCGGCCGCGCCGAGGCCGGCGCGGCGGCCGAACACCAGCAGGTCGGACAGCGAGTTGCCGCCCAGCCGGTTGGACCCGTGCATGCCGCCGGCCACCTCGCCGGCGGCGAACAGCCCGGGCACCCTGGACTGTGCGGAGTCCGGGTCGACCTCCACACCGCCCATCACGTAGTGGCAGGTGGGGCCGACCTCCATCGGCTCGGCGGTGATGTCCACATCGGCCAGTTCCTTGAACTGGTGGTACATCGACGGCAGCCGCCGCTTGATCTCCTCCGCGGACAGCCGGCTGGACACGTCCAGGAACACCCCGCCGTGCGGGGAGCCGCGGCCGGCCTTGACTTCGGCGTTGATCGCCCGGGCCACCTCGTCCCGGGGCAGCAGTTCGGGCGGCCGGCGGTTGTTGTCCGGGTCGGTGTACCAGCGGTCGGCCTCGGCCTCGTTGTCGGCGTACTTGTCCTTGAACACCTCGGGGATGTAGTCGAACATGAACCGCCGGCCCTCGGAGTTGCGCAGCACCCCGCCGTCGCCGCGCACCGACTCGGTGACCAGGATGCCCTTCACGCTGGGCGGCCACACCATGCCGGTCGGGTGGAACTGCACGAACTCCATGTTGATCAGCGAGGCGCCGGCCCGCAGCGCGAGCGCGTGCCCGTCCCCGGTGTACTCCCAGGAGTTCGAGGTCACCTTGAAGGACTTGCCGATGCCGCCGGTGGCCAGCACCACGGCCGGCGCCTCGAACACCACGAACCGGCCGGACTCCCGCCAGTAGCCGAACGCCCCGGCGATCCGACCATCAGACTTCAGCAGGTCGGTGACGGTGAACTCGGCGAACACCTTGAGGTTGGCCTCGTAGTCGCCGGTCTCCTTGAAGTCCTCCTGCTGCAGCGACACGATCTTCTGCTGCAGCGTGCGGATCAGTTCCAGCCCGGTGCGGTCGCCGACGTGCGCGAGCCTGGGGTACTCGTGCCCGCCGAAGTTTCGCTGGCTGATCTTGCCGTCCGGGGTGCGGTCGAACAGGGCGCCGTAGGTCTCCAGTTCCCAGACCCGCTCCGGCGCCTCCTTGGCGTGCAGTTCCGCCATCCGCCAGTGGTTGAGGAACTTCCCCCCGCGCATGGTGTCCCGGAAGTGGACCTGCCAGTTGTCGCGCGCGTTGACATTGCCCATGGCGGCGGCGATTCCGCCTTCGGCCATGACCGTGTGCGCCTTGCCGAACAGCGACTTGCACACCACCGCGGTGCGCAGGCCGCGCTGGCGCGCCTCGATCGCCGCGCGCAGGCCGGCTCCCCCAGCCCCGATCACGACAACGTCGTAGGCGTGCCGTTCGAACTCGGTCATGAGCTTCCCTCGTCGTCGTACTCGTCAGAAGAATCGGAGATCGCTGATGGTGCCGCTGGCGACCATCGCGACGTACAGGTCGGCGAACGCCACCCAGAACAGCGACAGCCACGCGTACAACATGTGCCGGGCGTTCAGCCGGGACACGAATGTCCACATGCGATAGCGCACCGGGTGCCGGGAGAAGTGGTTCAGCCGGCCGCCGACGATGTGCCGGCAGGAGTGGCAGGACAGCGAGTACAGCCACAGCAGCGCCGCGTTCACCAGCAGCACCAGCGTGCCCAGCCCGGCGTGGCCCCAGTCGCCGTCGGCGTCCCGGAAGGCGATCACCGCGTCGTACGTGAGGATCACGTTGAAGATGAGGCCGAAGTAGAAGAAGTACCGGTGGATGTTCTGCAGGATCAGCGGGAACCGCCGCTCGCCGGTGTAGCTGCGATGCGGCTCGCTGACCGCGCAGGCCGGCGGGGACGCCCAGAACGACCGGTAGTACGCCTTCCGGTAGTAGTAGCAGGTCAACCGGAAGCCGAGCGGGAAAATCAGGATGATCAGCGCCGGGGACAGCTTCCACCAGTCGCCGAAGATGTAGATTGTCTCCGAACCGGGCACGCAGTTCGTCGCGATGCACGGCGAATAGAAGGGCGAAATGTAGGGTGGCGCGTAGTAGGCGCCATTCCAGAACGCCCTGATGGTGGCGTAGACGACGAATGCGAACAGCGAAGCCGCCGTCACCGCCGGCGCCAACCACCACCGGTCGGTGCGCAGGGTACGGGCGCGAATGCTCGGCCGACCGGGTGCGCTGATTCCTGCGGTCATGGTCTCCTCGGGTGTACTCGGACCTGTCCCAACCCCGAATCGGGCGGCGGCTAGGGCCGCTGGCCGCCGATTCCCTCGTCGTCGGCACCGCGCCACAGTTCGGGGTCGTACGGAGTGTCGGGAACCACGACGACGTCGTGCTCGTTTATCGGTCCGCGAGGCGCCGGTGGCGACGTTCCGTCGGGCAACTCGGAGGCGTCGATACCGAGCCGCTCGACATCGTTCGCCAACCGCTGGATCGCGGTGACGTTACCGTAACGCGTACGCAGTTCGCCCACACAGCGGCGGAGCTCGCCGATCGCCTGATGCAGCCCCGCGATCTCGCTCGTCGACATGCCATGCACCTCCGTGCCTCGGCACCGCCTCGGCAGCCCCGTCGCCGCCGATCCCGCGGGGGTGACTCTGCTCCTCCGCCGCTCTTGTGACAAGTCGCACACGCCGGCACCAATGATCGCCAGAATGTGTTCGATACCACTATCTGTATCGGTTTTGATCCCGGTCGGGTGGTCGCTTAGTGTGTGGGGCGTCACGCGGAACGCCAGTGCCGTCGTCCGCCGGGGCCGTAGGCCAGTGATCCGAGCGGGAGGCAGGCACATGAACGCACCAGCGAGCACATCCGGAACCGCCCGGCCCGATCTGCACCCCGTGGTGGCGGAGGTGACCGAGCGGATCGTCGCCCGCAGCGCGCGCACCCGGTCCACCTACCTGGACCGGGTCGCCGGGGCCCGCTCCGAGGGACCGGTACGGGCCGGCCTGCCGTGCAGCAACCTGGCGCACGGGTTCGCGGCGTGCGCCGGGCCGGACCGCACGGCCGTCCGTGGACTGAGCAAGCCGGGCATCGCCATCGTGTCCGCCTACAACGACCTGTTGTCCGCCCACCAACCGCTGCACGAGTACCCGGAATGGATCAGGGACGCGGTGCGCGAAGCCGGCGGGGTGGCCCAGTTCGCCGGCGGCGTGCCGGCCATGTGCGACGGAATCACCCAGGGCCGCCCGGGGATGGAGCTGTCCCTGTTCAGCCGGGAGGTGATCGCGATGGCCACCGGGATCGCGCTGTCCCACCAGATGTTCGACGGCGCGCTGCTGCTCGGCGTGTGCGACAAGATCGTGCCCGGGCTGCTGGTCGGCGCGCTGTCCTTCGGCCATCTGCCAGCCATCCTGGTGCCCGCCGGACCGATGCCCTCCGGCCTACCCAACCGGGAGAAGTCCCGGGTGCGGCAGCTGTTCGCCGAGGGCCGGGCCAGCCGGGAGGAGCTGCTGGACGCGGAGGCCGCGTCCTACCACTCCCCCGGCACCTGCACCTTCTACGGCACGGCCAACTCCAACCAGCTCGTGGTCGAGGTGATGGGCCTGCACCTGCCCGGGGCCAGTTTCGTGCCGCCGGGCACCCCGCTGCGCCGCGCGCTGACCGAGGAGGCCGGCCGCCGGGTGGTCGCGCTGGCCGCCGAGGGCACCTCAATCGCCCACGTGGTGGACGAGCGGGCGATCGTCAACGGGGTGGTCGCGCTGCTGGCCACCGGCGGATCGACCAACCACACCATGCACCTGGTCGCCGTGGCCTCCGCCGCCGGCATCCGGCTCACCTGGGACGACTTCGACGACCTCTCGGCGGTGGTGCCGCTGCTGTCCCGGATCTACCCGAACGGCGGCGCGGACATCAACCACTTCCACGCCGCCGGCGGGGTGCAGTTCCTGGTCGGCGAGCTGCTCGACGCCGGGCTGCTGCACCCGGACGTGCACACGGTCGCCGGACCGGGCCTGGACCGCTACCGCCGCGAGCCGGTACTCGACGAGGGCCGGCTGGTGTGGCGGGACGGGCCGCGCCACTCACTGGACACCGACGTGCTGCGCGGCGTGGCCGACCCGTTCGCCCCGGACGGCGGGCTGCGTGTGGTGCGCGGCAACCTGGGCCGGGCGGTGATCAAGGTGTCCGCGGTGGCTCCGGAGCACCGGTCGGTGCTCGCGCCGGCCCGGGTGTTCACCCGGCAGGAGGACTTCACCGCCGCGTTCCGCGCCGGCGAGCTGGACTCCGACGTGGTCGTGGTGCTCCGCAACCAGGGGCCGAGGGCGAACGGTATGCCGGAGCTGCACGGGCTCACCCCGGCGCTCGGGGTGCTGATGGACCGCGGCCACCGGGTGGCGCTGGTCACCGACGGGCGGATGTCCGGCGCGTCGGGCAAGGTTCCGGCGGCCATCCACGTGTCCCCGGAGGCGGCCGCGGGTGGTCCGCTGGCCAGGGTGCAGGACGGCGACCTGATCCGGTTGGACGCCGAACGGGGCAGTCTCGAGGTGCTCGTTCCGGACGCGGAGCTGGCCGCCCGGGAAACCGTCGACGGTCCGCCGAGCGCGGCCGAGTGGGCCGGCACCGGCCGTGAACTGTTCGCCGCGCTGCGTGCCGCGGTGGGGCCGGCCGAGGAGGGGGCGAGCGTGTTCGGCAGGCTGGGTCTGGACCACGTCGGCGAGCCGGTGGGGAGCTGGGCGTGACCGGCTTGCGGCAGGAAAGGCTGGAGGTAGGGCGATGACGACCGGTGCGGACCTGCTCGCACTGTCCCCGGTGCTGCCGGTGGTGGTGCTCGACGAGGCGGAGCAGGCGGTGCCGCTGGCGCGGGCACTGCTGCGCGGCGGCCTCCGGGTGATCGAGCTGACGTTGCGCACGCCAGCCGCGCTGGCGGCGATCGAGCGGGTGGCGGCGGAGGTGCCGGACATCGTCGTCGGCGCGGGCACGGTCACCACGCCCGAGCAGGCGGAGCAGGCCACCAAGGCGGGGGCCGCGTTCCTGGTCACGCCGGGGTGCACCGATCGGCTGCTGGACGCGGTGGCGGAGACGGGGCTGCCGTTCCTGCCCGGGGTGAGCACCGTCTCCGAGGCGCTGCGGGCGGCCGAGCGGGGCCTGTCCGCGCTGAAGTTCTTCCCGGCCGAGGCCAGTGGCGGGGTGGCCTACCTGCGCGCGATGGGCGGCCCGCTGCCCGGGCTGCGGTTCTGCCCCACCGGGGGCGTCACCCCGGGCAACGCCCCCGAGTACCTCGCGCTGCCCAACGTGGGCTGTGTCGGCGGCACCTGGCTGACGCCGAAGGAGGCGCTGGCCGCCGGCGACTTCGCCCGGATCGGGGCGCTCGCCGCGAAGGCCGCCGGGCTCCGGCAGGCCGCAGGCTGAGCGGGTTCCACGGCCGGGCCCCGGCGTGACTACGTCCCACGGGGCCAGCCTGAGTACGTTCCGCGGGCTGGTCGTGGCCTGGCCGCGCCGGTTCAGCCGCCACCGGAGCGGGCCGGACGGCCGGCTCGCCGATCCGCTCCGGGGCACCGCCGTCCACCCGGCGGGCGCCGGCGCTCAGGCCACGCGGTCGCGCACTATGAGGTCGAGCGCGTCCGGGATGGAGGTCGCCACCGGGGCACCGGTGGCGACCAGCGCCTCACGGGTGCCCATGCCGCTGCTGACCAGTACGCAGCGGGCGCCCACGTGCTCCGCGGCATGCGCGTCGTCCGCCACGTCGCCGATCAGCACCACGTCCGCCGGGTCCAGCCGCAGGGCGGTGAGATGCTCGGCGAGGTGTTCGGCCTTGGAGCCGCCGCCGATGTCGGCGCGCAACCCGTCGATCCGGGCGAACAACTCGGCGAGGCCGAGCCGGCCCACCAGGGGCACCAACTCGTCGTGGAACCACATGGACAGCAGCGACTGGCTGCCGCCGCCGTTCCGCCAGTCGTGCAGCAGGTCAGGCACGCCATCGGCGAGCCGGCAGGTGGGCAACCGCTCCCGGTAGTGCACGTGGTAGAGCGAGTCCACCCGGGCCCACTCGTCCTCGCTCAACGACCGGCCGAATAACCGCTCGTAGGAGCGGACGATCGGGCGGGTGAACACGGCCCGCCAGTCGTCGAGGGTCACCGCCTCCCGCCCGAACGAGGCGCACACCTGGTTCACCGCGGCCACCACCGCATCGTTGTCGGACAGGAGTGTGCCGTTCCAGTCCCACACGATGTGCTGAGGCATCACCACGTCGTCGCCGTTGGTGCGCATCACGTCCTCTCTCCCGGTCACGGCATGGCTCGCGGACCGTACGGAGTTCCCGGTCAGTCCGGCGTGAGGTCGTCGGCGTCCAGCGCCGGATCGTCAAGCAGGTCGGTGTCCTCGCCGGCGCGGCGGAGTTCGTCCCGCACCACCCGGAAGGCCAGCCCCGGCGGGTAACCCTTGCGGGCGAGCATCCCGGCGAGCCGGCGAACGCGGGCGGCCTCATCCGCGCCGCCGACCGTGCGCAGCCGCCTGCGGACGAGTTGCCGCGCCCGGTCTTCTTCGGCCTCGTCGTCCACGGTGGCGGCCGCCTCGGCGGCCACCGACTCCGCGACGCCCTTGCGGCGCAACTCGGCGACCAGGGCGCGCCGGCCCAGCCCCTGGTGAGTGTGCCGGGACCGGACCCACACCTCGGCGAAGGCGGCGTCGTCCACCAGGCCGACGTCGTCCAGCCGGCCGAGCACCTGCTCCGCGACGTCCTCGCCGAAGCCGCGCCGCATCAGCGCCTGGTGCAGCTCGGCCCGGGTCCGCGGACGCGCGGTCAGCAGCCGCAGGCACAGCTCCTTGGCCCGCTGGACCGGGTCGTCCGGCGGAACCGGCGCTGCCCCACCGGCGGGCTCGCCGGCCCCGGCCTCCTCGGCTGCGGGCCCGGGAGCCCGGCGGCGACCCGTTCCGCCCCTCGGTTGACGGCCTACCACGGCGGAGCCAGGCGGTCAGAAGTCGACCGGGGCTGGCGCGTTCTCGCCCTCGGCGTCCAGCTTCGCCCCGATACCGAGCTTCTCCTTGATCCGCTTCTCGATCTCGTTGGCGACGTCCGGGTTCTCCCGCAGGAACCGGCGGGCGTTCTCCTTACCCTGACCGAGTTGGTCGCCCTCGTAGGTGTACCAGGCGCCGGACTTGCGCACGATGCCCTGCTCGACACCCATGTCGATGAGCGAACCCTCGCGGCTGATGCCCTGCCCGTAGAGGATGTCGAACTCGGCCTGCTTGAACGGCGGCGCGACCTTGTTCTTGACGATCTTGACCCGGGTGCGGTTGCCGACCGCGTCCGCGCCCTCCTTGAGGGTCTCGATGCGGCGCACGTCCAGCCGGACCGAGGCGTAGAACTTCAGCGCCTTACCACCGGTGGTCGTCTCCGGCGAGCCGAAGAACACGCCGACCTTCTCGCGCAACTGGTTGATGAAGATCGCGGTGGTGCCGGCGTTGTTCAGCGCCGAGGTGATCTTGCGCAGCGCCTGGCTCATCAGCCGGGCCTGCAGGCCGACGTGGCTGTCGCCCATCTCGCCCTCGATCTCGGCGCGCGGCACCAGCGCCGCCACCGAGTCGACCACGATGATGTCCAGCGCGCCGGAGCGGATCAGCATGTCCATGATCTCCAGCGCCTGCTCGCCGGTGTCCGGCTGGGAGACGAGCAGCGCGTCCGTGTCCACCCCGAGCGCCTTGGCGTACTCAGGGTCCAGCGCATGCTCAGCGTCGATGAACGCGGCGATCCCGCCGGCCTTCTGCGCGTTGGCCACCGCGTGCAGGGCGACGGTGGTCTTACCGCTGCTCTCCGGGCCGTAGATCTCCACGATCCGGCCGCGCGGGTGACCGCCGATGCCCAGGGCGACGTCGAGGGCGATGGACCCGGTGGGGATCACCTCGACGGGCGGGCGACCCTCCTCGCCCAGCCGCATCACGGAGCCCTTGCCGAAGTTCTTCTCGATCTGGGACAACGCCAGTTCGAGCGCCTTGTCCCGGTCGGGTGCCTGTGCCATGGAGCCCACCTCGAGTTGGTTCAGCCTATGTCGCGTGTCGGAATCGACGCTACGACCGGGGACCGACAGTTAGGCCGCCGGGCGGCGACCTGTGGACGGACCGCCCCGCTGTGGACAACAGCGTAGCCGAACAGATGTTCGACCATGGGGATGACACGCCGGTCCGGGAAAATACGAGGTTTGCCTCGTGGGCCCTGGGCAGCGCCGGCACCGCGAGGGACACTTGAGGCGACACGCGGTGCGCGATGGAACACCAGGGGGATCGCCATGAAGATGGACCCCTATCTACCCCCGAACCATCCGCTGAGCAGGGTGTACCGGGTCGGCGCCGCCCTGTTCGGCTCCGGCCTGACCACATTCGGCGCACTCGGCTTCGCCAACCGGCTGGCGTTCTTCACCACGCACGGCACGGTGATCTGGGGCCTGTCCAGCAACGGCCTGCTGTCCACGGTGTCCGTGCTGGTCGGGCTGGTGCTGGTGGTCGCGTCCGTGCTGGGCGGTGCGATCTCGTCGACCACCAACGCGGCGGCCGGGGCGCTGTTCCTGCTGTCCGGGCTGGTCAACCTGGCCGTGCTGGACACTCCGCTGAACGTGTTCGCGTTCCACATCCAGAACGTGGTGTTCAGCCTGATCGCGGGCATGCTGCTGCTGTTCGTCGGGCTGTACGGCCGGGTCAGCGGCGGGCTGCCGGAGGACAACCCCTACGTGCGGTACCGGCACCACGAACCGCCCGACGCCGACCACACCGCCGAGCGGGAGGCCGAGCGGCGCCGGCTCGCCGAGATCGACGAACTGGTCTGGGCGGAACTCGCGGTCGCGGAGGGTCGGGCCACGCCGGAGCAGGAGCGGGCGGTGCGGGCCGACGCCGCGCGCCGGGCCGCCGAGGCCCGCCGACACGCCTACGAGCACTTCCAGTCCGAGTCAGGACCGCCGTCGGCGAACAACCCGTACTACTGATCCGGGGCGGGTCAGCGGCGCTCCCGGGGCACGTCGAAGGCGTCGCAGACCGCCGCCCACACCTCTTTCGGCGGGATACCCGCCTCCAGCGCCTGGTCCACGGTGCGACCGCCGAGCGCGGAGAAGACGTGGTCACGGGCCAGCATCTCGGCGCGCACCTCGCCGAACTCCTCGGCCATCATCCTGCGGAACACCGTGAAGCGCATCGGCCCCAGCGTACGGCGGGTACCCTCGCGGTGTGCGGCTGCTCCTCGACGGCGACCCCACCGGCCTGTCCTCCACGTACGGGCAGCTGGCGATCGCCGCGGTGCTGGTGGCCGCGCTGGTGGTGGCGCTCCGCGCGTTCTGGCACAACCGCAGGCGGTGACGGCGCCGCTCAGCCGGCCGGGCGCAGCGCGGCGGCCATGCACGCGACCAGCAGCGGCAGCGCGGCGAAACCGATGGCCAGGCCGAGCCCCGCGTACGACCATGCGGTCACGATCAGCCCGGCCAGCACCGCGCCCAGCGCCCCACCGACGTTCATGACCAGGTCGGAAAGCCCCTGGGCGGCCGCCCGTACCCGGAGCGGGACGGACTCGCTGAGCAGCGCCGAGCCGGACACCAGCGATGCCGACCAGCCCACGCCGAGAATGGTCAGCCCGGCGCCGAGTTGCGGGGCCTCGTGCGAGGCGGCCATGCCCGCGATACCCGCGGCGGCGACGACCAGGGCGGCGCCCACGGTGAGCACGGGCACCCGTCCCAACCGGTCCGCCATCCAGCCGAAGAACGGGCTGGCCGCGTACATCCCGGCGAGGTGCACGCTGATCACGATGCCGACCACGCCGACCGAGGCTCCGCCGTGGTTCATGTGCACCGGTGTCATCGACATCATGCCGACCATGGCCGTCTGGCTGGTCACCATGCCGACCAGGGCCAACCGGGCGGGCGCGGGCAGCACCCACCACACCGCCAGGCGCATCCGCCCGGTCGCCTGCTCCGGCCCCGGCACCGGGCCGGCCGGGCAGGCGTGGCCCTGCGCCCTGGGCATCGGCACCACCGGGCCCTCCGGTGCAGTTCGCCGGGCGACGACCAGCGGGTCCGGCCGCAGGCCGGCCAGCACCCCCGCGCCGGCCAGCGCGAACGCGGTGGCGGCGAGCAGGTACGCGCCGGCTGCGGCGGGCATGCCCAACGCGCCCGCGACGCTCCCCGCCGGCCCGGCCAGGTTGGGGCCGGCGACCGCGCCGAGCGTGGCGGCCCACACCACGGTGGACACCGCGCGCGCCCGGTGGGCCGGTCGCGCCAGGTCGGCGGCGCCGAACCGGGCCGCGAAGGTGGCCGCGGTGCCGCCGCCGAACGGCAGCAAGGACAGGAGCAGCAGCGGCCACGCGGATAACGCGGTGGCCGCCGCGGCGAGCGCCGCCCCGCCGGCGGCCACCGCGTAACTCAGCAGCAGCGCCGGCCGCCGGCCACGCCGCGCGGCGACTCGGGCGGTGGGGACGGCGAGCAGCGCCGCGCCGAGCACGGTGCTGGTCTGGGCGAGCCCCCCGGCGAGGTCCATGCCGGAGAGTTGCGCGGCGACCAGCGCGCTGACCGCCGCGCCGGTGGCCACGCCGACCGTGCCCAGCACCTGGGTCGCGGTGAGCACGCCGAGCGCCCGGCGCTGTGCCGGGCATGCCAGCCCGGTGGCGGCGCGCAGCGCGGTGTCGGTCACCCGCGGTTCGGCCGGGTCCGGCGCGAGCCGGTCGGTGTGTTGCTCGATGGAGGTGACGGAGGCGGCGGCCGGATCGGTCACCGGCGACCAGCCCCGCGCCCGCGTACTCCGCCGCCAGGCACCTTGACAATCCCCCGAATGCTCACCAGGCATCACCCCTCCGGCCGCGTCCCAACGATCATGGCAGGTTCGGATCTCCCCGAATACCGGCTGACCGTGGGACACGTCGGGCGCGCTCGGCGGCCGGTTCCCGACGCCGCGCGGCGCATGCCCGGCCCTTTACCGCAGGTGCGTGCGGTTTCCGGACAGACTGTCGGTGGCGTGAGCGAGGATGGGGCACGTGGACGACGACGTGCTGAGCGTGTTCTCGCCGGCGACCAGGTGGTGGTTCGCCGGAGCGTTCGCCGCGCCCACCGATGCGCAGGTGGGTGCCTGGCGCGCGGCCGCGGCCGGGGAGCATGCGCTGGTCGTGGCGCCAACCGGGTCCGGCAAGACGCTCGCCGCGTTCCTCTGGGCGCTGGACCGGCTGGCCACCGAGCCACCGCCGAGCGAGCCGCGCCGGCGCTGCCGGGTGCTGTACGTGTCGCCGCTCAAGGCGCTCGCGGTGGACGTGGAGCGCAACCTGCGTGCCCCGCTGGCCGGCATCCGGCAGGCCGCGCACCGCCTGGGCCAGACCGAGCCGCGGATCGACGTCGGCATGCGCACCGGGGACACGCCCGCCGAGCAGCGCCGCTCGTTCGCGCGTACCCCGCCGGACGTGCTGGTGACCACCCCGGAGTCGCTGTTCCTGCTGCTCACCTCGGCCGCGCGGGAGTCGCTACGCGGGGTGGAGTCGGTGATCGTGGACGAGGTGCACGCGGTCGCGGGCACCAAGCGCGGCGCGCACCTGGCGCTTTCCCTGGAGCGGCTGGACGCGCTGCTGGACCGCCCGGCACAGCGGATCGGGCTGTCCGCGACGGTGCGCCCGGTGGACGAGGTCAGCACCTTCCTGGCCGGCGGGCGGCCGGTGCGGGTCGTGCAGCCGGCCGCCGCCAAGACGGTCGAGGTGCGCATCGAGGTCCCGGTCGCGGACATGGCGAACGTGGACGAGCCGGAGGCGCCGCAGGGTGACGCCGGCCCGTTCGACGCGGGCGAGCTGCCCGGGCAACGTCGCGCGTCCATCTGGCCCGCGGTGGAGCGGCGGATCTTCGACCTGATCCGGGCGCACCGGTCGACCATCGTGTTCGCCAACTCCCGCCGGCTCGCCGAGCGGCTGACCGCCCGGCTCAACGAGCTCAACGCGGAGACGACGGCGGAGGAGGACGCGCTGCTCGTGGACCTGGACGGGCCGGCGCGGTTCCCGGCGGAGGCGATCGGCGAGTCCGGGGTGGCCAGGGGCGCGGCGCCGACCATCGCGAAGACGCACCACGGCTCGATGTCCCGGGAACAGCGCACCGCGGCCGAGGAGGAGCTGAAGGCCGGCGTGCTGCCCTGCGTGGTGGCCACCTCCTCGCTGGAGCTGGGCATCGACATGGGCGCGGTCGACCTGGTGGTGCAGGTGGAGGCGCCGCCCACGGTTGCCTCCGGCCTGCAACGGGTGGGCCGTGCCGGGCACCAGGTGGGCGCCGTGTCGCGGGGCGTGGTGTTCCCCAAGTTCCGCGGGGACCTGGTGTCCTGCGCGGTGGTGTCCGAGCGGATGGCCGCCGGCTCGATCGAGGCGATCCGCTACCCGCGCAACCCGCTGGACGTGCTGGCCCAGCACGTGGTGGCGATGGTGGCGATCGAACCGTGGGCAGTGCCTGACCTGGCGGCGCTGGTGCGCCGGGCCGCCCCGTTCGCCGGGCTGCCGGACTCGGCACTGCACGCGGTGCTGGACATGCTGGCCGGGCGGTATCCCAGCGAGGAGTTCGGCGAGCTGCGCGCCCGGATCACCTGGGACCGGGTGACCGGTGAGCTGCGCGGCCGGCCCGGGGCGCAGCGGCTGGCGGTCACCTCCGGCGGCACGATCCCGGACCGCGGGTTGTTCACCGTGGTCACGCCCGGCGGCGAGGACGGGAAACGGGGTTCCCGGGTGGGCGAGCTGGACGAGGAGATGGTCTACGAGTCCCGGGTCGGCGACGTGTTTCTGCTCGGCACGTCGTCCTGGCGGGTGGAGGACATCACCCGGGACCGGGTGGTCGTGGTGCCCGCGCCCGGCCAGCCGGCGCGGCTGCCGTTCTGGAAGGGCGACGCGCCGGGCCGGCCGCTGGAGCTGGGCCGCGCGGTCGGCGCGTTCCTCCGCGAGCTGTCCGCCGCGGACGAGGCGACCGCGCGGGAACGGACGATCGCGGCCGGAATGGACGAGTGGGCCACCGACAACCTGCTCGGCTATCTGGCCGAGCAGAGGGCGGCCACCCGGCACGTGCCCAGTGACCGCACCATCCTGATCGAGCGGTTCCGCGACGAGTTGGGCGACTGGCGGCTGGTGGTGCACTCGCCGTTCGGCGCCCAGGTGAACGCGCCGTGGGCGCTGGCCATCGTCGCCCGGCTGCGCGAGCGGCGGGATCTGGACGTGCATGCCGCGCACTCCGACGACGGCATCGTGCTGCGGCTGCCGGACGCGGTCGACGCCGCCGGCGCGGATGTGCTGCCCTCCGCCGAGGACGTGCTGCTGGACCCGGAGGAGGTCGAGCAGGTGGTGGTCGCCGAGGTGGGCGGGTCCGCGCTGTTCGCGGCCCGGTTCCGGGAGTGCGCCGCCCGCGCCCTGCTGCTGCCGCGCCGCGACCCCCGGCGGCGCACCCCGCTGTGGCAGCAGCGGCAGCGCGCCGCGCAACTGCTCGCGGTGGCCGCGCAGTACGAGCAGTTCCCGATCGTGCTGGAGGCGATGCGGGAGTGCCTGCAGGACGTGTACGACCTGCCCGGCCTGCGCGAGCTAATGAGCGAGGTGCGCTCCCGCCGGGTGCGGGTGGTGGAGGTGGAGACGCCGTCCGCGTCGCCGTTCGCCCGCAGCCTGCTGTTCGGCTACGTGGGCATGTTCCTGTACGAGACGGACGCGCCGCTGGCCGAGCGGCGGGCGGCGGCGCTGTCCCTGGATTCGGCGCTGCTGGCGGAACTGCTCGGCGCCGACGCGATCCGGGAACTGCTGGATGCCGACGTGCTGGCCGAGGTCGAGGCGCAGTTGCAGCGGCTGGCCCCGGAGCGGCAGGCGCGGGACGCGGAGGGCACCGCCGATCTGCTGCGCTTCCTCGGCGACCTGACCACGGGTGAGGCGGCGGACCGCGGCGTGCGGCCGGAGTGGCTGACCGAGTTGGAGGCCACGCGTCGGGCGATCCGGGTGCGTATCGCCGGCGAGGAGCGGTGGATCGCGATCGAGGATGCCGGCCGGGTGCGGGACGCGCTGGGCGTGGCGCTGCCGGTCGGCGTGCCCGAGGCGTTCACCGAACCGGTCGCCGACCCGCTGGCCGACCTGCTGACCCGGTACGCCCGCGGCCGTGGCCCGTTCACCGCGGCCGACGCGGCGGAACGGTTCGGGCTCGGCGTGGCGGTGGTGACCGGCGTGCTGGAACGGCTGGCCGGCTCGGGCCGGCTGGTGCGGGGCGAGCTGCGGCCGACCGCCGACCCGCCGCCGGGCACCCGGCACCAGCACCGGGCCGGCACCGAGTACTGCGACGCCGAGGTGCTGCGCCGGCTGCGGCGCGCCTCGCTGGCCCGGCTGCGCGCCGAGGTGGAGCCGGTAGAGCCGGCCGCGCTGGGCCGGTTCCTGCCGGCATGGCACGGGGTCACACAGGCCACCGCGGCTCCGGCCCGACCCCAGCGATCGTTCTCCCGAGTGTCCACTGTGGACGACGTGCTGGCGGTGGTCGAGCAGCTTGCCGGGGCGCCGCTGCCGGCCAGCGCGCTGGAGTCACTGGTGCTGCCCGCCCGGCTGCCCGGCTACTCCCCCGCGCTGCTGGACGAACTCACCGCGACCGGTGAGGTGAGCTGGACGGGTTGCGGGGCGCTGGCCGGAGGTGACGGCTGGGTCGCGCTCGCCCCCACCGATATCGCCGACCTGCTGCTGCCCGAGCCGGATCCGCCGGAGGAGCGGCCGGACTCGCCGGTGCACCGGGCCGTACTGTCCGCTTTGGATGGTGGCGCGCTGTTCTTCCGCCAACTCGCCGACCGGGCGGGTGCTGAGTTGGTCGGTGCCGGGGAGCAGGCGCCGGAGGATGCCGCCGTGGTGGCCGCGCTGTGGGACCTGGTCTGGTCGGGCCTGGTCACCAACGACACGCTGGCCCCGCTGCGGGCGATGGTGTCCGGGCGGGGCGCGGCGCACAAGCCTCGCCGGGCGGCCCCGCGCGGCCGGTACGCCCGGCTGCGCAGCCGGCACAGGCTACCCGGCGCGGGAACGGTCCCGGGGCGGCCGACGATGCCCAGCCGCACCGGCCCGCCGACGGTGGCCGGGCGGTGGTCGCTGGCACCGGCCCGGGAAACCGATCCGACGCGGCGGGCGCACGCGCACGCCGAGGCGTTCCTGGAGCGGCACGGTGTGCTCACCCGGGGCGCGCTGGACACCGAGCGGGTCAGCGGCGGGTTCAGTGCTGTGTACCGGGTGCTGCGCGCCATGGAGGAGTCCGGCCAGGTGGTGCGCGGCTACGTGGTCGAGGGCCTGGGCGCGGCGCAGTTCGCCGCGCGCGGCGCCGTGGACCGGCTGCGCGCACTGTCCCGGGACGGCCCGGACGGCCGGCCCAGGGACCCGGCCACGGTGGTGCTGGCCGCGGCCGACCCGGCCCAGCCGTACGGCGCGGCGTTGCCCTGGCCGGAGCCGGTGGGCGGTACCAGGCACCGGCCGGCCCGCAAGGCGGGCGCGCTCGCAGTGCTGGTCGACGGGGTACCGGCGCTGTACGTCGAGCGCGGCGGCCGGTCGCTGCTCTCCTTCACCGAGGACGAGACCGTGCTGCGCAGCGCGGCCGACGCGTTGGCGGGCGCGGTACGGGACGGCTGGCTGGGCCAACTCGCGGTCGAGCGCGCGGATGGCGAGGGCGCGTTGGCGTCCGGGCTGGGCCAGATTCTCCGCGAGGTCGGCTTCCGGGCCACACCCAAGGGCCTGCGGCTGCGCGCCTGACCGGGCGGGGGTCCGAGCGAACTGGTCGTGCGCCCGGGTACGCGGTTGGCGGCCCGAGCAGGTGGTCGCCCGCCCGACCGAGCGCTGCCCGCCCGGGCAACCAGCCACGCGCCCGGCAACGGGCTCGCGCAGGCAACCGGCCGCGGGGCGACAGGCTGCCCGCGGGCAACGGGCTGCGCGCGCGTCCGGCTGCACGCGGCCCCGGCAGTCGCGGCCCGCCTGGTGCGCACGGCGCCGTGGGTGCGGGGCCCCGCCCTGGCAGGCTGCTCCGGGGACTGGACCCGCCTGGCTACTGGGCCTCGGGTTCGGGCACCTCACCGCGCACGGCGAGGAAGTCGAAGTCGCAGCCCTCGTCGGCCTGCAGCACGTGCTCGCTGAACAGCGCGCCGTACCCGAGGCCGTACCGGTCCCGCGGTGGCTGCCAGCCGGCGCGCCGCTTGGCCAGTTCGTCGTCGCTGACGCCGAGTTCGAGCTGGCGGGCGGCCACGTCGAGAGTGATCGGATCGCCGTCGCGCACCAGGGCCAGTGGGCCGCCGATGAACGACTCCGGGGCGACGTGGAGCACGCAGGCGCCGTAACTGGTGCCGCTCATCCGGGCGTCGGAGATGCGCACCATGTCCCGCACGCCGCGGCGGAGCAACCGGTCGGGGATGGGCAGCATGCCCCACTCGGGCATGCCGGGCCCGCCCACCGGCCCCGCGTTGCGCAGCACAAGCACCGAGCGTTCGTCGACGTCCACCGCCTCGTCGTTGATCCTGCGCCGCATCTCCTGGTAGCTGTCGAAGACCACGGCGGGGCCGGTGTGGCGTAGCAACGCCGGGTCGGCGGCGATGTGCTTGATCACCGCGCCGTCCGGGGCGAGGTTGCCGCGCAGCACGGCGATCCCGCCCTCTGCCGAGACGGGATGAAAAGGATTACACCGCCAAGCCGACGCCTGATCGAGGCACGCCTCGCCCGCCGCGGCCACCACAGCGCGCGTCGCATCGTGGTGCCACGCCGCGGCCGGGACCCGGACCACCAGGTGGCCAGCTCGAGATCACCGGGTGGCCAGCCGGAGCAACGCCCACAGTTGCGCCACGGCGTCCGGATCTCCGCTGCTGCGCACCTGGTGCACCGGCCGGCGCCCCCACAGCCACAGGTACACGTCCGCGGGAGCGCCGGTGACCTCGGCGTCGGCCACCGACGTCGCGGCCGCCGACCGCCACGCCGCGGTGCCGACCGGCCCGACCCTGGTCATCCAGACGCGGTCACCGGTGCGCACCGCCACCTGCCCCCGGCGGCTGCCGGACACTCCGAGCACGGTGAGCCGGTGACCGAACCACAGTGTCAGCACCTCGTCCACCCCGTCCTCGGCCACGTCCTCGGGAACGGGATGCACGGCGCCCTCTCCCGCGGCCGCCTGGACGTCCACCCGGTGCACCGTGGTCTCGTGTGCCATCCGGCGGTACCAGAACCCGTAGCTGGTGTCCTCCGGCCACCACGTCGGGCACGGCTCACCTGGATCGTGTGCGGCCAACTCGTCGATCAGCGCCCGGAGTCCGGAGCGGAGGAAGTCGGCCGGATCCTCGTCGCGGTTCGGCGCCCGCTGCCACTGGCGTGGCCGGCGCCCGTCGCGCAACCAGCCCAGCACCATGCGGTACACGCTGGCCACGTGGCGGACGGTCTCCCCGGTGGTCAGCCCCGGGCAGCCGGGCACCGGAAGGTCGGGCTGGACGTCGCGGGCCGAGTCGGCGAGAAGTTCACCCTGCACGCCGAGCACGTCGAGCAGCCGGCCGTAGTCGATCAGCGCGCGCATCCGCGGGCCACCTTTTCTTCCGCGACCCCGCCCGCGACCGGGTCGCCGGGGCGCGCCCAGGGCACTCGCGTCGAAGCCTTCAGCCCACCGCCCTGCCGCCCCGACCGCGGGAGCCGCGGCCCGGGCGCGCGGGGGTCGCCGCTGCGCGTACCGCGCCTCGACCAACTCATCAGCGATGCACCTCGCCCTCCGCGATCTCGTGGCCGGCGCGGGCGGAGATCGTCGCTCCGCGTCCCGCGCCGGCACCCACGGGTCAGCCGGCCGCTGGCACGCCACGAACCAGCCGCTCGACGAGATCCAGGAACTGGCCGGTCTGGCGGACCAGGTCGTCGGCGGCACGGGTGGTCACCGCAGCCGGGATGCCGGCCTGGACCGCCGCGCGGGTCGCCGAACCCGAGGCGAAGAACACCGCCCACTCGCGCAGTTCGGGCGCCATCGTGGCGAGCAGCGTCCACGCGCTGGTCGGCCGGGAACGCCCGCGGTGTGGCCGGCCGCGCAACGCGAGGATCGCGGCGGCCCCGCGTAGCGCGGCGAGGTGCGCCTGGGCGAACCGCTGACCGGCGTCCGGCTCGCGTTCCGCCTGGGCCAGCCCGTGACGGGCGTCGTGCAGCAGGGAGACGGCGGTGGCCGGCGGTGCGGGCGCGGCAAGCATCAGCGGGCGCCGGCCCGGCCGGCCGGGCCGGCGCGGAGCGGGAACCGAAAAGTCGAGGGGAAGGGACATGGGGAGCCTCCTCACGGCGTCGTGGCAGTCGACGTCTCCGCCGTGGGGAAGCCGGCGGCACCCGGTGGTGGGGTGCTTCCCCCACCCCACCACCGGGCCTGGGTACCGGCGGCCGACAGGCCAGCCGGTGTTCGAACACCTGTTCGAACATGTCCAGATTAGCGCCCACCACCGACAACTCTCAAGACGTCATCGGGGGTGAGCGCACCGAACATCGAGCTGCCGTGGTCTGATGGGTGGTGAGCGCGCGGCACCGAGGTCGCCCGGACCGATGGACGCCGCCGCCGACGTCGACGAGCGCAGCGGGGAGTTCGCGTGGGTTCGCTGGATCACCCGAGTGTCCAGAAGGTCCGTTCGGCACTCATCGAGGCCGGCGCGATCGCGGCCGCGGACGGCATCCGACTGCTCGACGAGGACGCACGCACCGCTGCCGCGGCCGCGACGGCCCTGGGGGTGGAGGTGGCCGCGATCGCCAACAGCTTGGTGTTCCGCGCGGTGAGCGCGGACGGCGCGGAGTGGCCGTTGCTGGTGCTGGCCTCGGGAGCGCACCGCGCCGACACCCACGTGCTCGCCGCCCTGGTTGGCGCGGAACGGGTGGACCGGGCCGATCCGGATTTCGTCCGCGTACATACCGGACAGCCGATCGGCGGAGTGGCTCCGGTGGGTCACCCGAGCAGGATCCGGACGCTGGTGGACACCACCCTGGCCGGTCATCCGGTGGTGTGGGCCGCCGCCGGGCACCCGAAGGCCGTCTTCCCGACCACGTTCGCCGAACTCGTCGAGCTCAGCGGCGGCGAGCCCGCGGAGGTGACCTCATGACCGCCGGCGTGCGCCGTCCCGCGGACGCGGCGGTCAGCCCGGCCGGCGTGCGCCGTCCCGCGGAGGCGGCGACATGACCGCCGCACCGCGCTACCAGCGGTTGGTGGAGCTGTCGCCGGACGATCTGCGGCAGCGCCTCAACGAGGCACTGCGGTTGTACGTGATGGCGATGCGCTATCCCGCGTCCACGGTGCAGCAGCGGGCGCCGATGTGGCTGTCGCACATGCTGCGGGAGGACTGGCGCTGCGTCGCGGCCCTGGACCCGGAGGACACGCTGGTCGGCATCGGCTACGGCTACCGGGGGGCGCCCGGGCAGTGGTGGCACGAGCAGGTACGCCGCGGGTTGGTCTCGGTGGCCGGCGCCGCCGTGGCGGACCGGTGGCTGCAGGACTACTTCGAGCTCACCGAGCTGCACGTGCGGCCGGACGCGCAGGGCCGGGGCATCGGGGAAACGCTGCTGCGCCGGCTGCTCGCCGGTGTGCCGGCGCGGCGGGTGCTGCTGTCCACACCGGAGGGCCCGACCAGGGCATGGCGGCTCTACCGCAGGGTGGGTTTCCAGGACGTGCTGCGGAACTACCGGTTCGCCGGGGACCCGCGACCGTTCGCCGTGCTCGGCCGGAGCCTGCCGCTGGACGGCGAGCCCCGCTGAGTCCTGCCGGGCTGGTTCCGAGCGACGCTCACAGGTCGGCGAGCCGATCCCGCAGCGTGTCCAGGCCCATCGCGCCCATCCGCAGCGCCTGCCCGTGGAAGGTCTTCAGGTCGAACGCGTCGCCGCCACGGCGGGCGGCGTCCTCCCTGGCGGCCAGCCACAGCCGCTCGCCGATCTTGTACGACGGCGCCTGCCCCGGCCAGCCGAGGTAGCGGTCGATCTCGTCGCGCACGTGCGCCGGGTCGGTGATGGTCCGGGTGAGCATGAACTCCAGGCCCAGCTCCGGCGTCCACCGCTCGCCCTCGTGGAACCCGGTGCCCGCCGGGATCGGCAGCTCCAGGTGCATGCCGATGTCCACCACCACCCGCGCGGCCCGGAAGAGGTGCGCGTCCAGCATGCCGAGCAGGTCGCCGTCGTCGTCGAGGTAGCCCAGCTCGCGCATCAGCCGCTCCGCGTAGAGCGCCCAGCCCTCGCCGTGCCCGGACACCCAGCACATCAGCCGCTGGAACTGGTTCAGCTCGGCCGACTGGTACACCGCGGTGGCCACCTGCAGGTGGTGGCCGGGCACGCCCTCGTGGTAGACGGTGGTCACCTCGCGCCAGGTGGAGAACTCCTCCTTGTCCGCGGGCACCGACCACCACATCCGGCCGGGCCGGGTGAAGTCCTCGGTCGGCCCGGTGTAGTAGGCGCCCACCCCGCCGCCGGGCGGGGCGATCCGGCACTCCAGCTTCATCAGCTGGTCCGGGATGTCGAAGTGCACGCCGCGCAGGTCGACCAGGGCCTTGTCGGAGAGCTGCTGCATCCACGCCTGGAAGGCATCCTGGCCGTGCACCTGGTAGCGCGGGTCGGCGTCCAACGCGGCGGCGGCCTCGGCCAGCGTGGCTCCGGACCGGATCCGGCCCGCCACCTGCTTCATCTCCGCTTCGATCCGGGCGAACTCCGCCCAGCCCCACTCGTAGGCTTCCGGCAGGTCCAGCCGGGCTCCGGTGAAGTAGCGGGACCACAGCCGGTACACGTCCGCGCCGACGGCGTCCTTCTTCGGCGCCCTCGGCGCCAGGTCGGTGCGCAGGTAGCGGGCCAGGTCGGCGTACGCCTCGGTGGCCGACTCCGCCGCGGCCTCCAGGTCGGCGCGCAGCGCCCGGTCCACGCCGTGCACCCCATCCGCCGCCTCGATCAGCGTGGCGAAGAACGGTCGCCCGCCGCGCTGCCCGGCCCAGGTCTCGCACTGCTCGGCCACCCGGTTGACCTGACGCACCGCGGCCACCCGGCCGGCGTCGGCGGCGGAGCCGAGGGATTCCCGCAGCCCGCGCAGCGCGGCGGGCACCTTGGCCAGCCGCTTGGCGATCACCGCCCATTCCTCCGCGGTGCCGGTTGGCATCAGGTCGAAGACCTGGCGCACGTCCTGCACCGGGCTGGCGATCACGTTCAGCGCGGACTCGTCCAGCCCGGCCTCGTGGATCTCCAGTTCCAGACCGATCCGCTCCAGGAACACCGCCTTGGCGTTGCGCTCGGAGTCGTCCGCCGGCTCCGCGGCCTCCACCTCGCGCAGCGCCCGCTCGGCGAGCTCGGCCCGTGCGGCGTGCCCGTCCGGCGAGAAGTCGGTCAGCTCCTCGTCGTGGCCCAGGATGCCGAGGTAGGTGGCCGCGTTGGGGTTGAGTGCGGCGTGCTCGGCGACGTACCGGTCACTGATCTGGTGTACGCCCGTCCGGGTGGATGCCATGAGCGGCACGCTACCGGGTCCGGCGAACGGGCTTGCGAGGGAATCCGGGTGCCAGGGCCCTACCGGACGGCCAGGCCGCCCCGCCGGTCGAGGTCGACCCGACCGGGGCGGTCACCTACCGGACCGGCTTCGCCCACCGAACGGGTGTGCCGGCCCGGGCGGTCCACCGAACCGGCTGGCAGGATGATCGCGTGCGTGCCCTCCCGTGGCGACCCGTGCGGCCGGCGAAGCTGCTGGGACCGCTGTTCCTTCTGCTCACCGCGCTGTCGCTGACCGGATGCGTGCGGGTACACGCCGGGCTGGGGCTGACCACCGACGACCGGGTCGCCGGGCGCATCGTGATCGCCGGGTACGGCGCGCCGGACGGCGACCCGAACACCCAGATCGCGGTGCCGCAGGATCTGTCCGACCGGGTCAGCGTCGCCCCGTACAAGGCGGACGGGTACAACGGCACGCAGCTGTCCTTCGACGGGTTGACCTTCGACGAGCTGCGCGAACTGGCCGAGGCGGACGGCCACCACAACCGCTTCCAGTTCAACTTCCACCGCTCCGGCGGGCTGGTGGCGCTGTCCGGTTCGGTCGACCTCACCGAGATCCAGCCGAGCCACGCGGACGTGATCATCAAGGTCAACTTTCCCGGCCAGATCCTGAACACCGACGGGCACAACGAGAACGGCACGATCACCTGGAAGCCCAGGCCGGGACAGGTCAGCCTGCTGTCGGCCACCGCGGAGTACTCGGGTGTGCCGTCCGTGGGGCTGGTCGGCTGGATGGTGCTGGTCGGCGGGTTCGCGGTGACGGTCGCCGTGGTGGTCGGGCTGCTCGCGCTCGCGGCGCACCGCCGCAACGCGCGCGCGCTGGGCGTCGGCTGACCTGTGGCCCCGCCCCGCTGTCCCGCCCCGGTCAGCTCGCGGTCAGCTCACCCGCACGGTCCGGCACCAGCCCGAGCCGGCCGACCACCTCCTTGGTCGCGGTCGACCGGTTCAGCGTGTAGAAGTGCAGCGCCGGCACGCCCTCGGCGAGCAGCCGCTGGCACAGCTCGGTGACCAGGTCGATCCCGACGGCCCGGAACGCGGCCGGGTCGTCGGCGAACGGCTCCAGCCGCGCCGCCAGCGCCGGGGACGCCGGCGCTCCGGACAGCTCGACCGCCTTGCGCAGGGTGCGCACCGTGGTCAGCGGCATCACCCCGGGCAGGATCGGCGCCTGGCAACCCCGGGCAGCCACCCGGTCGCGCAGCCGCAGGAAGTCCTCGGCCTCGAAGAACAGCTGCGCGACGGCGAAGTCCGCGCCCGCCCGTAGCTTGCCCACCAGGTGGTCGGTGTCGGTGTCCAGGTCCACCGAGCGGGGGTGCCCGTACGGGAACGCGGCCACTCCGACGCAGAAGTCGCCGAGTTCCCGCACCAGCCGGACCAGTTCCGCCGCGTACGTGACGCCGTCGGGATGCGGAATCCACTCCCCCATCGGGTCACCGGGCGGGTCGCCGCGGATCGCCAGGATGTTGCGCACCCCGACCGCCGCATACCAGCCGATCACGTGCCGCAGTTCGGCCACCGAGTGGTTGACCGCGGTGAGGTGGGCCATCGGCACCAGGGTGGTCTCCTGGGCCACCCGGGCGGTGGTGCGGATCGTGCGGTCCCGGCTCGACCCGCCGGCGCCGTAAGTGATCGACACGAACGCCGGGTCCAGCGGCTCCAGGTCACGGATCGCCCGCCACAGGCGCACCTCGTCCTCGGCGTCCCGGGGCGGGAAGAACTCCACGGAGAACACCGAGCGGGTCCCGCTGATGCGCTCCACCACCGACATCATGGGTTCAAGCCTACGAAAGCGTCCTCGAACTGGGAGTGAGTTCCCGAACCGTGGGAGCCGTTCCGCCCGTGTGTGCCATGTCGGCCGCCGGTGGTGCGGCCGGGGCGGGGCCGTAGGGTCACGGGTAGTAGGGATCAGGACGTCGAGCCGTGGGGCGGTGTCAACGTGGAGCATCCGGGCGCCGGCACGTTCGGCGGGCAGGCCGGCCGTAACGGTGCGACCGCCGGTTCGGTCGCGCAGGATTGGCCGGTGCCGGCACCCGACGAGGATCACCCGGTCGACGCGGACCTGCCGGCCCGCGTGGAGCGGGAACTGGTCGACTACCTGGACACGAGGCGCGCCGAGGCGCAGGCCGCGGACCCGGCCTTCGCCGACGCGGTGGACGCGCTGCGCGGGTTCGTGCTCGGCGGTGGCAAGCGCATCCGGCCGACCTTCGCCTGGTGGGGCTGGCGGGCCGGGGGCGGCGACCCCGGCGGCGCGGAGGCGCCCGCGGTGCTTCGCGCGATCAGCGCGCTGGAACTGCTGCAGGCGGGCGCGCTGATCCACGACGACCTGATCGACGCCTCGGCGGTACGGCGTGGCGCCCCCACCATCCACGTGGCGTTCGCGGGCAGGCACCGCCAGCACGGCTGGCTGGGCCAGCCGGAGCGGTTCGGGCTAGGTGTCGCCGTGCTGCTCGGCGACATCGCGCTGACCTGGGCCGACGACATGCTGGCCGACTCGGGGCTGCCCGCCGCGCCGCTGCGCCGCTGCCGGGCGCCGTGGCAGCGGATGCGCACCGAGATGCTCGCCGGGCAGTACCTGGACATCTTCACCCAGGTGACCGGGAACGAGTCGGCGGATGCGGCGCTGCGCGTCGACCGGCTCAAGACCGCCGCGTACACCGTGGAGCGGCCGCTGCACCTCGGTGCCGCGATCGCCGGCGCGGACCCGGCCGCCGTCGAGGCGTTGCGCTCCTTCGGCGCCGACATCGGTGTCGCCTTCCAGCTCCGCGACGACCTGCTCGGCGTGTTCGGCGACCCGGAGGTGACCGGCAAGCCGGCCGGCGACGACCTCAGGGAGGGCAAGCGGACCCTGCTCGTCGCGGTGGCGCTGGAGCGGGCGCGGGAGCGGGGCGAGCACGCCGCCGCGGAGACGCTGCGGTCCGCGCTCGGCCGGCCCGACCTCGACGAGGGCACCGTGCGGACGGTGCAGGGGCTGCTCACCGACCTCGGCGCGGTGCGCGCGGTGGAGGACCGCATCGCCGCGCTGACCGAGGGCGCGCTCGGGACCCTTCGGGCCGCGCCTATCACGCGAACGGCCGTAGCCGCCCTCACCCAGTTGGCCGTTACCGCTACTGAGCGCACGTCCTGAGCCCCACGCGGGCCGGCCCACGCGGCCGCCGAGACACCGCGCGACCAGGGCGATCGACCAGGCCGGCGCCGGGCCGCCGGCGCGACCGAACCATGATCGTCACGCCCGCGGGCGACGGCCCCGCAAATCCCGAACTACGCGGGATTACGAGCCGGTCACGCCGGGGTGTTGTCGCGTGCTCCTGACGTTCGGGGTTGTGCAACGATGTCCACCGCAATGCCCGCCACACCATCCATTCCGCGTTTCAGCACCGAGCGCGCATCGGTGCCGGCCGTCACTACCCGGACGGTGCAGACCACACCCAGCCTGGCGTCGCCAGCGGCGCCGGCCACCGCGCCGCGGCGCCTCGCCGCCCTCCGCGCCGGCGTCCCGCTGCGCACCCTGCTGCTTGGGCTCGGGGGCATGGCGCTACTCACCGTGGGTGGGGTCGGTGCCGGCGGCACGCTGGTGCACGACCCGCTGCTGGCCGACAGCCCACTCACCTGGGTGCGCTTCGGTCACGGCAAGGACCTGGCCACCGCCGTGCTCTACGGCGGCCTCACCCTGGTGGTGTGGGGGTGGGTCCGGCTGGGCCGCGACGTGCGCGCCGGAACGGTCGGCACGCGCGGCATGCTGCTCGCGATCGGCGTGTGGACGCTGCCGCTGCTGCTGGCGCCGCCGCTGTTCAGCCGGGACATCTACAGCTATCTCGCGCAGGGCAACCTGGCGTTGCACGGCCTGGACCCGTACCGGGTCGGGCCCTCCGCGCTGCCGGGGCCGCTCAGCGAGAACGTCAGCCCCATCTGGCAGACCACCCCGGCGCCCTACGGGCCGCTCTTCGTGCTGATCGCCAAGGGTGTGGTCGCGGTGACCGGGGACAACCTCATCACCGGCGTGGTGCTGCTGCGGCTGGCCATGGCGATCGGCCTGGGGCTGCTGTGCTGGTCACTTCCCGGGCTGGCCAGGCATCTCGGCGGCAGCGCGCCGAGCGCGCTGTGGCTGGCCGCGGCCAACCCGCTGCTGCTGGTGCACCTGGTCGGCGGCGCGCACAACGACCTGCTGATGGTCGGCCTGCTCGCCGCGGGCGTGCTGCTGGTGCTGGACCGCCGGCACCTCGTGGGCATCGTGCTGGTCACCGTCGCGGTGGCGATCAAGGCGACGGCCGGGGTCGCGCTGCCGTTCCTGGTGTGGGTGTGGGCAGCCCGGCTGCCCGGCTCGGCGCCGGCCCGGTTCGCCAGGGCGACCGCCGCCGGTCTGGCCGTCGTGGTGGGCGTATTCGCGCTGTGCACCCTGGTCTCCGGTCTGAACCTGGGCTGGCTGCCCGCGCTGAAGACGTCCTCGGCGATCGTGAACTGGCTGTCCCTGCCGACGGCGGTGGGCCAGTTGCTGCACACCCTGGTCAACCTGCTGGTGCACGTCAGCGACCGGTGGTTCCTCAGGATCACCAGGACGCTCGGCTCGCTGCTGCTCGCCGTGGTGCTGGTCCGGCAGTGGTGGGCGGCACGCCAGGGCGGTCCGGAGGCGGTGCGCCGCGCGGCGATCGCGCTGCTCGCCGTGGGCCTGCTCTCGCCGGCCACGCTGCCCTGGTACTTCAGCTGGCCGCTGGTGATCGGCGCGGCGCTGCCCTGGACCGGGTCGGCTCTGGTGCTCGGCACGCTCGGCTCGGTGTGGATGCTGCTGGTGACCTTCCCCACCGGGGACACCGCGCTGTACTCGTGGGGTTACCTGGCGGTGACCCTGGCGGCCTCCGTGCTCGCCGCCGCCTCGCTGATCAGCCCGGACCCGTTGCGGCTTTCGCGGCGCACGCCGGCCGAGCGGGACCGGCCGCGGGTCATCGAACTGGCCCCGTAGCACACATGGCTCCCCGGGCCCGTCACGCCGCGTCCGGGCCCGTCCGGGAACGCAGACGCTTCAGAACGCGAGCGCCTGCGCGCGCCGCTTCACCTCGCGACCACGGTTGCCGCGCAACGCCTCGATCGGCGTGCCCGGCAACGAGTCGTCCGCGGTGAACAGCCAGCGGATCATCTCGTCGACGTTGAACCCGGAGTCCCTGAGCACCGTGATGGTGCCCGCCAGGCCCTTGACCACGCCCTCCCCGTTGAGGAAGAGGGCCGGAACCACGAGCACGCCGTCGCGGCGCACCGCGAGCAACTGCCCGTCCCGCAACATCTGATGCACCCGGGTGAGCGGCAGACCGAGCGCCCGCGCCACATCGGGCAGGCTCAGCACGTCCAGCTCCCGGTCGAGCACATCCTCGGCAGCAGGAATTGCACTCACGCCCGCCACGATGCCACATCGGCGGCCGAGACGCCCTGACCCAGACGGGTCATGCCGCCCGTACGATCCACGGTCGTGGACACCCAGAGTGGAGGACTGATCGGGCGACGGCTCGAACAGCGCTACCGCGTGGACGAGCTGCTCGCCCGCGGTGGAATGTCCACGGTCTACCGCGGCATGGACACCCGGCTGGACCGGCCGGTGGCGATCAAGGTGATGGATCCGCGGTTCTCCGCGGACCGCGCCTTCGTGGACCGCTTCGTCCGCGAGGCCAGGGCCGCCGCGCGGCTGCAGCACCCCGCCGTGGTGGACGTCTACGACCAGGGCGTGGACAGCTCCTCCGGCGAGGACCACATGTTCCTGGTGATGGAGTTGCTCGACGGCGGCACCCTGCGCGACCTGCTGACCGAGTGCGGCGGCGCGCTGCCCGTGCCGATCGCACTGAGTGTGCTGGAACGGGTGCTCTCCGCGCTCGCCGCGGCGCACCGCGCCGGGCTGGTGCACCGCGACATCAAACCGGAGAACGTGCTGGTCGGCCGGGGCGGCGAGGTCAAGGTCGCCGACTTCGGCCTGGTCCGGGCGGTGGCCAGCGCCGGGACCACGAGCAACAGCATGATCCTCGGCACGGTCGCCTACCTGGCCCCGGAGCAGGTGGCCACCGGCGCCTCGGACGCCCGCAGCGACGTCTACGCGGCCGGGATCGTCCTCTACGAGATGCTGACCGGGGCGCCCCCGTTCACCGCGGACACCCCCATCTCCGTGGCCTACCAGCACGTCAACTCCGACGTGCCGGCACCGAGTTCGGTCAACCCGTGGCTGCCCGCCGAACTGGACGAACTGGTCCGCCGGGCCACCGCGCGGGACCCCTCGGCGCGGCTGGCCGACGCGGAGGCGTTCCTCGCCGAACTGGGCCGGGTGCGCGAGGCCCTGGGTGTCGAAGCGGTGCCGGTGCCCGCGCCGGGGCGGGAACCGGCCACCGTGCGGCTCGCCCCGCTCGGCGACGCACCGGAGGGTGGGCCGCGGGGCACCCGCGCGCTGGCCCGGTCGGAGTTGGTGGGCCTGGACACGCGGGAACCGGCACCGCGGCCGGTGGACGGCTACCCAGGCGAGCGCAGGCGCGGCCGGCGCACCGTCCGGCTGTGGACGGTGGTGGTGCTGGCGCTCGCCGGTGTGCTGGCCACCACGGCGTGGTGGCTGGGCAGCACGCGCTGGACGACGGTGCCCCCGGTGGCCGGCATGGACCAGACCGCGGCGGAGCGCGCGCTGCAGAACGCGCAGCTCACCCCGCACCTCACCCGGCAGGCGGACAACCACGTACCGGCCGGCAGGGTGATCGCCACCAGGCCGGACCAGGGCACCCGGGCGCGGCGCGGCACCGAGGTGCAGGTGCTGGTGTCCAGCGGCCGGCCGGTGGTGCCCGCGGTGGCCCCGGGGGTCACCGCGGAGGAGGCGGAGCAGGCGATCCGCGCGGCCGGGCTGCAACCGCGGCGGGACGACACCGCGAACGCCTACGACGACACCGTGCCGCGGGGCCGGGTGGTTCGACTGAACCCGCCCTCGGGCACCAGCCTGGACGTGGGCGCCACCGTCACCGTGGTGCTCAGCAGGGGCCGCGCGCCCCGGCCGGTGCCCGACGTCACCGGCATGCCGCACGACCAGGCGTTCCAGGTGCTGCGCAACGCTGGGTTGCAGCCCTACGACAAGGGCGCGACGTTCTCCGCCCAGTTCGACGCCGGCCAGGTGGTCAGCACGGACCCGCCGGCCGGTACCACCCTCACCGGCGACGACAGCCCGCGGGTGGGCGTGGTGGTGTCCAACGCGGTGACCGTGCCCAACCTCAGCGGCCAGCCGGTCGCCCAAGCCCAGCAGATCCTGGCGCAACTCGGGCTGACCGCGCGGGTGCAGCAGTTCGTCTCCCGGCCGGACAGCCGGGTGTTCGCCCAGTTGCCGACCGCCGGCAGCCGGGTGCAGCCGGGCAGCACGGTGCTGCTCGCCGCGTTCCCGTAGCGCCAGGGCCGGCCCGGCGGCGCGCCGGGCCGGCCGGCGGGTCAGGAGCGGAGCATCTCCGCGACCAGGAAGGCCAGTTCCAGGGACTGCTGGGTGTTCAGCCGCGGGTCGCATGCGGTCTCGTAGCGGCCGGCCAGGTCGGTGTCGGAGATGTCCTGGGCACCGCCCAGGCACTCGGTGACGTCCTCCCCGGTCAGCTCCACGTGGATGCCGCCCGGGTGGGTGCCCAGCCGCCGGTGCACCTCGAAGAAGCCCTGCACCTCGTCCACGATGCGGTCGAAGTGCCGGGTCTTGTACCCGGTGGACGACTCGTGGGTGTTGCCGTGCATCGGGTCGCACTGCCAGATCACCTGGTGCCCCGAGGCCGTGACCTTCTCCACGATCGGCGGCAGCACGTCCCGCACCTTGCCGTTGCCCATCCGGCTGATCAGCGTCAACCGGCCGGGAACCTTGTGCGGGTCCAGCCGCTCCACGTACTCCACCGCCTGCTCCGGGGTGGTGGTCGGACCGATCTTCAGCCCGATCGGGTTGGCCAGCAGTTCGGCGAACGCGACGTGCGCCCCGTCCAGCTGGCGGGTCCGCTCCCCGATCCACAGGAAGTGTGAGGACAGGTCGTACAGCTTCGGCTCGGGACCGTTGGTGTCCAACCGCAGCAGCGCCCGCTCGTAGTCCAGCAGCAGCGCCTCGTGGCTGGCGAAGATCTCCACCGTGTGCAGGCTGCTGTCCTGCACCCCGCACGCGGACATGAAGCGCAGCCCCCGGTCGATCTCCCCGGCCAGCGCCTCGTACCGCTCCCCGGCCGGCGAGGTGCGCACGAAGTCCTTGTTCCAGTCGTGCACCCGGTTCAGGTCCGCCATGCCCGCGCTGGTCAGCGCGCGCAGCAGGTTCATCGTGGCGCCCGAGTTGGCGTACGCCCGGATCATCCGCGAGGGGTCCGGCACCCGCGCCTCCGGCGTGGCCACCAGCGAGTTGATGATGTCCCCCCGGTAGGACGGCAGGCCCAGCGCGTCCGTGGCCGACGACCGCGGCTTGGCGTACTGGCCGGCGATCCGGCCCACCTTGACCACCGGCATGCTCGCCCCGTAGGTGAGCACCACCGCCATCTGCAGCAGCGTGCGCAGGTTCGCCCGGATGTGCGGCTCGGTGTTGTCCGCGAACGTCTCGGCGCAGTCCCCGCCCTGCAGCAGAAACGCCTCGCCCCGGGCGACCATCGCCAGTCGCTCACGCAGGCGGTCAATCTCACTCGGCACGGTGATCGGCGGCACGCTCTCCAGCACCGTGCGGACCTTGACCACCTGGTCCGGGTCTGGCCACTCCGGTTGCTGAGCAGCCGGGCGGGCCAGCGCGTCGTCCAGACGGGTCCGCAGCGCGGGAGGGAGCGGAGGCAACTCGGGGAGCGAATCCACCGGCACATCCACGGTCCAGTTCACGTCGCCAAGCCTATAGGCCGGGGGCGTCCGCGGGCGTCGAGGCGGTGTGGCCGCGGTGGCGAGGAACACGCCGGGTCGCCGTCATGTCCGGTGTCACCACACGGACGCGGGGCGCGTGCGGACGGGAGCGAACGGCATCATGACGCGCCGTGACCACCCTTCTGGATGAATCCGACGCCGACCGGCTGCTCGCCACGGCCGTGGCCAACGTGCAGCGCGATCACCCGGTGCACTGGCGTCACCTGATCGACTCGGACGACGACCTCGTCCCGCAGCGGCGGCTGCACCCGGTCTTCGCGGGTTCCTACGACTGGCATTCCTGCGTGCACCAGACGTGGCTGGCGGTACGCCTGTTACGGCTGCGCCCGTGGCTGGCCGGCGCGGCCGAGGCCCGGGAGGTGCTGGACCGGCTGGTCACCCCGGAGGGCTGCGCCACCGAGGCGGCCTTCTTCACGGGCGAGCAGGGCCGGCGCTGGGAGCGTCCGTACGGCTGGGCGTGGCTGCTGCTGCTTGACGCCGAGTTGCGCGGGTGGTCGGGAGGCACCGATACCGCGACGGCCGGCCCGGGTACCGCGGGCCCGGACACGTCGGGGTGGTCCGCTGCCGCCGCGCGGTGGGCGGCCGCGCTCCGGCCGCTGGCCGAGCTACTGCGCGCGCACTGGATCGGCTGGCTGGCCACCGCCCGGTGGCCGGTGCGCACCGGCACGCACGGCAACACCGCGTTCGCCGCCGGCCTGGTCCTCGACGCGGCCCGCGCCACCGGCGACACCGAACTGGCCAACGCCTGCGTCGACGCGGCGCACCGCTGGTACGCCGCCGACGCCGGATACGGCGGGTTCGAACCGGACGCCGCCGACTTCCTCTCCCCCGCGCTGACCGAGGCGGACCTGATGCGCAGGGTGCTCGACCCGGCCGAGTTCCCGGTGTGGTTCGAGCGGTTCCTTCCGGACCTGCACACGCCGCGCTGGGCGGTGCTGCGGGAGCCGGTCGAGGTGGACGATCCCGCCGACGCCCTCGGCTCGCACCTGGCCGGGCTGGCCCTGTCCCGGGCCTGGGCGTGGCAGGGGCTGGCCGACGCGCTGCCGGCCGACCACCCGTACCGGGACACGGCCACGGCCGCCGCGAAGGCGCACCGGGAAACCGGCTGGCGGTACGTGTTCGGCCACGGCTACGCCGCGGAGCACTGGCTGGGCACCTTCGCGGCCTACCTGCACCTCGGCGCACTGACCTCCGGCTGACCTTGGCCTGACCTCCGGCCGACCGTGACGGGTGGGCGGCGGGTGGCGGACCACCTCGGCGGGCGAGGTGGTCCGCCACCCGCACGGCCTGCTGCACCGACCGGGAACCGGACGCCGGCCCGAGCGTCGGCCCGGCCGGCGACGTGGCGTCAGCCGAAGAACACCTCGGCCTCGGCGTAGCGTGCCAGTGGCACGGTCTTCAGTTCCGCGGTCGCCTCGGCCAGCTTGACCCGCACGATGTCGGTGCCGCGCAGCGCCACCATCACGCCGAAGTCGCCCTCGTGCACCGCGTCCACCGCGTGCAGCCCGAACCGGGTGGCCAGCACCCGGTCGTAGGCGGTCGGCGTGCCACCGCGCTGGACGTGGCCGAGCACCACCGCGCGGGACTCCTTGCCGGTGCGGTGCGCGATCTCGTCGGCGAGCCAGGTCCCCACGCCGCCGAGCCGCACGTGACCGAACGCGTCCTTCTCACCGGTCTGCAGCACCTCGGCGCCGTCCGCCGGCATCGCGCCCTCGGCCACCACGATGATCGGTGCGTACTGCCGCTCGAACCGGCGCTGCACCAGTTCCACCACGCGCCGCACGTCGAACGGCTTCTCCGGCACCAGGATCACGTTCGCCCCGCCGGCCAGGCCGGAGTGCAGCGCGATCCAGCCCGCGTGCCGCCCCATCACCTCGACAACCAGGGCGCGGTGGTGTGACTCGGCCGTGGTACGCAGCCGGTCGATCGCCTCGGTGGCGATGTGCACCGCGGTGTCGAAGCCGAAGGTGTAGTCGGTGGCCGCGAGGTCGTTATCGATGGTCTTGGGCACGCCGACGACGTTGACGCCCTCATCGGTGAGCCGCCGGGCGACGCCGAGCGTGTCCTCCCCGCCGATGGCGACCAGGGCGTCCACCCCGTGCTCGGCGAGCACCGCCTTGATCCTGGCCGGGCCATTCTCCTCCTTGTACGGGTTGGTCCGGGAGGACCCGAGGATGGTGCCGCCCCGGGCGAGGATGTCCTCCACGTCGTCCAGGCCGATCGGCTTGGCGAGTCCCTCCAGCGGGCCGAGCCACCCGTTGCGGAACCCGAGCACCTCCCAGCCGTGCACCTCGATGCCCTTGCGGACAACGGCGCGGATCACCGCGTTCAGTCCGGGGCAGTCGCCGCCCCCGGTGAGCACACCGATGCGCATCTGCTCGCTCGCCTCGTCTCCTGTCGACCTCGCCGGCACCCGTGGCCGGCGTCACTGTCATGCAGAGCGTGTCACGAACTGGATCGGTGCAGCAAGCCGCCCCTGGTCTAGACCATATCTGGCTGTAACGATCTTCGCGCAGGTCAGCGGTGCACCGGGTAGCCCAGCCGCTGCCGCTCCCGTTCGATCACCCGCCAGCGGACCAGGTTGTGCCTGGCGTCGGCGAGAGCGTCGTGCGCGTCCGGCGGGGGCTGCGGCAGTGCCGGCCGGCCCACGTCCTCCCAGCGCTGCCGCAGATCGTGGGTGAACCGCGGGATCGACCGGGGCAGGTCGGGCATGGCGCCCCAGAGCTGGGCGAGCGCGACGTGGTCGTAGGCGGCGAACCACGCCCACAACTCGATCTCCCCACCGTCGGAGCGCAGGAACTCGAGCAGGTCGTGGCGGATCCGCGCGCGGCTGCGCCAGGCCCGGTCGCTCGGCGCGGGGAGCTTGGACAGCACGTGCTGGCGCACCCATGGTCCCGCCCGTTCCGGGGAGAACTCCGTGGACACGGCGTAGTACTCGCGGCCCTCCTCGCTGACGACGCCGATCGAGACCAGGTCGATCGTCACCCCGTCCTCGATGAACTCGCAGTCGTAGAAGAACCGCACCGAACCAGCGTAGGTCGGCTGGCGACCGGAGCATCACCCAGGTGCGACCCGGCGCCGCACCCGCGCGGCGGTCAGCCGGCCCTGGTCTGCGGAACCCGGTCCATGTCGGCCGCGGGCGCCGCGACGGCGACCGACCGCGGCCGGGCCTGCTCCTCCTTGACCCTGGCCGCGTACAGGTCGACGTACTCCTGCCCGGTCAGCTCCATCAGCTCGTACATGATCTCGTCGGTGATCGACCGCTCCACGAACCGGTCGCCCGCCAGGCCTTCGTACCGGGCGAAGTCCAGCGGCTTGCCGATCTTGATTCGGATCGGGTACGGGCGCCAGATCTTCGACCCGATCGGGTTGGCCTTGTCGGTGCCGAACATGGCGACCGGGATCACCGGGACGCCGGCCTCCAGAGCCATCCGGGCGACGCCCGTCTTGCCCTTGTACAGCCGCCCGTCCGGGGAGCGGGTGCCCTCCGGGTAGATGCCGAGCAGCCGACCCTCGCGCAGCAACCGCACCCCGGTGTCCAGCGCTGCCTGCGCGGCGGCCGCGCTGGAGCGGTCGATCGGCACCTGGCCGACGCCGGAGAAGAACGACCTCTTCAGCCAGCCCTTGATCCCCCGGCCGGTGAAGTACTCCCGCTTGGCCAGGAAGGTCACCCGGCGGGGCAGCATCAGCGGCAGGAAGAACGAGTCGGCGACCGCGAGGTGATTGCTGGCCAGGATCGCCCCGCCGGACGCGGGAACGTGTTCCAACCCCTCGACCTTCGGCCGGAACAGGAGCTTCAGCAACGGCCCGAGCAGCACGTACTTCATCAACCAGTACAGCACCGCGACGAGCGCCTCCCTCCACCCCAGTACACGTTCCCGCTCTGCCGGCAAGGGTACGGAGCGTGCACCCTCGGACACAATGTCGACCCGGGTGGGAAGAGGGTGAGAAACCACCCGCCCGCGACGCCGGGCCCGGAAAACCTCCCAAGCGGTGAAACGGCGGTGAAAAGCGCCGGGAACCACGTGCCACGGACGCCCCCGCGCGTGAGACCATGGCAGCACACACGAGCCCGAGTGCGAGGGAGGGCTGGGGTGCCCGTGCTGGCCGGCGCGGAACCGTTCGCACACGACGGGTCCGAGGACATCGGGGTGCTGCTCTGCCACGGCTTCACCGGCACGCCGCAGAGCATGCGGCCCTGGGGCGAGCACCTCGCCGCCGAGGGATTCACCGTCCGCTGTCCCCGGCTGCCCGGGCACGGGACCCACTGGCGGGATCTCAACGGCACCGGGTGGACCGACTGGTACGGCTGCGTCGACGCGGAGTTCGCCGAGCTGAGCCGGCGGTGCGGCTCGGTGTTCGTCTTCGGACAGTCCATGGGCGGGACCCTGGCGCTGCGGCTGGCCCAGCAGCACGGCGCCGCGGTCGCCGGCCTGGTGCTGGTCAACCCGTCCGTCACCACGCTGCGCAAGGACGCCGCGGTGCTCCCGCTGCTGGCCAAGGTGGTGCCCTCGGTGGCCGGGATCGCCGGGGACATCGCCAAGCCGGGGATGGTCGAGCTGGCCTACGACCGGCTGCCGCTGCGGGCCGCGGCGAGCCTGGCCGAGCTATGGCGGCTGGTCCGCGCCGACCTGCCGAGGGTCAGCCAGCCGCTGCTGTTGCTGCGCTCGGCCGTCGACCACGTGGTCGAGCCGATCAATGCGAAGATCGTGCTGGACAGCGTGGGCAGCGAGGACGTCCGCGAGGTGGTGCTTCCGGACAGCTACCACGTGGCCACCCTGGACAACGACGCGCCGCTGATCTTCGCGCACAGCGTCGAGTTCGCCACCCGGGTGCACCGGGACCGGGCTGGTGAGCCCGCATGAGCCGGCGCATCCGATGTGCGGGCCGGAGTGGTACCCGGCGCCCCGGCGACGCGACCGCGGTCACGCGCGAACTCCCGGGGGAGACGGCGTGAGCAGCCGGGGTTCCGAGGGGCCGGAGGACGTCGACGCGGCCTTCGCCGAGATCGTGGCGGGCCTGGAGCGGGACTTCGGCGGCCGGTGGCCGGAACCGGCCGAGCTGGACGAGGAGCGGCCGTCGCGCCCGGCCGCCCGCGACGCCGGCGAGCCCACCGGGATGCCCGTGCCGGAGCCACCCGCCGACGACGACGATCACTACGTGCCCCCGGAGCCGCCGCCGTTCCCGCGGCTGCGGGCGGGTGCCGTGGTGGCGCTGGTGCTGTTCGCGATCGGGGCGCTGCTGCTGGTCGCGCCCGGTGCGGTCGGTATCGCACCGCGGGTGGCCACTCCGCTGGCGCTGATCTCGCTGTCCTGCGGCATCGGCTGGCTGGTGCTGCGGATGCGCACCGGGCCGCCACCCGACTCCGGCCCGGACGACGGCGCGCAGCTCTAGCCCGGCCCTGGCGCCGGCCTCAGCCGGCGGAGTTCGGCGCCACCTCGTTGACGATCTCCCTGGCGAGTTGGGCGGCGCCCACGATGCCGGAGTCGTCACCGAGCTGCGCGGTGCGGATCCGGGCGAGCGGCCGGTGCCCGGCACCGGTGATCACCGACGCGTAGTGCTCCCTGGCCTCGTCCAGGAACAGCGGCGCCGACTCGGCCACCCCGCCGCCGACCACGATCACCTCGGGGTCGTAGATGTCGGCGACCACGGCGAGCCCCTCGCCCAGCCAGCGGGCAAGCTCGGCCATGGCCCGCTGGGCCAGCGGGTCGCCGTCCCTGGCCGCGCCGGCCACCCGCAGCCCGGTCACCGCCCTGGGATCCCCGGCGGCCTCCCTGGCCAGCACGGTGGACGTGCCCGGGTACTCGGCGAGCAACTCGATCGCTGTGGCGGCGAGCGCGGTGCCGCTGCAGTACCGCTCCCAGCAGCCGCGCTTGCCGCACGGGCACGGCCGCCCGTTCGGCACCACCCGAAGATGGCCGAGTTCGGGGGCGACGCCGTGCGCGCCGCGGAACACCCGGCCGTCGATGAGCAGTGCGGCGCCGATGCCGGTGCCGATGGCCACCAGCACCGCGACCCTGGCACCCCGGGCCGCGCCGAACCGGTGCTCGGCGAGGGCGGCGGCGTTCGCGTCGTGCTCCAGCACCACTGGCAGGCCCAGCCGTCGGGAGATCCGGTCGGCCACCGGCACGTGCCGCCAGGCCAGGTGCGGGGCGAACTGCACGCTGCGCCGGTCGGCCGTGACGAAGCCGGCCACGGCGAGTCCGGCGGCGGCCACCGCATGCCGGTCGGCCAGTTCCCGGATCGCCCCGGTGATCGCGTCGTCCAGGGCCCGCTCCCCGCCGGGGGTCGGCGCCCTGGTCGTGTCGATCACCGCACCACGCTCGTCGACCACCCCTGCCCGCACGCTGGTTCCGCCGACGTCCACACCGATCGTCAGTGTCGGTTCCGGAGCGCGCGCCGCGATCGCGTCGCCGGGGCGCGGCAATGATCCAGTACCCGGCGGCTGTCCTTGAGGGAACGCCCCGCCGCCACGATCGCGGGGGCTTCGCCCCGGCGCGTTCCCGGGTCCGCCATTGCATGTCAGTCCGGCTCTGAGACGGGCAGTCAGCACTCGGCCTCCGACGCGGCGGTGCCGTTGGTCGCGCCGGCGCCGGTGCGGCGGCGCACAGTGATCCGCTGCACCCGGGTGACGCGCTCGCCGTCCGCCTCGGACGGCGCGAACCCACCGCCCGGGACGGACTGCCCTGCCGGGGCGGGTGCCGCCGCGCCCGGCGGTTCGGTGGGCACGGCATCCGGCCCGGTCGGGCCGGGTCGCGGCGCGCTCGGCCCGGCTTCCGGCCCGGTGCCACCGGCCGGTCCGGTGGCATCAGCGGGCGCCGCGTCATCGCCAGGCTGCGAGGCATCGGTGTCGCGGCCGGCCGTGCTGGCGGCGTGGTACCCGGCGTGGTGGTGACCGGCGTGGTGGGTGGGGGCCGCGAGCCCGGCCCTGACCAGGACCAGCAGACCCAGCAGGTGCTCGGCGGCACGCCCGGCCAACTCCGAGTGCTCGCCGCGGACCAGCGCGATCGCCGCGCACACCGGGCACCATTCGCAGGTGCCCGGCCGCTGACCCGCGGCGTCCGGGCGCGGCGTGGCGAGCTGGTTCAGCCACGGCTCGGCACGCTCGGCCAGCGCGTCGAGCAGCAGCCGGAACTCCTCGCCGAGGCGCCGGCCGGCATCGGTCGCACCGTCCTCCGACGTGCCCGTCGAGGCGTTCATCCGGTCTCCCATGCGCCTCACCGCATCCACAGCTCGGGGTCGGGGCGCAGGCGGACCGCGAGCCCGGCGTCGTCCACCTCCGCGCCGATGACCACGCAGCGGCGCAGCGCCGACGGCAAGGCCACCAGCCGGCGCCGCCCGTCCACCGTGATGGCCAGCTCGTCGTCCACCCGGGCCAGGTCCAGATCGGCGTCGTCGCTCAGCGGCAGGGCGATGCGCAGCTCGTACTCGGCGTCCAGGCCGCGGCCCCCGCCGGAGACCGACAGCAGTGGCCGGCCCGGCTCGCCGCCGCCGTCGTCTAGCGGGTCCGCCTCCGCGTACAGCTCGGCGGCCAGTTCCAGCAGCGCGGGCACGCCGATCGGCTCGGCCGCCCGGTGCTCCACGGTGCGCACCGGCAGCCCGTCCAGCGCGGACGTGCCGGCCGAGCCGCGCAGGTCGGCCAGCACCGCGTCCTGCTCGGCCCGGCGGGTGCGCAGCCAGGCCGCGGTCGCGCCGCGCGCGGACCCGGCGGATGGCACCAGCCGGTTGGCCACCACGCCGTCCACCCGCACACCCTGCAGGGCCAGCGCGGTGAGGGTGCGCCGGGTCTCCGCGACCACCACCCGCTCCGGGGTGAGCACCAGCCGCACGCTGGTGGTCGCCGAGTCGGTGAGCAGGGCGCGCAGCGCGCCCAGGTGCTCGGCGAGCCGGCCGAGCGCGTCGGCCGCCGCGTCCCAGCGCTCCACCGTGCCGGTGCCGGCGAGCCCGGCGAGCAGGCCGCGCACCACCCGGCGGTGGGTGGGGAACAGCCGCTCCAGGTAGCCGGCGAAAGCCTCGGGCAGGGCGAGCAGGCGCAGCGTCTCGGCGGTCGGCCCGCAGTCCACAACCACCGCCTCCCACGGCCCCGACCGGGCCAGCCGGAGCACCTCGGTGAGCGCGAGCAGTTCCTCCGCGCCGGGCAGCACGGTCAGCTCCTCGGCGTCCAGCTCGCCGACGCCCGCGCCGGCGAGCACGGTCCGCAGGTGCGCGCGCAGCTCGTGCCACGCCCCGTCGACCAGGCTCCTGGCATCAACCTGGGCCGCCATCAGCCCGCCCGCGACGTGCTCGCCGTCCACTTCGGACGGTGCAGCGGAGAGCGGGGTGTCCAGCGCATCGGCCAGCGAGTGGGCCGGGTCGGTGGACACCACCAGCGCCTTCCGCCCGTCGGCGGCCAGTCGGGCCGCGGTGGCCGCGGCCAGCGTGGTCTTGCCGACGCCGCCCTTCCCCGTGAACAAGAGGACCCGCACGTGTCCCGCCTCCGGCTACCTGGTGGCCTCCACCCGCCGCTTGAGCTCCTTGAGTGCGGTATCCATGATCATCTTCTCCGCCTTGCGCTTGAACATACCGATCATCGGGATGGCCAGGCTGACCGCAAGGGTGTAGGTCACCTTGGTGCCCTCCGGCACCGGCTCCAGGCGATAGCTCCCTTGCTGCGCCTTCTGCATCTGTCCCTTGACCAGCGTCCAGCTGACCGCAAGGCCGTCGTCGGCCCAGTCGTACGCGAGCACGTACTCGTCCTTGACCACGCCGGCGTCCAAGATGAACCGGACCTGCGCGGCGCGGCCGTCGGCATCCGAGGAGAGCACCTCGGTCTGCTTGACCGCGTTCGTCCACTCCGGATACGCCGCGAAGTCGGCGATGACCGCCATGATCTCTTCCGGCGGCGCCTCGATCACGATGGACTGCGTGGACTCGTCGGCCATGTCCGGCAGGCTACCTGGTCGGGTTCTCACCACCGCAGCACGTAGGGCCGGGCGGTGCGTTTGAAGTGGCCCACATTCACGCATTCGGTCCTGCCCACCCGCATGCGCCTGGCCAGGGGTTGATGGACGTGACCGAACAGTGACCAGCGGGGGCGGTGCCGGACGATGGCGTCCAACAGCGCCGCCGAGCCGCGTTCCGGGCGGCGGGCCACCACGTCGTAGGTCAACTCCGGCACGGCGGGCGGGATGTGCGTGCACACCACGTCCACCTCGCCCAGACGGGCCACCGCGGCCCCGAAGTCCTCCTCGGTGCGCAGGTACGGTCGCCAGCCGCCGCCGGAGCGGGGCACCGCGCCCGGTGGCAGCAGGGCGCCGCCGGCGAAGCCGAACCGCAGCTCGCCGATCTTGGCGACCTCGCCGTCCAGGATGTGCACCCTGCGGCCGGCGAACTCCGGCCACAGCGCGGGCGCGTCGACGTTGCCGGGGGTGGCGTAGGTGGGCGCGGTCATCGCGGCGAACAGTTTCTCGTACTGCTCGCGGACCGCCTCGATGATCACCGTCTCCGGGTCGTCCAGGCTCGCCCACAGCGACCGGGCGTACGCGGCGATCTCCGCGCCCTGCCGGTTTCGGCGCAGCTCGGCGAAGGTGGCCACCTTGTCCGGGCCGAAGATCGCGCCGAGGATGCCCCGGGAGTGGTCGTGGTAGTCGACGAAGTCGAGCAGGTCGCCGAGGACCACGAGGGCGTCCGCGCCCTCCCCCGCCCGTGCCAGGGCATCGGCGTTGCCGTGCACGTCGGACACCACATGGACCCGCACACGGATGACCTTACGGGAAAAGCCGGTCGGTCCGTGGCCGCCGAATCCCGGCCGGGGCCGGCCGATCGGCGCCGGCCGGCCGGGCATTTGCCCACCGCGGGTCAGACGTACGGCAGGCTGCATAGCCCGCCCGCCGACAGGGCACACTGCCATAAGGAGGAACGCGAACCGGTTACGGGCCTACCCAGTTGGCGTAGCGGCACGCTAGGTTTCCTCACCAGTAACAAGCAACGGTGCGGAGGTTGTTGACGTGCGGGAGTTCAGCGGTGCCGCCGCCATCAAGGTGGCCCCCGATGAGAACCTCACCGACATGGTGTGGGCGAACGCGGAACGCTTTGGCAATGCTGTTAGCTTCCGCCGCCAGATCGATGGCACGTGGGTGGACGTGACGACCCGGGACTTCGCCGCCCAGGTGTTCGCGGTCGCCAAGGGCCTGATCGCCGCCGGACTCCAGGTCGGGGACCGGGTCGGCCTGATGTCCAAGACACGCTACGAGTGGACGCTGCTGGACTTCGCCATCTGGGCGGCGGGCTGCGTCACGGTGCCGATCTACGAGACCTCGTCCGCCGAGCAGGTCGAGTGGATCATGTCCGACTCCGGGGCGCGGGCGCTGTTCGTGGAGACGGCGGCGCACCGGCAGACCGTGGAGACGGTGCGGGACCGGCTGGTCCAGGTGCGGCACATCTGGCAGATCGAGGCGCCGGCGGGTAATCCGGCCGCGGGCGCGGTGGAACACCTCGGCGCGGCCGGCCGCCAGGTGCCCGACCCCGAGGTGCGCCGCCGCTGCCGCAGCGTGCGCGCCGACGACACGGCGACGATCATCTACACCTCGGGCACCACCGGCCGGCCCAAGGGTTGTGAGCTGACCCACCGCAACCTGCTGTCCGAGGTCCGCGCCGCGATCAACGGCTTCCCCCAGCTCATGCAGCCGGGCAAGTCGATGCTGATGTTCCTGCCCATGGCGCACGTGCTGGCCAGGGCGATCACCGTGTGCTGCGTGTACGCGCGCACCACCCTCGGGCACACCTCGGACGTGAAGAACCTGGTCGCCGCGCTGGGATCGTTCCGGCCGAGCTTCGTGCTCGCCGTGCCCCGGGTCTTCGAGAAGGTCTACAACACGGCCAAGCAGAAGGCGCACTCCGAGGGCAAGGGCCGGATCTTCGACGCCGCGGAGGCCGCCGCCGTCGAGTACAGCAAGGCGCAGGACAGCGGCAACGCCAAGATCACGCTGCGGGTCAAGCACGCGGTGTTCGACAAGCTGGTGTACGGCAAGCTGCGGGCCGCGCTGGGCGGCCGGTGCGAGGCCGCGGTGTCCGGCGGGGCGCCGCTCGGCGAGCGGCTGGCGCACTTCTTCCGGGGCATCGGCCTGCCGGTGCTGGAGGGCTACGGGCTGACCGAGACCACCGCCGCGGCCACGGTGAACACCTACGACGCCTACAAGGTGGGCACGGTGGGCCGGCCGGTGGCGGGCACCAGCGTGCGGATCGCCGAGGACGGCGAGATCCTGATCAGGGGGCCGGTGGTGTTCCATCGGTACTGGAACAACGAGCAGGCCACCAAGGAGGCCAAGGAGGACGACGGCTGGTTCCACACCGGCGACCTCGGCCAGCTCGACACGGACGGCTTCCTGCGGATCACCGGACGGAAGAAGGAGATCATCGTCACCGCGGGCGGCAAGAACGTCGCCCCGGCGGTGCTCGAGGACCGGCTCCGCGCGCACCCGCTGATCAGCCAGTGCATGGTGGTCGGCGACAAGCAGCCGTTCATCGGCGCGCTGATCACCATCGACCCGGACTTCTTCCCGGCGTGGAAGGAGCAGCACGGCAAGCCCGCGCACGCCGAGGTCGCGCACCTGGTCAACGACCCCGACCTGCGCGCGGAGATCCAGCAGGCGATCGACGAGGCGAACAAGGCGGTGTCCAACGCCGAGGCGATCAAGAAGTTCCGCATCCTGCCGACGGACTTCACCGAGGACACCGGCGAGCTCACGCCGAGCCTGAAGCTGAAGCGCAACGTGGTCGCCAAGAACCACGCGCACGAGATCGACGCGATCTACGCGTCCTGAGCACCGGCCGCGGCGTGCCCACCCGGCGTGCGGGGTGGGCCCGTCGTGGGGTCAGCCGCCGATCAGGGCGGCGAGCCGGGCGGCGAGGTCGTCCCAGCGCCAGCGGGTGGCCATCCAGTCGCGGCCGGCCTTGCCCATCGCGGCGGCCGCCTCCGGGTCGGCGAGCAGCCCGGCCACCGCGCCGGCGACCGCGGACACCTCGCGACCGTCGACGACGTGGCCGGTGACTCCGTCCTGCACGGTCTCCGGGGCGCCGCCGGAGTTGCCGGCGACCACCGGCAGCCCGGTGGCCGATGCCTCCAGCAGCGCGATGCCCAGGCCCTCGACGTCCAGCCCGCCGCCGCGGGTGCGGCACGGCATGGCGAACACGTCGCCGGCGGCGTAGTGGCCGGGCAGCTCGGGCCACGGCACCGAGCCGGTGAGCACCACGTGGTCGTCCACACCGGACTCGGCGGCGAGGCGGCGCAGCCGGTCCCTGGCCGGGCCGCCGCCCACCAGCAGTAGCTTCGCCCCAGGCACCCGGCGCCGGATCTCCGGCAGGGCGCGCACCAGCACGTCCTGGCCCTTGCGCGGCACCAGCCGGGACACGCACACCACCACCGGCGCCTCACCCAGCCGGTAGCGCCGGCGCAGTTCGGCGCGGGCCGCCGGGTCCGGCCGGAACACCGAGGTGTCCACCCCGGACGGCAGGTGCTCCAGCGCGGCCATCGGGCCGAACGCCGAGGCGAACCGGGAGCGGGTGTACTTCGACACGTAGGTCACCACGTCCACAGTGGAGCCGATGCGGCGCAGCGCCCGCCGCGCACCGGGCAGCATCGACCAACCCACCTCGTGCCCGTGCGTGCAGGCGACCACGCGCCCGGCCCCCGCCGCACGCAGCCACGGGGTGAGCAACGCCAGCGGCGCGGCGGCCCCGAACCACACCGCCTCGCACCGCTCGGCCCGCATCACCTCCCGCGCCCGGCGCAGCACCTCCGGCACCGGCAGCATCAGCGAGGTCGGGTGCCGCACCACCGGGAACGGCGCGGCGGCGTCGAACTCGGGATGCGCCCCGGACCGGCCGTGCCAGGCCGGGGCGTAGACCACCAGGCTGTCCCCGGGCAGCCGGGTGGCCAGTGCATGCAGGTACGCCTGGATGCCGCCGGGCCGCGGTGGGAAGTCGTTGGTCACCAGCAGGGTCCGATGCACCGGGCGAGACTATCGGTCGCCGGTCGCACCGGCCGAGCCAAGGTGACCGGACAGGTAGTTCCGCCAGCCGGCGACGAGCCCGGCATGGTCGATACCGGCGACGGCGCGCAGCGCGGCGTCCACTTCGGACCAGGAGGGACGGGCCAGGCCGGCGATCCGCCGGTAGAGCTCGACCAGTCGCGGTTCGCCGACCCGCTCGGCGAGGTAGCGCACCGCCGTCCAGGCCTCCTGGTAGGCGAGGTCGAGCCGGGCCGCGCCGGCGCGGAAGTCGGCGTCGTCGGGCAGCGCGTCCGGGGTCCGGCCGGCGCGGACCAGGTCGGCCAGGTCACCGGCGGCCTGCGCGAGCGGGATGCCGCTGTCCCGGTAGCCGAGGTAGTCGGCGAACCCCTCCAGCAGCCACATCGGTGCCCCGTCCACGGTTGCCGCCCTGGCCGCGACGTGGGTGACCTCGTGGCGCAGCACGACCCGCAGCGTCTGCGTCGACATCCGGCCCGCGGTGTCCGCGTTGAGCACCACCCGCTGGCCCTCGGCGGTGTGCCCGGCCAGGCTCACCCGGTCCGCGATGGCCACCGCGGCGATCGCGTCCACCGAGAACTCCGGCCCGACGAGGGCGCGCATCTCGGCGCCACCCGCGGGCACCAGCACGGCCACCCGCCGCGGCCACCCGGCGCCCCACACCGCGGCGACCGCGCCCACCGCGGCGTCCAGTTCGGCGGCCACCCGGTCGGCCAGCGCCGTGCCTTCCGCACCGGGGTGCGCGATGACCAGCCCGGACCGGGTGTGCCGGACCAGGCAGGGGCCGAAGTCCCACGGCCCGCGCCAGGTGTCCCGGCCGGCGGCGGCCAGAGCGGTGTCCGAGGCGAGGTACCAGTCCGGGCCCCGCCGGTCGAACAGGTAGCCCATCGGCCGCGTGGTGGGGACCTCGTCGACCTCGGCCAGCGCGTACCGTAGCACCACCCGCGGCGCCCACAGCTCGTCCGCGCCGGCGAGCGCGGCGGGCGATCCGGGATCCAGCGCGTCGTCCGGGTCCACCCGGTACTCCCACACCCGCAGCGGCACGCCGCCGAGGTCACGGAACAGGGCACGCTGGGCGGCGCGGAAGGACGGGTCGGCGCCCGGGTCGACGGTGGCCATGAACCCGGCCTCGTCCCGGCCCAGCACCGCCACGGCGCGGCGGTGCAGCAGGTCCGCCACGGCGAGCGCGGCGGCCGAGCCGCTCCGGTGTCCGGCGGGCCCGTCGACGCCGGACGGCGCGGCGCCGTCGCGGAGCAGGCCGGCCGGCGACACCAGCACCAGGCCGGCCAGCAGGACCGCGGCCACGGCCGCGACCAGCCACGCCCGAAACCGCGTGTCCCCCGTCACATTCGGATGCTAGGTAGCCGGGGACGACCGGGGCCGGGCGACGTGGCGCACCGGCCCCGGTCGGGTGAGCTGGATGCCCCGGCCGTCCGTGCCGGGGTCAGCCGGCGAGGCGCTTGGCCCCGTAGTAGTCGCTGTACAGCGAGTGGATGCCGACCGGAACGCCCTCGGTGGACGCGTCGACCATCTTGTTCCCGCCCAGCGAGATGCCCACGTGGTGGATGGAGCTGGCCGAGCTGCCGAAGAACACCAGGTCACCCGGCTGGAGATCACTGCGGGAGACCGAGGTGCCGTAGTTGTACTGCGCGGCCGCGGAGTGCGGCAGGCTGATGCCGGCCTTGCCGAAGGCCCACATGGTCAGCCCGGAGCAGTCGAAGCTGTTCGGCCCGCTGCCGCCCCACACGTAGGGCGCGCCGCACTTGGACAGTGCCGCCTCCAGCGCGGTGGCCACCGCTCCGGTGCCCAGGTTGGCGGCGCCGCACGCCGCGCTGCCCATCAGCGAGCTCTTCTGTGCCGCGGTCAGCCGGTTCATTGCGGCCCGCAGCTGGGTGATCTGGTTTTGCAGGTCCTGCTTGTGCGCCGCGATCGCCTGGGTGAGCTGCGCGGCCGCGTCGGTGGCCTGCTGGGCCCGCCGCTGCGCGTCCTCCGCGCGCTTGCGCGCGTCCGCGGCCTGCGCCACGGCGGCGGCGAGCTTGCTCATCACGTCGTAGTTGTCGCTGGCCAGGATGTTCAACGCGGCCGAGCGGTCCAGGAAGTCCTGGGCGGAGTTGCTGGTAAGTAATGCGGAGAGCTGGTTGAACCGCGCGCCCTGGAAGGACGCGTCGGTGAGCTGGTCGACCTGCCCGCGGAACTGGTCCTCGGCCGCCTGCGCCGCCGCCTCGAGCTGCTTGGCCTGCGCCAGGTCGGCGTTGGCCCGATCCAGGTCGCCCTGCTTGTTCTTCAGGTCGATCTGAGCCTTGAGCAGATCCTCGTTCACCTGCTCAGCCTGCGTGCTGAGCTGCTGGAACTGTTGCAGTGCATCGCCTGCGTTGGTGGGGCCGTTCGGGTCCGCAGACGCCGGGGTCGAAGCCATCCCCACCGCAGCCATCACCGCGCCAGCGGCAACTGCTCCACGCATGGTGCGCTTGAGTTGGTGCGACGCCACGTCGCGCGTGCTCCTTCGTCCTTCCAACCGCCCACGAAGCCACTCGCGAGGCGAGTGAGAGCGCAGGCGTCCATCGACACGGGCACGCGCGCCCGCACCGGAATACGCCTGAACGCTGGCTCCGGTTCGGCACCCCGACTTGCCGATTCGGCGGTGACCTCGCGTAGTCGTCCTTTGTGGACGACTGCCCGCCGCGAGGTCTCGGCTAGGCTACGAAAAGTGAGCGGTTTCGTCCACTACCAGGGTCGGAAAAACGGGACGGACCGCGCGATACGTCCCTTCGGAGGAGCGTCGACTCCACGCCGTGACCAGCGGAACTGATCAAATGGCCGACCGATCACCCTTTGTGGGCACGAAACTCGTGGCGTTCCCCGACCGGACCATTCCGCCCGATCGTGGAACCGCTCACACCCGGCCGAGGCGGGCCAGCAACACCGAGGACGGCACCGGATGGGCGCCCCGGCGGCGGACCGAATCGGCGACCGCGCGGTCGGAGGTGACCACGACCACCGGCCGACCCTCGGGTTCGGCGGTGACCAGCGCCCGGATCACGTCGTCGGCCAGCACGCCCGGATCGCTGAACAGTACCCGCACCCCGCGCGGCGCGGCCGAGGGCACCGCCACCACGCCCGCCCCGTCGAAGACCACGGTGACCTCCGCGCCGGTGCGCGCGGCCAGCACCGCAAGCTGGTGCACCAGCCGCTCACGCTGGTCGGAAAGGGGCAATTCGGGATAACCGGTCTTCGTCACGTTGTAGCCGTCGACGACCAGATGCACCGAGGGCAGCGCGAGCAGGCGGTCCAGCGCGGCCGGGTCCTCCACCCGGCCCACCGCGCCCTGCGCCGGGGTGGCGCCGCGCACCATGTCCGCCGGCCTCGGCCCGGCCCCACCCAGCGCCAGCTCCCGGCGCAGCCCGGTGACCGCGCCGTCCAGGGTGTCCACCAGCAGCGCCAGCCGGACCTCGTCGGCCTGCCTGGCCTCCTTGGCCGACTGCCGCGCCACCTCCGCCTCGGCCTCGGCCCGCTGTGCCCGCACCCGCTCCGCCTCGGCGCGCTCCCGCTCCCGGTCCCGCTCCGCAGTCAGCGACTTCAACTCCGTCTCCGCCTCGGCGCGCACCGCCTCGACCCGCGCGGTGGCCTCCGCGGCGGCGTCCTTGGCCTCCCGCAGCCGCACGCCCTGCTCGCGCAGCCGCTTGCGCAGCCGCTCCAGCTCGGCCTCGCGTTCCTGGCGGACCCGCTCCGCCGCGCCCTGGGAGCCCTCCAGCTCCGCGCGCAGCCGCGCCACCTCGGACTCCAGCTTCTCCGCCCGGGCCAGCGCGGCGTCCCGCTCGGCCCGAAGCGCCGCCTCGCCGGCCCTGCGGGCCACCAGCTCGACGTAGTGCGTGGCCACCGGCTCGCCCAGCAACACGGCCGCGCAGGCCGCGGTCACCGCGTCCGGCGCGGTCACGTCCACCTGGGCCGGGCGATGCTCGCGGCACCAGTGCACCACGGCGGTGCGGAAGGTGGGTGAGTCGCGCAGCGCGGCGAGCACCGCAGCGCCGCCCAGCCGCGCCCGCTTGGCTGGCGCGAACCGGGCCACCGGGCGAAGTTGCTGCGGAACGTCCACTCTGGCCATGTCGCCCAGCGCCTCGGCGCCGATCTCGGCCAGCCGGGTACGGACGGCCTCCGGCAGGGCCTCCCAGTCCACAGTAGACTCAGCATACGCAGCGGCGGAACCGTCCACGGTGGACGGCTCGGACTCGGGAACCTGCTGCTCGGGTTCCTCGGGCTGCGCTGACGGTGCCACTCCTCCAGGCTAGTCCGGCCCCACCGGACACATCGACCCGCGCGGCCCAGGGATTGCGCTAGGAGGCCTCCCCGGCGGGCAGGGCGGCCGGCACCGGATCGCCGGCGAGCAGGCTCTGCTGCAGCCGCCGCAGCGACGGCGACGGCTCGAGGCCCAGTTCGTCCGCCATCAGCGCACGGAATCGTTGGTACTCGGCGAGTGCCTCGCCGCGGCGCCCGCACCGGTACAGCGCGATCATGAGCTGCCGGGCGAGGCCCTCGTGGAAGGTGTGGGCGCGGGTCAGCTCCACGAGTTCGCTGACCACCTCGCGGTGGTGGCCGAGCCGCAGCTCCGCCTCGATCCTCGTCTCCCGGATGCGCAGCAGGGCCTCACCGAGCCGCACGACGTGGGCGGACAACCGCTGGCCGGCGGGCAGCCCGGCGAGCGCCGGCCCCCGCCACAGCCGGAGGGCACCGGCGCAGCACCGGGCGGCGTGCTCGGCCTCGCCGCGCATCAGCGCGGTCCGCCCCTGCTCGGCCAGGTGCTCGAACCGGTGCACGTCGACCTGCTCCGCGGGAATGCGCGCGGAGTAGCCGTTGAGGCAGGTGTGCACCAGGTCATCGGCCGAGCCGGCGCCGGAACCGTCGAGCAGCTTGCGGAGCTTGTAGATGTAGGTGTGCACGGTCGGTATCGCGCTGCTCGGCGGATCCTCGCCCCACAGCTCGTCGACGAATTCAGACGTCTGCACCAACCGGTTGCGCCGCAGTACCAGCAGCGCGGCGACCACGCACAACTTCGGCGCCGTCGGGGTGACCTCGCGGCCGTCCCGGACTATCTCAAGCGGCCCGAGTAGTCGGAATTCGTAACCCATTGCCATCCTCGGGGTGGAGACGGACTAACGACAGGACCAATGGCAAGTGTTGTTGCGGGATTGTGATATACATCTTTCCGAAACCGGAGGCGACCGCGCACTGGAGTTACCTCTAGATTTCCCGTGGTAGCGTCGGCGGCTTGGCCGGTGGGAACGACGATTCGGCTCGCCGCGATCCGAGCGTGCCGCGGCGGGTGGCCGCGGACCGGCGGCCGCGCACCTGGCCGGGCCGTCAGCCGGCCACCCGTGACGCCGCGGTGTCCTCGTCCTCCGGCTGGTGCCGGGTGCGGACCCGCACCGCGCCGAACCACACGCGGCAGCGCACCTCGACCTCCAGCGCGTCGGGGACCGGCTCGGCGTCCGCGATGGTGGACCGCCGGGTGCCGAGCGCGACCGCGCCGCTGAACCGGACGCGCACGCCGTGCGGCACGTAGATGACCGCCCTGCCGAACATGGCCGACGCGGCGATCACCGTCCGGGAGTTGCGCAGTGCGGTCTTCTGGATCTCCACGTCGCACACGCCGAAGTGGGCGTTGACCGTGACCTGGTCGGTGGTGCGCGGCACGCGCCCGCGGCGCCGGTCGGCCCGGTGCCGCCCGCCCGGCCGGGAGGTTCGGGCGGCGACCGCGTACCGCTGCCGGCCGAGCGCCGCGGTGACGGCCGGAACCCGGAGCGGATCCAGGTAGCCGTACAGCGGCAGCACCTCGGTGGGCCACTCCGCAACGGCCGCCGCGGTGGTCGCCGCGCCGGTCGCCGCGGCGGGACGGTCGGCCACCGGCGGGCCGGTGCGGTCGTGCCCGCGCAGGTCCTCGCCCGGCGGCCACGGGCGGCCGTTCGCGGCCGGTTCCGGCTCGACCGCCCGGGCAGGCAGCCGCGCCACGTCCGACCCGGAGTGGCCGTCGCGGCGCTCCTCGGCGTCGTCCTCGACCGCCCGCTCGGCGGCGCTTCCCCGCGGCAGCAGCGGGGTGAGCAGCAGCGCGGCCAGAAACGAGCCGACCTGGTACCAGAGCGTGTTCGAGGTGGCGGCCGCGAAGTCGTCCCGGTACGCACGGCTCAGCGCGGGCAGCACCGCCGCGTCGGTGGCGCCCGGGGTGCGACAGCTCGGCGGAACCGCGTTCGGGTCGGCGCCGCGCGTGCGGTCCAGGAAGCAGGTGCGGAACTCGGCCACGATCCGAGCCTGCTCGGCGGCGGGCACCCGCTGCGCGGCCAGCACGGTCCGAATCTGCGGCTCGACGGCGGCGGCGTGCCCGGCGGCGCCGGCGCCGAGCAGCCCGAAGAGGATCAGGCTCACCACCCCGATGCCGACGGCGGAGGCGAAGTCCACCGCGGCGTTGGCCAGGCCGCCGCCCGCGCCGGCGTCCCGGGCCGGCACCCCGGCCAGGACGAGGTCGATGAGGATCGGCGTCACCAGGCCCAGCCCGGCGCCGACCACCACCAGCAGCCCGAACAGCCGGACCGGGCCGAGGTCCGCGCCCGCGTATCCGATGGTCACGCTGAGCAGCGCCATGCCGGCCGCGACCACGATGCAGCCGACGACCAGCAGCGTTCTGCCGAGCGCCGGCGCCTTGCCGACCGCGGCGGCACCGAGCACGAAGTTGCCAACCACCCAGCCGAGCAGGCCGAGTGCCGTCCGCAGCGGCGACCAGCCCAGGGCGATCTCCAGGTACCAGATGATGGCCATCAGCGCGGACCCGAAGGCCGCGTACACCAGCAGCAGCAGGGCGAGCCCGGCGACGAAGGGCCGGCGGCGGAACAGCGCCACCGGGATCAGTGCGGCGCGCGGGCCGCGGCGACGCTGGTGTCGCGCGATGAGCAGCAGCACCGGCGCCGCGGCGAGCAGCATGAGGATCATCCACCACGGCCAGCCGGCATCCCTGCCCTGCTGCAACGGCACCATGACCAGCGCGGAGAAGGCGGCCACCAGGGTCATGCCGATCACGTCCAGCCGGGGCGGGCGGTCGGCCTTCGACTCACCGAGCAGCACCAGCGTGCCCACCGTGATCAGCACCCCGATCGGGATGTTGACCAGGAACACCAGCCGCCAACTCAGCCCGAACGGGTTCTCCGTGGTGATCAGCCCGCCGAGGATCGGGCCGCTGATCAGCGCCAGATTCATCGTCACGCCGTGCACGACGAACGCGCCGCTGCGCCGCTCGGGGGGGAAGAGCACCTGTAACAGGGCGAGCACCTGGGGCGCCATCAACGCCCCGAACCCGCCCTGCACCAGCCGGAAGAGGATCAGCACTCCGGCCGAAGGCGACAGCGCGCAGCCGAGCGAGGCGAGCGTGAACCCGGCCACGCCGACCAGGAAGACGCGCCTGCGCCCGTAGACGTCGCCGAGCCGGCCACCGGTGACCAGCACGACGGCGAAGGCGAGCGCGTAGCCGGCGACGAACCACTGGCCCGCGGCGTAGCCGGCGCCCAGGTCGCGCTGCATGGTCGGCACCGAGACGGTGACGATGCCGACGTCCAGCATGTCCATGAAGACGGCCAGCGTGACCACAAGGAAGCCGAGCCAGTCACGGCGCCGCGGCGCGGGGCCCGCCTCGGCGACGGTGGGCGACGGGGAGGTCGTGGTCATCGTGGTCCCTTGCTGGCCGGCCCGGTGCGCGCTGCGGAAGAGGTGGTTTTCGCCGGCGCACCGAGCCTGCCGCGCCGCGCTCGAGCGTCGCTCGACCGAATCGGTACCGCCGACGGGGATGGTCCGCGGCTGCGTGGCGGCTGATCGGGACTGTCAGGGGTCGGCTCTAGCGTGTGCGGCCGATGAGCACCGCAGGAGTGTCCGCCACCGGCACGGCCCAGCTCTCCTTCGACGACCTGGGCACCCCGCTCGCCGACACCACCTTCGTCGTGGTCGACCTGGAGACCACCGGTGGCAGCGCCGAGCGGGACGCGATCATCGAGGTGGGCGCGGTGAAGGTGCGGGGCGGCCGGGTGCTCGGCGAGTTCGCCACCCTGGTCGATCCGGGGCGCGGCATCCCACCGTCCATCGTCGCGCTCACCGGCATCACCGACGCGGTGGTGCACGCCGCGCCGCGGATCGAGGCGGTGCTGCCGGCGTTCCTGGAGTTCGCCTCCGGGGCGGTGCTGGTGGCGCACAACGCCTCATTCGACGTCGGCTTCCTGCGCGCGGCCGCCCGGCGGCTGGGCTACCCGTGGTCACGGCCGCCGGTGCTGTGCACCGTCCGGCTCGCCCGCCGGGTGCTGGCCAGGGACGAGGCGCCGAGCTGCCGGCTCGCCGCGCTGGCCGAGCTGTTCCACGCCACCACCCGGCCGGTGCACCGGGCGCTGGAGGACGCCAGGGCCACGGTGGACGTGCTGCACGGCCTGCTGGCGCGGCTCGGCCCGCTGGGCGTGCACTCGCTGGAGGACCTGCTCGGCTACCTGCCCGAGGTCACGGCGGCGCAGCGGGCCAAGCGTGGACTGGCCGAGCACCTGCCGCGCGCCCCGGGCGTGTACCTGTTCCGCGGGCCGGGGGACGAGGTGCTGTACGTGGGCACGGCTGGCAACCTGCACCGGCGGGTCCGGCAGTACTTCACTGGGGCGGAGAGCCGGCGCCGGATCCGGGAGATGGTCGCGCTGGCCACCCGGGTGGACACGGTGACCTGCGCGCACACGCTGGAGGCGGAAGTGCGCGAGCTGCGGCTGCTGGCCGCCCACCGGCCCGCCTACAACCGGCGCTCCAAGGAGCCGGGCCGGTACTGGTGGGTGGCGCTCACCGAGGAGCCCTTTCCCCGCCCTTCGCTGGTGCGGCGCCCCCGGGACGGCGCGCTGGGCCCGTTCCGGTCCCGGCGGTCCGCCGAGGAGGCGGTGCGGGCGCTGCTGGACGCCGTACCGCTGCGGCCGTGCACGGTGCGTATCCCCGCCCGGAATCCCCGGCTCACCCCGTGCGCCCTGGCCGAACTGGGCCGGTGCGCCGCCCCGTGCGCCGGCCGGCAGAGCGCGGACGAGTACCAGCCGGCGGTGGTGGCGGTGCACGATCTGGTGGCCGGCCGGGCCACCGGTCCGCTGGCCCGGCTCGCCACGCGGCTCGGCGAGCTGGCCGATGCGCACCGGTTCGAGGAGGCCGCGGTCCGCCGGGACCGGCTGGCCGGGCTGGTGCGGGTGCTGGACCGGGGGCAGCGGCTTGCCGCGCTGGCCGCCCTGCCGGAGTTGGTCGCCGCGCGCCCGGACGGGCGGGGCGGCTGGGAGCTGGCCGTGGTGCGGTACGGGCGGCTGGCCTCCGCCGGGGTGGCCGCCCGGGGCGTCGCACCGATGCCGGTGGTGGACGCCCTGGTGGCCGGCGCGGAGACAGTCACCCCCGGTCCGGGCCCGCTGCGCGGTGCGCCACCAGAGGAGACCGGGGTGATCCTGCGCTGGCTCACCCGGCCGGGCACCCGCCTGGTGCGCTGCGCCGAACCGTGGGCCGAGCCGGCGGGCGCGGCGGCGAGTTGGCGGGGCTGGCTCGACCGGGCCGCCGAGGCACGTTTCCCCGCCGAGGCACGTTTCCCCGCCGAGGCGGGGGGTGACGCCGGCGGCCGCCGCCCCGCCTCGAACTGAGTGCCCGCGCGCCGAAGGCGGGGGTCAGCGGGTGCGCCCTACGATTCGAGACAGCCGACCACGAGGAGTTCGATGATCAACGCACGTCGCGGCGCTCGAGGACGACCACGGCGCGCACCCGGCCGCCAGGCCCGCGATCTCCGGTGGCAGGGCGGCGCCCCGCCGGCGGGATCGCGGCGGCGCGCGAAGCCGCGAAAGCAAGGAGGAACACCGTGATCACCGCGATCGTGCTGATCCAGACCGAGCCGGACAGCATCCCGGAGACGGCGCAGGCGATCGCCGACATCGAAGGGGTGGCCGAGGTCTACTCCTGCGCCGGCGACGTGGACCTGATCGCCGTGGCCAGGGTGACCGAGCACGAGCAACTCGCCGACCTGGTGCCCGGCAAGATCGGCAAAGTGCCCGGCGTGCTGGACACGGACACGCATATCGCGTTCCGCTCCTATTCGCGGCGGGACACCGAGGCGGCCTTCGCCATCGGCATGGACGAGACCGTCTAGCACGGCGCCGGCGGGCCCGGCGGCGGATCGAGATGATTCCCCGATCCGGTGCCGGGCCCGCCGAATGTCGCCGGGTGAGCGGGTCAGCTCTGCCGCTGGTGCCGGTACTGGCTGGCGGCCAGCTCCGTGGAGGGCTCCTCCACGCCGGATTCCGCCTCCTCACCGGGCACCCGCTCGAGGAGCGCGTCGTCCGACGTGCCGTACTCGGCCCGGGCCCGCTCCAGCGCGGCGGTCTCCCCGGACGGGTCTGGCCGGAACAGGCCGCCGGGCACCGCGTGCCCTGCGGAGCCGAGCTGGTTCATCTTCTTCGGCACCGGGGTGCCCTGGTACTCCAGCGGCACCGGGTGGCCGTGCCCGTCCACCGGGCCGAGCGGCTGGTGCACCTCGATGAACTCGCCGTGCGGCAGCCGCTTGATGATGCCGGTCTCCACGCCGTGCTCCAGCACCTCCCGGTCGGCCCGCTGCAGGCCCAGGCAGATCCGGTAGGTCGCCCAGTAGGCGATCGGCGGCAGCAGGAGCAGGCCGGCCCGGCCGATCCAGGTGGTGGCGTTCAGCGAGATGTTGAACTTGTCCGCGATGATGTCGTTGCCGCCGGAGAGCAGCAGCACCATGAAGAAGGTGATCGCCATGGCGCCGAGGCTGGTGCGCACCGGCACGTCCCGTGGCCGCTGCAGCAGGTTGTGGTGGGCGTCGTCACCGGTGAGCTTGCGCTCGATCAGGGGATAGAGCGCGGCCGTGGTGAAGATCAGGCCCATGCCCAGGATGGTCGGGAAGAACACCGCCGGGATGGTGTAGTTGCCGAGGTAGACCTCCCAGGCCGGCCACAACCGGGCCATACCGTCCGTCCAGCCCATGTACCAGTCGGGCTGGGAGCCGGCGGAGACCTGCGCCGGGTTGTACGGGCCGAAGTTCCAGATCGGGTTGATCTGGAAGACACCGCCCATGATGGCGATGACGCCCACGGTGGCGGCGAAGAACGAGCCGCTCTTCACCGCGAAGCCCGGCATGATCCGGACACCGACGACGTTGCTCTCCTTGCGGCCCACGCCCGGGAACTGGGTGTGCTTCTGGTGCCACACCAGCGCCAGGTGCACACCGACCAGGGCGAGGATGATGCCCGGCAGGACCAGCACGTGGATGATGTACAGCCGCGGGATCAGCTCGGTGCCGGGGAACTCGCCGCCGAACAGCATCCAGTGCAACCAGGTGCCGACCACCGGGATGGACAGCAGGATGCCGGAGGCGATCCGCAGGCCGGTGCCGGAGAGCAGGTCGTCCGGCAGCGAGTAGCCGGCGAAGCCCTCGAACATGCCGAGCACGAACAGGCCGATGCCGATCAGCCAGTTGGTCTCGCGCGGCCGCCGGAACGCTCCGGTGAAGAAGATCCGGAACATGTGCACCACGATCGCGGCCATGAAGATCAGCGCCGCCCAGTGGTGGATCTGCCGCACGAACAGCCCGCCGCGCACCTCGAAGGTGATGTGCAGGGTGCTCTCGAACGCGCGGGACATCTCGATTCCGCGCAGGTTGTCGAAGGTGCCCTGGTAGGTGACCTCCTGCATGGAGGGGTCGAAGAACAGCGCCAGGTACGTGCCGGACAGCAGCAGCACGATGAAGCTGTACAGGGCGATCTCACCGAGCAGGAAGGACCAGTGCGTCGGGAAGACCTTGTTGAGCTGCTTGCGCAGGCCACTGGCGATGTGGAACCGGGAGTCGGCCTCCTGGAACGCCTGCTCGAACCTGCGGGAAGCCGGGTTGCTCGCCTTGGTGGGGGTGGTGATCGCACTCATGACTTGCGCTCCCAGAACGCCGGCCCGACGGGCTCGATGAAGTCGCCTCGCGCGACAAAGTATCCGTCCGCGTCAACCGTGATCGGAAGCTGGGGCAGGGACCGGGTGGCCGGGCCGAATACCGGCTTCGCGTAGTGGAAGACGTCGAACTGGGACTGGTGACAGGGGCAGAGCAGGCGCCCCGTCTGCTGCTCGTACAGCGAGGTCGGGCAGCCCAGGTGGGTACAGATCTTGGAGTACGCGTAGAAGTCGCCGTAGTTGAAGTCCTCCTGGCCGGCGCGCTTCACCACCTCCTGGCCGGGCCGCACCCGGATCAGCATGACCGGGTTGTCCGACCGGGTGAACGCGGCGGACAGCGCCTCCGGGTTGTTCCGCTCCGACTCGCGGAACGGGAAGACCGTCTCGAAGCCGCCGACATCGAGGTCCTCCGGCCGGATCTTGACGATCTCGTGCGGGTTGCCCGTGTTGCGGCGCAGGTACACCGTCTCGCCGTTGGGCGAATGCCAGCCGGTGCGCCACAGCGAGTCCTCGCTGTTCGGGTCCTTCCACGGGTTGCGCACCAGCCCGCCGACCGGCAGCACCACCAGCCCGGCGCCGAAGACCGCCGCGGCCGCGCCGGCCGCCCGCTTGATCATCGAGCGGCGCCCGATGGTGCTGCGCGCCCCGGCGTCGGCAAGCTGGGCGAGCAGCGTCTGCTGGGCGGCCGGGGTGTCCGGGCCGTCGTGCCGCTCCTGCACCGACACCTCGTGCGGCAGGAATTTCTTCACGTAGTACAGCGCGCCCACCGCGAGAAAGAGGACGGCGCAGCCGAGCGTCGCGCCGACCAGCGGGGTGTAGAGCGTGTAGAGGAAGTAGCCGCTCTGCCCCGGCGCCCGGTACTGCCACGGCCACCAGATGAACACGCCGAGGAAGGCCAGGCCCGCCAGCGCGGAGAGGGTGAACCACAGCGCGGTGCGCCGCTCGGCCCGCTTCTCCGCGCGGGTACCCGGGACCGGCCACGGGTCCGGGTTGTGCACGACCTCGACGCCGTCCAGCTGACCGCCCAGCCTGACCAGCTCGTCGCGGCTGTACTCCGCGAGCTCGGCCTCGGTGGGCTCCCTGTTCTCGCCGCTACTCATGCTGCTTCCTCCGCAAGTCCGCGCGCGACCGCGATCGTGTCGCCAGGGCGTCGCACGCGCGGCCCGGTCACCTCACGCAGCCGAACGCCCTGCCGCCCCGATCGTGGGGCCTGGCGGCCTGAGCGCGCGCCCTGGTCGTTTCGAGTGCCGCGGCTCGACACCGAGCTACTCATGCCTTGGCTCCGATCCACAGGGTCACGCCGACCAGCGCGGCGATACCCACGATGAACGCGATCAGGCCCTCCGAGACCGGGCCGATGCCACCCAGCGCGTTGCCACCCGGGTTGTTCTTGCCGTCGGTCACCGACTTGATGTACGCGATGATGTCCTTCTTCTCCTCGGGGGAGAGCTGCCGGTCGGAGAACTTCGGCATGTTCTCCGGCCCGCTCAGCATCGCGGTGTAGACCTGCGACGGGGTGGCCTGGTCCAGGTCTGGCGCGAACTTGCCGGAGGACAGCGCACCACCGCGGCCGGTGAAGTTGTGGCAGGAGGCGCAGTTGAGCCGGAACAGCTCGCCACCCCGGGCCGGGTCGCCACCGACCAGCGCGGCGTCCGACTCGTCCGGCTTCTGCGGACCGCCGCCGTGCGCCTGGACGTAGGCCATCAGGGCGTCGATCTCCTCCGGCGACAGCTTCGGCGGCTTGCGGTCGGCCTGCGCGGACTGCGCGGCCAGCGGCATCCGGCCGGTGGAGGTCTGGAAGTACACCGCCGCGCTACCCACACCGATCAGGCTCGGGCCGCGGTCCTGCACGCCCTGCAGGTTGGCCCCGTGACAGGTGATGCAGGTGTTGTTGTAGACCTGCTCACCCTGCCGAATCAGGGCCGGGTCGTCGGCCGCCCGCGCGGTCTGCGGCGTGGGGGTCAGCACGCTGTACAGCGCCCCGGCGCCCACCAGGGCCACACCGAGTGCGAGCAGTCCGGAGATCCGCCGGCGAAGCTTGGAGCGCGAGCGGGTTCGGCGCCGTCCCGGCGAACCGCCGGACGCGGCCGACGTGGCTGTTCCCGCGCCCGCTTCCGCGGCAGCGACATCCGCTCCCGCGGCGGCGGAATTCCTCTTCGTGGTCATGTGTACGGCAACCCTTGCTGTCAGTTCCAGCCGTGCTGTTAGGCAAACCTCACTTGAGCAGTTCGACGCAGGCGAACAGCCCGATCCACACGATGTCGACGAAGTGCCAGTAGTAGGACACGACGATCGCCGAGGTGGCCTGGGCCGGCGTGAACTTACTCAGCTTGGTCCTGATCATCAGGATGACGAACGCCACCAGACCACCGATCACGTGCAACCCGTGGAAGCCGGTGGCGAGGTAGAACACCGAGCCCCACGCCGACGACGAGATCGTCGTCTCGTGCCACTCGACCAGCTGGTAGTACTCACCGGCCTGGCCAGCGATGAAGATCAGACCCATGATCAGGGTGATCGTGTACCACCGGCGGAGCCCGAACACGTCACCCCGCTCGGCGCAGAACACACCCCACTGGCAGGTGAAGGACGACGCCACCAGGATGATCGTGAACGGAAGCGCGTACGGAATGTTGAGGTGCGCCGGTGGCGGTGGCCACTCCGGTGCGGAGTTCTGGGCCTTCACCGTGAAGAACATGGCGAAGAGACCCGCGAAGAACATCAGCTCACTGGACAGCCAGACAATCGTGCCGACGCTGACCATGTTGGGCCGGTTCAGCGAGTGCACGCGCTGGCTGATGGAGGGCGCTGCCGTGGTCACGCGACGCATTATGACTTGCAGGTAATCGGCCCGCCCGATCGGGTCCGCCCCAGGTCCGGCCGGGGTTGCGTAGGTCACACACGGTGAGACCAGCCCCTGCCTGACCAGGACCGCCGCCGGGCCGCGCCGGGCGGGTGCGCCGCCCTCGCCGCCGCGCGAACGGGACAGGACCGGCGGCCGCGCGACCGGGGCGGGACCGGACGCGCTGGCCCGCCGACGCCGCGGGGCCGGCCGACCACCAGCGGGATAGCATCGAGCCGGCCGATGCCCGTCCATGCCACCTCGCGGGAGGACCAGCGCAGATGAGCACGCAGACCAGCAAGATCCTGGTGTTCAGCCACCGTCCCGAGGTGCGCGAGGCGATCATCACGGCGGTCGGCCGGCGGCCCGCCCCGGACCTGGGCCGGGTGAGCTACCTGGAGGCCGGCACCGTGGCCGACGTGCTGTACGAGGTCGACCAGGGCGGCGTCGACCTGCTGATCCTGGACGGCGAGGCGCAGCCCACCGGTGGCCTGGGCCTGGCCCGGCAGTTCAAGAACGAGATCATCGACTGCCCGCCGATCGTCGTCGCGGTGCGCCGCAGGGACGACCGCTGGCTGGCCACCTGGTCGCAGGCGGACGCCGTGCTGGTGCACCCGCTGGACCCGCTGGCCGCCGCGGAGACCGTGGCCGAGGTGCTGCGCGCCCGGCGGCTGCCAGCCGTACACGGCTGAACCCGATGACCGGTCACCGAGACGAAACTCACTCCTGGTCCGCGCTGTTCGGCCGGCTGGTCACCGGGCACGACCTGTCCGCCGAGGAGACCGCCTGGGCGATGGACCAGGTGATGTCCGGCGTGGCGACGCCGGCGCAGGTCGGCGCGTTCGCCGTGGCGCTGCGGGCCAAGGGCGAGACGGCCGCCGAGATCCTGGGGATGGCGGAGGCGATGCTCGCGCACGCGCAGCGGGTGGACGTGGCCGGTCGCGCGGTCGACGTCGTCGGCACCGGCGGGGATGCGGCCGGCACGGTGAACATCTCCACGATGGCCGCCCTAGTGGTGGCCGCCGCCGGGGTGCCGGTGGTGAAGCACGGCAACCGCGCGGCATCGTCCAAGTCGGGCGCGGCCGACGTGCTGGAGGCGCTGGGCATCGCGGTGGACCTGCCCGGCCCCGCGGTGCGGCGCTGCGTCACCGAGTTGGGCATTGGATTCTGCTTCGCCCCCGTCTACCACCCGGCGTTGCGGCACACCGCGGGACCGCGCCGGGAGATCGGCATCCGCACCGTCTTCAACTTCCTCGGCCCGCTGACCAACCCGGCGCAGCCGGTGGCTGGGCTGATCGGCTGCGCCGACCGGCGGATGGCGCCGGTGATGGCCGAGGTGTTCGCCCGGCGCGGGGCCAGCGTGCTGCTGGTCCGCGGGGACGACGGGCTCGACGAGCTGACCACCACCACGACCAGCTCGGTGTGGGTGGTCAGCGGCGGCGCCGTCCGCGAGGACCGGATCGACCCCGCGGCGCTGGACGTCCGCCCGGCCCGGCCGGAGGACCTGCGCGGCGGCGACCCGGAGCACAACGCGCGGGTGGTGCGCGACCTGGTGGCCGGGCAGCCGGGCCCGGTGCGGGACGCGGTGCTGCTCAACGCGGCGGGCGCGGTGGCCGCCTACCGCGGGCTGTCCGGCGACCTCACCGAGGACATGCGGGCCGGGATGCGCGCGGTGGCGGACGCCGTCGACTCCGGCGCCGCCGCGGAGTTGCTGCAGCGGTGGGCGGCGCTGTCCACCAAGCTCCGCACCGAGCACTCCTGACTCCGACTCACGCGTTCAGCACGCCGTCGATGCGGCCGCGGTGGTCGCCGAGGATCTTGCCCGCCTCGGTGCCCAGCACGCCCTCCAGCACGGTCGCGTAGACGTCCCGGAAGTCGGTGGTCTCCTTGAGGTCGCCGCCCCCCAGGTCGGTCAGGCTGGGCTGCTCGCCGTAGAAGCCGCCGCGCACGCCCTGGCCGAGCAGGAACACCGGGCCGGCCGTGCCGTGGTCGGTGCCCTGGCTGGCGTTGGCCCGCACCCGCCGGCCGAACTCCGAGTACACCAGCACCACCACCTGCCTGCCCCGGTCGCCGCGGCCCATCCGGTCGACGAACCCGGCCAGCGCACCGTCCAGCTCGGTGAGCAGCCGTTCCTGGGTGCCGCGCTCGTCGGCGTGCGTGTCGAAGCCGCCGAGGGACACCGAGTACGCCCTGGTCGGCACGCCGGCCTCGACCAGGCCGGCGACCAGGTCGAGCTGGGCGGCCAGCGCACCCCGCGTCCGCTGCTGGCCCGCCTTCGCAGCGGAGGCCTTCCCTCCGGTCGCGCCGCCCAGCACGTGCGCCGCGTTCTGCAGGTCGGCCAGTGACTTCGCCGCCCTGGCCTGCAGCGTGCCCTCACCCGGCTGCGGGCTGCCAAGACCGGCGAAGGCCACGCCGAGCTGGCCCTTGGGCAGTTGCAGGCCGCCGGCGGGCAGCGAGCCGCCCGCGGCGCGCTCACCGGCCAGCAGCGGCGGCAGTACCGGCTCCACGGACACCGCGCGCAGCGGGTCGTCCCCGGTGGCATCCAGCCAGCGGCCCAGCCAGCCGGTGGTCTGCGCGGAGCCCGGCGAGGCGGTCTGCCAGATGGCCATGGACCGGAAGTGGCTATGGTCCGGCTGCGGGTAGCCGACACCGCGCACCACGGCGAGCTGCTTCGCGTCCCACAGCCGCTTGAGCCCCTTCATGCCCGGGTTGAGCCCGAGGCCCTCGCCCAGGTCGAGCACCTCCTGCGGCTGGTAGGCCAGGTGCGGGCGGGCGTCCTGGTAGGCGTGGTCGGCGGCCGGGACCACCGTGTTCAGCCCGTCGTTGCCGCCGTAGAGGGTGACCACGACGAGCACGCCGGCGTCCGGGCGCAGCGGGTCGCGGTGCGCCGCGGACAGCAGGTCGGACCAGTTCAGCCGGGTGGCGCCAGCGGCGATCGCCCCGGCGGCGACGACCCCGGAGGCGGTCAGGAAGCGGCGGCGAGTGATGGTGTCCACGTCCGGGGTGCTCCTATCCGCTGACGACGTACTCGGGGGCGCAGGCCGCGACGGCGAGCAGTTGCCGGGGATCGCCGGTGACCCGGCGCAGCGCCTCGGTGGTGCGCTGGCCGAAGGCGTCCACGCCGAGCAGCGCCCGCGCCGCGTCGATCCGCCCGGCCGGCGGCGCCGAGGCCACCGCGGTGACGTCCCCGTGCTGGACGAGCAACTGGGCGAGGTGCAGCCGGGCCAGCCCGGCCGAGGTGGTCAGCCAGGCGGCGCCGCCCGGCCACCCGCCGACCGACGGCGGCTGGAACGGCACCTGGCCGAGCCCGCGCAGCCCGGCGAGCAGCTGGTTGCCGGCCTGCTCGGGCAGCTCGGCCGGCCGCACCCGCAACGCCCGCATCAGGCCGACCGCCCACTCCACCGGCTGCTTGACCAGGGCGGTCGCCGGCTCGCGGAAGGCCGGCTCGGCGGCCACCGCACGGAGCAGCCCGCGGATGTCCCGGCCGGCGCCGTAGCCGGCGACCAGCCGGTCCAGGGTGCCGGCGGGCGGCGGATCGGCGGACACCAGCCGATACCAGATCCGGCCGGCCACGAACCGGGCCGACTCCGGCCGGTTCAGCAGCAGGTCGACCAGGGAGTTCGCGTCCAGGTTGCCGGTCACGCCGAGCACCGTCTTGGTGCCGCCGTCGTGCCGCCGGGGCACCGGGCTGGCGGTCATCGCCTGCCGGTCCACCCGCCAGCCGGTCAGCGCCCTGGCCGCCTCCCGCACGTCGGTCTCGGTGTAGTGGCCGATGCCGAGGGTGAACAGTTCCATGAACTCGCGGGCGAGGTTCTCGTTGGCCGCGCCGGCGGTGTTCTGCTGGCCGTCCAACCAGATCAACATGGCCGGGTCGGCGATCATCGCCCTGGCCAGGCTGGTGAAGTCACCGCCACCGAGCCGGCGCATGGTCTGGTTCTGCTTGAGCATCAGCCGGACGCTGCGCACCTTCTGCACGCTGGTGGCGAAGTGGCCGTGCCAGAACCAGGTGAGTCGCTCGGCCAGCGGCGCGTCCGCGGCGACCATCCGGTCCAGCCACCAGACGGTGAGCCGGCGCTCCTGGTCCCGCAGCGCGGCCTGGGTCCGCTGCCTGGCCGCCTGGTCCTGCGTCGCGGTCCCCGGCCGGTAGGGCTCGTCACCGAGGTCGGGCGGCGGGGTGGCCCGCGCGCCCGCGTCCGTCGCGGGTGCGCCCGGGTCGAGCAGCGCGGCCAGCGTCGCGTCGAAACCCCTGGCCGCGGCCGCGTCCAGTTCCCCGGGCCGGGGGCCGAAGCCGAACCGGTCGAGCAACCGGCGCACCGCGGCGCGCTCGTCAAGCGTTGGCACGCCGACGATGATGACCATGCCGGGGCGGCGGCGGCAGCATTCCCGGCCGCACCTTCAGCAACGTTTCAGCGCCGGCCCGGAAAACGCGTCAGTGCTTGTTCCTGAACGCGCGCCGCGATCGCGTCGCCGGGGCGCGATCGGGACCCGGCACTCCGGTCGCGCCTGACCAGGCGCCCCGCCCCCGCGATCGCGGGGCTTCGCCCTGGCGCGTTCCCATACTCGTCACCGCAGGATCGGTCCAGTTCCGGAACAGACTGTCAGCGGGCCGGTCGGGCGGATTCAGCCATGCCCGATCGACCCGCTGAGCAGGGAAACGTCAGTCGTGCCGGGGGCCGATGTGGTACTCGAACACCAGGCCAGCCGCCATGAACAGCACCAGCACCACGGCGATGACGATGAGCCACACGTAGAAGAAGGCGAACGCCACACCGGCGATCGCGGCCGCGGCGGCCAGGCCGATCGGCCAGTAGCTGCCCGGGCTGAAGAAGCCCAGCTCGCCGGCGCCGTCGCTGACCTCCGCGTCCGGGTTGTCCTCGGGACGCTCCTGCACGCGGCGCGCCACGAACCGGAAGTAGGTGCCGATGATCAGGGAGAGGCCGCCGGTGAGGGTCAGCCCGACGATCCCGACCGGCTCCTTGGCCCACAGCGCGTAGAGCACCGCCGCGGCAAAGAAGAAGATCGTCAGGAGCTCGAAGATGCGCGCCTCGGTCTTCATTGCTGTCCTCGCTCTCGCCGTCCCGTCCGCACTACCGCGCCCGTGGTCATCCGGTCGCCGAACGCGCGGTGCGGTCGGTGTTGAACGGCTGGGTGGTGACCGCGTGCGGCGTGCAGAGCTGACCGCAGTTCATCGCGGCGAGCGCCTCGGCGGCCGTGTAGGGCTGACCCGTCTGCGGGTTGATCTGGGTACGTAGCTGCATGTACCGGTCGAACAGCTCCGGGCTCAGCGCGCGGACCTCGAAGTTCATCGCCGAGTGGTAGGTGCCGCACAGCTCGGCGCACCGGCCGACGAACGAACCCTGCCGGTCGATGGAGTTCTCGAAGGACGCGTCCTGGTTGTTCTTCTCCGGGTCCGGGAAGACGTCCCGCTTGAAGTTGAAGTCCGGCACGAAGAACGAGTGGATGACGTCGGTGGAGCGCAGGTTGTAGCGGATCGTCTTGCTCGTCGGCAGCACCAGCAGCGGAATCTCGCTGCTCGAACCCACCGTGCTGACCTGGTGGCCGTCCGGCGTCTTGTAGTCCGGGTAATCGAACTCCCAGTTCCACTGGAACGCCGTGACGTTCACATTCACGTCCGGCTTGGCAGTCTTCGACGTCACGTAGTTCTCGGTGGTGGCGGTGAAGTAGAAGAGCACCGCGATGATGGCGAACGGGATGATCGTGTAGACGATCTCCAGCGGCAGGTTGTACTGCGTCTGCCGGGGCAGTTCCTCGCTCTTCTTGCGGTGGAACGCGACGGCCCAGAGCATCAGGCCCCACACGATCGCGCCGACGACCAACGCCGCCACCGCGGACCAGGTCCACAGTTCGCGCATCTTGTCGGCCTGCGGGGTGACACCCTCCGGCCAACCGAACCTCAGGACCTCATCGCTGGAGCAGCCCGTGGCCGCGATGCCGACCAGGCCCACCAGCCCGACGACCTTGGCCAGCCGCACTGCCCGGGTGCCCTCCTTCAGGCCCACTGCTCGACGCCTCCTCGTGACTGCTCGATCGACCTCTCGCCACGGCCCCCGGCCGCGCGCAAGCCGCTGCTGACGAGCGGTGACGGCACCCCGTCCAAGTCATGCGGGAGCGTAGCCCAGCACGGCGACGCACGCTGTCAGGGGGTGATCCGGCAGTGGCGCGGATTACGTCACACGCCCGCCGGTCCCCCGCCCGCGTCGGGCCCGGCCGGCGGCGGGCGGCGCGCCGATCGCCGTGGCAGGCATACTGGCCCCCCGGAGAGCTCCCGCGTCGTGGGGTTGCCCGCGCGCGGCTTCCGTACCGACGTGACGATGCGAGACGAGAGGTGCGCGAGAGGCGTGTGCGGCCTGCTTGGACTGGTTTGCCCTAGCGAGAACGACGCACAGGCCGCCCGTGCGGCCGTGGCGGGCGCGCTGCGCTGTCAGCGCCACCGCGGTCCGGACGAGAGCGGCACCTGGCAGGGCGGCGCGGCCGTCTTCGGCTTCAACCGGCTGTCCATCATCGACCTGGAGCGCTCGCACCAGCCGCTGCACTGGGGGCCGCCGGGTGCCGAGCAGCGCTACACGATCCTGTTCAACGGGGAGATCTACAACTACCTCGAGCTGCGCGCGGAGCTGACCGAACGGTACGGCGCCCGGTTCGCCACCGACGGCGACACCGAGGCGATCGTGGCGGCCTACCATCACCTCGGGCCGTCCATGGTGGGCCGGCTGCGCGGCATGTTCGCGTTCCTCATCTGGGACAGCGAGCGCGGGGTGCTCTTCGGCGCGCGCGATCCGTTCGGCATCAAGCCGCTGTTCTACGCGGCCGGGCCGCGCGGGGTGGCGTTCTCCAGCGAGAAGAAGAGCCTGCTGGAGCTGGGCCCGACGCTGGGTATCACACCCGGGCTGGACCGCACCGCGCTGCAGCACTACCTGGTGCTGCAGTACGTGCCGGAGCCGGAGACCCTGCACACCTCGGTGCGCCGGATCGAGTCGGGCACGTCGTTCACCCTGGCCCCGGGCGGCGCGCTGACCACCGAGCGGTACTTCCCGGCCACCTTCCGTCCCCGGCCGGTGCCCACCGAGGCGGACGCGAACCGGCTGTACCGGGAGATCGCCGACGTGCTGCGCGACTCGGTGGCCAAGCACATGCGCGCGGACGTCACCGTGGGCGCGTTCCTCTCCGGCGGCATCGACTCCACCGCGATCGCCGCGCTGGCCAAGCAGCACAACCCGGACCTGATCACCTTCACCACCGGGTTCGAGCGGCCCGGCTACTCCGAGGTGGACGTGGCCGCCGAGACGGCCGCCGCGATCGGCGTCAAACACGTGGTCCGCACGGTGTCGGCGCAGGAGATGATGGAGTCGCTGCCGCTGATCGTCTGGTACCTGGACGACCCGGTCGCCGACCCCGCGCTGGTGCCCCTGTGGTTCATCGCCCGGGAGGCCCGCCAGCACGTCAAGGTGGTGCTCTCCGGCGAGGGCAGCGACGAACTCTTCGGCGGCTACACCATCTACCGTGAGCCGCTGTCGCTGGCGCCGTTCGAGAAGGTGCCGGGCAGCCTGCGCAAGGCGATGGGCCGGGTGTCCACCCGCATCCCGGAGGGGGTGCGCGGCAAGGACCTGCTCCGCCGCGGCGCGCTCACCCTGGAGCAGCGCTACTACGGCAACGCCCGCATCTTCCGCGACGACCAGCTCAGCCAGGTGCTGCGCACGTTCAACCCGCACGTGTCGCACATGGACGTCACCGCGCAGCCCTACCGGGAGTCCTCCGGCTGGGACCCGGTGACCCGGATGCAGCACGTCGACCTGTTCACCTGGCTGCGCGGCGACATCCTGGTCAAGGCCGACAAGATGACCATGGCCAACTCGCTGGAACTGCGGGTGCCGTTTCTGGACCCGGAGGTGTTCCGGGTGGCCGCGCAGATCCCCTCGGAGCAGAAACTCACCCGGGAGACCACCAAGTACGCGCTGCGTCAGGCGCTGCGCGAGATCGTCCCGCCGCACGTGCTGAACCGCCGCAAGCTCGGGTTCCCGGTGCCCATCCGGGACTGGCTCAAGGACGAGATGCACGACTGGGCGCGGGGCATCGTGCAGCAGTCGCAGACCGACGCGCTGCTGGACAAGGCGGGCGTGCTGCGGCTGCTCGAGGAGCACCGCTCGGGCGTGCTCGACCACAGCCGCCGGATCTGGGCGCTGCTGGTGTTCATGCTCTGGCACGGGATCTTCGTGGAGCAGCGGATCCGCCCGCACGTGCCCGAGCCGCTCTACCCGGTCAAGGTCTGAGGTCGCCGCCGGGCTGGCTGGAGTGACCCGGCCAGCCCGGCGGTGGTGGTCAGCCGGGCAGGATGGTCGCGATCTCGTCGGCGGCGTCCGGGCCGAACGCGCCGGCCAGCCGGGACAGCGCCACCTCGCGGTCGAAGGTCCACTCCTGGGTGCCGATGGTCTCCAGCACCAGCACCGCGATCAGCGAGCCGAGCTGGGCGGCCCGGTCCAGCCCGAGGCCGCGGCTGCGCGCGGCGAGGAACCCGGCGCGGAACCCGTCGCCGACCCCGGTCGGGTCCGCCTTGGCGTTCTCCGGCACCGCGGGCACCTGCAGCGGCTCGACCTCCCGGCCGACGATCTCCACGCCCTTCGCGCCCACCGTGGTAACCCGCATGCCGACCCGGTCCAGCACGTCCTGCTCGGTCCAGCCGGTCTTGCGCAGCAGCAGGCCCCACTCGTAGTCGTTGGTGAACAGGTAGTCGGCGCCCTCGACGAAGGCCCGCACCTGCTCGCCATCCATCCTCGCCAGTTGCTGGGACGGGTCGACGGCGAACGGGTAGCCGCGCTCCCGGCACTCGCTCGCGTGCCGAAGCATCGCCTCCGGGTCGTTCGGGCTGATCATCACCAGGTCCAGCGGGCCGGTCCGGTCCGCCAGGGGAGCCAACTCGATCAGTCGGGCCTCGGCCATCGCCCCCGCGTAGAACGAGGCGATCTGGCACATGTCGTCGTCGGTGGTGCAGACGAACCGGGCGGTGTGTGCCACCTCGGAGACGTGCACCCCGGAGCAGTCCACGCCGTGCCGGGACAGCCACGACCGGTAGTCGTCGAAGTCGGTGCCCACCGCGCCCACCAGCACCGGGCGACAGCCGAGCACGCCCATGCCGAACGCGATGTTCGCGCCGATCCCGCCTCGGCGGACCACCAGGTCGTCCACCAGGAAGCTCAGCGAGAGCCGGTTCAGCGACTCGGCCACGAACTGCTCGGCGAAGCGACCCGGAAAGTGCATCAGATGGTCGGTCGCGATGCTTCCGGTGACGGCGACGGGCACGGGGCCCTCCCCTCCTGGTGGTCTGGCTGCCTCGGTGACCGCCTTCGAGCATGGCAGCGGCCGGTGGCGGCGCGCTCGACGTGCCAGCCAGCCGCGTCCCCGGGAGATCACTCTTCCGGGTGGTACGGCGGACCGATCACGCACACTACCGGCTGGTAGGGGTGTGTGGGCCGGAAACGGAAACCTACCGTCGACGGATGAGCACCGAGGACGCCGAGACCCTGACCGAGTTGATCAGGGACTGCGCCGACATCCCACGCCCGCCGCGCCCCGCGGCCAGCCAGGCGCACCGCACCGCGGACCCGTGGCGGGTGGACAGCGCGTGCACCGCCCAGGTCGAGACCATGGACGACTACGGGACCTGATCCCCGTCCGGACAGCACGCGGGGCCGCGACCGGATGCCGGTCGCGGCCCCTCTCGTACGTGGCCTAGTGGAAGGAGTCGCCGCAGGCGCAGGAGCCGCCGGCGTTCGGGTTGTCGATCGTGAAGCCCTGCTTCTCGATCGTGTCCACGAAGTCGATGGTGGCTCCGTCGAGGTACGGCGCGCTCATCCGGTCGACGACCAGCTTGAGCCCGTTAAACTCCCGGAAGGCGTCGCCGTCGAGCGTGCGCTCGTCGAAGAACAGCTGGTAGCGCAGGCCGGCGCAACCACCGGGCTGGACGGCGATGCGCAGGTGCATGTCGTCGCGGCCCTCCTGGTCGAGCAGCGCCTTGGCCTTCGCGGCAGCCGCATCGGTCAACGTGACGCCGTGCGTCGGCACATCGGTCTGTGCTTCCTGGACGGTCATCGCTCTCCTTTTCCGCGATCTTGCGCCAGACTGCACCAGCGCGCGCCGTGGTCACCTCGCGTAGCGCGGCCCCACCCGGTCATAGAACTCCTCGAGGTCCCGCTGCGCCGGGTACGCACGGTGCAACACGGCGTGGACCCGGTTTGTTCCTGACGTCCATGGTGGCACAGCGCGGCGCGACTGCCCACGTGACGCGGGACCCCGCCGGCCGGCGGAGGGCGTCACGCGCTGGCCGGCCGGGACCACTGGCTGGCCACGTGCCGGGCGAGCGCGGCGAGCGTGCCGGCCGGGTCGGCGAACGCGGCCGCCACCGAGCCGGCGTGCTCGGCGACCGAGTAGGCGGCCTCCACGCCGACCGCGGCCGCCTCCCGGCGACCTACGCTGACCTGCCCGGACAGCACCAGGCAGGGCACCCCGCGCTCGGCCGCGCCGCGGGCCACCGCGGTGATCAGCTTGCCGCGCAGCGACTGCCAGTCGAAGCTGCCCTCCCCGGTGACGGCCAGGTCGGCGACGTCCAGGGCGGCGTCCAGCCCGGTGAGCCGGCGCACGATGCCGGCGCCGGAGACCCGGCTGGCGCCGAGCGCGAGCAGCCCGGCGCCCAGGCCGCCGGCCGCACCGGCCCCGGTCTCGTGACGCACGTCACGTCCGGTGGCCTCGGCGAGGACGTCGGCGAACCGGGTGAGGCCGGCCTCCAGCCGCACCACCGCGTCCGGGTCGGCGCCCTTCTGCGGGCCGAACACCCGCGCCGCGCCGTGCTCGCCGAGCAGCGGGTTCTCCACGTCGGACGCGGCCACCAGGCGCATCGGCCGGTTCGATCCGGGCCGGGCGAGCCGCGCCCGGCCGGCCAGTCCGGCGCAGCGGGCCAGCGCGGAGCCGCCCGGCGGCAGCTCGCGGCCGCCCGCGTCGACGGGCGCGGCGTCGAGCGCGGCGAGCATGCCGGCGCCACCGTCCGTGCTCGCCGAGCCGCCCAGGCCGATCACGGCGGTGTGCATGCCGGCGTCCCTGGCCGCGGCGATCAACTCGCCCACGCCGCGGGTCCCGGCCCGCTCGGCGGCGGCCACGGGCGGGCGCCCGGTGCCGTCCCGGACCAGGTGCAGCCCGCACGCCTGGGCGCACTCCAGGTACGCGGTACCCTCGTGCTCCAACCACTCGGCGGAGACCGGCTCACCCAGCGGGCCCGTCACCGTGCGGCGGTGCGTGGTGCCGCCCAGCGCGACCCGCAGCACCTCGACGAATCCGGGGCCGCCGTCGGCCAGCGGGCGGAGCATCAGCGTGTCCTGCGGCGCGGTCGCGCGCCAACCGGCCGCGATCGCCTCGGCGGCCTGGCGTGCGGTCAGCGTGCCGCCGAAACAGTCCGGTGCCACCAGTACTCGCACGGCCGGAGCCTACAGCGGAACGTGCGGAGGTCGGCCGGTCCGCGGGTTCGCCAGGGACCACTCGGACCGCTGACGGCACTGACCTACTCTTTAGCGCGTGAGGTTCCTGCGCCGCAACGCCAAGGAGACCGCCGAGACCGCCGATGAGGGCGCGGCGGAGGTGATGTCCGCCGCCGAGCAGAACTCCAGCACGGCCAGGACACGCACCACCGGCAAGGGCCGGCCGACGCCGAAGCGGCGCGAGGCCGAGCGGCGCCGCCGCGGCCCGGTGCCGCCCCCGCCGCGCACCCAGCGGGAGGCCATGCGGCGGATGCGCGGCAACAAGGAGGAACGCCGCAGGGCGGCGGCCGAGCGCCGGGAACGGATGATGGCCGGCGACGACCGGTACCTCATGCCCCGGGACCGCGGCCCGGTCCGGGCCTACGTGCGGGACCTGGTGGACTCGCGGCGCAACCTGATGGGCTTCTTCATGCCGCTGGCCATCGTGGTCTTCCTCGCGTTGCTGGTGCCCTCGGTGCGGGTGCAGCAGTACGCCACGCTGTTCTGCACGGTGATGCTGGCCCTGATGATCATCGAGGGCCTGGTGCTCGGCATGATCGTGACCCGGCGGGTCCGGGCGAAGTTCCCGAACGCCACCGATCGCGGGCTGTCCCTGGGCTGGTATGCCTTCGTCCGCGCCAGCCAGGTCCGGCGGCTGCGGGTGCCCCGGCCAAGGGTGCGGGTCGGCGAGCGGCCCGCCTGATCGTCGCCCGGGACCCTGGAGCACACTCCAGGTAGTTAGCAAGGCGAAACATAACCGTTAAGCTCGGCCGCATGGAGTTCCGTCGTCTCGGCCGCAGCGGCCTATCGATCAGCGAGATTTCCTACGGCAACTGGATCACGCACGGCTCCCAGGTGGAGGAGGAGCAGGCCCGGGCATGCGTGCGGGCCGCGCTCGACGCCGGCATCACCACGTTCGACACCGCCGACGTCTACGCCGAGACCCGCGCCGAGTCCGTGCTGGGCCGCGCGCTCGCCGGCGAGCGGCGGGAGGGGCTGGAGATCTTCACCAAGGTGTTCTGGCCGACCGGTCCCGGCCCGAACGACCGCGGCCTGTCGCGCAAGCACATCATCGAGTCCTGCCACGCCTCGCTGCGCCGGCTGCGGACCGACTACATCGACCTCTACCAGGCGCACCGGTTCGACCGGACGGTGCCACTGGAAGAGACCATGCTCGCCTTCGCCGACCTGGTGCGCCAGGGCAAGGTGCTCTACGTCGGCGTCTCCGAGTGGACCGCGGAGGAGATCACCCGAGGTGCGGCGATCGCCCGCGAGCTGAACGTGCCGTTCATCTCCAACCAGCCGCAGTACTCGATGCTGTGGCGGGTGATCGAGTCGCAGGTGATCCCGGCCTGCGAGCGGGAAGGGATTAGCCAGATCGTCTGGTCGCCGATCGCGCAGGGCGTGTTGACCGGCAAGTACCGGCCGGGCGAGCAGCCGCCCGCCGGCTCCCGCGCCACCGACGAAAGCGGCAGCAACTTCGTCAGCCGGTTCCTCCGCGACGAGGTGCTGGAGCGGGTACAGCGGCTGCGGCCGGTCGCCGACGACTGCGGGCTTTCCATGGCCCAGCTCGCGGTGGCCTGGGTGCTGCAGAACCCCAACGTGGCCTCGGCCATCATCGGCGCCTCCCGGCCCGAGCAGGTCACCGAGAACGTCAAGGCCGCCGGCGTGCGCCTGGAATCCGACGTGCTCGACCGGATCGATGAGGTGCTCGGCGACATCGTCGAGCGCGACCCGCGGCGCACCGTCTCGCCCTGACCGCGCTGCCGCTTGCGAGCGGGCCCGTGCGGACAGCGCGCGGGCCCGCTCGCTCGTCCGGGTCGACCCGGTCACCCCGACGCGCCACGGTGGCGGCTTCGCGTTGCCGGGCCCGGTGCGCGCGGCTGGACTCGATCGCGTCCAGCGAAGCACCGTGGGGAGCACCACCATGCACACCGGCCTTCGCCGCGCCATGGGCGCGGCCGCACTCGCCGCCGGACTTGCCGCCGGAATCGTCACCGCCGTCCCCGGAGCCGGGCACGCCGCCACGGCCGCCTGGGTGCCGTGCGGCGACACCGCCGCGCTGGTCGCCGCCATCGAGGCGGCGAACGACGTCGGCGGAGGCATGATCTGGCTCGCCCCACGGTGCACCTACCGCCTCACCGCACCGGCCGCGGTGGAGCACGGGCCGAGCGGGCTGCCGGTGATCGGCGGCCGGGTGTGGATCAGCGGGTTCCGCAGCACCATCACCAGGCCCGCCGGCACGCCGCTCTTCCGGATCGCCGAGGTGGCGCCGTTCGGCGACCTCACCCTGTCCGGCGTCACGGTGAGCGGCGGCGTGGCCTCAGCCGGCCCGCCCGGCGCCGACCTGGGCGGCGGCATCCTCAACCACGGTCATCTCACCCTGATCAGCGCCAGGGTGCTGGGCAACACGGCTCGCCAGGGCGGCGGCATCGCCGACGAGGGCGGCACCGCGGAACTGGACGGCACCGAGGTGGCCGGCAACAACGCGGTGGCCGACGGCGGCGGGATTCACCAGCACTTCGGGGCGCTGTCCGTGCTGCGCGGCGCGGTGGACCGCAACGTCGCCGGCCTCGACGGCGGCGGCATCGCCGTGGTCGGCGGGACGGCGCTGCTGCGGCACAGCAGCGCGATCGGCAACATCGCCGGCGGCCAGGGCGGCGGCCTTCGGGTCGACGACGGCGTGGTGCAACTAGACGACAGCCGGGTGACGCGCAACGCCAGCGCAAGCGACTGCTTCCCGGCGGAGGAGATTCCCGGCTGCGCCTGACGACTCGGCGCGAGCCGCGACGCTCAGCGCGGTTCGGCCGGGCGCAGGCTCATCGGGCCGTACACCTCGGCGTCGGTGTGCAGCAGGGTGACCTGCTCGACCCCGGACTCGAGCAGTCCCGCCCAGTTGATGCCGAGCCAGTCCTCCGCGTCGGTCTGGTCGTCGAAGACCAGGTCCGGACCGGTGACGTCACGGCCGGACGCGTCCTGGTACCGCCACCGGTAGCTCACCGAACCGCCTCTCCCTCCGCGACGTCCCACGACCGTGATCGGGTCGCCACCACACGCCTCCGATCGCCCTTAAGGCAACCGCTCGGGCATCGACCGGCGAGAAAGGTAACGTTGCGCGGCCGACTCTGTCACCCGGACAGCGCAGCGCGGGAGGAGAGTGTGACGCGACGAACGCTGGTCCTCGGCGGGGCACGCTCGGGCAAGTCCGCACACGCCGAGGGTCTGCTCCCGGCCGACGAACCGGTCAGTTACGTGGCCACCGGGCGGCGCGACCCGGACGACCCGGAGTGGTCGGCGCGGATCGCCGCGCATGCCGAGCGGCGCCCGCCGGTGTGGCACACCCTCGAGGCCTCATCGCCGAGCGAACTGCCCGCGCTGCTCGCCGCCGCGGCGCACGGGGACGAACCTCTGCTGGTCGATGACCTGGCTACCTGGCTCACCGGCGTGCTGGACGACGTGGCCGCGTGGGACGGCGACGGCGAGGCGCTGGCCGCCGCCCGGGAACACTGCGACGTGCTGCTCGCCGCGGTCGCCGGCTGCCGGGCCCGGCTGGTGCTGGTGTCCGCCGAAGTCGGCCTGGGCGTTGTGCCGCCGACCCGTTCTGGCAGGCTCTTCCGGGACTCGCTCGGCTCGTTGAACGCGCGGCTGGCCGAGGTGTGCGACGAGGTGCTGCTGCTGGTCGCCGGCATCCCGCTGCGGCTGCGGTGACCGGCGGGACGAGCCCCGAACGACAACTTCCCACACGCGGCCGCGCACGGCCGCGTGCCGACCCCGGAGGTGATGGGTGACCGCCAACAGCGTCGACGGAGACGTCACGTTCCCGGCCGTCGAGGCGCCCGACGAGGAGGTCCGCCGGCAGGCGGTGGCCCGGCACGAGCGGCTGACCAAGCCGGCCGGATCGCTGGGCCGGCTGGAGGAGTTGGGCATCTGGGTGGCCGCCTGCCAGGGCGCGTGCCCGCCCCGGCCGTTCACCCGGCCCCGGGTGGTGGTCTTCGCGGGCGACCACGGCATCGCCGCGCACGGCGTCTCCGCCTACCCCAGCGAGGTCACCGGCCAGATGGTGGCGAACTTCCTCACCGGGGGCGCCGCGGTGAACGTGCTCGCGTCCGCGGCGGGCGCCACCGTGCGCGTGGTGGACATCTCGGTGAACGCGGACACCCCGGAGCGGGTCGCCGGCTTCAAGGTGCGCCGCGGGTCCGGCTCCATCGACCGCGAGGACGCCCTCACCGACGCCGAGGTGCGGGCGGCGATCACCGCGGGCCGGCGGATCGTCGACGAGGAGGTCGACGGCGGCGCGGACCTGCTGGTGGCCGGCGACATGGGGATCGGCAACACCACCCCGTCCTCGGTGCTGATCGCCACGCTGACCGGGGCGGAGCCGGTGGCCGTGGTGGGCAGGGGCACCGGCGTGGACGACAACGGCTGGATGCGCAAGACCGCGGCGATCCGGGACGCGCTGCGCCGCGCCCGCAAGGTCAGCGGCGACCCGGTGGCGCTGCTGCGCACCGCCGGCGGGGCGGACATCGCCGCGATCGCCGGGTTCCTCGCCCAGGCGGCGGTGCGGCGGACCCCGGTGGTGCTGGACGGTGTGGTGGCCGGCGCCGCGGCCGCGGTGGCCGAGGAGATGGCCCCGGGGGCGCGTCGGTGGTGGGTGGCCGGGCACCGCTCCGCCGAGCCGGCGCACGCCATGGCGCTCGACCACCTCCGCCTGGAGCCGCTGCTGGACCTGGGCATGCGGCTGGGCGAGGGCTCCGGCGCGGTGGCCGCGCTGCCGCTGGTGGTGATGGCCGCACGGGTGCTCGCGGAGATGGCCACCTTCGACGACGCCGGCGTGTCGGGCCCGGCGTGACGGTTCCCGCGGCCAGGGCGCTGGACGGACTGCGGCTGGCGGTGTCCTGGCTGACCGTGGTACCGGTGCGGGCCGGCACGGTGGACGCGGCCGCCTGCCGCCGCGCGATCCTGCTCGCCCCGGTGGTGGGCGCGCTGCTCGGCGCGGCCGGCGCCGGCCTGCTGGCCGGGCTGCTCGCGCTGGGCGCGCCGGCGCTGCTGGCCGGGCTGCTGGTGGTGGGCGCGCTGGCGCTGCTCACCCGCGGGATGCACGTGGACGGGCTCGCCGACACCGCGGACGGGCTGGGCTGCTACGGGCCGCCGGAGCGGGCGCTGGCGGTGATGCGGGACGGCGGCGCCGGGCCGTTCGCGGTGGTCACGCTGATCGTGGTGCTCGGCGTGCAGGCGAGCGCGCTGGCCGCGCTGGGCGCCGCCGGGCGGTGGGGTGCGGTGGTGCTCGCCGCCGCGGCCGGGCGGGCGGCGTTCGCCTGGTGCTGCCGGCGCGGCATGCCGGCGGCCCGGCCGGACGGGATGGGTGCCCTGGTGGCCGGCTCGCAGCCGGTGTCGGTGCCGGTGCTGTGGTGGCTGGTGCTGGCCGGCGGCGGGGTGCTGGCCGTGCCGGGCCGGCCGTGGCTGGGCCCGCTCGGCGTGGCGGCATCCGCCGCGGTGGTGGCGCTGCTGGCCGGGCATACCCGCCGCCGGCTCGGCGGGATCACCGGCGACGTGCTGGGCGCCGCGAGCGAGGTGGCCACCACGGTGGTGCTCGCGGTGTGTGCGCTGACCGGCTAACGCTGTCCACAGTGGACAAGCGAGGGTGACGGCGGTGGGCCGGAATGTGACCCACCGCCGTCACCGGGAACTCAGTGCTTGTTCCGGAACGCGCGCCGCGCTCGCGTCGCCGGGGCGCGACCGGGACATGACACTCCGGTTATTCCTGATGGGGCGCCCCGCCCCCGCGATCGCGGGGCTTCGCCCTGGCGCGTTCCCATACTCGTCATCTCAGGCTGTCAGGACAACGTGACCATCCAGTGGTGCGGGTCGGGGGCCTGGCCGCGCTGGATGGCGGTGAGGCGCTCGCGCAGCCGCATGGTCACCGGCCCGGGCTGGCCGCCGCCGATGAGGAACTCGCCGTCGGCGTGCTTCGCCCGGCCCACCGGGGTGATCACCGCGGCCGTGCCACAGGCGAAGACCTCACTCAACTCGCCGGACTCGGCCTTCTTCTCCCACTCCTCGGTGGAGATCCGCCGCTCCTCCACCGGATAGCCGAGATCCCGGCCCAGCTTCAGCAGCGAGTCGCGGGTGACGCCGGGCAGCAGCGACCCGGACAGTTCGGGGGTCACCAGCCGCGCGCTCTCCCCGGAGCCGAAGACAAAGAACAGGTTCATCCCGCCCATCTCCTCGACCCAGCGGCGCTCCACCGCGTCCAGCCAGACCACCTGGTCGCAGCCTCGCTCCACGGCCTGGGCCTGCGCCACGAAGGCGGCGGCGTAGTTGCCGGCGCACTTGGCGAAGCCGGTGCCGCCGGGGGCCGCCCGCACGTACTCGGTGCACAGCCACACGCTGACCGGCTTCACCCCGCTGGCGAAGTACGACCCGGCCGGCGAGCCGAGCAGCGCGTACAGGTAGGTGCCGGCCGGCCGGTTCACGCCCAGCCCGACCTCCGTGGAGATCATGAACGGGCGCAGGTAGAGCGAGTCCTCGCCGATGTCGGGCACCCACCGCCCGTCAACCGCGATCAGCTCGCGCAGCGAGTCGAGGAACACCTCGTCCGGTAGCTCCGGCATGGCCAGCCGGCGGGCCGACGAGCGGAACCTGGCCGCGTTGGCATCGGGTCGGAACGAGGCGATCGATCCGTCGGGCTGGCGGTACGCCTTCAGCCCTTCGAACACCGCCTGGCCGTAGTGCAGCACCGACGTCGCGGGGTCGAGTTCGAGGTGGTGGTAGGGCTCGACCCTGGCGTCGTGCCAGCCCTGCTCCGGGTTCCAGCGAATGGTCACCATGTGATCGGTGAAGTGCTGCCCGAAGCCCGGTTTCGCAAGTACCTCCGCGATCCGATCCGGGGTCGCCGGGTGCGGATGGGGAGTCCGGGAGAACGGCAACGCTGACGACATGCGCATACGGTAGTCCTCACTCCGTCAACAGAACATCGCTTTCCCGAGGATCGGACGTCCAACCATCCGGGCCGGCCCGCCGACCTGCGGCCGATCGGCCGAGCGCCGACTGACAGCCACCCTGCCGGGGGTCACCCAGCCGGGGACGCGTCCCGCTCGTCCCGCCCGTCCACGGTGCCTCATTCAGTGCTTGTTCCGGAACGCGCGCCGCGCTCGCGTCGCCGGGGCGCGACCGGGACATGACACTCCGGTTGTGCCTGACGGGGCGCCCCGCCGCCACGACCGCGAAGCTCCGCCCTGGCGCGTTCCCGCCCTCGCCATCGCAGGTCGGTCCAGTTCCGGAACAGGCTCTGCTCAGAAGTTCGCGTCATCCGGCGATCCCGTGCGGTTGCCACACCCCTCACCACACCGGCCGCCCGCACGGGCCTGGCGGCCCGTGGTCGCTGGGCCGGTCCTTGATGACGCTCACGGGGGAACCACATCATCGTCCGGCGGGCCGGGGAGTGGCCATGCCGGGTCGGGGCGGAAGTCGCACCAGGTGCCGTCGAACGGGAACCGGCCCGCCTCGGCCAGCGCGATCATCCGCTCCCCCTCGGCCCGCAGCCCGGCCATCCGCGCGGCGTCGAACCGCCCGGCGTCCACCGCGGCCGCCGCCTCGTCCTCGTCCTTCCACTGCCAGGTCCGGTCCGGGCCGACGTGCACGTCCAGCACCCCGTCCATCCGGTCCACAGTGGACGGTGTGCGGCCGCGCGGCAGTTCCAGGTTGACGTACCAGCTCAGGAAATTCCCGCCCGGGCCGAAGAACCACCACACGCTGGACCACGCCTGCTCGTCGACCAGGCGCAGCGTCGAGCAGCCCCGCCAGCGGCCGGGCACCCGCGTGCGGGGCAACCGGAACCGCTCGGCCAGCGGAGCCTCCCGCAGGTCCCGGCCGTCCGCCAGACGGGAGACCACGATCGGCGTGCCCTCGGGCACCCAGCCGAGCAGCCACCGACCGTCGTCGGACAGCACCCGCATCGGGTGCACCGTGCCGACGCCGCCGGTAGGACGCACGAACCGGTACAGCACCCGCTCGCCGGGCGCCCACACCCGCCCGTCCCGTGATTCGGTCACCGCGGCACGCTACCGCCCGCCGCGGGCGGCGAGCGCGCACCCACCGGTGCCCAGCGCCACGGCGACCGCGGTGACCAGCAGGGCCGGCACGGGCAGGCTCATCGCGACCACGACGCACAGCGCCATGCCGGCGCACGCCAGCCGGGCTGGCAACCCCGGCGTGTCCAGCAGCGCCAGCCGGGCGGCGGCGCAGGCGAACGCCGAGTGGAAGAGCATGCCGCACGCCGCCAGCGGGATCGCCGCGGCCGGCGGCAGCAGCACGGCGGCGACCGCGCCGGCGGCCCCGGCCAGCACGCTGGCCCGCCACGGCGTGCCGGCTGCCCCGGGCCGGACGACCACCTCGGGCAGGTCGCCGGCGCGCGCCACGGCCGCCACCGCTCGGCGTGCCCCGGCCAGCACCACCGGCAGCACGCCCGTGGCGGCGAGCAGCACGCCGAGGTTCACCAGCGGGGCGAGTGGCGCCGCGTCGGCCGCCGCCAGGGCGTCCCGCAGCGGCACCGGGGACAGCGCCAGCCGGGCCCCGCCGAGCTGGTGGTACGCGCCGAAACCCACCGCCAGGTAGCCGGCCAGCGGCACGCCGAGCAGCACGGGCAGCACCACGGGCGCCGGCCACCGCGCGGCGCGGCGCTCCCCGGCGGTCGCCCCGGTGATCCGCTCGAAGCCGAGGAACGCGAAGAACATCACACCGGCCGCCCCGGCGATGCCGCTCGGATCGTCTGCGCCGGGCAGGCCGGGCGGCACCGGCGCGGCCGGCGGCGGTGCCGCGCCGAAGCACACCGCAACCATCACGCCGAGCACCGCCAGCACGCCGAGCGCCGGCACCCAGCGCCACGCGCCGTTCAGCGCCAGGCCTGCCGCGTCCACCGCGGTGACCAGCGCGACAAGCCCTACCGCGACCGGGACCCGGTACTCCGGGGCCAGGTACTCGCCCACCGTCCCGGCCACCGCGGCCAGCCCCGCGGCCCGGCCGAGCAGCTGGGCGCTGCCGGACATCCGCGCCGGCCAGGCACCGAGCTGCTCGCGCAGGTGCTGGTCGCCGTCGAGTTCGGGAACCGCCCGCGCGCGGTAGCTGACCGCCGTCGTCACGCAGCCGGCCACCAGCGCGGCGACCACCGTCCCGACCAGGAACCATCCGCCGGCCGGCGCGGCCGCCGGGGCGAGGCCGGCGAACACCCCCGCGCCCAGCATCCCGCCCAGACCGGTCAGCACCGCGCCTGCGGCGCGCGGTCGCGTGCGCAGCGTCTGGCTCACCCGCCTACCGTGGCAGATCCCGCGCGCGGGCGGGAAGACAACGTCCGGATGATCCACTCCCGGCGTGCCGCTCCCCCGTTTCCAGCTCGGCGGAGTCCGCGCGGATAGGGTTCCTGTTCACACCGGCGACGGCCGCTGCCGCCGCCATGCCGCTGCCGACCCGCGAAGACGAGGAGTTGCCTGTGACCGCCCCGAAGTTCGCTGTGACGTCCGGAGCGCCGACCGGCCTGGCCACCGACGCGCTCGTGGTCGGCACCGTGGCTGGCGCGGAGGGGTTGGCGCTGGCACCGGGCGCCGAGGACGTCGAGGCGGCGTTCGACGGCGGGCTGCTCGACCTGCTCTCCGCGCTGGGCGCCACGGGCAAGGCCGACGAGGTGGTGAAGGTGCCGACCCGCGGCGCGCTGCCCGCACGGGTCGTGGTGGCCGCCGGCCTGGGCCGCCCGGAGGACGGCGAGCGGCCGACCGCCGAGCAGGTGCGTCGCGCGTCCGGCGCCGCGGCCCGCGCGCTGGCCGGTACCGAGCGGATGGCCACCACGCTGTCCCGGCTGGACCTGGCCGCCGCGGTGGAGGGCACCGCGCTCGGCGCGTACACGTTCACCACCTACAAGTCCGATCCCGGCTCGGCGCCGGTGGCCAGAGTGGAACTGCTCACCCCGGACGGCGGCAGCGCCAAGGAGCACAAGGCGACGATCAAGGCGGCCACCGCCATCGCCGAGGCGGTGTGCGCGGCGCGGGACCTGGTGAACACCCCGCCGAACGACCTGTACCCGGCGTCGTTCGCGGAGCGCGCCGCGGAACTGGCCGGCGGGGCCGGCGTGGACGTCGAGGTGCTGGACGAGAAGGCGCTGCGCAAGCAGGGCTTCGGCGGCATCCTCGGGGTTGGCGGCGGCTCGTCCCGCCCGCCCCGGCTGGTCCGGTTGCGCTACAAGGGTCCCAAGGCGCGCGCCAAGGTGGCGCTGGTCGGCAAGGGCATCACCTTCGACACCGGCGGCATCTCGATCAAGCCGGCGGCCAACATGGACGAGATGACCTCGGACATGGCCGGGGCCGCCGCGGTGATCGCGACGACCGTGCTCGCCGCGAAACTGCGCTACCCGCTGGAGGTCACGGCCACCGTGCCGATGGCGGAGAACATGCCCTCCGGCACCGCCTACCGGCCCGGTGACGTGCTGCGCATGTACGGCGGCAAGACGGTCGAGGTACTCAACACCGACGCCGAGGGCCGGCTGATCCTCTCCGACGCGATCGCCCGCGCCTGCGAGGACGAGCCCGACTACCTGATCGAGACGTCCACGCTGACCGGCGCGCAACTGGTCGCGCTGGGCCGGCGCACCCCGGGCGTGATGGGCTCGGACGAGTTCCGGGACCGGGTCGCGGAGATCGCCACGGCCACCGGCGAGGGCGGCTGGCCGATGCCGCTGCCCGAGGAACTGCGCACCGACCTGGACTCCAAGATCGCCGACATCGCCAACGTCACCGGCCACCGGTGGGGCGGCATGCTGGTCGGCGGCATCTTCCTGCGCGAGTTCGTCGGGGACGGCGTGCCGTGGGCGCACATCGACATCGCCGGCCCGGCCTTCAACACCTCGGGCCCGTGGGGCTACACCCCCAAGGGCGCCACCGGGCTGCCGGTTCGCACCCTGGCCGCGGTGCTGGCCGACATCGCCGACCACGGCTGACCGCGACCGGCGCGGCTGACCGGATTCCACCGGGTCGGCCACGGCAGCGTCCACCCGCGGCAATTCGGTCGGCGCCGAAGCGTCCGCCAGGCAGACTCGCGGGGTGCCCACCACACCCGCGACCCCACCGGAACCGCCGTACCATGCGGTGATCTTCACCTCACTGCGCACCGACGTCGAGGACGGCTACGCCGAGGCGGCGGAGCGCATGTTGGCGCTGGCCGCCGAGCAGCCGGGCTTTCTCGGCGTCGACTCCGCCCGCACTCCCGGCGGGCTGGGCATCACCGTGTCGTACTGGCGGGACGAGGAGTCCATCGCGGCGTGGCGGGCGCACGCGGCACATGCCGAGACCCGAGGGCTGGGCCGGCGCGAGTGGTACCGGGAGTTCCAGGTGCACGTCGCGCGGGTGGAGCGGGCCTACCGGTTCGCCCGCGAGCACGGTGCGGCCAGGTTTGGTGGGCGCGACCCGGACGTGTCCTAGTCCAGGCCCCGGGCGCGGCGCTGCGCGGCCTGGCGGGAGGTGTACTCCCGCATCCGCCGCGGGTAGCCGACCAGCGCCACGTCGTAGACCGGGATGCCCAGCTCGCGGCCGAGTTGGTAGGCGCTGCGCGGACCGTCCAGCCGGCGGCGGGTCCACTCGCCGTCGTGCGCGACGAGCACCACGGTGGTCGGTGTCACCGACGTCCTCGGTTCCACGTATGCCTCGACCCCGCGCCGCTGGCCAGCCCAGGCGCGCAGGTGGGCGAGGTCGCGCCCGAGTTGCTGCCGGGACGAGCCCGTTCGCCGGTTGCCGCGAAGACGATCGAACAGGCCCACCGATCCCTCCCTTGTCCGCGACTCCGCGCGACAACGGCGCGAGCGCGCCCACCTCCGTGCCTTCGATGGTGCCAGCGCGCCGCGCGTGGCAGGCCTCGATCGACTCGACCGGTACGAAACGACCGGGGTCCGGTTTTGGAGAACGCGCGTACTGGGCCGCGTCGCCACCGGTTTCGGCGTGGTGACAAGATGGCAGGTGGCCCACGCGCCTACCGGCGCGAACGGTCCCGGACCAAGCAGAGAGTCACCCGCCAAACGATGCCTGTCGAGGAGATCCCGTGACCGACACCTCCGCCGACCTCGTGGTTCTCGGCGGCGGATCGGGCGGCTACGCCTGCGCGCTCCGCGCGGCGCAGCTCGGCCTGTCCGTCGTCCTCGTCGAGAAGGACAAACTCGGGGGTACCTGCCTGCACCGCGGATGCATTCCGACCAAGGCGCTGCTGCACGCCGCGGAGGTCGCCGACGCGGCCCGTGACGGGGATCAGTTCGGCGTCAAGAGTTCGCTCGAGGGCATCGACATGCCTGGGGTGAACTCCTACAAGGACGGCGTGGTCTCCCGCCTCTACAAGGGACTGCAGGGCCTGGTGAAGTCCCGGGGCGTCACGTACGTGGAAGGCGAGGGCCGGTTCGTCGCGCCCAACGCGGTGGAGGTGAACGGGCAGCGCTACACGGGGCGGAACGTGGTGCTGGCCACCGGCTCGTACTCGCGGTCCCTGCCCGGATTGGAGATCGGCGGCCGGGTCGTCACCAGCGAGCAGGCGCTCGCGCTGGACTACGTGCCGGAGAAGGTCGTCGTGCTCGGCGGCGGCGTGATCGGTGTGGAGTTCGCCAGCGTGTGGCGCTCCTTCGGGGCGGACGTGACCATCGTGGAGGCGCTGCCCCGGCTGGTGCCCGCCGAGGACGAGTTCCTGTCCAAGCAGCTGGAGCGGGCGTTCCGCCGGCGCGGCATCAAGTTCAAGACCGGCGTGAAGTTCACCGGAGCCACGCAGAGCGCCTCCGGCGTCTCGGTGACCCTGGAGTCGGGCGAGCAACTCGACGCTGACCTGCTGCTGGTCGCGGTCGGCCGCGGCCCGTCCACCTCGGGTGTCGGCTTCGAGGAGGCCGGCGTGCGGATGGAGCGCGGCTTCGTGCTGACCGACGAGCGGCTGCGCACCAACCTGCCCAACGTCTACGCCGTCGGCGACATCGTGCCCGGCCTGCAGCTCGCGCACCGCGGCTTCCAGCAGGGCATCTTCATCGCCGAGGAGGTCGCTGGGCGCAACCCCCAGCCGATCGACGAGGCGGGCATTCCGCGGGTGACCTACTGCGAGCCGGAGGTCGCCTCGGTGGGCCTGACCGAGGCCGCCACCCGGGAGCGCTACGGGTCGGCCGAGACCATCACCTACGACCTGGCCGGCAACGGCAAGAGCCAGATCCTCAAGACGGCTGGCGCGGTCAAGCTGGTCAAGGCGCCGGACGGTCCGGTGGTCGGCGTGCACATGATCGGCGCGCGGGTCGGCGAGCTGATCGGCGAGGCCCAGCTCATCTACAACTGGGAGGCCTACCCGGAGGACGTCGCGCCGCTGGTGCACGCGCACCCGACGCAGACCGAAGCCCTCGGTGAGGCCCACCTCGCCCTGGCCGGCAAGCCGCTGCACGCGCACGGCTGAGGTCGGCGAGCCAGAAGCGAGACGAAGCACTGAGGAGTCAGCGAGAGATGGCCTTCTCCGTCCAGATGCCGGCGCTCGGCGAGAGCGTCACCGAGGGCACCGTGACCCGGTGGCTCAAGCAGGTCGGCGACACCGTCGAGGTCGACGAACCGCTCCTCGAGGTGTCCACCGACAAGGTCGACACCGAGATCCCCTCCCCCGCCGCCGGCGTGCTGCAGAAGATCCTGGTCTCCGAGGACGAGACCGTCGAGGTCGGCGCGGAACTCGCGGTGATCGGGGAGGCGGCCGAGAACGGCGCCGCGCCCACCGCGCCGGCACCGGCCGAGCCCGCGCGGGCCCAGCCGGCCGCGCAGCCGCCGGAGCAGCCGGCCACGGCCGCGGCGCCGCAGCCGGCCGAGCGGAGCGGGCCCGCCGCGCCGCAGCCCGCCCAGCCGGCCGCCGGTGGCGGCGCCGAGGGCACCCCGGTCACCATGCCGGCGCTCGGCGAGAGCGTCACCGAGGGCACCGTGACCCGGTGGCTCAAGCAGGTCGGCGACACCGTCGAGGTCGACGAACCGCTGCTGGAGGTGTCCACCGACAAGGTCGACACCGAGATCCCCTCGCCGGTGGCCGGGGTGTTGCTGGAGATCGTCGCCGGCGAGGACAGCACCGTCGAGGTGGGTGGCCGGCTCGCGGTGGTCGGTGAGCCCGGCGCCGCACCGGCGGCCGCACCCGCCCAGCCGGCCGCACCCGCCCAGCCGGCTGCACCGGCCCCCGAGCCGGTGCAGCAGCGGCCGGCGCCCCCCGCGCCCGAGCCCGCACCCGCGCCCGAGCCCGCACCTGCGGCCGAGCCGACGCCGCAGCCGACCGAGCAGCCGCAGGCCACCGTCCCGGCCGCGCAGCCGGAGGCCCAGCCCGCCGCGGCCCGGGTGGACGGCGAGACCGGCACGCCGTACGTCACCCCGCTGGTCCGCAAGATCGCCGCGGAGAACAACGTCGACCTGAGCACCGTCCGGGGCACCGGCGTCGGCGGGCGGATCCGCAAGCAGGACGTGCTCGCCGCGGTCGAGGCGGCTAAGGCGGAGCAGGCGGCGCCCGCGGCCGCACCCGAGCGGCCCGCCGCGCCGGCTCCCTCGCCCGAGGTGCAGGCGCTGCGTGGCAAGACGGAGAAGCTGTCCCGGCTGCGCCAGATCGTGGCCCAGCGCACCCGCGAGTCGCTGCAGATCTCCGCGCAGCTCACCCAGGTGTTCGAGGTGGACGTCACCAAGATCGCCCGGCTGCGGGAGCGGGCGAAGAAGTCGTTCGAGGCGCGCGAGGGTGTGAAGCTGACCTTCCTGCCGTTCTTCGCCAAGGCGGCGGTCGAAGCGCTCAAGCAGCACCCGAAGCTGAACGCCTCGATCGACGAGGAGCGCAAGGAGGTCACCTACTACAACGCCGAGCACCTCGGTATCGCCATCGACACCGAGCGTGGCCTGCTCAACGCGGTCATCCACGACGCGGGCGACCTGAACCTCTCCGGGCTGGCGCACAAGATCGCCGACCTGGCCGAGCGGACCAGGGCGAACAAGGTCACCCCGGACGAGCTGGCCGGCGGCACCTTCTCGCTGACCAACCTGGGCAGCAACGGCGCGCTGTTCGACACACCGATCATCGTGCAGCCGCAGGTCGGCATCCTGGGCGTCGGCGTGGTGCGCAAGCGCCCGGTGGTGGTGACCGACGAGAACGGTGACGACACCATCGCCATCCGCTCCATGGCGTACCTGGCGCTGACCTACGACCACCGCCTGGTCGACGGCGCCGACGCCGGCCGGTTCCTCACCACGGTGAAGAACCGCCTGGAGGAGGGCGCCTTCGAGTCCGACCTCGGACTGTAACCGGTTTGACAGGACGCGGCCCCCGCCCGCCGGCGGGGGCCGCGTCGCGTGTGCACCAGCCCGCCGGGTCGGCGACCATACGAGCTATGCGCGTCGTCGTCGCCGGTTCCTCCGGGCTGATCGGTACCGCTCTCGTCGCCGCCCTCCGCCAGGCCGGGCACGAGGTGATCCGCCTGGTGCGCCGGCCGCCCGCGGCCCCGGGTGAGCGGGGCTGGGACCCGCCCGCCGGCACCATCCAGCCGGGCGCGCTGAACGGCGCGGCGGCGGTGGTCAACCTGTGCGGTGTGGGTGTGGTGGACCGGCGCTGGACCGCGGCCCGCAAGCAGGTGATCCGGGACAGCCGCACGGTGCCGACCGAGGTGCTCGCCGCCGCGGTCGCCGACCATGGGGTGCCCACCCTGGTCAACGCCTCGGCGGTGGGCTACTACGGGGACACCGGTGACACCGTGGTGGACGAGACCTCCCCGGCCGGCACCGGGTTTCTCGCCGACGTGTGCCGGGACTGGGAGGCGGCCACCAAGCCGGCCGCGGACGCCGGGGCCCGGGTGGTGCGGCTGCGCACCGGCCTGGTGCTGTCCGGCTCCGGTGGCCTGCTCGGCCGGGTGCGCCCGCTGTTCGCGGTGGCCCTGGGCGCGCGGCTGGGCGAGGGCCGGCAGTGGATGCCGTGGATCTCGCTGGCCGACGAGGTGGGCGCGATCCGGTTCGTGCTGGAGCGCGACGACGTGGCCGGGCCGGTCAACCTGACCGCGCCGGGTCCGGTGACCAACGCCGAGTTCACCCGGGCGCTGGGCCGCGCACTGGGCCGGCCGGCGCCCTGGACGGCGCCCGCGTTCGTGCTGCGCGCCGCGCTGGGCGAGCTGGCCGACGAGGCGCTGCTCGCCGGCCAGCGGGCGGTGCCGGAGGTGTTGCAGCGGCATGGATACCGGTTCCAGCACCCGGCGCTCGCCGTCGCCCTGCACGCCCTCCTCCGCCGCTCACAGCCGGTTGCGGAACCGGAGTGACGTGCGACACCCAGCACGGGACCGCGCCAGGGCGAGGCCCCGCGCTCGCGGGAGCGCCCATCAGACACAACGGCACTGCCATGTCGCGGTCGGACCCCGGCGATCGCGGCACGCGTTCGCGGAGCAGGCACCGAGGCGTAAGGTCGGTGGTCGTGAGCAGCCCCGACACCTCCTGCCGCGCCTCGACCGACCCGGTCGAGGTGCGTGATCTCGGCACCATCGACTACCTCAGCGCCTGGGAGTTGCAGCGGGAACTGGCCGCCGCGCGGGCGGACGGCGCCGGGCCGGACACGCTGCTGCTGCTGGAGCATCCCTCGGTGTACACCGCCGGAAAGCGCACCGCCCCGGAGGACCGCCCGACCGACGGCACCCCGGTGATCGACGTGGACCGGGGCGGCAAGATCACCTGGCACGGCCCGGGGCAACTGGTGGGCTACCCGATCGTGCGTCTCGGCGACCCGGTGGACGTGGTCGACTACGTGCGCCGGATCGAGGAGGCGCTGATCGTGGTGTGCGAGCGGCTGGGCCTGGAAACCGGCCGGGTGGACGGCCGCAGCGGGGTCTGGCTGCCCGCGGACGGCGAACGGCCGGAACGCAAGATCGCCGCGATCGGCATCCGGGTGCAGCGCGGCGTCACCATGCACGGCTTCGAGATCAACTGCAACGCCGATCTCACCGCGTTCGACCGGATCGTGCCGTGCGGCATCCGGGACGCCGGGGTGACGTCGCTGTCCGCCGAGCTGGGCCGGGACATCACCGTGGCGGAGGTCCGCCCGATGGCCGCGCAGGCAGTGCTGGACGTGCTGGACGGCCGCATCCCGATCACCGACCGGCCGGTGCGCCGCGCCCAGCCGACCGCCGCCGGAGTCACCTTCGCGCTCCCCTCCTGATTCCTCCCGACCGGCGGACTGCTGCCACGATGGCGTGCGGCGCCCGGCGGCCCGGCCGCCGGATGCGCCATACTCCGTGATCGGGTGACGGCCCCGAGGCGGCCTGATGGATCCGGGTGTGGCACCTTGTTCGGCTGGTGCGGTATCCATCTGACGGGGCGAGTGCTCGTGTCAGTGACGCGCCGCCGGGCCGGGTGGGCCTTCTCTCGGTGCCCCGGCCCGGTGTGACGGCGTGGCCCGCCGTTCCATGACCGTGCCGCGGCGCGGCGGTGCCGAGCGGGTCGCGGCGCGCGGTGGTGACGAATCCGGGCCGGGCGACGACGTGTCGGCGCCGGCGCCGGCAGAGGTGCAGGAGGATCGTCAGGGTTGAGCAGCACAAGCACGGACCTTGGGGAGTCGGTGCCGGTGCCGGCGGCCGGGGCGGAGGACGCCCAGGCGGACGACGAGGGAGTGGCAGCGGCGCGGACGGTGGAGGCAACCTCGGTGGCCGCGGCGGAGGCCACCGCGGGAAGAACGGCGGCCCCCGGCTTACCGCTGGCCGGCTGGTTCGCCGCGGCCCGCGCGGCGTTCCGCCCCGCCGCTCCGGCCGTTCTCGGCTACCTGGCGATCAGAGCCATCGGGTTCGTGGTGATGTGGGGCATGGTGCGCGGCGCCCGCCGCCCGACGACCCTGCCCCAGTTGCTCGGCTCCTGGGACGGCAAGTGGTTCCTGCGCCTGGCCAACGACGGCTACGACCACGCGGTGCGCATCCTGCCCAACGGCGACCCCAAGCAGTCCACGCTCGCGTTCTTCCCCGGCTACCCGTTCCTGGTCCGCTGGCTCGGCGCGCTGCCAGGGATGCACAACCTCTCGGCCGCCGTGCTGATCACGCTGATCTCCGGCGCGGTCGCCGCCTGGGGAGTCTTCGAGGTGGGTCGCAGCATCTCCGGAAGCGACCGGGTGGGCACCGCGCTGGCCCTGCTGTGGGCGGTGGCGCCGGGCTCCGTGGTGCTGCAGATGGCCTACTCGGAGGCGCTGTTCACCGCCGTCGCCGCCTGGGCCCTGGTGGCCATGCTGCGCCAGAAGTGGCTGACCGCCGGCGTGCTGACCTTCGCGGCCGGCCTGGTGCGCAACACGGGCCTGGCGCTGGTGGCCGCGCTCGCGGTGGCCGCGCTGATCGCCACCCCGCGGGAGCAGGACCGCCTGCGGCGGTGGGCCGCGGTCGCGCTGTCCTCGCTGAGCACGGTCGGTTTCCTGCTCTGGGTGGGCATCCAGGCACACCGGCTGGACGGTTGGTTCTGGTTGCAGGACAGGGCGTGGGGGCTCAGCTTCGACGGCGGCATCGGCACCTTCGGCAAGGTGAGCCACTTCCTGGTCACCGACGGCAACGTGTACTACTCGCTCACCGCGCTGGTCGTGGTGGCCACGCTGCTGCTGTTCGGCTGGTCGTTCGCGGAGCGGATCCCGTTGCCACTGCGGGTCTACACCACCGGGGTGGTGATCCTGGCCCTGGGTAGCTCCGGCTTCTTCAACTCCAAGCCGCGCTTCCTGCTGCCCGCCTTCCTGCTCGCCTACCCGCTGGCGGTGCTGCTCGCCCGGGTGCGGCTGCGGGTGCAGGCGGCGCTGTTCCCGGTGCTCGGCATGACCGCCGTCTGGTACGGCACCTACGTGATGACCATCACCGGCAGCAATCCCTGACCGGCGGCGGGTCTCGCAACGGGCGAAGCGCGCTCGTGTCGAGCGCCCCTCACGGCGCGTGATCCCGCGCCCGGTGCGAAATGGCCCATTGGTGGACTCTCGCCGGTGCCGTCCGCAGGCGATGATCACTGGGGACGGGCGCGACGTCTCGGTGCCGACCGCGACCCCCGGGCCGCCTGGCCCGGGCGTTCCGGGGGCCGGCTCGCCGGGCCGCGCCAGGCACAGTGAGCAGCACCGCGGAGGCGAGCGCGTGAGCAACCGACAGACCCTGACGCCAGACGTGACCAGGCACCAGGGGGTGTGCCGCCCGCGCGCGAGCGAGGACGGGTGGGGCACCGTGCTGCTGCTGGTGCGGCTGCGCCGGGGCATCGTCGGTGAGGCCCGGCGCGTGGTGCACCTGGTGCCGGTGCCCACCGAGCACGTGCCGGCGGTGCTGACCGCGTACTGCGGCGCGGAGATCGTGCCCGGCACCGCCGAGGTGCTGTCCTGCTTCACCGGCGTGCCGTGCACCCCGTGCCTGGCCGCCGCCCCGTTACCGGAGGACGACCGGTAGTACCGGTCCACCGCGAGGGCCGGCGGCGTTGTCGACCACGCCGCGACATTCCGCTGAGCTACCGCAGTTGCGGCGCCACCTCGGCCGCGATCAGCTCCACATGGTCCAGGTCGGACAGGTCGAGCAACTGCAGGTAGACCCGGGCGATGCCGGTGCGCTGCCGCCAGGTGCCGAGCCGGTCGACCACCTCGGCGGGCGTGCCGCACAGGCCGTTGCGCCGGAGTTCGTCCACCTCGCGGCCGATCGCCTTGGCCCGGCGGGCGATCTCCGCCTCATCCCGGCCCACGCACACCACCAGGGCGGCGGAACGGATGATCTCCGCCGGATCGCGGCCGATCTCGGTGCATGCGGCGGCAACCCGCTCGTACTGGGCGACCGCGCTGTCCACGTCGACGAAGGGCAGGTTGAACTCGTCGGCGAACCGCGCGGCCAGCGCGGGGGTCCGCCGGGCGCCCATGCCGCCGATCAGCACGGGCGGCCGGGGCCGCTGCGCCGGCTTGGGCAGCGCCGGCGAGTCGGTGAGCCGGTAGTGCTTGCCGGCGAAGGAGAAGCTCTGTCCCTCGGGCGTGGCCCACAGCCCGGTGATGATCTCCAACTGCTCGGCGTACCGCTCGAACCGCTCCCGCAGCGACCCGAACGGGATGCCGTACGCGGTGTGCTCGGCCTCATACCAGCCGGACCCGATGCCGAACTCCACCCGGCCACCCGACATCTGGTCGACCTGCGCCACGCTGATCGCCAGCGGGCCGGGCAACCGGAAGGTGCCCGCGGTCATCAGCGTGCCCAGCCGCAGCCGGGACGTCTCCCTGGCCAGGCCGGCGAGCGTGATCCAGGCGTCGGTGGGTCCGGGCAGCCCGGTCACCGAGCCCATCTTCAGGTAGTGGTCGGAGCGGAAGAACGCGTCGTAGCCGGCGTCCTCGGCGGTCCTGGCGACCCGGAGCAGGTCGTCGTAGGTCGCACCCTGCTGGGGTTCGGTGAAGATGCGGAAGCTCAACGAGGTGTCCACGGGCCGGAGGCTAGCCCTCCCGCCGGGCGCGCGGCACGGCCCGGGTGGTCAGCGCGAGGCGCCGCCCGCGGCCGGGCGCCCGGCGGGGTCGTTGTCGCGCCGGCGCAGCCCGGTCACCACCCGGGACACCGCGCGGGCCACCTCAGCGCCGGCCTGTTCCGGGTCGGTCGCGCTGGCGATCGCGTGCGCGCCGGCGGAAAGCGCGCCGAACAGTAGCTGGGTGGTGATCTCCACCGGCATGTCCTCGATCTCGCCGGCGTCGATCAACGACTTGATCGCCGCGCGCAGGACGCCGAAGCTGTAGCGCTCCTCGCACTCCCGCCACGCCTCCCAGCCCATCACCACCGGCGCCTCGTGGATCACGATGCGCTGGAACGACGGCTCCAGGCAGACCTTCACGTACGCCTCGATCCCCGCCATCGCCGTCTGCCACGGGTCGCCGGGCCCAGCCACGATCGCGCCCAGGTGGGCCATCACCCGGGTCTCCACCGCGTCGAAGGCCGCCTCGAACAGCGCCTGCTTGCCGCTGAAGTGGTGGTAGAGCGCGCCCTTGGTGACCCGGGCCAGCTTGGCGATCTCGTCCAGCGAGGTACCGGTGTAGCCGCGCTCGGTGAACAACTCGACGGCGCTGTCCACCAGGGCCTGCCGGGTCGCCTCCGCGTATTCCAACCGCCTCGACTGCACTGTCGCCACGCTCACAACCCTAGAACATACCAACGGTACGTACTCATGGTATGTTGTCGACCGAGGGTCCGTACTGACGGTATGCCGCAAACCTGTGGTATCGACCACGCCACGGGAGGAGGCCGAGCACGTGAGCTGGAACGACTTCTACCAGCGGCGACGCGCCATCGACGAGGTGCTGCGGCGAGCCGCGCGGGACCCGCGGGGCCCGCTGCCGTTCGCCGACGTACCCGAGGCCGCCGAGATCTTCGGCAGCCAGGACACGTTGCTGCTGGCCCTGCACTACAAGTGGATGCAACTGCTGACCGGGCGGATCGGCATCGCGCTGTCCGCCGCCGAGCGCAGCCCGGACGTGGACCGGGTCGAGGCGGTCGGCACCGCGTGGCGCGAGCTGGCCGCGGCGAACCCGGTGCTGCACGCCGTGCTGACCACGCACCTGGACGAGGGTGACCACCGGCTGCGCGCGGCCGTCGAGCGGGAGCAGCGCATGCTCGCGCTGGCCGCCGGGCTCGCCGAGCCGGACGAGAGCGCCGAGGAGATCAATCGGATCGGTCGCGCCTTCCTGACCCTGCTCCGTCGCACGCCGCTGCCGGTGGCCAAGCGGCGTAGCCCGGTGGAGCTGCTGCGGCGAATGGTGCCCAGCGGCTGACCACCCGCGCGGCGCCCGCCCGATGCCCACCCGCCGCGGGCGCCCCTGGCCCGGCCGCGATGCCCGGGACGCGTAGGACGACCGCGTCCCGGGCGACCTCCGGCAGCCGCGGATATGATCGCGCCCGGACGCGGCCGGGCCTTCGCGCGCCCTCCCGGGCCCGAGACGGCGCCGGCGGTCACAGGACCTCATCGATGGCCGGCCGGCCCTGGCGAACTTAACCTACCGAGTAGTAGGTGTGGCGCATGGCATGGACCGAAGCTGACATCCCGGACCAGTCCGGCCGCACCGTCCTGGTCACCGGAGCCACCGCCGGCCTGGGGCTGCGCACCGCGACCGCGCTCGCCGGCAGCGGCGCCCGGGTGCTGATGACCGCGCGCTCCGCGGAGCGCGGTGAGCGGGCGCTGGCCGAGGTGCACCGCGCCGGCGGGCGGGCCGAACTCGTCTCCCTCGACCTGGCCGACCTGTCGTCGGTCCGCAAGGCCGCCACGGAGGTGCGGGAACGCACCGGAGACGCGCTCGACGTACTGATCAACAACGCCGGAGTGATGGCGCCACCGCTGCGCCGCACCGCCGACGGCTTCGAGCTGCAGTTCGGCACCAACCATCTGGGCCACGCCGCGCTCACCTGGCTGCTCATGCCGGCACTGCGCGCGAGGCCGGGCGCCCGCGTGGTGACCGTGGCCAGCATGGCCGCCCGCCAGGGCCGGCTGGACCTCGACGACCCGAACTTCCACCACCGCCGGTACTCCGCCGGGGGCGCGTACGGCCAGTCCAAGCTGGCCAACCTGGTGTTCGCGCTCGAGCTGGACCGCCGCGCCCGGGCCGCCGGCCTGGACCTGGTCAGCGCGGCCGCGCACCCCGGCTACACCGCCACCAACCTGGTCACCGCGACGGCGCGGGACCGCGGCGGGCCACTGGTGGCGCGGGTGGCCGACCTGGTCACCCGGCTGACCGCGCAGTCCGTCAAGCGCGGCGCGCTCCCCCAGCTCTACGCGGCCACCGCACCCGGCGTGACCGGCGGCTCCTACGTCGGGCCGGGCTGGCCCGGTGAGGTGTACGGGCCGCCGGCGCCGGCCCGGCTGTGGCCGGCGGCGCGGGACGAGGAGACGGCGGCCCGGCTGTGGACGGTGACCGCCGAGCTGACCGGGGTGGCGCCCGATCCGGCGTGACCCCGACCACCCGTGCCGGTGGCGTACCGTGTGGTCGTGACCGTCGCGCCGGAGGGGCGCAAGCTGCTGCGGCTGGAGGCCCGCAACAGCCAGACGCCCATCGAGAAGAAGCCACCGTGGATCAAGACGCGCGCTCGGATGGGCCCCGAGTACAGCGAGCTGAAGGGGCTGGTCCGGCGGGAGGGCCTGCACACGGTCTGTGAGGAGGCCGGCTGCCCCAACATCTACGAGTGCTGGGAGGACCGCGAGGCCACCTTCCTCATCGGCGGCGAGCAGTGCACCCGGCGCTGCGACTTCTGCCAGATCGACACCGGCAAACCGGCCGAGCTGGACACTGACGAGCCGCGCCGGGTCGCCGAGTCGGTGCAGGCGATGGGGTTGCGGTACTCGACGGTGACCGGGGTCGCCCGCGACGACCTGCCGGACGGCGGCGCGTGGCTGTACGCCGAGACGGTGCGGCAGATCCACGCGCTCAACCCGGGCACCGGCGTGGAGCTGCTCATCCCCGACTTCAACGCCGAACCCGACCAGCTCGCCGAGGTGTTCGGCTCCCGGCCGGAGGTGCTCGCGCACAACCTGGAGACCGTGCCGCGGATCTTTCGCAGCATCCGGCCGGCCTTCCGGTACCAGCGCTCGCTGGACGTGCTCACCATGGCCAGGGAGGACGGCCTGGTCACCAAGTCCAACCTCATCCTCGGCATGGGCGAGACGCCCGAAGAGGTCACCGAGGCGCTGCACGACCTGCACGCGGCCGGCTGCGAGATCGTCACCATCACCCAGTACCTGCGGCCGAGCGTGCGGCACCACCCGGTGGACCGCTGGGTGAAGCCGGAGGAATTCCTGGCGCACAAGCAGACCGCCGAGGAGATCGGCTTCGCCGGGGTGATGGCCGGCCCGCTGGTCCGCTCCTCCTACCGCGCCGGCCGGCTGTACGCGCAGGCCAAGCGGCACCGCGGCGAGCCGCTGCCCGAGCACCTCGCGCACCTGGCCGAGGCCGGACCGGCGGCCCAGGAGGTCAGCGCCCTGCTGGCCCGCTGACCGCTACCGCACCTCGGGGTCGCGGACCTGCACGCCGTCCAGTTCGCGGACGAAGTCCGCGCCGAAGGCGGTGGACGGGGTGTGCGCGCCGGGACGCACCGAGCCGGACCGCAGCCTCCCCACCGCGCGCAGCACCGCGTCCGCGGTGAGGTCGTAGGCGTTGGGCGCGGTGAGCGCGGCCGTGGCGGTCCGGCCCGCGCCGTCGCGCACCTCACCCCACACCTCCGACCGGCTGGCCGCCCTTCGCTCCTCCGCCGGCCCTCGGACCAGGCCAAGCAGGTCCTTGCCGATCTGCTGCACGGCGGATGAGCGCAGCAGCGGCGCGGCGAAGGACTGCACCTTGCCGACCACGCCGGCCGGCCCCGGCACCGACGTGAAGGTGGTGATCGTGGGGATGCGGGTGGACCGGTAGGCGGTGGCCAGGTCGCCCCACGGGATCGAGGTGACCCGGCGCGGACCGGACGGGAACTCGGCGACCCGGTCGCGGTGGCCGATCGGCACGGTCCGCAGCTCCCCGTTCACCCGCACGCGCCCACCGGCCGCGCTGCCCTCCATCGCGGTGCGCAGCGTTCCCGGGCTCATTCCCCCGCCGGCCAGGAAGGCCAGGTCCAGCTCCGTGGCGCCAGGCAGGGCGGCGGCCAGCATGGCGGCGAGACAGTCGGTGGGCACCACGTCGAAGCCGCCGCCGGGCAGCAGCACCACGCCGGCCTGCTCGGCGTCCGCGTGCCGGGCGAAGACCCGCTCGAACACGTCGACCTCGCCGGTGATGTCCAGGTAGTGGGTGCCGGTGGCCAGGCAGGCGTCCACCATCGGCGCGGAGGTCACCGAGAACGGGCCGGCGCAGTGTGTCACCACCTCGACGCCGTCCAGCGCCGCCCGCACGCCGGCCGGGTCGACCAGGTCGAACACCCGGTGCTCCAGGCCGAGCCGGCCGGCCAGCTCGGCGACCTTCGGCGCGGACCGCCCGGCGAGCAGCGGTCGTTCCCCGCGTCGCACGGCCAGCTCGGCCACCAGGCGCCCGGTGTATCCGTTGGCCCCGTACACCATCCAGCTCATGTGCACAGGATGCCGTGCTCGATCGTGAACCGCCGGGCGGGGTGCGGCCGGGACGGCCCGACCACACCCCGCGCCACCGCCGCTGGGGCGCGCCAGCGGCGGTGGACGGCGATGCCCGGCTCCGGCGAACCTAGGCCATGAGACCCTAGCGTGAACACCCGACGACCGTCGGTCATTCGACCGAGATCCGCCGCGTTGGACCGCGCGTCCCGTGGGGCACGGTCCGCAGCCGTGCCGGTCGGGGTTGGTCTGGGACGATGGCGGCCCTGCGTGCACCGCCCGCGCCACGGCGGCGTGTCCGGCATCTCTCGCATCGGCTACGTCCGCACGCCGCCCGTAGCTACCCGGGGACAGTGGGCGCGGCAGGGTTCGAACCTGCGACCACTCGCTTGTAAGGCGAGTGCTCTTCCACTGAGCTACGCGCCCGGGACGCCGGCCGGCGGGATGTCCGGGCCGGCGCGGGATGTGTCGGCGGGTCAGGAGAGCGCGGCGATGGCCTTCTTCCAGCTCTCCTGGTCCCGGGCCTGGCCGGGCTCGTTGGCCTCGGCGTACCGGACGACGCCCTGCTTGTCGATCAGGAACGTGCCCCGGACCGCCATGCCGGCCTTGTCGTTGAACACGCCGTAGGCCTTGGCGACCTCGCCGTGCGGCCAGAAGTCCGACAGCAGCGGGAAGGTGTAGCCCTGCTGCTCGGCCCACGCCTTGAGGCTGAACGGGGTGTCCACGGACACGCCGATCACCTGGACGTCGTCGTTCTGGTACTGCTGGATCTCGTCCCGCACCTGGCAGAGCTCGCCGGTGCAGATGCCGCTGAAGGCGAACGGGTAGAAGACCAGCAGCACGTTCTTGTCGCCCCGGAAGTCAGACAGCTTCACCGGCTGCTTGTTCGAGTCGTTCAGGGTGAAGTCCGGAGCTTCGGTACCGACCTCGAGCGGCATGGGAAAGCACCCTCCGATGGAGTCCTTGCGTGTCATCAGCAGCTTAGGGGCTACCCCCGCGCGGCTTCCGCCAGGTGAGACCGCGCGAACACAACCGGTGCCCCGGACCAGCGGTTCAGCGCTTGGACTTCACCGCCGCCTTCGGCGCCACCAGCCGGGTGCCCGCCCAGTCGGCGGCCGCACTGATGTTCGAGGTCTGCGCCAGGCCCGCCGTCTTGGCCGCGTCCGCGATGTCACTGGGCTCGACGTGCCCCTCCCGCCCCGTCTTGGGAGTCAGTACCCAGATCACGCCGTTGTCGGCCAGCGGGCCGATCGCGTCGACCAGGTCGTCGGCGAGGTCACCGTCGCCGTCCCGCCACCACATCAGGACGACGTCCACCACCTCATCGGCATCCTCGTCGAGCAGCTCCCCGCCGCACTGCTCCTCCACAGCGGCGCGCAGCTCGTCGTCGACGTCCTCGTCCCAACCGAGTTCCTGGACCACCATTCCGGGCTCGATCCCGAGCCTCTCGGCGACGCCGACCTTGCCGGCGTCTCCCGCGGCGACCACGGCTTCCACTCCTCCAAGTGCGCCAGTGCGGCAGCCGCCGAGGGCCGCCGCACCCAGTGTGTGTTCCTGTCCCAATTAGCGAACACTGGCGGTGGCCACCTGCGCAACCGCCCGCGCCGCGACACGCCTACATCGGGACCCCAGCAGCACCCCGCCTCACCCCATCGGGCGGGCCGCATCCCTCCTATCCGCGCGCGCGTGAGAAACGTTACGACCGTACTGGCCAGTAGCGATGACGAACGACCCTACCTGGGACGAGGATGGAGAGGTTGGGGGTAGGTCACCCGGGCGAGCAGACTCCGCCGCACGGTGACGTCAACAACGGGAAAGACAAACGATCAGGCAAGGAGATCCCTTGGCCCCGCACAACATCGGCACCGGTAGCGCGGCCACCCCGGGACGGGTGCGTGTCATCCGGGACGGCACGGCCACTCACCTTCCGGACATCGATCCCGAGGAGACCGCCGAGTGGCTCGAGTCGTTCGACGCGGTGCTGAAGGGCGCTGGCCAGCAGCGGGCGCGCTACCTCATGCTGCGACTGCTGGAACGCGCACGGGAGAGCCGGGTCGGCGTCCCGGCACTGACCAGCACGGACTACATCAACACGATCCCGCCGGAGCAGGAACCCTGGTTCCCCGGTGACGAGGAGGTCGAGCGCCGCTACCGTGCGTGGCTGCGCTGGAACGCGGCCATGATGGTGCACCGGGCGCAGCGCCCCGGCGTCGGCGTGGGTGGCCACATCTCCACCTACGCGTCCTCGGCCACCCTGTACGAGGTCGGCTTCAACTGGTTCTTCCGCGGCAAGGACCACCCGGGCGGCGGCGACCAGGTGTTCATCCAGGGCCACGCGTCACCGGGCATCTACGCCCGGGCCTTCCTGGAGAACCGGCTGTCCGCGGATCAGCTGGACGGGTTCCGGCAGGAGTACTCGCACGCCGGTCCGGGCGGCGGCCTGCCCAGCTACCCGCACCCCCGGCTGATGCCGGACTTCTGGGAGTTCCCCACGGTGTCCATGGGGCTCGGCCCGATGAACGCCATCTACCAGGCCCGGTTCAACCGCTACCTGCACGACCGCGGCCTGAAGGACACCAGCCAGCAGCACGTCTGGGCGTTCCTCGGCGACGGCGAGATGGACGAGGCGGAGTCCCGCGGCCTGGTGCACGTGGCGGCCAACGAGGGCTTGGACAACCTCACCTTCGTGATCAACTGCAACCTGCAGCGGCTGGACGGCCCGGTCCGCGGCAACGGAAAGATCATCCAGGAGCTGGAGTCCTTCTTCCGCGGCGCCGGTTGGAACGTCATCAAGGTGATCTGGGGCCGCGAGTGGGACGCGCTGCTGGCCCGGGACCGGGACGGCGCGCTCATCAACCTGATGAACACCACGCCGGACGGCGACTACCAGACGTACAAGGCTAACGACGGCGCGTACGTGCGCGAGCACTTCTTCGGCCGCGACCCGCGGACCAAGGAGATGGTCGCCGGGATGACCGACGAGGAGATCTGGAACCTCAAGCGCGGCGGCCACGACTACCGCAAGGTGTACGCGGCGTACAAGGCGGCCGTGGAACACCACGGCCAGCCCACCGTGATCCTGGCCAAGACCATCAAGGGCTACGGGCTGGGCCCGCACTTCGCCGGCCGCAACGCCACGCACCAGATGAAGAAGCTGGCCCTGGAGGACCTGAAACTCTTCCGGGACAGCCTGCGCATCCCGGTCTCCGACGCGGACCTGGAGCGGGACCCGTACCTGCCGCCGTACTACCACCCGGGCAAGGACGCGCCGGAGATCCAGTACCTGCTGGAGCGCCGCCGCCAGCTCGGTGGGTTCCTGCCCGAGCGGCGGGTGAAGTCCAAGGCCCTGGTACTGCCCGGGGACAAGGTCTACGACGTCATCCGGCGCGGCTCCGGCAAGCAGGACGTGGCCACCACGATGGCGTTCGTCCGGCTGATCAAGGACCTGGCCAAGGACCCGGAGATCGGCAAGCGGATCGTGCCGATCATCCCGGACGAGGCACGGACCTTCGGCATGGACTCGATGTTCCCCACGCAGAAGATCTACAACCCGCAGGGGCAGCTCTACACCTCGGTGGACGCCAACCTGATGCTGGCCTACCGGGAGAGCGAGCGGGGCCAGATCCTGCACGAGGGGATCAACGAGGCCGGGTCGACGGCGTCGTTCATCGCCGCGGGCACCTCGTACGCCACGCACGGCGAGCCGATGATCCCGGTCTACATCTTCTACTCGATGTTCGGCTTCCAGCGCACCGGCGACGGGCTGTGGGGCGCGGCGGACCAGATGACCCGAGGGTTCGTGCTGGGCGCCACCGCCGGCCGCACCACGTTGACCGGTGAGGGTCTGCAGCACGCGGACGGCCACTCGCTGCTGCTGGCGCACACCAACCCGGCCGTGGTGGCCTACGACCCGGCGTGGGCGTTCGAGATCGCGCACATCGTCAAGGACGGCCTGCGGCGGATGTACGGCGAGGGCGCCGAGGACGTCTACTACTACCTGACCGTCTACAACGAGCCGTACCAGCAGCCGGCCGAGCCGGAGGACCTGGACGTGGACGGGCTGCTCCGCGGCCTGTACCGCTACCAGCCGGCCCCGGCCGGGGACGGCCCGAAGGCGCAGATCCTGGTCTCCGGCGTGATCATGCCGGAGGCGCTGCGGGCACAACGGCTGCTCGCCGAGGAGTGGGGCGTACGGGCCGACGTGTGGTCCGCGACGTCCTGGGGCGAGCTGCGCCGGGACGCGGTCGAGGTGGAGAAGCACAACCTGCTGCACCCGGAGGCCGAGCCCCGGATGCCGTACGTCACCCGGGTGCTGGCCCGCACCGAGGGCCCGGTCGTCGCGGTGTCCGACTGGATGCGCGCGGTGCCGGACCTGATCCGCCCGTACGTGCCCACCGACATGGTCACCCTGGGCACCGACGGGTTCGGGTTCTCCGACACCCGCCCGGCCGCCCGCCGGGTGTTCCTGGTGGACGCCGAGTCGACCGTGGTGGCCACGCTGGCCGCGCTGGCCCGACGCGGCGAGATCGACCAGTCGAAGGTGGTCGAGGCGGCGCGGCGGTACCGGATCGACGACGTGCAGGCGGCGGGCCCGCAGACGTCCGACCCCGGCGTGGCCTGAGCACACACGCACCGCGTTCGGCGGGCCCGACGGGGTTCGCGCACCGCGCGACCACCGCACGGGTCCGCCGAGCGGCTCGAGGGGCGTCAGGCGGACGGCGTGCCGGTGGGTTCGGGCGCCGCACGCCGGGTGGCGGTGCGGCCCCAGGCCAGCCAGCCGCGCACCACCAGCACCGCGAACACCACGTACACCGCGGCGGAGAACCACAGCCCCGAGGCGATCTGCAGCGGTACGCCCACGGCGTCCACGGCCAGCCACACCAACCAGAACTCGACCAGGCCCAGCCCCTGCGCGGCGAACGCGGCGAGCGTGCCCACGAAGATCCAGGCGTCCGGCCACGGCGCCCAGGACGCGTGCAGCGCGCCGAGCAGCAGCGCCACCCCCACGGTGCCGGCGGCCACGGCGGCGAGCAGCACCGCCCGCTCCCGCCAGGTGGCCCGGCGGACGGCCAGCCCGTACACCGGGTCGCGCCGGCGGGTCCATGCCCACCAGCCGTAGACCGAGATGGCGAAGATGACCACCTGCCGGCTGGCCAGCCCGCCCAGGTGCGCCGAGGTGTACACGGCGAACAGCAGCACGGTGGCGCCGACCTGCACCGGCCAGGTCCACAGCGTGCGCCGCTCGGCGAGGAAGACCACCGCGAGCGCGCACAGCTGGCCGAGCAGCTCCGCGTAGGACACCCGCTCGCCGAGCAGGACCAGGTAGTGATCCAGCAGCACGTGCACGGCCTCTCCCTCCGCGACTGGGCACACCGTGACGGCCCGGCGCACCGTGGTCACTCCGCCCGCCGCGGCTGTCGCGCGGCCGTCGAAACGTCCCCGGCACCGACCACACCCGTCTGCCGCCGGAACATCCGGCGGCGCCGCGATGTTCCGGCTCCGGAGCGGATCACACGACTCGGTAAGCCCGCCGTTCGTGCCCGGCAAGCCGCGCGCGTGCCGCCACGCCGGCGCGGACGGGCCTCCTAGGGTGGGTGTTGTGGACACGCCGCGAGTCGAGACCAGCCCGGGTCGCCCGACGCTGCCGCCGTGCCCGCAGTGCGAGCGGGACGATCTCGTGCCCTACGGCAACGGCTCCAAGTGGATCTGCCGCACCTGCCGGTTCCTCGCACCGTGCTGCGAGCCGGACGTGCCGTGCCGGTGGTGAGCGGGCCGGCACCGTTCGCCGATCGGGTGGATCAGCAGCCGAGCGCGGTGCCACCAAAGTGGGATCCGCGTGGCGAGATCTCCGCGCACCGTCCAGAGTGGAGGGACCGGTGGGGACCGGGGAGATGGGGCCGCCCGGCCGCGTCCCGCGCGCATACCGCGGGTACCGGCCGGGCGGCCCTACTCGCTTGCGGGCACCGTTCGGTTTGGGTCCCCGGGCGGTGACCTGGGATTCTGGCTTCATGAGCGGTGCGGCGGAGCGGTTCGGGCAGGACGCGCAACAGCCCAGGGCGGCGCACGACCACACCTGGCCGGAGGTGTCCGCGAAGACGCTGCGCAACCTGGAGCGGGCGTCCGGCGACCTCGCCTCGGCCACGGTGGCGGCGATGGAGCAGCGGCTGCCGTGGTTCCGCCGCATGCCGGCGAACCAGCGGGCCAGCATCCTGCTGGTGGTGCAGAACGGCGTCGCCGGTTTCGTCGCGTGGCTGCGCGATCCGAAGCAGGTGATCCGGCTGACCGCGGACGCGTTCCGCACCGCGCCCAAGGACATCTCCCGCTGGGTCAGCCTGCGGCAGACCGTGGAACTGGTGCGGGTCGCGCTGGACATGTTCGAGCAGCGGCTGCCCGCGTTCGCCGCGAACCCCCCGGACCGGGACACGCTGCTGTCCGCGGTGCTCCGCTACGGCCGGGAGATCGCCTTCGCCGCGGCGACCTCCTACGCGGCCGCCGCCGAGGCCAGGGGCGCGTGGGATGCCCGGCTGGAGGCCCTGGTCGTGGACGGCGTGCTCCGTGGCGACGCCGAGGAGTCACTGTTCTCCCGGGCCTCGGCGCTGGGCTGGGATCCGGCGGCGGAGGCCACCGTGCTGGTCGGCAACTCACCGTCGGACGATCCGCCCGAGGTGGTCTACGAGGTGCGCAGCCGCGCCGCCCGAGCGGGCCGCGCGGTGCTGCTCGGCGTGCAGGGCACCCGGCTGGTGGTGATCCTGGCCGGGCCGACCGAGGGTCCCGCGGCGCGCGGCGTGCTGGCCAGGATCGCCGAGGCGTTCGGCGAGGGACCGGTGGTGGCCGGGCCGACCGTGCCCGGCCTGGCCGAGGCGCACCGCAGCTCCGCGGACGCGCTGTCCGGGCTGCGCGCGGTGGTGGGTTGGCCGGCGGCACCCCGGCCGGTGCGCTCGGCGGAACTGCTGCCAGAACGGGCCCTCGCCGGCGATCCCGAGGCGGAGCTGCAGCTCGTGCAGCGGGTGGCGCAGCCGCTCGAGGAGGCCGGCGGCGCGCTGCTCGCCACGGTGGACACCTTCCTCGAGGTCGGCGGGGTGCTGGAGACGTGCGCCAAGCGGCTGTTCGTGCACCCCAACACGGTGCGCTACCGGCTGCGCCGGGTGGCCGAGATCACCGGGCGCAACGCCAACGATCCGAGGGACGCGCTGGTGCTGCGGGTGGCGCTGTCGGTGGGCCGGCTGGCCCGAGCGCGCGGCCTGTGGTGAAGGGGCGGGCTCCCGCACCCCGCCCCTTCACCGGACTCCAGCTCAGGCGGTCGCGGTGGCCGGAGGATTCTCCTCCAGGCCCTCGCGGGCCTCCGCCTCCTCCTGCTGGACGAACTCGGCGACCCGTTCCGAGGGCAGCGACAGCGCCACCGCCGCGTAGAAGACCGCCAGGCTGAACACGACGATCACGGCGATGTCCCAGCCGAACGGGATCGCCTTGGTGCCGTTGCCGAACTGGCCCAGGTAGCTGATCAGCGCCAAACCGGCCAGGTACGGGAAGATCCAGCTCCCGGCCTTCCAGTCGATCTTCGGCCGGTTCGGGTTCGCCTTGGTCAGGTAGGAGATGCCCAGCAGGACGAACCCGCCCACCATGCACAGCAGCAGCTTGGAGTCGGTCTTCCAGCCGCTCCAGTACACCACCAGGTTGGCGGCGACGAACCCGAGCGGGGCGAGCACCGCGCCGCCGCCCACCCGGTAGGGGCGTGCCCGGTCCGGGTCGGTGCGCCGCAGCGCGGCGAAGGCCACCGGCGCGAACGCGTACATCAGCACGTAGGCCGAGGTGACGAAGCCGACGAACTCCTGCCAGCTGGGGAACGGCAGCAGCAGCACCAGCCCCACCACGAAGGTGACGAGCACGCTGAACCACGGGATGCCGCGCTTGTTCAGCTTCTCGAAGATCGGCGGCAGGTAACCGTTGCGGCTCATCGCGTAGCTCATCCTCGGGGTGGTCCCGGAGTAGACCAGCCCGGTGCCGGCCGGCGAGATGAACGCGTCGATGTAGAGGATCACCGCCAGCCAGGACAGCCCGAGGCTGGTCGCCAGGCCGGCGTACGGCCCGAACTCGCCCTTGGAGATCGGGTTGCTCCAACCGTGCGCGAGGTTGGCCGGGTCGAGCGCGCCGATGAAGGCGAACTCCAGCAGCAGGTAGACCAGCGTGCCGATGACCATCGCGCCGACCACCGCCCTCGGCACGTCCTTCTTCGGGTTGCGCGACTCGCCGCCGAGCTGCACCGCCTGCTCGAAGCCGACCGCGGCGAACACCACACCGGCCGGCAGCGCGGACAGGATGCCCTTGAAGCCGTTCGGGGCGAAGCCGCCGCCCGCGGTGAAGTTCGAGGGGTGGAAGGACGTGGCGGCCAGCACCACGATAGTGAGCAGCGGGACCGCCAGCTTCCACCACACCGCCGCGGTGTTGGTCTCCGCCAGCCAGCGGACGCCCATGATGTTGATCAGCGAGAAGACGGCCATGAGCACCACGGCCACCGCGATGCCGGTGTGCGTGAGCACCGCGGTCGACGACGACTCGTTCACCAGACCGGGGATGATGTTGCTCAGGTACTGCAGCGCGGCCTCCACCTCGATCGGCGCCAGGGCCACGCCGCCGAGCCAGGCCATCCATCCCGAGGTGAACCCACCGAGCGGGCCGAACACCAGGTGCGGCCAGCGTGCGGTGCCCCCTGCCACCGGGTAGGCGGCGCCCAGCTCGGCGTGGATGAGTGCGAGCACGGCGAGGATCACGCCGGCGAGCACCCACGAGAGGATCGAGGCCGGTCCGGCCTCCTTGGCGGCTGTCAGGGCGCCGAGCAACCACCCCGAGCCGATGATCGAGCCGAGCGAGACGAACGTCAGGCTGATCAGCCCGACCTCTCGCCGTAGACGACGTGTCGGTGGTCCTTCGGCTCGTACCTGGACCATAAGTGTCGACCTCCTCTTCCCGCCCCCGGTACCCGTTCCTGCTTGCATTCCCCACAGCCCGGCCGCCGGCGCCGGGTCCCGGCGCGTCGACACGGCCGTGAGATGCGCGTCATACTCGCACGAACGGGTGAAGGTCAACCGTCGGTCTGCCCGTGACGCACCAAGCATTACCTCGAACCGGCGAATTGGCTACGCTTCGTGTTCACTTCGGGCGGTCAGCGTCGCCAATGTGCCGTTCGTGTGCTCCACGCCTCACACGACAGTGTCGGATATCCGCAGGTACTCAACAACGCGAAGCTGCTGGTTGGGTTCATCTGCCAGTTACTTTTGTAGACACTCCACAAAGTCATCGGCGTGACTTGGTCACTGGCGACATCACGCGGAGTGCCCACGACCGTGTTCAGTGAGGGGCGTGATCGCGCTGCTCGCTCCCGGACAGGGTGCCCAGTCCCCCGGCATGCTCTCCGCCTGGCTCGAACTCGACGGAGCCGAGCGACGACTGACGGCATGGTCGGAGCGCACCGGGCTGGACCTGATCCGCCTCGGCACCACCGCGGACGCCGAGGAGATCAAGGACACCGCCGTCACCCAGCCGCTCATCGTCGCGCTGACACTGCTGGCGCACGAGGAGCTGACCCGCAGAGTGGAGATCCCGGCCGGCGCCCCGGCCGCCGGCCACTCCGTGGGTGAACTGGCCGCCGCGGCCATGGCCGGCGTGCTGAGCGCGGACGACGCGGTCGCGCTGGCCGCGGTGCGTGGTGCGGAGATGGCCGCGGCCTGCGCCCTGGAGCCCACCGGCATGACCGCGGTGATGGGCGGGGACCAGGAGGAACTGCTCGCCACGCTGGCCGACCTCGGGCTCACCCCGGCCAACCGCAACGGCGCCGGGCAGACCGTGGTGGCCGGCTCGCTCGCCGCGCTGGACAAGCTGTCCGAGAACCCGCCGGCCGGCACCAAGCTGGTCCGACTGAAGGTCGCCGGGGCGTTCCACACCGGGTACATGGCGCCCGCGGAGGAGAAGCTGCGGGCGCACGCGGAGCGGATCACCGTCGCCGACCCGAACCGGCCACTGCTGTCCAACGCGGACGGTGCCGTGGTCACCACGGGATCGGAGATGCTGCGCCGGCTGGTCGCCCAGGTGACGCTGCCAGTGCGGTGGGACGCGTGCATGGCCGCCCTGCGCGAGCGGGGGGTGACCGCGACCATCGAGCTGCCCCCCGCCGGCGCGCTGAGCGGCCTGGTGAAGCGGGAACTCAGGGGCACCGCCACGCTGGCCGTGAAGACCCCGGCCGACCTGGACAAGGTCGCCGACCTGGTCGCCGAGCACGCGACCGCCGACGGAGGTGCCCGGTGAGCCGCACGATCGCGCCGCCCCGGCAGGGCGCCCCGGCCACCCGGATCATGGGGCTGGGCAGCTACCAGCCCGACCGGGTGGTCACCAACGACGAGCTGTCCCAGATCATGGACACCAGCGACCAGTGGATCCGCGACCGGGTCGGCATCATCGAGCGCCGGTTCGCCGCCCCGGACGAGACGGTCGTGGACATGGGCGTCGAGGCGGGTTCCAAGGCGCTGGCGGACGCCGGCCTCACCGCGTCCGATGTGGACACCGTGATCGTGGCCACCTGCACCATGCCCGCACCGATCCCGAACGCCGCGGCGCAGACCGCCGACCGGATCGGGATCAAGGCGGTGGGCGCCTTCGACGTGAACGCCGCGTGCGCGGGGTTCTGCTACGCCCTGGGCATGGCCTCCGACCTGGTGCGCGGCGGCACCGCGAACCGGGTCCTGGTGGTCGGCGCGGAGAAGCTGACCGACGTGGTGGACCCGGTGGACCGGTCCACCGCGATCATCTTCGCGGACGGCGCCGGCGCGGCGGTGGTCGGCCCCGCGGACACGCCGGGCATCGGCCCGGTGGCCTGGGGCAGCGCCGGCGACCTGGTGGACACCATCTACATGCGCGAGCACAAGTACATCTACCAGGAGGGCCAGTCGGTCTTCCGGTGGGCGACCACGCAGATCGCCCCGGTCGCGCTGGACGCGCTGGCGCTGGCCGGCCTCGAACCGTCCGATGTGGACGTCCTGGTGCCGCACCAGGCGAACCTGCGGATCGTGGAGGCGATCGCGAAGCGGCTGCGCGCCAAGGGAGCCCGCGAGGACATGGTGGTCGCCGACGACATCGTGTACTCGGGCAACACCTCCTCGGCGTCCATCCCCATGGCGCTGGACCACATGCGGGCCAAGGGCCAGGTACGCAGCGGCGATCTCGCCCTGCTGGTCGGGTTCGGCGCGGGCCTGTCCTACGCCGGGCAGGTCGTGCTCGTACCCTGACCCGGCCCGAATCATGGTTTTCCGGCGGGTCCCCACCCGGCCGGCCGAGCGAAGAAGGAAGGAAACCAAGTGAGCAACGAGGAGATCCTGCAGGGCCTCGCCGCCATCGTGGAGGAGGTCGCCGGCGTGGACGCCGCCGACGTCACCCCCGAGAAGGCGTTCGTCGACGACCTGGACATCGACTCGCTGTCCATGGTCGAGATCGCCGTCCAGGCGGAGGACAAGTTCGGCGTGAAGATCCCGGACGACGAGCTGGCCAACCTGAAGACGGTCAGCGACGCCGTCGACTACATCGTCAAGAACGCGTGACGCAGAACGTCGCGTGACCCGGACACCAGCACCTCTTCTCGCGGAGACGTCATGAACTCACCCGACGTCGTCGTCACCGGGCTGGGCGCGACCACCCCGCTCGCCGGGGACGTCGCGTCCACCTGGGACGCCCTGCTCGCCGGCCGTAGCGGCGTGTCCACCATCGAGGCCGACTGGGTCGACCGCTACGAGCTGCCCTCGCGGATCGCGGCGCAGCTCGCGGTCGAGCCGACCGAGGTGCTGCCTCGGGTGGAGGCCCGCCGGCTGGACCGGTGCGAACAGGTGGCCATGATCGCCGCCCGGCAGGCGTGGGCCGACGCCGGGCTGGACGAGAACGCGGTGGAGCCGGAGCGGCTGGCCGTGGTGATCGGCACCGGGATCGGCGGCGCGCTGACCCTGCTGACCCAGGACGACCTCCTGGAGACGCAGGGGCTGCGCAAGGTCTCCCCGCTGACCGTGCCGATGCTCATGCCGAACGGCCCGGCCGCGCACGTCGGCCTGCACTTCAAGGCCAAGGCCGGCGTGCACGCACCGGTCTCCGCGTGCGCCTCCGGGGCGGAGGCGCTGGCCTGGGCGTGGCGCATGCTCAAGACGGGTGAGGCGGACGTGGTGATCGCTGGTGGCGCCGAGGCGTGCATCACCTCGATCACCATGGCCGGCTTCACCCAGGCCCGCACCATGAGCACGCGCAATGACGAGCCGGAGAAGGCGTCCCGGCCGTGGGACGTGGACCGGGACGGCTTCGTGCTCGGCGAGGGCGCCGGGGTGATGGTGCTGGAACGCGCCGAGTTCGCCGCCGCCCGCGGCGCCCGGACCTACGGCAGGCTGGCCGGCATCGGCACCAGCGCCGACGCCTACCACATCACCGGGCCGGACCCGGAGGGCGTCGGTCAGGCCAGGGCGATCAGGGCTGCCCTGCGCAGCGGCGGGATCGACCCGGCCGACGTGGGCCACGTCAACGCGCACGCCACCTCCACCCAGGCCGGTGACGTGACCGAGACCGTGGCCGTACGCAACGCCATCGGCGACCACCCGGTGCTCACCGCGCCGAAGAGCGCGATCGGGCACCTGCTCGGCGCCGCGGGCGCGGTGGAGGCGATCATCACGCTGCTCTCCGTGCGGGACAGCCTGATCCCGCCCACGCTCAACCTGGAGAACCTCGACCCGGGCGTGCAGCTTGACGTGGTGGTCGGCGAACCACGCAAGGTCAGGCTGGACGCGGCGGTCTCCGACTCGTTCGGTTTCGGCGGGCACAACGTCGCGCTCGCGTTCACCCCAGCCTGATCCCATCGAACCGGGGGTGGGGCGGACTCTCCGTCCCACCGCGGTTCCGGCTGCCCTTCGTCGCCAGCGAGGAGCTGACAATGACCGCTCTGGCCACGCCTCTCCAGACCCAGGAGACCGGCAGCGACCTCGACCCCCGTGACCCGGAGGTCCGGCTCGCCCAGTTGCTCGACGCCGACTCGCTGGTCCCGTTGCGGCCCAGGGACTCGAGCGGCGTCTACGCGGTGCGCGGGCGCATCGACGGTGCCCGCGTCGTCGCCTACTGCACCGACGCCACCAAGATGGGCGGTGCGATGGGTGCCGAGGGCTGCCGGCACATCGTGGACGCCATCGACACCGCGGTGCGCGAGCGCTGCCCGGTGATCGGGCTGTGGCACTGCGGCGGTGCCCGGCTGGCCGAGGGTGTCGAGTCGCTGGACGCGGTCGGCCAGGTGTTCGCCGCGATGATCCGCGCCTCCGGCCGGGTGCCGCAGATCTCGGTGATCCTCGGCCCGGCCGCCGGCGGCGCGGCGTACGGCCCGGCGCTCACCGACGTGGTGGTCATGGCGCCGGCCGGCCGGATCTTCGTCACCGGGCCGGATGTGGTGCGCAGCGTGACCGGCGAGCAGGTGGACATGGAGGCGCTGGGCGGGCCGAGCGCGCACGGCAAGCGGTCCGGCGTGGTGCACGTGATCGCGGACAGCGAGGACGACGCCTACACCCGGGCGCGCCGGATCACCGGGCTGTTCGCCCGGCCCGGCCTGTTCGACCTGCACGCCGTGCGGGACGGCGAGGACCTCGGCGCGCTGCTGCCGGACCGGCCGCAGCGGGCCTACGACGTCAAGCCGCTGCTGCGGCACCTGCTGGACACCGAGCAGGGCCCGGACGGCACGCAGGTCAGCATGTTCGAGGAACTGCAGGCCAAGTGGGCGCCGAACATCGTGATCGGGCTGGGCCGGCTCGGCGGCCGCACCGTCGGCGTGATCGCGAACAACCCGCTGCGCCTCGGCGGCTGCCTGGACTCACTGTCCGCCGAGAAGGCGGCCCGCTTCGTCCGGATGTGCGACTCGTTCGGCGTGCCGCTGCTGGTGGTCGTGGACGTGCCGGGGTACCTGCCCGGCGTCGGCCAGGAGTGGGACGGCGTGGTGCGCCGCGGCGCCAAGCTGCTGCACGCCTTCTCCGAGGCCGTGGTGCCCCGGGTCACCCTGGTCACCCGCAAGGCCTACGGCGGAGCCTACATCGCGATGAACTCCCGCTCGCTGGGCGCCACCACGGTGTTCGCCTGGCCGACCGCGGAGGTCGCGGTGATGGGTGCCAAGGCGGCGGTGGGCATCCTGCACCGCAAGAAGCTCGCCGCCGCGCCTGACGAGGAGCGGGAGGCCCTGCAGGCCAAGCTGATCGAGGAGCACGAGCGGATCGCCGGCGGGGTGAACCGCGCCATGACCATCGGCGTGGTGGACGAGGTGATCGACCCGAAGGAGACCCGCCGCCGGCTCGCCGAGGCGCTGGCCGCCGCGCCCGCCGGCCGCGGCGCGCACGGCAACATCCCCCTGTAGTTTCCTTTCGCCCGGTTCCCGGTGCCGGGGCACGGTGCCGGGGCACGGTTATTGTCCGGTGCGGTCCAGGAGTTCCCGCAGCGCGCGGACCAGGTGGTCGTGGCCGGCCCGGGTGAGCGTGACCCACCCGTTCCGGCGCAGGTGCATGACTCGGGCGGCGCGGGTGTCGTGGAAGCCGACCACCTCGGCGGCCCGGCGGCGCCGACCGAAGCCGTCCGTGACCGTAACGCCGAACTGCCCCTGCCATCCGGTCCCCTCGGCGAGGCGCGCGACCGCGTGCGCGGTGGCCGGCCGCTCCCCCAGCCGCAACAACTCGTCGGCCAGCGCCAGCGGGTCCGCACCGCCGGCGGCGGCGAGCGCCGCGTCCAGCACGTCGGCCGGCACCCGCACCGCGTCCACCGGGCACGACGGCGGCGGCAGCTCGGGCAGGCAGGCCACCACCTCGCCGAGCACCGCGCCGGACGGGACCGACCGGACGTGTACGGAGCACTCGGCGTCGTCGAGCACCGCGAGCGCACCCACCCGGCCGGCCTGCGCGCCCAGTGCCCGCACCGGCCGGTCCAGGGCCAGCCAGGCGTCCACCGCCCACGAGTACCGGCACAGCGTGGCGAGCAGGCCGGCGAGGTCGGGATGCATCCCCTGGCCGTCCGCCAACCCGCGCGCCCGGAGTCCACTGCGGACTTCCTCGAGAAGGCGCCGGCGTTCCTCGACGGTGCCACCCGGGCTGGGCAGGTCGAGCACGTGCGGTAACTCGCCGAGGCCGAGTACGTCCCAGCACGCCTCGAACTCCGTGGTGCTGAGCCGGATCGGCGCGCCCTGGCCGATCGCCGCCCTGCTCACGGCACCTCCCCTCCTCACGGCTTCGCGCGCACCGCGACCGCGTCGGCGAGGCTCCGCCCCGCCACCCCGGTCGCGGGCCTGACGGCATGGCGCGCGCCGCGCCCACCCGGAGCGTCGCGGTTCGACGCCCGCATCAACCCGCCTCCTCCGCGAGCCCACGCGCCCGCGATCCCGCCGGCACCGGGCTACCCATCCGCCGGGTCCTCGCCGATCACCGGCGGCGCCAGCCGCGGCACGTCGGCCACGTAGTACACGTCGGTGGGCACCGTGTAGCGGCCGGTGTGCTCGCCGTCCCGCTCTCCCCTGCCGCGGCCGCCGGCCACGCCGGAACCGTCCGGTGCGGTGGTGGCCGCGCGGGTGGCGCGTGCCTCCGCCTCCTCCTCGTTCAGCGGGCCGAGCCCGGCGGCCGCGCCGGCACTCCGGGTGCCAGCGTGCGGCCCGCTCTCGTCGAGCAGTTCCCGCAGCGAGCCTCCGCCGATGCCGCGGCCGCTGCCCCGCATGCCGTCGCTCAGCGTGGCCCCACCGGCCAGCACCCCGGCACCCAGCCCGAGGCCGCCGGCAACCAGGTCGGTGCCGTGTGACCGGTCATCCGCGCGGTGGTCGGCGTGGTCGTGCCGGTGGTCCGGTGGCTCCGGGTGCGGCTGCTGGGATACCGGCGGCTGGGGCGGCGGCGCAGCCGCGCTCGACGGATGCGTGGCGGCGGTCACCGTGATCGGCGGCGGCTGCGGCAGTGCGGGCATCGCGTCGGCGTGCGCCCTGCTACTCGACTCGTACGCGTACAGAGCACTGTTGGCCGCCGCGTCGGCCTGCCGGTACGCCTCCACCTTGAGCTGGGCGTCGTGCTGCACGCCGAACACGCCGAGCGTGGCGGCGTCGAAGAGCGTCCGCCCGCCGTCCCGCATCGCGCCGCCGGCGCCGTCGCAGCATCCCGGCGGCTGCGGCACCCTCGACCGGATGTCCCCGACCACCTCGGCCTGACGCTCCACTGTGGACCCCGCCTGGGATGCCGTGCCGCCGGAGTCACCGGCCCACGCCGCGGCCGCCACCATCTGCGCTGCGGCCTGCTCGGCGGTGGCGCCCTGCCACTCGCCGCCCAGTTGCCGGACGGCGTCCCGGAGGGACCGCGCGGAGGCGGCCAGGTCCCCGCCCAGCGCGGCGAGCGCGGAACGCACCTTCTCCAGTTCGGCGGCCCCCGCGCCCTGCCGCATCCAGCCGTGCTTGTCCGCCAACGAATGGCCCTCGAACCGGTGGTACCCGACGGACGGCTCACCCATGGCGGACCCCGCCCGCTGCCGCGGCCGGCACTGGCCGGCGCAGCGCCTGGACGATGTCCTCGTCGGTGTAGCCGTAGCTCCTGGCCGCCGCCGTCAGGTGCGCCGCCGTCCGGTACAGCTCGTCGACGTACTGGCCGGCGCGGTTGGCGTAGGAGTCCGCGCTCTCGACCAGTTTCCAGTTCAGGACGTCGGCCATCGCCCTGCTGACCGGGTCGCCGAGGGCGGGTCGGCTGGTCAGCTCCTCCCGGCGCGCGGCCACTCGGCCGGACATCCGGTCGGCCTCGTCCTGGAACAGCTTGGCGATCCGCAGCACGTTGTCCCGGTTGACGGTGACCGTCGCGCCGCCGGTAGCCCCTTCCGCGTTCCCCCGCGGGGTCGGGGCGCCGGCCGTGGCGGGCGGGATCGGGCTGACGCCTGCGTTGACGGTGGACGAGCACGTGCCGCCTGGGTCGGCCGGTGCCGACATGATGGACCCCCTCGGACGCTCACCGGACGCTGCCTCACCGTAGCAAGACGCATTCACCCCGTGGGGCGGTTCCACCCATTCATGATCAACACGTGCGGTTTCGCGCTTACCCGGGCGGCGTCAGCACTTCTCCATCTGGGTGGTGCTCTGCTCCCGGGCGAAGTCAATCTTGAACCCGCCGCTCGCCCGGACCAGGGAGTAGACGAGGTGCCACCGGATGCAGCTCTCGCGCAGGTTCTCGGGGGCCTTCTTCGGGTCCTGGGTGCTCATGAAGCTCACCAGCACGCGGAGGTTGCCGCCCGGTGCCGGGTCGATGCGCTGCACGACGATGCTGCCGTCCCTGGTGGACTCGTTCTTGGCCAGCCAACTCGACTCGGAGTCGATCCAGTTCAGTCCGAACGGGCTGATCGTGCTGCGCCACTGGTTGTAGTTGTGCTGGTTGGTGGCGTCGAAGAAACGCTGGAACAACTCGCGCACCGGGTCCCGGTCGGGATGTGCGGCGGCATCCGCGGTGAGCCGCACGACCGGGTCACCGGGCTGCTCGGTGGCCGGCATGGAACTGACACTGGTCGGACCCACCATCGGCACCGGCTCAGCGGCCGGCCGCTGGTAGACCTGGCGGGCGAGCAGGCCGGCGCCCGCGGAGGCGAGCACGACCAGCAGCACGACCGGAACCAGCCAGCGCAACGGCGACCGCCCACGGGCACGGGTCGACGCGGTCACCAGCCGAGCGTATCCGACCGGTACCGCGAACCCGCGGGACCGGACGTGCTCAGCCGACCCGGTGTAGCCACGTCACCGGCGCCCCGTCGCCGGCCCGCCGGTACGGCTCCAGCGCGTCGTCCCACGCCGCGCCGAGCAGCTCGTCGATGCGGTGCGCGAAGGACTCCCCTCCCCGGCTGGACGCCGCGACCGCGCGCAACTGGTCCTCGCCCACGACGATGTCACCGTTGGCGCTGACCCGGGCGCGCCACAGGCCGAGGCCGGGGACGAAGCAGAACCGCTCCCCGTCCACGCCGTGACTCGGATCCTCGGTCACCTCGAACCGGAGCATGGGCCACGCCCGGAGCGCGGCCGCCAACCGCGCACCGGATCCCGGTTCGCCCGACCACGCGCACTCCGCCCGCAACTGCCCGGGCGCAGCGGGCTGCGCGGACCAGCGAAGGTCCACTCGGACACCCAAGGTGCCCGAGATCGCCCACTCGACGTGCGGACAGACCGCAGACGGCGACGAGTGGACATACACCACACCACTGGTGTTGCCACGGGTACTCACTGCTGACCTCCGCTGCTCGACGAGGGACGTCTTCCCCTACGACCTCTTCGAGCGAGCTTCAGATCATCAGCCGATCACCGATGCGCCATTCTGCCCCGGCGGACACTCCGTCCGCCATATGAAGTCGGTCGAACCTCCGCCGAGATCACCCATGCGGGTCGGCCACCGGTCACCAGGGCAACTTCTGGTCCGCCGGCACGTCCCTGCTTTGTTATGGATACGGTTTGCCCGGCGCTGTGGGGTTCGGGCACCGGCCCGAGCGGAGTGCGGGAGGTGCGGCCGTGCGTCTGGTCCGGCTCGGGGAACCGCCATCCGAGGTGAGCGCGGACATCCGGGCGGCACTGGCGACGTGGGGCGGGGGCAACGCGGTGCAGGGCGGGCTGGGACTGCTGGGCGTCCAGCCGCCGGACTGCCCGCCGGTGGACGCGATCGTGGTGCTGCCGCGCGGCGTGCTGGTGGTGGTGGGCGTCGACCTGCCCGACCCGGCGGTCCGGCTGGAGGCGCCGCTGGACGACCGCTGGGCCATCGACGGGTGGCCGCTCACCCGGCAGGACGGCGTGGTGAACCCGGCGGCCGAGGCGCTGCAGGCCAGTGCCGCGGTGGCCGCCCGGCTGCAGGCCATGCGGGCCGAGCCGCTGCCGGTGAGCACGGTGATCGCGGTGGGCCCCTACGTCGCCCAGGTCATGCAGCCCTCGGCCGACCTGCACCGGGGCGTGCGGGTGCTGCACCCCTCCTCCACCACCCTGCTGGCCGCCGCCCGGGAACTGGCCACCTGCGACCGGCCGTGCCCGGCGGACGCGGCGCTGCAGGTGGTCGCCGCGCTGGGCGTGGACCCGGCCACGGTGGGCGATCCGCTCGCCGAGGGCTTCCCGGACGCCGCCGCCTCGCCGCTGGCCACCGCGAGCACCATGCTCATCCCCCGGGTGCCGGCCAAGCCGACCGCGCCGTACCCGACCGCGCCGCCGGCGTCCCACCCGGTGCCGCCGGTGCCACCGACCCCGCCGGCGCCGCCGGCCCGGCGGGGCAACCCGCGCCGGTTGGCCTTCCTCGCCGTCGCGGTGATCGCGCTGCTGCTGCTCGCCGGGGTGGTGGTCGCGGTGAGTTCGGCGCACGGCGCGGACGGCTCCGCCCCGGTGCCGGTGCGCGCCGTGGTCGGCGGCACCACGTTCACCAGGCAGGACCTGGCGCGTGACCCGGACTGCGCCGCGCACGCCTACGGCGACCTGCGGGTCTGGCTGGGCCAGCACCCGTGCACCGAGATGCGCCGCGCCCTGTACGGGACCACCGCGGCCAACCGGAGCGTCTCGGTCGCGGTGTCCGTGGTGGACTTCGCGGACGCCGGGACCGCGCAGGCCTTCCAGCAGGCCGCCGACGCCACCGGCGCCGGCGGGATCAGCGACCTGGTGCGGGAGGGTCGCCGCCCGCGCGACGCCGCCGCGTCCTTCGACAACGCCGCCTACGCCAGCGAGCGGGAGGCCACCGAGGTGCGGCTGGCGCTGGCGGTGTGGACGGAGGGCGGCAGCCGGCCGGACGACGCCACCCTGCGCCAGCTCGCCACGCAGGCGCTACAGCTGCCCGCCCCGTCCTGAACCGCCGCTCTCGGAAAGGGCGCCGGAGGCCCGCAGCCGCGCCACGTCCTCGGCACCGAGCCCCGCCCACCGCAGCACCGCCTCGGTGTGCTCGCCGACCTCGGGGATCGGATCCATCCGGGGCTGCCAGCCGTCCGCCACGATGGGCGGGAGCAGCGCCCGCAGCGGGCCGCCCGGCGAGTCCACCGTGCCGATCCGGTCCCGGGCGACGAGCTGCGGGTGCCGGTCCAGCGAGCCGACGTCGTTCATCGACGCGTAGGCGATCCGCGCCTGCTCCAGCAGCCGCACCAGCTCGTCGCCGGACAGCCCGACGAGCCGCTCGTCGACGACCGCGTGCAGCTCGGCGCGGTGCGCCACGCGCTGGGCGTTGGTGGCGAATCGCGGATCGTCGGCCAGTTCCGGCTTGCCGAGCACGGCGCCGCAGAACCGGTGCCACTCCGGGTCGTTCTGCACGGCGAGCAGCACCGACCGCCCGTCGCCCGCGGTGAACGGCCCGTACGGGGCGATGGTGGCGTGCGCGGCGCCGGTGCGCTCCGGCGGCCGGCCGCCGTAGGCGGCGTAGTAGAACGGGTAACCCATCCACTCGGCGAGAGCGTCCAACATGGACACCTCGACCGCGCGGCCGGAGCCGGTGCGTTCCCGCTCCAGCAGCGCGGCCAGCACCCCGGAGAACGCGTACATGCCGGCGGCGATGTCGGCCACCGCGATGCCCGCCTTGGCCGGCTCGTCCGGGGTTCCGGTGATCGCCGGCAGCCCGGCCTCCGCCTGCACCAGCAGGTCGTACGCCTTGCGGTCGGCGTAGGGGCCGCCGCGGCCGTAGCCGGAGACCTCGCACGTGATCAGCCGCGGCCGGGTGGCCCGCACGGTCGCCGGGTCCAGCCCGAGCCGGGCGGCCGCGCCGGGCGCCAGGTTCTGCACGAACACGTCCGCCCGGTCCAGCAGGCGGGCGAGCACGGGGCCGGCCTCGGGGTGCTTGAGGTCCAGCGCCACCGACTCCTTGGCGCGGTTGAGCCAGACGAAGTGACTGGACTGGCCGCGCACCGTCCGGTCGTAGCCGCGGGCGAAGTCGCCCCGGCGCGGCCGCTCGATCTTGATCACGCGCGCGCCGAGATCGGCGAGCTGCCGGGTGGCGAACGGCGCGGCGACGGCCTGCTCCACGGAAACGACCACCACCCCGGCCAGCGGCAGCGCCATATCGCCCTCCCTTCGTCCGGCCTCCGAAGGTAAGGCATCACCGCGGCCGGCGGCCGTCAGCCCGGTTCGCCGCGGCGCTTGCGGTACACCACCCAGCCGAAGTCGACCACGGCGATCGCCGCCAGCACGGCGAGCACCACCGCCAGCCACACCGCGTTGATGGTCGCCGCGAGCACCGCCGCCCCGGTGCAGAACACGAAACCGAAGCCGGCCAGCCACAACCGCAGCGTCAGCGCGCTGCGGGCCGGCGGCGCCCCACCGAAACCGGCCGTGGGGTCGTGGTAATCGTCCAGGCCGCGCGCGTAGTCCTCGCGGCTGAGCTTCCTGCCTCGCCGCATACCGGCCTCCTTTTCCGCGGCTTTGCGCGCCCCGCGACCGGGTCTGCAGGGCTCCGCCCCGCCACCCCGGTCGCGGACCTGACGGCGGGGCACGCGCGGTGGTCACCTCGGGTGCCGCGACGTGCCACCCGCCTACCCGACAGGGATCACCGGCATGCCTCACGCTACCGCGCATCACCGGCGAAACGGGCGTGCGCCCGGGTGCGGCGCGGCGCATTTCGGCGGCCGCGTCGGGGGCCCGGGCGGGTCCGGTACACCATGGACCGCACGCGCTGCGGGAGGAGGGTGACGTGGAGCAGAACGGGTGGGAGGCCGGCACGGAGATGCCGGCGTGGCGGCGGCGGACCCGCGGAGAGCACCGCTGGCCGGTGGCACTGGCCATCGTGGTGGCCGTCGCGCTGCAACTGCCGCTACCGGACCGCGTGGTCTTCGGGCCGCGCTGGCTTCTGCCCGGCCTCAGCCTGTTGCTGGTCGTGGTGCTGATGGCGATGAATCCGGGCCGGATCGGCCGGCGCGGCGGGCCGGAACGGCTGCTCGGGCTGGGCGTGGTCACCGTACTGAGCATCGGCAACGGTCTGTCCGGCGCGCTGCTGGTGCACCGGCTGCTGACCGGCACCGCGGGCCAGGACGCGGGCACGCTGCTGGTCACGGGCGCGGCGATCTACCTGACCAACATCATCGCGTTCTCGCTGTGGTACTGGGAATGGGACCGGGGCGGGCCGGCGGCGCGGGCCGCGGGCGTGCGTCAGGACGCGGACTTCCTGTTCCCGCAGATGACCACGCCGGAGGTGGCACCACCGGACTGGGAGCCCAGCTACGTCGACTACCTCTACCTGTCCTTCACCAACGCGACCGCGTTCAGCCCGACCGACGTGATGCCGCTGCGGCCGTGGGCGAAGCTGACGATGCTGCTGCAGTCGGCGGTGTCCCTGGCGATCGTGGTGCTGGTGGTCGCGCGGGCGGTCAACATCCTGCGGTGACGTGACTCCGCCGGAGCACGCCCCGGTCATGCCGGCCCCGGGTCGCCTGCCGTCACAGCCGTCCCACGAACGGGGCAATCTGTCCAGGTAGGCGGGCTGCCGAATGCCTACCATGGCGGGCATGAACGCAGCGGAGTCGGGCGATGACGATCAGGCGTTGCCCGGGCGCCTGCTGCGGTTCCCCAGCTTCCTGATGCTGCAACTGGTCAAGGAGGCGCGGCGGATCAGGGGCTCGCTCGGCGGTTCCCCCGCCGATGACGGGCTGCGCGCCCCGCATGTCACGGTGCTGGCCTGCCTGGCCGACTTCGGTCCGGCCGCGCAGCGCACCATCAGCGACCGGCTCGGCATCGATCCCAGCGACCTGGTGTCCCTGCTGGACGACCTGGAGCGGTCCGGCTACGCGACCCGGCGCCGGGACGAGCGGGACCGCCGGCGCTACGTGGTCGCGGTGACCGCCGCGGGCCGGCGCATCCTCCGCCGGCACCTCGGCGCCGCGGAGAAGCTCAACGACCGGCTGCTCGCGCCGCTCAGCCCGGCCGAGCGGGAACAGTTGCACGCGCTGCTGCTGCGGGTCCTCGCGCACCACGACCCGTCGCGGGTACCCGGGCGATACCGCTCGGGGTAGCGCGGGCGCCGCTTCCGGTCAGAGGTCGCCGAGGTGGTCGACGAGGCGGGTGAGTGCCGGGAGCGCGCGGCGCACCGCGGCCCGCTCGGTCGCGCCGAGCCGGGCCAGCGCGGCGCCGATCCGCCGCTCGTGCGCCTCCTGCCAGGCCGCGAGCTGCTCGTGGCCGGCCTTGGTCAATGACAGCCGGGCCACCCTGCGGTCGTGCGGATCACCGTCCCTCGCCACCAACCTGGCCTCGATCAGCTGGGTCACCAGCCCGCTCACCGTGTTCGGCGCCAGCCGCAGCAGCGCGGCCAGCTCACCGACCCGCATCGGCTCCCGCTCCTGCAACGTCTGCAGCAGCTCCACCTGCGCCATCGGCAGCGACTCCCACGGGTAGTCGGTGCGGATGCTGGCGCGCAACGCCCTGCGGAGCCGGGTGACCACCTCGGTCAGCGACCTGACGTCGGAGGAGGCAAGTTCGGGGGCCTGCTCGCCCGGGCTGTGGATGGCTCCCTCGGGCATGTGCGCATGGTACTGGCGGCCGGACCGGCGCCGCGTCTGATTCCGCTCCATCCCAGGCCGTGGAACCGATCCCAGGATTCGGCCCGGACCGGGACCCGCGCCGACGCGTCGCAGGCCGAATATGTCTGCTACCGATATAATGGGGATGGGTTCACGGGTCAGGAGGGAGGCCGATGAGCGGTGACCACGGCGGTGGGCGCACCACCGTGCTCCCGGCCGGCTTCGCCGACCGGTGGTGGGCCCCGCTGGTCACCGAGTCCGCCCGGCCCCGGCGGGTCGCCCGGTGGCCGCACGCGCACTGGCTGGCGGTCGGCACGGTCTGCTTCGGCGCCTTCATGGGCCAACTCGACGCGAGCATCGTCACGCTCACCTTTCCAGCGCTGACCGGGGCGTTCCACACCCCGCTCGGCGCGGTGGAGTGGGTGTCGCTGGGCTACCTGCTCGCCCTGGTCGCCTTGCTCACCCCGGTCGGGCGGGTGTCCGACCTGTTCGGCCGCAAGCTGGTCTACCTCCAGGGGTTTGTGGTGTTCACCGGTGCCTCCGCGCTGTGCGGGCTGGCGCCGACCCTCTCCGCGCTGGTCGGTTTCCGGGTGTTGCAGGCGGTGGGCGCGGCGATGATGCAGGCGAACAGCGTCGCCCTGGTGGCGACCAGCGTGCCCCGGCCGAGCATGCGCGCGGCGCTGGGCGTGCAGGCCGCCGCCCAGGCGCTGGGCCTCGCGCTCGGCCCCACCGTGGGCGGGCTGCTCGTCACCGGGCTGGGCTGGCAGTGGGTGTTCTGGGTGAACGTGCCGATCGGGGTCGCGGCCGTGGTCGCCGGCCGCTTCCTGCTGCCGCGCACCCGGGCGCGCACCCCGATCCGCCGGTTCGACCTGGCCGGGCTGGTACTGCTGGCCACCGCGAGCACCGCCGCCCTGCTCGCCGTGTCCGTCGCGTCCGGGCTGCCGCTGCCGCCGGCCGCGGTGGCCGCCCTGCTGGCGCTGGCCGTGGCCGCCGGGTGGGGATTGCTCCGGGTGGAGCGGCGGGCGGCGTCGCCGCTGGTCGACCTCGGCCTGCTGCGCCGCGGCGGAGTAGCCGCCGGGCTCACCGGGGCGTTGTGCGGGTACCTGGTGCTGTTCGGGCCGCTGGTGGTGGTGCCGGTGGCGCTCGTCGGGCGCGGGCTGTCCACCGCGCACGCCGGGGCCGTGCTGACCGCCCTGCCGGCCGGTTTCGCGCTGGCCGCGACGCTGGGCGGCTGCGTGCTGCCGAGGCGGTGGAGCGACGCGCGCCGCGGCCGCGCCGGTGCCGCGGTGTGCGTGCTCGCGCTGGCCGCACTGCTGGTGCTGCCGCTGCGCCCGGGGGTGCTGGCGCCACTGCTGGGCCTGCTCGGCGTCGGGCTCGGCGTGTTCACCCCGGCCAACAACGCCGCGATCATGGGACGGATCCCGGCGTCCTCGGCCGGGGTCGGCGGCGGCCTGGTCAACATGACGCGGGGGTTGGGCACCGCGCTCGGGGTGGCGTTCAGCACCCTCGCCCTGCACCTGGCACCGGCCGAGGGTCCCCGGGTGGCGGTGGCGGTGCTGGTGGCTGCCGCCCTGGTGGCGGGGGCGTCGACGCGCGCCACCCGCGCCTGCCGGGTCCGCCCCTCGGGACGGGCGCCCGGCGCGCCCTAACATCGGAGGCAACCGCCCGACCCGGAGGGAAAGGTGCCCGAGCAGCAGCCGACCACCGGCCCCGCCGCCGCGGCGTGGCCCGCACGCTCGGTGGACTGGCAGGACGGCGCGATCGTGATCATCGATCAGACCGCGCTGCCCGCCGAGCACCGCGTGCTGCGGCTGACCACGTGCGCGGAGGTGGTGGACGCGATCGCCAGGCTGGCGGTGCGAGGCGCGCCCGCGCTCGGCGTGGTCGGCGCCCTGGGCGTGGCCCAGTCCGCCGCCCGGCACAGCACGAACGGGCGCACCGACGAGGCCGCGGTGCGCGCCGAGGCGGACCGCATCGCGCATGCCCGGCCGACCGCGGTGAACCTCTCCTGGGGCGTGCGGCGCGCGCTGGCCCGGTTGCCGGAGGGGCCGAGCGCGGTGCTGGACGAGGCGCTGGAGTTGCTCGCCACGGACGAGCGGACCAACCGGGAGGCGTCCCGCCGGGCCGCCGACCTGGTCCTGGAACTCACCTCGCGGCGCCCGCTGCGATTGCTCACCCACTGCAACACCGGCCGGCTGGCCACCGCCGCCTGGGGCACCGCGCTGGGCACGGTCCGCGAGCTGTGGCAGCGCGGCGCCGTGGCCGAGGTGCTGGCCTGCGAGACCCGGCCGCTGCTGCAGGGGTCCCGGCTGACCGCGTGGGAACTGGCCGAGGCCGGCATCCCGCACCGGGTGTGCGTGGACTCCGCCGCCGCCTTCGCCATGGCCCGGGGCATGGTCGACTGCGTGCTCGTCGGCGCGGACCGGATCACCGCCAACGGCGATGTGGCCAACAAGATCGGCACCTACGCGCACGCGATCGCCGCCGCCCGGCACGGCATCCCGTTCGTGGTGGTGGCCCCGGAGTCCACGATCGACCCCTCGCTCGCCTCCGGAGCCGAGATCACCGTCGAGGAGCGGGACGGCGGCGAGGTGACCAGCTTCGGCGGCACCCGGGTCGTCCCGGCCGGTTGCGCCACCTTCAACCCCGCCTTCGACGTGACCCCGGCCGACCTGGTCAGCGCGGTGGTCACCGAGGAACGCGTGGTCACCGCCGCCCGGACCTGACACACCGACCACCGGCGAGCCCCGGCGGCGCGATCGCGGCGCGCGTTCAGGAATAGGCACTGAGACGGAGCTCACGCGAACCGGATCCGCGCCGCACGCGTACTCCTCCCCCGACCGGGCCGCACGACCCGCTCCGCCACCGATGTCCCGCCCCTGCCTCGACGCGCGGGCGTCGCCCGCGGAGCGCGCGGGCCGGGTGGACAAGGAGAGGAGAAGCGCGTTGCCTCGTCGCCATCGCGCGTCGCACCGGAGACGCCCGCCCGAGCGGCCGCTCCGGCTGACCCCGATCGTCGCCGGCTTACCCCTGCTACTGGTCGGCACCGCGGTCACCGGCATGGTCCTGCACGGCCAGCCGATCCCCGTGATCACCGTGGCCGACGCCGCCCAGCGCCAGGCCAACCCGAACTGCACGCTGATCGTGCCCGCCGACCCGTTGAGCGCCGCGGGCCTCGCCACCCCGTACGAACTGGTCGCCACCGACCCGCGGAAGGGTCCGTGCCGGGAGGTGAACCCCAACCAGACGGCCTTCGTGGAGGCCACCATCGTCGACCCGGCCACCGGGGCGCTGTCCGTGTACCACCCGCTGGTCGTCGACCGCGGCACCCGGCCGGCGGCCGACCCGATCGTCCCGCGGCTGCCGCAGGGCGCCGTGGTGGGCCTGTGGTTCGGGTTCAACGGGGACACGCTGACGCTGAGGGACACCCGCACCCGGCAGGGCGACAGCAGCCTCCAGCAGGGTCAGTGCGTGAACGGGCTGGACGGCTCACCGTTCGGGCAGTTCGCGTACTGCAACGCGCCGGCCTTCTTCGCCGCCGCCAACGGCGCGATCGCGGCCGGCAAGCTGAAGATCCCCGCGCTGGGCAAGGCCACGGACGGCCAGCCCTGCCCGACCACCCGCGACTTCACCCTGGTCGACCAGGACCAGAGCGACAACGTGACCACCAGCTACCTGGTCGGGCCGGACCGGAGAACGGCGCAGAACACCACGGCCAACGCGCAGCGCTTCGGCACCAAGCGGACCCTGGTCAACGGCAGCGACAACCTGCTGCTGGACGCCTTCGTCGACCCCGCGCTCGGCTGCACCCCGTTCACCGCCCCGGACATCGGCAACGGTGGCCAGCCGTCCACCTCGCTCGCTCTGGACGAGTTGCAGGCGGCGGCGGACCAGGCGGCGCCGGTGGCGCTGGTGCCGCCGAACGACCCGATGGCACAGGTGGACGGGAAAACCAATCCAACCAAAGAGGATTTCTACCGGGCGGGAGTGGACCAGCCACCCCTGAGCCCCGCCGAGGAGGAGGGAGCGGCGGCCGGCGGCGCGAACGGCGTGCGCGGCGCCGCGCGGGCCTACTGCCAGAACCTCGTGGACCGCGGACCGCAGCGGTTGCAACTCGATCACGACCTGACCGTCCGCTCACCGTCGCCTGACAAGGCCGCGGCGAACAACCTGTTCACCTTCCTCGCGCAGCGGCTGATGACCTCGTTCACCGAGCTGGGATGCGGCGATCTGCTCGGAACACGGAACCCGGTGCAGGTCAAGACCGATCGCAACGGGGTGGCCGTCGATGCGACCATCACCGCTCCGGCACCGGCTCCGCTACCGGTGCCCGCCTCGGGTGCGCCGCCGGTCGACCCGAAGACCGTGCCGGACGCGGACAACGCGCGCGCCAACGAGGGCGACCCGACGACCTGGTAGCGATCCGCAGACCCCCGTGCCGGACCGGTCCTCCGCGCCGGACCGGTCCGGCACGGGCCCCGGACCGCGCGCCGCACCGCCGCCGACCGCACCAGGGCGGACTCCCTAGACCCGGCGACCCACCACGCCGTAGGCCCCGCTGCGCTCGGGATGCTCCGCCACGTCCTCGGCCGAGTCGGGATGCCACAGCGGCAGGTACACCACGCCCGGGTCGACCATGTCGAAGCCGTCGAGCAGGTCGGTGACCTGCTGCCGGGTCCTGGTGACCACCTGGATCGACCCGCGCCGGTACAGCGCCTTCACCCGGCCCTCCGGGTCCAGACCGGCGTCGTCGGTCGCGTGCGAGAGGACCAGGTAACTGCCGGGGGCGAGGGCCTCGCGGTACGCGGCGATCGCCGCGGCCGGGCGGTCGCAGTCCGGCACGAAGGGCAGCACCGCGACCATGAGCAGGCCGATCGGCGCGTCGAAGTCCAGTAAGGCGGTCACCCCGGGATCGGCCAGCAGCCGGACCGGATCGCGCAGGTCGGCATGCACGACGGCGGTGTTCGGCTGCTCGGTGAGCAGGGCCCGGCTGTGCGCCACGGCGACCGGGTCGTTGTCCACGTACACCACGCGGGCATGCGGGTCGACGCGCTGCGCGATCTCGTGCACGTTGCCGACGGTCGGGATGCCGGAGCCGATGTCCAGGAACTGCCGCACGCCGCGGTCCATCAGGAACCGCACGGACCGGCGCAGGAACGCCCGGTTGGCCTGGGTCATCCTGGGCAGCTCCGGCAGCTCGCGGATGACCTGCTCGGCCAGCTCCCGGTCCACCGCGAAGTTGTGCGCTCCGCCGAGGTAGTAGTCGTAGACCCGGGCGGCGCTGGGCCGGGTCAGGTCGACCGAGCTGGGCACCCAGTGCGGGTGTTCCACCAGGGGCACCTCCGGGCCTCGCCGCGGTTGGCCGAGCAGCAGTGCCCGGAGCATACGGCCGCCGCGGCCCGATCCGGGTGCGCCTCGCCGGCCGTGGCCACCGGCTCCCGCGCCCGGCCGGGTGGCGGCCGTCCGGTCGACCGGCGTCCCGGCGTCTACCGAGAGTGGGCATGGTCGGACCCGCGAACGGGCGCCACACGGTCAGGGGAACAATGAAGGCGGTTCATTCGGGCGCCTGCACGCGCAACGTGCATACCGCCAGTCGCGTCCTACCCCATGCAGAACCAATGCGGGCTCCTGCGGCACGCCTGGGTTCGCTCGGCACGCGGCACGGCGCGAGCACGACAAGCACGGCAATTCCGACAGAACAGATATAAGGGGCATAAGAGGACAGATGGGCAGCGGAACGACGACGTGGCGCGAGGGAATCACGAGCCGTCCGGGGGTGGTCGCACTGGCCCTGCTCGCGCTCGTGCTCGCCGGGTGTTCGGGGGGCGCGGAGGGCGCTCCAGGCAACCGACCGGGGGCCACGTCGACCCCCGCTCCACCCGAGGTGACGGTGAGCATCACGCCGACCGCGGGCGAGCAGGCCAATCCGAAGACGCCGATCGTGGTCAAGGCCGCGAAGGGCACGCTGCAGGCGGTCAGCGTCACCAACACCGCCAGGCACACCCAGGTCAAGGGCAGCCTGTCGGCGGACAAGACGACCTGGACGTCCAGCGAGGCCCTCGGCTACGCCAGCGACTACCAGGTGGAGGCGGACGGCGTCGACGCCGCGGGCAGGACGGTGCATCAGAGCCAGACGGTGCACACCGTCAAGCCGGCCGCCCAGGCCTTCGCCTCGGTGATCCCCGCGCCGAACCAGACCGACGTCGGCGTCGGCCAGGTCCTCGTGGTCCAGTTCGACCGGGACATCACCGACAAGGCTGCCGCCGAGAAGGCGCTCCAGGTGACCTCCAGCCCGGCGCAGGAGGGTTCCTGGTACTGGATCTCCAAGCGGATCGTCCACTACCGGCCGAAGCAGTACTGGCAGCCGGGCACGACGATCACCCTGAACGCCAACATCTACGGGGTGAACCTCGGCGGCGGGGTGTACGGGCAGAGCGACCGGACGATCACCTACAAGGTGCACGACTCGTGGATCGCCAAGGCCGACGGCAACACCGAGCAGATGCAGATCTTCCACAACGGCCAGCTGGTCAACACGATGCCGATCAGCATGGGCAAGGACGCCACGCCCACCCACGTCGGCCCGCACGTGGTGTCCGAGAAGCACGACCAGTACGTGATGGACTCCTGCACCTACGGGGTGTGCCAGGGGCAGCCGGGGTGGTACCGGTCCACCGAGCTGTGGGCGGTGCGGATCTCCAACGACGGTGAGTTCGTGCACGAGAACCCGGCGAGCGTGAACGCGCAGGGCAACTCGAACGTGTCGCACGGCTGCATCAACCTCAACGACGCCAACGCGCACTGGTTCTTCGACCACTTCGGCATGGGCGACGTGGTGGAGGTGACCAACTCCGGCGGCCCGCCGCTGCCGGTGTGGGACGCCTACGGCGACTGGGAGCTGCCCTGGGACCAGTGGCAGAAGGGCAGCGCGCTGCACTGAGCCGCCCGCTCCCGTGATTGCCGCGCGGTCCGCACCCGAACGAACCTCCGGGTGCGGGCCGCGTTCGCTTCTCGGCGCGGCAGGGACACGCCCCGGCACACCCGACCACGTCCCCGAGTCGATCTTGGCGGGGACTAGGCTGGGAGTCCGATCCGGTGGCTCGATCCGGTGCCGCGTCCGCCCGCGACCACCGCCATCCCGAGCTTGTCCGTCCGCAGCCGTGGGGAGGTTACGTCTGGTGGCTGGCGCCTCGTTCGTTCACCTGCACGTGCACACCGAGTACTCGATGCTCGACGGCGCGGCGAAGGTGGCCCCGCTGTTCGCCGAGGCGGCCCGGCTAGGCATGCCCGCGGTGGGTATGACCGACCACGGCAACATGTACGGCGCGGCCGAGTTCTACCAGCAGGCGAAGAAGAGCGGCATCAAACCGATCATCGGCATCGAGGCGTACGTGGCGCCGGCCAGCCGATTCCACAAGAAGCCGGTGTTCTGGGGGAACGACAAGCAGCGCGGCGTGGACGAGTTCGGCGAGGGCGGCGACGTCTCCGGCGGCGGCGCCTACACGCACATGACCATGCTCGCCCGCAACACCACCGGCCTGCGCAACCTGTTCAAGCTGTCCTCGCTGGCCAGCTTCGAGGGTCAGTACCGCAAGCCGAGGATGGACAAGGAGTTGATCGCCGAGCACGCCGAGGGGATCATCGCCACCACCGGCTGCCCGTCCGGCGAGGTGCAGACCCGGCTGCGGCTGGGTCAGCGGGACGAGGCGCTCAAGGCGGCCGCCGATTACCGGGACATCTTCGGGCCGGAGAACTTCTTCCTGGAACTGATGGACCACGGGCTGTCCATCGAGCGGTCGGTGCGCGAGGGCCTGCTGGACATCGCCCGCAAGCTGGACCTCAACCCGCTGGCCACGAACGACTCGCACTACGTCACCAAGGACCAGGCCGAATCGCACGCCGCGCTGCTGTGCGTGCAGTCCGGAAAGACCCTGGACGACCCGAACCGGTTCAAGTTCGACGGCGACGGCTACTACCTGAAGTCCGCCGAGGAGATGCGCGAGTATTGGGACTCCGAGGTACCCGGCGCGGCTGACAACACCCTGCTGGTGGCCGAGCGGATCGAGTCCTATGACGAGATGTTCGCCTACCGGGACCGGATGCCCAGGGTCCCGGTTCCACCTGGGAAGACCGAGGCGGACCTGCTGCGCGAAGAGGTTGAGCAGTACTTGCCGACGCGGTTTCCCAATGGCATCACCCAGGAATACCGCGACCGGATCGAGTGGGAGCTGGAGGTCATCTGCGGCAAGGGGTACGCCTCGTACTTCCTGGTCGTTGGCGACCTGGTGCGGTGGGCGAAGTCACAGGGCATTCGCGTCGGCCCCGGCCGAGGCAGTGCCACGGGTGCGCTCGTGTCCTACATCCTGCACATCATCAACCTCGACCCGATCGAGCATTCGCTGATCTTCGAGCGGTTCCTGAACCCAGAGCGTGACTCGCCGCCGGACATCGACCTCGACTTCGACGACCGCCGCCGCGACGAAGTAGCCGCGTACGTGCGCGACAAGTACGGCGCGGAGAACTTTGCCCAGGTCATCACCTTCGGCACGATCAAGACCAAAGCGGCGATCAAGGACTCTGCCCGGGTGCACTTCGGCCAGCCTGGTTACTCCATCGCCGATCGGATCACCAAGGCCCTGCCGCCGCCGGTGGCGGCGAAGGACATTCCCCTGTCAGGGATCGTGGACCCCGAGCACCCGCGCTACTCCGAGGCCGCCGAAGTTCGTTCCCTGATCGAGACGGACAATGACGTCAAGAGGATCTTCGAGACGGCTCGTGGCCTGGAAGGGCTGATCCGCAACGCCGGAGTGCACGCCTGCGCGCACATCCTCAGCTCTGAACCGCTTCTCGACGTCCTGCCGCTGTGGATGCGCCCCGACGACGGGGCGGTCATCACCGGCTGGGACTACGAGCCGTGCGAGTCCATCGGGCTGCTCAAGATGGACCTGCTGGGCCTGTCCACGCTCACGATCATTGACGACACGATCCGTGCGGTGAAGGCCAACCACGGCAGGGAGATCGACCTCGACACGCTCCGACTGGACGACAAGGCCACCTACGAGTTGCTGGCGCGCGGCGACACCCTGGGGGTGTTCCAGCTCGACGGCGGCGGGATGCGCACCCTGTTGAAGGCCATCGCACCAACACACTTCGGTGACGTGTCCGCCGCGCTCGCGCTGTACCGACCGGGGCCGATGGCCGTCAACGCACACATGGACTACGCGGCCCGCTCGAACGGTCGCGCGCGCATCACCCCCATCCATCCCGAACTGCGCGACGCGCTCGATCCGATCCTTGGTGAGACCTACCACCTGCTGGTCTACCAGGAGCAGGTCATGGCCATCGCCCAGCAGCTCGCCGGCTACACCATGGGGCAGGCCGATCTGCTGCGTAAGGCGATGGGCAAGAAGAAGCCCGAGGTCATCGCCAAGGAGGAGGAGAAGTTCCTCGGCGGTATGCGGGAGAAGGGCTTCTCGGACGAGGCGGCGCGGACGCTCTGGGAGGTCATGCTGCCGTTCGCCGGATACGCCTTCAACAAGAGCCACACCGCCGGATACGCGCTCGTCTCCTACTGGACCGCCTACCTCAAGACGCATTACCCGGCCGAGTTCATGGCCGCGCAGCTCACCAGCAACGCCGACAACAAGGACAAGTCGGCGGTGTACCTGGCGGAGTGCCGGCGCATGGGTGTGAAGGTGCTGCCGCCGGATGTGAACCAGTCCGCGGTGCACTTCTCCGCCGTGAACGGCAACATCCGTTTCGGGCTTGGCGCGGTCCGCAACGTCGGTACTGGCGTGGCAGAGTCGATCATCCGGACCCGGGAAAAGGCTGGTGCCTACACCAGCTTCGCCGACTTCCTCACCAAGGTGGACCCGTCGGTGTGTTCCAAGCGGGTAGTCGAATCGCTGATCAAGGCCGGTGCGTTCGACTCACTCGGCGTCACACGGAAAGCCCTGCTAGCCGTGTACGAGGAGGCCGTTGAAGCGGTCTCCGCGTTGAAACGGCAGCAGGCGATGGGCCAGTTCGACCTGTTCGGTAGCGGGGCCGATGCGGAGGAAGAGGGCACGTCCCCGCTGGCGCACCTGCGGTATGACCCCGAGGAGATGCCCCGCAAGCAACTCCTGGGCTATGAGCGGGAGATGCTGGGGCTCTATGTCTCCGCGCACCCACTCGACGGCGCTGAAAACGTCCTGCGTAAGCACGCGCCGCAACCGATCGCGACGCTCCTGGACGAGGCGCCCAAGGATGGCGAGGTGGTCATCTCTGGCATGATCTCCTCGGTCGAACGCCGGGTCAACAAGAACGGCGAGCCGTGGGCCATCGTCATCGTGGAGGACCTAGACGCTTCGGTAGAAGTGCTGTTCTTCGCCAAGTCGTACATGGTGCTGCACGAGGACCTTGTCCAGGACACGGCTGTCGCGGTCAAAGGCCGAGTCAACTGGCGCGACGACCGCATGTCGATCTTCGGGAGCGGAGTCATTCCGTTGGACATCAGCGAGGCGGCGTTGCAACAGGCTGACGATGCTCAGCCGTTCGTGCTGCGCGTCGAGCCAGAGCATGTCACGGAGGACAACGTGTCCGAACTGCGCTCGACACTGGCCGCGCACCGCGGGGAGATACCCGTTCGTCTTGTACTGTCCGGCCGGCAGGATCAGATGTTTGCCCTGGACCAGTACCCCGTCACCGTCAGCTCTGCGTTGCTCGGCGAGCTGAAGTCCATCCGCGGGTTCACCGTCGCGAGCTGATCAGGGAGGCGGCCATCGTGGACCTGGCCGTGACCACTGGCGACGTGGCGCCACCGGTGCGATACACCAGCCCTGCTGGCTGTTCGGGTTCCCTGCCGGATGACACTCGCCACCGAGCCGTCGGCCTTACGGTCGATCTCCGCGATGTGGTCGAGAAACCGTCCGAACCACTTGTCGCAGAACTCCCGGTAGAACCGGGTGTCAAGGATGATCGTGTGGACGGCGATATCCACCAGGTACCCGCAACCAATCTCCAGAGAGGCCATTACACCTGAAGGTGTGCTACCAGCAGCGGTCCACTCTGCTCGCGGTGGACGACTACCCGGTCAGGGTGTCCCCGTCGTCGATGGGTGAGCTCAAGTCACTGTCCGGGATCGCCGTCGGTAGCTAGTTCCGGGTCTCGGGCCCGCGACCGCCAGTTCGGTCGCGGGCCCGACACCGTCCGGCGGACGACCGCTGTGCCCCGCGCCGCCGGCTCAATGGGCCTTGTCGTACGCCTCGACGACCTCGGCCGGGATGCGGCCGCGCTCGGAAACGTTCATTCCCTGCTTGCGCGCCCACTCCCGAATGGCCTGGTTCCGCTCCCGGTCGCTGGCCGACGAACCCCGGCCGCCCCCGCGAGGGGCCGCGGACCGCTTCCGTCCACCGGCCCGCCGCGCCGCGGAAACGAACGGCTCCAGCGCTTCGCGCAACGCCCCGGCGTTCTTGTCGGACAGGTCAATCTGGTACTGCACGCCATCGAGGGCGAACTCAACGGTCTGCTCCGCGGTCGACCCGTCCAGGTCGTCGACCAACTGCACCAGAACCTTCTGCGCCATGAACTGCTCCCTCAGTGAATATCCGCGCCGTCGCTGCCCATTCAACCACGGCGGGATCTCCCCGAGATAATCACGTATCGGTTGCGCTCCGGTAGTGGCGCTGCCTGAGAAGTAACGGGAACCGGCCGGAACACCGGGCGCCCCGCGATGCGCAAAGGGAGTGTCGTCCGCCACGCCGGCCCGGCGCACTTCGCCCATCGGCACGGATGCCGCGGGGCTGGCCGTCGCTTCTGCCAGGTTCCATTCCGGAATACGTGCTCGAACAGCCCGCATGCTGCTCCGGCCGTGGTCGGCGACCGCTCGATCGGGTAAGGCTCCGTCACCACCCGCGCACGGTGGCGTCCCGAGAGTGCTGGGCCGTCGGCGGCGGGTTGTGCCATTGCCGTGTCGATGCGTCTTCGGTGGGGAAGCCAGTCACCGGCGGGCGAACAGCAGGCCGTGTGGCCCTGTCCGGCCACCGGGTGGCACGGAATGGTGGCGGGAAGCGCGCCGACCGCCGGTGGCCCGCACCGGGGACCGGTGGCCAGGTGACCGTCCGGCGTTCGCCCGCGGCCCGGACACGTGCTCGGGCGCGTGCAGAAACGAGAGCTGAGGGGGTAGCCGACGTGGAACCCACCGACTCCTATCCGGTCCGGGTCGAAGGACGTCTCGATCCGGGCCTGACCCGCTGGCTGTGGTTGGTGAAGTGGATACTCGTCATCCCGCACGTCATCGTGCTGGCGTTCCTGTGGGTGGCTTTCTTCGTGCTGACCGTCGTCGCGTTCTTCGCCATCCTGTTCACCGGGCGCTACCCGAGGCCCATATTCGACTTCAACGTCGGCGTGCTGCGCTGGCACTGGCGGGTTATCTACTACAGCTACAACGCGCTGGGTACCGACCGGTACCCGCCGTTCACCCTGGCCGACCGCGCCGACTATCCGGCCCGGTTGGACGTCGCCTACCCGGAACGCCTCTCCCGCGGGCTGGTGCTGGTCAAGTGGTGGCTGCTGGCGATCCCGCACTATCTGATCATCGCGGCGTTCACCAGCGGCACCACCTCCTACCTGTGGCCGTGGCACGGCGGCCCGCGCGGCTACGACTACGGGTACGGCCCGGACTACTGGTATGGCTACGGCTATGCCGGCGGTGACTGGGCCGGAGACGGCGGCTGGTCGTGGCCCGGTCTGCTCGGCACGATGGTGCTGATCGCGGCGGTGGCCCTGCTGTTCACCGGCCACTACCCGCGCGGCCTCCTCGGCTTCGTGCTCGGGCTGAACCGGTGGTGGCTGCGGGTCGCCGGGTACGCGGCGCTGATGACCGACGTCTACCCGCCGTTCCGGCTCGACCAGGGGGAGGCCGATCCCGCCGGCCCGGTCGGCGGGCCACCGCCGGGGACGACTCCCCCGCCCGGCGCCACGGCCCCCGGTGTGCCACCCCGGCAACCGGGTGAGCAGCCGCCGCCGGCGCCTCCACCGCCGGGCACGAGCGCCCCACCGGAAGAGCGCTGAGGCCGCTCGGGCGGCCGGCGCCACGGAACGTCGCGGCCTCGCCAGCCGGCACGGCCAGGGACCTTTGCCTCTGGCCGTGCCGGCGGCCCGCTGCTCGGATGCCAGGAACACGCGGGAGGCGACGCGCGGGGAGCGTTTCGTCCATGAGGCACTGGCGGGTGCTGGTCGCGTACGGCTCGAAGAACGGCGGCTCGGCCGGGATCGCCGAGGCGATCGGCCAGACACTGCGGGAGCAGGGCATCGACGCCGACGTCCGCCCCGCCCGGTCGGTCCATGACGTGGCCGGCTACCACGCGGTCGTGCTCGGTGGCGCGCTCTACATGTCGCGCTGGCACGCGGACGCGGTGCGGTTCGCCCGCCGGCACGCCGGCCGGCTGCGCGGCCGGCCGGTGTGGCTGTTCTCCAGCGGCCCGCTGGACACCTCCGCCGACGAGCACGACATCCCGCCGGTCCGCGCCGCGGGCCGGGCCCGGCTCCGGCTGCGTGCCCGGCAGCACGTCACCTTCGGCGGCCGGCTGTCCGAGCAGGCCCGGGGATGGGTGGCTCGCCGGATGGTGCGCGACGGGCTGTGCGGCGACTACCGCAACCCGGACCGTATCCGTGCCTGGGCCCGCGGCATCGCCGCCGACATCCACTCCGACGAGCCCTCCCCGGACGACTGACGGCGGTGCGGTCATGCCCGCGCTCGGCGCCAACCGCGGCGGCGCTGTCCGGGTAGGCGCGTTGTACGGCACCGGTAGGCACCGCGCGTGGCAGCGTGGTGCCTACCGGCCGTGGGTGTTGCGCTCAGCCGATCGTCGTGCTGGCGAGCACCGGGTTCGGATCGGGGTAGCCGTTGGTGGGTGCGTTGACCGGGAAGCCGAGCACCAGCACCACCGCGGTGAACGTCAGCCCGGGGTCGCTGTAGCCGGTGCCGCCGAGCCGGGTGCTGATCATGCCGGAGTCGCCGGCGGTGAGGTTCAGGGTGAGCGTGGGCAGGGTGGCCGTGGCACCACCGGCGATGGGCCCGGGGACGGTGACCGTCACCGTGCCGGCCGCCTGCGAGCAACTGGGCGTGCCGCTGCCGACGTTGGCGCCGCCGGACAGGCTGCACGAGCCGTAGGTCGAGTTCGCCGGGACGGGGATGTTCAGCCTGATGTCCTTGATCTCCCGGATGGTGTAACCGTTGGCGCTGCTGGGCACGGTGATCGGTCCGGTGGCTAAGGTCACGCTGAGCGCGCCTCCGGGGGCGACCGTGGCGGGCTGCGTGGCCTCGACGCTCACCGTCAGCGTCGAGTCGGCGGTCTGGCCGGCGGCCGTGGACCGCAGGTGGTAGGTGACCGTCTGGGCGGCCGCCGCCGAGGGAGTCAGGCCGAGCAGGGGAACGACGGCGAGTGCGAGCCCGGCGAGCAGGCGCGCGCCGGTAGCACGGCGGGTGAGCTTCATCGCGTCACCTCGGTTCTGTGGAGGGGTGCAGGGAGGGAAGGAGAGCCGCGGGCTCGGATCGATGATCTATTCGTGAAGAAGCTTCACGTCAATGTTTGACCCTTCACATGTGCCGTCACGCCGAGCGCACCCTCAGGGCTTGCGAATCTCCGCGGCCAGCTTCTCGATCTGGACGCGCAGATCGGCGAGGGGCGCGTTCAGGTCCAGCGAAGAAGTCCTCGTACGAGTAGGCCGGATGGAACTGCACCAACTGGGCCATCTGCTGCTCGGTGAGATGGTGCGCCAACTCCAGGGCGAGGTAGGTCTTTCCGGTACCCGGGGGCCCGTGGAAGATGATCTGGCGACGGTTGCGCAGCAGTTCGATGGTGTGCTGCAACCACCGATCGCACACGGACGGGCCGAACCGAGCCGTTGATCGCGAGACAGGTGGCGGCTCACCGGAACAGCCCAAGGATCGGCCGCCTACATCCCCTGTCGCGTTCGGTGGGAACCCACTCACTCCGGGCAACGTCCGTTGCTACGGTGGTTCCGGCTCGGGTCGGCGAGTGCGACCACAGATCACCAGTCGAGGGGGACCGAACGGTGGCCGCGCAGTGCTACGACTTCGCCAGCTTCTCCCACCGGCAGCTGTACGACATGATCCACGGGGTCTCGATCGTCGACGGCAAAGGGTGCTTCGCGGCCCGCCGGCGCCGGGAGCACGGCGCACTCGGCCGCCGGCGACGCGCCAGGTACGTGGTGTCGTTCTACGACACCTCCACCGGCCGCTGGCAGTTCACCCGCCGCCCGTCCCCCGACGGCCGACCGTGGTCCACCCTGGCCCCCGCCGACCACCAGCGTCTGACCCACGCCGTCGCGGAACCGATGTCGCATTTGGACGACGCACCACGCCCGGCGTGGTGACCCGTGGCTGATCGCCCTCGGTGGCGTCGCGCGGGCATACCCGGGCGGGTCAGGTGGCCGGGTGGCTGCTCCGATCGTTCCTCCGCCGTGCCGCCCCGTCCAGGAGGTCGGCCACGGTGCGGCTGGCCGTCGTGGTTTCGGCGCGGAACCGGGCCAGCATCTCCATCCTGGCGCCGGCGGCCTGGTCCCGCACGACCCGCAGCAGCAGCCGGTTCTTCTCGGCCAACGGCAGGTTGGTCACCCAGGTGGCGAGCCGGTCCGGGTCACCGGTGCTCCGCTCCAGCGGCGGGCTTGTCTCGGCCGCGACCGCGAGCAGGTCGTCGTCCAGGCGGAGGAAGTCGGCCAGCGCGCGTTGTGGTGCGGTGAGCGTGCGCAGCCCTGGCGGCACGGGTGGTTCGGGGTCGTCGTCGGCGTCGCGGCCGAAGGCGGACTCGTCGCGTTCCCACGTGCCGTACGCGGCGAGCCAGGCCAGGTAGAGCGGCCGCAGGTCGCCGGTGGCGAGTTCGGCGCGGACGCCGATGATGCCGGCCAACCATCCCCTCGGGTCGACGACGATGTCGTCGCCGTCCTCGTCCTCGCTGGACAGGTCCAGTACGAGGTGGTCCTCGGTGGTCCAGGCGTCGACCAGGTCGCCGACGCAGTACGGGTCGACCTCGTCCAGGTCGAGCAGGTTGAGCGGCAGCCGGAGCATGAGGCGACGGGTTCCCCAGTTGGCCAGGTAGAGGTGCGCGTCGTAGTAGTGCTCCATCATCCGGACCGGGTCGCCGCGGAAGTTGCCCCAGTGGTACTCGTTGGTGAAGCTGGTGGCGGTGATCTCCGCGCGGGTGGACAGCGAGCGCACCTCGGCCTGTTCACCCGGGTCCAGCGGCCGGTCCACCGCGACGAACTCGTAGTACTGGTACTCGCTCATCCACCCATCGCCTACGTCGACTTCCAGTCACCGGCACGGCGCGGCAACTCCGCCCTCGCCATCGCCGCGTCACACTAGCGCCACCTGTATCGCCTGCTGCAGCGTGTTCTGCATGGCGTTCTGAGCAGAGGCATAGGCCCTGTCGATGCCCTTGTCCGGGAGGCGAAGTTCGGGTTCTGGGAAAGCCACGGATCGGGCCATTGCGTGCCCCGGTCGAGGTTCTCGCGCACGTGCGCGGCGATCCGCTCGTTGCGGACATCGATGAACGCCGATGTGAAACTGCGGTAGTCGTCGACCAGCCGCTCCCGCGCCTTGAAGATCTCCTGCATCGCGACCTGCCCTGCTCTCACCTGCCCGAGCAAGGCTACCGGCGTGAGTCGGCCCGGGCGGGGACGTCCGGGAGCGTCGGTTGACAGGTGGCTTCGGCGTTTCCACCTCCGGGTTCGACACCGCGATGGGCGGGCTCGTGCGCCCGTCAGTCGGTGCGGCGTCCCGGCGCCGCGGCGGGTAACGCCGGCGATGTGCTCGCGCGTCAGCTCGCGGCCAGGTCGTCCATGGCCCGGAAGATCCGCTTGTCCGACACCGGGTACGGGGTGCCCAGCGACTGCGCGAAGTAGCTGACCCGCAGTTCCTCGATCATCCAGCGGATCCGGGCGAGCCCCTCGCCGTCCGGCACCTCGTCGCGCAGTTCCTGGTACGCCTGCTGGACCTGCCGTACCTGCCGCATGCGGTCGGCGTCCCGCTGCGGGTTGCGCGGCAGCGTCTCCAGCCGCCGGTCCAGGGCCTGGAGGTAGCGGACCAGGTCCGGCAAGCGCCGCCACCCGGTGGCGGTGACGAAGCCGGGATAGACCAGCGAACCGTAGTGCTCCCGGGCGTCGGCCAGGGACGGCTCCAACCCGGGGGCGGACGTGCCGGCCAGCCTGGTCTCGGCCTGGTGGGCGGCGGCGAGGACGCGTCGCACCTGGCCGGCGACCCCGAGCACGGCACTGCCCAGGTCCGCGTGCAGCCGCTCACGGAGCCGGGCGAAGCCCTCGGCGTCCCACGCCGGGCCGCCCGCCTCGGCGATCAGCCGGTCCGCGGCCGCCGCGATGCAGTCCTCCAGCAGCGCGGCCACGCTGCCGTGCGGATTGCGGGTGAGCACCAGCTTGGCCTCGTTGGACAGGCCCTTCTGCACCAGCTTGACCGGCGAGGGGACATTGAGCAGGAGCAGCCTTCTGGTCCCCCGCCACATAGCGGCGCCCTGCTCGGCCTCGGTCTCGAACATCCGGATCGCGACGCTGTCGCCCTCGTCCACCAGGGCGGGGTACGCGGTGACCGGGTAGCCGGCCTGCTCGCCGTCGAAGGTGCGCGGCAGGGTGCCGAAGTCCCAGGTGCGCAAGCCCTCCCGGGTCAGGCTCTCCCCCGCCTGGGACAGGGTGGCCTGGGTCTTCGGTCGCAGCCGCTGCTTCAGCGTTTCCAGATCCTTGCCGGCGGCGAGTTCCGCGCCGTGCTCGTCGACCACCCGGAAGGTGATCCTCAGGTGGTCCGGCAGCCGGTCGAGCTCCCAGGCGTCCCGGGGCACCGTGACGCCGGTGAGCCGGCGCAGTTCCGCCTCCAGCGCGTCCAGCAGGGACTCGTCGCCGGCCGGTGCGAGCCGGGCCAGCACGCCATCGACCACGTCGGGCACCGGCACGAAGTGCCGCCGCAGCGGTTTGGGCAGCGAGCGGATCAGCGCGGTGACCAGTTCCCGGCGCATCCCCGGTACCTGCCAGCTGAACTCGGCGGCGGAGACCTGGTGCAGCACCGGCAGCGGCACGTCCACCGTGACCCCGTCCGTCTCGGTGCCCGGCTCGAAGGCGTAGGACAGCGGCAGCCGCAGGCCGTCGGCCTGCCAGTCGTCCGGGTAGTCGCCCTCGCTGATGCCGTCCACCCGGTCGTTGATCAGTGCGGACTTCTCGAAGGTGAGCAGGTCGGGCTGGTCCCGGCAGGCCTTCTTCCACCAGGCGTCGAAGTGCCGCGCGGACACCACGTCGGCCGGGATGCGGCGGTCGTAGAAGTCGAACAGCGTCTCGTCGTCGACGAGAATGTCCCGCCGGCGCGCCCGGTGCTCCAGGTCGGCGACCTCCTCCAGCAGCCGCCGGTTGTCGTGGAAGAACCGGTGCCGGGTGTCCCAGTCGCCCTCCACCAGGGCGTGCCGGATGAACAGCTCGCGGGACAGCTCCGGGTCCACCCGCCCGTAGTTGACCTTGCGGGACACCACGATCGGCAACCCGTACAGGGTCACCTTCTCGTAGGCCATCACCGCGCCCTGCTTCTTCTCCCAGTGCGGCTCGCTGTAGCCGCGCTTGACCAGGTGCCCGGCGAGTTTCTCGGCCCACTCCGGTTCGATGCGCGCGACGATCCGTCCCCAGAGGCGGGAGGTCTCCACCAGTTCGGCCGCCATCACCCAGGACGGCTGCTTCTTGAACAGCGCCGAGCCCGGGAAGATGGCGAACCGCGCGTTGCGGGCCCCCTGGTAGTCCCGGCGCTGCGGGTCGCGCAGGCCGATGTGCGAGAGCATGCCCGCCAGCAGGGACTGGTGGACGCGCTGCGGCTCGGCGGGGCTGTCGTTCAGCGTGACGCCGAGGGTCCTGGCGATCTGGCGGAGTTGACTCTCGATGTCCTGCCACTCGCGGACGCGCAGGAAGTTCAGGAACTCCCGCCTGCACATCCGCCGGAACTGGTTGCCGGACAGCGCCTTCTGCTGCTCCCGCAGGTAGTTCCACAGGTTGAGGTAGGTGAGGAAGTCGGATTCGGAGTTGGCAAAACGGCTGTGGCTCTGCTCGGCGGCCTCCTGCTTCTCCGCCGGCCGTTCCCGAGGGTCCTGAATGGACAGTGCGGCGGCGATCACGATGACCTCGCGGGCACAGCCGTTGCGGTCGGCCTCCAGCACCATCCGGCCCAGCCGGGGATCGACCGGGAGCTGCGCGAGCTTGCGGCCCACCGGGGTGAGCCGCTTGCGCACGTCCTGCGCGGCCGGGTCGATCGCGCCGAGTTCACGCAGCAGTTCCACGCCGTCGGAGATGTTGCGCTTCTCCGGCGGGTCGACGAACGGGAACGCGGCCACGTCCCCGAGACCGAGCGCGGTCATCTGCAGGATGACCGAGGCCAGGTTGGTGCGCAGGATCTCCGGGTCGGTGAACTCGGGCCGGGCGAGGAAGTCCGCTTCGGAGTACAGCCGGATGCAGATGCCGTCGGAGACGCGGCCGCAGCGGCCCTTCCGCTGGTTGGCGGACGCCTGGGAGATCGGCTCGATGGGCAGCCGCTGCACCTTGGTGCGCTGGCTGTACCGGGAGATTCGGGCGAACCCCGGGTCGATGACGTACCTGATGCCGGGGACCGTTAAAGAGGTTTCCGCGACGTTCGTGGCGAGCACGATGCGCCGACCGGTGTGCGGCTGGAACACCCGGTGCTGCTCGGCCGCGGACAGCCGCGCGTACAGCGGGAGAATCTCGGTGCTCGGCAGACCCAGCCTGTCGAGCGCGTCGGCGGTGTCCCGGATCTCCCGCTCCCCGCTGAGGAAGACGAGGATGTCGCCCGGCCCCTCGCGGCACAGTTCCTCGGCGGCGTCGCAGATCGCCTGGGTCTGGTCGCGGACGGTGTCGTCGGTGTCGTCGTCCGTTTCCACCAGCGGCCGGTAGCGCACCTCGACCGGGTAGGTGCGTCCGGACACCTCGATCACCGGTGCGCCGCCGAAGTGCCGGGAGAAGCGCTCAGGGTCGATGGTGGCCGAGGTGATGATCACCTTGAGGTCGGGGCGGCGCGGCAGCAGTTGCTTGAGGTAGCCGAGGATGAAGTCGATGTTCAGGCTGCGCTCGTGCGCCTCGTCGATGATCAGCGTGTCGTACTGCCGGAGCTGGCGGTCCTGCTGGATCTCGGCGAGCAGGATGCCGTCGGTCATCAGCTTGACCAGGGTGCCGTCCGCGGTCTGGTCGGTGAACCGCACCTGGTAGCCGACGGCCGCGCCCAGCGGCGTGTCCAGTTCCTCGGCGATCCGCTCGGCGACGGTGCGGGCGGCCAGCCGGCGCGGCTGGGTGTGCCCGATCGTGCCGCGCACGCCGCGGCCCAGTTCCAGGCAGATCTTGGGGAGCTGGGTCGTCTTCCCGGACCCGGTCTCGCCGGCGACGATGACCACCTGGTGGTCCCGGATCGCGGCGAGGATGTCGTCCTTGCGCTCGCTGATCGGCAGGGACGGCGGGTACTCCGGCTCCGGCAGCGCGGCACGGCGCCGCGCCACCCGCCGCTCGGCCGCGTCGATCTCGGCGCTGATCTCGTCGATGATCGCCCGGCGAGCCGCCGCGTCCCTGACCCTGCGTGCGCCGTCGATGCGTCGCCCCAGCCGGCGCTCGTCGCGCAGCATCAGCGTGGGCAGACGTTCCCGCAGGTCAGCGAGCGAGGGTTGGGCGAATGATGTTCCCATACGCCTATCAAGGATAGGCAGCCGCCGGTGCCGCCCGCCTCCGGATTACCGGGGTTCACCGCCCGGTTCGCCCGGGAGGGGGTGATCCCGGGCACAGCGGCGGCGGCACGCGCCTCGTGACGGGGTCCGGGTTTCGGGTTGAGTCTCCAGTAACCGCAGGCCATAGCGTCCCGCGCCGTCGATATCGCCGACCGGCAAGGGGCAGGCCATGCCATCGAAGAAGAAGCCGCTGTTGCGGACCACGCTGGAACTCCCGGCGGGCGACGCTCCCATGGTGGAGCTGGGCAAGGCGCTCGGGCAGACCGGCGTCAACCTGATGGAGGTCAAGAAGCAGTACGACGCGGCCACCATCGCACAACGCGGCGACGTGATACCCGCCGCCGTGACGGTGTTCGAGGATCGGTCCTTCGAGCTACGGCTCCGAACACCGCCGACCGCGTTCCTGATCAGGAAGGCGCTGGGTGGTAAGGGAGCCGCGCGACCGGGACACGACACCGCGGGCACGCTGAGCCGCGCGGGGCTGCGGGACATCGCCGAGCGCAAGCTGCCCGACCTGAACACCACGGACATCACCGTGGCGATGCGCATCGTCGCCGGGACCGCACGCTCGATGGGCGTCCGGGTCGAGCCGTGACGGCCGTGGCCCGCGGCGGGACGCCGGTTCAGCCGGACTGGCTCAGCACCAGGCGGTCGCGGAGCCGGTCGGGGAGGCGCGCGACGACCGAGGCGATACGGGCGTCGCGGCCCACCAGGTACCGCGTCCGCGGCCGGCGAGCGGTCAACGCGTGCTCGATCACCCTGGCGACCTCGTCCGGCGGGATGCCGGCGGTGTCGTTGCGGCGCGCGCTGGCCCGGGCGGCCGCGACCTGGCCGCCGTACAGCTCGTGGATCGACTCCGGGGCCGCCTCGAGCAGCCGGTCCGCCGCGGCCACCGAGGTACCCCAGATCGGCGTCGCCACCGCGCCCGGCTCGATGAGCGACACCTCGATACCCCACCGGGACAGCTCCATGCGCATGGTGTCGGTGAGGGCGGCCAACGCGAACTTCGACGCGGTGTAGGCACCGAGCATCGGCGAGGCGATCCGGTCGCCGATCGAGCCGACGTTGACGATCCGGCCGCGCGCCGCCCGCAGCAGCGGCACCAGCGCCTGGGTCACCGCGATCTGGCCGATCACGTTGACCTCGAGCTGGTGGCGCAGCTCGCCCGGCGGCAGGAACTCCACCGGCGCGGCGACCGCGATGCCGGCGTTGTTGACCAGGCCGTTCAGCCCGCGCTCGGCGACCTCGGCGCGCACCACCTCGGCGGCCGCGGCGATCGCGTCCTGGTCGGTGACGTCGAGTTGGACCGGCAGCACGCGGTCGGCGAGTTGCTCCTTCAGCGCGGCGCCGTCCTCCTCGCGGCGCACCCCGGCGATGACCCGGACTCCTCGCCCGGCCAGCCGGCGAACGGTGGCGGCACCGATGCCCTTCGATGCCCCGGTGACGACGACGGTGCGCGGGGAGGCTGCCATCGGCGGGTCCTTCCTGGGAGCGGTGGGCCGTGCGGAGGAGTGTAGGCACTGCCAACATTGTTGGCAACGCCTACATTGGCGCTAGATTCGCTCGGGGGCGCGGCTCGGGCCGCCGGCCCACCGCCAGGACGGGACGGGCGGCGCGCGAAACAGCGCGGCCGGAGGGAAGGAGCGGGCCACGGTGCTGGGACGAGGGTGCGGGCACGGCGGCAGGGGCGACAACCCCCGCCGCCCGTACCACCATGGGCGGCTCCGCGAGGAGCTGCTGGCCGCGAGCCTCGACCTGCTCGCCGAAACGGGGATCGACGGCCTCTCCCTCCGCGAGGTCGCGCGCCGGGCCAGGGTGAGCAAGACCGCGCCCTACCGGCACTTCGCCGACAAGCAGGCCCTGCTGGACGCACTCGCGGCGGACGGCATGCGGCTGCTGGCCGAGCGCATGCGCGCGGCGGTGGACCGCGCCGGAGTGCGCACGCTGGACCGGCAGCTCGCGCTGGCGGGCGCCTACGTGCGCTTCGCGCTGGACCGGCCGGCGCAGTTCCAGCTCATGTTCGGCCGCTCCAAGGCCGGTTACGCGAACGCGCCCGAGCTGCACGAGGCGGCGGACGCGGCGTTCGAGGTGGCGCTGGAGGTGGTCCGCTATGGACAGTCCCGAGGGGACATCGCCGGCGGCGACCCCGCCGTGCCCGCCAGCGTGGCGTGGGCCCTGGTGCACGGTGTCGCCACCCTCGCGGTCGCCGACCACCTGGCGCCGCGAGACGATCCGGAGGCGGTCGACGCGCTGGTGCGTTCGGCGGTCACGAACCTCGACGCCGGGCTGCGGCCGCGGCCGGCGACCGGGGACCGCGCGGGTCCGCCGGGTTGACGACCCGTCCGGTCAGGGGCTGCGCCACCCGGCTTGCCGGCCGTTCCGCGGCACGGCGGCGGTGCGCTCAGTGCGCGCGGCCGGAGAGCGCGTCGCGCATCCGGTCGATCAGCCCGGCCCCGGGGGCGAGCAGCCGGTTGGCCGGCGGCCGGTCCGGCGCCGACGGCTGCGGCCGGTGGGAGCCACCTGGTGCGGGGCACCCTGTTCGTCCGCGACGAGTCCCCGTACCGCATGGGGCGGGCCTAACGCTACACAACACGAACACCCTCACGGCGGAAGGTCCTGAGATCAGGATCAAGCCGGTGGGTACCCGTCGCGTGTTCTCGGGCGGTGGTGCCCGATGAACGCCGAGACGATCATCAGGGGATTGACCACTGCCCAGGCCGATGTCGCTGTGCGCCAACATCGCCGCCGCGCCGGAGCTGAGCGTGTTCGCCGTGGCGGTCGCGGCGTGCCCGCCGCTGGCGCTGCTGCTGGCGGTCGAACTGCTCAACCGGGCGCTCAAACGCCGCCACACCGAGACCACCGGCGAGACCGCAAACGAGACCACCGAGACGACCGAGACCGACAGCGAGACCGCACGGCCAGCCCGCCTCTCGGTGATCTCGGCCCAGTCTCGGAAGCAGCCGGAGCCGACCGCCGAACAACGCAGGTGGGCCTACTACCAGACCGAGCGAGCCAAGGGACGCACGCCCACCGGCGCGGAACTGGACCGGATCGCCGGAACGAACAACTACGGCCGCCGCGTGCTGCGCCGGTGGCGTAAGACCGGGCAAGTTCCATCCATCCGTAACCAGCAGTCGCCGGTGCGGATGAATCTGCCCGCATGATCAGGGTCGTAGCGGCACGACCGTCACGGTCGTGCCGCTTGGGTCAGGCGTTCTGGACGCCTGCCCAGGCGGCCAGGCGTGCGACCGGATCGGTTCGGCGGCGTGCGCGGGCCAGGGTGCGGATGGTTTCGTGGACCATCGGGTGGTATTTGGCCTGCTGGGGTGCGGTTTCCTTGGCCTTGTAGAGGCTGCGGGTGGCTTTGTCGTGGTCGCCGTGCAGCAAGAACCCGCGCGCCACGTCGATCCAGTGGTGTCCGGCGCGTTCCCGTTGGGTGTGCGGCGGGATGTCAAACCGCTCGGCGCGCTTGATGGCCTCGGTGCCGTTCATCGCCTCGACCGCGAGGCCGACGGACCAGATGTTGACGTTGGTCGGCCCGAAGCACAGGCGGTAGTCGTCGCGGTCGGCACCGAGCCGTTGGGCCGCTTCGTTGGCTTCGTTCCAGTGGGCGTCTGCGGCCGCCGTGTCGCCGGATCGCGCGGCGGCAAGGCCGGATTTGAGATGCAGGTTGCCCCAGACGGCGATGGCGGGCGCGTCGCTGCCGCGAATGCGGTCTTCGATGCGTGCCCGGCTGTGTTCGAGCAGCCGCAGGGCACTGTTCCAGTCGGCGGCACTGATCATTTCGCCTGCTCGCTGGTAGTGGCCGACCAGCACGGCCAACTCGTCTCCGCTGCGTTCGGCGGCCCACTCGTAACGGTCGACCGCCAGGGACGCTAGGTCGATGTAGCCGAGTTTGTAGGCGGCCTGGCTGGCGGCGTAGTACGCCTCGGCCAGCAGCCAGTAGGCGCGTTCTTGTTCCGCACCGGTGGAGTTCCACACCTGCGCGCGCAGCTCGGCTAGCAGGCCGGGAAGCTCGGCCCCCAGAGCGTCGAGGTTGACAGCGTGCCGGTGTTTGGACGCCTGGGCGACGGCGGCGGCCAGCTCCTTCATCGAACGCGGGCGAATGGCTTCATCCGGCGGGATGGTGTAGGCGGCCAGCTCGCGGCGCAGCGGCGGGATGGTGGCGTGGATGCGGTGTTCCGCGCGGCTGCGGTGTTCAAACGGCTGGCCCAGCAGGTCGGCGACGCCGGTGTTGAGTGCCCGCGCCACGGCGGAGACGAATGCGGGCGAGGCAGGGGCGCGGCCTTGTTCGACCTTACGCACGAGCGAAGCGGACACGTTGGCCCGTTGGGCGAGCTGGTTTTGTGTCAGTCCGGCGAGCTTGCGGGATTCGGCGACTCGGTGCGCTATGCCGCCTTCTGGCTGATCCATCCGGGCGACCCTCCGTCCCTTGGTCGTGTCCTGAACACGATGCTACGGAGCCCGTTCGCGTTACCAACCGTGATTGTCAGTTTTTTGTCACTTTGCGCAGGAACGTACTCGTAGCGTCACCACGGTACGCCGGAAGATCGCGAGTAGGGGAGGGCGCTATGACCACCGCTCAGCGGCGCGGTTCGCCGCTTACCAGGTGGACCGTGGGTTGTACCGATGGGCTCCAGCGTCCGAGGTCCGTAGCCACCTACCGCCACGACGACGGCGACCGCGTGGTGCTGCTTGCCCCGCCGGGCGAGGCCGCGTTGCTGACACCCGCCGCCGCTCGCGAGTTGGCGGAGCACCTGCAACAGCAGGCCACCGCGATCGAGGCGGGCCAGCACGCGCGGGTACTGCCGTTCATCCGCCGGTGAACCCGTTCGGCCGTGCCGGACCCCGAGCGGCACGGCCGGGCACCAGCGGCGGCGGCCCTGTCGTTGACCCCCGACCTCCGGCAGGGTCGCCGCCTTCCAGCCGCAGGAAGCGATACGCCGATGACACGACCACTGACCAGCGAGGAAGCGCCTCACATCGCCGCGATTGAGCGCAGCATGGACGCCGGTTTCACGTTCCTGAACTTTCGTGGACCGAATGGCGGTGCCGTCGAAGCGATCTACGCCGAGCGCTGGACGCCCCAGGGCGCGGTGGAGACCTACGTGCTGCGCGGGATGACCGAAGCGATCGCGGCTCGGTTCCGAGCCGAGGACTACCCGGAGGGAGACCCGCTGTGGGAGACCAGCGGCACGGTCGCCGACGTGATCACCGCTCTTCTGGACCTGCCGCCGCACGGCACGCCCGGCGCGCCAGTCGTGGCCCGGCGCGCGTCCAGTGCCCTGTGGCTGCCCGGCCTCCGGTGACCCTCGCAACGATGAACCCGCTGTCCCGTCAGGCAGTCGAAGACCTGGGCCGACGCCTGTACGTCGAAGGATTCCGGCCGCTGCCGGATGCGGACGACGGCACGGTGATCGGTACCCGCCTGTGGCGAGTGCGCGCCGGATACGTCGAATACCTGGCGTTGCGCCCGAACGGACTGGCCCACGCCGTACGTGCCGAGGCCAGGTTCGACTACCACCACCCCGCCGAGCACGGCCGGGTGGTGGAGCACCGATTCGGCTACGCCGTCAACGCCCTGGATTGGCTGCTGAGCACCAGCAACACGCACGCAAGCTCACGGTGGCGGCCCTACGTTCCTCCGGCCGGGGCCACCGAGCCGAGTTGGCCCCGAGACGACGCGGACGGCCCGTGAACCCGCGAGGCGCCCTGAACCCCGAGTGGCATATGTCCGCAACGATGCGCGCATTCACCCGCTGCCACTCGGTCCTGAGGGGCGGGGGACGAACACGAGTCCCCCGCCCCCTCCCTCGGCACAGGCGTGTTAGTAGCGCAGGCAGGGACGCCACCCGTCGTCGGTTGCCGTGAAAACCACGGCGGCTGCGTCGAATCCGGGCTTGCCCGCGTGCTCCCAGGCATCTCGGAGGCTGCGCAACGTGTTCATGGTCGCCGCCGCGCCACAAGCGACCACCGAGCCGTCGCGCAGCACGAGCGCGGTGCCCTCCTGGTTGGTGAAGCCGAAGCCCTGACCGATGCCAGTGCTGGCGCTGATTGGAGTGCCGTCGCTGACGCTGCTGATCAGGTAGCCGGTGAAGTCCCGCCACTCGGTGGGGTTGATCCATTCCCGGTGTGGTTCGGCTGCGGCGAGTTGACGGACGATCGATTCCGCCTGCTCGGGCGCAACATCATGTCCGCTGATGCTGATCCACGCCCGCTCGCCCGCGTCGGTGGTGACGATGCTGTCGACGTAGCGCAGCGGCTGGCCGAAGTCGGTGACCGGTTCCGAGGTCATCTCGATGAAGCTACCGGGATGCGCCGTTGCGTCGGCGGGTTTGCCGTGGTCGATCCGGCACCGGATGACAGCGTGCGCGTTCGCGATGTCGATAATCTTGACAGGGGTCACGATGACGGCACCGTCGGCCGATTGCTGAACCCATTGTTCTGGAAGAACATGCGGGGTGGTCCAGCCGATGATCCGATCGTAGGGAGCCCCGGTTTCCCATCCCTTGGTGCCGTCGATGACGTGGATTTCGACGTGACTGTTCCCGGCGCGCTGGTGAAGCTCGGCGGCGCGGGCGACCAATTCCCGATCCACATCCAACGAGACCACGTGTCCCGACGGCCCCACGGTTTCCGCGAGCACGGCGGCGGTGTATCCGGTTCCAGTGCCGATCTCCAGCACGCGCATTCCCGGTTCTATATCGGCGAGCGCTACCATTTCGGCGATCCGCGTGGGGCTGCTGCTTTGCGGAATGGGGTCGCCGGTGTGGGGGTCGGTGGTCCAGTAGTCGTAGTCGATGCCTGCGGTCACGGTGTGATTTCTCCTGTCGGTTCGGATGGCACGGTCAGGATCGTGCGGTAGGTGGGCATGACCTCCAGCTCGGCGACGGGCTGGCCTGCCGCGTCGGCAAGCCAGGCGTGCATGGCGATCGGAGGAGTTTGGCGCACGCCGAGGCACCACGTCGCGCGGCGGCGACGTGCCGCCAGCAGCACCAGCCCTGCGAGTGAGCGTTCCAGGCAGGCGACGCGGAAGGGCAGCCAGGTCGCTGCGGCATCCACCGCGTGCAGGGCTCGCTCGATCTCGCCTCGGGTGGCCTCCCGGCCGGTGTTCACGGCACGAACGAATCCGGTGATCCGCCCGAACGGCAGCAAACGGACGGCCGCCCGCACCGTCGTCACAGCGAGGGCGGCTGCCACGGTACGGGCTCGTCCGGGCTGAGTCGCTGACGGCGGCGCGGCCATTGGTGTGCTCATGGCTGCCACCGGATGAGCTGGGCGTCGTGCAGCCTGCCTACCAAGGAGGTCAGGTCCGACCGGGCACGCTCCTGCGGTATTCCGTAGTGGTTCGCGATGGACACCGCAGCTCGTTCCGGATCACCATCGGATTCCGCGATCGCTGTCCACATGGCCGCTGCGGTGGGATTCGCCCGGAACACTTTGCCGTTGCGCGATACGGCCAAGAGCGCACCGTCATCGAATATGGTTGTGTGCACGCCGGATTCGGCGACGATCCGCATCTCACGGCCTTTCACTTGCTCTGTTCTTGTTGACGCAGCCACAATTCCGTACCAATCATCGCGTCGAAGGCGGCGAGTCGAATGCTGTGCCCGTTGATTGCTCGGTCCAGCTCAGACATCATTCTGTTTCGATCGAATAGCCCGGCCTCGGCGAGCCGTGAGCTGCCGAGGAGATCGCGCAGTGTGTCGGCGTGGGCACGTAATCCCTGGTATGCGGGCGTGGTGTAGTCGCCTTTCGTCCTCCGGTCCAGCACGCTCGCCGGGACGGTGCCGTTCATCGCGCGCCGGAGTAGTGGTTTGGCTTGCTCGGGCGTGGTCCGCTGCCACGCGGGCACCGACCAGCACGCGCGGACCACGCCGTCGTCCAGGTACGGGGCGTGGTGATTGACCGACCACTGCTCGGCCACGTCAGCGTCCAAGCGCTGCTGCCGCGCGAAGGCGTTCAACGCGAGGAACGCGGCAGAGTCCCCGATGCCCATGCGTCCCGGAACGCTGGCGTGGGCACGGGTTTCCGCGTGCTCACGCAACATGCGCGCCACAGCGGCGCGCCCTTCGTGGGTTGCCCACTCGGCCGCCGCACTGACGCGGAACCAGGAGACCAGCCCGGCCCACCCGCGCCCGGCGCGCGTGTTCTTGGCAAGCTGATCAGCGGCGTTGTGGCACGCCTGCGGATAGCTGGTGCCGCGCAACGCCACGGCCGCGCGGATCAAGGCGTGCGGTGCTTGGTGGCGCAGACGCGCCCACCCTACGGCGTGCCGCCACAGCGCCCGCCCCTGTCGAGCTGACACTAGGTCGGCGAGGTAGGCCGGTGTCGCCAGCAACACGCCATCCCCACCATCACCGGACAAGTGCAGATCGGACCCCGCGGAGCAGACTTGCTGCATCCACCAGCGCTCCCGCGCGCTGGTCACCGCGCCGAGCCACGGTTCATCAGTAAGCGGGGTGCGCTCCAGGTCCGCATACGGCAGCAGCGCGGAAGGCTCCGCGATGACGTGATGGCGCAGCGTCGGCACTTGCCTCGCCGCTTCGGCCGCCACCGCCACGTCGTCCACGCCTTCGGTGGCAACCGTCAGCGCGGGCACCTCGCCTGCCACGGCCGACGCCAGCACCGCGAGGCTTGAGGAGTCCAACCCACCGGAGAAGTCCGCCGTGGGGCACCTCGCGTCGCTGACGCGGCTGCGCACGGCCTGTCGTAGCGACTCGAATAAGGCGGTCGCGCTATCCTCCACATTTGGCCCAGGCGCGGGAAGGGCCACGTGGCACACCTGCGTGGTCGTACCGTCGCCAGCGATCCGCAACGTCCAGCCCGGACGCAGCGCCTTCACGCCGCGCCACGGCGTGCGCGTCCACCACACGTCGGCCGCACCGGGCACCAGCAGATGCGCGGCCAACCAGTCCCAGTCAACTCCCCTGCTCGTCCCTGCACTCAGGAAGCGAGCGTGCGAGCCCGCCACCAGACCGTCGCGGGAATCGCGTGGGTAGTACACGGGACGCTGCCCGGCCAAATCGCCCGAGATCAGCAGCTCATCGGCGCGCGCCGCGAGCACCACGCGGCTACCGCCCACATGCTCCAGCGCGTCCACCTGACCAGCAGCAATGCCGCGCGCTGCTCGCTCCAGCACCGCATCGGCCGCCGGACAACAGCCGAGAACAACGAGGTCACATCCTGGGACGCTCGCATGACGTACCCCGAGACCGGGTGCGGCCGGGCCGTGCCACAGCCGCCATCGCCCAGCGATGGTCAGGCACGGCCGGTCGCCCCCAGGCGGGGAATACTCGTGCGAACCGAGCATCCACCACATGCTGCCGCGTCAGTAGTAGAAGCGCTTGCGGTCAGCGGTGTCATCGAACGACGTGCCGTTGGTCAGCGCAGCGACCTCACCGACCTCCTCCAGCACGGGCGCCTCGTACAGCGGCGGTGCGCCCTCGGAAACATCACCACGCGGGCACTCCACGACTTCGCCCTTCATCGCAGATTCCTTCCCGCGCGCATTCACCCGTATCGAACCCTGCCCGCCTCGCAGCTCCCAGCGCAAGATCATTCCCTCGGATGGCCGTACCGGAACACAAGCCTGGGACCGTCCCACCGCGCGGCAACTCGGTGGTCAACTCAGCAGGCAACTGGGTAGTCAACTTAGAGCGTGTCTCGTTTGGATGTTGCTGGGTAGGCTGCGATGATCTCGCGCCGTGATCGACTCGTTGTCGGAACGGTTGGTGCCCGACGAACTCTGGGCGTTGGTGGAGCCGCTCATCCCACCAGCGAAGGCACGTCCGCAGGGTGGTGGACGCTCGCGCGCAGACCCCCGTGCG
>NZ_BJFL01000008.1 GCF_005405885.1 Gandjariella thermophila
GTGGCGAGCTCTCTATCGGCGACAAGGCAAACAACAGGGTGATCTCCTCACTGCGCTCTGCCGTCGAACGATGCATCGCCCATGTCAAGAACTGGAAGATACTTGCCACCGGCTTTCGAGGGCACCTCGCCGAGCTTCCGAATGTCATCCGAATCGTCACCGCACTTGAGTTCTACCGACTTGGCTGGTAAGGGCTCTGAATAACGCTCCATGTACTGGGCCTGGTCAGCACACATCTGCGCTACCGCATCGCGCGGCTGACGCTGGCACCAGCTTGGTTCGGCCGCAGACCCCAGCGGAGGAACGATCACGGACAGCCCGACCAGCGCGGCTACCATTGCCACGGTTGCCGACAATCTTGTGGATAAGCTCACGAAAGCCTCTCTGCGAATGCCGCGAACACATAGAATGCGCGAAAGGTGGCGCACTGTCGCCGACCGTAGCGGTCAACAAGAAAGGCAGGCGATATCAGCCTACTCATCACTATCGGCAATCGTATCCCAGGGTTGCCGACTCCGACGACGGCGAGACGGACCGGTGGCTATCATCCAATGATGGAGCATCAGATTCCGCGCTACTGACAGACAGGTCTCCGCCCCCGAAAAAAACGAATTTTCCGGCCCTCCCGAAACTCACGCTACAGGCGATTGAAGAAGCGGCATCAGCCGTGCAGACCAACCCGCGACCGTCGCGTGGACCACGCCAGGAGTCGTAGCCGCGTGCGGTAGAGGTCTTGGGTTTGAAAAGCGCTTACTTGTACCGGCCAACCCGTGGTCCAGCATGAGCCGGCCTTCGGTCCGACGAGGGCGAGGGTGCGTACTCGTCGCGGGTTCCGCATTTCCTCGTTCGCGCCCATGGCCGCCGCGGTCGGGCTTGGTCAGTGGGCTGAATTCCGGGCCAAGGCACGGTGGAGGACCTCGGCGAGATGGACGGCGGCGCGGCCGGTGCCCTGGGCGATCTGGGTGCGGCAGCTGAACCCGTCGGCGAGCACCAGGGCGTCCGGGGCGTCCCGCAACGCGGGGAACAGCGCGTGCTCCGCGCACGCCTGGGAGACGTCGTAGTGGCCGCGCTCGAAGCCGAAGTTGCCGGCCAGCCCGCAGCAGCCCTCGACGAACTCGGCCCGCACCCCGACGTGGTCGAGCAGCGCCCGGTCCGCGGCCGAACCGAGCACCGCGGACTGGTGGCAGTGCACCTGCCCGACGGCGTCGGTGTCCAGCCGCCCGGCGAGCCAGTCCAGGTCGCCGGCGGTGAGCAGCTCGGCCAGGGTGCGCACGCCGCCGGCCACCGCCTCGACGTCCGGTCCGCCGAGCAGTTCGGGCAGGTCGGTGCGCAGCGCGGCGGTGCAACTCGGCTCCAGGCCGACGATCGGCACGCCCGCCGCGACGGGTTCGGCGAGCGCCCGGACGGTGCGCGCCATGACGCGCCGGGCCACGCCGAGCTGTCCGGTGCTCACCCAGGTCAGCCCGCAGCACACCGGGCCGCGGGGCAGTTCGACGGTGTAGCCGGCGGCCTCCAGCACCGCGACCGCGGCGCGGCCGATGTGCGGGTCGAACGCGTTGGTGAAGGTGTCCGGCCAGAGCACCACCCGGCGCCCGCCCGCGCGGGGTGCCCGGCGGCGGAAGGCGCGGGTGAACGGCTCAGCGAACGCGGGCAGGGCGCGTTCCGCCGCGATCCCGCCGAGCCGCTTGATCAGCGCGGACCGGCGCAGCAGGGCGTTGGTTGCGCGGGGCGCGAGCCCGGCGGCCCGCGCCCACACCGGCAGCCAGCCCATCGAGTAGTGCGCGGCCGGCCGGGGCCGGTGCCGGTAGTGCTGGTGCAGGAACTCGGCCTTGTAGGTGGCCATGTCCACGTCCACCGGGCACTCGGCGCGGCAGGCCTTGCAGGACAGGCACAGGTCAAGCACGCCGAGCACGTCGGCGGAGCGCCAGCCGTCGGTGACCGCCTCGCCGTGCAGCATCTCCACCAGCGCCCTGGCCCGGCCGCGGGTGGAGTGCCGCTCGTCCCGGGTGGCCCGGAAGCTCGGGCACATCACGCCGCCGGAGGTGTTGCGGCACTTGCCGACGCCGACGCAGCGGCGGGCCGCGGCGGCGAACGATCCGCCGTCGCGGGGGTAGCGGAACGCCACGGGGACGTCCACTGTGGACGCCGAGGGCCAGCGCAGGTCGGCGTCCAGCGGCAGCGGGTCGACCAGCCGGCCGGGGTTGAGCAGGTTTTCCGGGTCGAACAGCGCCTTGAACTCGCCGAACGCGCGGATCACCTCGGCCGGGTACATCTTCGGCAGCAGTTCGGCGCGGGCCTGACCGTCGCCGTGCTCGCCGGACAGCGACCCGCCGTGGCTCGCCACCAGGTCGGCCAGGTCGGTGCCGAACCGCCGGAACGCTGCCACGCCGTCCGGGCTGACCAGGTCGAAGTCCAGCCGGACGTGGATGCAGCCCTCGCCGAAGTGTCCGTAGTAGACACCGTGCCGGCCGTGCTCGCGGAGCAGGCCGTGGAAGGCGCGCAGGTAGTCGCCGAGCTTCTCCGGCGGCACCGCGGTGTCCTCCCAGCCGGGGTAGGCCTCGGTGCCGTCGGGCAGCCGGGTGGTGATCCCGGAGCCCTCCTCACGCAGCCGCCAGAACGCGCGCTGCTCGGCCGGCGCGGTGACGATCAGCGCGGACTCCCCGGCGCCGGCCAGTTCCTCGGCGCGCGCCCTGGCCTCGTCCGCGGTGGCCCCGCCGACCTCGCAGTACAGCCACGCGCCGCCGGCCGGCAGCGCCTCGGTCACCGGCGAAGGCCCCCGGTTGGTCCGGTACGCGCCGACCAGCGCGGTGTCCACGCTCTCCGCGGTCAGCGGGCGGTGCGCGAGGATCGCGGGCACCGCGTCGGCCGCGGTGAAGGTGTCGGTGAAGCCGAGCACGGCGAGCACCCGCACCGGCGGGCTCTCCACCAGGCGCACGGTCGCGGCCAAGAGCGTGGCGCAGGTGCCCTCGGTGCCGGTGAGCGCGCGGGCCAGGTTGCCGCCGTGCTCGGGCAGCAGCGCGTCCAGCGCGTAGCCGGAGATCCGCCGGGACAGCCGGGGCATGCCGGTGCGCAGCGCCGCCAGGTTGCGGTCCACCAGCGCGCGCAGTCCCGGCGCCAGCGGCCCCGCGGAGTCCACATCGGACACCTCGAGCCGGGTGCCGTCGGCGAGCAGGATGTCCAGCGCGACCACGTTGTCCGCGGTGGTGCCCCAGGCCACCGAGTGCGAGCCGCAGGAGTTGTTGCCGATCATCCCGCCGAGCGTGCACCGGCTGTGCGTGGACGGGTCCGGGCCGAACGTCAGGCCGTGCGGTGCCGCGGCGGCGCGCAGGTCGTCCAGGACCACCCCGGGCTGCACCCGCGCGGTGCGCGCGTCCGGGTCCAGGTCGAGAATGCGGTCCAGGTAGCGGGAGCCGTCCACGACCACGCCCGCGCCGCACGCCTGGCCCGCGATGGAGGTGCCGGCGCCGCGATGGGTGACCGGCACGCCGTGCTCGGCGCACACGGCGACCACGGCGGCCATGTCCTCGGCGTCGCGGGGCAGCACCACCGCGCGCGGCACGTGCCGGTAGTTCGACGCGTCGGTGGCGTAGGCGGCGCGGGTGCCCGCGTCGGCCCGCACGTCGCCGGAGATCCTGTCGCCCAGCGCCCGAACGAGTGCGTCCACGCCTCCAGTGTCACCACACTGGCCGGCGCTCGCGCACCCGGCTCAGGTTGACCGGAGCGCCGCCGTGGTGGGGACGTGCGGCCGCCCGCCGGCGAGGACCAGCCGGACATCGCGCAGCGCGGCGAGGCCGGCCACCGGGTCGCCGTCGACGACCAGCACGTCGGCCCGGTTGCCGGGGACGAGCCGCCCGGTGTCCGGCAGGCCGAGCGCGGCGGCCGCGTCCACCGTGGCCAGTTCGATGATCCGCTCGGGGGCGAACCCGACGTGCGCGAACACCTCGAGGGCGCCCACCGGGTCGGCGAACACCGCGCCGGGCACGCCGGTGTCGGTGCCGGCCGCCAGCCGCACGCCCCGCTCGTCCATCCAGCGCAGCCGGTCGAACAGTTCGGCCGCGTTGTCCTCGCCGAACCGCTTGGCGAAGCCGCGCCAGTTCCGGCTGATCGCCGGGCAGACGTAGATGCCGGCGTCGACTATCCGGGCGACGAGGTCCTCGGGCGCGTCGAACCCGCCGTCGCGCAGCCAGGTGCAGTGCTCGATGGTGGTCACCCCGGCGGCGACGGCCGCGGCGATGCCGTCCGTGCCGTGCGCGTGCGCGGCGACCGGCAGCCCGAACCGGCCGGCCTCCTCGACGGCGACGCGCACCTCGTCCGCGCCGAACTGGGAGTCCCACATGCCCGGCCCGGTGGGGGTGAGGTGACCGCCGGTGACCATGATCTTGATCACGTCGGCGCCCGCGTCGGCGTTGCGGCGCACCGCGTCCCGGATGCTCCGCTCCCCGTCCACCTCGCCGCCGAGGAACCAGCAGTGCCCGCCCGGGATGGTCAGCGGCACGGTGGCGGCGAGGATGCGCGGGCCGGCCAGGTGACCGGCGGCGATCGCGTCCCGGACCCGCACCGCCAGCCCGGCGCGGTCGCCCAGGTCCCGGACGGTGGTCACGCCGGCGTCGAGTAACCGCTGCGCGCGGGCGGCCATGCCCAGCACCAGCGCGGTGTTCTCGCCGGCCACCGCGGCCGCGATGTCCGGGCCGGCGTCGAAGGCGAGGTGCACGTGACAGTCGATCAGGCCGGGCAGGGCGGTTCCGGTCGGGAAGGACACCCGCTCGGCGCTCGGCGGCGCCAGCGGTTCCACCTCGTCACGGTGGCCGGCGGCCACGATGCGGCCGTCGGAGACCAGCACCGCGCCGTCGTCGATCCGCTGGCCGGCGTCGCCGGGAAGGATTCGTGCTACGAAGATCAACAGGTCCACGGGACCGCCACCCTACCGAAAACCACCGGATCCGGAATTCGGCCCCACGGCGCCGCCGGCACCGTCCGCCACGGGCGAAACAGCGGCGTAACGCCTTCGGCCCAGTCGCCGGCATCCGGCGATCACTCCCCGCGACCTTCCGCGAAGTGTTAACCTGCGAACACCACGTGAGCTAAACCACCAGGGCGCAGCGGATGACTGTTTTCTCCCGGCCACAGCGCGGATCGGACGGAGAGCGGGAGAGGATTAATCGCAAGCAGTTACGCCGACGGTGCGAAAGACGGGTCCGCGACCTTGACATCCCCACGCCCTTCGACGTGGTCGAGTTGTGCTGGCGGCTGGAAACCTGGTGGGGGCGGGCGATCCGGCTCGTGCCACTGAACCTGCCGCCGGACGGACCGTGCGGCATCTGGGTGTCCACCGCCGGCACCGAGTACATCCTCTACGAGCGGCAGACCACCGCGCTGCACCAGGAACACATCGTCCTGCACGAGGTCGGTCACCTGCTCTGCCGGCACGAGGCCGCGCCGATGCTCGACGGAGCCGCGTTCGGCCTGCTGTTCCCCAGCCTGGATCCGGCGATGGTGCATCGGGTGCTCGGCCGCACCCACTACACGGCGGTGGAGGAGCAGGAGGCCGAACTGATCGCGTCGATGATCCTGGAACGCGCCCACCGGCAGCGGCCCGAACCGGCCTGGAACCCGCCCCCGGAAACCGCCGGAATCGTGTCCAGAATCGAGGACTCGCTCAGCGGCCCGCCGGACCACGGATGAAGGACATCATCTTCCCGATCTGCGCTGTCGCGTCCTGGATAACGTTTCTCTACAAGGCCAGCGGCCTGCTGCGCCCGTTACGGCGGAATCCGGCGCTGGTGGTTCTCTGCGTCAACTTCGCGCTGCTCGGCGCCATCTTCACGGTGTCGACACCGGCGGTCTCCGCCGCGCTCGATGCGATTCTCGGCCTGCCCAACGTGGCGGCGTTCTGCATTCACATGAGCGTGGTCGCCTACAGCTTCGCGGTGCAGGCCATGCTGCTTTTCTGGACCTATCCGCCGGCGCTGGCCCGGCTTCGGGTGCGGCGGAGGTTACTGGTCCTCGGGCCGGTGCTGGCCACCATGGTGACGCTGTTCGTCCTCGCCGGAGCCCGGGAGCGCTACCGGGACTTCCTGCTGGACAACGCCGGCCGCCCGCTGGTCACCGCCTACCTGCTGTTCTACGTGGTGACGCTGGCCGTGGCGCTGGTGGTGACGGCGCGGATGTCCTGGCAGTTCGCCCGGCTCGCCGGCCGGCCCTGGCTGCGTCGCGGGCTGCGGCTGAACACCGTCGGCGCCATCACCGCGCTGGGCTACTGCGCGGTCCGGGTGGCCGACGTCGTCGGCACGTGGGCGGGCGCGAACCCCGGCGCCTGGGAGTTCCTGGTGCCGCTGTTCGCCGGTGCCGGCACGCTGGTCACCATCTGCGGCCTCACCCTCCCCGCCTGGGGGCCACGGCTGTCGGCGCTGTATCGCTGGGTGCGCGAGTACCGCACCTACCACCGGCTCTACCCGCTGTGGGCGGCGCTGTACCGGGCGGTGCCGGCGATCGCGCTGCACCCGCCGGCGTCCCGCCTCGCGGACCGGCTGAGCGTGCGCGATCTCGACCTCCGGCTGTACCGGCGGGTCATCGAGATCCACGACGGCCGGCTCGCGCTCCGGCCCTGGTTCGACCCGGACGTGGCGGCCACCGCCGAGCGACAGGCGCGGCTGGCCGGGCTCACCGGCGAGGAGCTGGCGGCCACCGTGGAGGCGGCCAAGCTGGCGGCGGCGCTGCGGGCCAGGGCCGCCGGCCGGCCGACGCACGCCCCGGCCGCGCCCGCCGCGGACCCGGCCGGCCGCAGCGACCTGCGCGGCGAGACCGACCGGCTGGTTCGGGTGGCCACCGCGTTCCGGCGCTCGCCGGTGGTCGCGGCCGCCGCCCGCGCGGAGCCCGGCACGCACGTGCCCGACCAGGCGCGCGAGGGGTAGTCACGCCGTGCCGGCACGGCCGGGAGTCACCGGGTGAGAACCTCGGCCAGCCGGGCGGCGAACTCGGCCGGATGCGTCGCGTAGCCGACGTGGCCGCCGGGGAACTCGGTCACCTCGGTGCCCAGCCGCGGGGCCAGCTCGGCGTTCGGGCGGTAGGGCAGTTCCTCGCGGGAGTCCCGCCCGCCGGCGAGCACCAGCCGCGCGCCCGCGCCCCGCAGCGCCTCGACGTCCGGGACGTAGCGCGGGTCCTGGCGCAGCTTGTGCTCCAGGTGAACCGGTCGGCCAGTGCCTCGGCGGCACCCCGGAACGTGCCGGCGTCGCCGTTTCCGCCGACGACCAGCAGCAGCGCCGGACCGTGGCCGCGCACCTCGTGGTACAGGCTCGCCCCGGGCACCCGGAGCGCGCTCGTCGTCACCTCGGTCATGGCACCACGCTAGCGGCAGATCATGCGTATCACGCATTTTTTCGCGCCGCGCAAACATCGGCGGCGAGTGTTGACGCCGGGCAGGTACGCGGAGCAGTATTTCAACGCCTGTTGAGTTAATCAGGAACGCAAGCCACGGGGAAGGGGACAACCGTGAGCAACCAGGGGCAGGGCGGCGCCTTCGCACCGGAGGACGTCGACTTCGAGGCCTTCTACCAGGGCAAACCGCCCGTCGAGGGGCTCGGGACCGGATTCGACGTGGCGCCGTGGGACATCGGTGGCCCGCAGCCCGCGGTGGTCGAACTGGAGCGGCGCGGCGGCTTCCGCGGCGACGTCCTCGACGTCGGCTGCGGGCTCGCCGGGAACGCCGTGTTCCTCGCCGAGCGCGGGTACCGGGTGGTCGGGGTGGACGCCGCGCCCACCGCGCTGCGCCGCGCCCGGGAACGTGCCGAGGCACGGGGCGTGCACGTCGAGTTCGTGCCGGCGGACGCGACCGAGCTGGCCGGTTTCGAGCAGCGGTTCGACACCGTGCTGGACAGCGCCCTCTACCACTGCCTCGGCGACGAGGACCGCACCCGGTACGCCGCGGCGCTGCACCGGGTCACCAGGCCCGGCGCGCACCTGCACCTGTTCGCCTTCTCCGACACGGAACCCGGCGGCATGCGCATGCCGATCTCGGTGAGCCAGGACGATCTGCGCGCCCACCTCGGCGAGCACTGGGACATCCGGAGCATCGAGCACACCGACTACACGATCGCCTTCACCCGGGAGTCCCTGGCGCGGCGTGACCCGAATTCGTTCGAGGGCGTCGGCATCGAGATCGACCTCGGCGCGCTGCGCACCGACGAGCGGGGCCGGGTCCTCTCGGCCGTGTGGCACCTGCACGCGGTGCGGCGGTAGCACCTGCTGCTACAGGGTGGCCTTGGCGAGCGCCTGGTCGAAGTCCGCGACGAGGTCGTCGGCGTGCTCCACGCCGACGCTGACCCGGACCAGGTCGTCGGTGATGCCGATGCGCTCGCGGTCCCCCCGGCTCATTCCGGCGTGCGAGGTCGCGGCGGGGCGGGTGATGAGGGTTTCCACGCCGCCCAGGCTCGGCGCCGGGTACGGGAGCCGCAGCGCCTCGATCATGCGCTCCGCCACGTCCAGGCCGCCGGCCAGCCGCAGGCTCAGCATGCCGCCGAAGCCGGAGAGCAGCTCGGCGGCGTGCGCGTGGTCCGGGTGCCCGGGCAGGCCCGGATAGTTGACCTCGGCGACCGCCGGGTGGTCGGCGAGGAACCGGGCCAGCGCGAGCGCGTTCTCGTTGTGCGCCCGGACCCGCAGCGCCAGCGTCTTCAGGCCGCGAGCGAGCAGGAACCCGGCGTGCGGGTCGAGGCTGCCGCCGAAGTGGTTCAGCGTGGTGCGGACCCGCTCGACGAGTTCGGCGCGGCCCAGCACCGCGCCGGCCACCACGTCGGAGTGCCCGTTGAGGTACTTGGTCGCGCTGTGCAGCACCAGGTCGAAGCCCAGCGCCAGCGGCCTGGCGTTCACCGGGGTGGCGAACGTGTTGTCGATCAGGCTGACCAACCCGTTGCGGCGCGCGAAATCCGCCACCTCGCGCAGCCGCGGCACCCGCATCAGCGGGTTGCTGATCGTCTCCACCAGGACGGCGCGGGTGTTCGGCCGGCGGGCCGCCTCCCAGGTGTCCGGCCGGCGCGGGTCGATGAAGGTGTGTTCCCAGCCGAACTGCTCGGCGTGCTCGGTGAGGAAGTCGTGCGTTCCCCCGTACAGGCAGTCGCTGACCAGCAGGTGGTCCCCGGCGCGCAGCACGGTGTGCAGCGCGGTGGTGATCGCGGCCATGCCGGACGCGGTGGCGACGGCCGCCTCGGCGCCCTCCAGCGCGGCCAGCTTGTCGTGCAGGTACCGCTGCGACGGCGTCGAGTTCAGCCGGATGTACTTGATGCCGTGGTAGCCGGTGTCCCGCTCGACCTCGTACACCGTGCCCTGGTACAGCGGGAACACCACGGACCCCTCCGGTCCGGGCCGCCGCTCCCCCGCGTGCACCGCCAGGGTCTCGAAGTGTGCGTCGTCGCCGTAGGACACCGGAAGCCTCCCTCGCCGTCGCTATGCCGCCGCTGCCCAGTATCGGTGCGGCCCACCACGGGATCGAGGGATTTGCCGTGCGCGGTCACCGCGTCCCGACGCGGTGACCGCGCAACCGCTGCCCTCAGGGGCGCTGGCCAGCGACCTGCCGGGTGGCGGCGTTGACCCGGTTCCAGACGTTGATCTGCGCGATGGAGAGGATGAGGCCGGCGAGTTGCTGCTCGTCGTAGTGCTTGGCGGCTTCCTCGTACACCTCGTCAGGCACGGGGTCCGGCCGGTCGGCGAGCCGTGTCACGGCCTCGGTGAGCGCCAGCGCGGCACGCTCCGCGTCGGTGAAGAACGGCGCCTCCCGCCAGGCCGCCACGGTGTCGATGCGCTCCTCGCTCTCGCCGGCCTCGCGCAGCTCCGCGGCGTGCATGTGCACGCAGACGCTGCATCCGTTGATCTGGCTCGCCCGCAGGTGAACCAGGTGGTGCGTGGTCTCCGGAACGCCGGTCTTCTTCGTCGCCTCGGCCAGGTCCATCATCGCCCGGTACGCGTCAGGGACAACAAAAACCGGGTTCTTCATGCGTGGCCGCACGGCTGTCCTCCTTGCTGTCACGTCGACCGCCATCGGTCCTGTCACCGCTCTGACGAACCACGCGGTCGCGATGTGACAGCCGTGCCGCACGTCACCATGAACGCCGTTGGCGGCGGGGTCCCCGGCGCCGAAGCCACGCGGCCTCGGCCACCTCGGCGGCCTCCCGGTTCGCCGCGATCCGTTCGTCGACCTGCTGAGGATGAACCGCGTAGTACCGCATCGCGCTCTGGACCTTGCCCGCAGACACGCCGATCGCCTCGGCCGTCGCGGCGACGAGGGCGTCCCCCGCGAAGCTGAGGCTCAGCCTCCCGCACGGTCAGCAAGGTCTCGATGACCGCCCACACGTCCGGACCACCAACCAACCCGGCGCGCCCGCCGGTCGGACCGGGACGAAAGACGATGCCGGGATGTTCTTCCGGATGGTCCCGCATATCAGGATTCTCGAGGGATCTTTACCGAAGATCCGCGAAGTCGACGGAAACGGTGAACGGATCGGAGACCACCATTTTGTCCACCTCGACGCCTGCGGACGCGTACGACTTGGTCGTGGGGTCGAGCCGGTAGCGGAACACCGTCAGTCGATATGAGTTGGCCTCATCGATCTCGACCCGCCAGAAGTGGACGATCCCGGCGGCTGCGTACTCCGCCGGCTTGTCAATCTGGTCAGCGGTGACCGAACCGGGTGACATGACCTCCACGACGAGAACGCAATGGTGGGGACGAAGGACGTCGTCATCTGGCACGGACGCCTCGTAGACCACGATGTCCGGCCGGCGGTTCAGCAACGGCACGTCCCGCAGGCGTAGATCGACATCCGTCGCGACCGCAGAGCCCGAGCCGCACGCCTCTTCAAGCACGTTCGCGAGACGCCGCGCGATGATCTGGTGCGAACGGCGCGGAGTTACGTTGACGAGGACAGCTCCATCCACCACTTCAATGCGGCGGGAGACCTCCTCGGGCAGCGCCTCGTAGTCCGCGGCGCCGAGCCCTTCCGGGGGCAGAAGCATCCACTCGGGTAGCGCGGTCATGAAGACCCTCTCCTCGCCTGCGCGGACCACCGCAAGGCAGGCCGGCATGGGCGGCCATGACTTGCAAGATCACGGTGATGGTGAGTCGAAGCAGCCGCGGTCGAGAGCGGCGAGGAAGGAATGCCAGGCGTGAGCCGGGAGGACGAGGACGGGGCCGGCGGGGTTCTTGGAGTCGCGAACGCCGACCGCGTCGCCGGACCACGCCACCTCGACGCAGTCGCCGTTGTTGCCGTGCCCGCTGCGGCTGCTCTTTCGCCACCGGACTCGGGAAAGGTCCACTGTGGACATTCGGATCGCGCCTCCCCGCTCACAGCTCGTCCGCCATCCGCCGGATCAGAGCGAGTGAGTCGTTCGGGCTCAGCGCCACGGAGCGGAGGCGGTCGAACGCCAGGGTACAGGCGCGCACGTCCGCGTCATCCTCGATATGGACGGATCCGCCCATGTGCTCGACGTAGGCGATAGACTTCGTCGCTGTTTACCCGAACGGCCGAGCGGATGAGCCCGGCAGAGTGAAAATCCTCGTCCAGGAAAACCGCTAGGGCGGAGGTGCCCAGAGTTGGTCGGCGTCGCCGGCGGCGAGCCGACCCCGGTAGATGTTGATTTTGCGGTCGATGAGCGTGAGGTTCTCCTCCAGCTCGGCGAGCTTGGCGGTCACGTCGGCGCGGTGAGCCTCCATGAGGGCGAGCCGTTCCTGCTCGTTGCCGGGGCCGGCGGACACCATTTCGGCGTAGCGCCGGATGGTTTTGATGGGCATGCCGGTGGCGCGCAGCTTGGTGCAGACGACGATCCAGTCGAGGTCGCGCTGCTGGTAGCGCCGCCGGCCGCCAGCGGTGCGGTCGACGGTGGTGACGACCAGGCCGGCGCGTTCGTAGTAGCGCAGGGTATGCACGCTGACCCCGGTTCGGCGGGCGGCCTCGGCGATGGTCAGGCCCTCCTGGGTATCGGACCGAGCGGGTTCGGGCACCGCCGACCGATTGACTTCGAGCACGCTCGAAATCCTAGCGTCGTGATTCATGAATATCTCAACGCGGCCGGAGACCACGGCCGTCCAGCGCCCGCCGGTGCGGCGCGGCGTGCCCGAATTGGGTCGACGCCGCCGACTCCTGGTGCTCGCGATCTGCTGCGCCAGCATCGTCGTCGTGGTGATGGACATCTCCATCGTCAACGTCGCGCTGCCGGCGATTCGTCGCGACCTGCACGCCTCGGTTTCTGGTCTACAGTGGACGGTCGACGCGTACACCGTGGTGCTGGCCAGCTTCCTGGTGCTGGGCGGGTCCACCGCCGACCGGGTGGGCCGCCGGCGCGTTTTCCAGGCCGGCCTAGCCACCTTCGGGCTCGGCTCGCTGCTGTGCGGCCTGGCGCCGGGCATCGGTTGGCTGATCGCGGCGCGTGCGTTGCAGGCCGTCGGTGGCTCGATGCTCAACCCGGTGGCGATGGCGATCGTCGCGAACACCTTCCCGGACCGGGTTGAACGGGCGAGGGCCATCGGGGTGTTCGGCGCGATGTCCGGCCTGTCGCTGGCGCTGGGCCCGATCCTCGGCGGCGCCCTGGTCGACGGCTTCGGCTGGCGGTCCATCTTCTGGATCAACGTGCCGATCGTGGCCGCCGCGGTCACGTGCACCGCGCTGTTCGTGCCCGAGTCTCGGGCCGCCCGGGCGCGCCGGTTCGACCCGGTGGGCCAGACCCTGATGATCCTGGTGCTGGGCAGCGTCGTCTACGCGATCATCGAGTCCCGGGCGCTGGGCTGGACTTCGCCGGTGATCCTCGGCCTGCTCGCCGTCACCGTGCTCGGCGTGCTGGGCATCCTCGGCTACGAACCGCGCCGGGTCGACCCGCTGCTGGAGTTGCGCCTGTTCCGCAGCGTGCCGTTCAGCGCGGCGATCCTGATGGCGCTCTGGGGGTTGTGCGGGTTCGGCGCGTTCCTGTTCGTGACCACCCAGTACCTGCAGGACGTGCGCGGCATGTCCGCCCTGACGGCCGGGCTGTGCCTGCTCCCGGTCGGCGTGCTGGTCCTGGCGCTCTCCCCGGTCGCCGGCCGGCTGGTCGGCGCGCGCGGTCCCCGGCTGCCGCTGGTGGTCGCCGGGGCAGCACTGGCGCTAGGCGGCGGCGCGTCGTTCTGGCTCGGACCGGCCACCCCACTGCCCGCGGTGCTCGCGGTCTATCTGCTGTTCGGCGTCTTCCTGGGCACCGTCAACCCGCCGATCACCAACACGGCGGTCTCCGGAATGCCGGTCTCGATGGCCGGGGTCGCCGCCTCGTTGGCCTCTGCCGGGCGGCAGACCGGCACCACGCTGGGCGTCGCGATCTCCGGAACGATCGCGGCATCGGGCATGGCACGCGGCGGGACGGCGGCCACCGGTGCGGCGCACGGCGTGTGGTGGCTGGTGCTCGGTCTCGGCGTCGGCATCCTGGTGCTGGGCCTGCTCAGCACCAGGCGCCGGGCGCTGGACACCGCCCGGCGGGCGGCGGCGCTGTTCGAGGAGGTGGACCAGGGCGCGCCGCAGCTAGGTGACCGGTGAAGCGACAACCACGTGCCACCGCAGCCGGGCGGATATGGTTCGGCGATCGCACTCGTCGGCACGGGAAGGAGCACCGTGGCCGGTTTGGCGGCGGACAAGGACTCCGGGCGGGTCGTCGTTTTCGGCCTGGGCGGCACGATCGCGATGACGGCGAGCGACGCCGGCGGCGTGGTTCCGGCACTGTCGGCGGACGAACTCGTCGCGGCGGTGCCCGGCTTGGCGGAGACGGGGATCGCCGTCGAGGTCGAGGACTTCCGGCGGGTTCCCGGCGCCTCGCTGAGCTTCGACGACATCGCCGCGCTGTCCTCGGCGGTCCGGGGTCGGCTCGCCGGCGGGGTCGACGGGGTGGTGGTCACCCAGGGCACCGACACCATCGAAGAAACGGCGTACCTGCTCGACCTCGGGCACGGCGCAGTTCAGCCGGTGGTGGTGACCGGAGCCATGCGCAACCCGACGTTGGCCGGAGCGGACGGGCCGGCCAATCTGCTCGCCGCCGTCCAGGTCGCGGCCAGCCGGCAGGCACGCGGTCTCGGCGTCCTGGTCGTTTTCGGTGACGAGATCCACGCCGCCAGCCGGGTCAGCAAGGCGCACACCACCAACCCGGCCACCTTTCGCTCGGCCAACGGCGGGCCGCTGGGCTACGTCGTCGAGGGCGAGCCACGGATCGTGAACCGGCCGGCCTCTCGCACCACCGTCGCGGTACCCAAGGTGGACCTCATCGCCGGCGGGCACGACGACACCACCATCCGCGCGACCTTCGCCAGGGCCGGCGGCTACGGCAACGCCGGCTGACCGGTGACCCGGTCGATCCCGGCGGAACACACGGCCGTCGCGACGGAAGGCTGCGATGCTCGCTACCGGAGCCCGCGAGGTGGAGCCGTGTCAACCGGTCGCCGACCGCGGTGAGCTTCGCGGAGTCCCGATCGGAAGTCGCCCCGAACACCCAAGGTGTATTGTTGGTGTATGAGCCGCACCAACATCGACATTGACGACGAGCTGGTTACTGCGGTGATGCGGCGATTCGGGCTGCGCACCAAGCGGGAGGCCGTGGACCTGGCACTGCGTCGCCTGGCCGGGCCTCGTCTCTCTCCCGAATTCGTGGGGAGTCTCGAAGGCATCGGGTGGACCGGCGATCTGGACGAGATGCGCGCCTCCACGTCCGAGCGTCTGAGGGAAATCCGGTAGCGGATGCTGCTGCTGGACACCTCGGCCTGGATCGAGTACCTGCGGGCCACGGGCTCGCCCGCGCACCACGAAGTTCGGCGACTCCTCCGCCATGAACTCGGCGAGATCGCCACAACGCAGCCAATCGTCATGGAGCTTCTCGCCGGTGCTGGGAACTCTCGCGCGCTGGACGAACTGGAGAAGCTGACGTCCGGTCTCATACTGGCAAGCGTCGATCTCGATCAGGACTTCCACGCCGCCGCGGCGGTGTATCGAGCGGCCCGGCGACGTGGCCAACCCGTCCGCAAGCTGGTGGACTGCCTGATCGCTGCCGTCGCGGCCAGAACCGGAGCGACCCTGGTTCATCGCGACCGGGACTTCGACACCATCGCCGCCGTTCTTCCAGACCTGCGCACCGAATCGTTGCGGTGATCCGGGCAGGTCGGCCCACCGCCGGGGCTCAGACCGGGATGACGGTGGGGACGATCATGGGGCGGCGGCGGTAGGTTTCCGCGACCCAGCGACCGACGACCCGGCGCACGGCCTGGGCGATGCGGTGGGTGTCGGTGATGCCTTCGGCCTCGGTGCGGGACAGTTCCATCTCGACCAGCGGGACCACGGCGTCCAGCGCCTTGGGATCGTCGGAGAAGCCTCGGCCGGAGAGGGTCGGCGGGGCGACCGCGCGACCGGTGCTGGAGTCCACCGCCATGGTGATCGCGATGAACCCGCCCTCGCCGAGGATCAGCCGGTCGGACAGGGTGGACTCGCCGACGTCGCCGACGGACAGCCCGTCCACGTAGACGTGGCCCACCTCGACCCGGCCGGCGATCCGGGCGGTGCCGTCGACCAGGTCGACCACCACGCCGTCCTCGGCGATCACCACCCGGTCCTCGGCGACGCCCGTGCTGATCGCCAGTTCCGCGTTGGCGCGCAGGTGCCGCCACTCGCCATGCACCGGCATCACGTTGGTCGGCCGCACCGCGTTGTACAGGAACAGCAGTTCGCCGGCGGGAGCGTGGCCGGACACGTGCACCTTGGCGTTGCCCTGGTGCACCACGTTGGCTCCGAGCCGGATCAGCCCGTTGACCACGGCGAACACCGCGGTCTCGTTACCCGGGATCAGTGAGCTGGCCAGCACCACGGTGTCGCCGGAGCGGATGCGGATCTGCTTGTGCTCGCCCTGCGCCATCCGGGACAGCGCGGACAGCGGCTCGCCCTGCGACCCGGTCGACACGAACACCACGCGGTCGTCCGGCAGGGACAGCGCCTCGTCCAGGTCGACCAGCAGGTTCTCCGGGAGGCGGAGCAGGCCGAGGTCGGCGGCGATGCCCATGTTGCGCACCATCGAGCGGCCGACGAAGACGACCTTGCGGCCGTTGGCCTCGGCCACGTCGAGTACCTGCTGAACGCGGTGCACGTGGCTGGCGAAGCAGGCGACGATCACCCGCTGGGTGGCCCCGGCGATCACCCGCTCCAGCACCGGGCCGATCTCCCGTTCCGGTGCGACGATGCCAGGCACCTCGGCGTTGGTGGAGTCGACCAGGAACAGGTCCACGCCCTCGTCGCCGAGCCGGTGGAAGCCGGCCAGGTCGGTCAGCCGGCCGTCCAGCGGCAACTGGTCCAGCTTGATGTCGCCGGTGTGCAGCACCAGGCCGGCCGCGGTGCGGATGGCCACCGCCAGCGCGTCCGGAATGGAGTGGTTGACCGCGAAGAACTCGCACTCGAACGGCCCGTGGCTGGTCCGCCGGCCCTCGGTGACCTCGATCAGCGTGGGCGTCTGCCGGTGCTCCTTGCACTTGGCGGCGACCAGCGCGAGCGTGAACCGGGAGCCGATCACCGGGAGATCGGGGCGCAGCTTCAGCAGGAACGGCACCGCGCCGATGTGGTCCTCGTGGCCGTGCGTCAGCACCAGCGCCTCGATGTCCTCCAGCCGGGACTCGATGGCCCGGAAGTCCGGCAGGATCAGGTCGACGCCCGGCTGGCTGTCCTCCGGGAACAGCACCCCGCAGTCGACCACGAGCAACCGGCCGGCGTGCTCGAAGACGGTCATGTTCCGGCCGACCTCGCCGATCCCGCCGAGCGCGACCACCCGGAGGCCGCCCTCGGGCAGCTCCGGCGGCGGGTTGGTGGCGAATGGGGTGTCCGGAAAGAGGTCGGGGTTGGCGTTGTCCGCCCGGCTCATGGACGCTCCGTGCGAGTCTCGGGTAGCGAGGCTGTGGTGGGAATGTAGGCCGCGGCCGCGTCGGCGGCGGAGGCGTGCGCCGTGGACGGGTGCGACGGCGGCGTCTCGGCCAGCGGCACGCCCGCCTGGGCCAGATCGCCGGCGATGGCCTCCTCCTGGTCGGCGGTCGCCGGCGGCAGGGGCAGCCGCGGATCGCCGACGTCGTAGCCGCGCAGCCGCAGCGCGGTCTTGGAGAAGATCACACCACCGACCCGGCCGAACGCCCGGTACACCGGCATGAGCGCGGCGTTGGTTGTCCTGGCCAGGGTGACCTCGCCGTTCTCGTAGGCGTCCAGCATGGTGCGCAGCCGGCCGGCCACCACGTGCCCGATCACGCTGACGCAGCCCACCGCGCCGACCGAGAACCACGGCAGGTTCATCGGGTCGTCGCCGGAGTAGTAGGCCAGGTCGGTGCTGCCCATCACGTCGGCGCCGGCCAGCATGTCTCCCTTGGCGTCCTTGACCGCGAGGATCCTCGGGTGCTCGGCGAGCCGGCGCAGCGTGTCCACCTCGATCGGGATGACCGACCGCGGCGGGATGTCGTAGAGCATCACCGGCAGTTCGGTGGCGTCGGCCACCGTGGTGAAGTGCGCGAGCAGGCCGGCCTGCGGCGGCCGCGAGTAGTACGGGGTGACCACGAGCAGACCGTGCGCGCCGGCCTTCTCCGCCTCGCGGGCCAGGTGCACGCTGTGCGCGGTGTCGTAGGTGCCGGCACCGGCGACGATCGTCGCCCGGTCCCCCACCGCGTCCACCACGGCCCGGGTCAGCTCGAACTTCTCCCGGTCGGTGGTGGTCGGCGACTCACCGGTGGTGCCGTTCAGCACCAGGCCGTCGTTGCCCAGGTCGACGAGGTGGTTGGCCAGTTCCTGGGCGCGGTCGAGATCCAGTTCACCCTCGGCGTTGAACGGGGTGATCATGGCGGTGAGTATCCGCCCGAACGGCCGTCCGGGCGCGGCGGTCGGACATGCGGTCATGGGGTGACGCTACCGCGTGCCACTCCTGGTCAGGAGGGGTGGCCACGAGTAACTCGATGGCGCGGTACCACTCGACCGGGTGAGGTGTTGCCCAGCGGCTCAGAAGCCCCTGCTGAGGCCCTGCACCTCGGCCACCGCGGGCTGCTCACCGTCGAAGTCCAGCCGCACCCGGTCCCGGCCGAAGGAGTACAGCAGCAGCTCGCCCGGTTCGCCGGTGAGGGTGACGGTGCGCGGGCCGCGCTTCACCTGCTCCGCGGTGCCGTCCGGGCGGCGCAGGACGACACCCACCGGGCTGTTGCGGTAGGCGATGCGGCCGACCCGGCTCACCGCCCGCCACAGCGCCGCGTCCCGCGCCGGCTCCGGCGGGCGCGGCTCCCAGCCGGGCTGGGCGCGGCGGACGTCCTCGTGGTGGACGAAGAACTCCGCCGTGTTCACCAGCTCGTCCAGCGAGCCGACCGCGTACGGCGACCAGGACGGTGGTCCGGAGCGCACCAGGTCGACCAGCTCGGCCCACGGCCGGGCGGCGAAGCCGTCCTGCACCCGCCGGGTGTAGCCGGCGAGGGGCTTGACCAGGATGCCGGGTGCGGCGTCCAGGCGCCGCTCGCGCAGTGCCAGGTGCGCGGCCAGGTCCCTGGTGCGCCAACCCGCGCACAGGGTGTCCACGTCCGGCCCGAGTTGGTCGAACAGTTGACAGAGCAGTTGCCGTTCGGTCTGGGCCACTCCCATGGCGCCACGTTACCGGGCGGTCACCACCGAACCGAGGCACCGCCCGCCGACATCACAGCCGCCATCGCACTGGCGGCGTGGCCACATCGCGCCGGCCGCGCGGCTGCCTCAGCCGGTGTGCACCTGGTGGCCGCCGTCGCGCAGCGCGCGCACCGCCCGGTCCAGATCGGCCGAGCGGACCAGCACGTGGTCGGTGTCGAAAGTGGACAGTGCGAACAGGGTGACGCCGGCGGCGGCGAGCGCGGCGGAGAGCGCCGCCATGATCCCGGTGAGGGTGAACTCCAGCGGCCCGCGCACGGTGAGCAGCCGCCAGCCGTCGGAGGTGCGGGCACCGGCCGGCAGCGCGCCGAGGTGCTCGGCCGGGCACACCACGGACAGCTCGTCCGGGGTACGGGTCACCGAGACCAGGCCGGAGGCGCCCAGGAGGCCGGGCGGCACCTCGGCGTCCGCGGCGAGCCTGGCCACCGCGTACTCGCCCGGCCGCAGGTCGATCTCGACCCGTTTCACGTCTCAGCCCTCGGTGACCAGCGGGCTGGAGGCGACCTCGGTGCCGTCCGGCAGCGCGGTGATCTCGAAGTCGCCGAACACGTTCGGCGCCGCCTTCTGCAACTGCCGCAGGCACTCCACGGCCAGCGCGCGGATCTCCACGTCGGCGTGCTCGCTGGCCCGCATGGCGATGAAGTGCCGCCAGGCGCGGTAGTTCCCGGTCACCACGATCCGGGTCTCGGTGGCGTTGGGCAGCACCGCGCGGGCGGCCTGGCGGGCCTGCTTGCGCCGCAGGGTGGCGTTCGGCACGTCGGCGAACCGCTCCTCCAGCGCGGCGAGCAGCTCGGTGTAGGCGGCGACGCTCGCCTCGGTGGCGGCCAGGAACCTCGCGTGCAGCTCCGGATCGTTCGCGATCACGTCCGGCTCCACCATGGCGGCGTTGCGCTCCGGCACGTACCGCTGGGAGAGCTGCGAGTAGGAGAAGTGCCGGTGCCGGATCAGCTCGTGGGTGAGCGACCGGGAGATGCCGGTGATGTAGAAGGTCACCGAGCCGTGCTCCAGCACGGAGAGGTGGCCGACCTCGAGGATGTGGCGGACGTAGCCGGCGTTCGTCGCGGTGGCCGGGTTCGGCTTGCGCCAGGACTGGTAGCACGCGCGGCCGGCGAACTCGGCGAGCGCCTGCCCGCCGTCCGCGTCGGTGGACCAGGGCACGTCGGCGGGCGGGAAGAACTCCGTCTTGGCGATCAACTGCACCTTCGGCGACACCGTCTCGGTCACGACCACCGGCCCCTTCCTGCTGCTTCCGCCCGTTCCCCGCTGGTTTCCGCCGGTTTCCAGCCGACGCGGCCAGCCTAACCGGCCGGGCCGACAGGAATTCGCCCGCTGCGCGGCCGGCGGCGAGGACCGCGACGACATCGCGGTGACGCCAGAATCAACCACTCTTGATGTCGAGTATGACATCCTTTGAATGCGCATCAGGCTTGCGTGACTTCATACATGGCGTCATAGTGACATCATGGACCTGACGCCGTACATCTCGCGGTTGCGCGAGGACCTCGCCACCGCCGCCTCGGCCGGGGACGAGCGGACCCAGCGCACCGCCGCCGTGCTGTCCACGGCACTGGAGCCGGCCGCCCGGCTGGCGCTCATGAACGCCCTGTCCGACCTGGCCGCCGAGGTCACCGCCTCGCTCGGTGACCGGGTCGTCGAGGTCCGGCTCGACGGCCGGGACGTGCAGGTGGTCGTCACCGGCGCGGCGCACGACGACCACGAGCCGGACGCGGAGGACACGCCGCCACCGCCGCCCCCCGGAGACGGTGGCGACATCAGCCGCATCACTTTGCGCCTGCTCGACGAGATCAAGGCGCAGGCGGAGCGCGCCGCATCGATGCGCGGCGTCTCGCTGAACACGTTCGTCACCCAGGCGGTGCAGAGCGCACTGCAGGAACGCGGCCGCCGCGGCCGTGGCGGCTGGCCGGGACCGCCGTGGGGCGCCGGGCCGTGGACCGGAGCCGCCGAGGGCGGCGAGTGGCGCGGCGAGAAACACCGTGGCCGGGGCCACTCCCGGATCCGCGGCTGGGTGCAGGCCTGACCGGGAGGAACGGGTGACCACGATGACCAACGACGACACCGGCAACGGCGGCGCGGCCTCGGGGGAGCCTCCCCGGGAGGAGCCGGCCGTGCGCCTGGAGAGCTTCCAGGCCGAGGGACCGCTCGACATCGACATCACGCTCGACGCGGGCCGAGTGGAGGTACGCCTGGTCGAGGAGCCCGGCGCGCACGTGGAACTGCGGCACGACCCCTCCGCGGCCAGCCCGTGGCTGGCCGGGGTGACCGGGCTGCTCAGCTTGTTCGGCGGCCAGTTCGGCATGCCCGCGGAGGACATCCCGGCGCGGGTCCTCGCGCAGGCCACGGTCGAACTGGTGGGGCAGCGGCTGGTGGTGCGCATGCCCAAGGAGCTGCCGCTGCGCGGGGTACCGATCGCGGTGACCGTCACCGCGCCGCGCGGCTCGCACCCGCAGGTGCGCAGCGCCTCCGCGGACGTGCGGGTGACCGGGCCGGCCGGGCGGCTGTCCGTCAGCACCGGCACCGGCGAGGTGTCCGCGGACCGCGCCGACGACCGGGCGGAGGTCAAGTCCGGCTCGGGCGCGGTGCGGCTGGGCCCGATGCTGGGTGGGCTGCACGCCCGCACCGGTAGCGGCGAGGTGGAGGTGTCCTCGATCGGCGGGCGCACCACGCTGGTCACCGGCAGCGGGGACGTGTGGCTGGGCACGGTCCAGGCCGACGTCGCGGTGCGCACCGGCACCGGCGACGTCACCGTGGCGGACGCCGCGGCCGGCCGGATCGAGCTGGGCACCGGCTCCGGCGAGATCCGGGTCGGCGTGCGCGGCGGTACCACCGCCGAGGTGGACCTCAGCTCCGGCGCCGGCCGGGCACGCAGCGAGCTGGACGTGTCCCAGCAGCGGCCGGACACCGAGCCCGCCCTGTTCATCCGGGGCCGCACCGGTTCGGGTGACGCGGTGATCAGCGCCGCGGTCGGCTGACCGGGGCAGGATCGCGTCCGGGTGGGCGCGACCGAGCACGCCGTCGAGCCGGGCGGGTCCGTGAGCGCATCCCGGGGGGTATGGGCTCCTGGGCCGCCCGGCTCAGCCGGAGCGGAACGCCGCCGGCAGCGGCCAGGCGGCACGCGGCCCGCAGTCGCCCGGCAGCCCCCGTGACGCAGCGGCCGGGCGGCGACGCGCGGCAGGACGCGACGCTCAACGGCACGCGGCGCTCAACGGCACGCGGCCCGCAGTGGTGCGGCGAGGTCGCCGCGGCCGCCGACCACCACCCCGCCGTCCAGCTCCAGCCAACCGGCGAGCGAGCGCAGTTCCTCACTCAGCGCGCCGACCACCCGGGCGAGGTCGACGCCCTCCTCGGCGAACGCGCCATGCACCCGTAGCACACCGGCCGCCCGGTCGGCCTTCAGATCGACCCGGGCGACCAGCGCCTCGTCCAGCAGGAACGGGCACACGTAATAGCCGTGCACCCGCTTGTGCTCGGGGACGTAGATCTCGATGCGGTAGCGGAAGCCAAACAGCCGCTCCGTGCGGGCCCGGTCCCAGATCAGCGGGTCGAACGGGCACAGCAGGGCGTGCCCGGTCACCCGCCGGGGTGTTCGCGCCTCGACGTACCGGTAGGCGCGCTGCCGCCAGCCGGGCACCCGCACCGGCTCGAGCAGACCCTCGCCGACCAGTTCGGCCACCGCCCGCCGGGTCGGCTCAGGTGCGAGCCGGTAGTAGTCCCGCAGGTCCGCCTCGGTGGCCACGCCGAGCGCGGTGGCGGACCGGGCGACCAGCCGCCGGGCGGCCTCCGCCGTCTCCACCAGTGGGGCGCCGAGCACGTGCGGCGGCAGGACCCGCTCCGGCAGGTCGTAGAGCCGCTCGAAACCGCGCCGGGCGCCGGTGGTCAGCTCGCCGACGCCGAACAGCCACTCGCACACCCGCTTGGTCTGCGAGCGGTTCCACCAGGAACCTCGGCGCGGCCGGCCTTCCCCGCCCAGCTCGCGTTCCAGCGTGCCGGCGCCGACCGGGCCGAGTTCCTTCACCGCGGCGAGCACGTCGTCCACCAGGCCCGGCGAGGATCGTGCCAGGTCCTCGTAGCCGCGCCACCAGCCGCGGTGCTTGGCCGCCGTGAACAGTAACGGCCAGTCCTCCACCGGGAGCAGGCTCGCCTCGTGCGCCCAGTACTCGACCAGCAGCCGGGGCCGGCGGGCGGTGTGCGCCCAGGCGGCCTGGTCCAGCAGCTCCCTCGGGTACGGGCCGAGCCGGCTGAACACCGGCAGGTAGTGCGCCCTGGCGACCACGTTGACCGAGTCGAGCTGCAGCAGTTGCACCCGGCCGAGCACCCGCTGCAGGTGCCGCCGGGTGACCGGCCCGCTCGGGCGCGGGTCGGCGAAACCCTGCGCGGCGAGGGCGGTCCGGCGGGCGGCGGCCAGGCTCATCGTGCGCACGCCCGGATGCTGCCACGGCGCACCGACAGTTCTCCGCCCGCCGGAACCGCCCGCGCTACTTCTCCGCCGCCATCAGGTCGGCCACGGTGGCGCCGTCGATCGACTCGCGGATGATGTCCGCGTGCCCGGCGTGGCGCGCGGTCTCCTCGATCAGGTGCAGCAGCAGCCACCGGGCGTTGAACTTGCCACCGGCGAACCACGACCGCGGCGGGAGTTCGAAGCTGTGCTCCAGGTCGGCCAGCCCGCGCACGATCTCCTCGGTCTCCCGCGCGACCTCGTCGTAGAGCGCCAGCATGCCGGCCAGCGTCTCGCCCTCGCCCAGCCGGAACTCGGCGGCCCAGTTCTGCGACCGCTCCGGATACGGGTCGGGCCGGTCGACCAGCCGCGCCATCCAGCCCCGCTCGCACCGCGCCACGTGTTTGACCAACCCGGCCAGGGACAACTCGCTGGCGGTCGGCCGGGCGGCGGCCTGCTCCTCGGTGAGCCCCCGAACCGCCCGGCGCAGCCCGGCGCGCTGCGCCTCCAGGTAGGCCAGCAGCATCTCCCGCTCGTCCCCACCGCCATCCACCAGCAGCGGCATGACGATCACCTCTCTCCGCTCGCGTTCACTGCGGCCAGCCTAGGAACCATCGCGGTCAGTTCCCGTCCTCGATGAGGATGCGGGTTGTCCGGCCGGGCGGTCGCGGCCCGGTGCGGCGCACGCGTTAGGTTCGCAGACCATGGCCGATGCCACCGTGCGCCGCGCCGAGCACCGGGACGTGCCGGAGATCGCGCGCATCCAGCGGGACACCTGGCGCACCGCGTACGCCGGGCTGCTGCCCGAGGAGGTGCTCACCGGCTTCGACCTCGCCGAGGCGGAGCAGGGCTGGGCGGACGCGGTCGGGCACGGCCCTGCCCGGGTGTGGGTGGCGCTCGAGGGCCGGTGGACGGTCGGTTTCTGCGCGGCCGGGCCGGCACCCGAGTCCGAGGTGGCCGACGCGTCCGGCGCGCTGCCGGCGGACGCGGCGAGCACCGGACTGGTCAGCGCCCTGCTGGTGGAGCCGAGGTGGGGGCGGCGCGGGCACGGCGGCCGGCTGCTCGCCACCGCCGCCGCGGACCTGCGCGAGCGCGGCCTCACCCGGGGCATCGCCTGGGTGCCCGAGGCGGACACCGCGTCGCTGTCCTTCTACGCTTCGGCCGGGTGGCATCCGGACGGCACGGTGCGCACCCTGGACGCGGCCGGGCGCCCGCTGCGCGAGGTACGCGTGAGCGGCGGCGTCGATCTCCACCTTCGGGAGTGAGCCACGCCACGTCGCCGCTGCTAGTCTGACAGCCTGTTCCGGGACTGGACTGACCTGCGATGCTGGTTTCGGGGAACGCGCCGGGGCGAAGCCCCGCGACCGTGGGGGCGGGGCGAGCCACCAGGACAAACAGGGCGTGCCCGGTCACTGTGGCCCCGGCGGCACGATCGCGGCGCGCGTTCTCAGAACAGGCGTTGAAACCGTAGGCGCTCGGGGGGAAGCAGGGGGTATCCGTGCTGACAGTGTTGGCCTGCCTCGGGCTGACCCTGGGTGTGGCACTCGGCTCGGCGATCGTGCCGCTGATCAGCATCGAGATCTTCGTGGTCGGCCTGGTCGCCGAGCAGCCGCAGATCCCGTGGTGGGCGCTGGGCGCGGTGGTCGCCCTCGGCCAGGTCGCCGGCAAGCTGCTGTACTTCCTGGCCGCCCGCGGCTCGCTGCACCTGCCCGCGTTCCTGCACCGGCGGTTCCGGCGCGGCGAGACCGAGGCGGACGCCGCACCGAGATTCGTCCGCTGGGCCGCCGCCCGGAAACGGTGGCGCGTCTGGATGGAGACCATCCGCGAACGCTGTCACCGGCATCCGCGGTGGATGGTCGGCACGCACGCGGTCAGCTCGGTGATCGGGCTACCGCCGTTCATGGCGACCAGCGTGCTGGCCGGGCTGGCCGGCATGTCGCTGGGCCTGTTCGTGTCGTGCAGCCTGATCGGCCGGTTCCTCCGGTACAGCGTGCTGGCCGCGTCCCCGGCGCTGCTCGCCCACACGTGGCTCTGACCGGTCTCAGGTCTCCGAAGACTCGGCGAGGTCGACGGCGCGGCGCATGGTCTCCCGGGCGCGGCGGCGGTCCCCGGCGATGTCGTAGGCGTGCGCCAGCCGGAACCAGGCGCGCCAGTCCTCGGGAGCGGCCTCCACCTCGGCTCTGCGCTCGGCGAACCACTGCTCCGCGGCGTCCCGCCGAACCCGGCCGGAGGGCATCCGCGGCAGGTGCGAGGTGTCCGGCAGGCCGCCCTCGTCGGCCAGCCGGCGGGCCAGCCGGTCGGTGCGCACGCCGAACCGCCAGGTGGCGACCACGATCCAGGCGCCGATCAGCGGCAGCACCAGCACGGCGATGCCGAGCCCGATGCCCACCACGGTGCCGGCGCCGATCAGGGTGACCGCGCGCTGGGCGAGTAGCACGAAGTAGACCACCAGCGCCGCGGTCAGCAGCAGGGCGACGTTGCGGGCCCGCACCGCCGGCTACACCCCGAGCACGTGTTCCAGGCCCACGGTGAGGCCGGGGCGGTCCAGCACCGAGCGGACCGCGAGCAGCACGCCCGGCATGAACGACTTCCGGTCCAGCGAGTCGTGCCGGATGGTCAGCGTCTCCCCCTCGGTGCCGAACAGCACCTCCTGGTGCGCGACCAGCCCGGACAGCCGGACCGAGTGCACCCGCACGTCGTCCACCTCCGCGCCGCGGGCGCCGTCCAGCGCCTTGGTGGTGGCGTCCGGGGCGGGACCGAGGCCGGCGGCCGCGCGGGCCCGGGCCACCCGCCGCGCGGTGTGCGCGGCCGTGCCGGACGGCGCGTCCGCCTTGCGCGGGTGGTGCAGCTCGATGACCTCCACCGACTCGTAGTACGGCGCGGCCAGCTCGGCGAACTTCATGGACAGCACCGCGCCGATGGCGAAGTTCGGCGCGATCAGCACGCCCAGCTCGGGCTTGTGCGCGAGCCACTCGCGGACCGTGGCCAGCCGGTCCTCGTCGAAGCCGCTGGTGCCGACCACGCAGTGGATGCCCTGGTCGACGCAGAACCGGACGTTGTCCATCACCACGTCGGGGTGGGTGAAGTCGACGACCACCTCGGCGCCGGCGTCAGCGACGTTGAACAGCCAATCACCGGCGTCGACCATGGCGACGACCTCCATGTCGCCCTGCGCCTCGACCGCCCGGCACACCTCGGCGCCCATCCGGCCGCGGGCCCCGAACACGCCGACCCGGATCGGGTCGTCCTCGGAACGCACCTGGCCCCCTGGCTGGGCGGCTGCCGTCACGTGATCTCCTTGGTCAGCTCGGCGGGCAGTTCGTCCGGATGAGCGTACGGGCCGGTGACCGCGACGGCGACGGGGCGTCGGAGCAACTGCCCGGCCAGCACCGCGACCTGCTCCTCGCTGACCGCGTCGATGCGCGCGAGGACCTGCTCCACGGTCAGGTGGTCGCCGTAGTTCAGCTCGTCCTTGCCGATCCGGGACATCCGCGAGCCGGTGTCCTCCAAGCCGAGCACCAGGTTGCCGCGTAGCTGTCCCTTGCCCCTGGCCACCTCCGCCGCGGATAGGCCGTGCCGCGCCACGTCGGCGAGCACACCGCGCACCACCTCGGTCACCTCACCCAGCCGGTCCGGGTGGCAGCCGGCGTACACGGACAGGCTGCCCGTGTCGGAGTAGCTGCCCACCGAGGAGTACACCTGGTAGGCCAGCCCGCGCCGCTCGCGCACCTCCTGGAACAGCCGCGAGCTCATCCCGCCGCCGAGCGCGGCATTGAGCACGCCGAGCGCGAACCGCCGCTCGTCATGCCGGTCCAGCCCGCGCACGCCGAGCATCAGGTGGGCCTGCTCGGTGTCGTCGGTGTGCAACAGCAGCCCGCCGGCCGCGGGGACCTCGGCGTGCCCCCGCCGCGGCGGGGCCGGCCTCGCCTCGCCGCTCAACCGTTCGCCCAGGGCGCGCTGCACCAGGCGCACCACGTGCTCGTGCTCGACGTTGCCCGCGACCGCGACGACCATCCTCGGCAGCGCGTACCGGCCACGGTAGAACGCGTACAGCGCGGACCTGGTCATTCCGCTGATGGACGCCTCGGTGCCGAGCACCGACCGGCCGACCGGATGGTCGCCGAGCAGTGCGGCGCAGAAGTTGTCGTGCAGCAGATCCTCGGGATCGTCGTCGCGCATGGCGATCTCGTCGAGCACCACCCCGCGCTCGACCTCCACGTCCCGCTCGGACAGCAGCGCGTCGAAAACCACATCGCACACCAGGTCCACGGCCAGCGCCAGGTCGGTGTCCAGCACGTGCGCGTAGTAGCAGGTGTGCTCCTTCGCGGTGAACGCGTTCAACTCGCCGCCGACCGCGTCCACCTCCTCGGCGATCTGCGTGGCGCTGCGCCGGGACGTGCCCTTGAACAGCAGGTGTTCCAGGAAGTGCGCGGCACCCACCACGGGCGGCTGCTCGTCCCGGGAACCCACGCCGACCCAGATGCCGACCGACGCGGAGCGGACGCCCGGCACGTACTCGGTGACCACCCGCAGGCCACCGGTGAGCACGGTGCGGCGCACCGAGCAGCCGTCCTCGGTGCGCTCCAGCAGCCGCGTGCTGCCCGGCGGCTGCAGGTGGCCGAACCGCTCCTCGTCGTGACGTGCACGGCCGCGGGCGCTCGCCGCGCCCGCGGCCGTGTCCGGATCGCGCAGGGTCACCGCCGCGAGGACCCCTTGTCCGAACGGGACTCCGACCGCTGGTGGGACCGGTGCTCCGAGCGGGACCGGGTGCGGTGCTCGGGGCGATGCTCCTCGCCCGAGGCACCGGTGGGACCCGACTCGGCCGCCTTCTCACCGGCCGGCTCGTCGTCCTTGACCGGCACCAGGCTGATCTTGCCGCGAGCGTCGATGTCGGCGATCTCCACGCGGAGCTTGTCGCCGACCTTGACCACGTCCTCGACCTTGCCGATGCGCTTGCCGTTGCCCAGCTTGGAGATGTGCACCAGGCCGTCCTTGCCGGGCAGCAGGGACACGAACGCGCCGAACGCGGCGGTCTTCACCACGGTGCCGAGGAACCGCTCGCCCACCTTGGGTAGCTGCGGGTTGGCGATGGCGTTGATCTTGTCGATGGCCGCCTGGGCGGACGGGCCGTCCACCGCGCCCACGTAGATCGTGCCGTCGTCCTCGATGGTGATGTCCGCGCCGGTGTCCTCGGTGATCGAGTTGATCATCTTGCCCTTGGGGCCGATCACCTCGCCGATCTTGTCCACCGGGATGCTGATCGAGGTGACCCGAGGCGCGTACGGGCTCATCTCGTCCGGCCGGTCGATGGCCTCGCTCATCACCTCGAGCACGGTCAGCCGGGCGTCGCGGGCCTGCCGCAGCGCCTGGGCCAGCACCTCGGACGGGATGCCGTCCAGCTTGGTGTCCAGCTGCAGCGCGGTGACGAACTCCCTGGTGCCGGCGACCTTGAAGTCCATGTCGCCGAAGGCGTCCTCGGCGCCGAGGATGTCGGTCAGCGCCACGTACCGGGTCTGGCCGTCGACCTCGTCGGAGACCAGGCCCATGGCGATGCCGGACACCGGGGCTTTCAGCGGCACGCCGGCGTTGAGCAGCGACATGGTGGACGCGCACACCGAGCCCATCGAGGTGGAGCCGTTGGAGCCCAGCGCCTCGGAGACCTGCCGGATCGCGTAGGGGAACTCCTCGCGGGTGGGCAGCACCGGCACCAGCGCCCGCTCGGCCAGCGCGCCGTGCCCGATCTCCCGGCGCTTCGGCGAGCCGACCCGGCCGGTCTCGCCGGTGGAGAACGGCGGGAAGTTGTAGTGGTGCATGTAGCGCTTGGTGGTCTCCGGCGCCAGCGTGTCCAGCGTCTGCTCCATGCGGAGCATGTTCAGCGTGGTCACGCCGAGGATCTGGGTCTCACCGCGCTCGAACAGCGCCGAGCCGTGCGCCCGGGGCACCACCGCCACCTCGGCGGACAGCCGGCGGATGTCGGTGACGCCCCGGCCGTCGATGCGCACGCCGTCACGCAGCACCCGCTGCCGGACCAGCTTCTTGGTCAGCGAGCGGAACGCGGCACCGAGTTCCTTCTCCCTGCCCTCGAACTCCTCGCCAACCCGCTCCAGGCAGAGCTGCTTCACCTCGTCGATGCGCAGCTCCCGCTCCTGCTTGCCGGCGATGGTCAGCGCCTGCGCCAGCTCCTCGCGCACCGCGCGCTCCACCGCGTCGTAGGTGTCCTGCTCGTAGGCGGGGAACAGCGGGAACTCCGCGGTCTCCTTGGCCGCCACGTCGGCCAGCTTCTGCTGGGCCTGGCAGAGCACCTGGATGAACGGCTTGGCCGCCTCCAGGCCGGCGGCGACGACCTCCTCGGTCGGCGCCTGCGCGCCGCCGGCGACCAGCGGGATGGTCTGCTCGGTGGCCTCAGCCTCCACCATCATGATCGCCACGTCGCTGTCACTGCCTCCGGGGCCGGCGGGCCCGGCAACGATGCGCCCGGCGACCACCATGTCGAACACAGCCCGCTCGAGCTGCTCGACCGTGGGGAAGGCGACCCACTGGCTGTGCCCGTCCTCCTGGCAGATCAGCGCCATCCGCACGCCGCCGATCGGGCCGGAGAAGGGCAGGCCGGCGAGCTGGGTGGACGCCGAGGCGGCGTTGATGGCCAGCACGTCATAGAGGTCATGCGGGTGCAGGCTCATCACGGTGACCACGATCTGGACCTCGTTCCGCAGACCGTCCACGAAGGACGGGCGGAGCGGGCGGTCGATCAGCCGGCAGGCCAGGATCGCGTCGGTGGACGGGCGGCCCTCACGGCGGAAGAACGAGCCGGGGATGCGCCCGGCCGCGTACATCCGCTCCTCCACGTCCACGGTCAGCGGGAAGAAGTCGAAATGCTCCTTCGGGTGCTTGGACGCGGTGGTCGCGGACAGCAGCATGGTGTCGTCGTCGAGGTAGGCGACGACGCTGCCGGCGGCCTGGCGGGCCAGCCGGCCGGTCTCGAAGCGGACGGTGCGGGTGCCGAACGTGCCGTTGTCAATGACCGCGGTCGCCTCGGCGACGTCGCTATTGACCTCGTTGTTGACCTCGATCTCGGTCACGGATACTCCTCGTACATCGGGCCGCAGCGCTTTCCCCGCACGGGGTCGCGGTCCGGGACGAGGCCGGTCTTCGATCGAAGCCCCCGGGTACCCGGCGGCCCGGTCGCTCGCGCTCGCGAGCTCCGAGGCCGCCCTGGCCGAACCCGGGAACCACTACCGAGGACCGGCGAACTGGTCCCCCGCGCGGCGCGCTGGCCTGGTTGTCGCGTTCCCTGTCGCGTTGTTCCCGCGCCGGTGGCGCGGTTATGCCGAGGGGGAGCGACCAGCCGGAGCGTCGCTCGCGAATGCCGAGCGTCGGCACGGTCACTCCCCCTCGGAGCTTGTCACCGGCGCAGGCCGAGCCGCTGGATCAGCGACCGGTAGCGCTCGATGTCTCCCTTGGCGAGATAGTTGAGCAGCCGGCGGCGGCGGCCGACCATCAGCAACAGTCCTCGGCGGGAGTGGTGGTCGTGCTTGTGCACCTTGAGGTGCTCGGTCAGGTCGCTGATCCGCTTGGTCAGCAGGGCGACCTGAGCCTCCGGCGAGCCGGTGTCCTTCTCGTGGACGCCGTACTCGGCAAGGATGGACTTCTTCTGTGCGGTGGTCAGCGCCACTCAGTACCTCTTTCATTCGCACGGTGCCGTGTGGCCCCGATCACAGATCGGGGTAGTCAGTACCGGCCGCCACGGACCGCAGCCGGACCCGTTAACCGAGGGTAGCAGGTGCACTGCGGGGCCGTGGCGCACCAGGTGTCACGCGCCCCGGGCCACGTCCAGGGCGACGTGAGCCAGGTCGGTGTAACGGGGGCCGCCGGGCCGTAGCTCGCTTCGGACCAGCACCAACTCACCCGGGGTCCACCACGGTCCGGTGTAGTCGGCGAGCAGTGCGCGCAGCGCCGCACGGTCCGGCCGGCCGGCGGACCAGCGGGCCACCGTCAGGTGGGGCCTGAACTCGCGCGGGTCGTTGCCGGCGGCTTGGGCCACCCGGCGCAGCGCCCGCCGGCTGTCCTCGTCGGCGGTGCGCACGCCCACCCACAGCACGCCGGAGAACGTGCCGCAGGCGGCCAGCCGAAGGGTGGGTGCGGGCAACCCGCGGGCCCGCCGGCGCAGCTTGGCCGCCCGCCGGTCCGGGTCGTCCTCGCCGTGGAACTTCATGGTGAGGTGCCAGCGCTCGGGCGGGATCCACCGGGCCCCGGCCGGTAGCTGCTCGCGGACCTCCGCCACCGCGGCGGCCAGGTGGGCCACCACGTCCTCGGGCAGCGCGAGCGCCGTGAACAGGCGGGCCATCAGTACCTGTTCCGGAACGCGCGCCGCGATCGTGCCGCCGGGGAGCGACCGCGACACGCCACCCCGGTGGTGCCCGACCAGGCGCCCCGCCCCCGCGATCGCGGGGCTTCGCCCCGGCGCGTTCCCATACTCGTCATCGCAGGTCCGTCCAGCTCAGTGCTTGTTCCGGAACGCGCGCCGCGATCGCGTCGCCGGGGAGCGACCGCGACACGCCACCCCGGTGGTGCCCGACCAGGCGCCCCGCCCCCGCGATCGCGAGGCTTCGCCCCGGCGCGTTCCCATACTGGTCATCGCAGGGTCGGTCCGGTTCCGGAACAGGCGGTCAGGAGGATGCCGTCGAAGCTAGGTTGCCCGGGCGGCCCGGCGGAGCAACTCGGCGAGCGTGCCGAACTCGTTCTCCGCCAGCAACGCGGCGGCCTCCATCAACTCGGTGGTGCCGGCGATGCCGCGCAGGAAGCCGATCGCGGCCCGCTCCGCGTGCCCGTCGTTGACCGGCAGCGACTCGTGGCTCACCGTGGGTTTGGCGTCCCGCACGTCATCCAGCGCGCGCCGTAACGCGGCCGGGTCACCGGAGGCCACCTCAGGGGTGAGCACCTTGCGCTCCAGCATGATCATCCGAGCCAGCACGGCCGGGTTGCCGATCTTGGCCCGCCGGCCGCTCATCACCTGGCTGAGCATGGGCGCGCTGATACCCAGCACCTCAGCCAGGTGCGCCTGGGACACGTTGAACGCGACCACCAGGCGACGCACTCGATCCCCGAGCGGTTCGCCGTACCACTCCCGCTGCAGGGCGAGATTCCGCTGGACGATCTTGTGCTCCTCCACCTTCGCCCTCTCCCACTCCCCGATTCCCCAGATCGGTCGTGGTCATCCTGCCATCGAGGGGCGCTCGTCCGGGCCGGAACCGGGTAACGTCGTCCCTTTTGACTCCGCGTGCGGGGTGCTCGGTGTCTGTTCCGCGGCCGCACCCTGGCGCGTCGCCGTGCTCGTCAGGGCGGGTTGGGCCGGTTCGGGACAGGCTGTCAGCCATCCAGCGCGCGCCGCGTCGCGGCCACGTCCCGGTCGATCTGCTCGACCAGCGCGTCCACCGAGTCGAACCGCTCCATGTCCCGCAGCCTGGTGACGAAGTCGAGGGCCACTCGCTCGCCGTAGAAGTCCTCGGCCACGTCCAGCACGAACGCCTCCACCCGGCGCTCCCGGCCGGAGAAGGTGGGGTTGGTGCCGACCGAGACGGCGGCGGCCAGGGTGCGCTCCCTGCCGCCGGTGCGGTGCACGAAGTGGCAGGCGTAGATGCCGTCCGCCGGCACCGCGGCATGGCGCGGCGTGGACAGGTTCGCCGTGGGGTAGCCGAGTTCGCGGCCGCGCCCGTCGCCGCGCACCACGATGCCCTCCAGCCGGTGCGGCCGGCCCAGCGCGGACGCCGCGGACACCACGTCGCCGGCGTCGATGCACGCCCTGATGTAGGTGGAGGAGTAGGTGACCAGCTCCTCCCGGTCGTCCACCGGCTCCTTCGTGGAGACCAGCTCGGCGCCCTCGGTGACGAAGCCGAAACGGTGCCCGAGCTGGCGCAGCAGCTCGACGTTGCCGGCCGCGCGGTGGCCGAAGGTGAAGTTCTCGCCCACCACGACGGCGGCCACGTGCAGCCGTTCCACCAGGATCTCGTGCACGAACTCGTCGGCGGGCATGCGGGACAGCTCCACGGTGAACGGCAGCACGCAGAACACGTCCACGCCCAACTGCTCGACCAGCTCGGCCCGCCGGCGCAGGGTGGTGAGCTGGGCCGGGTGGCTGCCCGGCCGCACCACCTCGGCGGGGTGTGGATCGAAGGTCACCAGCACGCAGGGCAGGCCGCGGTGCTCGGCCAGCCGCACCGCCTGGGAGATCAGCGCCTGGTGGCCGCGGTGCACGCCGTCGAAAACGCCGATGGTCACCACGCACCGGCCCCAGCCACCGGGAAGGTTGTCCAGTCCCCGCCACCGCTGCACGCCGGCCAGCCTACGTCCCGACCGGTCACCGGCACGGTGAGGGACGCGTCACCCGGCGGGCAGCAGCACCACCACCGGCCTGGCGCGGGGGCCGTCGTCCACGGCGAGGGCTACGGCATGGCCGTCCGGGGCGAACACGCCGTAGGTGCCGGGAATGCCGGCCGCGCGCAGCCGCTGCCCGTGGGCCAGCGCGGCGGCCTCGGCCGGTGCCACGTCGCGGCGGGGGAACGCCACGGCCACCGCCTCGTCCATGTCCAGCGACAGCGACGGCCGCGCCTGCAGCGCCTCCAGGGTGCGCGCGTGCCGGAGGTCGAACGGGCCAACCCGGGTGCGGCGCAGCGCGGCGAGATGCCCGCCGACGCCGAGCGCCGCGCCCAAGTCGCGGGCGAGCGCCCGGACGTAGGTACCGGAGGAGCACTCCACCATCACGTCCAGTTCGGTGGCGCGCTCCACGCGGCGCAGCGCCAGCAGGTCGAAGCGGTGCACGACCACCGGGCGCGGGGCCAGTTCGACGGCCTCGCCGGCGCGCACCCGCGCGTAGGCCCGCTTGCCCTCCACCTTGACCGCGCTGACCGCGCTGGGCACCTGCTGGATCTCCCCGGTGAGCGCGACGATCTCCGCGCGCACCGCCTCCTCGTCCACTGTGGACGCGTCTGCCTCGGTGAGTACCTCGCCCTCGGCGTCGTCGGTGGTGGTGGCCGAGCCGAGCCGGATGGTGGCCAGGTAGGCCTTGCTGTCCAGGGCGAGGTGCCCGAGCAGTTTGGTCGCGCGTTCCACGCCGAGCACGAGGACGCCGGTGGCCATCGGGTCGAGCGTGCCGGCGTGGCCGATCTTGCGGGTGCCCATGATCCGCCGCGCCCTGGCCACCACGTCGTGCGAGGTCATCCCCGGCGCCTTGTCGACGACGAGCAGCCCGGGCGGGACGGCGGGCCGGGACGAGCGCTTCGACGGGGAGGAACGGGACACGGCCGCACATCCTGCCGCACCCGGAACCCGCCGGCGCGACACGGGTCGCACCGCCGCGGCCGGCTCAGGCGGCCGGTTGCAGTTCCCGGGCCGGCTCGTCCGGAGTCGCGTCCCACCGGGTGCGGCGAAGGTGCACCGGCACCGCCTCGCCGCGCGCCTCGGCGGCGAACACCGCGGCACGGGCCCGCCGCCACCACACCGCGACCCGGCAGGTGCCGACCAGCAGCACGGCGGCCACCGACAGCAGCGCCATTCGGAACCCGGCCGCCGGTGCCCAGGCGTCCACCAGGCCGAGCAGCACGCCGACGCCGAGCGAGGCGACGGTGGTGGCGACGAACCCACCGACGTTGGCCACCCCGGTCGCGGTACCCACCCGGTGTATCGGGTTGTAGTCCCTGGCCAGGGCGAACGCGATGGCCGACACCGGACCGCCGAGCGAGAGCAGGGCGAAGGCGCACACGATCACCGCGGCCGGCACCCGGCCACCCGGCCAGCCCAGCAGCACCGCCCACGTGGTGATCGCGGTGGCCAGGAACCCGACGACCAGAGGCATGCGCAGTTCCGGCCGCCGCCCGGTGAGCGAGCCGACCACCGGGTTGCCGACGATCTGCCCGATCACCAGCACGCCGAGCACGGTGCTCGCCAGGCGGGGGCTGAATCCCTGGGCGCGAACCAGGTAGGGAAGTCCCCACAGCAGGCCGAGCACCGTGGGCGTGGACATGGTGGAGAAGTGCACCCAGAAGCCGAGCCGGGTGCCGGGCACCCGCCAGGCCTGGTGCACCTGGCGCAGCACGGCGCGGAGCGGCACCGGCGTCTTCGCGGGCACGGGGACACCGGCCGGCACGTCCCGCAGCCGGGTGCCGGCGAGCGTGGCATAGCCGAGGGTGGCCGCGCCGACCGCGACGAACGTCCAGGTCCAGCCGAGCCCATCGAGCGCGAGGGTGAGCGGCACGGTGGAGATCAGGTTGCCCGCCGCGCCCAGCGCGGTGGTGAGCGAGACGACCATCGGGTAGCGCCACGCCGGGAAGTGCGCGGCGACCAGCCGCAGCACGCTCACGAAGGTCAGCGCGTCGCCGAAGCCGACCACGGCGCGCGCGACCAGGCCGAGCGGGTAGGAGTGGGCGACCGCGAAGAGCAGTTGCCCGCTGCCCAGCAGCAGCGCGGCGGCGGTGAGCATGCGGCGCGGCCCGAACCGGTCCACCAGCAGTCCGGTCGGCACCTGCATGGCCGCGTAAACGCCGACCTGCAGCACGGTGAAGACGCCCAGTGCGGCGGGACCCACGCCGAAGCGAGCCGCGGCCGCGAGGCCGGCCACGCCGAGCGAGGTTCGGTGGAACACCGCCGCCAGGTAGACGGCCACAGCGATCGTCCAGACCAGCCACGCCTGCCGGGTGGCTCGCTCGACGGGCACGAAGATCCTCCTTGGACGGGTCGGAAGCGGGCGGCCACTGGGACCATCGGTGCGATACCTGGATCGGTTAACCGATTACACGGTGAGCTTCGCCATATGGCCGCCCGCGGCGCCGCCGTCCGGACGCCTGGCTCGCCGCCGCGCCTCGCTACTCCGAACGGGTCATTTCGCGTGGCCGCCGCGGCGTGGAGCACGCCGGCACCACCAGCGACCTCCCCCGGTCGGTGGGGAAGGCGGAAAGAACCGGCCCACCGTGCGTAGAGGAATCACGTGTCCGGGTGCCACCTACCCGGGCCGGGCCGGTTTTTCGAGGCGCCGGCCGTATTCCCGGCACCGCCGAAACCGCGGAGTATGCCGGTTTTTTCGGGCGATTCAGGCGGTGCCCGACCCGGTCCGGTGACCGATGCGCGCTCTTGGTGAACGCCGGGACCGGCGCGATAACCCGTTCGAGGGTGCACGAATCGTCAATGTCCTTCTTTTTTCAACTACCATTGCGGCGCCGGTTGCCGCCCCATAGCGTCGAAGAGGCCATGCGGCCACCGGGAAACCCGAACAGTGATATTTCCGCCGAGCCCGGTTCGGCCGGCACGCACCACGCGGGTGGTGCGGCACGGGCCAGGACCGCCGGGGACGCGGCGGCGGTGCTGGACCGCCGCCGCGCCGAACCCGCCCCGCCTGGCGCTGGCCCGGCCGAACCGGCGAACGGCACCCGGCTACGCCGCCGTCGCGGCGTGGGGCAACGCCGCGACGGCGGTGGGCTCGGGCGCGCGGGTCAGCCGGCGCCCACCAGGCGGCCGGCGAGTTGGGCGCGTGCGCGGGCCGGGATCGCCGGGGCGAACCGGGCCAGATACGCGTCCAGGCTGCCGTCGGAGTCGAGCAGGAACGGCAGGTCGGCGGCGAGCATGCGGCGGATGGCCAGCAGCGGGACCGGCGCGCGCAGCGGCCGGAAGTCCGGGTTCCACAGGCCGGGCGCCTCGCAGGTCGGGTGGAACTGCCCGATCATCAGCCCGCTGGCCACGAAATCCGGCTTGGCTTGCCGCTGCAGGTCATCCAGCGGTGTGGCGTCCTCGGGGTCGAATTCCGGGAGCAGCAGGAGAAAGGTGAGCAGTTGACGCTCGTTCTCCGCAAGCGTGCCGGCCAGTTCCTCGTAGTGCCGGCGTAACTCCTGGACGCGGGCGCCGATCTCGGCGATCCCACGCACCCCGCGCAGCACGGTGAGATAGAACAGGTTCCGCTGCTGGGACGGTTTCGTGTAGGGGCAGACGGGGCCGGTGCGGCCGAGTTCCGGGTGACCGGGAACCAGGAACTCCCGGCTCCACCGGACGATCTCGGTCAGCAGTGGGAGGTCACTGGCCGGCACGGTGCCGTGGTCCACGTCGCGTACCGACCAGAGTCGCGGTGTGCCGTTTTCACGCATGGGTTGGCCACTTCTTTCGATTTCTCTGGGGTTCAGCGGGTGGCCCCGGCCGGCCGCCACAGCGGGCGCAGCGAAGGGCCGCCGGGAATCCGGATGTCCCCGCCGATCGGGGCGAAGCCGTGGCCGCGGGCCACCGCCTCGCCGCCGGGTGAGCTGGCCTCCGCATACGCGGCCAGCCCGGCCCGGTCGCAGTCGTCGAGGATGTGCCGGGCGACGCGGCCGAGGCTGCCGTGGCCCTGGCGCTCCGGGGCGACGCCGCCGAAGGCCAGGTAGAAATGCGGTCCGAGGTGCCGGGGATGGTGCTCCTCCTGCAGCCGGACGATGGTGAGCAGTGCGTCGGCGTACTCGCCGGCGACCTCGCCCAGCCGCGCGGTGAAGTCCGCCGGCGGCGCGGCGTCCGGCGGCAGGCCCAGCACCACGGCGTCCAGGTCGGCGGTGGTGAACGCGCCGCCCGCGGTCACGGAGAGGTCGAAGAACAACCGGAAGAACGCAGGCACGATCTCCCGCCTGCGGTCCACGCTGGGAAACGCCCAGCGCATCGGGGCGTCGTCGAAGAAGGCGGCGGTCAGCACGCCAACCAGCGGTTCGGCGTCGCCCGGCCGGGCCGGGCGGACGAGCAGCGAGGAATCACGGGGCGGCAACGGAAACTCCCTGGTGCGCCAGTTCAGTCACTTTGGTGTGCAGCCGGGGCAGGTAGTCGTTGAACTCGGGTTTGATCAGCACGCTGCGCAGTACCCGGGCACCGTCGGCGTCCGCGACCACATCCGGATGGCGGGCCAGGAAGGCGTTGGCGTCCGCGCGGAGCACGCTGAGGAAGACCGGATCCTGGGCGTCGGCCATGCCCCGGGCGAGCATCCGCGCCGAGGCCGCGTCGATCGCGCCGAGCGTGCCGGCCTGCGGGAAGTACGTGACGATGTCCAGGTCCGGTTGCTGGTACAGGGTCAGTTCCGGAGCGGCCCGGATCAGTTCCGCCCAGCGCAGGGCGGCACGCCGGCTGGCGGAGAGGACCGCGCCCAGACCGTCCGGGGTGAGCGGCAGCACCCGCAGCGTCAGCCACAGTGCGGCGGCCGCCGCGCCGGCCCGGGAGCACTCCAGGCTGATCTCGCCGAGGTGCACGCCGGCCGGGGTGAAGTAGGTGTACGGCGAGTCGTGCCGGTAGAACCGCGCGACCGACGGATCGGCGAACAGCACCGCGCCGCAGCCGTAGGGCTGCAGGCCGTGCTTGTGCGGGTCGACGGCGACCGAGTCGCACCGGCCGATCGCCCGCCACGGCGCCGGGTCGAGCCCCTCGGCGCCACGGCTGCCCAGGATGGCGTAGAAGCCCCCGTAGGCGGCGTCCACGTGCAGCCGCACCCCGTAGCGCTCGCGCAGCACCAGGGCGTCGTGCACCGGGTCGACCGCGCCCAGCCCGGTGGTGCCGGCGGTGAGCACCACGGTGCCGACCGCGCCGGTCCGCAGCAGCGCCTCGAGGGCGTCGAGGTCCATCCGGCCGCGGGCGTCCACCGGCACCTCGTGGCCCCGCACGCCGAGCAGGTGGCACATCCTGCGGTGGGTGAAGTGGCTGTCCGCGCTGTAGGCGATGCCCCGGTCCGGGTGCGCCTCCCTGGCCACGAACAGCGCCTCGAGGTTGGCCATGGTGCCGCTGGTGGTGAGGTGGCCGAGGTGGTCGGGCAGGCCGAACATGCCGGCGATGGCCGCGACGGCCTCGCGCTCCATGTCCGCGGTGGCCGGACCGCCCTCCCTGGCGTGGTTGTTCGGGTTGACAAGCATCGCGGCGAGGTAGCCGACGACCGCGGCCGGGTGCGGCGGCTTGACCATCTGGCCGGCGTAGCGCGGGTGGAAGAACGGGTAGTTGTCCCGCATCCGCGCGGCGAACTCCGCGAAGGCGGCGGCGAAGCGCTCGTCGCTGACCTGGTGCGAGGGGTGGGGCGGGACGGGTCCGAACGGCCGTGCCCAGTCGTCGAAGCCCTCGACCGCTCGCCCCAGCCAGGATAAGAGATCCACAATGGCTCCACTGTCGATCGTGCAACGGACTCGTCTCAACATCGAGACTTTAGTTATTCTGTTTTGAGACGATCTCGTCTCAACTATGCTGTGGCGGTGCCTCAGCGTCAAGCCGCCGATGAGTCGCTGCTGCGGGCGACCGCGGATGCGATCGTGAAGTGGGGCGTGACCGGCGTCACCCTGGAACGGATCGCCGCCGAGGCCGGTATGTCCCGGGCGACGATCTACCGGCGCGGCGTGTCCTGCGAGCAACTGGTGGACGCCCTGGTCACCCGGATGCGGCAGGGTTTCCGCGACGCGGTGTGGCCGGCGCTGACCGCCCCGGGCACCGCCGCCGACCGGCTGCGGGCCGCGCTGGACGGGCTGTGGCAGCTCGCCGAGGAATACCTGGCCCTGATGGCCAACATGTTCACCGCGGACGACGAGGAGTTGCACCGGGAGGCCGCGGACGGTCTGGTGGTGGACGTGTTCGCGGAACCCTTCGAGCGGCTGCTGCGGGACGGCGCCGCGGACGGCACGCTGCGTGACCTGTCGCCCACGGTCACCGCGACCGCGTTGCTCAGCACCGCCGGCTGGGGGTACATCCACCTGCGCGCGCACCACGGGTGGAGCCCGGAACGGACCCGTGCCGCCGTGCTGGACCTGCTCCTGCGCGGGGTGCTCGCCGAGCCGGCGGGGTAACCGCGCGGCGGCGCCTACCGCGCGTTCCGCGCGGGGTCAGCGCACCGCGCCGAGCACGGCCCAGTGGCCGGAACGGGTCCGGCCGACCACCGCGACCAGCCGCAGCAGCATGAACGCGGCCAGCCCCGTCCAGATGCCGAGCAGACCCCAGCCGAACGCCAGCGACGCCCAGATCAGCGGCAGGAAGCCGCAGCCCGCGGCGGTCAGGGTGGCGGTGCGCAGGAAGGCCGCGTCGCCCGCGCCGAGCAGCACGCCGTCCAGGGCGAACACCACCCCGGCCACCGGTTGCAGCGCGACGAAGAACCACCAGGCGTGCGGGATCTCGGCGAGCACCCCGGCGTCGGTGGTGAACGCCCTGGGCAGCAGCCTGGCCAGCGCGGCGAACAGCACTCCGAGCCCGACGCCCAGGCCGAGGCCGTAGCCGGTGACCTGCCAGGCCACGCCCCGGGCGCGGCGCTCGTCCCCGCCGCCAAGGGCGGCACCGACCAGCGACTGCGCCGCGATAGCCAGCGAGTCCAGCACGAGCGCGAGGAACGACCACAACTGCAGCACGACCTGATGCGCGGCCACCGCGTCGGTGGACGTGCGGGCCGCCACCGAGGCGGCCGAGACGAAGCAGGCCTGGAAGCCGAGGCTACGCAGCACCAGGTCACGGCCCAGCCCGAGTTGGGCGCGCATGCTGGCGGGCACCGGTCGCAGCGGCACCCGCTCCACCAGCAGCGCCCGCAGGAACAGGCCGGCGGCCACGGTCTGGGCGACCACGTTGGCCACCGCCGACCCGGCCAGCCCCCAGTGCAGCCCGAACACCAGCACCGGGTTGAGCGCGGCGGACAGCCCGTTGCCGGCGAGCACGTAACGCAGCGGCCGTACGGTGTCCTGCACGCCGCGCATCCAGCCATTGCCGGCCATGGCGACCAGCACCAGCGGCGCGCCGAGCAGGCTGATCCGCAGCCAGCTCACCGCCGCGGCGGCCACCGCGCCGCTGCCGGCCAGCGCGCCGGCCAGCGGAGCAGCGAGCAGTTCGCCGAGCACCAGTACCCCCAGCCCGACGGCCAGCCCCAGCCAGGTGGCCTGCACTCCCTCGGCAACCGCCTCCGCCCGCCGGCCGGCGCCGTGCAACCGGGCGGTGCGCGCCGTGGTGCCGTAGGAGAGGAAGGTGAGCTGGGTGGAGACCTGGGTGAGGATCACGCCGCCGAGCGCGAGGCCGGCCAGCGGCAGCGCCCCCAGGTGCCCGACCACGGCGGTGTCCACCAGCACGTACAGCGGTTCGGCCGCGAGCACGCCGAGCGCGGGCACGGCCAGGCCGAGCACCCGCCGCGCGGAGACCCGCTCGGTCGTGTCCATGCACCCTCCCCCCGGTAATGACCGCTCGCTCAGTACGCTCCTGACAGGGTAGGGTAAGGACCGGATATGGACAACGCCGATTACTTGGACGTGGCGCTGCGGCTGGCCAACAGCGACCTGGCCGACCTGGAAACGCTGCGCGCGGCGCTGCACGACGAGCCGTGGTGGGCCGGCCGCGCGGGCGAGGCCGACCTGGCGGTACTGCGCGAGGTCGCCGGCGGGCTGCGCCGCGCGCTCGCCGCCGCGGTGTCCGGGGCCGCCGACGCCGTGCTGCGCGAGATCAACGCGCTGCTCGCGGCGCACCCGCCGCGGCCCCGGCTGTCCGCGGGGCACCAGCCGGCCGGTGCGGCGCCGAACTGGCACGTGCACGTCGCGGACGTGGACGCGCCGCCGGCGCGGGAGGTGGCCGCCGCGGCGGCGTGGGGGCTGGCCCAGGGCATCGTGCGGCACGGCACGTCCCGCTGGGGCCGGTGCGCGGCGGAGGGGTGCGCCGCCTTCTTCCTCGACACCTCGACCAACCGGGCCAGGCGGTTCTGCTCGGCGCGCTGCGCGAACCGCATGCACGTGGCCGCGTTCCGCGCCCGCCGCCGCCCGACCTGATCTCGCCGTGGCCGCTTCGTGTGCCCCTTCCCCCGGGGCGGCAACGGCGATCCTGCCACGTCTCGCCCGGGTGCCGGTGCCGATCGGGCACCCGCCGGTCAGCTCGCCAGCGGCTCCACGGTGACCCCGACGGCTTCGTAAGTAGCAGTGGCCCGCTGGTCGAGGCTCATCAGGGTGGCTTGGTGCTCGGCTGCGGTGAAGGCGATCAAGGCATCGTAGGCCGGGCCGCCGAGAATCTGGCCGGCTGCCACCGTGGCAAGGAACTCCTGGTAGCCCGTCTCGGAGAGGGTGAGGAATAGCTCGGTGAACCGTTCGGTGACGAAGGCGTGCACGATCGACGGCTGCGCACGGTGCGGAGGTGGCAGGCGGGTCAGGACGGAGTAGGCCTCGACCGCCGCGTGCGCGACCAGACGTGGCCGGGTTGCCAGGGCCTTCCGAGCGACCGCATGGTGCTCGTGCCAGCTCGCGAAGGCGGCGATGACGACGCTGGAATCAGCCGCCCTCATCGCCGCGTGCGCTCCAGCGTGTCTCGCACCATGTCGGCGGTCAGCACGGGCATGTCGGTATCGGCGACGGCAACCACCCCTTCGCCGTCGTCGACCAGCCGCATCGGTGTGGGCGCCGGGACGATCTCGATTCGCCCGTCACGCTCCATGATCTCCAGAGGCTGGCCCGCCGTCAGGCCGAGCGTGTCCCGCAACGCTTTGGGAATGACAACGCGCCCGGCAGCGTCGATGGCAGTCCTCATGCCAGAAATCTACCACCAACCCGGTCGTGCACCCGGTATCCAGGTGCCGGGCATCGGTCTAGAGCAGCGGGGCGTGGTCCAGGGCGGTACGCAGGGCGGCGAGCACGTCGGCGGCGGTGCCTTCCGCGGTGAAGCCGGCGGCGAGCCGGTGTCCCCCGCCGCCCAGCGCTTCCGCCGCGGCCCGCACGTCCAGCCGGCTCACCGCGCGCAGCGACACCGACCAGCGCTCCGGCCCGATCTCCTTGAGCACCGCGGCCACCTCCGCCTCTGCGGTGGACCGCACCACGTCGATCACGCTGTCCACCTCCTGGCTGCCCAGCCCGTCGGCGTCGGCGGCGCGCACTACCGCGTGCACCAGGCCGAGACCGCGCGCCGCGTGCGGGTCCAGCTCGGCGCGGGCGAGCACGACGGACAGCATGCGCAGCCAGCCGAACGGGTGGGTGTCCATCAGCGGCCGCACGGTGGCGGCGGCGTCCACCCCGGCGGACAGCAACCGGGCGGCCACCCGGTGCGCCTCCGGGCCGGCATGCCGGAAGGCGCGGGTGTCGGTGACCAGCCCGGCGTACAGGCAGCGGGCGGTCGCCGCGTCCAGCGGCACGCCCAGCGCGTCCACCAGCCGCAGCGCGAGCAGCGCGGTGGCCTCGACGTGCTCGTCCACCACGTGCTGGGTGCCGTACCGGGTGTTGGACGCGTGGTGGTCCACCACGATCACCTCGCCGCCGGCGGCGACGGTGGCGGCCACCCGGTCGCCCAGCGAGCCCAGCCGGTCGACGCTGCCGGTGTCCAGGGCGACCAGCACCGGCGGCGCCTCGGGCACCGCGGCGGCCGGCACCAGCAGCCCGGCCACGTCCAGCGCGCGCAGCGCCTCCGGCGCGTCACCGGGATCGCCGAAGGACACCCGCACGCGCACCCCGCGCCGGTGCAGCGCAAGGCCCAGGGCGAGCGCGCTGCCCAGCGCGTCCGCGTCCGGGTTGACGTGCGCCAGCAGCGTGACCTCGGGCGCGGCAGCCAGCGTCGCGGCCGCCCGGCGCACCGCGTCGGCCAGCGGACCGCCCGCGCGGCGCGGTTCAGCGGCGTCGACCGCCGCCTCGGGGACGCGGGCGTCGGCGGGATCGCTGACCGCCGGCACGGGGGAACGTGCGTCGGCGGGCGGCTCGGTACCCGGCATGCTCACCAGGGCACCCTAGTGCGCACCGGGACGAGCACTGTCATGCACCTCGGGCGGCGCCGCCGTCCTCGTCATCCTCGTCGGCGTCCCGCGGCGCCCGGTACGGGTCGGCCTCGCCGGCCGGCTGGGCCGCCGAGGCGATCCGGGCCACCTCGGCGTCCGCCTCCCGCGCGCGGGCCAGCAACTCGTCGATGCGCTGCGCGCTGGCCGGCACGCTGTCCGGCACGAACGTCAGGGTCGGGGTGAACCGCACCCCGGTGCGCTGCCCGACCAGGGTGCGCAGCACGCCCTTAGCCCCCTCCAGCGCGGACGCGGCACCCGCGGTGTCGGGTTCGGCGTCCAGGCTGTCGCCGAGCACCGTGTAGTACACGGTGGCGTCCCGCAGGTCGGCGGTGATCCTGGCGTCGGTGATGGTGACCTTCGCCAGCCGGGGGTCCTTCACCTCGTGTTCCAGCGCGGACGCGACGATCTGCGCGATGCGCTTGGCGAGCCTGCGGGCGCGGGCCGGATCGACCACGGCGCTCCTCCTCGTTCGAATATGGGTGGTTAGTCCTCCGGGCCGAACAGGCGGTGCCGGGCGGACAGCAGCTCCAGCTCGGGGCGTGCGGCGACCAGCCGCTCGCAGGCGTCGAGCAGGGTGGTGACGTGGGACGCCTCGGCGGCCACCGCGGCGATCCCGATCAGCGCGCGCCGGTGCAGGTCCAGGTGGCCGGCCTCGGCCACGGTGACCTCGAACCGGCGCCGCAGCTCGGCGATCACCGGCCGTACCGCGGAGCGCTTCTGCTTGAGCGAGCGGACGTCCCCGAGCAGCACGTCCAGCTCCAGGGAACCGACGAACACGGTCCTCCCCTCCCGGCGCGGCCCCGGGGCCGGTCGCGCGACCGGCCCCGGAAACCGCACGGGAATCAGCTGCGCGGCTTCTCGCGCATCTCGTAGGTCTCGATGATGTCGTCGACCTTGAGGTCGTTGTACGAACCCAGGGTGAGACCGCACTCGAAACCTTCGCGGACCTCGGTGACGTCGTCCTTGAACCGCCGCAGCGACGACACCGGCAGGTTCTCCGCGATCACCGCGTTGTCCCGCAGCAGCCGAGCCCTGGCGTTCCGCCGGATCTCGCCGGAGAGCACCATGCAACCCGCGATGGTGCCGACCTTGGAGGAGCGGAACAGGTCGCGGACCTCGGCCCGGCCGAGCTGCACCTCCTCGTACACCGGCTTGAGCATGCCCTTGAGGGCCTGCTCGATCTCCTCGATCGCCTGGTAGATCACCGAGTAGTAGCGGATCTCCACGCCCTCGCGGTTGGCCATCTCGGTGGCCTTGCGCTCGGCCCGCACGTTGAAGCCGAGCACGATGGTGTTCTCCGCGGTGGCCAGGTTGATGTCGCTCTCGGTGATGGCACCGACGCCGCGGTGGATCACCCGCAGCTCGACCTCGTCACCCACCTCGATCTTCATCAGCGAGTTCTCGAGCGCCTCGACGGTACCCGAGTTGTCGCCCTTGATGATCAGGTTGAGCTGCCTGGTCTCCTTCAGCGCCGAGTCCAGGTCCTCCAGGCTGATCCGCTTGCGGCGGGTCGCCTGCTGCGCGTTGCGCTCGCGGGCCTGGCGACGGTCGGCGATCTGCCGGGCGATCCGGTCCTCATCCACGACGAGGAAGTTGTCGCCCGCGCCCGGCACCGAGGTGAACCCGATGACCTGTACCGGCCGCGACGGCAGCGCCTCGGTGACGTCCTCGCCGTGCTCGTCGACCATCCGCCGGACCCGCCCGTACGCCTCGCCGGCGACGATCGAGTCGCCGATGCGCAGCGTGCCGCGCTGCACCAGCACGGTGGCCACCGGACCACGGCCGCGGTCCAGGTGCGCCTCGATCGCCACGCCCTGCGCCGGCATGTCCGGGTTGGCCCGAAGGTCGAGCGCGGCGTCCGCGGTCAGCAGGATCGCCTCGAGCAGCTGGTCGATGTTGGTGCCCTGCTTGGCCGAGATGTCGACGAACATGGTCTCGCCGCCGTACTCCTCGGCGACCAGGCCGTACTCGGTGAGCTGCTGACGGATCTTGGCGGGGTTCGCCCCCTCCTTGTCGATCTTGTTGACCGCGACCACGATCGGCACGTTGGCCGCCTGGGCGTGGTTGATCGCCTCCACCGTCTGCGGCATCACGCCGTCGTCGGCCGCCACCACCAGCACGGCGATGTCGGTCGACTTGGCACCGCGGGCACGCATGGCGGTGAACGCCTCGTGACCCGGGGTGTCGATGAAGGTGATCAGCCGCTCCTGGCCCTCCAGCGTCGTCGGCACCTGGTAGGCACCGATGTGCTGGGTGATGCCGCCGGCCTCGCGCTCGTGCACGTTGGTCTTGCGGATCGTGTCCAGCAGCCGGGTCTTACCGTGGTCGACGTGACCCATGACGGTCACCACCGGCGGCCGGGCCACGAGGTTCTCCTCGCCGCCCTCGTTCTCGCCGTAGGTGATGTCGAAGGCCTCGAGCAGCTCGCGGTCCTCGTCCTCGGGGCTGACCACCTGGACGCGGTAGTTCATCTCCGAGCCGAGCAGCTCCAGCACCTCGTCGGAGACCGACTGCGTCGCGGTGACCATCTCGCCCAGGTGGAACAGCACCTGGACCAGGGACGCCGGGTTGGCGTTGATCTTCTCCGCGAAGTCGCTCAGCGACGCGCCGCGCGGCAGCCGGATCGTCTCGCCGTTGCCCTTGGGCAGGCGGACGCCGCCGACGCTGGGCGCCTGCATGTTGTCGAACTCCTGGCGCTTCTGCCGCTTCGACTTGCGGCCCTTGCGCGCCGGGCCACCCGGCCGGCCGAAGGCGCCCGCGGCGCCACCGCGGCCACCGCCACCGGGACGGCCACGGAAGCCGCCGCCGGCCGGAGCCGGCGCGCCGCCGCCACCGCCACCGCGGAAGCCACCGCCACCGCCGCCACCGGGACGGCCACCGCCACCACCGCCACCGCGGAAGCCACCGCCACCGCCGCCACCGGGACGGCCACCACCGCCGGGACGACCACCGCCGCCACCGGGGCGACCGCCGCCGCCCGCGGGCCGGGACGGCCGCGGCGGCATCATGCCCGGGTTCGGCCGGGGCGGCATCATGCCCGGGTTCGGCCGCGGACCCGACGGCGCGGAACCGCCGCCGCGCTGCCCGCTCGGCCGGCCCTCGCCGTGCCGCTCCCGGCCCTCACCGTGCCGGCCCTCGCCAGGGCGCCCCTCAGTGGAGCGGCCGCCACCGGGGCCGCCGGACGGCCGGGACGGCGTGGGACGCGCGGCCGGCGCGTTGGAGCCGACCCCATACGGGTTGTTGCCGATCCGCGGGGCGCGCGGACCGGGCTTGGGCGCCTGCGGCTTGGGCGGCACCACGCCGGGACCCGGCTTCGGCGCCTGCTGGCGCTGCGACTGGTCGGCGCGCGCCGCCGGACGCTGCCGGTCCTGCTGCTGCGGGACCTGGCGTTGCACGGGTTCGCTCGCGGCCGGGCGCTGTGCGGCCGGGGTCTCGGTCTTCGGACCGGGCTTCGGGCCCGGCCTGGGACCCGGCTTCGCGCCCTGGGCCGGCGCGGCCGGCCGCTCGCCGGTCGCCGGGCCGGGCTTGGTCTGGGTCTCGCCCGCCGCGCGGGCCGAGGGCGCCGCGTCCTGAGTCTGCCCACCCCGGCGTCCGGACGGGCCGGAACGGCCGGCCTTGCCGTTGCCGCGACCGTCCGGACGGTCGGCCTGCTTGACGAACGACTCGCGCAGCCGCCGCGCCACCGGTGCCTCCACCGTGGACGAGGCGGACTTCACGTACTCGCCCATGTCGGCGAGCTTGCTCAAGACCTGCTTGCTGGTTACGCCGAGCTCCTTCGCGAGCTCGTGCACGCGGGCTTTGCCTGCCACTGCTCTCCTCATCTGGTGAGGCCGGGCGGGCAGTCCCGCTCGACCTCGTCCTACCGTCGAAGCGCGTTCATGGCTTCAGCTTCACGGCTGATTCATGACGGGTCGACCTGCTTCCTTCTCTGCCGTTCGCGGGCTTCTCCCGCGGCGGGTGCCGAGCCGAGACGTGTGAGATGGGCGCGGACACCGGCGACATCAGGCGCTCCCCCGACCCGCAGGGCTCGGGAGAATGCCCGCCGCCGCTCCGCGAGGCGCAGGCACTCCGGATCGAGGTGCAGCCAGGCCCCTCGACCCGGAAGCCGACGCCGAGTGTCGGGAACGACCGCCCCGTCCACGACCACCACACGCAACAGCTCCGAGGCCAACGTCCGGGCACGACAGCCCACGCAGGTCCGGACCGGGCCGGACCGCGTGCGCGGCGTTCCCTGGTGTTGAACCACTGAAGAGTTTATCTCGTTGCTCTCACTCTGCCGAACCGGATGCGGAGGCTCCCGCGGGAGCCGGTCCGCCGTCGTTGGTGGGGTCCTCGGCGTCGCTGCGGATGTCGATGCGCCATCCGGTCAACCGCGCGGCGAGCCGGGCGTTCTGGCCCTCCTTGCCGATGGCCAGGGAGAGTTGGAAGTCCGGCACCACCACCCGAGCGGTCTTCGCCCGCTCGTCGAGCACCCGAACAGAGACAACCTTCGCGGGCGAGAGCGCATTCCCGACGAACGTGGCCGGATCGTCCGAGTAGTCGATGATGTCGATCTTCTCGCCGGCCAGCTCGCTCATCACGTTGCGCACTCGGGCGCCCATCGGCCCGATGCACGCGCCCTTGGCGTTCACGCCGGGAATGGTGGACCGCACCGCGATCTTGGACCGGTGCCCGGCCTCCCTGGCGACCGCCGGGATCTCCACGGTGCCGTCGCTGATCTCCGGCACCTCCAGCGCGAACAGCTTGCGCACCAGGTTCGGGTGTGTTCGGGACAGGGTGATCTGCGGGCCCCGGGTGCTCCGGGACACGCCGACCACGTAGCACTTCAGCCGGGTACCGTGCTCGTACTGCTCGCCGGGCACCTGCTCGGCCGGCGGCAGCACGCCCTCGGTGTCGCCGACCTGGACGATCACCATGCCGCGCGAGTTGGCCCTGGCGTCCCGCTGCACCACCCCGGCGATGATCTCCCCCTCCTTGGCGGAGAACTCGCCGAAGGTGCGCTCGTGCTCGGCGTCCCGCAGCCGCTGCAGGATGACCTGGCGCGCGGTGGTGGCGGCGATCCGGCCGAAACCCTCCGGAGTGTCGTCCCACTCCTGCAGCGTCTCGCCGTCCTCGCCGATCTCCTGGGCGAGCACCCGCACCACGCCGGTCTTCCGGTCGATCTCCACCCGGGCGTGCGGCTCGTGCCCCTCGGTGTGCTTGTACGCGGTAAGCAGCGCGCTCTCGATGGCCTCGAGAACGGTCTCGAAGGGGATGTCCTTGTCCCGCTCGATTGCCCGCAGCGCAGCGATGTCGACGTTCACCTCGACTCCTCCTCGTCCCCGTGCCGCCCTGCGGCCGCGGCTTCCTCCCCGGTAGTGCCCTCTCCGGCGCTGCGCTCCAGCACCGCCAACTCCTCGGCCGGCGGCCGGCGGAACTCCACCTCGACCACCGCACGTGCCACCGCGTCGTAGGCGACCCGCCGGAGCCGACCGTCCACCAGCATCTCCACCCCGGTGTCGTCGGCCACCCCGACGCGCCCGGTGAACTCGGTGCCGTCGACCTGCCGCACCCGGACCAGCCGGGACCACGCCCGGCGCCAGTGCCTCGGCCTGACCAGCGGCCGGTCGACGCCCGGTGAGGTCACCTCCAGTGTGTACGGCCCGGTGAGCAGGTCGTCGCGCGCGTCCAGCGCGGAGGACACCGCCCGCGAGACCGTGGCCACCTCGTCGAGGCCGATGCCGTGCTCGCCGTCCACCACGACCTTGACCAGGCGGCGACGGCCGGCCGGCTGCACGTCGAGCAGTTCGAGGTCGTAGCCGACCTCCTCGACGGCGCGCTGGACAACGGGTTCGAGTCGCGCCGCGAGTCCGCCCTGCTGGCTGGCCACCTTCTCGCACTCCCTTGCTCATGATGCGGCGCCGCCGCCCATCTGGACGCGCCGACATCGGCCGACGAGGCGTCGCCGGCCGTGGTTGCTCAGCGTATCTCGTCATTGCGCCAACTCGGGGCCAGCCGATCCCACCTCGTCCGCCAGAGTCCGAGTCATCGCCTGGCAGGATGACTGACCGTGACCCGTGCACCACGATTCGACCGGTCCACCGCCGGTGACCGGCCCGGGGCAGTCGGCCGGCGCGGGGTGCTGCGCGCCGGGATGCTGCTTCCCCTGGCCGGTGCGGCCGCCGCATGCTCCGGCTCGACCGAACCGGAGGCCCCCGACCCGCTGATCGCGCTCGCCGCCCAGGCGCGGTCGGACGTGGCCGCGGCCAACGGGGTCGCCGCCGCCCACCCCGACCTGGCCGACGCGGCGCGGCTGGTGGCCGGCGTGCGCCAGCAGCACGCCACCGCGTTGCAGCAGGAGGTGGACCGGCTGCACCCGCCGAGCACCTCGGCCACCCCGCCGCCGGCGGCCACGTCCACCGCACCGCCGGCCGCCGCGCAGGTCGGCACCTCGGCCGCGCGTACCGCGCTCGCCACGGCGCTGGCCACGGCGGAGCAGCAGGCCAGCAACCTGGTGCCGACCCTGCCCCGGTACCGTGCCGGCCTGGTCGGCTCGGTGGCGGCCGGCTGCGCGGCGCTGCGGGAGGTGCTGTCCTGATGCCCACCACGACCACCGGCGGGAGCCGGGAGTTGCCCGAGGAGACGGTGGACGCGCTGCAGAAGGCGCTGGGCACCGAGCACGCCGCGGTCTGGGTCTACGGCCTGGCCAGCGCGTTCCTGCCGGCCGCCGCGCAGCCCGCGCTCACCGAGGGGGCCACCGCGCACCGGGCCCGGCGGGACGCCACCGAGCGGCTGCTACGCGACGCGGGCGCCACCCCGGCGGCCTCCGCACCCGCGTACCTGCCGCCCAACCCGGTGACCGACGCGGCGTCCGCGGCGGCCATGCTGGTCAGCGCGGAGAACGACACATCGGTGGCCTGGCGCGGGGTGCTCGAGCGCAGCGACGACCAGGACGTCCGCCGGGCCGCGGTGGACGCGTTGACGGCCTCGGCGGTGCGCGCGGTGTCCTGGCGGCAGCGGGCGGGGCAGTCCCCGGCCGTGGTGGCCTTCCCCGGCCGGCCGTGACCGCCGGGGGCACGCGAATCAGCCGGTACCGAGCCGGAGCGCGTCGGTGCTCACCCGCTTGAGCAGCGCGTCGTCCGGGCTGTGCGGCGGGAAGAACGCGGACTCCACGATGGTCACCTGGTTGCCCCGCAGGTTGGAGGCGTAGCCGCCGCCGGCCACCCCCTTTGGCGGCCCGCCGGGCACCTCGATGGCGCCGTCCGCCACCAGGTCGCGCACGTTGCCGGTGCCGTTGGCGTCGACCAGGCTCTTCAACTGGGCGGCCTGCCCGGCGTCGGGCATCTGCACCACGCTCACCGAGACGAGCACCTTGCCGCCGTCGGCCACCGTGGTGGTGAAGAGGGAGCGGGTCATCTGGGTGCACTGGGTGCCGTTGAAGAACGCGCGCACCTGCCCGGTGGAGTGCTCGGCGCAGGAGGTGTCCTGCGCGTTCTCCCGGACCGGGGTGAACTGGAAGGCGCCCTGGGCGGCGGTGGAGGTCTCCCGATTGGGCGTGCCGCCGCGCTGGCCGCCGTGCACGGTCAGCCAGATCAGGCCGGAGAGCACCGCCACGGCGACCAGGCCCAGGCCCTTGAGCACCCAGCCGAGCGCGGGCGGGAATCTTCGCGGTGGCCGGCCACCCGCCGGCGGCTGCGCCTGCCAGTTGCCCACCTGGAGCGGCGGCGGTCCGGCCGGCGGGCCGACGCGGACGAGTGGGGTGGTGTCGGTCGGCCGCATGGGGAACTGCGGCACCCGCTGGGTGGCCTGTTCAGGTGGGCGTGGGTCCTCCGACACGAGTAGCCACGGTAACGGGTGCCCCCGACGCGGCGCACGCCTACCGGCCGAGCGCCCGCGCCGCCGCCTCGACGTCCGCCATGGTGTTGTAGAGGTGGAAGGACAGCCGGGTGCGCCCGGCCCGGGCGGAGGCCCGGACCCCGGCCTCCGCCAGTCGCCGGCCCGCGTCGGGCAGGTCGAGGGAGACGATCGCGGAGCCCCGCGGCGGCAGGCCGAGCCGGTCCAGCAACGCGTCGGCCAGGCCGGCGCAGTGCGCCCGCACCTCGGCCAGGTCCAGTGACGCCAGCCACGGCAGCGCGGCCGCCGCGCCGACATGCGGCAGCCACGCCGGGGCCAGGTCCAGCCGGCGGGCGTCGCCTGCGAGCCGCAGCGGCAGCCCGTACAGCGACGACCCCCACCGGTCCTCGCCGGCGTACCAGTTGGCGGCGTGCGGGATCACCACGTCCAGCGCCTCCGGCCGGCTGGCCAGCCAGGCCACCCCGCGCGGGGCGAGCAGCCACTTGTACGCCACGCCGACCACCCAGTCCGCCCAGTCCAGGCGCAGCGGCAGCCACCCGGCCGCCTGGCTGACGTCCAGCAGCACCCAGGCGCCGGCAGCCTCAGCGGCCTCGCGCAGCGCGTCCAGGTCGACCATGCCGCCGTCCGCGGACTGCACCACGCTCACCGCGACCAGGTCGTGGCCCGCCACCTCGGCCGGCAGCTTGGCCAGGTCCACCTCGGTCAGTTCCAGGCCGCGGTGCCGCTGCGCGGCGAACGGGAAGGTCAGGCTGGTGAACTCGCCGCGGGCGAGCAGCACCCGGCTGCCGCCCGGGATGCTCGCCGCGACCAGGCCGGCGAGTTGGGACACGCTGGCGCCGACCGACACGGCGGCCGCGTCGACGCCGACGAGCGCGGCGAACGCGGCGCGCGCGGTGTCCACGCCGGCGTCGAAGTCGGGCGGGTTGTCCGCGGCGGTCCGCCAGCGCCGCACGGCGGCCTCGACCGCGTCGGCCACCCGGGCCGGCGGCACGCCGATGCTGGCGGTGTTCAGGTAGCCGGGAGGAACGTCGAACTGCTCGGCGAAGGCGGTGCGCACGATGGTCGACGCTACCCGCGCGGCCCGGTGATCGGCTGCGCCGAACGCGTGGCGAGGCTCGTACCTTGGGGTGCGTGCACAGCGAGGAAATCCAGATCAAGACCGGCGCCACCGAGGTGGTGCACGACCTGACCGCGGAGTGCGAGCGCTTCCTGCGCGCCGCCGGAGCCGGGGAGGGGCTGCTCAACCTCTGGGTGCCGCATGCGACGGCCGGCCTCGCCGTGCTGGAGACCGGCGCGGGCAGCGACGAGGACCTGCTGGCCACGCTAGAGCGGCTGTTGCCCCGGCAGGGGTGGCGGCACCAGCACGGCTCGCCCGGGCACGGCCGCGACCACGTGCTGCCCGCGCTGGTTCCGCCGTACGCGACGATCCCCGTGCTGGGCGGCCGGATGGCGCTGGGCACCTGGCAGTCGGTGTGCCTGGTGGACACCAACCGGGACAACCCGGTGCGCCGGGTGCGGCTGAGCTACCTGCCCGGCTGATCGGCCGGCGGCCACCCGGCTCGTCGCGTGACCGGGCCGGCCCGTGCGGCATACCAGCCCCGGCCCGCTCGACGCGGCCGGTACCGTTCGCTCTCGTGACTCATCCGGGTGACGGCCGGGGCCTGGGACCGTGGCCGCCCCAGCAGGGCTGGCCGCCCCAGCAGAGTTCGCCGGCCCAGCAGGGCTGGCCGCGGAGCGGGTTCACCGGGCAGTACACCGGCCTCGGCGTGTACGGCGGCGGCCGGCCGCCGCGCCGGCGGCGCTGGATGGTGGCCCTCCTGGTGGTCGCCGGGTTGGCCGTGGTCGGCGGGGTGGCCGCCGCGGTCGCGCTGACCCACCCGGGCGGGGTGCGGATTTCGGCTGGCACGCCGGCACCCATCACCGCCCCGCCGGCGATCGGGGGGACCGCGGCGTCCTCGACCGCGCCGCCGATCACGCCGAAGAACCCGGGCTGGCAGCTCATCCACAACCCGGACCTGCAGTTCGCCTACGAGGCGCCGCCGTCCTGGCAACCGCTCGGCACCAGCTACCAGAGCCGCTCGCTGCCCAACGTCACGGTGACCCACATCGCCGCCCTCGGCGACTACTCCTGCGGCGGTAAGACGCTAAGCCGCGGCACCCTGGGCAGCACCTCGGTGGCCAAGGGCGACCTGGCCGCGATCGCCACCAACGTGGCCCGCTCCCTCGGCGACGAGCTGTACGCGCAGGTGCCGGGCCACCAGGTGCGGCCGTCCCCGCCCCGGCAGGTCACCCGGGACGGGCCGAAGGGGCCGGTCAGCGGCGTCCAGGTGGACGCGGCGGTCACCGGGCCGGCCGACCCGTGCACCGCGTCCAGCGGCGTGGTGAAAGTGCTCGCGCTGGAGGCCAGCGACCGGGTGGTGCTGCTGATCGTCAACGGCGACCTGGCCGGCGGCCCGGCCACGCCCGCCCCGCCCGCCGAGGCCGACCTGCAGCGCATCGTGGATTCCGGCCGCCCGGTGGCCGGGCACTGATCAGCCAGCCAGCGGGTAGGCGCTGGCGGCGTTGCCCGAGGTGACCGCGATGGCGATCCGCTCGGCGTCGGCCGCGGTGAGCACGTCCTCGGCGAGCCAGCGGTCCAGCAGCCGGCCCAGCCCGCGCCGCCACAGCAGCGCGCCGAGGTGGTGCAGTTCGGGCAGGCCGAAGCCGTCCGAGGCGTAGCAGAGCGCGCCGAACGGGGCCAGCTCGAACAGCTCCGCGAGCACCGCGTCGGCCCGCGTTCCCACGTACGGCACCGCGAGCCCGACGTCGAGGCGGACATGCCCGAACACGTGCGCCAGGTAGGCCGCGTTGCGGTGGTACGGCCAACAGTGCAGCAGCACCACGGTGCCGCCGAGGCGCCGGGTGGCCGCGAGGAAGTCGGTCAGCAGCGCGGGATCGGCCCGGTGCAGCCGCAGGTCCGGGTCGCCGAAGCCGGTGTGCAGCTGCAGCGGCAGGCCCCGCTCCGCGCCCAGCCGCGCGCCCTGGTGCACCAGCCAGGCCAGCAACACCGGATCGGTCAGCCGGCCGCCGACGGCCAGCCACCGCCCGGCCGCGGTACGCACCTCGCCCTCGGCCGGTGGCTCGGCCGGCAGCGCGAGCCCGGCGCGGTAGGCGACCACGCTCTTCAGGCCGACCGCCCGCCGCGCCGCGGCGCATACCGCGTCCAGCACCGCCCCCGGCAGCTCGGCCGCGCCGGCCCCGCTGGCCGCGACCCGCTCGGCCACCGCCTCCAGCCGGACCACCTCGTACCCGGCGCCGCCGGCCAGGCCGGCCAGCTCCGCCGGTGCGGTGATCGGGAACGGGGTCAGCCCGGTGTCCACCAGCCAGGCGGCGGTGCCGGTGGCGGACAGTAGCCGCCGGCTCACCTCGCGCCAGCCCAGCTCGCCGCGCCGGGCCAGGTACGCCTCGGCCGGGGCGTGTGGCGGCAGGTCCAGCGCAGGAGCGCACCAGCGGCGCACCGCCAGCCCCAGCAGCGAGTCGAACGTGCTGCGGTGTGCCGGCACCTCGGCGGCCTCGGTGAGCAGCCGCTCGAACCCGGCGCGGTCGACGTCCTCCGCGCGCACGCCGTGGCAGTGCTGGTCGACCAGCGGCAGCCCGTCGGTGACCACGACCTACCAGCGCCACCGGGTCAGCGCGACCAGCTCGGCCGGGGCGGTGCCGGCGAACCGCTCCCCTTCCGCGCGTCGCACGGTGACCAGCGCGTCGTGCAGCTCCGGCCCCATCGCCTCGGCCAGCACGGTGGACTTGGCCAGCGCCTCGGCCGCGGCACCGGGCGAGTCCGGCAGCCGGCGGATGCCAGCGGCGTCGCGCTCGCCGGCCGGGAGCAGCGCCGGGTCGTCGGCCATCGGCTCCGGCAGCCGCAGCTCCTCGGCCACCCCGGCCAGGCCGGCGGCGATCACCGCGCCCACCACCAGGTACGGGTTGGCGGTCGCATCGAAGCACTTCACCTCGGCGTTGGCGGCCTCGTCCCGGGTGCCGGTGGTGCCGGTGACGAAGCGCAGCGCCGCCTCCCTGGCCTCGTGCCCCCATGCCTGCCAGACACCGGCCCAGCGGGACGGCTCGAGGCGCAGGAAGCTGGCCGGGTTGCCGGCACCGACCGCGATCAGTGCGGGAAGCTCGCGCAGGACACCGGCCAGGAATGCCTCGCCGGGCGGCCGCATGCCGAGCGGGCCGTCGCCGCCGGCGAGCAGGCTGCCGGCCTCGTCGCGCACGGACACGTGCAGGTGTGCGCCCGAGCCGGCGCCACCCGGTTCGATGCACGGGGCGAGGCTGGCCCGCCAGCCGTGCTCGGCGGCCAGCCGGCGGATGGTGTGCCGGACCAGGATCACGTCGTCGGCGGCGCCCACCGGGTCGTTCGGCGCGACCGACAGCTCGAGCTGGGCCAGCGCGTACTCGGGATGGAACTGCTCCACCACCAGGCCCTGCGCGGCGAGCGCGCCGACCAGGGCACGGGCGTAGTCGGCGACCTGCTCGAGCCGGATCAGCCCGTAGCCGGGGCCGTCGAAGGCGGGCACGAAGTCGCCGCCGGCGGCGACCCGGCCGAGCGCCCACTCGGTCTCGAACGCCATCCGCAGGTGCAGGCCGCGCTCGGCAGCGGCGGCGACCTGCCGGGCGGCGAACGCCCGCTGGCAGGCGACGAACCGGGGGCCGTCCTGGGTGAACTTGTCGGCCGGCGCCCACGCCCAGCCCGGTTGGGCGGCCAGCCGCACCAGCCGGGACAGGTCGGGCACCAGCCGCAGATCACCGTCCGGCCCGCCGAGGTGGCGGCCGCGGACCATGACGTCGTCGAAGCAGAACGTCTCGAAACACGGGGACGCGCCGATGCCGTGCATGGCGGCGGTGGCCAGCCGGCGCAGCGGCACCGTCTTCACCCGGGTGGTGCCGGCGTTGTCCACGAAGGTCAGCGCGACCAGCTCCACGCCCTCGGCGTGCAACCGGCGGACCATCGCCTCGGCATCCCCGGCAGCGGCCGGGAGGTGGTCAGGCGTCACCTTGCCTGCCTACTCCGCCCCGGTGCGCCGCGCCAGCCCCCGCCCGGGCGGTTGGGAATCCGTGCCAGGATGGCCGGGTGCCTGACGACGCTGGAGCGCGGGGAAACGGGCGCCGACTGGTGCTGTGGGACGTCGACCTGACCCTGGTGGACTACCGCGGCATCGGCGGGGACTGGTACCGCAGGGCGCTGGCCGCGGTGACCGGTCACGAGATGGGCCGCGTGCCAACCTTCCCGGGCCGCACCGAGCGGTCGATCACCCGGGAAATCCTTGCCGCGCACGGGTTCGCCGGCTCCGACGAACTCATCGAGCGGATGTACGCGGAGCTGGTCGCGATCGCCGAGCGGGAGCGCGCCCACCTGCCGGAGAAGGGGCACGCGCTGCCCGGCGCCGCCGAGATACTGGCCGCGCTGGACGAACTGCCGCACGTGGTGCAGACGCTGGTCACCGGGAACCTGGCCGAGGTCGCGCACTACAAGCTGGCCGCGTTTGGCCTGGACGAGTTCGTCGACCTGGACATCGGTGGCTACGGCTCGGTGTCGGAGCACCGGGCCGACCTGGTGGCCGACGCGGTGCGGCGGGCCGGCGACAAGCACGGCGTGGACTTCCCGCCCGATGCGGTGGTGGTGCTCGGGGACACGCCGAACGACGTGGCCGCGGCGCTAGCGCACGGCGCGGTCGCGGTCGGCGTGGCCACCGGCCGCAGCGACGAGGCGGAGCTGCGCGAGTCCGGCGCGCAGGTGGTGCTGCCCGACCTCACCGAGATCGACGCCGTGCTCGCCGCGGTCCTCACCGACCCGGTTGGCGCGTAACCGGCGCGCTCAGCGGTCGCCGCGCGGGCCGGCGAGGATGTCCTGGACCGGCGTGTCCACGCGGACCGGCCGCGATGCCGAGAAGTCGCCCGTGACACGCGCCCGGCGAACCTCCAGGGGAGGCGCCGGCCGGGCTTCCCGCGGCTGCTCAGGACGGCGACCGGGCATGGTGCTCAGCCGCGGACGAGGGCGGTCAGGTGGCGGACGGCGTCCTCGACCGGCACCTCGGTGCGCTCGCCGGTGGCGCGGTCCTTGACCTCCACCACGCCCTTGGCCAGGCCGCGGCCAACCACCAGGATGGTGGGTACGCCCACCAACTCGGCGTCGGCGAACTTCACGCCGGGGCTGGCCGGCCGGTCGTCCAGCAGCACCGCGATGCCGGCGGTGTCCAACTCGGCGGCCAGCTCCTCGGCGCCCCCGCGGACCGCGTCGTCCTTGCCGGCGGTCACCACGTGCACGTCGAACGGGCTGACCTCGCGCGGCCACACCAGACCGAGGTCGTCGTGGTGCTGCTCGGCGATCGCGGCGACCAGCCGGGACACCCCGATCCCGTAGGAGCCCATGGTGATCCGGATCGGCTTGCTGTCCGGTCCGAGCGCGTCCAGCGTGAACGCGTCCGCGTACTTGCGGCCGAGTTGGAAGATGTGCCCGATCTCGATGCCGCGCGCGGCGACCAGCACGCCGGCGCCGTCCGGGGACGGGTCGCCCTCGCGCACCTCCGCGGCCTCGACGGTGCCGTCCGGGGTGAAGTCCCGGCCGCACACCAGATCAACCACGTGGTGGTCGGCCCGGTCGGCGCCGGTGACCCAGGCGGTGCCGGTGACGACCCTCGGGTCGACCAGGTAGCGCACCCCGTTCGCGGCCAGCGCCCCCGGTCCGATGTAGCCCTTGACCAGGAACGGGTTGGCCTCGAAGTCGGCGTCGTCGAGCAGCGCCACCTCGGCCGGTGACAGGGACGCCGCCAGCCGCTTCATGTCCACCTCGCGGTCGCCGGGCACGCCGACGCCGAGCAGCTCCCACTTGTCCTCGCCGGGCTGCCGGATCTTCACCATGACGTTCTTCAGCGTGTCCGCGGCGGTGAAGGTGCGGCCCAGGTTCGCGGCGTTGAGGAAGTCGACCAGGCTCTCGATGGTCGGCGTGCTCGGCGTGTGGTGCACCTGCGCGTCCGGCTTGCCCTCGATCGGCTGGGCCGGCGGCGCCGGCGTCGTCACCGCCTCGACGTTGGCCGCGAACCCGGACTCGGGGCAGCGCACGAAGGTGTCCTCGCCGACCTCGGACTCGGCCAGGAACTCCTCGGACGCCGAGCCGCCCATCGCCCCGGACATCGCGTGGACGATCACGTAGCGCAGGCCCACCCGGTCGAAGATGCGGATGTAGGCGTCCCGGTGCAGCAGGTAGGACCGGGACAGGCCGTCGTCGTCCAGGTCGAAGGAGTACGAGTCCTTCATCAGGAACTCGCGGCCGCGCAGGATGCCGGCGCGCGGCCGCTCCTCGTCCCGGTACTTGGCCTGGATCTGGTACAGGATGACCGGATAGTCCTTGTAGGAGCTGTACTCACCCTTCACGGTGAGCGTGAACAGTTCCTCGTGGGTCGGGCCGAGTAGGTAGTCGGCGCCCTTGCGGTCCTTGATCCGGAAGATGTTGGGGCCGTACTCGGTCCACCGGCCGGTCGCCTCGTAGGGCTCCCGGGGCAGCAGCGCGGGGAACTGGATCTCCTGCGCGCCGATCGCGTCCATCTCCTCGCGCACCACGCGCTCGACGTTGCGTAGCACCCGCAGCCCCAGCGGCAACCACGCGTACCCGCCCGGCGCGACCCGCCGGATGTAGCCGGCGCGAACCAGCAGCCGGTGGCTGGGCACGTCGGCGTCGGCCGGATCCTCGCGCAGGGTGCGCAGGAACAGCGACGACATCCTCGTGATCACGGCGGGTGCTCCTCGTGGCGCGATCGGTGCTCTCTGCCGCCTCGGCGGGCGGGCGTGCCTCGGCGGGTTTGTCCGGCGCCCCGCCGGGCAAGAGGTGCTTCGGCGGGTGCGGCCTCGACCTGCGCAGCCTAGTGAACACCGGCCGGCGCCGACCAACCGGTTCCTGCTGGCGGGGGCCACGGTTAACCTGACTCGACCGATCGGAAGGCTGCGTAGTCCGGATGTGATCTCGTTTCAGCCGGTCGGCGCGGAGCGGTCCGCGGGCCGGGTGCCGACCCGCCCGGTGCGGATCGGCTTCACGGCCGTCGTGATTCGCCCGAGCTGACCGACGACGACGTGGGAGCGTGAGGTGGCCGGCAACGAATCCGCGGGATCCTGGCCGGAGGCGATCCAGCGGGCCGACGAGCTGGCCGGGCAGGGCAAGCTCACCGAGGCCCTGGAGTTGTTGCGTGGGCAGGACGGCGGTGACGGCGGGAACTCCGAGGAGGACGCCCGCGCCGAGGCCGTCTGCTACGGGCGGATGGGCGCGCTGTGCTGGCAGCTCGGCGAGTGGGAGGAGGCGTGGCGGTACACGCGCCACGCCTACGACCTGTGCCACGCGCTCGGTGACGGCGTCGCGTGCATGGCGTACCTGGAGACGCTGTGGGTGCTGTGCGAGGAGCGGGACGCCCCGGAGGACGCCAGGACGATCGCCGGGCTGGCCGCGCAGGACTGCCGGGACGCCGGGCTCGGCCGGCTGCTGCCGCGCTGGCTGGCCCGGTACGGGCAGGCGCTGCTGCGGCTGGACGACACCCCGGCGGCGCGGGAGTTCGCGAACGTCACCGTGAGGTACGCGAACGAGCTGCTGGACACCGACCCGGACGAGTTCAGCCGGGTACTGGGCAACGTGGCGGACGTGCTGCGCCACACCGGTGACCGGGCCGGCGCGCGGTCGCTGTACGAGCAGGCGCTGGACCGGCGGCGCGCGGCCGGGCTGACCGACGCGATTCTCGGCGTGCTCTACGGCAACCTCGGCCACCTGCTGCTGGAGGAGGACTCCCCGGACGCCGAGTGGGCGTTGACGGAGGGTCTGGCGCTGCTGGCGGGCAGCCCGGACTCCGATCCGGCGCGGCTCGCCGACGTGCGGAACAACCTCGCGGTGTTCCACTACCGGCGCGGCGACCGCGACCACGCCCGGCAACTGCAGCGGCAACTCGTCGCGGAGGGCGTGGTGCCGGGCACGGCCCGGCAGCACCTCGACCTCTTACCCCGCAGCCGGCCGGAGGCCACGGGTGCGCCGCCGGACCCGGAGCCGCCCGGCCCGCAACCGGGAACCGGGGGACCGGCCGGCGGGCCACCGGCACCCGAGCCGCCGCCGGAACCCACGGACCAGCCCGGCACCCTGCCCGCCGATGAGCCGGTCGCCCGGCCCGCCGACGGACCGGTCGGCGAACCGGCCGAGCCCGCAACGGCGGCGGAACCCGCGGAGCCCGCGCCGGGGGACCGCACCCTCGATCTGCCGGACACCCAGCCCTACCGGCTGCGGCCCGACCCCTCGCTTGACCCGCCGGACCGGGTGCCTCACCCGGCGGCGCACCGGCCGCACGAGCCGGAGGCCGGTCGGAACCACCCCGATGTGCCGCCGCACGATCCGCCCATCGGGCGGTTCGCCGACCTGGTACTGCGTGCGGGAGTGGAGCGGCAACTCGGCGACCACGAGCGGGCCGAGGAACTGCTGCAGGAGGCGGAGTGGCTGGCCGACCACGAGGCCGGCCCGCACTCCTGGCAGGCGGCGGTGGTGCGTGCCGAGCTGGCCACTGGCCACGAGGGCGACGCCGAGCGGCTGTTCGCCGACGCGCTGGCGCTGGCCAGGCAGGCCACCGACTGCCCGTCGCGCATCGTCCAGCACGTCCGCAACGACCTGGGGCTGTGGCTGCTGTGGCGGCGCCGCCCGCAGGACGCGGTCCGGGTACTGGAACACGCCGCGGTCAACGTGGACCCGCGCGCCGTCGACCACCACGGCCTGGCCACGCTGACCAACCTGGCGCTGGCCTACCACCACACCCGCCGGCTGCGCCGCGCCGAGCAGCTCTACCGGCTGATCCTCAAGCGTCGCCGGGAGCTGCTGCCCGAGTCGCATCCGCTGCTCGCCCAGTCACAGTTCAACCTGGGCATCCTCTACCTCGGCACCGGGCGGCTGGACGACGGGCTCGCCCTGCTGCGCGAGCAGTTCGACCTGGAGGACCGCTGGCTGGACGAGACGTTCGCGTGTGCCGACGCCGAGCAGCATGCCGGGGTCGCGGAACGGCTGGTGGAGTACCTCGACACGCTGGTGAGCGAGCTGCTGCCGGCGGTGCGCCGGGACGCCGCCGGGCCGGCCAGCGAGCTGCTGCTGGACGCTCTGCTGCGCCGCAAGGGCGTGGTCGCCGACGCGGCCGACGGCGGCTGGCTGGCCGGGGCGGACGACCAGGCGCGGAAGGTGGTCGCCGAGCTGGCCGCGGTGCGGCGCCGGCTGCACCGGCTGGCGCTGGACGATCTCACCCCGGACCGGCGGGCCACGGCGGAGCTGGCCGAGCGGCAGCGGATGCTCGGCGACGAGCTGGCCGAGCGCCTGCCCCGATTCGGGTACCGCCGGTGGTTGCGCGCGACCCGCTGGCACACCGTGGCCGAGGCGCTGCCGGAATCCACCGCGCTGGTGGAGTTCTACCGGATGCGGGTCGGCGACCAGGCCGGCTACCTCAGCGTGGTGCTCGCCGCCGGCGCCGGGCCACGGGCGTTCGTGCACGGACCCGCGGACCAGCTGGACCGCGGCGTCGACGCGTGGCGCGAGCTGGTGCTGCGGGACGACGACGCGTCCGCCGAGGCGGAGCTGCGGCTCGGCCGGGAGTTGCACTGGGTCCTGATCGGCCGGATCGCCGCCGCGCTGCGGTCAGTGACCCGGTTGCTGATCGCGCCGGACGGTGCGCTGCACCGGCTGCCGTTCGCCGCGCTGCCCGACCCGGAAGGGCCGCGGCTGATCGACCGCTTCGAGATCGGCTTCCTCGGCAGCGGCCGGGACCTGCTGCGCCCCCGGTTGCCCGGGGCGTCCGACCGGGCGCTGGTGGTGGCCGATCCCGACTTCGACGCCGGCGACCCGGCGGTGCCGGTGGCGTCCCCCCGGTTCGATCCGGTGCCGCACGCCTGGGCGGAGGGCTCGTGGATCGCCGAGCACCTGGGCGCCGACCTGTGGGCCGGCGGCAAGGCCCGCAAGTCCCGCATGCGGGTACTGCGGGCGCCCCGGGTACTGCACATCGCCACGCACGCGTTCGCGTCGAACGTGCCGCTGCGGCCGGATGTCCCCGCGGGCGGCTGGCCGGCCGGGGCGGCGGCCGACCCGCTGCGGTGTACCGGGCTGGTGCTGGCCGGGGCGAACCGATGGCTGGCCGGGCAGCCGCAGGAGGACGGCGACGACGGTGTGCTCACCGCGGCCGAGGTGGGCGGGCTGGACCTGGCAGGCACCGAACTGGTGGTGCTGTCGGTGCGCACCGCGGACCCGGACGGGGCGGGCCGCCTGCACGTGCTGCGCCGGGCGTTCGAGGCGGCGGGCGCCCGGTCGGTGGTGATCGGCGCCTGGGCGGTGCCCAGCGAGCCGACCACGCTGCTGATGCGCGAGTTCTACCGCGGCCTGGTGCGTGGCCTGCCGAGGACCGGTGCGCTGCGCAACGCCCAGCAGGCGGTGCGCCGCCGCTTCCCCGGCCCGAAGGTGTGGGCGTCCTTCGCCTGCTTCGGCGACCCCACCCCGGTCCGCGGCTGGTCCTGATCAACGGCCGTACCGCAGCCCCTAGGCTGGCGGGCCGTGCTGGTTCTGCTGCCTCCTTCGGAGACCAAGGCCGCCGGTGGCGACGGCCCACCGCTCGACCTGCACGCGCTGTGCTTTCCCGAACTCGGCCCGGTGCGCGCCGATCTGGTCGACACGCTGGTGTCGCTGGCCGCCGACCTGCCGGCGAGCCTGGACGCGCTGCGGTTGTCCGCCCGGCAGGCCGACGAGGTGGACCGCAACGCCAAGCTGCGGGACGCGCCCACCATGCCTGCGCTGGCCCGCTACACCGGGGTGCTCTACGACGCGCTCGACGCGGGCGGCATGACATCGGCCGAGTGGGGCCGGGCGTGTCGGCGGCTGGCCGTGGCGTCGGCGCTGTTCGGTGTGGTGCGGGGCGGTGACCCGATCCCGGCGTACCGGTTGTCGGCGGGTTCGTCGCTGCCCGGCGTGGGGGCGCTGCGCCGGGTGTGGCGGCCAGCCCTGGAGCCCGTGCTGTCCACAGTGGACGACCTCGTGGTGGATCTGCGCTCCGGCGCGTACGCGGCGCTGGCGCGGGTGCCGCACGCCGTCACCGTGCGGGTGGTCACCGAGGACGGCGACGGCCGGCGGAAGGCGGTCAGCCACCACAACAAGGCACACAAGGGACGGCTGGCCAGGGCGCTGGCCACCACGCGGAAGGAGCCCGCCGACGTGGCCGACCTGGTCCGCACCGCCGCCGCGGCCGGCCTGCGCCTGGAAGCCACCGGCGACCGCGCTCTCGACCTCTTCGCCCGCGCATCCTGATGCGACGATGATAAGATGCACACATGCGCACGACGATCGACCTGCCCGATGACCTCCATCGGCAGGCGATGTCCATCGCCAGGGACACCCACCGAACCCTGAGCGAAACCGTCGCGGACCTGATGCGCCGCGGTCTGGTCGGGGGTGGCACCACCGAGACATCGCGAAGCGACCGCACGGGTCTTCCGGTGGTGCGTCTCGGCACCGTTATCACCACTGAGGACGTCCGCGCGCTGGAGGACCAGGAGTGACCGTCCTTCTGGACACGAATGTCCTTGTAGCGCTGTTGGTCGCCGATCACGTGCACCACGAAGCCGCCGAGACATGGTTCGCCCACATCGATCGGCGCTTCGCCACCTGCCCGATCACCGAGGGCGGCTTGGTACGGATACTCATCCGCCAAGGCCAGCCGGCCGAGTCGGTCTCGTCGGTGATGTCTGCGGTGTCCAGCCACCCTGGGCATGAGTTCTGGCCCGACGACCTGCCGTACCGGGTCATTCCGATGACGGGAGTGATCGGCCATCGCCAGGTCACCGACGCGTACCTGGCACAGCTCGCACGAACCCGCGGCGGGCGACTCGCCACCTTCGACCAGGGTTTGGCCAAGCTGCATGATGACGTCGCGGACCTCGTGCCGACGAAGGGATAGCCACCGCGACCGGCGCGGGCCGATCAGGTAACATCGTTCGCGCATCGCGGTCGGTGCACCGTGGCGTTCTGCCGATCATGGTTCACCCCGAGACGTTGGCCGCCGATGCGATCCACCCACAAGTGGCGCGATCACGCGCCGGGCCCGTCCTTGCGAACCGCCCCGTGCCCCGACGTGCGGAGCCTCCCGGGACGCGCCGTCTCCCGGAGGTTCTTCTTGCCATCCACCCCGAACCGCCGCCCTGACCATGGCTTCCGCAAGCCGCGCCACCGCCGTGGCGCCCAGGGTGGCCCCGCCCGGCAGCACCACCTCGCCGAGCACGTTCTCACCGACCACGACCTCGATCTCACCGCCGTCGAAATCCCGGCCGGCCCGCCGCCGTCGTTCGCCGAACTGGGCCTGCCCGAGCCACTGGTGACCGCCCTCACCGACGCCGGCATCACCACACCGTTCCCGATCCAGGCCGCGACCCTGCCGGACGCGCTGGCCGGCCGGCACGTGCTCGGCCGGGGGCAGACCGGCTCCGGCAAGACGCTGGCCTTCGGGCTGGCCATGCTGGCCCGGCTGGCCGGCGGGCGGGCCCAGCCCCGGCAGCCGCGCGGCCTGGTGCTGGTGCCCACCCGCGAGTTGGCCATGCAGGTCAGCGACGCGCTGCTGCCGTTCGCCCGGGCGCTGGGCCTGTGGTGCCGGACCGTGGTGGGCGGTACCTCGTTCACCCGCCAGGCGGATGCGCTGCGCCGCGGGGTCGACCTGCTCATCGCCACCCCGGGCCGGCTGTCCGACCACGTCCGGCAGGGCACCTGCGCGCTCTCCGACGTGGTGGTGACCGCGCTGGACGAGGCCGACCAGATGGCCGACATGGGCTTCCTGCCGCAGGTGCGGGCGATCCTGGAGTTGACCCCGGCGGACGGCCAGCGGCTGCTGTTCTCCGCCACCCTGGACCACGACGTGGACGCGCTGGTCCGCGAGTACCTGCACGACCCGGTGACCCACTCGGTCGCGCCGGCGTCGGCCAGCGTGACCACGATGGAGCACCACCTGCTGCTGGTCTCCGCGGAGGACAAGCTGGCGGTGGTCGCCGAGGTGGCCGCCCGGGAGGGGCGCACGATCCTGTTCGTGCGCACCAAGCACCAGGTGGACCGGCTGACCCAGAAGCTGCGCTCGATCGGCGTGCGAGCCGGTGCGCTGCATGGCGGCAAGGCGCAGAGCGCCCGCACCCGCGTGCTCGGCGAGTTCCGCGAGGGTCGCACCCCGGTGCTGGTCGCCACGGACGTCGCCGCGCGCGGCATCCACGTGGACGACGTGAGCCTGGTGGTGCATGTCGACCCGCCCGCCGACGCCAAGGACTACCTGCACCGCGCTGGCCGCACCGCGCGCGCCGGCCGGTCCGGCACGGTGGTCACCCTGGTCACCCACCGGGAGCGCCGGCAGGTGCAGGGCATGACCGCCAGGGCCGGCGTGCGCCCGCTGGCCACCCGGGTGCGGCCGGGCGACGACGACCTGGCGCGGATCACCGGCGCCCGGCGCCCCAGCGGCGAGCCCGTGGTGGACGAGCCGGCGCCGCGCCCGCGGCGGCGCGGTGGCCCGGCCGACCGCCCGGCCCGCCGAGGCCGCCCGAGCGGCGGCTTCCGTGGCGACCGGCGGCCCCGCGCGGAGCGGCACAGGCCGCAGCCGGCGCGCTGAGTCCGGGCGGGTCGCCTACTCCCGCCGCCGCGGCCTACCAAGCTCGCGGCGGCGGGAGTTCCTTGTGCCCGGCGCCGCACCCGGCAGCCCAGGAAGCGCGGCCGGCCGGGCAGGCGCGCCGTCATTCCGACGAGTGCCCACGGCGCATCGACGGGACCAGTCACGTCAACGGGGATAACCACCGGTTCGCACGGACTGGACCTCCGTCACCGGGAAAGCCCAGCTCGGCGGGTCCACCCAGGTAATACCCTTCAGGACGCTTGCCGCCAATCGCGCCGCGAACCGATACTTTCGCTCAGGCATATCGCCACTCGGTTCGGACGAGGAGGTCACCGTTGAGTGACGGTTCACGCATGCCCGGGTGCGAGCACGGAGATATCCGAGCGGAATGGTTCTACCGGCGCACGCCCACCGCCGCGGGTTTCTTCGCCAATACCCTGCCATGGTGAGGAAAAGGCGGATGACGACCATTCCACCGCAGGTCATGAGCCATATCCATGACGGCGCGACATATTATCCGGACAATCCTGCCGAGTACTACCGGGCCCTGCGGAAGGAGGTGGTCTCCCTCCGGCAGAGCACAATGGTCGCGGCGGCGCTCCGGGCCAACCATCGCGCCGGCGGTCACCCGGCCGTCCAAGCATTCGTGGAGCGGGTCAGAAGCCTCGCCGAATCGTCGACCGACTCTCGCCTCAGCCTGATGACGCATCCGGCGTTCCTGGTCTGGCTGCGCCAGGTCGCCACCCTCTCGGACGCCGAGGTCGACGGACCTCCCCGCGAGGAGGCGCTCCACTGGCTGGGCGAGTTCCACCGGGTGTGCGACCGCTGCCTCGGGTCCGGCTCCGGGCCGACCCCGTTCGTGGAGAACCGGATACCGGTGCGGCGGGACGACGTCGACCCGCTGATCGCAGAGATCGCGCCGCCGACCTACGACTTCTCGCCACTGCAGGGCACCGAGGGCGTATGCCGCGCGGCGGCGTGGTCGGCCTATCCGCTCGGCTTCTTCGCCGAGGCGGCGTCGGTCGCGCTCCGCCGGTGCGGAGCGGTGTGGCCGGAACTCGCGGAGATGGTGCCGCATTTCGTGCACACCATCGTGCACGTCCCGGACGGAGAGTTCCGCAGCGCCTCGGCCGCCCGGTACACGGGAGTGGTGTTTCTCGCCGCCGACGACCAAACCCTGCTCGAACTGGAGGAGTCGCTGGTGCACGAGTTCGGGCACCAGGTGCTGTACTGGGTCATGGAACTCGATCCGGTGATCCTCAACGACACCGACACCGAGTTCGCGCTTCCCTGGTCCGGCGCGGAGCGCGATTTTTACGGCTTCTACCACGCCTTCTACATCTACATCCTGCTCGCGCTGTACTACGACCGCGTACGAAAGCTGCGACCGACCGAGCGGGATGTGGCGACAACCCGGCTCCATGAGATTGCCACCGGGCTGTCCGCGGCCATACCGGAGATCAACAGAGCCGGGAGGTTCACACCCCTGGGACGGGCATTCACCGACAACCTATGCCGTGCCGCGACCGGCGTGATCCGCGAAGCGTCGTGATATCCGGTGGCGGCCGCGACATCGAGGAGAAACCATCCGTGAATTCATCAGTGACCAGCACCGACGAGAACGCGGACGGACCTTTCCAACCCGAGACCGTCATCCAGCCGGCACTGGCGGTCCAGGACATGAGCGTGGGTGAGGACACCGTGCTCTTCGACGCGCTCCGTAACAGGGCGTACCGGCTGAGCCCGGCGGCCGGCGACGTCTGGCGGTTCGTGCAGCACCGGCCCGACGCCAGCTACGAGCAACTGGTCGACCATCTGGTGACCGCCCACGACCTCGACCGGCACGACGCGGCATCCGCCGCCTCCTCGTTCCTGACCGAACTCCTGGCGCGAGGACTGATCGGCACCACGTAACGCCCGACGGCACAACAGGAGGAAAAGATGACCTGCGATCCGAGCTCTTCCGCGCGGCTGGAGATCACCGATCTGGGTGCCCTTTCCGAGTTCAGCCTCCGCGCGGGCACCGAGCAGCAACAGCAGCAGCAACAGCAACAGCAGGCGCAGCGTTCGGTCCGCCGCTTCATCGACCCGAGCACCTGCCTGCCCCAGGAGGAGGTGGTCGAGCGGCTGACCACCGAGATCAGGCAGACCAACGCCATCGCACCCAGCTAGGCGTGGACAGCGGCTGAACGCGGCTTTCCGGCGTGCCGGAAAGCCGCGTTCAGCCCGCTCGGTGCGGCTCGTCCGTCGAGTGCGGCACGTGGTCGGGCAGCCCGGCGCCGAGGGCGGCGACCGGGCCGACGACCACCACGGCCGGCGGCCGGATGCCCTGCGCGGCCACGTCCGCGGCGACGGCGTCCAGGGTGGACCGCAACACCCGCTGGGCCCGCATGGTGCCCTCCTGCACCACCGCCACCGGGGTGTCCGCCGGCCGCCCGTGGCCGACCAGCGCCTTGGCGAACGCCTCGATCCGCTCGACGCCCATGAGCAGCACGATGGTGCCGCGCATCCGGCCGAGCGCGGGCCAGTCGACCAGCGAGCGGTCGTCGTCCGGGGCGACGTGCCCGGACACGACCACCACCTCGTGCGCCACCCCCCGGTGGGTGACCGGCACGTCGGCCACGGCGGGCACGGCGAACGCGCTGGTCACCCCGGGCACCACGGTGACGGGGACACCGGCCTCCGCGCAGGCGATGAGTTCCTCGAAGCCGCGGCCGAACACGTACGGGTCGCCGCCCTTGAGCCGCACGACGAACTTCCCGGCCTTCGCGTGCTCGACCAGCGTCCGGTTGATCACGTCCTGGCTGGCCGCGCGGCCGTACGGGATCTTGGCCGCGTCCACCACCTCGACCTGTGGCGGAAGCTCGTCGAGCAGTTCGCGCGGGGCCAGCCGGTCGACCACCACCACGTCCGCGCGGGCCAGCAGCCGCCGGCCCCGGACGGTGATCAGCTCTGGGTCGCCGGGACCGCCGCCAACCAGGGCCACCCCTGGCAGCTTCCCGCCCTCACCGGGGTGGTCGGGCACCCGGCCCTCGCGCAGCGCGTCCAGCAGCCCGTCCCGCACCGCGGCCGAGCGGCGCGGCCGGCCACCCGCGAGCACGCCGACGAGCAGCCCGTCGTGCTCGCCGACCGCCGGGGTCACCGCGCTGCCCCGGGCGCCGGCGTCGGCCCGCACGCAGAACACCCTCCGCCGCTCCGCCTCGGCGGCCACCGCGGCGTTCACCTCCGGGTCCGGCGTGCAGGTGAGCGCGTACCAGGCGCCGTCCAGGTCGCCGTCGGCGTAGCGGCGGCGGTGCCAGGTCAGCTCCCCCGCGGCGGCCATCGCCTCCACCGCCGGGGTCACCTCCGGCGCGATCAGCTCGACCGCGGCGCCGGCGGCGACCAGGCGGGGCAGCCGGCGCTGGGCCACCGTGCCGCCGCCGACCACCACGACGCGGCGGCCGGTCAGCTCCAGCCCCACCAGATAGTGCTGCTCAGCGTGCATGTGAGGAAGCATGCCCGTGCGCGGCGGCCACGTCAGCGCCGTGCCCGTGGCTGTGACCATGGCCATGTCCACCAGCCGGGTCGTCCGGGTGATGGTGCGGCGTCTGCGGCGCGCCGAGCTTGCTCTCGAAACCGGGCAGCAGCACGCGGTAGGCGCAGGTGTCGCAGTTCATCCGGATGTCGCCGTGCAGGGCTTCGTGGTAGCGCTCCACCACCAGGTCGACGAGTTCGTCGCAGTCGCCCAGGTAGCCGGCGACCGCCACGTCCACGTCCGGGGTGGCCGCGCCGAACTCGACCGACTGGCGGGCCACCCGCTGCGGCAGCACCCCGTCGAAGAGGAAGTACGGCGCGACGACCACCCGGCGGGCGCCGAGCCGGCGCACCCGCTCCAGGCCGTCCGGGACGGCGGGCCGGGCCAGCGAGACGAACGCGGTCTCCACGAAGGCGAACCCGCGGGTTTCCTGGAGCAGCCGGCTGACCTTGCACACCTCGGCGTTGGCGTCCGGGTCGGTGGAGCCGCGGCCGACCAGCAGCACGGCGGTGTCCGCCCACTCCGCCCGGTCGGACACCGCGGCGATCCGCTGTTCCAGCAGGTCGAGCAGCACCGGGTGCGGGCCGAGCGGCCGGCCGAAGCGGAACGAGGTGCCGGGGTGGCGGCGCACCTCGCGCTCCAGCGCGGCCGGGATGTCGCCCTTGCCGTGCCCCGCCGCGACCAGTACCAGCGGCACCGCCGCCATCCTGCGGTGACCCCGGTCGACCAGTTCGGCCCACGCCTCGGTCACGGCGGGGGCGGACAGCTCGATGAACCCGCCCGCGGTGTCCACCGTGGACGGTGCCATCCGGGCGCGGACCCGCTCCACGAAGGCGTGGAACTCGCGCACCCCGGAGTCGTCCACGGTGCCGTGGCCGACGAGTAGCAGCGGTTCGGGTCGGTTCATCCGGTGCTTTGCCTTTCCGCGAGTTCGCGCCGCCACGGCGCGCGAGAATGGTTGCGATCGGTGCCGCGAGGTGGCACGGGCATCAGCGTCCGCCATCCGGGTTGAAGTACAGCAACGCGTTCAGCGCCGCCGCGGCGATCGCCGCGCCGCCGCGCTCGGTCACGGTGCGCAGCGCCGGCAGCCCGGACCGGCCCAGCGCGGCCTTGGCCTCGACCGCGCCGACGAACCCGACCGGCACGCCGACCACCAGGGCCGGCCGCATCCGGCCGGTCTCGGCCAGCCGCACCAGTTCGGCGAGCGCGGTGGGCGCGTTGCCCACCGCCCACACCGCGCCGTCGTAGTGCGCGGCGGCGGCCAGCCGGATGCCCGCGGCGGACCGGGTGATGCCCTGCTCGGCGGCCAGCTCGGTGACGCCGGGCTCGTCGATCGCGACCACCGCGTCCCGCGCGGTGACCCCGGCGGCCACCATCCGCACGTCGGTGACCAGCGGCGCGCCGGTGAGCAGCGCGTGCCGGCCGGCGAGCAGCGCGTCCTCGTCGGCCACCACGTCGCCCACCCAGGTGGGGTCCGCGGTGGTGTGCACGATCCGCTCCACCACCGCACGGGTCAGTGCCGGCAGCGCCGAGGTGTCCACCCGGGACCGCAGGATGCGGTACGACTCCTCCTCGATCGGGTGCACCACGCGGGTCATGCGCGCCCCCGGTAGCGGCGGTCGTAGCCGCCGAGCTTCCACCACAGCAGGGCGGACCCCCAGGTCAGCACGAACATCCCGGCGATGCCGTACCCGAACCACTCGAAGTGCTCGGACAGCCCGCCGAAGCCCGCGAGCCAGCTCACCCCGGCCTTCTCGGCAAGCATCTCGGCCAGGTACACCGCGGCCACGAACATCGCGATGACCACGGTGATCCCGGTGGTGGCGGTGTTGTAGAAGAGGGTGCGCACCGGGTTGCGGTAGGACCACGAGTACAACCGGGTCATCAGCAGCGAGTCCGCGGTGTCGAAGGCACTCATCCCGGCGGCGAACAGCAGCGGCAGGCTGAGCACGCCGAGCAGCGGCAGTCTCCCGCCGGACGCGGTGGACGCGGTCAGCGCGAGCAGGGTGACCTCGGAGGCGGTCTCCAGGCCCAGGCCCATCAGCAGGCCCACCGGGTACATGTGCCAGGACGACCGGATCAGCATCCGCATCCGGCCGCCCATCAGCCGGTTCAGCAGGCCGCGGTCGGTGAGCGCACGCTCCACGTCGCTGTCCACCAGTTCGCCGCGCCGCAGCCGCCGCCACAGCCGGGCCAGGTTGCCCAGCACCGCCGCGTTCAGCGTGGCCACCAGCACGAGGAAGGTGACCGCGATGACCTGGGCCACCGTGCCGCCCACGTCCCGCACGCCCTGCATGTCGGATTGGGTGAGCGACCCGGCGGCCGCGGCGACGACGAGCGCGAGGACCAGCACGACGGTGGAATGGCCCATGGCGAAGAAGAACCCGACCCCGATCGGCCGGCGGCCGCGCAGCAGCATCAGTCGGGTGGTGTCGTCGATCGCGGCGATGTGGTCGGCGTCGAAGGCGTGCCGCATGCCCAGCACGTACGCGAGCGTGCCGGCGCCGGCCAACCCGCCGGCCTCGGCGGCGTGCCCGGAGTACGCCAGGTACAGCGCGACGCCGAGCACGTGCAGCAGCACGACCACGCCGAGCACGCCGGCCAGCCGGCGGCGTTCGGCCACGGTCCAGGAACCGGTGGGGGGTAAAGCCGCCGACACCGCGGCGGGAGACGGGGCCGTCATGCCGGACCTCCTTGGGTGCCTCGCCCGAGAGGTGGATCCACGCGCCGCGGCGCGGCGCGGGGCCGGCGCGAGTGTCCTGGCTCCCGGATCGTCGTCGGCGCCCCGGCCTTCCCAGAGCGATGTACTCCAGTGGCGCGCGGTGGGGCGACGGCTCCCCGGTCACAGTGGCGGGACCGCCCCGGATTCACACCGGGTTCCTCCGCAACCGACGCGGGCATCCTCACCCGACCATGACCACCCGGTCAAACCGCCCGGCGGATAACCGCCCCCGTGTCCCACATCCTGACGCCGTCCGACCAGGTAAGAAAGGTCACACCGGGTCCACGGCCGCCCTCGTCACCACGCTCGGCCCATCCAGCCGGCCACCGCTTGAACCGATCACGGGTGCCGAGAGTGGTGTATGCGACACGTTTCGCGCGGAGGGGGTGCGGCTGAGACGGGCTGGCACGTCGCCGTGCGAGGGAGGGAGGCGTGATGCAGTCCGACCAACTCCCGTCGCTGTATGACCGCCTCGGCGGCGTCTACAACATCCGTTACAACATCCGTCCGCCGCACCGGCCATGGCCGGCGGGGTTCAGCGCCGGGAGGCGGCGTGGTGGGCGACCGCCGCGTGGTCGTGGGCGTCCGCCGTGGCCGCGGGGTGCGGGTGGACGTGGGCGCGCAGCAGGTGGCGCAGGCCGTGCAGCAGCCGGTGTTCCACGTCGTGGGCGATGCGGTGCGCGTCGACCAGGCTGGCCGCGCGATCCACCACCACGGTCAGCTCGGCGAGTTGACCGTGGCCGGACCAACGCAGCCGCACCTCCTCCACGGCCAGCACGCCGGGCGCCTCGGCGGCGATCCGCCGCGCGCGGTCCACCTCGGCCGGGTCGGCGGCGTCCAGCAGCCGGCCGAGCACCTGCCGTGCGGCGCCGACCAGCACGTGCGCGATCGCCACCGCGACCAGCAGGCCGATCACCGGGTCCGCCCAGCGCCAGCCCAGCGCGGCGCCCCCGGCGGCGAGCAGCACGGCCAGCGAGGCGACGCCGTCCACCCGGGCGTGCATCCCGTCGGCGACCAGCGCGGCCGACCCGATCCGCCGGCCGACGCGGATGCGCCACCGGGCGACCAGTTCGTTGCCGGCGCAGCCGAGCACCGCAGCCGCGGCGACCGCGCCGAGGTGGTCCAGCGGCTGCGGTTCGATCAGCCGGCGCACCGACTCGAACACGGCCAGCACCGCGGAGAACGCGATGAGTAGCACCACGACCAGGCCGGCCAGATCCTCGGCGCGGCCGAAGCCGTAGGTGAACCGCCGGGTGGCCGCCCGTCGGCCGAGCAGGAACGCCACCGCGATCGGCACCGCGGAGAACGCGTCGGCCACGTTGTGCAGGGCGTCCGAGAGCAGCGCGACCGACCCGCTGAGCACCACCACGCCGCCCTGGGCCAGCGCGACCAGCAGCAGCGCGCCGAACGACAGCCACAGCGCCCGCATGCCCGCTCGGCTGGCCGCCAGCCGGTCGTCCACCTGGTCGGCCACGTCGTGCGAGTGCGGGGTCAGCCAGTGCCGCAGCCGACCACCCCGAGGCCGGTGGCCGTGCCCGTGTCCATGGCTGTGTCCGTGACCGTGCTCACCGCCCATACCCGCAAGGCTACCGGAAGCTGTCCACTGTGGACTAAGTGCCAGAGTGCTGCTGTTGCCAGCGCCCCTTTGCTGCAACTGGTGCGCAACGCGGTACCGGCCAACCCACGGCGTCCGGGCCGGGCCAGGCACGCCACCGACACGCCCCGCTCCGCCGCCGCCCACGGCGAGCTGACCCGATCAGCCGCCGGTTCTCGTCGGCTATCGCGGTCAGCCGCTCCCGCCACGGCCGGCCGGTCGTGTCCGCGCGCGGAGACGAGATACCAGAGTGTGGCGATCGCGACGACGACGCCGATCCAGGCCCAGGGCCAGCTGATCAGTGCGGGCGGGCAGCCAGCCGTAGTCACCGGGTCGTCACGCGGCCGGCGACGAGGCGCGTCCGCGAGCAATCGACCCGCATTCGGGGTGCCATGGCCGGGCCTGGGTAGGACGCAAGGCTTCGTAGACCTCACGGAGTTCGGTGGCTTCCGGGAGCCCGCGGGCCTCGACGGCGGTGACGACCTCGGCGGCCCGCCAGTGGCTGGACGGCACCATGCGCCCGGAGGAGATCGCACGCATGGTGGCGTCGCACGCCTCGTCCAGGCGGTCGGTCACGAGCAGGGTGAGCGCGAGGTCGATGTTGGTGGTGGCCACCCGGCGGGGCCACTTCTCGACGTCCTCGGGCGGGGACAGTCGGGCGATGGTTTCTCGGGCGTAGCGTTCCGCCGCCGGATCACCGAGCCACGCCAGCGTGGTCGCGGCATAGGACACGGACTTGTCGGGGTCGTAACGGTAGTGGTGTTGGGGCCGCTCCGGTCGCGTTCCGGGAGAGACCAGCTTCTCCACCCTGGCGATGGCGGCATACGTCTCGGCGGGGCGGCGCAGGCGGGCCAACGCGCGTCCCTCCTGGGCCGTGGCCTGAATGGCGGCGGAACTGCCGGCTGGGGCCGCCGCCTGCGCGGCTCTGGACAGTTCCAGCGCCCGCGGGTAGTCGCCGCCGGTCAGCATCCGCCATGCTTCGGTCTCCAGGCACCAGGCGTGGATCTCGCGGTGTCCCGCGTGACACGCCAGGCTGGCCGCCGTCCTGAGCCGGGCGGTGGCGGCGTGCCACTGCCCGAGGTCGATGTGGACGGTCGCGCCCAGCAGCGACAGCCAGCCACCGATGACCAGCAGCCGGCGATGCTCGGCCAGGGTCTTGCGCGCGTCGAGCAATGTGTGCACGTAGCCGAGGTGCTGGCGGATACGGCCCAGCAGTGCCATCGGCAGTGTGGTGGCATAGGCGACGGCGAGGTCGTCGACGATGGTTTCGAGCCGCAAGAGGGTTTCCTCGCCGACGTCGCTGGCGGCGACCCGGCGAGCGAGTTCGAGTGCCTCCCGCTCGTCGTCAACGGTTGCGACGGACGCCAGCCCGACGGAACCGACGGGTTCGCCGCGGAATCGCGCCGCCTTGGCGAGCGTTTCGGCGAGCTCGGTTTGCCGCGTGTGCTTGTCGTGTGGGTGACATGCGGCGACCACCTCGTGGAAGGCCGCCAGCAGGGCGCCACCAGCGTGACACGCATGGTCGGCGGCCTGCCAGAAGGTCTCGTCCGCGCGCGTCCGGCCCTTCTCGATGTGCGCGACGCGGGTGCGGTCGCATGTGGTGGCCGCGGCGAGCTGTGCCTGGGTCAGGCCGGCGGCCCGCCGGAACGTGGCGAGCCGTTCGCCCAGGGCGCGCCGTAACTCCATGATCGGTTCTGGCTCTCGTGCCATCGCTGCACGCTCCCGAGGTGGGTCGCTCGGACGCTGATGCGCTCCAGCGTGGCACAGGCGATCACGTGGTGACAGCCGCCGTCACCTCGTCGCGCACCTTCCACGATCTTCGGTGTGCTGCTGCCGACCAGGACCTGCGTGGGAGGGAGCGGCCAACCACATGACGACGCGCCTGAACGCGAATGGTGTGCGCAGCGTGACCGTGCCGGACCGCTGGCTGGTGCCGCCGTGGCCAGCCCGCGCCGATGTGTGCGCGGTGGTGGGTCATTTCCTGATCCGTTGGCCGCATCCCAGCACGAGCGCCGACGACCAGGTGGCCTACTGCGAGGGTTACCTCGCCGCGCTGGAGGCGGCGCCCGAACACACGCTGACCCATTCCGGTCACGAGCGCTGGTACAACGAGCTGCGGGACTGCCTGCTGCGGTGGGTGATCGTGTACCGAACGCGGGCAGCGGGTGTCAGGTCATCCAGCGGTAGCCGCGGGGGGTGACCATGCGGCCGGCGACGAGGCGGGTCTGGGACGAACCGACCACCACGGTGGTGAACATGTCTACTTCGGACTGATCGAACTCGGCGAGCGGGGCGTACCAGACCCGCTGGCCGTCCCGGCTGGCCTGGCGGACCGCGCCGACCGGAGTCTCCGGCGGGCGGTGCGCCCGCAGCAGGTCCAGCGCCGTGCCGAGCTGCCAGTCGCGCTGCTTCGAGCGCGGGTTGTAGAAGCAGACGACGAAGTCGCCCTCGGCGGCGGCGCGGACCCGGCGCTCGATCGCCGGCCACGGCGTGTGCAGGTCGGACAGGCTGATCAGCGCGTGGTCGTGGCCGAGCGGCGCGCCGAGCAGGGCGGCGGCCGCGAGCGCGGCGGTGATCCCGGGCACGCCGACCACCTCCACCTCGGCGGTGGCCCGCTCCAGCGCGGGGCTGGCCATCGCGTACACGCCGGCGTCGCCCGAGCCGATCAGCGCGACGGCGCGGCCGGCGGCGGCCTGCTCCACCGCATCCCTGGCCCGCTCCTCCTCGGCGCCCAGGCCGCTGGTGCGGATCTCGGTCCCCGGCCGCAGCAGGTGCCGCACCTGATCCACGTACTGGTCGAGGCCGACGACGACGGACGCGCGGCGCAGTTCGGCGTCGGCGCGGGCGGTGCGCAGGTCGGCCGAGCCGGGTCCGAGGCCGACCACGGCGAGCCGGCCGCGCGGGTGAATCCGGGCGGCGGCGACGGTGACGTTCTCCCCCTTGGTCTTCGGCGCGACCAGGGTGACCCGGGCACCATGCGCCAGCTCGCGCGCGGCGTGCAGTGCGGCGGCCTCGGCGACGCTGGGCGTGCCGACCTCGGCGCGCACCACCTCGCTCGGGTTGGGAACGTCCACGGTGGACAGTACGTCCGCCGGGTAGGACAGCAGCGGCAGTTCGGCCGCGCCGTGCCAGAAGCCGTGGTCCTCGACGGCCTCGAGGATGCCACGCTCGCCGGCCTTGCGGTCGACGGTGGCGAACGCCCGCACCGCGCGCAGGTCGAGGCCGTGCCGGTGTTCCAGTTGGGACAGGGTGCTGGCCACCGCGGTGGTGGACACGTCCCGGGCGGAACCCACGCCGACGACCAGGGTGCGCGGCACGATCCGCAGCAGCTTGCCGTGCTCGGGCAGTACCGGCCGGCCTGGCCAGGCCGCGGCGTGTTCCCGCTCCACCGGGATCCGGTCGTCCACCACGACCGTCCACTCCGGATCGTCGGCGTGCGGGTCGACGTTGGCCGGCAGGGCGGGCAGCGGGAAGCCCAGCGGGTTGACCAGCCGCACCGGTGCGCCGTCCAGCACGGCCACCCCGCAGCCGGCCAGGTCGCCGTCCACCGTGGCGTCCAGCAGCTCGACCAGCTCGTCCAGCGGGGTGGTACCGGTGGCGTCGCTGGCGGTAGTGATCACCGGGGTGCAGCCGAGCGCTTCGGCGACCCGCTCGGCCAGCGCGTTCGCCCCGCCCGCGTGGCCACCGGTGAGGGCGACGGCGAACCGGCCGGCCTCGTCCACGCACACCACGCCCGGGTCGGTGTGCTTGTCCGCCAGCAGCGGCGCGACCAGCCGCACGGTGGCGCCGGTGGCCAGGAAGAACACCGCGGCGGACAGCTCGGGCCAGAGGCGGTGCAGCGCGGGCCGGATCGGTCCGTCCACCACCATGGCGTCGTCACCGAGGCACTTGGCCAGGTCGGTGGCGGCCCGCCGGCCGGCGGCGGTGACCGCGAAGAGCCCGATCACGCCCGCACGCCCCAGAGCACGGTGACCGGGTTGGTGGCCGCCCACCGGCTGGACCCATCGGGCAGCTCGGCCAGCCGGGACGCGGTGAGCTGGCAGCCCTCCACCTGGTAGCCGGCGTCCCGCAGGGCATCCCGGGCGCCGACGATCCGATCCACCGCGACCAGCGCGACCACGATCCGGTTGGCCCCGGCGGCGGCGCAGGCGCGCACCACGTCCGCGCCGCCGCCGCCGACGAACACCGCGTCCGGCTCGGGCAGGCCGTCCAGGGCGGCCGGCGCCTCGCCCTCGACCATGCGCAGTTCCACGCCGTGCGCGGTGGCGTTGGCGACGATCCGCACGCACTGCACCGGGTCCCGCTCGACGGCGACCACCGCCGCGCCGAGCCGGCCGCATTCCACGCCGACCGCGCCGGAGCCGGCGCCCACGTCCCAGACCAGGGTTCCGGGCCGGGGCGCCAGCTTGGCCAGCGCGAGCGCGCGCACCTCGGCCTTGGTGACCATGCCGTCGCGGTGCGAGAAGGCATCCTCGGGCAGGGCCCAGCCGTCCGCCGGGGGCAGCGGCTCGCCGCCGGCCACCCAGCCGCGTGCCGGCACGGTCTCCGGGTCGGCCAGGCAGAACACCATGTTCGGGTCGCGCCACTGCCGGGCCGCGGCCTCCGCCGGCTCCAGGGCGGTGATCTTCTCGTCGCCGCCGAGATCCTCGGCCACCACGAGGGTGCGGTGCCAGCCGACCAGCCCGGCACCCAGCTCGGCCGGTCCGGCGCCGGGCGCGGTGAGCACGGCGACCGACGGCCGGGCGCGGCACACGTTCAGCGCCGGCCGCAGCTCACGGCCGTGCGCGCTGACCACGGTGAGGTCGTCCCAGGGCCGGCCGATGAGCGCGGCCAGCCGCTGCACCGAGGACACCGACGGCAGCACGGACACCCGCAGGCCGCGCTCGCGCAGGGCGCGCAGGATGCCGAAGTATCCCGGGTCGCCGGAGGCCAGTACCACGGCCGGACCCTCGCCGTCGGGGTGCGCGGCCAGTGCGTCGAGCGCCGGCTCCAGCGGGCCGAGTTCGATGGTCCGCGCCCCTTCCGGGGCGTGCGCGTCCAGGTGCCGCCGGCCGCCGACGACCAGCGCGGCCTTGCCGACCAGTTCGGCTCCGCCGGGCGGCAGTTCCGAACCGTCCACCCCCATCACGGTCACCGTCACGGTGTCTCCCACCTCGGTTGTCCCCAGTTGCTCGTTGTGCCGACGCACACCATGGTGCCCGCCATCGCCGGCCGGCAGCCCACCTGGTGATCGGCTCGCGGTGCGCCTCAGCCGCCACGCCTGGTGCGGCGGGTCCGGGCGGTGCTCCGGCCCTTCGCCGCGGGCGCCGCCTTGCCGCCGGCGCCCTTGGCCTGCGACGCCTTTCCCGCGGAGGCGTTGGCGGCGGACTTCTTCGTGGCCGGCCGGCCCGACGCCGGTGATTCACCAGCCTGGTCAGCCGCGCTGGTCCTGTCGGCGGCGCCGGGTTTGTCGGCGGAGGGCTTGCCGGCAGCGGTGCCGCGTTTGTCCACAGTGGACGACTTCGCGGCGGACGCCGTGCGGGACGCGCGACCACGGACCGCGATTCGCGTGTCCGCCCCCATTCGGCCAGCCGGTTCGGTGCGCGCGGACTCGGTCAGCCGCACCCGTACCGCCTTGCCGGGGCTCGTGCGCTCCGGCCGGCGGACGGCGGCCCCAGCCAGCGCGACGGTGCCGGCGGTCGCGGTGCTCGGCTCGGGTTCGGCCTGCTGCGACGCCGCGCGCGGCGACCAGCGGCCGGCCTCCCCGGCGGCGGTCGGCGCGGCGAACCCGGTCGCCCGCCGCAGCCACCGGCCCCGGGTGGTCGGCCGGCGCGCTGTTTCACCCTCCGCGGAGCCGGACGGCTCAGCCCGCCCGGCGCGCAGCGCGCGGCGCGCCTCCGGGTCGGCCCTGCGGAAGGTGTGGAAGTGGCCGGCGTGGTACAGCCGGGACCGGGTGCCCTTGGCCTGCAACGACTTTCCGACCAGGAACAGGGTGTGCCGCCACAGCTTGTGCCGCTTGACCGTGGCCTCCAGCTCGCCCAGCGTGGTATGCAGGATCAACTCGTCCGGCCAGGTCACCTTGTAGGCCACCAGCACCGGCGTGTCCTCCGGGTAACCGCCGGCCCGTAGCTCGTCGGCGAGCGCGCCGGTGCGCGCGGCGGACAGGAAGACCGCCATGGTGGTGCCGTGCCGGGCGAACTCGCGCACGTGCTCGGCGTCCGGCATCGGGGTCTTGCCGCCCTCCAGCCGGGTGAGGATCACCGACTGGGCCACCTCGGGCACGGTCAGCTCCCGCCCGGCGACCGCCGCGGCCGCGGTGAACGCGGACACCCCGGGCACGATCTCCACCTCCAGGCCGAGCCGCCGGCAGGCGTCGTGCTGCTCCTGCACCGCACCCCACAGCGTCGGGTCACCGGAGTGCACCCGGGCCACCTTCAGCCGCTCCGCCGCCGCACGCCGGTAGATCGCCAGCACGTCCTCGTGGGTGATCCGGGAGGAGTCGACCAGTTCCGCGTCGGCGCGGGCGTGGTCCCGGACGCAGGCCGGGTCGACCAGGCTGGCCGCCCACACCACGACGTCCGCCTCCGCGATGCGCCGGGCGCCGCGCAGCGTGATGAGGTCCGCGGCGCCCGGGCCGGCGCCGATGAAGGAGACCCGACCGGTCACAACTGCTCCCCTCTCCCGCCACGGGGCGGGAGTACCACGACGGTTGACAGGTAGGGCGCGCGCTCCGCCTCGACGTCCACCTCGCGCAGGGGAAGCACCCGCGCATCCGGCGTGCCGAGGTGTTCCGCGTACACCGAGCGGTCCAGCGCCCCCGCCGCCGCGATCACCGAGCGCAGCTCGCCGAGCCGCCGGCCGCCCTTGTAGGCGACGACCGTACCGTTCCCCCGCAACGCCTCGGCGAGCCCGGTCACCTCCCGGGTCACCGGCACCACGGTGAGCGGTTCCGCGCCCTCCACCAGCGGAACGCCGGCGGCGGAGGCGGTGGCCTGCATCGCGGTGATCCCGGGCACGGTGGCCACCTCGACGCCGGGCAGCAGTTCCCGCACGGTGGCCGCGAGGTAGGTGAAGGTCGAGTAGACGCACGGGTCGCCGATGGTGGCGAACGCGGCGGTGCCGCCGTGCTCCCGCAGGTGCGCGGCGACCCGCCGGGCGGCGGCGTCCCAGTGGTCGTGCCGGCGCGCCTGCGGGCCGCGTACCGGGTCGTTGAGCGCGAACACCAGCCGCTCCACCGGCGCGTCCGGCTCGACGTGCGCGCGCACCACGGCCTCCGCCCGGCCCCGCTCGTCCGGGCCGAGCACCGGCACGAACACGCGGCCGGCGGTGCGCAGCTCGCGCAGCCCGGCCAGGGTGAGCAGTTCCGGGTCGCCGGGGCCGACGCCGACGCCGACCAGCCGTGGGGCGCTCACCGGCCCGCCTCCGCGGGTTCGTAGCCGACGGTCGTTCGCGGAGCGGGGAGCTGGGTCGCGGCGGCCACGAACCGGGTGACCGACTCGGGGTTACCGGCCGGGTGGGTGTGCAGGTAGGAGGCGTGCACCCGGCCGGAGACGAAGCCCTCGGTACCGCCGCGCCAGTGCCAGGCCGGGGTGGCGCCGTGGCCGGGGCGCAGCGCGGTGCGATGGAACTCGTGCCCGGTCACCCGCGCGCCGGCCGGGTACAGCGCGGAGTCGGCCGCGGCGACCGCGTCCCGGTAGCCCAGGGTGAGCCGGCCCGACATGGTGGCCTCGGCGTCCAGCACCCCGCACATGGACTGGCCGTCCAGCTCGCGGGCCAGGTAGAGCAGGCCGCCGCACTCGGCGTGCACCGGCGCGCCGCGTTCCGCCAGCGCTGCCACCGCGGTGCGCAGCGGCCGGTTCGCGGCGAGGTCGGCGGCGTGCTGCTCGGGGAAGCCACCCGGCAGCACCAGCGCCGAGGTGCCCTCGGGCAGGGCCTCGTCCCGCACCGGGTCCACCACGGCCACGTCGGCGCCGGCCGCGCGCAGCAACTCGACGTGCTCGGCGTAGCCGAAGGTGAATGCCGGCCCGCCGGCCACGGCAACAACCGGGCGGCCCGCAGCGGTGCCCACGGGGCGGCCCGCCGCCGTGACGACCGGGCGGCCCGGGACCGCGGCGACCTCGGCGGCCGGGTCCCACGGCGGCGCGGTGAGCGGCGGCGCGGTACCCGCCAGCCGGACCACGGCGTCCAGGTCGACGTGCGCGGCCACCGCGTCCCCGATGGCCCGCACCGCGGCCACCGCGGCGGCGCCGTGCTCGGCCGCGGTGACCAGGCCGAGATGCCGGGATGGCACGGCGAGCGCCGGGTCGCGGGGCAGCGCGCCGAGCACCGGCAGCCCGACCTCGGCGCACGCCTCGCGCAGCACCTCCTCGTGCCGCGCCGAGCCGACCCGGTTGAGCACCACGCCGCCGATCCGCACCGCCGGGTCGTAGCCGCGGAAGCCGTGCAGCAGCGCGGCCAGGCTGCGACCCTGGCCGCGCGCGTCCACCACGAGCACCGCCGGCGCGGCGAGCAGGGTGGCCACCTCGGCGGTGGACCCGGCGCCCTCGGTGCCGACCCGCCCGTCGAACAGGCCCATCACGCCCTCGACCACGGCGATCTCGGCGCCGCGCACGCCATGCGCGAACAGCGGAACGATCCGCTGCGCGCCGACCAGCACCGGGTCCAGGTTGCGCCCCGGCCGGCCGGCGGCCAGCGCGTGGTAGCCCGGGTCGATGTAGTCGGGGCCGACCTTGAAGGGGGCGACCGCGGTGCCGCGCGCCCGCAGCGCCGCGATCAGCCCGGTGGCCACCGTGGTCTTGCCGCACCCCGACGCTGGCGCGGCGACCACGAGCCGGCTCACCACTCGATCCCCCGCTGGCCCTTCTGGCCGGCGTCCATCGGGTGCTTCACCTTGGTCATCTCCACCACCAGGTCGGCGGCGTCGACCAGGGCGGCGGGCGCATTGCGGCCGGTGATCACCACGTGCTGCCGGCCGGGCCGGGCGCGCAGCGTGTCGACCACCTCGGCCACGTCGACCCAGCCCCAGTGCAGCGGGTAGGTGAACTCGTCCAGCACGTAGAGCTGGTGGCGTTCCTCAGCGAGCCGGCGGGCGATCTCCCGCCAGCCCTCCCGCGCGGCCTCCGCGTGGTCGGACTCGGTGCCCTTCTTCCGGGTCCACGACCAGCCCTCGCCCATCTTGTGCCACTCGACGGGCCCGCCCTCGCCGGTCTCGTCGTGCACCCGGCCCAGCGCGCGGAACGCGGACTCCTCACCAACCCGCCACTTGGCCGACTTGACGAACTGGAACACCGCGATCGACCAGCCCTGGTTCCAGCCGCGCAGCGCCAGTCCGAACGCGGCGGTGGACTTGCCCTTCATCTCGCCGGTGTGCACCACCAGCAGCGGGCGGTTGCGGCGTTGCCGGGTGGTCAGCCCGTCGTCCGGGACCACGGACGGCTTTCCCTGCGGCATCTCGACCTCCCGTTCAGGCGGCGCCGCGCCGGCGGTCGGCGCGGGCGGCGTGGACGACTCCGGCGACGTGCTCGGCGGACAGATCGGACAGCCGCAGGCAGGGGCCGCCGAGCGCGCCGGCCAGCCGGGGCGCGAGGCCGATCCGCACCGGGCCGTGCTCGCAGTCCACCACCACGGCGGCCACGCCATCGGCGGCGAGCAGTGCGGCGGCCCGCAGCGCCGCGCCCACCGGCTCATGCCCGGCCGGTGCCGACGTGGCCCGGCCGTCGGTGAGCAGCACCAGCAGCGCCCGGCGGCGCGGGTCGCGCAGCCGCTCGGCGGCCAGCACCCGGCGGGACCGCAGCAGGCCGTCGGCCAGCGGGGTGCGCCCGCCGGTGCGCAGCGCGCGCAGCCGGGCCGCGGCGGCGTCCACAGAGGACGTCGGTGGCAGCGCCACCTCGGCGCCGGAACCGCGGAAGGTGACCACGCCGACCTTGTCCCGCCGCTGGTAGGCGTCCCGCAGCAGGGACAGCACCGCGCCGGTCACCGCGGACATCCGCTGCCGGGCGGCCATCGAGCCGGAGGCGTCCACCGCGAACAGCACGAGGTTGCCCTCCATGCCCTCGCGCACGGCCAGTCGCAGGTCGTCGCGGTGCAGCCGGAGGCCGGGGCCGGTGCGGCCACGGGCGAGCTGGTGCGGGGCGGCCGCGGCCAGGGTGCCGGTCAGGTGCAGCCCAGAACCGTCCGATGTGGACGCCCGGACCACCCGGCCGGTGCGCGCCCGGGACCGGGAGCGCCGGCCGGGCGCGCCCTCGCCGAGCCCGGGCACCTGCAGCAGCCGGGCGCGGAAGGCCGGTGACGGGGCCGCCGGGGACCGCTCGCCGGACCCGCCGCCCGCACCGTCCGGTGTGGACTCTCCGGAGCCCGGCGCGGACCCATCGCCGTCGCCGGGGTCCGCGCCGCCGTCCGGGCCGCCGTCGGGCGGCTCCGGCGGCTCGGGGGGGTCGTCGCCGTCCGCCTGCTCGGCGGCCTCGCGCAGCGCCTCCCGCAACTGCTCCTCGTCCATGCCCGGCTCGTCGAACGGGTCGCGCCGCCGGCGGTGCGGCAGCGCCAGCCGGACCGCGGTCTCCACGTCGGTCTCCGCCACCGCGTCCGCGCCCCGCCACGCCGCGTGCGCCGCCGCGGTCCGGGCCACCACCAGGTCCGCGCGCATGCCGTCCACCTCGAACGCGGCGCACACCGCGGCGATCCGGCGCAGCTCGGCATCGGGCAACGCCACGCCGGGCAGCGCGGCGCGGGCGGCCACGATCCGCTCGGCCAGTTCCCGGTCGGCGTCCCGCCACGCGGCGGCGAAGCCGTCCGGGTCGGCCTCGTAGGCGAGCCGGCGGCGGATCACCTCGGTGCGGGTGGCCACGTCCCGCGCGGCGGACACGCCCACGGTCAGCCCGAACCGGTCGAGCAGCTGCGGGCGCAGCTCCCCCTCCTCCGGGTTCATCGTGCCGACCAGCAGGAACGACGCCGCGTGCGACACCGAGACGCCCTCCCGCTCGACGTGCGCGCGGCCCATCGCGGCCGCGTCCAGCAGCAGGTCCACCAGGTGGTCGTGCAGCAGGTTGACCTCGTCGACGTAGAGCACCCCGCGGTGCGCGGCGGCCAGCAGGCCCGGCTGGTAGGCGCGCACCCCCTCGTTCAGCGCGCGTTCCAGGTCCAGCGAGCCGACCAGCCGGTCCTCGGTGGCGCCGACGGGCAGCTCGACCAGCCGCGCCGGGCGCCGCTCGGCCACCGTCACATCGTGCTCGGCATCCGGGCAGCGCGGGTCCGGCGCGGCCGGGTCGCAGCCGAACCGGCAGCCGGACACCACGTCCACCTCGGGCAGCAGGGCGGCCAGCGCCCGCACGATCGTCGACTTCGCGGTGCCCTTCTCGCCGCGCACCAGCACCCCGCCGATGCCCGGGTGCACCGCGTTGAGCAGCAGGGCCAGCCGGAGGTCGTCGTGCCCGACGACCGCGGAGAACGGGAACGCCGCGCTCATCGCCGCACCTCCGGCGACGCGGCGGCCGGCGCTAACGGAGAGCCAGGGAGATCGCGGGTCATACCCACCGGTCCTTCCTCGGGTGTCCACGCCCGGGGTCGACGTTGGCGGGCGCGGCCGGTCGGCCGCGCCCTTCAGGCGGGGGCGGAGTGTCCTGGCTCCCGGATCGTCGCGCCGCCTCCGGCCTTCCCAGGGCACTCGCCCCGGTGGCACGCGTGGGAGACACGCTTCCCGGTCACAGTGGCGGGACCGCGCCGGATTCGCACCGGCTTCCTCGCACACCCTCGCTTCGGGTCAGCGCGCATCGTCGCACCCGGCCGGCGGCGAAACCAAGTCCGCCGGCGGTGCGCTCCCGGTCAACACGGCGTGGGTGTGGGCGAGGACACCGGCTCGGACCCGTTCCAGGGTCATGCCGCCGCGCTGCGTGAGGTGGTCGACCAGGTCCCCGCGCAGGCCGGCCAACACCGCGTAGGCCAGGTAGTCGGCGTCGGCGTCCGGCCTGGCCTCGGCGATCAGCGCGGCCGCTCGCGCCTCCACCGGCACCGTCCCCATGATCGAGCCGGTCATCGGCCAGGCACACCCGCTGGCCGAAGCCGCCGCCGCGCACCGGGAGTTCGAGGAACGCACCGCCGTCGGCAAGACGGTGCTCCTCCCCTGACGGCGTCGTGGCCTCCCGCCCGGCTCGCCGGGCGGGAGGCCACGCACCCGTGCCCGCACGGCGGTGCCGCCGGCGGCCGGTGCGACACTGGCTGCCGTGAGTTCCAGCAGGCAAACCCCTCCGGAGGCGGTCTTCGACTGGATCGACGCGCGCGCCAGGGAGCGGGACGGCGCGGGCCTGCGCCGCCGGCTCCGCCCCCGCCCCGCCGAGACCGACCTGCTCGACCTGGCCAGCAACGACTACCTCGGCCTGACCCGGGACAAGCGGGTGACCGGCGCGGCGGCCGCGGCCACCATGCGCTGGGGCGCGGGGTCGACCGGGTCCCGGCTGGTCACCGGGTCCACCGACCTGCACGCCGAACTCGAACTGGAGCTGGCCTCATTCTGCGGGGCGCAGGCGGCGCTGGTGTTCTCCTCCGGGTACGCCGCCAACCTCGCCGCGGTCACCGCGCTGTCCGGCAAGGACACCGCGATCGTGGCCGACCAGTACATCCACGCCTCGCTGATCGACGGCTGCCGGCTGTCCAAATCGGACGTCGCGGTCGCCGGGCACGCCGACGCCGGCCAGGTGGCGCATGCGCTGGCCACCCGGAAGGCGCAGCGCGCGCTGGTGGTCACCGACTCGGTGTTCTCCGTGGACGGCGACGTGGCGCCGCTGCGCGAGCTGGCCGGCACGTGCCGGGAGCACGGCGCCGCACTGGTGGTGGACGACGCGCACGGGCTCGGCGTGGTCGGCGACGGCGGCCGGGGCGCGGTGGCCGCCGCCGGTCTGGCCAGGGCGGCGGACGTGGTGACCACGGTCACCTTGTCCAAGTCGCTGGGCGCCCAGGGCGGCGCGGTGCTCGGCCCCCGCCGGGTGATCGACCACCTGGTCAACACCGCGCGCACGTTCATCTTCGACACCGGACTCGCGCCGGGCTGCGCCGCGGCCGCGCTCACCGCGCTGCGGGTGCTGCGCGAGGAACCGGAACGGGCCGAGCGCGCCCGCGCGGTGGCGGTGGAGCTGGCGACCCGGCTGCGGGACGCCGGGCTGCACACCAGCGACCCGGAGGCGGCCGTGGTGTCGGTGCGTGCGCCCTCCCCGGATGCGGCGGTCGAGTGGGCCGCGGCCTGCCGGGACGCGGGCGTGCACGTCGGCTGCTTCCGCCCGCCGTCCGTGCCGGACAAGATCTCCCGGCTGCGGCTCACCGCCCGGGCCGATCTCACCGAGGCGGACATCGAGCGGGCCATCGATGTGATCATCCGCACCCGCCCGGCCGGCGAGTGAACGGATGGCCGGCGGTCAGCGGGTGGCCGGCCGCCGCATGCTGACGTGCGGGATGCCGTCCTCCAGGAACTCGCCGCCGACCGCCTGGAAGCCGAGGGAGGCGTAGAAGTCGCTGACGTAGGTCTGCGCGTCCAGCACGCAGCTCGCGTCGCCCACCTCGGCCAGCGCGGCCTCCATCAGGCGGCGGCTGAACCCGTGCGCCCTGGCTTGGCGGGCGGTGCACACCCGGCCGATCCGGTACTCCCCGGCGTCCTCGGTCAGCCGCAGGTAGGCCACCACGTCGCCGGTGCGCTCCTGCTCCAGCCAGAAGTGCCGGGTGCCCGGTGCGAGATCGAGGCCGTCGAGCTCGCGGTAGGCGCAGGACTGCTCGACCACGAAAACCTCGACGCGCAGCCGGAGTACCGCGTAGAGCTGTTGCGGCGTCAGGTCCGCCGCCCACACCCTGCGCAGGGTGGCGGTGAACGGTTGTGCTGGCACTCGACGTGGATACCACACGATCGACGCCGCGGTTCAGCCGTTGACCTGCGCGGCGACGTCGTCGTGGTAGGTGGCGAGCCGTGCGTACACGCCCGGCTTGCCCGGCCGGCCGCAGCCCTCGCCCCACGACACCAAGCCCACCAGGCGGCCGTCCACCACCATCGGGCCGCCCGAGTCGCCAAGGCAGGCGTCCCTGCCGCCGCGCGGATCGCCGGCGCAGACCATCGCGGGGGACTTGAAGTCGGGTTCCGCCCTGGCGCAGTCGGCGTCGGCGACGATCGGCACCGTGACCGACCGCAGCCTGCTGGACTGCGGCTCGTTCTCCCCGGTGCGGCCCCAGCCGAGCACGGTGGCCATGGTGCCCGGCCGGTAGCTGGCCGTGTCGCCCGCGGCGACCAGCGGCAGCGTCCGGTACGGCAGCGCGTCGGCCAGGGTGAGTACGGCCACGTCGAAGCCCTGCGTCGCCGCGGTGAACCGGGGATGCACCCAGATGCGGGTGACGTCCACCGTGCTGCCCGCGGTGCTCCGCATGTCGGTGCGGCCGGCGACGACCCGCACCGACGAGGCCGGGTCCGGCCGGCCGTTGGTGGTCACGCAGTGCGCGGCGGTCACCACCTTGCGGGCGGCGACCAGGGTGCCGCCGCAGAACGGCGCGTCCCCGTCGGTCGTCAGCTCCACCGCCCACGGGTACCGCTCCGTGCTGGTCTCGGTGCCGCCGACGATCCGAGGCGAAGCGTGCCCGCCGCCCGCCGGCGCGGCCGGCTCGGCCAGGGCCGTGCCAGTGGTGTCAGCCATCGGCCCCAGCAGCGTCGCGGCCAGCAGTGCCGCATACCCGGCCAGCGAGCGACGGCCGGGTCTACCCGAAGAACTCCGCACGGACGCCCCTTCTCCCGGTGCCGCGTGCCGGCACCGTCGCAGTGATCGACAGACCGTCGGCCGCTCGGCGCCGCCGCCCCCGCCGGCGGCACGCCCACGCGCGCCGGCCGGGTTCCGAGCACCCCGGTCCTGGTGCGCACGAAGAGTAGCCGATCGCGTGCGGAGCGCACGATCCGTGCCGGGAACGTCCACCCGGTCCGGTACCGCCCGGGCGGATGACCGCGGCTACTCGCCGCCCTCGGCGCGTTCCAGCGGGCGGACCGGCCGCGGGGGCCGCACCCGCCAGTGCCGGCCCCGGGGTCGGCGGTGCTGCCAGACGGCTCCGGTGGTCACCGCGATCGTGGTGACCACCAGGGTGAGCGCGAGCGGCTGGCGGCTGGCCGGCGTCCAGGCCATCGCGCCGATCACGGTGATCAGGGCCCCGACCACGAAGCAGGACAGGTAGGGGAAGCCCCACATGCGCACGGTGAGCCGCGCGCCCTCGCGGTCCCGCCGCCGGCGGCCGGCGATCTGGGTGGCCGCGATGCACAGGTACACCACCACGGCCACCGCCGCGGACGAGTCCAGCAGGAAGCTGAACACGATGGCGGTGGGCAGGAAGTAGTTGGCCACCACCGCGAGGAACCCGGCGGCGGACGCGGCGAGCACGGCAAGCACCGGCACGCCGGAGCGGGTGGTCAGGGACAGTGCGGCCGGCGCCTCGCCGAGGCGGGACATCGCGTAGAGCATCCGCGAGGACGAGTAGATTCCGGAGTTCAGGCAGGACAGCACGGCGGTGAGCACGATCAGGTCCATGACCACCGCGGCGCCCGGGATGCCCAGGTGGGCGAGCACCGCGGTGTACGGGCTGGCGGTGACCTGGGTGGCGTTCCACGGCAGCAGGGTCACCACGATCAGGATGGAGCCCCCGTAGAACACCAGCACCCGCCAGGCCACGCTGCGCATGGCGCGCCGAACCGCGTGCGCCGGGTCCTGCGCCTCGCCCGCGGCGAGGGTGACCACCTCGGTGCCGAAGTAGGAGAAGAACACCACGAGCAGGGCGGTGAGGATCGGCGCGGGCCCCCGGGGAAACAGCCCGCCAAGGCCGGTGAGGTTGGCCAGCCCCGGCGGCCGGACGCCGGGCAGCGCGCCGAGCAGGGCCAGCGCGCCGAGCGCGATGAACACCACGATCGCGGTCACCTTGATCAGCGCGAACCAGAACTCGAACCGGCCGAACGACCGGACCCTGGTCAGGTTGACCCCGGTGAGCAGCGCCATGAACACCAGCGCGGCCACCCAGGACGGCGCCCACGGCGCCTCGCGCACCGCGATCGCCGCGCCGGCGATGGCCTCGAAGGCGACCACCACGCACCAGTGGTAGGCGTACAGCCAGCCCACCGCCAGCCCCGCCCACGGCCCCAGCTCGCGCGTCGCGTACGCGGCGAACGACCCGGTTTCCGGGCTGGCCACGGCCAGTTCCGCGAGCATGCGCATGACCAGGATGATCACGCCACCGGCGCCCAGGTAGACCAGGACCACACCCGGCCCGACCGAGCCGATGGCCTTGCCGCTGCCGACGAACAGCCCGGCTCCGATCACCCCGCCGAGCGCGATCATGGTGAGCTGCCGGGTGGTGAGGCTGCGGTGCAGTGCGGTCGGCGAGCCGGTGGACGTCTGCGTCTTCATCGAATCCCCAGTCGGCGATACCCCGGCGGTTCGGCCGGGCCCGGAGCCGCTCCCCGGCTCCGGGTGATGTCGGTGCCCGGGCGGTGGCGGTCGAACGCGGCCGCCGGAGGAGGCCCGGAACTCCGGTGCCCCCGGGGCGACCTCCCCGGGGGCACCGACGTGCTCATGGCGTGGTCCGTGCCGCTTCCCGAACCGGCCCCACGATCGCGTCGCCACGGCCGGGCATCCGGCCCCACGGGTCGCCGTGGGCGGCTGCCGCGCCCCGCCGCGACCGTGTGGCTTCGCCCGGCGCTTTCATCGGCGTCAGAACTGCGGGCCCATCTCGGGCTGTCCCGCGCTGATGATCGGCTCCGCATGGCCCCAGCCGTTGGTCAGCAGGCCGGCCAGCCGGGTGTAGACGCCGGGCTTGCCCGGCCGCGCACAGCCATCGCCCCAGGACACCAGGCCGATCAGCTTGCCGCCGGCGATCAGCGGGCCGCCGGAGTCGCCCTGGCAGGAGTCCACGCCGCCCTGCGGGTAGCCGGCGCACACCATGGACCTCGGGTCGTACAGCCCCGGGTAGGCCGCCGCGCACCCGGCATCCGACAGCAGCGGCACCCACGCGGCGCGGATCTGGCCGGGGGAGGCTGGGCCGCCCTCGGCGATGCGGCCCCAGCCGAGCACGGTGGCCAGGGTGCCGGGCGCGTACAGCGCCCGGTCGCCCGGCTGCGCCAGCGGGATCGAGGGGTACGGCAGCGCGGAGCGGAGCTGCACGAGCGCGACGTCATCGCCGCGCTCGGGCGACACGTAGCCGGGGTGCACCCCGATCCGCGTGACGTCCGCCACCATGCCACCCGGGCCGGTGAGATCGGTACGGCCGGCGATCACCCGGAGGTCCCGGGGCCCGCGCCCGGCAACGCAGTGCGCGGCGGTGATCACCATGGTGGGTGAGACGAGGGAGCCACCGCAGAACGCGAAACCGCCCGCTGTCAGCAGGGCAACCGTCGACGGGAACCGACCGACGCTGGTCGGGTAGCCGCCCACGATCCGTGGCCCGGCGTGTGCCGCGGCGACCCCGGACAGCGCGAGGGCCGCGCTCACCACCGTGGCTCCGGCCAGCCGGAGCAGACGTCTGCGTACCGAAACCGCCATCACGTTTCCTCCCCCGTCCCGTGTCACGGCCGCTGCGGCCGCCGATTCAGCGCAACAGAGGGGTGATCGGGCCGCCAACTCGGAGCGGCGAAGTCAACGCCGGCAGGTGACCGGTGACACCACCGTCGCGTGAACTCGGTGCCTTACCGAGAAGTTCGCGTCATGCGGCGAGCCCCTGCGGTCGCCACGCCCGCCGCCACACCGGCCGCTCACCCGGGCCCGGCGGCCCGCGATCGCCGCGCCGGTTCGGCGCGACGCTCGCTGACGGGCACACTGTCGAGGTGGACTTAGCGATGACAGCGGACGTGCTCGGCGACGACTTCCTGGCGCAGACGATCCCGCTGGACGGCGACGACGTCGCGACCCTGGTCCGGTACCAGCCGAAGGACGCCCCGGCGCCGACCCGCGGCGCGGTGCTCTACCTGCACGGGTTCATGGACTACTTCTTCCAGCGGCACGTCGCCGTGCACCTGGCGGCCCGCGGGTTCGCCTTCTACGCCCTGGACCTGCGCGGCTACGGTCGCTCGCTGCGCGACCACCAGTTGCCCAACTACGTCACCGACCTCGCGGTGTACTTCGCCGAACTGGACACCGCCGCGGAGATCATCAGGGGCGAGGACGGCCACGGCCGCCTGGTGGTGCTCGGTCACTCCACCGGCGGGTTGATCACCTCGCTGTGGGCGGACCGCCGGCGCGACGACGGTGTGCTGGACGCGCTGGTGCTGAACAGCCCGTGGCTGGATCTGGCCGAGTCGTGGTTCCTGCGCACGGTCGGTACCGCGCTGATCGACGTGGTCGGCCGGTTCTTCCCACGGCTGGTGGTCCGGTCCGCCACCGACCGGGTGTACGGGCCCAGCCTGCACCGGGATCACCACGGCGAGTGGGAGTACGACCTGCGCTGGAAACCGATCACTGGCTTCCCGGTGCGGGCCGGCTGGCTCCGCACCATCCGCCGCGGTCACGCCCGGGTGCACCGCGGCCTGGACGTGCGGGTGCCGGTGCTGGTGCTGCACGCCGACCGGAGCCTGCGGGCCAACCGCTGGTCCGAGGTGGCGAGCCGGGCGGACACCGTGCTCGACGTGGCGCAGATCGCCCGGTGGGCACCGAAGATCGGCACCGACGTGACCACCGTCGTGGTGGAGGGCGCCGTGCACGACCTTTTCCTGTCCGCCGAGCCGGTGCGCAACCGGGCCCTCGCCGAGATGGACGCCTGGCTGGACCGCGTTCTCGGCGCGTCCGCGGCCGACGGTGACCAGGGCGCGCTGGCCGGCGAAGCCTGAGGGCGCCGCGAAGCGCGGAGAAACCTGACCGTCGGCTGAGACTTCGCTGAAGGCTCGCCGCGCCACACCGACAAGCCGGCCAACCTGTGGTGACCTGGGATCGACGAACCAGGACGAGCGCGGAGGGTCGCCGTGGCCGGCAGGGTGGGCAGCGGGCGGCGCTGGCTGGTGCCGGTGCTGCTGGTCGCCCTGCTGTGCCTGTCCGGCGGGCTGGACGGCGACACGTCGGCCCGGTCGCTCGCCGCGAACACCGGGGTGCGCAGCGTCTCCCGTGCCGAGCGGGAGGACACCGCGAACTACTGGACCCCGCAGCGGATGGCGCAGGCCAGCCCGCGCAGCGCCACCGGCACCCTGCCGCAGCCCGGGCCGGACGCCTGGCCGCCCACGGCGACCCCGCTGCCGGAGGGCACCGATCCGCCCGCCGGGCAGCAGTTCTCCGGTATCCCCGCGGTTGGCGCGCTGTTCTCCACCGACAGCGGGCTGAACGGGCACTACTGCACCGCGAGTGTGGTGCACAGCCCGACCAGGGATCTGGTGATCACCGCCGCGCACTGCATCCATGACGGCGAGGACGGCGACTACCAGAGCAACGTCGCGTTCGTGCCCGGCTACCACGACGGGCAGAGCCCGTACGGGGTGTGGGTGCCCACCAAGATGGTGGTGGACCCGCGGTGGATCGCCTCCTCCGACCCGAGCCTGGACGTCGGTTTCCTGGTGGTGCGCAAGGCGGGTAGCGACGCGCACGTCGAGGACGTCACCGGCGCTAACCAACTCGGCACGGCGGCGTCGTTGCACGGACAGGTCCGGGTCACCGGCTACCCCGACGACCTGGACGAGCCGATCACCTGCCAGAACGCCGTGCGGTGGGAGGACGACAACCTGCCCCGGTTCGACTGCGCGGCGTTCTCCGACGGCACCAGCGGCGCGCCGTGGGTGATGGACGCCGACCCGCGCACCCAGTTGGGCACGCTGGTCGGCGTGATCGGCGGCTTCCAGTTCGGCGGGGAGAGCGACGACGAGTCCTACAGCCCGGTGTTCGGCGAGGACGTCCAGTCCCTGTACGCCACCGCGCTCCGCTCGGGCTGAGCCGGGTTCCTTCCGCGCCGGCAGGCGCGCCTCTCGCCCAGCTGGCGACGCGCCCTTCGAGACGCCGGCTACTCCTCGAGATCGCCCTCCAGGTCCAGGTAGACGGCACGCAGCCGGTCCAGCACCTCCTGGTCGGGCTCGGCCCACAGGCCGCGGTCGGCGGCCTCCAGCAGCCGCTCGGTAATGCCGCGCAGCGCCCACGGGTTGGACCGCCGCATGAACTCCTGCACGCCGTCGTCGAACACGTAGGACTCGGCGAGCTTGGTGTACATCCAGTCGTCCACCACGCCGGCGGTGGCGTCGAAGCCGAACAGGTAGTCGACGGTGGCGGCCAGCTCGAACGCGCCCTTGTAGCCGTGCCGCTGCATGGCGGCGATCCAGCGGGGGTTGACCACCCGGGAGCGGAACACCCGCCGGGTCTCCTCGCCCAGCGACCGGGTGCGCACCGCGTGCGGCACCGCCGAGTCGCCCACGTACGCGGCCGGGTTGCGGCCGGTCAGCGAGCGCACCATGGCCACCATGCCGCCGTGGTACTGGAAGTAGTCGTCGGAGTCGGCGATGTCGTGCTCGCGGGTGTCCACGTTCTTCGCGGCCACCTGGATACGGCGGAACGCGGTCTCCATGTCCGCGCGTGCCTCCCGCCCGTCCAGGCCGCGGCCGTAGGCGTAGCCGCCCCAGGTGGCGTACACCTCGGCGAGGTCGGCGTCGTCCCGCCAGTTGCGCGCGTCGATCAGCGGCAGCAGGCCCGCGCCGTACGCGCCCGGCTTGGACCCGAAGATGCGGGTGGTGGCGCGCCGGGAGTCGCCGTGCTTGGCGAGGTCGGCCCGGTAGTGCGCGGCGAGGTAGTTGTCCTCGTCCGGTTCGTCCAGCCGCGCCACGGTCTCCACCGCGCGGTCCACCAGGGACACCACGTGCGGGAAGGCGTCCCGGAAGAACCCGGAGATGCGCATCACCACGTCGATCCGCGGCCGGCCCAGCTCAGCGACCGGCACCACCTCGAAGCCGGTGACCCGCCGGGACGCGTCGTCCCAGGTGGGCCGGCAGCCGATGAGCCAGAGCAGTTCGGAGATGTCGTCGCCCTGGGTGCGCATCGCCGAGGTGCCCCACACGGTGAGGCCGACGCTCGCCGGCCACTCGCCGGTGTCTTCGCGGTGCCGGGCCAGCAGCGAGTCGGCCAGCGCGACGCCGACGTCGAAGGAGTTGCGGGACGGGATCGCCTTCGGGTCGACGGAGTAGAAGTTGCGGCCGGTGGGCAGCACGGACACCAGGCCGCGGGTGGGCGACCCGGACGGCCCCGGCGGCACGAAACCGCCGTCCAGCGCGTGCAGCACGTGGCGCACCTCGTCGGTGGTGCGGGCCAACCGGGGCGCGAGCTCGCCGCAGGCGAACCGCAGCACCGACTCGACCTGCGGCACGCGTTCGCCGATCACGTCGGTGACCACGTCGCCGGCGCGGTCCGGATGCCATTCCCGTTCGTGCAGGCCGGTCACCAGCCGGCGGGCCAGCGACTCCAGCAGGTCGACCACGTCCGCCCCGGTCCGCGCTGGGCCGTCCACCAGCGCGGTCAGCGCCTCCGGGGCCTTGGCGGCCGCGCCGGGTGCGGCCAGCAGCTCCTGCTCGTCGAGTCCGAAGTGGACGGCGAGGGCGGAGCGCAGGCCAGGCAGCGCACCGACCGTCCCGCCGAACACCTGCCGGGCGCGCAGCACCGCGAGCACGTCGTTGACCAGTTCCTCGCCCTCCGGCGCCCGGCCGAGGATGTGCAGCCCGTCCCGGATCTGCACGTCCTTGATCTCGCACAGGTAGCCGTCGATGTGCATGACGAAGTCGTCGAAGGAGTCGGCATCCGGCTGCTGCTCGGTGTGCAGGTCGTGGTGCAGCTCGGCTGCGGTGACCAGGCTCCAGATCTGCGCCCGCAGGGTGGGCAGCTTGTCCGGGTCCATCGCCTGCACGGTGGCGTACTCGTCCAGCAGTTGCTCCAGCCTGGCCAGGTCGCCGTAGGTGTCGGCGCGGGCCATCGGCGGGATCATGTGGTCGACGACGACGGCGTGGCCGCGACGCTTGGCCTGGGTGCCCTCGCCCGGGTCGTTGACGATGAACGGGTAGACCAGCGGCAGGTCGCCGAGCACCGCGTCCGGCGCGCACTCCGCGGCCAGCCCCAGCCCCTTGCCGGGCAACCATTCCAGTGTGCCGTGCTTGCCCAGGTGCACGACGGCGTCCGCGCGGAAGTCCTCGGCCAGCCACCGGTAGGCGGCCAGGTACTGGTGCGAGGGCGGCAGGTCCGGATCGTGGTAGATGGCGATCGGGTTCTCCCCGAACCCGCGCGGCGGTTGGATGAGCAGCACAACGTTGCCGAACCGCAGCGCGGCCACGTACACCTCGCCGTCGGCCACGTACAGCTCGCCGGGCGGGGCGCCCCAGTGCTCAGTCATCGCCTGCCGCAACGATTCCGGCAGCGCGTCGAACCACTCCCGGTACCGCTGCCGCGGCACCCGGATCTCGGCCTGCGCCATCTGGTCCTCGGTGAGCCACTCCACGTCGTGCCCGCCGGCGGCGATCAGCCGGTGCACCAGCGCGTCACCGTCCACCGTGGACGGATCGAGGCCGCCCAGGTCGTAGCCGGCGTCGGCGAGCGCCTCGAGCAGCACCACCGCGGAGGCCGGGGTGTCCAGGCCGACCGCGTTGCCCACCCGGGAGTGCTTGGTCGGGTAGGAGGACAGCACGATCGCCAGCCGCTTGTCGGCGTTGGCGTTCTTCCGCAGCGCGGCCAGCTTCGCGGCCGTGCCGGCGACGCGGGCGGCGCGCTCCGGGTCCGCCACGTACACCGGGATGCCGTCCGGGCCGGCCTCCTTGAAGGAGAACGGCACGCCGATCAGCCGGCCGTCGAACTCCGGGATGGCCACCTGCATGGCGGCGTCCAGCGGGGAGAGCGCCGCGTCGGAGTCCTGCCAGGTGGCGCGGGAGGTGGTGAGGCAGAGTCCCTGGAGCACCGGCACGTCCAGCGCGGCCAGCGCGCCGACGTCCCAGGCTTCCTCGTCGCCGCCGGCGCTGGCGTCCGCCGCGGTGCTGCCCCCGGCGGCCAGCACCGTGGCGACCAGCGCGTCGCAGCCGGCGAGCAGCTCGCGCAGGCCCGCCGCGTCGTCGGCGGCCAGCCCGCGCAGCGAGCCGCAGTACACCGGCCGCGGGTTGGCCCCGGCCGCGCGCACCGCGTCGGCGAGGGTGTCCACGAACGCGGTGTTGCCGGCCAGCGCGTGCGCCCGGTAGAACACGATGCCCACGGTGGGCCGGTCCGGGTCGTGCGCGGGTTCGCCGTGCAGCCCGTACTGCGGCATGCGCGCGGGCGGTTCGAAGCCCTCCCCGGTGAGCAGCACCGTGTCGGAGAGGAACCGGGCCAGCTCGCGAAGGTTCGCCGGCCCGCCCTCGACCAGGTAGCGCAGCGCCTCGGCGGCCACCCCGGCGGGCACCGTGGAGGCGGCCATCAACTCGGCGTCCGGGGTGACCTCGCCGCCCAGGCAGACCGTGGGCACCCCGGAGTCCAGCACCGCGGCCAGCCCCGCCTCCCAGGCCCGCCGGCCGCCGAGCAGCCGAACCACCGCGACGTCCACCCCGTCGAGCAGCGCCGGCACGTCCTCGGCGTCGACCCGGGACGGGTTGGCCACCCGGTAGCCGCCGCCGCAGTCCCGGGCGGCGAGCAGGTCGGTGTCGGCGGTGGACAGCAGCAGCACGCGTGCGGTCACGGCGGAGTTCCCTCCTCGGGGTCGCGCGCCCCGGGTCGAGACGGCCGGCGGCTGGAGTGTCCTGGCTCCCGGATCGACGCCGCCGCCCCGGCCTTCCCAGAGCCTTGCGCTCCAGTGGCACGCGAGAGGGCGCGACTCCCCGGTCACAGTGGCGGGACCGCCCCGGACTCGCACCGGGTTCCTCCACTGCCGCCGCTTGGCGCCGGCCATGCTATCCGTCCGGGCGCCGCGCCGAAGAGCCCGCGCCGGCGGACTATGTCCCGCGCATGCCCGCCGGTCTCGGCACGGCCACGATGGTGAGCAGATCTGCCAACCCGGTGATCGAGAAACAGCTTGTCGGTTCCTTTGACTTTCCTGTGAATCCGCGCGCGCTTTACCGGCAAAATGACGAACCCGATACCGACGATCACCGGTTGACAGTTCCGGAACGCGCGGTGTGCCCGGCCGAGTCCCGCGCCGCTACACTCGGGTGAACAGCTCGATGTCCTGCTGGAACTCGGCGAGCATCGGGTCGGTCAGGGTGGGCCGAACCTCGGCGACCGCGGTCAGGTAGTCGTCGGTGTCCGGTGGCCGGGCGCCGCGGTCGGCCACCGCCCGCTCGAACGCGGCCTGGGCGCCCTTGCGCGCGGCGAACTCGATGTCCGCCGGAGTGAAGAACTCGCTGGCCTGCACCAGCCGCTCCAGGTCCACGCCGCCAGCGTGCGGGCCGAGGTAGCGCGACCAGATCGCCCGGCGCGCGGGCGGATCGGGCGGCCCGACCGGGATGACGTAGTCGAACCGGCCCGGCCGCAGGAACGCCGGGTCCAGGGTGCGCACCGAGTTGGTCGCGCAGACCAGCAGCCGGTGGTCGTGCTCGCGGAAGGTGGGTATCAGCTTGAGCAGCTCGTTGGTCACCCCCTGGGAGGGGTTCTCCGCCAGGCCGGACCGGATGCCGGCGATCTCCTCCACCTCGTCGATGAACAGCACCAGATCGTCCAGTTCGGACAGTTCGGCGAACGCCTCGCGCAGCGACGCGGCCAGCCCGCCGCCGCTGGCAGCGGCCAGCCGGGACGGGAACAGCTCGACGAACGGCCAGCCCAACCGGGAGGCCACCGCCTTGGCGAAGCTGGTCTTACCGGTGCCCGGCGGGCCGAACAGGATCACCGCGGACGGCGGCTGCACGCCGTACCGCTCGGCCAGGTCGGCGTGCGCGAGCGGCAGCACGATGCGCCGCTCGATGACCTCCTTCTCCCGCTCCATCCCGGCCAGCGCGTCCCACAGCCCGGGCGGCACCAGCCGGCCGCCGAACTCGTCCAGCAGGCTGGCCTCGGCCGGGTCCAGCGGCTCCAGCCGCTCGTAGTAGGCCAGCCCGCCTCGGTGCCGGTAGCCCGAGTTCTCCAGGGCCTTCGTCCCGGTCGCGCCGTCGGGCAGCACGGTGCAGATCCGGCGCACGCCCAGCGACCGCAGCCGCCGCTCCAGCTCGGCCAGCAGCGCACTGCCGATGCCCCGGTTGCGCCACCGCGAGGACAGCGCGAGCAGCAGCACCCAGGCCCGCTCGCCGTGCGCCTGGGCGACGACCATGCCGACCATCTCGTCACCCACCACGGCGACCACGGCCGGCTGGCCGGACCGCGCCGCGGTGACCACCTCGGCCAGGGAGAACACCGACTCCTGGCCGCCCCTGCTCTCGTCCCACACCTGGATGGCCTGGTCCAGGTCGTTCTCGTGGAAGTCGCGCAACCACCAAGCGGGCATCCGGGACGTTCCTCCCCCAGAGGACGAACAGGTGAGCCCAGCCTGCGACCGGCGCACCCGCTCGGCAAATCGGGCCGCTCGCTCACGGCGAACGCGCCCCGGAAACAACCCAGCCCCGCGCGCGGTTGAGTGAAGACGACTCAACTTTTTCGCGCGAGGGTGTGATGGCATTGGGTGAGACGTTGGCTCTGCCGGTGCTGCCGCTGGACGACGCCGTGGTGCTGCCCGGCATGGTGGTGCCGGTGAAGCTGGCCGGCGACGGCGACGCGGAGGCGCGCGCGGCGATCGAGGCGGCCAGAACCGCGGCCGAGCCGGGCGGCGAGACGCGCGTGCTGCTGGTTCCCCGGCTGGACGGCCGGTACGCGGCGGTCGGTGTGCTCGGCGTGGTCGAGCAGATCGGCCCTCTGCCCGGTGGCGAGCCGCCGTGGTGCGCGGCACCGGCCGGGTACGCATCGGTACCGGCACGTCCGGGCCGGGTGGCGCGCTGTGGGTGCGGGGTGAGCTGCACGAGGACGGGCCGGCCGACGAGCGGGCCCGGGAGCTGGCCCGCGAGTACAAGGCGCTGGTCACCACGATCCTGCAGCGCCGAGGCGCCTGGCAGGTCATCGACTCGGTGCAGCGGGTCGGCGACCCGGCCGCACTGGCCGACCTGGCCGGCTACGCGTCGTTCCTCACCGAGGAGCAGAAGCTGCGGCTGCTGGAGGAGACCGGCGTCACCGCCCGGCTGGAGCAGCTCGTGACCTGGGCCCGGGAGCACCTGGCCGAGCTGGACGTGGCGGAGACCATCCGCAAGGACGTCCAGGAGGGCATGGACCGCCAGCAACGCGAGTTCCTGCTCCGCCAGCAGCTCGCCGCGGTCCGCAAGGAACTGGCCGAGCTGACCGGCGAGCCAGCGTCCGAGGAGGAGGACTACCGCGCCCGGGTGGAGGCCGCCGACCTGCCGGAGGCGGTCCGCGAGGCCGCGCTGCGCGAGGTGGACAAGCTGGAGCGCACCGCGGAGCAGTCTCCGGAGGTGGGCTGGATCCGCACCTGGTTGGACACCGTCCTCGACATGCCGTGGAACCACCGCACCGAGGACGCCTACGACATCCCGGCCGCGCGGGCGGTGCTGGACGCCGACCACGCCGGCCTGGACGACGTGAAGGAACGCATCGTCGAGTACCTGGCGGTCCGGCGGCGGCGGGCGGACCGCGGCCTGGGCGTGGTCGGTGGCCGGCGCAGCGGCGCGGTGCTGGCCCTGGTCGGGCCACCGGGTGTGGGCAAGACCTCGCTGGGCGAGTCGGTGGCCCGCGCCATGGGCCGGAGGTTCGTCCGGGTCGCGCTCGGCGGCGTCCGCGACGAGGCGGAGATCCGTGGCCACCGCCGCACCTACGTCGGCGCCATGCCCGGCCGGATCGTCCGGGCCATCCGCGAGGCCGGCTCGATGAACCCGGTGGTGCTGCTCGACGAGGTGGACAAGCTGGGCGCGGACTACCGGGGTGACCCGGCGTCGGCGCTGCTGGAGGTGCTGGACCCGGCGCAGAACCACACCTTCCGGGACCACTACCTGGAGGTCGAGCTGGACCTGTCCGACGTGGTGTTCCTGGCCACCGCCAACGTGCTGGAGGCCATCCCGGCGCCCCTGCTGGACCGGATGGAGCTGGTCCGGCTGGACGGCTACACCGAGGACGAGAAGGTGGTCATCGCCCGCGACCACCTGCTGCCCCGGCAACTCGAGCGCACCGGGCTGACCGCCGACGAGGTGACCGTCACCGAGGACGCGCTGCGCCGGATGGCCACCGAGTACACCCGGGAGGCCGGCGTCCGCGAGCTGGAGCGGGCCATCGGCCGGGTGCTGCGCAAGGTCACCGCGCAGGCCGCGCTCGGCGAAGCCACCTGGCCCACCACGGTCGACGCCGGCGACCTGCGCGGCTACCTGGGCCAGCCCCGGCACACCCCGGAGTCGGCGGAGCGGACCGCGGTACCGGGCGTGGCCACCGGGCTGGCGGTCACCGGGGCCGGCGGCGACGTGCTGTTCGTCGAGGCGTCCCTGGCCGAGCGGGACACCGGCGGCGCCGGCCTGGTGCTCACCGGCCAACTCGGCGACGTGATGAAGGAGTCCGCCCAAATCGCCCTCTCGTATCTGCGGTCCCGCGGGCCGGAGCTGGGCTTCCCGGTCGACGGGCTGGCCGACCGGGCGGTGCACGTGCACGTGCCGGCCGGCGCGGTGCCCAAGGACGGGCCGAGCGCCGGGATCACCATGACCACCGCGCTGGCCTCGCTGCTGTCCGGCCGGCCGGTGCGGGCGGACGTGGCGATGACCGGCGAGGTGTCGCTGACCGGGCGGGTGCTGCCGATCGGTGGGGTGAAGCAGAAGCTGCTCGCCGCGCACCGGGCCGGCATCACCACGGTGCTGCTGCCGCAGCGCAACGAGCCCGACCTGGACGGCGTGCCCGAGTCGGTGCGCGAGGCGCTGGAGATTCACCTGGTCGGCGACGTCCGCGAGGTGCTCGACCTGGCCCTGCAACCGGCCACCGCGGCGGCCGCCGCCTGATCCGGCAACCCGCGGCGGGCTCGACGGGACAACCGCCGAGCCCGCCGCGTCACCCGTCAGTGCCTGTTCCGCGACACGGAACGGGCTGTCAGTGGCCCACGTCGATGACGACGCGGGTCGGCGAGCCGAGGGTGAACACGTGCACCCAGCTCGCGTGGTCCACGCCGAGCCCGACGCTGAGCACGGCCTCGAAGTCACCGGTCAGGGCGACCGCGCGGACGTTGGTCAGCGACGGCGTGGTGAACGTCCTCGGCCCGGTGTAGGTCGGGTTGCCCGCGTCGTTGTGCGCCGCCGCCGGCCGCGCGGTCACCGCCAGGAACACGTTGCCCGGAATCAGCACCGGGCGGCCGGACGGGTCCGCGGTGAGCTGCGCGACGAACCGGTAGCTGGTCGCGGGTCTGTTCCCGCACAGGTCGAGCACGACCCGGTCGTAGCTGTCGTGCCGGCCGACCCGGATGTTCGTCAACTGGGCGGCGTAGGGCGAGGTGTCGCAGGCCGCGGCCGCCCGGGACGGCGCGGCGCCGGCCGAGCCCGCGACGAGCGCCGAGGCGAGGGTGAGCAGCAGGACCGCGGGCGCCACCAGCAGCCGCCATACGCGTGTGGTCATCGGATTCCTCCCGGAGAGCGAGACATTTCGGACGAAAATTCGGACGTGTCCGGCGTCACCGGGTTGCGCGCCGCGACCCGTCGTGACCACACCGAGACGGGGCATGTGCCGGTGCGCGGTCGACCGGCCGGCCGACTAGGGTGGAACCGCCAGGAAGATCATGTCGACGCCGTTCTAGGAGGACCGTCGATGAGCCTCGAGCGTCCAGTCGCTCCGGACCCCTACTCCCTGCTGCCCAAGGTTCCTTCCTTCACCGTGACCTCCAACGACGTGCGCGACGGGCAGGCCATGTCGGAGGCGCAGGCTTTCGCCGGCGGCAACTCGTCGCCGCAGCTGAGCTGGTCCGGCTTCCCGCAGGGCACCAGGAGCTTCGTGGTGACCTGCTTCGACCCGGACGCGCCGACCCCGTCCGGCTTCTGGCACTGGCTGCTGGTGGACATCCCCGCCACGGTGACCGAACTGCCGTCGAACGCGGGCCGCAAGGACTCCACCGACCTGCCGCCCGGTTCCTTCCACGTGCGCAACGACTTCGGCGAGCCGTGCTTCGGCGGCGCCGCACCGCCGGAGGGTGACCGCGCGCACCGGTACTACTTCGTGGTGCACGCGGTGGACACCGAGCGGCTCGGCGTGGACGCCAACGCCACCCCGGCGTTCGTCAGCTTCAACCTCGCCTTCCACACCCTCGGCCGGGCCATCATCACCCCCACCTACCAGCTCTGATCGGGATGCGGGAATCACCGGCCGCACGCGGTGGTTTCCGTACCGGGTGCGCGAACCAATCGCGCGAGGCAGCGCTCGGGGTGGAGCGCCGGGCCACCGCCCGGTGCTTCGCCGCGAGCACTTCAGCGGCAGGTGAGACGTGCGGCACTTCGACCTGGTCATCATCGGAACGGGCTCCGGCAACTCCATCCTCGACGAGCGGTTCGCCGGCTGGGACGTGGCGATCGTCGAGCGGGGCACCTTCGGCGGCACCTGCCTGAACGTCGGCTGCATCCCGACCAAGATGTTCGTGCACACCGCCGACGTGGCCGGCGCGCCAGCGGCCAGTGCCCGGCTGGGCGTGGACGCCGAGTTGCACGGCGTGCGCTGGACCGACGTGCGGGACCGGATCTTCGGCCGGATCGACCCGATCGCCGAGGCCGGCCGGCGGTACCGGGCCGAGGACAACCCCAACGTCACCGTCTACTCCGGACAGGCCCGGTTCGTCGGCCCGAAGACGCTGGACACCGGCACCGGCGAGACGATCACCGCGGACCGGTTCGTGCTGGCCGCCGGCGGCCGGCCGATCATCCCGGAGATTCCCGGCATCGCCGACCTCGACGTCTACACCAACGAGAACGTGATGCGGCTGGAGCGGCTGCCCCGGCGGATGGTCATTCTGGGCAGCGGCTTCGTGGCCGCCGAGTTCGCCCACGTGTTCTCCTCCTTCGGAGTGGACGTCACCCTGGTCGCCCGCTACGACCGGCTGCTGCGCGGCGAGGACGAGGCGATCTCCGTCCGGTTCACCGACCTGGCCCGGGACCGCTGGGATGTGCGGCTGAACCGCAAGGCGGTGCGCGCGGAACGCACCGACGGCGGGCTGGCCCGGCTGCACCTGGAGGGACCGCTCGGCGAGGACGTCGCCGAGGGTGACGTGCTGCTGGTCGCGATCGGCCGGCGGCCCAACTCCGACCTGCTCGACCTGGACGCCACCGGGGTGGTCACGCACGCCGACGGCCGGGTCGTGGTGGACGACGCGCAGCGCACCTCGGTGGACGGCATCTACGCGCTCGGCGACATCAGCTCCCGGTTCCAGCTCAAGCACGTGGCCAACCACGAGGCGAGGGTGGTCCAGCACAACCTGCTGCACCCGGACGCGCCGGTGGGCAGCGACCACCGGTTCGTGCCGCACGCCGTGTTCACCGCGCCGCAGATCGCCTCGGTCGGGATCACCGAGCAGGAGGCGAGGGCGCGCGGCGTGAAGTACGTGACCGCCAGCCAGGACTACGCGGGCATCGCCTACGGCTGGGCGATGGAGGACACCACCGGGTTCGCCAAACTGCTCGCCGATCCGGACACCGGCCGCCTGCTCGGCGCGCACATCATCGGCCCGCAGGCGCCCACTCTGATCCAGCCGTTGATCCAGGCGATGAGCTTCGGACTGGACGCGCGCAGCATGGCCCGCGGCCAGTACTGGATCCACCCGGCCATGCCGGAGCTGGTGGAGAACGCCCTGCTCAAGCTGCCGCTGGACTGATCTTCTCGCACTCACATCGCGCGTTCGGAGCAGCCGCCGCGGCCGAGAACGCCCGCGAAGCGCTCGTCCGGGCCAGTGCGCCGGCGACCCGGCCCGCCCTAGGCTTGGGTTTCGCTGGCGCGGCGGTGGCGCCGCCTGGTCGTCGCCGTCGGAGACGACCAGTATCCGAACCGTTCCTGGTCGTTCCGCGAGGAAGCCCGGAGGTGCCGATGGACGCTCGCGCAACCACTCCCGCGCCGGCGGGACCGCCCGCGTCCGAGGCACCACACGCCACGCCCGGCGGGAACGGAACGGTGGTGTCCCGGCGCGCCGCGCTGACCGGTCTGGGCGGCGCCGCCGCGCTGGCCGCGGTCGCGGCCTGCGCGCCAGCGGAACGCACCTCCGCCGAGCCACCGAACCCGAACCAGGTCCCGCCCACGCTGAGCGGTGACCCCGGCCGCACCATCCACGAGCAGCGGGCGCTGATCGACCAGCTCGACGGGCAGATCAGCGACCTGCTCGCCCAGCGGGCCATCGCCTCGCACAACGTGCAGGTCGCGCGGGAGCAGGCCGGCGGGCCCCGGCTGGACCCGGCCAGGGAGCAGCAGGTGATCGCGCGCTACCGGGACCGGCTCGGCCCGGCCGGCGAGCAGATCGCCAGGGCCATCCTGGACGCCGACCGCGGCGCCGGCCCCTCCGGCGCGCCCGCGGCCACGCCGCCCCGTTAGCCGACCGGCACCGCGTCGCTCGGCGGCGCTCCCGGCGGCAGCGTCGGCAACCCGCCCGGGGCGCCGGACTCCAGCAGCCGCAGCACGGCCTCGGTGTCCAGGTGGTCCGCCACCAGGTCGCCGAGCAGGTCCAGCTGGGCCGCCCTGGCGGCGGCGAACGAGACGCCCTCGGCCGCCCGGAACCCGTCCCGGCCGGCCCGCTCCGCGGCCCAGCGGAGGAACGCGCGGCGGAACGCGTCGTTCTCCAGCAGCCCGTGCCAGTGCGTCGCCGCGACCGGCCCGGCGAGTGCGCCCTCGACTTCCCCGCCGGGAAGTTCCACCAGGCCCGCGAGGTCGTCGCGGCGGCGGGCCACCCGGCCGTGGTGGATCTCGTAGCCCCGCACCGGTTCCCCCATCGCCACGCCGGCCGGCCGGCGCAGCGTCTTGTCCGGCTCGAAGACCAGGTCCACGCCGAGCAGTCCGAGGCCGCCAACCTCGCCCGCACCGGACTCCACCCGGTCGTCGATCCGGGTACCGAGCATCTGGTAGCCGCCGCAGATGCCGAGCAGCGGCCGGCCGGCGCGCACGTGTGCGGAGATCGCGTCGGCGAGCCCGGTCTGCCGCAGCCACGCCAGGTCGGCCACGGTCGCCTTGGACCCGGGCAGGACCACCAGGTCGGCGTCGGCCAGCCGGGACGGCTCGGTGACGAACCGCACCGCCACGCCGGGCTCGCAGGCCAGCGCCTCGGCGTCGGTGGCGTTGGAGATCCGGGGCAGCCGCACCACGGCGACCCGCAGCCACTGCTCCCCGACCGGCGGGGCGGGCCGGCCGATCACGCCGTCGGCCACATAGGACAGCGAGTCCTCGGCGTCCAGCCACAGCTCCTCGCGCCAGGGCAGCACGCCGAGCACCGGCCGGCCGGTGAGCGCGTCGAGCTGCCGCAGCCCCGGTTCCAGCAGCGCCGGGTCGCCGCGGAACTTGTTGATCACGAAACCGGCGACCAGCGCCTGGTCCGCCGGGTCGAGCAGGGCCAGCGTGCCGAACAGGTGCGCGAACACGCCGCCCCGGTCGATGTCCCCGACGACAAGCACGGGCAGCCCGGCGGCCCGGGCCAGGCCCATGTTGGCGATGTCGTGCGCGCGCAGGTTGATCTCGGCTGGCGAGCCCGCGCCCTCGCACACCACCACGTCGAAGTCGGCCCTCAAGGTGTCCAGTGTGGACAGTACGACGCGGAGCAGTTCGGCCTTGCGCTCCGGGTAGGACAGCGCGCGCACCTCGCCGACCGCCCGGCCCAGCACGACCACCTGCGAGGTGCGGTCGCCGCCCGGTTTGAGCAGTACCGGGTTGAACCGCACGCTCGGCTCCAACCCGGCGGCCGCGGCCTGCAGCGCCTGCGCCCGGCCGATCTCCCCGCCGTCCGGGGTGACCATCGAGTTGTTCGACATGTTCTGCGCCTTGAACGGCGCCACCCGCACCCCCCGCCGGGCCAGCCACCGGCACAGCCCGGCGACCAGCACGCTCTTGCCGGAGTCCGAGGTCGTCCCGGCGACCAGCAGTGCTCCACCCACCACGGCTCCCCTCGACGCGTACTCCTGAGGGGACATCCTCCGCCACGGCCGGCTGGGCGTGGACGGCCCCATGCTGGAACGCCGGCCCCGGCCTACCGGGCACCGTGCCGCCTCAACCCCGCGTGCCTGCGGGAACCGACCGGGAAATCCAGCCGCGGACGCCGAACGGAGCCCCCGCTTTGTAGGCGTCGATGCCGGCGGCGGGATAGTCGATGAGCCGGTTGGGCAGGCGCCCAGCGGAAACCACCGAACACCGGAGCACTTGTCCGGTTCGCGGTTGGTGGGTTCACCGATCCAGCGCCGAGCCTCGAAGAACAGCCCGAGTCGGGGCTCCGGGCCGGAGCCGCTGACGTGGAGCGTGTGCACTAGGCGGAGGTCATCCGGGGCGACAAGGACGCCGACCTCCTCTTCCACCTCGCGGACCGCGGCGTCGAGCACGGACTCACCGGCGTCCAGCTTGCCGGAGGGGAGGTGCCAGCGGCCGTCGAAAGCCGGGTTGGTATCGCGCCGCCGGGTGAGCAGGACCCGGTCCCCGTCAACGAGGAGCACGTGCACGTCGATCAGGTGACGGTCGGCCATCGGCGGAGGTCCTCGCGGGGCTGTCGACTTGGTGCGGCGTCACGTCCGGGTACTGAGCGCGATCCGGACGCGGCGCAGCCTACCCGGTGGCGGAACCGTCCCCGCGGAGGTCTGCAAGTCGAGCGATTCGCCGGCCAATCACCGCGCTGACCTCCTCGATCGATACCCTGGTGGCTGCCGCCCCTCGTGGTCGGCGGGCTGGCGGCGCTGGCCGGCCTGGCCCTGGTGGTTCGCACCGTGCGGCTGTTCGCCACGGAGGGCAGCGGCACGCTGGCGCCCTGGGACCCGCCGCGGCGGATGGTGGTGCGCGGCCCGTACCGGTACGTGCGCAACCCGATGATCAGCGGGGTGATGGCCATCCTGCTCGGCGAGACGCTGGCGCTGGGCTCGCCAGCGCTGGCCGTGTGGTTCGCCGCTTTCGTCGCGGTGAACGCCGCATACATCCCGCTGATGGAGGAGCCGGGGCTCACCCGGAGGTTCGGTGCGGACTACGTGGCGTACCGCCGCGCGGTGCCGCGCTGGCTGCCGCGGCTGCACCCCTGGCAGCCGGAATAGCAGCCGCTCACGGCAGGGTGAGGATCTCCGCGCCGTCCTCGGTGACCAGGATGGTGTGCTCGAACTGGGCGGTGCGCTGCTTGTCCTTGGTGGTCGCCGTCCAGCCGTCGTCCCACAGGTCGTACTCGATAGTGCCGAGGGTGATCATCGGCTCGATGGTGAACGTCATCCCGGGTTCCAGTTCGATGTCCACGCTCGGCTCGTCGTAGTGCAGCACCACGAGGCCGCTGTGGAAGGTGCGGCCGATGCCGTGCCCGGTGAAGTCACGCACCACGCCATAGCCGAACCGCTTGGCGTACGCCTCGATGACCCGGCCCACCACGTTGAGCTGCCGCCCCGGCTTGACCGCCTTGATCGCCCGCATCATCGCCTCGTACGTGCGCTCGACCAGCAGCCGCGACTCGTCGTCCACGTCACCGGCCAGGAAGGTGGCGTTGGTGTCGCCGTGCACACCGTCCAGGTAGGCGGTGACGTCCACGTTGACGATGTCGCCGTCCTCGATCACGGTCGAGTCCGGGATGCCGTGGCAGATGACCTCGTTCAGCGAGGTGCAGCAGGACTTCGGGTAGCCGCGGTAGCCCAGGGTGGACGGGTAGGCGCCGTGGTCGCACAGGAACTCGTGCACCACCGCGTCGACGTCGTCGGTGGTGGCCCCCGGGCGCACCGCGTTACCGGCCTCCTGCAGGGCCTGCGCGGCGATCTTGCCCGCCACCCGCATGGCCTCGATCACCTCGGCCGGCTGCACCCACGGGTCCTTGTTCGGTGCCGGGGCTGGCTTGCCCACGTACTCGGGACGGGGGATGTTCGGCGGCACCGGACGTTGCGGGGACAGTCGGCCGGGCTTCAGCGGGGCACGGACAGGCATGTCCCCCACCCTACGACGCGCCCGGGGGCGCCGTCGGCAGCCCAACCTCCTCGGCCGCCGAGAGCAGCCGCTTGTCGTCACCGACGAACGCGTGGAGATCCGGCTGGCGTCGCGTCGGCGAGGCGAGGCGGATGGCGTCCGACGACCGGATGGCTTACGGCAGAAGGCCCGCGGTGTCGAGCACGTAACGGTTAGTGGACGCCCCGCAGGAAGGCGCCGGCGACGTCCACGGCCGGGGTGGAACTGTCCGCGCCCAGCAGCAGCACGGCGAAGGCCAGGTCGCCGCGGAAGCCGACGAACCAGCCGTGCGAGTGGACGCCGTCGCCGAACTGCGCGGTGCCGGTCTTCCCCGCCACGTCGGGAATGTCCTTCACGTGCGTCGCGGTGCCGTAGGCGACCACCTCGCGCATCATCTGCCGCACCGAGTTCAGCACCGGCTGCGGCACCGGCGGCGGGCTGGCGTCCGCCCTCGCGGCCTGGCCGCGCAGCAGGGTGGGCATGGGCATCGTGCCCCTGGCCACCGTGGCCGCGGCCAGCGCCATGCCGAACGGCGAGACGATGTCCTTGCCCTGGCCGAACCCGTCCACGGCGCGTTCGGTGCTGTCGCTGGCGGGCGGGACGCCGCCGGTGAGGGTGGTGGCCCCGGGCATGTCGAAGTCGACGCCGATGCCGAGTTGCTTGGCCGTGTTGGTCAGCGCGTTCGCCGAAAGCCGGGTGGCGACCTGCGCGAACGTGGTGTTGCAGGAGAACGCGAACGCCGCGTGCAGCGGGATCACGCCCTTGTCGAACTTGTCCTCGTTCGGGATCTCATGCCCGTTGACCTGCGTGGTTCCCGGGCACGGCTCGGGGGTGTCCGGGGTGACCTTGCCCGACTCCAGCGCCGCCGTCGCCGTGACGATCTTGAACGTCGAGCCGGGCGGGAAGCGGCCACTGAGCGCGATCGGGCCCTGGGCGTCGGCGGGGGCGTTCTGCGCCACGGCGAGCAGTTCGCCGGTGGACGGGCGCATCGCGACCAGCACCGCCGGCTGCGGCACCGGGTCCACCGCGGCCTCGGCGGCGTTCTGCACGTTGCGAATGATCGTCGTGGTGACCGCCTGCGCCGGCTCGGCCGGCTTGCCGGCCAGCTCCTCCACCTCCGCGCCGGCCGCATTGACGGTGACCACTCGCCAGCCGGACTTGCCGGCCACCTGGTCGTCCACCGCCCTGCGGACCGCGCCGAGCACCTGACCGGCGTAGTTCTTGTCCGACGCGAGCAGCCGGGTCTGCGGGGCGAACCGCACCCCGGGCAGGTTGGCGATCTGCTGCCTGACCTGCTGGTAGTCGGCGTCCCGCAGGGTCAGCACCGGATACGCCTGGCCGTCCGGAGTCTTGTTCGCGCCGTCCACGAGCGACTGCGGGGTGAGTCCGGGATCGAACCGGGACAGCGAGCCGGCCAGGCTGGTGGCGACACCGGTCAGGTCACCCGCCTGCCCGCGGTCCAGTGAGATCGCGACGACCTTGTCCGGGGTGAGCAGCGGCGCGCCGTTCGCGTCCAGCACCGGCGCCAGGTCGGGCTGCTGCACCCGCAGCGCGAGGCTCTGCTGCGCGCCGAGCTTGGGGTGCAGCACCGACGGCACCCAGTGCACCTTCCAGTCGCCGTCATCCTGCCGCAGGTCGAAGGTGTTCTGGTAGGCCAGGATGCGGCCGTGGCCAAGGTCCCAGGAGGCCTGGTAGGTGGCGTTCGCCGAGCTGCCCTGGTCCTTGTCGTTGACGGTGACCCTGCCGAGCGTCGCGCTGACCGCGGCGGGTTTGAGCGCCTCCCGCGTCCGGTCCAGTAACGCTTTGGCGCCGGCCGGATCGTCGGTGGCCTGCGCGGCGCCCGCGGTGTCCCCCGAGGCGAGCGCGGTCAGGAAGGTGCGCGCCGCGACGTCCGGGCCCGGCTTGGACCGGAACAGCCCGCATCCGGCGAGCGGGACGAGCAGCACGAGCGCGACGACCGCGCCGAGGCACCGCCGAGGACGCAGACGGTACCGCGGGCCAGGGCGAACATCAGCCACGTCGCGCAGTATGCCCGTGTCGCTCCCGATCACGTCGCCAGCCCACCTCCGCGGCGGTCGGTGCCTGTCTCCGGACAGGGTGTGTCAGATGATCGAGTCGGGCTGCCTGATCAGCCCGGCCACCACCGTGGACAGCGAACCGCTCTCGGTCCAGATCGTCCTCGGCGCGGGGCCGCGGATGTCCACCCGGGCGGCTCCTCCCGTGCTGTCGCCGTAGACGTAGAGAAGGTCGACGTAGCCGGGACCGTCGTACTTGCCGACCAGCGCGATCGGTTTCCCGCGCTCGTCGTTCACCGGCCACCAGCGCCACTGGTCGACATGCTGCAGCGCGCCCAGCTCCGGAACGAGCTGGACGACCTCGTCACCAACGACGTACTCGGACCACGTTGGGCCATCGAACACCGATCACCACCGCACACCGCGAGTTACGCGACCGGAGTAACCGTAGGGCACGTTTGCCCCACCCGCGCGGCCCACTCTAGAAAAGCACGGTCGCATACCGGCCGACCTGGGTAAATCCAGCTCGACAGTACGCCGAACGAGCGGCGCCGTTGTAGCCGTTCACGTAGAGACTGGCCACCCGGCCGAGGCCGCGCACCAGCCGTTCGGCCACCGCGGCCGTGCCGGCCGTGCCCAGGCCGTGACCTCGGCGGTCCGGGTGCACCCAGACTCCCTGGATCTGGCCGACGCGGGCGGACAGCGCGCCCACCTCGGCCTTGAACACCACCTCGCCGTTCTCGAAGCGGGCGAACGCGCGGCCGGACGTGATCAGGTCGGCGACCCGGGCGCGGTAGCCGGCGCCGTTGTCGTCCATCCGCGGGTCGACGCCCACCTCCTCGGTGAACATGGCGATGGCCGCGGGCAGGTAGCGGTCCAGCTCGTCCAGGCGCACCGGCCGCACCAGCGGGTCCGGCGGCACCGCCGGTGACCCGTACAGCGCCATCAGTGGCTGGTCGTCCCGCACGTCCCTGGCCGGCCCCCACTCCGGGGCCAGTTCCTCCCACAGGCCCATCACCTGATCCGCCGGACCGACCAGCGAGGAGCACATCCGCCGACGGCGCAGCGCCCGGTCGGCGAAGCTGCGCAGCACCGAGCGGGTGCCGCGCAGCGGGATCAGGTTGGGGCCGGAGAAGCACAGGCCGTCCAACCGCCCGCCGCGCACCGGGCGGTGGTCGAAGCCCCACAGCTCGCCGCCGAGCCGCCACGGGTCCAGGCCGGCGGCTTCGACACGCGCGGCGACCATGCACGAGGCCACCGGATCGTCGGCCAGCACGGCGGAAACCGCATGGGTATCCCGTTCGTCGAGCAGCCGCGCCGCCCCGAGCCGCAACACGCCCATAGCGTGCCAGAACGGATACCCCTCGTGCGCCCCGCGACGCCCGGTTGGCGCAATGTCCACCCTGCGTGGCTGTGCCTGTTCCGACGCGCGCCGCGATCGTCCCCGCCGGGATTCACCCGTACCGGTATCCATCGGTTGGGCTGTTCGGGCACCAAGCCGCCGCGATCTGTGCCCGCCTTTCACGCGCACCACCATCGCCCGGACGCGCATCGGGGCTTCGCCGGCGGGCCAGCCGGTCAGGAGACGGTGACCTGCGGGGCGCCCGCCTCACCGCCGGACTCCATGTCCTCGGCGATCCGCATGGCCTCCTCGATCAGCGTCTCCACGATCTTGTGCTCGGGCACGGTCTTGATCACCTCGCCCTTGACGAAGATCTGACCCTTGCCGTTGCCGGAGGCCACGCCGAGGTCGGCCTCCCGGGCCTCGCCCGGGCCGTTGACCACGCAGCCCATCACGGCCACCCGCAGTGGCACCTCCATACCCGAAAGGCCCGCGGTGACCTCGTCGGCCAGCTTGTACACGTCCACCTGGGCGCGGCCGCAGGACGGGCAGGACACGATCTCCAGCCGGCGCGGCCGGAGGTTCAGCGACTCCAGGATCTGGATGCCGACCTTGACCTCCTCCACCGGCGGCGCGGACAGCGACACCCGGATGGTGTCGCCGATGCCCCGGGACAGCAGCGCGCCGAACGCGGTGGCCGACTTGATGGTGCCCTGGAACGCCGGGCCGGCCTCGGTCACGCCCAGGTGCAGCGGGTAGTCGCACCGCTCGGCGAGCAGCTCGTAGGCGCGCACCATGACCACCGGGTCGTGATGCTTGACCGAGATCTTGATGTCGTGGAAGTCGTGCTCGGCGAACAGCTCGGCCTCCAGCAGCGCCGACTCGACCAGCGCCTCCGGGGTGGCCTTGCCGTGCCTGGCCAGCACCCTGGGGTCGAGGCTGCCCGCGTTGACGCCGATCCGGATGGGCGTGCCGTGGTCCTTCGCCGCCTGCGCGATCTCCTTGATCTTGTCATCGAACTTCTTGATGTTGCCCGGGTTCACCCGCACCCCGGCGCAACCCGCCTCGATCGCGGCGAAGACGTACTTGGGCTGGAAGTGGATGTCGGCGATCACCGGGATCTGCGACTTCTTCGCGATCGCCGGCAGCGCGTCCGCGTCGTCCTGACTCGGGCAGGCCACCCGGACGATGTCGCAGCCGGACGCGGTCAGCTCGGCGATCTGCTGCAGCGTGGCGTTGACGTCGGCGGTGACCGTCGTGGTCATCGACTGCACCGAGATGGGGTACTCGCTGCCCACCCCGACGTTGCCGACCTTGATTTGACGGGTCTTGCGTCGCTCGGCGAGCACCGGGGCCGGCAGCCCGGGCATGCCGAGCATGGTGCCGGAGCCGGTGTTGCCGCTCGAGTCGGTCAGCAGACCTTCGGCACTCATCGAACATTCACCTTTCCGGGGTTTCCCCTACTGCCCGAAGACCCTGATCGGGTTGACGATGTCCGCGGTGACCGTGAGCAGCACCACCGCACCACCAACAAAGATCACCGCATACGTCAAAGGGAGCAACTTGGTGTAGTCCACCGGGCCGCCGGCCGGCTTGCCCCACAGCCGGCGGACCGAGTCCCGCACCTTCTCGTACAGGTTGACCGCCACGTGGCCGCCGTCCAGCGGCAGCAGCGGGAGCAGGTTGAACACCCCGATGAAGAAGTTCAGGTTGGCCAGCAGCAGCACGAACAGCGGCCAGAGCCCCTGCTCCGCGGCCTCACCGCCGATCCGGGTCGCGCCGACCACGCTGACCGGGCTGTTCAGGTCGCGCTGCCCGCCGCCGATCGCCTTGATCAGCGGCGGGATCTTGCTCGGCAACTGCTTGAGGCCGGTCCAGGCGCCGGCGAACATGTCGCCGGTGAACCGGGTGGCGCCGCCCAGCGCGCCGACCGCGCCGTAGTGGAACATCGTGGTGTTGGCCAGGCCGACCGCGCTCACCGTGGCCAGCTTGTTGTTCTGGCCCGGCCGGGCGTTCAGGTCGGTCACCCGCTGCACCTTGGCCACGTCCACGATCAGCGTCAGCCGCTGGCCGCCGCGCTCCACCACGAACGGGGTCGGCCCGCTGGCCTGACGGGTGACGTTGACCACATCGGTGTAGGTCGGGGTGGGCCGGCCGGCCACCGAGACGATCAGGTCACCGGGCTTGATGCCGGCGTTGCGCGCCGGAGCCGGGTCGTTCGGCCCGCACGGCGAGTACTGGAACGTCCTCGGGTCCTGCGTGGCCGGCGCGCACTGGCTGACCTCGCCCACCACCGGCTTGTCCTGCAGGTTCGGCAGCCCCATGCTGACCGCCATGAAGTAGAGGATCACGAAGCCGAGGATGAAGTGGGTCACCGACCCGGCGCACAGCACGATCACCCGCTGCCACACCGGCTTGCGGTAGAACGCCCGGGGCGAGTCCGCCTCCGGCACCTGCTCCAGCGCGGTCATCCCGACGATCTCGCAGAACCCGCCGGCCGGGATGGCCTTCAACCCGTACTCGGTCTCGCCCCGGCGGAACGACCACAGCCGCGGCCCGAACCCGATGAAGTACCGGGTGACCTTCATGCCGAAGGCCTTGGCGGTCAGCAGGTGGCCGAACTCGTGCAGCGCGACGGACACGCCGATGCCCAGCGCGAACAGCACGATCCCGAAGACGTAGGCGACCACTTCAGTCCCTTCCCCACCCCGCCGTCGGGGCGACCAGTTCGCGTGCCCTTTCCCGCGCCCACTTCTCCGCGGCGAGCACGTCGCCGACGCTCGCCGGTTCGGCGTCCCAGCCGTCCGCCTCGTCGAGGACCCGCGCCACGGTGTCCACGATCGAGGTGAACGGCGTCCCGCCGCCGAGGAACGCGGCCACCGCCTCCTCGTTGGCGGCGTTGTAGATCGCCGGCATGCACCCGCCCGAGTTACCGGCCTGCCTGGCCAGCCGAACCGCGGGGAACGTCTCCTCGTCCACCGGCTCGAACGTCCATGCGGTCGGCACTACGAACGTACACGGCGAAGCGGCCCCGGAGACGCGGCTCGGCCAGGCGAGGGCCAGCGAGATGGGCAGTCGCATGTCCGGCGGGCTGGCCTGAGCCAGCGTCGAGCCGTCGGTGAAGGTGACCATCGAGTGCACCACTGACTGCGGGTGCACCACCACGTCGATCCGGTCGTAGGGCACCCCGAACAGCAGGTGCGCCTCGATCACCTCCAGGCCCTTGTTGACCAGGGTGGCCGAGTTGATCGTCACCACCGGGCCCATCGACCAGGTGGGGTGGGCCAGCGCGTTCTCGACGGTGACCCCGTCCAGCTCGTCCCGCCGCCGGCCACGGAAGGGCCCGCCGGAGGCGGTCAGCACCAGCCGGGCCACCTCGTCCGCCCGGCCACCGCGTAGGCACTGGGCCAGCGCCGAGTGCTCCGAGTCCACCGGCACGATCTGGCCGGGCCTGGCGGCGCGCAGCACCAGCGGCCCGCCGGCGACCAGGGACTCCTTGTTGGCCAGCGCCAGCGTGGCGCCGGTGGCCAGCGCCGCCAGGGTGGGCGCCAGCCCCTGCGACCCGGGCATGCCATTGAGCACCACGTCCGCCGGGGTGGTGGTGATCAGCTCGCCCACCGACTCCGGCCCGGCGAGCAGCCGGGGCAGCCGGAACTCGCCGCGGGCGTAGCCGCGACGCTGCGCCTCCGCGTAGAGCGCGAGTTCGACGTCCTCGGCGGCGGTGGCCCTGGTCACCGCGATCGCCGGGGCCCCGGTGGTGAGCGCCTGCGCGGCCAGCGCGGCCGGGTCGGACCCGCCGGCGGCCAGACCGACCACCCGGAACCGCTCCGGGTTGGCGGCGATCACGTCGAGGGCCTGGGTCCCGATCGAGCCGGTCGAGCCGAGGATCAGGACGGTGCGCGGCGCCGGCTCGCCGGGCGGCGGAGTGGCGGGAAGGGGATCGGTGGGCGAGGTGGACGACTCCATCACGCCTATTGTCCCCGAAACCGCGCCGGCCGCGCGGCGGTGGGGCACCCGCAGACCGGAGGCCGAGCCGGGCCGCCGCGCCGCCATGTGGGACGATGGGCGGTGGCAGGATCGGAGATCAGGAGTTCCGGCGGCTGGTTCAGTCGCAGTGGGCTGACCACGGCGCGCGCCAGGGCCGGCAGGCCCGTGATCGGGATGGCAGTGCACGGTGGGTCGCGACGCGGCCCGCATGGGTGAGGGCCCTGCCGGCACGATCGCGGCGGCGCGCGGAGTCGCGAGAAGGAGGAGTCGTGGCGACCTCGGAGCTGGAGAAGCGCCCCGCGAGCACCGTGGACATCCACGAGGAGCCGTCCGCCGAGTGGGGCTGGCACGGGAGGTTCCCGAGGGCCACCCAGGTGGCCGGCTGGTTCTCCACCATCGTGCTGGTGCTGATGGCCCTGGTCGGCAACCACCGGGGGCACGTCGAGGTGGTGTGGCTGCTGGGCATCGCCGCGGTGATGGCCGTCATGCTGATCCGCGACCTGATCAAGCGGCGCCGGACCTTCCTCCGCTGACGTACGCGTCAGCCCGCGGCGCGAGACGGATCGCCAGGTTGGCGGTTCGACTCACAGGGCCAGCACGCGGCGCAGTCCCGCGTCGACGTCACGCATCAGGTTCGCGGGGACCCGGCCCACCCGCTGGGTCAGATCGTCCTTGTTCAGGGTGACCAGCGCGGTCACGTTCACCACCGAGTCCCGGGGCAACCCGGTCACGGACGCGGGCAGGAAGACGTTTCCCGGCGCGGCGGCCAGCCTGGTGTTGGATGTGACCGCCGCGACCAGCACGGTCGCGAGTCGGCTGGCGTTGTAGGGGTCGGCCTGCACGACGAGCACCGGGCGGAGCTTGGCGGGCCGGGAGCCGTCGGTGTCGCCGAGATCGGCCCAGTGGATGGTGCCCCGCTGGATCACCACTCGTCATCCGTCCGCGCCAGGCGGCGCCGGCCCGCGGCGGCGGCCGCCGCGGCGGAGTCCTCGTCGTCGCCGACACGTTCGAGGGCCGCGTTGATCTCCTCGGTGAGCGACTGCTCCTCCAGGTGATCGAGGTAGTAGCGCGCGGCGCGCGCGTAGAATTCGGAGCGGGTCAGTCCGAGACACTTCGCGGTCTGCTCCACGCGCGCGAACGTCTCGTCGGGTACCGAGATCGCCGTTTTCATACCCTCAGTATAACCGGGTATAACCCTGCGCGGTCAGTTCTTGTTCCTGAACGCGCGCCGCGATCGCGTCGCCGGGGCGCGATCGGGACCCAGCACTCCGGTCGTGCCTGACCAGGCGCCCCGCCCCCGCGATCGCGGGGCTTCGCCCTAGCGCGTTCCCATACTCGTCATCGCAGGGTCGGTCCGGTTCCGAAACAGGCGGTCAGTTGTCCGCGGCGAGCTGGCCGCAGGCGGCGGCGATCTCCTGGCCGCGGGTGTCCCGCACGGTGCACTCCACACCCTGCTCCCGCACCCGGCGCACGAACTCGTGTTCCACCGGCTTGGGGCTGGCGTCCCACTCGCTGCCCGGCGTGGGGTTCAGCGGGATGACGTTCACGTGCACCAACCGGCCCAGGTGTGCGCGCAGTACCCGGCCCAGCAGGTCGGCCCGCCACGGCTGGTCGTTCACCTCGCGGATCAGCGCGTACTCGACGGACACCCGCCGGCCGGTGCGGTCGGCGTAGTACCGGGCCGCGTCCAGCACCTCGGCGACCTTCCACCGGGTGTTCACCGGGACGAGCGTGTCCCGCAACTCGTCGTCCGGAGTGTGCAGGGAGACGGCGAGGCGGACCTGGAGATTCTCCTCGGCCAGCTTCCGGATGGCGGGCACCAGCCCGACGGTGGACACCGTTACCGACCGCTGCGAGATGCCCAGCCCGTCCGGAGCCCGGTCGCAGATGCGGTGCACCGCGTCCACCACCCTGCGGTAGTTGGCCAGCGGCTCGCCCATCCCCATGAACACGATGTTGGACAGCCGACCGGGGCCGCCGGGCAGCGCGCCATCCCGCATGGCCGCGGCCGCGGTGCGCACCTGGTCGACGATCTCCGCGGTGGACAGGTTGCGCCGCAGGCCGCCCTGGCCGGTGGCGCAGAACGGGCAGGCCATCCCGCATCCGGCCTGGCTGGAGATGCACACCGTGGCGCGGTCCGGGTAGCGCATGAGCACGCTTTCCAGCAGGGTGCCGTCGTGCGCTCGCCACAGCGTCTTGCGGGTGGCGCCGCCGTCGCACGCCACATGCCGCACCGGCGCGAGTAGCGGCGGCAGCAGTGCCTCGGCCAGCCGCTCCCGGGCCGCCGCCGGGATGTCGGTCATCGCGGCCGGATCGGCGGTCAGCCGGGCGAAGTAGTGGTGGGAAAGCTGGCGGGCGCGGAACGGCTTCTCGCCCAACTCGGCGACGGCCGCCCGGCGGTCGGCCGCGGAGAGGTCCGCGAGGTGGCGGGGTGGCAGGCCGCGTCGGGGTGCGTCGAAGACGAGCGGGAGTGCGGTCATGGCGTCCACCAGTGTCCCATGGCCGCCGCGGTGCCCGGAGCCACGCGCTCGCCGCTCAGGTCAGCGAGCACGACCAGCGAGGCGGCCCCGGCCGGCCAGCTCTTCTCCCGCCGCCGCGAACACCAGCAGGGCCATCCGGTGCGGGTTTCGGCTGGTCACGTCCACGTGGCCGGCGTTAGCCGCGGGATCTGACGGTCCCGGCCGAAATGTGGCGCGGACGGTTGCCGATGCATCGTCGTTGCATCGCGATACGTTTGCGATATATCGTTAGAGCGTCCCGCACCGATCGAGGGAGGAAGCATGCGAGGCCCGTTCCCCGACTTCGACCATCACCACCGTCACCACCACCCGCACCACGGGTTCGGCTTCGGCCCCGGCGACCCGAGCGCCGGCGAGTTCCCCGGCGTGCCGCCCGAGGCCCACTTCGACCCGCGCGCTGGCCGCCTGCGACACGGCGGCTTCCCGTGGCCCGGCGGCCGCGCGGGCTTTCCCGGATTCCCCGGCTTCCCACCGTTCCCCGGCGGTCCGGGCGGGGGCTTCGGGTTCGGTGGCCGGCGCGGCGGGCGGGGCGGCCGGCGGCAGCGCCGCGGCGACGTGCGCAACGCCGTGCTCACCCTGCTCGCCGAGCGGCCCATGCACGGCTACGAGATCATCCAGGAGATCACCGAACGGTCGAACGGCCTGTGGCGGCCGAGCCCCGGCTCGGTGTACCCCACCCTGCAACTACTCGCCGACGAGGAACTGGTGTCCACCAGCGAGGAGTCAGCGGGCAAGAAGCTGTTCACACTGACCGACGCCGGCCGGGCGCAGGCAGAGAAGCTGGACGACACCCCGCCGTGGGAACGGCTCACCGCGGACGTCGACCCCGTCGAGCTCGCCCTGCGCACCGCCTACGGCAACCTCACCACGGCGATCTTCCAGCTCGCCTGGGCAGCGGACGGCGAGCAGAAGTCCAAGGCGGTCGAGGTGCTGGACGGGGCGCGCCGGCAGCTCTACGCGATCCTCGCGGAGAGCGGCATCGAACCGACCACCGACCTCGGTGAGCCGGACGAGTACGGCGAGGACGAGGACTGATCTGGGACTGGCCGGCGATCGGAGGACCAGGGGCGCCGCCGATCGCGCCGGGCCGGACCCACCGACGCCGGCCTGGTGCCGCCCCGATCAGGGCAGCACCAGGCCGGTGGGCTTGCGCCGCACGTGCAGCCGGTAGCCGACCGGGATGGTCAGGCCGGGCGTCTCGGCGATGGCCCTGGCCGCGACCTCGGCGGAGAACTCGATCCGCAGCGTGGCCTCCAGGCTGGCCCGGTCGGGGAACCGCCAGATGGTGTCCACCCGGCGGCAGGTGAACCCCTGCTCGGCGAAGAACGCGGTCACGTCGGCCGGGTCGTAGTGCGGCAGGTCGGCGCACATCCAGGTGCCGTACGGCGGGCGGGCGGCGTCCAGGTCGACGATCGCGAGCGCGCCGCCCGGCCGCAGTACCCGCTCCGCCTCACGCAGTCCGGGTTCGCAGCCACGGCCGAAGAAGTAGGCGGTGCGCGCGTGCACCAGGTCGGCGCAGCCGTCCGGCAGCGGCATCCGCTGTGCCGCGCCGGCGACCACGGTGACGTGGTCCAGAGCCGCGGTGCGCCGCTGCGCACGCCGCACCAGCGGCGGATGGGGTTCGACGCCGACCACACTGCGGGCGGTGGCGGCGAAAACCGGAAGGTGGAAGCCGTCGCCGCAGCCGACATCCACCACGTCCGACCCGGCCCAGTCGCACTCCGCGCGCAGCGCCCGCCACAGCGCGCCCCCGGCGTCCTGCGCCCGGTTCTCCATCTCGTAGACGTCCGGCCAGTGCCAGATGTTCGGGCTGGGCACGACGTCGACCGGGTGCAGCGCGGAGATCGCCGCACGAAGAAAGCCCCGCACCGGGACACTGTACGGGCCGCCCCCGCGACGGCGGGAAGGTCAGCCCGGCACGAACAGGCGGAGCAGCAGCCAGGCCACCACGGCGGAGGGCAGCAGCGAGTCCATCCGGTCCATCAGGCCACCGTGACCGGGCAGCAGGTTGCCCATGTCCTTGATCCCCAGGTCCCGCTTGATCAGCGACTCGACCAGGTCACCCATGGTGGAGGTGACCACGATGGCGGCACCGAACAGCAGCCCCTGCCACCACCGCCCCGGTCCGGGCAGCAGCAGGCTGACCGCGAGCGCACCGGCGGTGAGCCCGGCGACCGCCGAGCCGGCGAAGCCCTCCCAGGACTTCTTCGGGCTGATCGACGGCGCCATCGGATGCCGGCCCAGCAGCACCCCGGCGGTGTAGCCGCCGGTGTCCGAGCACACCACGCAGATCAGGAAGCACAGCACCCGGGCGGTGCCGTCCGGCGGCACCACCAGCATCGCCGCGAACGAGGCGAACATCGGCACGTAGGCCGCCGTGAACACGGACGCGCTGACGTCCCGCAGGTACCCGGAGGCACCGCCGCGGAACCGCCACAGCAGGCAGGCCAGGATGGTGACCACGAACGCGGCGAGCAGACCCACCCGCTCGAACGGCCAGGACAGCCACAGCATCGCCTGGCCACCCACCAGCACGGGGACCAGCGCGACGCGGATGCCGGCGCCGCGGCGGAGGGCACCGGCCAGCTCCACCGTCGCGGTCGCCACGGCCAGCGCGATGATGCCCAGGAACACCTGCCGCACGGTCAGCAGCACGGCCAGCACAGCGGCACCGAGCAGCACGCCGACGGCGATCGCGGCCGGCAGGTTGCGCCCCGCCCGCCGGACCTTGGCGCCGGGGTCCCTGCCCGGTGACCCGCTGGCGTCGCGCTGACCGTTGGAGGCCACTACCGCTCCCACCGCGACCCTCGCTCGGTGACGGATCGGGTGCTGGGAACAGCCGCTGCGGGCGCGGCGCCGCGCCCGCAGCCGCCCACGACGACGCCTGGCCTCGAGTGGGGACCGGAGAGCTGGGGGAACGGGGTCGGCAGCACCTAGACCTCGAGCAGCTCGGCTTCCTTGTGCTTCACCAACTCGTCGACCTGGGCCACGTAGCGGTCGGTGAGGTGCTGCAGCTCCTTCTCCGCGCGCACCACCTCGTCCTCGCCGGCCTCACCGTCCCGGACGATCCGGTCCAGCTCGTCCTTGGCCTTGCGGCGGATGTTGCGGATGGAGACCCTCGCCTCCTCGCCCTTGGCCTTGGCGACCTTGACCATCTCCTTGCGCCGCTCCTCGGAGAGCTGCGGCACGACGACACGGATGATGGTGCCGTCGTTGGTCGGGTTGACCCCGAGGTCGGAGTCGCGGATGGCCTTCTCCATCGCGCCGAGCTGACTGGCGTCGTACGGCTTGACGACCACCATGCGCGCCTCCGGCACGCTCACGCTGGCCAGCTGGTTGAGCGGGGTCGGCGAGCCGTAGTAGTCGACGTGGATGCCGTGGAACATCGCCGGGTTGGCGCGACCGGTGCGGACCGTCGCCAGCTCGTCCTTGGCCACGGTCACCGCCTTCTGCATTTTCTCCTCGGCATCGAGGAGGGTTTCGTCGATCACGACTGCTCCTTTCGCGGCTTCGCGCGCCCGCGCGATCGCGTCGGCAGGGCGCCCCTCACCAGTCCCGTCACGTCGCCTTCCGAAACGCCCTGCCAGCGGAGAACGCGGACCGGCCGGGCCCGGCGCGCGCCGGCGCCGCCGGGTGTGCCGAGGCTTGCCACGATCATCGAATCTCCCTGGTGTGCGGGCCGGTGTAGGAGTTGCTGGTCACAATCCCAGCACGGTCGGCGGGGACGGTCAGCCGGGGGTGCTCACCAGCGTGCCGATCTTCTCACCACGCACGGCACGCGCGATGTTCCCCTCGATCAGAAGGTTGAACACGATGATCGGCATGTTGTTGTCCATGCAAAGACTGAACGCGGTGGCGTCCGCGACCTTCAGTCCCCGCTCGATGACCTCGCGGTGGGTGATGTGGTCGAACCGCACCGCGTCCGGGTCGGCCTTCGGGTCCGCGCTGAACACCCCGTCCACCGCCTTCGCCATCAGCACCACCTCGGCGCCGATCTCCAGTGCCCGCTGGGCGGCGGTGGTGTCGGTGGAGAAGTACGGCATGCCGACGCCGGCGCCGAAGATCACCACGCGGCCCTTCTCGAGGTGGCGGATGGCGCGGCGCGGAATGTAGGGCTCGGCGACCTGGCCCATGGTGATCGCGGTCTGCACGCGCGTCTCGATGCCGTGCCGGCGCTCCAGGAAGTCCTGCAGCGCCAGGCAGTTCATCACGGTGCCCAGCATGCCCATGTAGTCGGCCCTGGCCCGCTCCATGCCGCGCTGCTGCAACTGCTGGCCGCGGAAGAAGTTCCCACCGCCGATCACCACGGCGACCTGCACGCCCGAACTGACGACGTCGGCGATCTGCCGGGCGACGGCCTGCACCACGTCGGGGTCGACGCCGAGGGCCCCGCCGCCGAACATCTCCCCACCGAGCTTCAGTAGCACCCGCCGGTAGCCGGCGTGCGTCCAGCCGTCCTCGCTCACCCGTCCTCCTCGCTCTTCCTTGTTGCCCTACCCGTTACGGGCGCCGGCAACCACCGGGCGGCGCTCGCCGGTGACCGGTCCGCGACGCGCGAGGGCGGGGCCGCCACTGCGCTGTCGCCGCCTCCGCGGAAAATCGCGTCAACGGGGAGCAACGACTGCGCACGGCGACCCCGCCCAGGACACCACCGCCTGTTCCGCGCCGGGCGCGTCAGGCCTGGCCGACCTCGAAGCGGGCGAAGCGGGTGACGGTCACACCGGCCTCGTCCAGCACCGCCTTCACGGTCTTCTTCTGCTCCTGGACGGACGGCTGGTCGAGCAGCACGGTGTCCTTGAAGAAGCCGTTCAGCCGGCCCTCGATGATCCTCGGCAGGGCCTGCTCCGGCTTGCCCTCCTCGCGGGCGGTCTGCTCGGCGATGCGCCGCTCGTTCTCCACCACGTCGGCGGGCACCTCCTCACGGGTGAGGTAGCGCGGCCGCATCGCGGCGACCTGCATCGCCGCGCCCCGGGCGGCCTCCTCGTTGCCGCCGCTGTACTCGACCAGCACGCCGACCGCCGGCGGCAGGTCGGACGCGCGGCGGTGCAGGTACGTGGCCACGGTGCCGTCGAAGACGGCGACCCGGCGCAGCTCCAGCTTCTCGCCGATCTTGGCGGACAGCTCCTGGACGACGTCCGCCACGGTCTTGCCGTCCAGCGGGGCGCCCTTGAGTTCCTCGACGTCGGCTGGCTTGGTCTCCCCGGCCACGCCGACGATCTTCGACGCCAACTCCTGGAACTCGGCGTTCTTGGCGACGAAGTCGGTCTCGCAGGTCAGCTCGACCATCACCCCGCCGTCCGCGGCGACCAGCCCGTTGGCGGTGGAGCGCTCGGCGCGCTTGCCGACGTCCTTGGCGCCCTTGATGCGCAGGATCTCGACCGCCTTGTCGAAGTCCGCGCCGGACTCCTCCAGCGCCTTCTTACAGTCGAGCATGCCCGCGCCGGTGATCTCGCGGAGACGCTTCACGTCGGCCGCGGTGTAGTTCGCCATCGTGCGTGTTCCGTTCCCTCTTCGGTGTACGCGCGTATTCGGTGTCGATGTCCTGGCCGCGCATCGCGTCGCCGGTCGGGCGCGACGCGCGGGCCGCGGTCAGGACTGGGCGGGCTGCTCCTCGAGAGTCTCGCCACCGGCCAGCAGTTCCTGCTCCCACTCGGCGAGCGGCTCGTCGGAAGCCACGCCCGCCTCCGGCTTCTCCTCGCCCTCCGCGGCCGTCCGCTGGCCGGCCCGCGCCATCAGGCCCGCCGCTGCGGCCTCGGCGATCACCTTGGTCAGCAGCGCGGCCGACCGGATCGCGTCGTCGTTGCCCGGAATCGGGTAGTCGACCTCGTCCGGGTCGCAGTTGGTGTCCAGGATGGCCACCACCGGGATGCCCAGCTTGCGTGCCTCGCCGACGGCGATGTGCTCCTTCTTGGTGTCCACCACCCAGACCGCGCTCGGCACCTTCTGCATGTCCCGGATGCCGCCGAGCGTCTTCTCCAGCTTCTCCTTCTCGCGGGTGAGCATCAGGATCTCCTTCTTGGTGAGACCCTGGAACCCACCGGTCTGCTCCATGGACTCCAGCTCCTTCAGCCGCTGGAGCCGCTTGTGCACGGTGGAGAAGTTGGTGAGCATTCCGCCCAGCCAGCGCTGGTTGACGTAGGGCATGCCGACCCGCAGGGACTGCTCGGCGATCGCCTCCTGCGCCTGCTTCTTGGTGCCGACGAACAGGATCGTGCCGCCGTGGGCGACGGTCTCCTTGACGAACTCGTACGCCCGGTCGATGTAGGTCAGCGTCTGCTGCAGGTCGATGATGTAGATGCCGTTGCGCTCGGTCAGGATGTAGCGCTTCATCTTCGGGTTCCAGCGCCGGGTCTGGTGACCGAAGTGCACACCGCTGTCGAGCAGTTGCTTCATGGTGACGACGGCCATGGCCGGATGCACCTCTTGGCGTCGGGCGCGCCGCGTGGCGCGCGGGTCGGTTCTCGCGACGAGCCGGGTGACCCGTCGCCCTGGCGCCGTGCCGGCGTCCGGACCCCCGGTGGCACTGCTCCACCCGAGGGACCGCCGGACACCGTGTCCCGCATCGACGGGACCCGCATCGGCGCGCGAAGTCGCCCCGTGTTCACACGGGTCGCGGCAGCAGTCTACGCCCTCACCCGGACGGACTTCCCGTCAAGTCGACCAACCGTGGCCCGTCGTCCACAGGGCCGTGGTTCGTCCACAGGCACGCCGATCAACCCCGGTCGCGGGAGGCCGGTACTAGACCGTGGTGCCATGCGCACCGCGACCGCCTCGCCGCACCGTCCGACCCTGTTCCGGCGCCCTCGGATACCGGGCCCGCTCCGGCACTCTCGGGTAGCGCCCGGACACGCCGTCGCGTTGCTGGCCGTGCCGCTGCTCCTGGCCGGGCTACCGCCACTGCTCGTGCCCGTCCCGTCACGGGCGGCGGCCGCCGCGCGGACGACGACGGCTGGCCGAACCGCTGACCTGCTCGCTTTCCCGGCCGCGGTCCTGGCCGCTCCTCGGGTCGGTCTCGCCGCCGCTCTCCCGGCGACCCTTCCAGCGGCTTCCCCGCCCGCTCTTCCCGTCCCCCCGGCCTCGCCTGTGGGCAGCCCCTGGGCACCCAGGGCCCGCTTCGGCTGGCCGCTCGCCCAACCCCACCCGGTACTGCGCCGGTTCGACCCGCCGGCCAGCCGGTACGGCCCCGGCCACCGGGGCGTCGACCTGGGCGCGCCCGCCGGTGCGCCGGTGTTCGCGGCCGGTGACGGCACGGTGGTCTACGCGGGCCCGGTGGCGGACCGGCCGGTCGTCTCGATCGAGCACGCCGGCGGTCTGCGCACCACCTACGAGCCGGTGCTGCCCACGGTCACGACCGGCCAGCACGTCCGGCGCGGGCAGATGATCGGCCACCTGCTGCCCGGCCATCCCGGCTGCGGCGGTGACAGGCCGGTGACCACCGCGCCGATGGCACCGGGCCCGCCGACTCCAGCGGGCGCCCCAACGACGCCGGGCGCGCCGCTTGCCGAGAACGTACCGAGCCCCGGACCGCCTGCGGTGACGCCGCCGGCCGGGCCGCCCATGTCTGTGGCTGGAACCGCCGCCTGCCTGCACTGGGGTGTCCGGCGGGGCGAGCAGTATCTCGACCCGCTCCGCCTGGTCCTGATCCACGTCCGGCTGCTGCCCTGGGCGGGCACCGCCGGGTAGCCCTCGAGCCGCTCAGCCCTCGAGCTGTTCCATGAGCTTCGCGCGGAGGCGCAGCACCGCCCGGGTGTGCAACTGACAGACCCGCGACTCGGTCACCCCGAGTACCCGACCGATCTCCGCGAGCGTGAGGTTCTCGAAGTAGTACAGGGTCACCACGATCCGGTCGCGTTCGGTGAGACGGGCGATGGCGTCCGCGAGCTGGCGGCGGCTGTCCTGGTCGACCAGGGTGGCCACCGGGTCCTCGGCGTGGTGGTCGGGCAGCGTCTCGGCGAGCGAGGCGTTGCCCCGGCCCGCGGCGATCAGCTCGTCGAGCGCGGCCACGCTGGTGAGCTGCAGCTGCGCGTACACCTCGCGCAGCTCCTCGATGCCGATACCCAGCTCGGCCGCGACCTCGGCGTCGGTGGGCGTGCGCTGCAGCCGCGCGCCGAGCCGCTCCAGGGCACGCTCCACGTCTCTGGCCCGGCTGCGCACCGAGCGGGGCACCCAGTCCTGGGACCGCAGGTCGTCCAGGATCGCGCCGCGAATCCGCTGCATCGCGTAGGTCTCGAACTTCAGCCCGCGCTCCGGCTCGAACTTCTCGATCGCGTCGACCAGCCCGAAGATGCCCGACTGCACCAGGTCGGCCACGTCCACGTGGGACGGCAGACCGGTACCGACCCGGCCGGCGACGTACTTGACCAGGGGTGCGTAGTGCAGCACGAGCCGGTCGCGCAGCGCCTGGGAACCCGTCTCGCCGTAGCTGCGCCACAACGCGACGATGCCGGCCTCGACCTCGTCGGCGCTGCGGTGGTCACCCACCGGGTAGTCGACCGCCGGCTCGTCCGCGGCCTGCCCGCCCGCATCGCCGTTGGCGCTCCTCGGCGAAGTGGCAGGCACCGCGTCATGACGTTCGCCCGCCGACTCCGCGCCCGCCCGGCGGGCCGCGCCACCATGTGGCCCGTCGTCGCGCTGGCCGGGAAGCTGGTGTGGCCGGATGGAGGGAGCGGTCGCCGTGCGGGAACCTACCCCGGATTCGTCAGGCACGGGGGTGGGTTCGGTCATGGATCGCCTTCAGCCGTTCGACGGTGACGTGGGTGTAAAGCTGGGTCGTCGCGAGCGTAGCGTGACCGAGCAGTTCTTGAACGCTTCTCAGATCGGCGCCTCCCTCGAGAAGATGAGTCGCGGCCGAATGTCGTAACCCATGTGGCCCAATATCGGCCGCCCCTGGAACGGCCGCGACCGCCTGGTGCACGACCCGCCGTGCGGTTCTGGGATCCAGCCGCCCTCCCCGCGCACCCAGGAACAGAGCCGCTGGTGAAGCCGGCTTCACCAGCGCAGACCGGCCCTCGGACAGCCACCGTCGGACGGCGCGCTCGGCCGGCACGCCGAACGGCACCGCCCGTTCCCGCCCGCCCTTGCCCGATACACGAACCACTCGGTTGGAGTAATCGATGTCATCGATGTCGAGTCCGCACAGCTCGGCGACGCGCACCCCGGTGGCGTAGAGCAACTCCACGACGGCCTGGTCACGCAGCGCAACCGGGTTGGCCTGTTCCGCCCCGGCCTCGGCGGCCCGCATCAACTCATCCGCCTGCTCGGCGCGCAGCACCGGCGGCAGGCCGCGGCGCACCGCCGGCGCGGCCAACCGCAGGCCCGGGTCGGCCGGCAGATGGCCCGAGTGAGCCGCCCATGCCGTGAACGTACGGGCGGCCGCTGCCCTGCGGGCGAGCGTCGCGCGGCTCGCCCCGGCGGCACGTTGGGCGGCCAACCACGAGCGCAGTGTCGCCAGGTCAAGGCCGGCGACGCCGCCGTCGAGGCCGTGCTGCCCGCCAGCCGCGCGAGGGTTCTGGGCCTCATCCACGCACTGATCCGACGTCGGCTGATGGGGCTTCGGCTGATGCGGCGCCCGCCGCCGTGCCGGCTGCTCGTACGCGCCGTCGCCACGGGGCGGTATGCGGCCGTGAACGACGTGATCCAGCAGGGAGACCACGTCGCCGACGTAGGCCCGGGCGGTGTGGGGCGACAGTCCCCGTTCCAGGCTCAGGTACCGCTCGTACTCGTCGACGACCGCACGGACGTGGCCGGGCAGCGCCGCCCGCAGCCGGAGCAGGTCGGGTCGCCGTCGGCGAGGGGATGGCACGTGCACAACATCAAACGCTGCAAGGCCCGGCCCCTGTCGTCAAGCATCGCCGCGCGGTGTCGTCCCGGCCGGCGCCACCGGTGGCTGCGGCCGGATGGCCGCCCCCTCGCCGGTGCCGGCAGATGGTTGTCCCCCGGCGGCCGGCGGCGATGGCCCAGCGACGATCGCCCAGCGACGATCGCCGGGCGACGGCCAGCAGGCGACGGCGACCAGGAGGAGACGGCCGGCACGAGACCGGGCCCACGGGGTGGCGACCGGACGACGGCTGCCGAGCGGCCGCATCACGACCACCGGCAGGCGGCGGCTGGCGTGTCGGCGTGACACGGCAAGGCGCCAAACTCGCCGCCTGCCCGCGGGTCACCGCTCGCGGCTCGGTGTCGGCGCGCGGGCGCGGCGCCAGCCGGTCGTGCAGCGGACCGCCAGGCCGCCGAGTTCCAGCGTCGGTAGGAGGGCCCGCACCCGAGGCAGCGGAACACCGGCCTCGACGGCGATCCGTTCGGGGCTGCGGCCGGAGCGGGTGCTGAGCGCGTCATACACGCGCGCGGCGTCGCCGTCGAGGCCATCGGTGGCCCGCGTTTCGGCCGCACCGAGATCGACCAGGTCGGCACCGAGCCGACCGGTGCTCTCGATGATTTCCTCCACCGTGCTCACCGCGACCGCCTCGCCGGAGCGCAGCAGCTCGTGGCAGCCCACCGAGGTGGCCGAGGTGATCGGGCCGGGCACGGCCATGAGCACCCGGCCGAGGGCCCGGCTGACCGCCGCGGTGCTCCGTGCGCCGCTACGGGCACCGGCCTCCACCACCACCGTGCCGCCGCCGAGCGCGGCGATCAGCCGGTTGCGGACGAGAAAGCGGTATCTCGCCGGTGTGGTGCCCGGCGGGTATTCGCTGACCACCGCCCCGTGTTCCGCGATGCGCCCGAGGAGGGTGCTGTGCCCGGCGGGGTACGCGATGTCCACGCCGCAGGCGAGCACGGCGACCGTGGGTCCCTCGGCGGCCACCGCCCCTCGATGGGCGGCCCCGTCCACCCCGTAGGCCGCGCCGGACACGACGGTGACACCGGCGGAGGCCAGACCGTGACCGAACTCGGTTGCGACGTGCTGGCCGTAGCCGCTGGCGGCCCGGGAGCCGACCACCGCCACCGCCCTTTCGGCCATCTCACCCAGCCCGCCGGCTCCACGGACCCACAGGGCGAGTGGTGGCACCCCGCCGCGCAGGCCACGAGCCGCCGCGACGGACAGGGCGGTGAACGGCCAACTCGGCCACTCCTCATCCTCGGGTGTGACGAGGCGGGCGCCCACCGCGGCCGCCTCGTCGAGGTCCGCCCGGCCGAGGTCGAGGTGTCGCCGCGCCGATGTCTCGTCCGCGACCGGGCCGGGCACGCGCCCCTCACGCACCAGGTCGGCCGCGCGGACCGGCCCGACCTCGGCGACGAAGTCGACCAGCGCCGGGGCCGGCGGCTCGGCGACCCGCAGCAGGTAGGCGCGCGCCACCCGGCTGGGCTCCGGGTTGCCTGGTTCCGGACCGTGCATGGGACGTTCTCCGCGAGTTCGCGCGCGGGGGCTCATGTGGGTGCCGCGGCCTGGCTCATGGCCACTCATCCGACGCTCCGTTCGCGGAACTCCAGTGCCGCGGCGACGTGCTCGGCGTCTGGCCGGTCGCGGCCGGCGAGATCCGCGAGTGTCCAGGCGACACGCAGGCACCGGTCCGCGCCACGGCCGGTGAGCGCGCCCGTGCGCAGGCCGCGGTCCAGCAGGGAGGTGGCCTCCCGGGGCAGGCCGTACTCGCGGCGCAGCACCGGGCCGGGCGCGTCGGCGTTGGTTCGCCACGCGCGGCCGGCCCAGCGGTCGGCCGCCCGCGCCCTGGCCCGCTGTACCCGGGCGCGCACCACCGCGGTCGGCTCGGGTTCGCCGACCTCGGCCGGGTCCATCGCGGTGATCGGCCGCATCGGCACCCGGAGGTCGACTCGGTCCAGCAGCGGGCCGGACAGCCGTGCCAGGTAGCGCCGCCGCGCGTTCGGCGAGCAGGAGCAGTCCACGTCCCGCGCCGGGGCGCACGGGCAGGGGTTGGTCGCGAGGATGAGCTGGAAGCGTGCCGGGTAGCGCACGATGCCGTCCTTCCGGCCGATCCGCACCTCGCCCTCCTCCAGCGCGGTGCGCAGCGCCTCCAAACGGTGCGAGCCCCATTCACAGGCCTCGTCGATGAGCAGCACGCCGCGGTGCGCCCTGCTGACCGCGCCCGGCCGCGCCAGTCCCTGCCCTCCGCCGATCAGCGCGGCCATCGAGATGGAGTGGTGCGGTGCGACGAACGGCGGCACGCCGACCAGCGGTGACTCCTCGGAGAGCGTTCCGGCGACGGAGTGCACCGCGGTCACCTCGAGCGCCTCGTCGGCCGACAGCGGCGGCAGCAGGCCGCCCATCCGCCTGGCCAGCATCGTCTTGCCGGTGCCCGGTGGACCGATCAGCAACAGGTGGTGACCACCGGCTGCGGCGACCTCCAGCGCCCACCGCGCCTCCGGTTGGCCGAGCACGTCGACCAGGTCTGGCACGGCGGGCGGCGCGGGCGCCACGGTCTCCGCCGGGCGGGTGAGCGTGTCCGGTTCGCCCCGCAGCCAGTCAAGGACGTCACGTAACCGCGCGGCGCCGAGGATGTCGATGCCGTCCACGAGAGCCGCCTCGGGCAGCGTCGCCACAGGCACCACGGCCCTGCGCAGCCCGGCGCGCCGTGCGGCGAGCAAACCCGGCAGCACGCCGCGCACCGGCCGGACCCGGCCGTCCAGGCCGAGCTCACCCAGCAGCAGTGTGCCGACCAGCGGACCGGCCGGCACGGTCTGCGCAGCGGCCAGGACCGCGCAGGCCAGCGCCATGTCGTAGCCCGAGCCGCCCTTGGGCAGCGAGGCCGGCGACAGCGCGAGCGTGACCCGCTGCTGCGGCCAGGACACGCCGGTGTTGCGCACCGCCGCCCGGACGCGTTCCTTGGCCTCGTGCAGCGCGGTGTCCGCAAGCCCGACCAGTTGCACCCCGGGAAGGCCGGCGCCGATGTCCGCCTCGATCTCCACGGCCACGCCGTCCACCCCGAACAGCGCGACGGACCACGCCCGTGCCAGCGCCATCAGAACGCACCCCGCAGGTGCTCGACGTGCGCCGGCCCGTCCGGTGGCCACAGCACGGAGATGACGTCGAAACGCACCTCGCACCAGCCGACCCGGTACGTGGACAGCCACAGCTGGGCGAGCCGCCGGATGCGGTGGATCTTCGCGGCGGTCACCGCCTCGGCGGGGACGCCGAAACCGGCGCCCGACCGGGTCTTCACCTCGCACACGATCAGCCGTCTGCCGTCCGTGGCGACCAGATCGAGTTCGCCCTCGCGGCAGCGCCAGTTGCGGGAAAGCAGGACCAGTCCCTGGCTTTCCAGGTACCGGGCGGCCAGGTCCTCGCCGCGGCGGCCGAGATCGTTCCGGGTGGCCGCGTCCTTCGCGTCCATCAGGTCAGCGGTCATGGTGCCCCCTTCGCTCCGGGTTCGTGCCCCTCGACACGCTGCTCCGGAGCGAGAGGTGATGCCAGACCAGTTACCGGCATTGTGGACAACCCGGACCGCTGTGGATGGTCGCCCCCAAATCGGTCGAGGCGGGCGCGGATCGTCGGTGGGATGTGGTAGCGGGTGCCGGCCCCGGCCGAGGATGGCGGTTGGGCCCGAGGTGAGCACGACGGCGCCGAGTCGGGTGCGTCAATGGCGGCGGCCAGGCGGCGGAGGGTGTCCGGCCCCGGACCGAGGTGGCCGGGCCGGCCACGCCGAGTCACGGTGCACGCGGCGGGGTCAGGTCACCCGCGCGGTCCTGCCACGCCAGACCGGCCGGCGAGACGCCGCGGATGAGGAAGGATCAGCCGCCGAACGGGCCGTCCTCGGGGAGCCGAAGCTCGGGCTTGTCCAACTCCTCGACGTTGACGTCCTTGAAGGTGATGACCCGAACGTTCTTCACGAACCGCGCCGGGCGGTACATGTCCCACACCCAGGCGTCGGACATGCGCACCTCGAAGTACACCTCGCCGTCCACGTTGCGGACCTGCACGTCCACCGCGTTGGCCAGGTAGAAGCGTCGCTCGGTCTCCACCACGTACGAGAACTGGCCGACGATGTCGCGGTACTCCTTGTAGAGCTGCAGCTCCATCTCGGTCTCGTACTTCTCGAGATCCTCCGCGCTCATCGGATCCGCGCTCCTCCTCGTCGCGAGCTTGACACCCCCTCCGGAGGGGACCCCCCATTGTGAACCACGCCCAGGGCGGACACGCTCCGCGCCACCCGGCGCGGCGGCGCCATCCCATGTGCGGCGGCTGCCTCCACCACGTTCACATACGACCAGCGGTGATGCTCGCTCGGGCCGTGCTCGAGCAGCGCGGCGCCGTGCTCCGGGGTGCAGTAGCCCTTGTGCGTGTCGAAGCCGTAGACGGGCAGCTCGGCGTGCAGGTCGGCCATGATGCGGTCCCGGGTCACCTTGGCCAGCACGGAGGCCGCGGCGACGCACGCGGCCGCCTGGTCGCCCTTGGCCACCGGCACGCTGGGCGCGGTCAGCCCGGGCACCCGGAAGCCGTCGACCAGGACGTATCCGGGATGGGTGCCCAACCGGGCGACAGCGCGCCGCATGCCGTCGATGTTGGCCACGTGCACGCCCCGCTCGTCCACCTCATCGGTCGGGATGACCACCACCGAGCACGCCAGCGCCCGGCTCAGCACGAGGTCGTAGAAGCGGTCGCGGACGCTCGGGGTGAGCAGTTTGGAGTCGGTCAGCCCGTCGAAGCGGGCGGCGTCACCGGGCCGTAGCACGCAGGCGGCCACCACCAGGGGCCCGGCGCAGGCTCCTCGGCCGGCCTCGTCCACTCCGGCCACCGGACCCAGGCCGCGCCGGTCCAGGGCGCTCTGCAGCGCCCAACTCCCCGAACTGCGGCGCACCACCGCACGAGGCGGGCGCAGCGACTCCCGTGCGCCGGTCACCGGCTAACGCCGCCCTCCAATTCCGCGGCTTCGCGGCCTGACACAGGCATCAGGGCACCCTCCGACGCCGACCCCTGGCGCCGCGGGACACCCCGAGTCGCAGCCCGCGCCGGCCCAGCCAGAGCACGGGGAACGCCGCGGCGAAGCCCACCGCGGCCGGCGCCCCGACCTGCCACGGCGGCGCCGGAAGCGCCACCGGCTGGGGGTTCTTGTCGTCCACCCCGCCCCACCGGGACGGCGGCAGCACGATGAACCGCGCCTTGCCGATCACGTTGCCGATCGGGACCAGGCCGCGCTCGCCGCCACCGCCCTGGTAGCGGGAGTCGAGCGAGTCGTTGCGGTTGTCACCCATCACGAACAGTTTGCCCTGCGGCACCGTCACGGGCGCAAAGGGTTCCTGCGTGGTGCCCCGCCCCGGCTCCCAGTACAGGTACGGCTCGTCCAGCGGCCTGCCGTTGACCACCACGCGGTTCTGCGCGTCGCAGCACTGCACGGTCTGCCCGCCGACGGCGATCACCCGCTTGACGAAGTCCTGCTCGTCCGGCGGCGCCAGCCCGATCACCGACGCGGCCTCCTGGAACCAGCGCAGCACGACGTTGTCGGAGTAGTTGGAGCGGAACTCGGTCTGCTCCCAACTGTCCGGGCCACGGAACACGACGACGTCACCCGGCCGGGGTTGGGAGAAGTCGTAGGTGATCTTGTCGACGAACACCCGGTCGTTGGTGCAGCCGGCGCAGCCGTGCAGCGTCTCCTCCATGGACTGCGACGGGATCAGGTAGACGCGCCCGATGAAGGTCTGGATGAGAAAGGTCAGCACCAGCGCGGTGATCACCAGGATGGGCAACTCGCGCCAGAACGAGCCCTTCTTGCGTTTCTTGGCATGCCGACCGCCGGTTCCGCTGCCCGGCTTGGCGGCCCCCGAGGGCCACCCCGGGCGTTCGGTGCTCTCCTGCGGACCCTCCCGGGGTGCCAGGTCACTCACGAAGCCAGCCTACCCATCTGGTACGGACAACATTCGGTGGCGGCGGCCACGCGGGCCATGGTGCCCAGAGCGGGGCCGGACGCCGCAAACGGAAGCAAACCACGACGCCGGCCGCCCGGCCGGATCACCGGGGCGTGCGCGGCAAAACCCACCCCGGTGGGTGCTTGGGAAGATCAGTGCGGCCCGGCGGCGAGGGTCTGCGGATCGTAGTCCGAGACGCCCGACCAGCGGGACATCGGCATGATGATGAACCGAGCCTTGCCGATCAGGTTGCGTACCGGCACCATGCCGGCCAGCCCGCCGCCGCCCTGGATGCGCGAGTCGGCCGAGTTGTTGCGATTGTCACCCATCACGAACAACTCGCCGTCGGGCACCGTGACCGGCGGGAACCGCTTCTGGTCGGCCGGCCCGGTACCGGGCACCCAGTGCAGGTACGGCTCGTCCAGCGGCTTCCCGTCGACCACCACGCGGTTCTGCGCGTCGCAGCACTGCACGGTCTGCCCGCCGACGGCGATCACCCGCTTGACGAAGGTCCGGTCGTCCGCGGTGAGGCCCACCGCCGCGCCGACGTCCTGGAACCACCGCGCCACCGGGTTGCTGGAGCGATCGACCTGGAAGTCGTTGTCCCTCCAGGTGTCCGGGCCGCGGAAGACCACCACGTCGCCCGGCTCCGGCCGGAGCAGACCGTAGATGACCTTGTCGACTAACACCCGGTCGTTCACGCATCCGGTGCACCCGTGCAGGGTGGTCTCCATCGAGGCCGACGGGATGACGTAGACGCGCGCGACGAAGGTCTGGATGAGGAACGTCAGCACCAGCGCGCTCAGCACCAGGATGGGCAGCTCGCGGAAGAACGAACTCCGCCGCCGGCGGCCCCGGCGTGGCGGGACCGCCGCGGCGCGGCGACGGCCGGGGACCACCGGCTCGCCGTCACCCCGGGACGAGGTGGTTGACATCACGTCGGCCACGGCAGCGAGGATACGGACCGGGCGGTGTGCCCGGCGTCAGGAAGCGGACGGCTCCCGCTTCTCCTTGATCTTCGCGGCCTTCCCGCGCAGGTTGCGCAGGTAGTAGAGCTTGGCCCGGCGGACGTCACCGCGGGTGGCCACCTCGATCTTGGCGATGTTCGGCGAGTGCACCGGGAAGGTGCGCTCCACGCCGACGCCGAAGGAGACCTTGCGCACGGTGAAGGTCTCCCGGATGCCCCCGCCCTTACGGGTGATCACGACGCCCTGGAACACCTGGACCCGCTCGCGGGAGCCCTCGATGACCCGGACGTGAACCTTCACGGTGTCACCCGGACGGAAGTCCGGGATGTCGGAACGCAGCGACTGGGCGTCCAGAGCGTCCAGGGTGTTCATGGGGTTCCGTCCTCGTCCTCAACGTGTCTCTCGTGCGCCCCCGGCAGGACATGGACCACCGTATGACGGCCCGATCGGGGGGTTAACGTCCATGGTGCGCGCCGGAACCTGACCCGGCAGCGGCAACCCGTCTAGTGTGCCAGACGGGTTGGTCCGCCCGGAAATCGGGGCCGGCGGCGGGCCCCGCCGGGCGGCGGCTCACTCCGGCGGGGCGGTGGCCCCGGGGTCGCGCTCCGTACGCAGCCGGTCCAGCACGGCCCGGTCGTGCCGGTCCAGGGCCTCGTCGGGCAGCGCGGCCAGCAGGTCCGGGCGGCGATGGAAGGTGCGCTCCAGCGCCCGGTCACGGCGCCACCGGGCGATCGCCGCGTGGTTGCCGGAGCGCAGCACCTCGGGTACCGCGAGCCCGCGCCACTGCTCGGGGCGGGTGTAGCAGGGGCCCTCGAGCAGGCCGTCGGAGAAGGAATCCTCGGCGGCCGAGGCGGGGTTGCCCAGCACGCCGGGCAGCAGCCGGACCACCGCCTCCACGATCACCAGCACCGCGGCCTCGCCGCCGACCAGCACATAGTCGCCGATGGAGACCTCGTCCACCGGCATGCGTCGGGCGGCGTCGGTGACCACCCGCTCGTCGATGCCCTCGTACCGGCCGCAGGCGAAGACCAGCCACTCCTCCTCGGCGTACTCCCTGGCCAGGCGCTGGGTGAACGGCCGGCCGGCCGGGGTAGGCACCACCAGGCGCGGCGGCCGCCCCTCGGCGGCGATCCGCTCCGGGCCGCACACCTCGTCCAGCGCCTCACCCCACACCTGCGGCTTCATCACCATGCCGGGCCCGCCGCCGTACGGGCTGTCGTCCACCGCCCTGTGCACGTCGTGCGTCCATTCCCGCAGGTCGTGGACGTGCACGCCGATCAGCCCGCGCTCGATCGCCTTGCCCAGCAGCGCGGCGCGCAGCGGGGCCAGGTACTCGGGAAAGATGGTGACGACGTCGATGCGCATGGTCATGACTCGTCGAGCAGCCCGGGGGGCGGGTCGACCACCAACCGGCCGGCGCGTACGTCGACCTCGGGCACGATGTCCCGGACGAACGGCACCAGCACCTCGCCGCCCGAGGCACGCTCGACCACGAGCAGGTCGCCGGCCGGGCCGTGGACGATCTCCCGGACGGTGCCGACCGCGGTGCCGTCGGTCAGTTCGGCCGCCAGGCCCTCCAACTCGTGGTCGTAGAACTCGTCCGGGTCCTCGGTGGGCGGCAGGTCGCGGGCGTCCGCGGACAGCACGGCACCGCGCAGCGCCTCGGCCGCGTCCCGCCCTTCGACCCCGGCGAAGCTCACCAGGAGCCGGCCGCCATGCGGCCGCGCGGCCGAGACGGTAAGGGTGCGGACGGTGCCGTCGCGCAGCTCGGCACGCACCGTCGCACCCTCGGAGAACCGCTCCTCCGGGGAGTCGGTGCGCAGCTCGACGGCGAGTTCTCCGTGCAGGCCGTGCGCCTTGGCCACTCGCCCGACGACGCGGACGGTGGTACCGGGATCCGGGAGCGACACGGTACTGCGGTGGGTCAGCGGTCGGTATCCACCACGTCCACCCGCACACCGCGACCGCCGATGCCGGCCATCACGGTGCGCAGGGCGGTCGCGGTGCGCCCGCCACGGCCGATGACCTTGCCGAGGTCGTCCGGGTGGACGTGCACCTCGAGGGTCCGGCCGCGCCGGGTCGTCACCAGGTTGACGCGGACGTCGTCCGGGTGGTCGACGATGCCGCGGACGAGGTGTTCGAGGGCATCCGCGAGAACGCTCACCCGAACTCCCCGTCCCGGCCCGGCATGCCAGAGCGGCTGGTCACGACTCGCCGCCCTCGGCCTTCCCGGCCTCGCCGGCGCTCTCGTCCTTGGTCTCGGCCTTCTTGCCGCCACCCTTCTTCTTCGGGGTGGTGGCCTCGGCGACGGGCTCCTCGCCGGCCTCCTTGAGCGCGGCCTCGAACAGGGCACGCTTGTCCGGCCGGGGCTCCGGCTGCTTGAGCGTGCCCTCGGCCCCGGGCTCGCCCTTGAACTTCTGCCAGTCACCGGTGACCTGGAGGATGTTCTTCACGGGCTCGGTCGGCTGGGCACCGACGCCGAGCCAGTACTGGGCGCGCTCGGAGTTGACCTGGATGAAACTCGGCTCCTGCTTCGGGTGGTACTCGCCGATCGTCTCGATGGCTCGACCACTCCGGCGGGTGCGCGAGTCGGCCACGATGATCCGGTAGTGCGGCTCCCGGATCTTGCCGAGCCGCTGCAGTTTGATCTTGACGGCCACGAGTTGCGGTGCTCCTGTCGACTCTCGTTGCTCACGGTGCGGCGCCCGCTACCCGAGTGGGGACGGGCGGGGCGCCAGCGATGTCAGGGCAGCCACGGCGCGGTGAGAGGGGCCCGGTCGTGGCGGACAGCCACTCATTGTGCCAGACCACGCCGCGGACCCACGAATCGGCGGGTGCGGAGGACTCAGGCCGGCGGGGCGAACGGGGCGAGCGGCACGCCGGCGGACTCCAGGGTGGCCCGCACCGCCCTGGCGTGCGCCACCGCACCCGGGGTGTCGCCGTGCAGGCACAGCGAGTCGGCCGGCATCGGGATGACGGTGCCGTCGGCGGCCACCAGCTCGCCGCGCTCGGCCAACTGGACGGCCCGGCCGACCACCGCGGCGGTGTCGGTGAGCAGCGCGCCCTCGGTGCCCCGGGGCAGCAGCGTGCCGTCCGGGGCGTAGCCGCGGTCCGCGAACGCCTCCCGTACGGCCACTAAGCCGGCCTTCTCGGCGAGGGTGAGGAACACCGACCCGGGCAGCCCGAGCACGGGGAGGTCGCCGAACGCCCGCACCCCGTCGACCACCGCCCTGGCCTGCGCCTCGTGGTGGACCACCGCGTTGTAGAGCGCGCCGTGCGGCTTGACGTAGCTCACCCGGCCGCCGGCGGCGCGGGCGAACGCCTCCAGCGCGCCGATCTGGTACAGCACCTCGTCGGCCAGTTCGGCCGGGTCGACGTCGATGAACCGCCGGCCGAACCCGGCCAGGTCGCGGTAGGACACCTGGGCGCCGATGGCCACCCCGCGGGCGTGCGCGGCCGTGCACGCGCGGCGCATCGTGTGCGGATCGCCGGCGTGGAACCCGCATGCGACGTTCGCGCTGGTGACCACGTCGAGCAGGGCCTCGTCGTCGCCCAGCCGCCAGGCCCCGAAGCCCTCCCCGAGGTCGCTGTTGAGGTCCACGTCACCTCCCGCCTGTCAGCCCGGCATCAGGCCGAGCGCCACCAGCAGGATGCCAAGCGCGGGCAGCAGGTTGTTCAACTGGTGGGCGATGACACTGCTGACCAGCCGGCCGGTGATCAGCCGGCCCAGCCCGATCGGCACCGCGATGACCAGCAGCAGCGGGGTGCGCAGCGGTTCGAGGTGGGCCACCGCGAAGATCATCGTGGTGAGCACGAACGGGGTCCACCGGCCCCACCGCTGCCGCTCGATCGCGCCCCACAGCAGCCCGCGGTAGATGACCTCCTCGCACAGCGGGGCCAGCAGCCACAGGTGCAGGAACATCAGCACGGCGATGGCCGGCGAGAGGTGCACGCCGTCCAGCAGCGAGCCGACCGCCGAGTTGGCGTTCTTCTGGCCGACCCACCGGGTCCACAGCACGGACGCGATCATGGTGACGACGAAGCCGCCGAGGCCCAGGCTCAGCCCGACTCCGACGTCCGCCCACCGCCAGCACAGCCGCAGGTCCACCTTGGGGCCGTTGCCCCGGACCACGGTGGCCAGCACCGCCACCCCGGCGGCGAGCACCGTCGGCACGGCCAGGCTGACCAAGAGTCCCACCGGCGACACTCGCCCGTCCGGCGCCTTGAACGGCAGCACGATGAACACCGACGAGATCAGGAACACCGCTTCGACCAGAAGGAACGCGCCGAAGCCCCAGCGGTGGTCCGGCTCGTCCTGGGGCGGTGCGGTCAGCGCCGGCAGCGGCGGCCGGCCGCCGGCGGGCTGCTCCGAGGCGGTCACGCGCGGCTCGGACTGGTGCGGCGAGTTCACGGGCGCCTCCGTCGAGCCGGGCCTGATCCAGCGGGGTGATGGCCGGAGATCGGGGTCGCGCTCCTGGCCAACGGCCGGTACTTCCGAGACTAACCTCGGCCACTTCGGTCGGGTGGCCGGTCCGGTGTCGCCGCCAAACCACCGTCCCCGGGAAGTACCAGCGCCTGAGAAAGAACGACGGCGCCCGGCGAACGTTGCTCGTGTCGTGCGCGACAGCGGCGCGGCAGCCGGCCACCGGCGACGATCCCGGCGCGCGGTCAGCGGACCACGGCGCCGCGCAAGAGGATCCGGGTGGGCCGGCGCAGCGCGTCCAGGTCGGTCCTCGGGTCCTCGGCGCAGGCCACCACGTCCGCCGGGGCGCCCTCCACCAGGCCGGGCCAGCCCAGCCATTCCCGAGCCGCCCAGGACGCCGCGCCGATGGCCGCCTCGGCGGGCAGGCCGACCCGGTGCAGTGCGGCGATCTCGTCGGGTAGCCGCCCGTGCGTGATGCCGCCGCCGGCGTCGGTGCCCGCGTAGACCGGGATGCCGGCCTCGATGGCCGCGCCGATGGTGTCCGCGACCCGCGCGTGCAGGTCCCGCATGTGTGCCGCGTAGGCGGGGTACTTGCTGGCGCCGTCCGCGATGGACGGGAAGTTGTCGATGTTGATCAGCGTGGGGACCAGCGCGGTGCCCCGGCGGGCCATCTCGTCGATGGTGCCGGCGGACAGCCCGGTGCCGTGCTCGATGCAGTCGATGCCGGCGGCGAGCAAACCGGGCAGCGCGTCCTCACCGAACACGTGCGCGGTGACCCGTGCCCCCGCGTCGTGCGCCACGCCGATCGCCTTGGCCAGCACCTCGTCCGGCCACAGCGGGGCGAGGTCGCCGACGGAGCGGTCGATGTAGTCGCCCACCAGCTTCACCCAGCCGTCCCCGTACGCGGCCTGCTCGGCGACCGCGGCCGGCAACTGCTCCGGGTCCTCCAGTTCCAGCCCGAGGTGCCGGATGTAGCGCTTCGGCCGGGCGATGTGCCGGCCGGCGCGGATGATCCGGGGCAGGTCCAGCCGCTCCTGCAGCGGCCGGGTGTCGATCGGTGAGCCGCAGTCGCGGATCAGCAGGGTGCCGGCGTCCCGGTCGGTCTCCGCCTGGTCGGCGGCCTCGTCCAACTCGACCGGACCCTGCGGGCCGATGCCGATGTGGCAGTGCGCGTCGACGAGGCCGGGCAGCAGGAAGCCGCCGTCCACCACGGTCCGCGCGCCGGGCACCGGCTCGGTGCGGATCCTGCCGTTGACCACCCACAGGTCGCGCTCCTCGTCGTCGGGCAGGACGACGCCGCGCAGGTGCAAGCCGGACATGAGCGGCCTACTTCTTGCCGAACTTGAGCTTGGACGGGTCGAAGCCGGGTGGCAGGTCGTTCAGCCCGCCGCCGAACCCGGGTGGTAGCTCGCCGCCGCCCTGGGGCATCGGGGGAAGGCCGGGCATGCCGCCGGGGAACCCGCCGCGCACCTTGGGCGGGGTGGGGCCGCGGCCCTTGCCCTTCTTGCCCTTCTTCCCCTTCTTGCTCCTGCGGCCACCGCCGACGCCTGGCATGCCGAACCGGCCGGCCATCTGCTGCATCATCTTCCGCGCCTCGAAGAACCGGTCCACGAGGTCGTTGACCTCGCTCACGGACACCCCGGAGCCGCGCGCGATGCGGGCCCGGCGGGAACCCTTGATGATCTTCGGGTCGGCGCGCTCCTGCGGGGTCATGCCTCGGATGATCGCCTGCACCCGGTCCAGGTGCTTCTCGTCGAGTTGGGCCAGCGCGTCCTTCATCTGCCCGGCGCCGGGCAGCATGCCGAGCAGGTTGCCGATCGGGCCCATCCGGCGGACGGCGAGCATCTGCTCCAGGAAGTCCTCCAGGGTCAGCTCACCGCTGCCGATCTTGGCCGCGGCCTCCTCCGCCTGCTTGGCGTCGAACGCCTGCTCGGCCTGCTCGATCAGGGTGAGCAGGTCGCCCATGCCGAGGATGCGGCTGGCCATCCGGTCCGGGTGGAAGACGTCGAAGTCCTCCAGCTTCTCGCCGTTGGAGGCGAACAGGATCGGCTGGCCGGTGACCTGCCGGACGCTCAGCGCGGCACCGCCGCGTGCGTCGCCGTCCAGCTTGGTGAGCGCCACGCCGGTGAACCCGACGCCGTCCCGGAACGCCTCGGCGGTGGTCACCGCGTCCTGGCCGATCATCGCGTCGACCACGAACAGCGTCTCGTTCGGCTGGACCGCGTCCCGGATGTCGGCGGCCTGGCGCATCATCTCCTCGTCGATGCCCAGCCGGCCGGCGGTGTCGATGACCACCACGTCGTGCTGGGCGCGGCGGGCCTCGTCGATGCTGCGGCGGGCCACGTCCACCGGGTCGCCCACGCCGTTGCCCGGTTCCGGCGCGAACACCGGCACGCCCGCCCGTTCGCCGACCACCTGGAGCTGGGTGACCGCGTTCGGCCGCTGCAGGTCGGCGGCGACCAGCATCGGGGTGTGCCCCTGGCCGGCCAGCCAGCGGGCCAGCTTGCCGGCCAGCGTGGTCTTACCGGAACCCTGCAGACCGGCCAGCATGATCACGGTCGGCGGGTTCTTGGCCAGATTCAGCCGCCGGGTCTCGCCGCCGAGGATACCGATCAGCTCCTCGTTGACGATCTTGACGACCTGCTGGGCCGGGTTGAGCGCCTGGGACACCTCGGCGCCCTTGGCCCGCTGCTTGACCTGCCCGATGAAGGAGCGCACCACCGGGAGAGCGACGTCCGCCTCGAGCAGGGCGATGCGGATCTCACGGCAGGTGGCGTCGATGTCGGCCTCGGAGAGCCGGCCCTTGCCGCGGAGGTTGGAAAGGACCGAGGTGAGCCGATCGGAGAGGGTGTCGAACACGGTGCCGCCAGACCTCGCAACGTCAGTGGTTCCCCGACAGTAGTTCCCCGACGAGGGTAACGGGCCGCGGCCGGCGGATGCGGCAGACACCGTTTCGGGGCGGCCCAACCCCTCACTGGGCCGCCCCGAACGGCTCACGCTGCGACGGAGCCACGATCCCCGTCGCCACCCGGACCCCCGTGCCGGGTGCCTCCCCCGCCGCGTCGCGTCCCCCCGGGCCGCGGCAGGTCCCGGTGCACCACGTCACCCCCGGTCGTGGTGATCCCCTGCCGCGGTTCCCCCGTACCGCATCGGCAAGGAAGAGCCTGCCGGTTCGGCGGCCGGGGAAAGAGCGTGATCGCCCCCGAACCCGGATGGGTAGTGCTACGCAGTCCCGACCGGGTGCAGTCCCGCACGCGGGTGGCGGGGGCCACGCAGCACACCGCCCGCGCCGCGGGCGGGCGGCGCGGGCGGGAGCGGTCATTGGCCTCGGCGGCCTGGTGTCGTGGGCGGGGCGGGTAGGGGCCGGGTCAGCGGGCGGCGGCGAGCACCGCGCGCTCGATGCGGCCGCGCTGCACCGGGTCGGGCATACCGCGCCCGGGCGCGCCCCCGTCCTGACCGGGCGGCATGCTCAGGCAGAACGAGTCGACCACCGTGCCACCCAGGGTGGCGACCTTGGCCCAGCGGACATTGACGCCGCAGCCCTCCAGCGCGGCGGCCACCCGGTGCAGCAACCCGATCCGGTCCGTGGCGCGCAGTTCCAGCACGGTCGCGCCGGTGGCCTCGTCGTCGAACCACAGCACCCTCGGGGTGGGGGCGTCCGCCGGCGGCCCGCCGCCGTAGTCCCGCTCCTTGGCCGCGAGCAGGTCGGTCAGCGGCATCCTGCCGTCCACCGCCCTGGCCAACTGCTCGCGCAGCAGGGTGGCGTCGGGCAGCGAACCGAACCGGGGCGAGACGCTGAACACGTCCACCGCCACGCCGGCGTGGCTGCGCAGCACGGCGGCGTGCACCTCCAGCGAGTTCAGCGCGAGCACCCCGGCGGCCCGGGAGAGCAGGCCGGGCCGGTCCGGGGCCACCACGGTCACCGTGGCGGTGTGGTCGGTCTCCGTGAGCAGCACGTCCGGCCGGCGCGACGCGGCGACCGCCTCGGCGAGCTTGCGCTGGTCGTCGTCCAGCGGCTCCGGTTTGGGCAGCGGCTCGCCGGCGAGCACCGAGCGGCACCGATCGACCAGGTCGGCGATCAGCGCCGCCTTCCAGTCGTTCCACACGCCCGGCCCGGTGGCCAGCGAGTCCGCCTCGGCGAGGGCCTGCAGCAGTTCCAGCAGCACCAGGTCGCCGCCGACGGCCTGGACCACCCGGTGCACGGTGGCCGGGTCGCCGATGTCGCGGCGGGTGGCGGTGTGCGGCAGCAGCAGGTGGTGGCGGACCATCGCGGCCAGGGTGGCCACGTCCCGCTCGGCCAGCCCGATCCGCTCGCCGACCTGGGTGGCCAGCGCGGCGCCCACCACGGAGTGGTCGGCGTCCCGACCCTTGCCGATGTCGTGCAGCAGGGCGCCGAGCAGCAGCAGGTCGGGGCGGGACACGGTAGTGACCAGCCGGCCGGCCCGCGCGGTGGCCTGCACCAGGTGCCGGTCCACGGTCCAGATATGTGCGGCGTCCCGGGGTGGCAGGTCGCGCACCCAGCCCCACTCCGGGAACAGCCGGCCCCACAGGCCGGTGCGGTCCAGCGCCTCCACCACGTCGACCAGCCCGCTGCCGGTGCCCAGCAGGGCGATCAACTCCTCCCGGGCCGCGGCCGGCCACGGGCGGCGCAGTTCGGGCGCGGAGTCGGCGAGGGTGGCGAGGGTGCCGGTGGCGATGGGGTGACGGCTGCGCGCCGCCGCGGTGGCCACCCGCAGCAGCAGCGCGGGGTCGCGGCTGGGTTGCGCGTCCCGGGCCAGGGTGACCTCGGCGCCGCGGTCCGGTTCGCCGTGCAGCACGACGCCCTCGTCCAGCGGCCGGCGGGCCGGGCCGCGGCGCAGCGCGGAGCGGCCGAACTCGACCAGGCCCCGGCGGGCCGGTAGCGCGGCCCGGGCCGCGCGGAACGCCACGTCCAGCGCGTACATCACGGTGCGACCGGCCGACGACAGCGCCCTGGCCAGCTCGAAGCGGTCCGCCATGCCCAGCGCGCCGGCCACCTCGTCGCCGTCCTGGGCGTGCAGCACGTCCCGGGCCCGCCCGGCGATCCGGCGCAGTTCGGTGCGCACGTCCAGCAGCAGGTGCCGGGCCTCGGCGAGTTCGGCGCCGGGCCGGTCGATGAGCTGGGCGATGGACAGCGCGTTCAGCAGTTGCAGGTCGCGCAGGCCGCCGTGGCCATGTTTGAGGTCGGGTTCGACGCGGTGGGCCACCTCGCCGCTGCGCGCCCAGCGGCGCCGCGCCGACTCGGTCAACTCGTCCAGCCGGTTGCGCATGCCGACGCGCCACGCCTGCCGTGCCGCGTCGGCGAGCCGGCCGGACACGTCGGTGTCCCCGACCACGTGCCGGACCTCCAGCAGGCCCAGCGCGGTCCGCATATCGGACTCGGCCGCCCGGAGCGCCTCCCCGACGGTGCGCACCGAGTGGTCCAACCCGATACCCGAGTTCCACAGCGGGTACCAGAGCTTCTCGGCGATCGATTCGACGTCCTGCCGCCCGTCGTGCACCAGGACGAGGTCGAGGTCGGAGTACGGGACGAGTTCCCGCCGGCCCAACGCCCCGACCGCCGCTAGCGCCACCCCGCCGCCCTCCGGCCGTACGCCGGCCGCCGTCGCATGCGCGGCGAGCCAGAACTCGTGCAGGTCGGTGAGGGCCTCGCGGAGGGCGCCGGGCGCGAGTCTGCGCTGTCCCGGTGCGGGCGCGAGCAGTCGCTCCCGCGCCCGCACCAGGTCATCCGCCGCTCCCCCAACGACGTCTTTCACAGCGCGTCGGCGCCCCTTTCGCCGGTGCGGACCCGGACCACGGTGTCCACCGGGGTGACCCAGACCTTGCCGTCACCGATCTTTCCGGTGCGGGCGGCGCCGACCACGGCGTCCACCACCTTGTCCGCGTTGAGGTCGTCGGTGACCACCTCGACCCGCAGCTTGGGCACGAAGTCGACGGCGTACTCGGCGCCGCGGTACACCTCGGTGTGCCCCTTCTGGCGACCGTAGCCCTGCACCTCACTGACCGTCATGCCGAGCACGCCGAGTTGCTCCAGCGCCGACTTGACGTCGTCCAGCACGAACGGCTTGACGATCGCGGTGACCAGCTTCATGCCTTGCTCCCCTCCAGGACGGCGGCGCTGCCCGCGCCGTCCACCGCCTTGCCGCCGGTGCCGCGGACGCTACCGCCGCTGAAGCCGCCGAACTCGTACGCGCTCTCCGCGTGCTCGGCCTCGTCGATGCCGGCGACCTCGACATCCCTGGCGGCCCGGAAGCCGATGGTCACCTTGATCAGGAAGCCGATCACGAGCGCCCCGATGAAGGAGTAACCCATCACCGCGAAGGCCGCGATGGCCTGCTTGGTGAGCAGGCTGAACCCGCCGCCGAAGAAGAAGCCGTCCTTGGCGATGCCGGGGTTGGCGCTGCTGGTGCCGAAGAAGCCGATCAGCAGGGTGCCGACCAGGCCGCCGACCAGGTGCACGCCGACCACGTCCAGCGAGTCGTCGAAGCCCAGCTTGTACTTCAGGCCCACCGCCAGGGCGCACAGCGCGCCCGCGAGCACGCCGATGGCCAGCGCGCCGAGCGGGTTGACGAAGCCACAGGCCGGCGTGATCGCCACCAGTCCGGCGACCGCGCCGGAGGCGGCGCCCACCGTGGTCGGCTTGCCGTCCCGGATCTGCTCGATGATGAGCCAGCCGAGCACCGCGGCGGCGGTGGCCACCGTGGTGTTGGTGAACGCGGTGGCGGCGAGGTCACCCGCGGACAGCGCCGAGCCGGCGTTGAACCCGTACCAACCGAACCACAGCAGGCTGGCGCCGAGCAGCACGAACGGCACGTTGTGCGGGCGCATCGGATCCTTGCGCCAGCCGACCCGCCGGCCCAGCACGATGGCCAGCGCGAGACCGGCCGCACCGGCGTTGATGTGCACCGCGGTGCCGCCGGCGAAGTCCTCCGCGCCCAGGGTGTTGGCGATCCAGCCGCCCTTGTTGTCCGCGCCGGTGTAGCCGTTGAAGTTGAACACCCAGTGGGCCACCGGGAAGTAGACGATGGTCACCCAGAGGGCCATGAACAGCGTCCAGGACCAGAACTTGGCCCGGTCGGCGATGGCTCCGGAGATCAGCGCCGGGGTGATGACCGCGAACATCAGCTGGAACATCACGAACGACAGCGCCGGTATGGCGTCCGGTCCCGGCCACGGCGTCTTGCCGTCCGGGCTGGCCGCGCCGACCAGGTGCCCCATGGTGTTCTTCAGGGTGGCGAAATCCAGGTTGCCGACCAGCCCCGAGAACGCGTCGTTGCTGAACGACAGGCTGTAGCCGTAGAGCGCCCACAGCACGCTCACCACGGCGAGCGCGATGAAGTTCAGCATGAGCATGTTGAGTACGCTCTTCGAGCGGACCATTCCGCCGTAGAAGAACGCGAGCCCCGGAGTCATCAACATGACCAGGGCGGCGCTGGCCAGTACCCAGGCCGTATCTCCTGCGTTCATCCGTCCTCCCGTCCACGCTTGGTGCCGGTGAGGATCGGGGGACGCTGTTTCACCCGGTTTCGCCGTACGTTTCGCCGGCGTGAACTAGCACCCCTGCGACGTTACGGCTGTGTTTCGTCCATGTCGCCCGGATGCTCACGGTCGGGTGGCCCGGCGCCGGGCCGAGACGTCCGCGCTGGTCGCGGCCCCGGGCCCGGCGGCACGCGGCCGCCGGTCCGGCGCCGAGCCGCCCTCACGCTCAGCTGATGTGCTGGTAGGCCGGCAGGGTGAGGAAATCCACGAAGTGGTCGTTCACCGCGGTTTCCTCGAACAGGTTACGGGCCAGTTCGAGGTTCTTCTCGGGGACCTCGCCGCGCAGCGCGTCCACCGTCTCGGTGAGCACCGTGCGGACCAGTTCCGGGGTCACCCGCTGCCCGGTGTCCAGGCGGACCTCGTTGCGCACCCACTGCCAGACCTGCGAGCGGGAGATCTCCGCGGTGGCGGCGTCTTCCATCAGGTTGTGGATGCCGGCCGCGCCGTTGCCGCCCAGCCAGGAGGCGATGTAGCGGACGCCCACGTCGACCGCGCCGCGCAGCCCGGCCTCGGTGGCACGCCCCGGCGTGGCCGCCACGTCGAGCAGGTCGTCCGCGGTCACCTTGACGTCCTCGCGCAGCCGGTCCACCTGGTTCGGCTTCTCGCCGAGGACCTTGTCGAACTCCTCCCGGCACAGCTCGACCATGCCGGGGTGCGCGACCCACGAGCCGTCGAAGCCGTCGCCGGCCTCGCGTGCCTTGTCGTCCCGGACCTTCGCGAACGCCTGCTCGTTGACCTCCGGGTCCTTGCTCGGGATGAACGCGGCCATGCCGCCGATGGCGAACGCGCCGCGCCGGTGGCAGGTGCGCACCAGCAACTCGGTGTAGGCGCGCATGAACGGGGCGGTCATGGTGACGCTGTTGCGGTCGGGCAGGACGAACGTCGAGCCGGCGTCGCGGAAGTACTTGATGACACTGAACAGGTAGTCCCACCGGCCGGCGTTCAGCCCGGAGGCGTGCTCGCGCAGCTCGTAGAGGATCTCCTCCATCTCGAACGCGGCCGGGATGGTCTCGATCAGCACGGTGGCCCGGATGGTGCCGGGCTGGATGCCCAGCGCCTTCTGCGCGTGCACGAACACGTCGTTCCACAGCCGCGCCTCGAGGTGGCTCTCCATCTTGGGCAGGTAGTAGTACGGGCCGCTGCCCCGGTCGAGCAGCTCGCGGGCGTTGTGGAAGAAGTGCAGCCCGAAGTCGACCAGCGCGCCCACCACCGGCTGGCCGTCCACCAGGATGTGCCGCTCGTCGAGGTGCCAACCGCGCGGCCGGACCACGATCGTCGGCGGCTGGACGTCGGGATTCAGCGCGTAGTGCTTGCCCTCCGGCGAGGTGTACTCGATCTTCCTGCGCACCGCGTCGTACAGGTTGACCTGCCCGGCGACCACGTTGTGCCAGTGCGGCGTGTTGGCGTCCTCGAAGTCCGCCAGCCACACCTTCGCCCCGGAGTTCATCGCGTTGATGGTCATCTTGCGCTCGGTCGGCCCGGTGATCTCCACCCGGCGGTCCCGGAGGTCCGCGGGCGCGTCCGCGACCCGCCAGTCCGCTTCCCGGATCTCCCTGGTCTCGGGAAGGAAGTCCAGCTTCCCGGTACGCGCCGCGATCGCCCTGCGCTCGGCGCGGCGGGCCAGCAGCTCGTCCCGGCGGGCGGCGAACGTGCGGTGCAGGCCGGCCACGAACTCCAGCGCCGACCCGGTGAGGATCTCGTCCCCGCGCTCCACCGGCTCGCCGAGGACACGGACGTCGGTCATCGGAAGCACCTTCTTCTGGTCGCATGCGTTTCTACGGTGCGGACTGTAGTTTTTGCATCATGGAACCTCAACGCCTGTGAGGCACACCATTCAGTAGATCCCTCCTCTCTACAATCCGCAGCGGAAGAGCGGGGAGAGGAGCCGCAACGATCCTGCCGAGCGGCTGCGGGCGGACCGACCGCCCGCGGCGACTCGCGAAGGGAAAGGAGCCGCCGTGGCGCCGGAGAAGCCCGCCCGCGAGCCCTCCAGCGGCGTGCAGTCGCTGCAACGCGCGTTCAACCTGCTGGAGCGGTTGGCCGACGTGGGCGGCGAGGCCAGCCTCTCCGAACTCGCCGCCGCCTCCGGGCTGCCGCTGCCGACGATCCACCGGCTCATCCGCACCCTGGTCACGCTCGGTTACGTCCGGCAGAACACCAACCGCCGGTACGCCCTCGGCGCCCGGCTGATCCGCCTCGGCGAAACCGCCAGCCGGCAGTTCGGCACCTGGGCGCGGCCGCTGCTGGCCGAACTGGTCGACGAGGTGGGCGAGACGGCCAACCTGGCGGTGCTGGAAAGCGACGAGGTCGTCTACGTGGCCCAGGTGCCGTCCCGGCACTCGATGCGGATGTTCACCGAGGTGGGCCGTCGGGTGCTGCCGCACGGCACCGGCGTCGGCAAGGCGATCCTGTCCCGGCTGCCGGTCGACGACGTGCGCGCGCTGCTGGCCCGCACCGGCATGCCGGCGTTCACCCCGAACACCATCACCGACCCCGAGGAACTGATCCGGCAGCTTCGCCGGATCGCCGAGCAGGGTTACGCGCTGGACGAGAGCGAGCAGGAACTCGGCGTGCGCTGCGTCGCCGTGCCGCTGGATGGCGGCCCCACGCTGGCCGCCGTCTCGGTGTCCGGCCCGCAGGGCCGGCTGACCAAGCAGGCCGTGTCCCGCATCGTCCCGGTGGTCCGCCGGATCGCCGACCAGCTCTCCCAGCAGGCCGCCCACCCGATGACCGCCTGACCGGTGCGGACGCCGTCAGCGCTGCGGTTGGTCGTCGACCTGGACGACGTAGCGGTATCTGACAATCCTGCCGTGGCTGTCCTTGTCATCCAGCGCGTGGGTGACGGTGACGCCGTACCGGGCACCGCCGCGGGTCAGTTCGCAGCGGGTGCTGTCGTTCCTTCCCAGGAGCAGGAACGAATCCGGGCACTTCACGGTGTACGGGTCACCGCCGAACTTCCCGCTGAGCGCGCTGGAGACGTTCCGTTCGAGGTCGTCCCTGGACGTCACCGGGCGGACCGCCGTGAACGACGGGCCGCTGGTGGTCGTCGAGTACGTCCGGCAGCCACTGACCACCGCCCCGAGGCACAACACCGGCACCACGACCACGCGGACGGTACGGAACACGCGGAGATACCTCTCATTTCCATACGTCGGCGGGGATCAGGTCGAGGATGTCGCAACGCAGGTCGAGTGCCGGGATCAACTCGGCGGGATCGCGGTGGTCACTCACCGGGTCCAGCACCTCGAGTTGGTCGCCGAGCAGCGCGAATCCCCGGAACTGCCGGTCCTCGTTCAGCAGGAAGTTGGTCATCCTCGGGTTGAGCACGGCGCGGGCGAACCGCTCGTCGCCGGTGCTGACCTCGAACCGCTCGTCGAAGGCCGGATCGCCGATGCTCGGATACTGGCCGAGTGCCGCGTCCACGGTGCGCTGCGCCCGGCCCACCCGGCGCACGGTGAGCGGCGGCCGGGGCGCCGGCGTCCGTACCCAGATGCACCGCTGGGTGATCTGCTCGTGCCGGTGGTGGACGGTGAACGAGGCGGCCAGGAAGGGCCGGCCGCGGTGCGTGCCGGTGACGACGTCGCGGGCGGCGCTGGCTCTCGGCAGCGGGGTGAGCGGCTGTAACGGGTTCCGCTCGGTGAGCTGCACCTGGGCGTGGTACACGTCGACGTAGCGGTCGTCGCGCTCGGCGAAGGTCCAGCCCCGCCTGGCGGCCTCCTCCTGGAGCCGGCCCAGCGCCGCCTTCTCCGCCGCGGCGTTCGACCGGTTCAGCCAGATGACCAGCCACGCGATTCCGGCGAACACCAGCACGCAGCCGGCTCCGGCGATCGCGATCGCCACTCCGGGGCTCATCGGCCGGGCCCGGGCCGCCGGAGCACGTTGAAGTCCTCGAAGTAGGTGTCCTCGACGGGTTCCGGCCGCCGGATGGCCATGGGCGGCGCGGGGTCCCGTGGGCGCCGGTCACCGAACAGCCGCTCGTCGGCGTCGAGCACCCGGTCGAGCAGTTCGGTGTCGCCCAGCCCGCGGCGGACGACCTCGGCCTGCTGCCGTGCCGCGGCGGCCCGTGCCGCGGCGATGGTGTGCAGGACGGTGGCCGACAGGGCCGCCGGCGCGATGGCGCGGACCTGCTCGCTGAACGTGATCGAGGTGATCTCGCCGCCGGGGCCGGCGACCACGGTCACCACCCCGTCCGGTGAGCTGGCGCGGCCCTCGACGCCTTTGAGTTCGTCGGCCATCCGCTGGTAGGTCTCCGCGCGCTGGCGGTTGTTCGCGGCCGCGGTGTCGATCGCCTCGATGCGGCGCAGCAGTTGCCTGGCGGTCTCACTCATCGAACACCCTCGGGGCGGATGGTGGAAAGGAACTTCTGGAACTCGCCGACGACCGCGTCGAACCGGTCGGGCAGCGCGGTCAGCACGATGTGCAGCACGGCACGGCGCCGCGGGTCCCGGGTGTCCCGCATGCCGAGGAACACCTGCAACTGGACCAGATCCGTGGGCCGGCCGTTGATGTCGAGGCGCATCCGGACGGCCTGGGTGAGCCCCGGGTTCGCCGGCGAGCCGACCTCGCTGCGCCGGCCCACCTTCACCTCGCGGGCACCGGTCCGCAGCCGGTCCAGCACCTCGTCGGCGACGGCGGTGAGCGGGATGTCCTCGCCCCGGACCTCGCCGCTGATCGTGATGTTCGTGGTGAACCCCTGGCTGGCCGGCGGGCGCAGCGCGACGAACGCGGCCTCGGGCGCGCCGACCTCGTCCGGGGGCACCGATCGCCACCCCTCGGGCAGCGAGAACTCGATGGGCACCGGAATCGTGGATGCCACCACGTCGCCTCTTTCCGATCGGTCCCTACAGGCCAAGGAAGTGGCCGACATCCTTGGCCGCGCTGGTCACCCCGTGCCCGACATCGCCGGCCACGTGACCGACATCGCCGGCCACGTCGTGCACGGTGTCGACGACCTCGTGCGGGTCAACGGACATGTCGAAGCCGACCTTGCCGCCGACGCCGAGGGCGAGCCCGACCGATCCGCCGACATGGAACTTGCCGTCGGTGCCCATGCCGAACTGGCCACTGGCCTCCGCGCCGGCACCCGCCCACGCCTCGCCGTGCACACCGGCACCGACCCCGGCGACCTCGGCGCTGGCCTCGCCTTCGGCCCTGGCGCCGGCGAACGCCTCGGCGCTGCCCTGCGCGCCCGTCCAGCCGGCGCTGCCCTGCGCCTCCGCCTTGGCGCCGACCATACCCTCGGCCTTACCCGAGACACCGGCGTGGCCACCGAGCTTGACCTCGCCCTCCGCGCTGCCCCTGGCCAGGTACGCCTCCGCGCTGGCGGCCGCGTGCGCGCCGAGCGGGCCCACCCCGGCGTCCGCCTTCGCGTCGGCACCGAGCACCGAGCCTTCGAGCGTTCCCTTTCCGGAGAACGGTCCGGACTTGAAGTCCCCTTCGAGGCTGCCGTGCGCGACGTCGACGCCGGCGGACGCCTCCCAGGTCTGCTCCGGGACGTCGATGCCGAGCGCCTTGAGCGTGCCCGCGATCTTGTCGCCGAGCAGGCCGTCGGCCGGGTCACCGAACTCGCGCTGGTAGCTCCTGCCGCCCCGGCCCTTCTGCCAGCCGCCCGGGTCCTCCTCGACCCACTCCTTCTTCTGCTTGTCCCAGACCTTGTTCTTCTTCCGGTGGTCGGCGCCGAACTCCCTGTCCTCACCGAGGGACTTCTTGAAGCCGCCGTGGCCGTCCGGTTCGAATCCGAAGGCCGTGGCGACCGCGCCGCCGACCTGTTCGACCTTCCCGCGTGCGTTGTCCAGGATCGCCTGCGCGGCCTGCGCCATGGACTGCCCGGGGTCCTGGAACGGGGCAACGGTCTGACCGCCGGCCGCCGCGGCCTCGGTCCGCATCTCGTACTGCGCGGCGGCCGCGCGGCTCGCGGCCTGCGCCTGGGTGTACAGCTCGATCGCCCGCTGCGCCTCGCCCTGCCCCCAGGTGAGCACGTCGGCGTAGTCGGCGAGCGACCGGCCACCCTCCGCGGCGATGTCCACTGCCCGCAGCCACCTGGGCGGTTCGGCGCCGAAGGCATCCCGGAAGGCGGTGCTGGCCGCGCCGGTCCACCGCCCCGGGTCGACCCCGCCGAGACCGGCGCCAATCCGGTCGATCACTTCGACGTTGCGGACCAACGTGCGGAGGTCGTTCGCGATCGCCTCGGGCTCGCCCGGAATGAGTTCTCGCGGATCGGACGTCTGCCCCAGTTCCGCCGCCATCAGTAGAGAGGCCCTTCGTTCCCGTTGCCGGCTGGTGCGGTGCTGTCGGCCATGCCCGGGTTGAGTCGCCTGGCGATGTCGGGGTTGACGAACCCGCCGGGCGCGCCGGCGCCACCGCCACCGGTGGCGACCCCGGCGGCTGATCCGGCGGAGTCGAGCAGTCCGGCGACCCTGTCGAGGGCGGCGTCCGCCTCGGCGTCGGATTCGAGGTAGCCGGCGGCCGCGGCGATCAGGTTGTCGCCGTGCTGGTGCGCCCGGTCGTGCAGCTTCTGGATCTGGGCCTTCAGGTCCTCGACGAACCGCGCCCAGCCTGCCTGCACGCCGCGGTGCCCGTAGTCCCCGCTCGGCCCCTGCCACACCATGCCGGCGACGCCACCGACCGCGTCGGCGATCGAACCCGCCGCCCGACGCAGTTCATCGGCAACCGCGTCGAACCCGTCGCTCATGAGCCCCTTCCAGCCGCCGCGCCCGTCACCTCTTTGGCGCAGGCCGCTCACCTGTTCGGCTGACGATTTTCGGAATGATCAGTTTTGTCAACTCCGTGGCACGGCGTCCGGATGCGCCCTGCCCGTGCGGCGGGTGGGACGTGGCGACGTCCCGCCGTGGTTCCCAGGCCATCTTGTGACCCAGCGCACATCGGGCGACCCAGGGCGGCGCACGCGAGCCTGCGATCATGGCGCGGTGGGGGAATCCCGGCGCCCCTGGTGGACGCGATCGCCGAGTCCGTGGCGCGGGCGATGCCGGCGGTGGTCGACCGCGTTCCGGCCACGCCAGCCGCCGTACTGGGCCGGCTGGAGCGCATCGAGCGTCCGCTCCGCGACCGGCCGGTCACCGGCCGTCGCGGTTGGTGGAAGCCCCGCGCGGCCGCGCATCGCCCCCGACGACCTGGACCGTATCCAGGACGCCGGCGTCGCCTACCGCATCGCCTCGCCGATTCGAGGTCAGCCCAGCAGCGCGTCCACGAACGCGGCTGGCTCGAAGGGGGCCAGGTCGTCGGCGCCCTCGCCGAGGCCGACAAGCTTGACCGGCACGCCCAGCTCGCGCTGCACCTGGAAGACGATGCCGCCCTTGGCGGTGCCGTCCAGTTTGGTGAGCACGATCCCGGTCACGTCGACCACCTCGGAGAACACCCGGGCCTGGGTGAGCCCGTTCTGGCCGGTGGTGGCGTCCAGGACGAGCAGCACCTCGTCCACCTCGGCCTGCTTCTCCACCACCCGCTTGACCTTGCCCAGCTCGTCCATCAGGCCGGTCTTGGTGTGCAGCCGGCCGGCGGTGTCCAGCAGGACGGCGTCCACCCCGGACTCCACGCCGCGCTTGACCGCGTCGAAGGCGACCGCCGCCGGGTCGGCGCCCTCCCTGCCGCGCACGGTTTCCGCGCCGACCCGCTCGCCCCAGGTGGTGAGCTGCTCGACGGCGGCCGCGCGGAACGTGTCCGCCGCGCCGAGCAGCACCTTGTGCCCCTCGGCGACCAGCACGCGGGCCAGCTTGCCGACCGTGGTGGTCTTGCCGGTGCCGTTCACCCCGACGATCAGTACCACCGCGGGCGCGCCCTGGTGCGGCAGGGCGCGCACGGACCGGTCCATGTCCGGGTGCAGCGCGTCGATCAGCACGTCCCGCAGCACGGCGCGGGCGCCCTCGGCGTCGCGCACCGCCCGGGAGGCGAGTCGCTCGCGCAGCCGCTCGACGATCTCCGTGGTGGTGGCCCCGCCGAGGTCGGCGAGCAGCAGGGTGTCCTCGACCTCCTCCCAGGAGTCCTCGTCCAGGTCGCCCGCGCCGAGCAGGCCGAGCAGCCCCTGGCCGAGGGCGGACCGGGACCGGGAGAGCCGGCCGCGCAGCCGTTCCAGCCGGCCGGCCGGCGGGGCGATCTCCTCGACCGGTTCGGCGACCCGCCCGGGGACGGAAACGGTGTCCGGCACGGGGACGGCCTCGGTTGCGGCGGCCGGCGCGCTGACGTCCGGCACCACCTCGGCCGGTGCCTCCGGGGCCACCGCGTCGGTGGGCGGTTCCTGCCGCTCGGCCGGCTCCGCGGTGGTGGTGCCACCGGGCAGGGAGACGTCGAGGATGTCGCGGCGCGGCGCGTCCCGGGGCACCGCCGCGTCCTCGCCCACCGCGGGCTCGCCGTCCACCTCGGGGCGCTCCCCGGCCGGGGGTGGCGGCGCGGTCCGTGGGTCGCCCCCGGGTGCCAGGCTGATGCCGCCGCCGGCGCGGTAGCCCTGCCGCTCGGCGGGACTCGCCCGGCGCTGGTCGAGCTTGATCCGGCGCCGGCGGGCCAGCACGAGGCCGGTCACCACCGCGATGGCGAACACCACCAAGGCGAGGACGACGATCAGGATCAGTACGTGGCTCGACACGTCGCCATCCTCGCATCCGGGGCCGGACCCGCGCCGGGAACGGCGCTAAGGCGGAATTTTCACGTATTTGGCCTAAGTCTTTGTAAAGAATTCACAACTGCCCTTGTGCTCACCTGCGCTTTGACGTAGATCACACTCCGTGGAGCCGTGTCGCGTGGTCGGCCTGATCTCCGGAACGTCGATGGACGGCATCGACGTCGCCGTCGCGGACCTGCGAATGGCCGGCGCCGAGCTGGAGGTGGCGCTACGCGGCCACCTGACCGCCGGCTACCCCGATCGGGTGCGCGAGGCGCTGATCGGCAGCCTGCCGCCGGCCGCGTGCACCACGGTCGAGTTGTGCGAGCTGCACACCGCGGCCGGACAGGCGTTCGCCGCCGCGGCCGTGCGCGGCATCGACGAGCTGGCCGGCGGGCACGCCGACCTGGTGGCCTCGCTGGGCCAGACGGTGGCGCACCGGGTGAGCGACGGCCGCTGCCTGGGCACGCTGCAGCTCGGCCAGCCGGCGTGGATCGCCGAGGCGACCGGCCTGCCCGTGGTCGCCGACCTGCGCGCCCGGGACGTGGCGGCCGGCGGGCACGGCGCGCCGCTGGCGGCAACCCTGGACCGGTTGTGGCTGGCCGGCATGGCCAGCGCGGACCGTCCGGCGGTGGCGGTGAACCTGGGCGGCATCGCCAACATCACGGTGGTCAGCGGCGCGGACGAGCCGCTGGCCTACGACACCGGGCCGGGTAACGCGCTGCTCGACGCGGCCGTGCGGCTGATCTCGCACGGCCGACTGGACCTCGACACCGACGGCCGCCTCGCCGCGCGCGGCACCGTGCGCCGCGACCTGCTGGACACCCTGCTCGCCGACCCGTACTACGCCATGCGGCCGCCCAAGTCGACCGGCAAGGAGCACTTCCGGCTCGGCTACCTGCGCCGTGCGGTGCGTGGCCTGCCGCCGATCGAGGACACCGACCTGCTGGCCACCCTGGTCGAGCTGACCGCGGCCACCGTGGCCGACGCGTGCCTGGCGCACCGGGCGGGCCGGGTGATCGCCTCCGGCGGTGGGGTACGCAACCCGACGCTGATGGCCGCGCTGGCCAGGCGGCTCGACCCGGTACCGCTGTCCACCAGCGACGACCTCGGCCTGCCCAGCGACGCGAAGGAGGCCGTGCTCGCCGCCCTGCTCGGCTTCCTCACCTGGCACGGGGTGCCGGCCAACCCGCCGAGCGCCACCGGCGCGAGCGGACCCCGGCTGCTCGGCAGCATCACCCCGGGCCGCGCGCCGTTACGGCTGCCCGCACCGTGGCGGCGGCCGATCTCCCGGCTGCGGCTGCTCGACGCGGCCCTGCCGGTCGGCGGAGGGCGTCAATGATCGGGGCGGACCGGGGCACGGCGGGCGACCACCGCGTGCACCGGGCCGCGGCGTGAACCGGCGGCGGAAGGAGTTCCCGTGCATCCCGTTGACCTGGTCATCATCGTGGCCTACCTGCTGACGATGCCGGCGCTGGGCGTGCTGCTTGGCCGCCGCCAGCGCTCGGCCAGCGACTACTTCGTCGGCGAGCGGTCACTGCCGTGGCCGGCGGTGTGCCTGTCCGTGGTGGCCACCGAGACATCCACGCTCACCGTGATCAGCACGCCGGGCCTGGTGTGGGGCGGCGGGTTCACCTTCCTGCAGCTCGCGCTCGGCTACATCGTCGGCCGGACGATCGCCGCGGTCCTGCTGCTTCCCCGCTACTTCAGCGGCGACCTGGTCACCGCGTACGCGTATCTCGGCCAGCGGTTCGGCAGCGTGCTGCAGGGCACCGCGTCGGTGGCGTTCGTGGTGACCCGGCTGCTCGCCGAGGGGGTGCGGCTGTTCGCCGGGGCCATCCCGATCAAGGCGATCCTGGACGGCTTCGGCGTGCACGCCGCCTACTGGCAGATCGTCGTGGGGCTGACCGCGCTCACCGTGGTCTACGCGTACGTGGGCGGCATCCGCTCGGTGGTCTGGGTGGACGTGATCCAGCTGTCGCTGTACCTGGGCGGCGCGGTGGTCGCCGCCGTCGTGCTGCTCGGCAAGCTCCCGGCGGACTGGGCGCACACCGCCGCGGGAGCTGGCCGGTTCCGGTTCGTCGACCTCGCGTCGCACCTGCTGACCAACCCGTACACGCTGGTCACCGGGGTGATTGGCGGCGCGGTGTTCTCGATGGCCTCGCACGGCGCGGACCAGCTCATCGTGCAGCGGTTGCTGGCCTGCCGCAGCCTGCGCGACGGCCGGCGCGCGCTGATCGGCTCGGGCATCCTGGTTTTCGTCCAGTTCGGACTGTTCCTGCTGGTGGGCGCGATGCTGTGGGTGTTCTACGGGGGCGCCTCGCCGAAGGCGATGGGACTGTCCAGCACCGACGACGTTTTCCCGCGCTTCATCGTCGGCCAGCTTCCGGTCGGGGTGGCCGGGCTGCTCATCGCCGGCGTGCTCGCGTCCACCATGGGGGCGCTGGCCTCGGCGCTGAACGCGCTGTCCTCGTCCACCGTGACCGACCTGTACCAGCGGTTCACCCGCCGCGCCCTGCCGGACCGGCACGTGCTGCGGTATGGCCGGCTGTGGACGCTGGTGTGGGCGGCGGTGTTCGTCGGGTTCGCCTCGCTGTTCTCCTCCACCAGGGACCCGGTGATCGTGCTCGGCCTGGGCATCACCGGCTACACCTACGGCGCGCTGCTCGGGTCGTTCCTGCTCGGCCTGTTCGTGGCCAGGGCCAGCCAGGTGGACGCGCTGATCGCGTTCCTCGCCACGGTGGCGGTGATGGCCGTGGTGATCCTCGGGGTGCGGCTGCCCGGCCCGAACGGTGCCTCGGCGGCACTGGCGTTTCCCTGGTACCCGGCGCTGGGTGCGCTGGTCAGCCTGGTGGTGGGGGGCGCGCTGGCGCTGCGGCACCGGGGCACCCCCAGCCCGGTGGAGACACCGGCCAAGGCCGAGACGGCTGCCTGATGCGGGCTCGGCGGCCGGCGTGATCCGCGTCCCGAGGTGGTTTCCCCGATCAGCGGTTCGGGAAACGATGTCATGTCCTACACCCCGACGGAGGAGCCGGACATGGACCTGGACGTGCACAACGCTCCCGACCGGCAGCGCTACGAGGCCTACGTGGACGGAGAACTCGCCGGGCAGGCGGAGTACCGGCGGAACAACGGGACGCTGGTGTTCACGCACACCGAGGTCGGTGCGGAGTTCAGGGGCACCGGCGTGGCCGGCCGGCTGGTCCGCGGCGCGCTCGACGACGCCCGGTACCACGAGTTCACCGTGCGCCCCGAGTGCCCGTACGTGGCCCGCTGGATCACCAGGCATCCCGAGTACGCCGACCTGGTGCTCCCGGCCGACGCGGAGTTGCTGCCGAGCCGGAACGGCGATCAGGACAGCGCGTCCCGGTAGGGCTCCAGCGCCGCCAGCGCGTCCTCGAGTTCGTCGGTCTCGTCCTTGACCTGGTACCACTCGTTGTCGTCCGGGTCGCCCACCCGGTCCAGCACGGTGAGGGCGAGCTGCCGCAGGTCCTCGTCCAGCGTCGGCGGCTTCTCCACGTCGGCCCACCGCTCGATCGCGTAGTCGTCCTCCGGCAGGACGTCCTCGACCAGGCCGGCCACCATCGCCGCCGCCGCGATCGCCTCGTTGACCTCGATCACGCCGAGGTCGCCGTCGGGGTCGGCGACGGTGCGCAGCGCCGCCTCCAGCGCTTCCCGCGCCTCCGGCGCGGGCAGCTCGACCAGGTCGTTGACGAAGCTGCGGGCGTCGTCGTTGTCGAACGGCCCGGTTCCCCAAGACCCCATCTCGCGACTCGTCCTCCCCGCGTCCAACGCCCCCGGTGGCACGTAGGGCACCATCTCAGCACAATCCTCACCTTCCGGCGATGGCCGCTGACAACACCCCGCCGAGGTGAACATCACCCTCCGCCCGCGCCCACGACCGCCGCACCCAAGTTCGGTTCGGTGTTCAGTTCGTCGCCCTCCGCTGCCTGCTGCCGGCGAGAGCTCCGCAGCGCGTCATCCCCATTGGCCGACGCCTTCCGCACAGGGGCCCGCACCTCCGTCCGGGTGACAGTGATCCGGAACCGGTCGTGCTCGAAGCACATCCCAGATAGGGATTGAGTGATCCGGCTCCTGCCCGCGCGGTAGCACAGGGAAACCGCGAGGCATCGACGGTGGAGGGGGAGACAGGGTGGACGGCCGCAGCGCAGTGCTGCTGGAGCAGATGCGTCAGGGGCTAGCGCGGATCGAGGAGGCCAACCGGGCCGCGGAGAGCCGGTTGGCCGCCTACGACGACTTCAAGGAGCGGTGCGCCGCGATCCACGCGAGCGCGACCGCACCGGACCGGTCGGTGACCGCCGTCGCCGGCGCGGGCGGCGCGGTCCAGCAGGTGAGCTTCACCGAGCAGGCCACCCGGCTGACACCAACCCAGCTCTCCCAGATCGTCACCGCCACCATCCAGCAGGCGGTCGCGGCGGCGGCCCGGCAGCAGGCCGCCCTGGTGCAGGAGTTCGTCGGCGAGAACATCCGGATCAGCGATCGCGTCGCGAAGGCACAGCAGACACTGCCCGGGGAGCCGGCCAACCCGCCCACCGCGACCCGGCCAAGCACGCGTCCGACGCCGCAGGACGAGGAGGATGAGGGCTTCGGTGGTGTGTTCCGGAAGGAGTCGTGGTGACCGATCTCGTCGTCCACCCAGGTGAGATCGCCGACTGCGCCCACCAGGTCGGCACGTTAACCACGCAGTCGTCCGGTCTGAACAACACCGCGACCGGTGCGTCGGTGCCGGAGATCAGCTGGGGTGTGCTCGGTCACCTGATGGGCCTGTACAGCCAGTACGACACGCTGCTGGGCGAGCTGCACACGCACTACACGACAATGTCCACCGGCTTCGACAAGATCAGCGCCGCCCTGGCCGACACCGCCCGCTCGTACCACGACAACGAGCGCACCGCCGCCGAGGCGTTCAACCAGATCCTGGCCAACCGGCTGGACCACGCCACGGGACCCTCGGCGGTGATGACCGCGGCCGCCAGTGCCCCTTCCAACCTGGACGGGCTCGGCGCCAACTACGGCCGCCAGTGGGCCATCGACAGCGGCAAGGGCAACCTGGTCTCGCAGACGGCGAAAGCCGTGCCGCTGGTCAACGGCAGCTACCTGATCGTCAAGGACAGCCTGCAGCTTGGCCAGGACGCCAAAGCCGGTGACGCCGAGGCGATCGGCAAGGACGTCGTCGCCGTCCTGGCCGACATGAACACCTACATCCAGGACGGCATCACCCTGGCCGGGGCGATCGCGGACCCGCTCAACTTCCTGATCAGCAAAGGGCTGGGGTGGCTGCTCAACGTGGTAGCGCCGCTGAAACAGGCCGTCGACCTGGTCACCGGCGACCCGGACGCCACGAGCAAGGCCGCCACCACCTTCAACGACATCGCCAAGCAGACCGAGCAACTGGCCCGGACCTACGACGACCACCTCCGTACGGGGCTACGGAGCTGGAACGGCAGGGCGGCCGACGCCGCCGCGGTGAAACTCGCCCACTTCCACGACGGCATCGCGGGCACCGCCAGCACCGCCGGTCACGTCGCGGCCCTGCTGCAGGGCAGCAGCCTGCTGATGAAGGCGGCCGAGGACATCATCAAGGGCATCCTCAGCGACCTCATCGAGTGGCTGGTGGTCACCTGGGTGGCCGCTCAACTCGCCGCACCGGTCACCGCCGGAGGTTCGGAAGCGGTCGCGGCCGGCGCGTCGGCTGCGGAAGCGGCAGCGGCGACGACGAAGGCCACCGCCGAGGTCAACAAGGTCCGCCAACTGCTGTCACGAATCATGGAGGTGCTGCAGAAGGTCCGCGCGGTACTCAAGAACTCCAAGATCGGCGAAACCTTCACGAACAAGGTGGCAGAGGACCAAAAGCTCGGCAAGGTGGCGAAGACGCTCTCCGACGCCGTCGCGAAGAGCGTCGACAAGCGCATCGGCGAGGCGTTCCCCACGCCGGGCAAGGACCCAGACGGAGATGTGACGAAGACAGTCGACAGCTACGCCAAGGCGGTCAACACCTACGCTCGCTACGCCGACGGCGGGTACAAGATGGTCAGTGACCGCCTCCATGGCAACCTTCAGGACGACGACACGATCGATCGCGAGCTGGACATCTGACCATCCTCGATGGAGGGACCTGGCCGGTGGACCCCAACCTGCTCGGCAGCATGCCGCTCGCTGCCGGCTCTTCCAACCTCGCGCCGTTCGTGCCGATCGCCGCACTCGTGGTGTTGGGTATCGTCGGGCGCGTCGTGGTCCGCTCCCGCAAGGGCCACAACACACGCGTCCGGCCCGGAGACCTTGCTGAGCGGTACCGCGCGGCCGGCGTCCACTACACGTCACCACCCGGTGGGTTCGGTACGCCGACCGGGCAACCCTTGGACCACGTCGAAGGCATTCGTCACGGCGTCCGGTTCACGGCCTTCCGTCGCACCGAACAGACCGGTTTCACCTTCCACGTCAACGATCCCAATAACAGCATGGGCGAGCGCAACTTCACCAGCATCGTCCGAGTGAGCATCCCTTTGGCGCAGGCGGTTCCCCCATTGCGAATCACCGAGCGCACCGACAAGGAGCGGGATTCCTACCGAGCTTTCGTGTCGGATGTCAACGCTGGAGCGGTGGCGACCGGGATTCTCGAATTCGATGACCGCTTTCTCGTCCGGTGTAGCGACCTCGGATTCGTTCGGCGGATCATGGGCCCCGAACTGGCCGGATGGCTGCGCGGGCACCACCGGACCACGGCATATACCGACGTTTCTGGTCCGCTGAGCGGAATCGAGTTCGCCGAGAACACACTCAGCGTCGAACAGTGCGGCCACCTCGAACCCGACCTCGTTTTTCCCGCCCTGGACTTTCTGGTTGAGATGTTGTCAAAGGTGCCGCCGGAACTGGTTCCGCCCCGAGAAGCTGCCGCTCCACCAGCGCAAGGAGCCCCATGACCGCCGCCCGACCGCCCTCACCCCAGCCCGCGGGTGTGTTGCCAGGGTTGTGGCCGTGGTGTCCGGACGCGCCGTTGGTGGTCCCGGTCGACGGGCGGGTACGGATACCACGCAAACTACGCCAGCAAGTGTCCGAAGAGGACCTCCAGCCGGCGTTCATCCTCGAACTTGACCGCCTGCGCTTCGGCGTGCTGCGCGACGGCGCTCCGGTCGAGCCCGCACAGCCCAAGATCGGCCATGGACCGCCGATGTTTCCGCTGGCCGGCGTGCGGGTCGCAGAGCCGGGCACCCTCCGCGGACGGGACAAGCCGTTCGAGTTCCGTCCGCACGACGCCGACGGCATTCGCGTGCAAGAAGTCGCGTGTACCAATGGACCGGCGGTCTGGCTGCGGTCCATGCACGACTGGTTCGTCACGACCACCGCGCCACAGCAACTCGCCCAGGAGATCGAGCGCCGCCGGCGGCGAGTAGCGCGGCTGGGCGGCTTCGCGGCCAACGAGGTGTGGCAGCGTGCCCCGTCCCTCCGCGAAACCGGACCCGACGGTCCGCGACCAGGCAGAGGCAGGGACACACCCGACTATCCGCCCAGCCTCACGCACGGGGTGTGGCAACCCATGACCGCGCTTCCGGTATCGGAACCGTCCGCCGGGATCGACGCGGAGCCGCCCGGCCCGCCATCCGAACTGCCCTATCCCGAGCGACTGCGGGACTACGAGATTGTCCTGCGCTCCTCCGGACCGCCGCTGCGGCTGACGGTGACCGCTCGGCGGCTGCTGCTGAGCCAGGACCCGGTCCTCGGTGAGCCTTCCGTCGTCACCGAGCCGCCGGTGCCGCCCTCGGCCGCGACCGTGCCACTGGCCGCGCTGCACGTCGTGCGCGCCGGCCGGCTCACCGGCATGTCGCCCCGGCTCGCCCAGCGCTGGTTCACTCAGGATGCGCGCAGCGAGATCCGGCTCGACCGGGTCGACGGCCCCGCGCTCTGGCTGTGGGGACCCATGACCGAGTGGCTGATCTGCACGCCGGACGCCGCCGACCTCGCTGCGGACATCCGCCTGCGGCAATGGGTCAGCATGCGCTACCCCATCTCCAGCGACCTCGGACCGGAACGCCGAACGTGGTATGACCTTCCTATGACCCGCCCGGTCGACACGGGCGAAGGGCGGACGCTGCCACCCCCGCCCGCCTACGCGCCGGCGTCGCCGACCGTCGTCCCGCCCGGCGCATGGCAGCCACTGGACTGACGCGGCTCACACTTTTCCCGATCGGCACGTCCCATCGGTGGGGGGCCGCTAGATTCCGATCTCGTGCGCACGATCTCGGTGGCCTCCCGGGTACTGCTCGGACTCATCGCCGTCGCGGTGAGCGCGTGTTCCACCGCGCCCGCCCCGTCACCCGCGAAGCCGGCGCCGACGCTGCCGGCCGACTCGATCGCCTACGACAGGCTGCCGGTGCGGACCGACCGTCCTTCGCCGTTCGCGGGCGACTGCTCGCAGTTGGCCGCCAACCGCTCGGTAGTCGAAGCGATGGGCGTCGACCCGAACGACCCCGCGAACGTGGCGGCATTCCAACGCTCCAGCCGGCACAAACTGTGCGACCTCAAGGTTGACGGCGGCGAGGTTTTCGTCGCTGCGGAGGAGCCCCAGCCCGGGCATCCCGATCCCTGGGAGTCCGCATGGAACAACGGACCTGGAGACCACTTCCGGCGACTAATCCTGCTCGGCCGCTACTACGCCGCCTACGAGTTCCAGCAGACGATGCTTGGCAAGGGCTGTCAGATCACCGTGCAAACCGGGTCGCCCGCCGTTCTCAGCCTGAGCTTCTTCGACAAGCGGTTCGACAACGTCGACGTCACGGCGGATCGCCAGCAGGGCCGCGCGATCGGCCGGGAAACGTGCCCGCGGGCGCAGCACATGGCCGAGGCGCTGCTCTCCGCCATCGACCCGGACGGCGGCTCGCTGGCCTCCTCCTGAAACCGAACCGGTTTGGAAGGCCGGGCACGCTCGACGGCGTACCCGACCATGAAGTCAGGCAGCCTCACGCTTTCGGTAGCGCAGTACCGCCACCAGCGCCAAGCCGACCAGCAGCGCCGCCGCGATGTAGGTGGACGCCGGTGGAAGCGCGTCGTCCGCCGCCGCGACCGCGAGGGGAATCCGGAACGGGCTGAACCATGCCGCGACGTTCGGCGCCAAACCGGACAACGTCGTGAACGCCACCACGGAAACCAGGTAGGTCGTCAGCGCGGCGGCCGCGTTGGGTAGCAGTAACCCGATGATCAGTGCCCACGCCACGGCGACCAGCGCGCCCACCACCGCGGTGGCGACCACCGCGCCCGGCCGCAGGCCGAGCAGCGACTGCACGTCGCGGTTCTCGATGGACGGCGGCGCGAGCAGGCTGTACAGCACCAGCGCGATCAGGGCGTGCACGATCCACAGTGCGAGCGCGACCACGCTCTGCGCCGCCATGTAGCGCAGTCGGGACGGCTGGACGAGCAGTGTCGGTTGCGCGCTGCGGTACTGCCATTCCCCGGACACCAGCTTGACGAGGCTGCAGTTGGTCACCAGGGGGCCGTAAACCAGAATGGTGGCCAGCGGCAGGATCTGGGCCTGCCACGTGCCCTCGAAGACGTTCTGCGTGCAGGCCAGGGACCCGAAGGCGATCATCGCCACCGGGCCGACCACCAGCAGGATGCGGTCGCTGATGGTGGCGGCGAACTTGCGGAACTCGGCACCGACCAGCCGGGCGAACCGGGGACGCCGCAGTGCCATGGCCAGCCACGGCGGCTGCGGACCCAGGCCCGGCATCCCGCCGGAGATCGGCATTCCCGGCTGCGGTGCGCTCGGCGGCGGCTGCATCGGCGGCTGCATGGCCGGCGGCGGCCAACTCGGCTGCGGCATGTAAGACAACGGCACGGCCGGCTGCGCCGTGGGCGGCTGCTGTGGGGCGGTCGTCGGCTGCTGCGGAGCCGGCGGAACGGCACCCGGTGCCGGCCAGGTGGACGGAGCGGCCATCGGGACGGCGGGGGCCATCGGGGCGTAGGGCGTGCTTGTCGGCGCCGGCGGAACCCCTGGCGCCCACGGCTGCGGCGTCTGTGGATGCTGCGGGTTCACCCTTGCCCTCCGCTGGTCAGCCGGAAAAAGATCTCCTCGAGGTTCTCGTGCTCCTCGCTGAGCCCGAGCACCTGGACGTGTGCGGCGAAGGCGATCTCGGACACCTTCGCGGTCTCGGCCTCGGCCGACAATTCGTCGGGACCTACCTGCGTGACCCGGATACCGGCCTGCTGCAGCGCGTTGCCCAGGGTGGCCAGGTCGGTGGTGCGTACCCGGGTGCGGCGGGAACTGAGCATGTCGCGGAGCGGGCCGTCCGCGACGATCCGGCCGTGGCCGATCATCAGCACCCGGTCGGCCGTCTGGTCCACTTCGGACAGTACGTGACTGGACAGCAGCACCGTGCCGCCGCGGGCGGCATGGTCGCGCAGCAACTGGCGGATGGCGCGGATGCCTTCCGGGTCGAGACCGTTGATCGGTTCGTCCAGGATGAGCATGGGCGGGTTGGTCAGCAGCGCGTGCGCCAGGCCGAGCCGTTGGCGCATGCCGAGGCTGTACTTGCCGATCCGCCGTTTCGCGGCGTCCGCGAGCCCCACCTGGTGCAGCACCTCGTCCACCCGCCGGGTCGGCACCCCGGACACCAGCGCCGACGTCCGCAGGTAGCCGCGACCGGTCCGGCCGGGGTGTACCGCGGCGGCGTCCAGCAGCACGCCGGCGACGTACGACGGGTTGGGCCACTCGGCGAACCGCCGGCCCGCGATTCTCGCCTCGCCGTGGTCGGGCTCGGTGAGACCACAGATCATGCGCAGGGTCGTGGACTTACCGGCCCCGTTCGGCCCGAGGAACGCGGTGACGGTGCCCGGTTGAAGCTCGAAGCTCACCCGATCGACCACCGTGCGGCCGTCGTAGACCTTGGTGAGCCCGTGTGTAACCAACACGAGGTAGCACTTTATCGGCAGCGACCGTTGCAGTATGGCGGTTTGGCTCAGCAGCGGCGCTCATCACGTGCCGCGGTCCGGTCGGCGGATGCTCGACCCGGAACGACAATCGGCACACCGGACAACCAGCGGCGCCACAGCACGAACTCCTCCGGACGCGCCCCGCATGTGGCCAACGTGCCGCGCCGCGGTGGCGCCGGCTCGGTGCGGTTCCGTTCCGGGCCGGAAATGTTCGGCACCATCAATGCAGTAGCCGATGCCGCTCAAGTAACCCGAGCACCCGTTCCGCCGCCGTGTCGATGCCGATGTTCGTGGTGTCCAGCCGGAGTTCCGGATTCTCGGGTACCTCGTACGGGCCGTCCACGCCGGTGAGCCCCCGCAGTTGCCCGGCACGAGCGCGCGCATACAGGCCCTTGGGATCGCGCCGGGCACATTCGTCGACCGGCGTCGCCACATGCACCTCGAGCAGCACCGAGCCGCGTTCCTCATGGTGGCGCCGCACTGCCGCGCGGGTTCTCGCGAACGGGGTGATCACCGGAACGAGCACCAGTATCCGGTGCCGCGCCAGGAGTTCGGCGACGTAGCCGACCCGCCGGCCGTGCCGTTCCCTGTCCTCTTCGGAGAAGCCGAGGTCAGCCGAGATCGTTCGGCGCAGGTCGTCACCGTCGAGCACAGCCACCTGGACGAGCCCGGCCAGCCGTGCCTCGACGGCACGGGCGACGGTCGTCTTTCCCGCACCGGGCAGGCCGGTCAGCCACACCGTCGCGCCGCGCGTCAGTTGGGGCATGGACTTTTTTTAACGCAGCCGGCCTTCGCCGTGGCCGTTCCCAAGAAATGTCACTCGAAAGCCTTACCGCTCGCTCCGCCACCGGCAGTCAGGTTCCCTATAAGATGCGGCCCCATGGCGCGACGCGTCTACCTCCACATTGGGCTGCCAAAAACCGGAACGACCTCGGTGCAGGACACGCTGTGGGACAACCGGCACGTCCTCGCGCCGTCGGGCGTCTACTTCCCCGGTTATATCGTCGAGGCGCATTACCACGCGGCGATCGACCTTCAGAACGAGCGCTACCACGAATGGCTGAAACCATTGTCGGTGCGCGCCTGGGACCGCCTGGTGGCGGACATCCGCGCGTGGCCGGACACGTCGGTGGTCTCCTGCGAACTCCTCGCGACCGCCACCTCGGCGGAGATCGAGCGTGCGCTGTCGTCCCTGGCGTTCGCGGAGGTGCACGTGATCTGCACGGCACGTGACCTCGCGCGCCAGATTCCCTCGGCGTGGCAGGAGTACATCAAGACCGGCCACACCATCACGCTGCCCGAACTGCTTCAGGCGGTGCGCACCGGCGAGCCGGCCGAGACGAGCGAGTTGTTCTGGGATTACCAGGATCTGCCCCAGATCCTGCGCAGGTGGGCCGCGAACCTGCCGCCGGAACGGGTGCACGTGGTAACCGTGCCGCAGGCAGGACCCGGTGTGTGGCCGCGGTTCGCGAGTGTCATCGGCGTGGACCCCGACCGGATCACCCGCCGGCTGCGTTACAACACGTCGATGGGCGCGGTGGAGACCGAGTTGCTTCGGCGGCTCAACGCCGCGCTCGACATGGAATGGCACCATTACGCGGCGGTGGTGAAGGACCAGCTCGCCCGGGACATCCTCGCGCTGCGTCCCGATCCGCACCGGATCACGCTTCCCGCCGACGACGTGCTGTGGCTGCGCAAGCGGGCCTACCAGTTCGTCGACGAGATCCGCGAGGCCGGCTACCACGTCGTCGGCGACCTCGACGAGCTGGTTCCCGAGGAGCCGCTGCACGACAACGGATTCCCCGCGCCGGCGGACGCGGACATGCTCGACGTGGCGGTGAGCGTGCTCGCCCGGATGCTGCCGCGCGTGCCGCATCAGTGGCCGCGGCAACCGCGCCGCCTCAAGGAAACCCTGGTCGAACTCAGCGAGCGGAATCCACACGCGATGACGCTGCGACGCCTTTTCTGGAAGGGCAAGGCGCGCGCGTTCTCCGCCCGGGCTCGAGCACGCCGGAGCTGACACCAGGAATGCGGCAGCGCCTCCCCCGCAGCCGCTCATCGGTAAGCGCTCGTTGACGAGCCGATCGCCTCAGTGCAGTGTTGCGGCCGGCTATGCCGGAGCGGTCCTCCCCGCACTGCTCGCCGCGGGCGGCCGACAGCGGTTGCCGATTCCGCCCACGAGCGACGGTGCCCTCTGCTACCTTCCGAGATCAGTTGGCACGATCTGCGGTCGTCGGGAATCGCGAGGGGAGCCTTCGGTGGCAGCGGGGGATCAGACGCAGTACCTGGTCAACAACGTGACGAGCACCGGCGGGCAGCCGCCGAACGCCCAGGCCGGCCCGCCGCTGCCGCTCGGCGGCCAGCAGCCGGCCCCGGGTACGACCAACATGGCCGGCAACCTGGTGACCAACGTCACCAACGCGAACAGCGGCCCGCGCCAGTTGACGAGCCTGCCTGACCTGATGGGCATGGGCGGCACACCGACCGCCCCGGCCAGCGCCGGCCAGTCCTACTCGTACTCGCCGGACCAACTGCAGGCGATCATCAAGAAATACCAGGACGTCTTGCAGACGCTGATGCAGGCCGCACAGAGTACCACATTTATCGGAATGATGGACCCGCCGGCGGACGAGGACGCCAGCAAGGAGTTCACCCAAAAGGCACTCGGCTCCGGTCGAGCGTTCCGTCAGGCCAACCAGCAGTCGATCGAGTACGTAAGCGGCGAGATCGACAAGCTCAAAGCGGTACTGCAACAGTACAACCAAGCCGAGGAGGCCAACGCCGAGCAGGCTCGCAGGATCCATCGCAACCTGTGAGCCGGCGGACAGACTCATCGGGTTACGTGGTAGAGGGAAAGGCAGGGAACCAGGTGCACGTCCGCATGATGTCGATTGCTGTCGGTGTCGCGCTGGTGGTAGGCACAGCCTGCGGATGCTCGAGCAGCACGGCGCCGAGCACACCATCATTGAGCAGCAGCGGCACGGCAGCGAGCACCGCCACCTTCTTGCCCGGCGGCGCACCCCATGTGGCGAGCCCGCTGGACACCGCCAAGTACCAGGCTGATCCGTGTCGGACCCTGACACGCGCACAGCTACAATCCCTCGGTCTTCCCGCGGCGACTCCGAACCCAGACATCGCGTTTCCTGCCGGACCCAAATGCTCCTGGTTCAGCACGCAGACTAATTCTTCCATAGCAATGAGCTTCCTCACCGGGAACAAGAGGGGCCTCAGCAACCTGTATCTCAAAAGGAAGGAAGCTGCCCTGTTTCAGGAGATTCCGCCGATCAACGGCTATCCGGCAGTCATTTTTGACGAGTATGCCGATCAGCGGTCGCGCGGTGCCTGCTCGGTGGCCGTAGGTATGAGCGACACTTTGATTCTCGCCGTCCCAGTGCAGGGCACTCCACAGACCAAGGACCCATGCGGAATCGCCCAGCAAGCCGCAGGGCTGATAATTGAGAACATCAAGGGGGGCGTGTAATGGGCCTCAAGGCGGACGAGATTTACCAGAAGATGTCCCAGGCGGATGCGAGTTCGCTGGACATGGCCAAGGCATCGGCGCAGAGTGCCGCCGCGCACTACAGCGACCTGGAGCAGCAGGTCCGGGAACTGTCGCAGATGATCGCGGCGGGTTGGCAGGGGAATGCCGCGCAGGCGGCGCAGGCGGGAACCACACCACTGTCCACGATGGTGGCTTCCGCGCACGGCGAATTGGCCATCCACCAGAAGGCGCTCGCCGATCAGCAAGAGGCGGTCAACACGGTGAAGGGCGCGGTACAGCCGGTTCCAGCGGAACCGCCTCACAATAATCTGCTGAACGAGATGACGCCGTGGCATACCGATCTGGATACTCAGATCGATAACTACAACAACACCGCTAACGCCAACACCGCGGCGTACAACACGTACGTGCAGTCCAGTTCCAGCAACGGGTCTGCGATGCCGAGCAGCTTCCCGGGTGTGGCGCCGGACGGGTCGAACGTCACGGTGACGGCGCCGGACCAGGGCGGGGGCACGTCGGGCGGGTGGAGCGGTACCCCGTACGCCGGTGCCGGCGGCGGAACTACTCGCACAAGTTCGGCGGGATGGGGCGGTAGCCCGCGGGCCGGCGGGAGTGCCGCACCCATCGGCGGGTGGACGGGTTCGCCGGGGGCTGGCAGCCTGCGGACGGATGCCGCGCAGTGGGCTGGTGGCCCCAACGTCGGTGGTCCCGGCGGTGGTCCTGCGAGTTGGGGGCCGAACACCGGCGGCCCTGGCGGTCCCGGCGAAAACCCCGCGGCGTTCGGCCCGTTCGGTGGTGGTCCGCTCGGCGGCGTGGGCGAGCCCGAGGGCGGCTTCGGTGGCCGTGGTGGCGCTGGGTCGGCACGGTTCGGTGCCGGCGCCGGCGCGGGCGGTGCTGGGAGTTCCGGTCGTGGCGCCCCGGGTGCTGGCAACACCATGGGCGCCCAGGAGGAAGCCATGGGCCGGGCCGCTGCCGCGCGAGGTATGGCGGGAGCCGCCGGGGCACGAGGTGCCGCGGGCGGTCCGATGGGCATGGGCGGCCGCGGTGGCAAGGGCGAGGAGGACGGCGAGCACCGTTCCGCGTCCTACCTCGTCGGCGACCGGTCCAGTGAGCTGGCGGGCGATCTGCCGCTGACCGCGCCACCGGTGATCGGCGAGTAGTTCCCGTTACGGGATGGTTTCCGCCCCGCCGCGGTCGGGGCGTTGTTGACGCGCGCTGGTGAGGGGGCAGGGTCAGTGGCATGGGCCGGGCGGGTCGAGTTGCCGCTTGAGGTGTTCACGGCGATCTGGCGGTGGGAGGACATCGGCGAACCGCACAACGTGCTGGCCGACGCGATCACCTGGCAGACGGAGGACGAGCAGCGCGCAGCCGATCGGCGGGCGTGGGCCGTGCTCGCGGAACGCGGCCTGGCCGGACCGCGCGGGCTGGATCCCGAGTTCGGCGATCTCGTGCGGCTGATCGACCGTCCGGAGGTGGAGTTCTACGGCTGGATCACCGCGCCGCAGGTGGACATCAGCGTGCTGGTCTCGGTGGGTCGGCGGGATGCGGGGCTGGTGGTGCGAGACAAGCCGGCCGGCGTGGTCCGGGTGCACCGCATCTACGCGGACGGTGCGATGGACGCGCTGCTGGCGCAGCTTCCACCGGTGCCGGCCGCGCGGGGCGCGTCGGTCAGCGTCCCCGAGGCCGACATGCGGGAGCAGCCCGGTCCGCGAGTCCGGCCGCTGAACGAGCGGACCGGGTTCACCAGCCTCGCCGCCGTGCAGCGCGAGCAGGACGCGGCCGTACGGCCGGAGGTGTCGGCGTTGAAGGAAATCCTCAACCTGCCGCGCACCGGCGGCGGGCAGCTCTACGCCGCCCGCTGGACCCCGATGGGCGTCCGCAAGCGAATCGAACGCCCCGTGGTCTACCTCGACACCGCCAGCGGACGGTGGCTCACCCAACTCCGCCGCAGCCCGTCCGGGGAAAGCTGGATCGTCGCGGCGCCGGCAACCCCGCAGTTGCTCGCCTCCCGCCTGCACGAGGCGTTGCGGATGCTGAGCTGACCCCGCACGGCTACCTCCGGTTGTTGGTGTGCATACCCACCGATGCCGGCGGCAACCATCCAGGAGTCGAGGATGAGCGGTGAGCTGGCGCTGAAGCGTGTCAGACTCGCGGCGGAGTGGGAGACCAGTCCCTTGTGGATCATCTACGAGCGGCGCGGCGAACTCGACACGCATAACTGTCCTCTCGACCAGGTCGGCGACTACATGGACCTGTCCCCGAGCCTCCTGCGTGAACTCGACAGTTGGGACGCCGAGTTCCAGGCCACCTACCGCGCCGATGACCCGCAGAAGTCCGGATTCTCATCGGATCAGGACAAAGCTCGATGGGTCCAGCAAGGTAGGGCACTCGCACCCGAACTGGCGAAGCAGGTTGCAGCGAGTGTCTCGGTCGTCTACCAGACGATCACCCTAAAGCTTGTCCCGTAACGATGGACGATCTTGGTCGTTGACCTCGCCGTGGAGCAGGTGATCAGGGCGGACCGGCCCGAGTGGGTGCCGGTGTTCACGGGCCTGTCGGCGCGACAGTTCGCCAAGCTGGTGCGCCTCGTGGCCACTCGGGGCGGTGAGCAGACCGGCACCGGCCGGCGGTGGGGCCTGCCCCTGGCGGACCGAGTCTTGCTGGTGGCGGTGTACTACCGCACCAACTTGACCTTCCGCCAGATCGCCCTGCTGTTCGGGATCTCCAAGTGCGCGGCCAACCGGGTGGTCGATCACCTCGCGCCGTTGTTGGCGCTGTCGCCGGTGACCAAGCCGCATGGCCCGGAAACGGTGCTGATCGTCGACGGGACTCTGGTGCCCACGCATGACCGCAGCAGGTCGGCATCCAGCAAGAACTATCGGTACTCGGTGAACATGCAGGTCGTCATCGACGCGAACACCGAGTTGACCGTGGCGGTGGGTACGCCCACGCCGGGCAACCGCAACGACTGCCGGTCCTACCGCGATTCCGGGGTGGACCAGCAGTGCACCGGCGCGCACGTGATGGCCGACGGCGGGTACCAGGACAATCCGGGCGTGATCATGCCGTACCGCAAACCGGGTGATGGCAGCCCGCTTCCGGGGTGGAAGGAGCAGCTCAACACGGTACACAAGCGGGTCCGTGCCCGCGTCGAACATGCATTGGCGCACCTGAAGTCCTGGAACATCCTGCGCAACTGCCGCCGCAAAGGCGATGGCGTCTGGTACGCCACCCTCGGGGTCGCGCAGATGCGCAACCTGGCCCTGCTCGTGTGAACTACCCGGGAGGTCGACGGGGGCTGCCATCAATCCCTCCCACGATCTGCGCTCCTGATCATTACGGGACAACCTTTAGATGGACGATCAAGTACTACTAGGACTTGGCCGTTGGCGTGGGGCGGCCCCGACGTCATCAACCATGCCGGGACGGCGGCCTTACGGCTGCTGGCCGATCGCGTCGGCCTCACCGGTGGCCTATCGCGGGCGTTGCCCCGCCGCGGATTCATACCGCTGGACGACCGCCGTTAAGCCGTTCCTACGAAAAGAGAGCGACTCCTGAATGGACACTATGGCGAAGCTCATAACTGCTTGATTCCTCACTTACCGGGATGGCAGGATCGAGCTGACCGCTGGGGGCTGTGTAAGGTAGGGTCAAGTCGGTCGAATTCTGCCACACGTCGAGGTGTGCACTCTTCGGATCGGTTCCCCCGGAAACGTGTCTGCTTTGTTGGAAAGAGGCCACGACTCGGCGGCGTGACTTGTCATCGGAGCAGGTCTCTGGGGGAGGGGAGATTCCTTACTCATGCCATTGGAGTTCGCGAGCGCTGCCAACCGAACCATTCTCGCTCGTCACCATCAGTACCGCATCGATGAGGCCCTCGCGGAAAGCCGCTATCGCAGCCGCTTCCGCAACTGGGACCGATTAGCCACCGTCCGGAACAACCCGATCCGGCCGCTCGGGGACAGTGGGGAGTTGTTCTTCACGCCCGAGCTCGTACGGTCGCTGGACCATCCCATCCTGGCCGGTGCCGATTCGCGGACCAGGGAAGCCGTTCTGGTGCACCGGCTTTACGAGTACCTGAAGTTCACCATCGACCTCGAGCAGAGCGCGGTCATCCCCGTGACCGGACACATCAGCCGCGGGATGGCGGGGCTGGAGCTGCCGGAGCTCATGCGCGCGGACGCCTTCAAAATCGTCACCGACGAAGCCTGGCACGCGCAGTTCACTTACGAACTGATGCGCGAGGTGCGGACCCGTACCGGTATCGCACCCGCGTTGCCGACAGTCCCGGCGTTCACCGAAGTATTGGCGCGCATTCACGAGGAACTCCCGAGTCAGATCCGTGGTCTCGACGAAATGCTGTTCGCCATTGTCAGCGAGACACTCATATCGTCAGGATGAATTGCCGAACGATAAAAGGTTGCCGGAAGGTATTCGCGAGACCGTCGCCGACCACGCCGACGACGAAACGAAGCACCACGCCTATTTCTCGACACTCCTGCGTTATCTTTGGCCTGCGATGACGCGGCAGGAACAGGAGCTGGCCGGTCCGTACATCCCGCGGTTGATTTTCGCCTTCCTCGAGCCGGACTACCCAAGCATCGCACTCGGGTTGACAGCCGCTGGGCTGAACCCCGAGGAGGTCGAACAGGTGATGACCGAAACCTACACCCACGAGATCGTTGTCGAGGACGTACGCCGGGGCGCCGCGCCGACGCTGCAGTACTTCGTCGAGGCCGGTGCCCTGGAGCACAACGCGACCCACGAGGCTTTCCAGGAAGCGGGGCTGATCCCGTGATCGAGGCGATGATCAAGGCTGCACGCGTCCTCACCCCGACCGTCACCCCGCTACTGGCTCACCCACCGGCCCGGTACGCCGCCCCTGCCGGAAGCGATCCCCGGCCAGCACACCACCCTGCGCATCGGGCCGCAGCTGAAGACGTTCACCGTCATCTCCGCCGAGGACGGCACCTACGAGATCGCCATTCGCAACCGCGGCCGCGGCGACCGCCGGGACATCCTCTCGCCGCGACTGTTCGTCGGCGCGGCCGTGACGTTGACCGAGCCGGCTGGGCATTTCCCGTCCGGGCATTCCGCGCCGTTCAGCCACTTCCTGGCCGCCGGCGTGGGCATCAACCCGATCCTGGCCGTGCTGGAGCGGGGTCAGGTGCGTGGCTGGCACTTGACCTACGTCGACCGCGGCGAGCACGAGTTCCCGTTCCTCGACCGCATTCGCGAGTTGGCCCTCGAGCAGGAGGGCCACGTCTTCACCATCGACACCGCCCTCCAGGGCCGCCCGGACTGGGCCGAGGTGATGGCGAGCATCCCCGCTGGCGCCGTTATCGGCGCGTGCGGCCCGCCCGCGATGATCACTCAGCTGCGCGCGCAGACGCGGGACGGGTGCACCTTGGTCATCGACGAGCCCGCTTCGGCGGTCCAGAACGTGCCCGACACTGTGGAGGTGGTGTGCGCGCGGTCTGGCACCCGGTTCCGCGCCGCGCAGCGCCCGTCGCTACTGGAGCAGCTGAACAAGCAAGCACGGCGTGGCCGTGCCGTCGTCGTGCCGCCGGGGCATTTGTGGCACATGCGAGGTCGAGGTCCGTTCGGGACGGGTCGACCACCGCGACGAGGTCCTCACCGACCAAGAGAAAGCCGACAGCTTGTACATGCTGCCGTGCGTCAGCAAGTCAATCAGCCCGCAGCTCGTACTCAACGTCTGAAACCACGATGTTCGTCACCGACTACGCGAAACGGATCGGCTTCACGTCGCCGTTCGAGGCCAGCCTCGACAGCCTGCGCAGGCTGCATGAGGCGCACTTCTACACCGTGCCGTTCGAGAACTTCTCCATGCACGCCAACGCCGACCGCGGCCTGACCCAGGACGTCCTGCGCGAGGCGATCGTCGAGCGGCGCCGTGGCGGCATCTGCTACGAGACCGGCGGGTTGATGCAGGCGTTCCTCGACGCCTGCGGGTTCGACTACGAGATGCGGCTCTGCAGCGTCCTCGGCACACACCGGACCCCGGCTACTCACCAGATCTTCCTGGTCACCCTCGACGGCGAACGCTGGCTGCTCGACATCGGCTACGGCGCCCAGGGGCCCCGCGGCGTCCTCAAGCTGGCCGACGGGGCGGAGCTGGCGCACCCCGCGTTGTCCGCTCGGATCACGCTGGACGACACCGCCCAAAGCCCGCGGTGGGCGGTGTCAGTCATGGAACACGCCGTCGGCGCGACCGAGTGGAAGCCCATCTACTCCTTCGTCGACGCCCCGATCGGCGCGATCGACCTGGAGATGGCGCACTTCTACACCACGCGTTTCCCCGCCAGCCCACTTAACAAGTACAAGGTCGCCAGCATCCCGACGTCCGCCGGCCGGGTGAGCGTGCGGGACAACACGCTGACGATCGTCGAGGACGGGCAGATCCACGCCGTGATGATCGAGGACGTCGGGCAGC